>NZ_AP022591.1:0-1256062 GCF_010731795.1 Mycolicibacterium celeriflavum | reverse complement strand
TGGGCGCGTTGAAGGCCTTACGGGTCAAGGATCGTGGGGCCATCACGCTCGACTTCGTCGACACCGTTCTCTCCACTCGCGCCTACCGCGCCGAAGACGAGGCGGTCGGGGATCCCGCCGATGCGGTCGTGTGGGACGAGCTCGCCGTGCGCACCCGCGAGGAGTCGACGCTCAACGTCACGTTCCTGGCCTTCCTGTGCGTGGCGTGTCTGATCGCATCGATCGGCGTGGTGACCGACTCGCCGGTGACGGTCGTCGGCGCGATGGTGCTGGGACCCGAATTCGGTCCGCTGGCCGCGCTGGCGGTGTCGCTGGTGCGCCGTCGGATGTATCTCGCCCGCCGGGCGGCGATCGCGCTGTTCGTCGGGTTCCCCGTGGCGATGATCGTCACCGCGGTCGTGGTGCTGGCGGGCGAGGCGATCGGCTGGATCACGTTGCGCAGCACCAGCGAACTGGACCAGGTCGACTTCATCTTCCGGGTCGGTCCGCTGTCGTTCGTCGTCGCGTTCCTGGCGGGCGCCGCAGGAATGCTGTCCTTGATTTCTTCGAAATCCGCTGCGTTGGTTGGTGTTTTCATCTCGGTGACAACGGTGCCCGCGGCCGGATTCGCCGTCGTCGCCGCGACGGTCGGCGATTGGGACGTCGCGGCCAAATCCGCTGCACAACTGGCGTTGAACCTCGTCGCGATAGTGCTGGCCGGCATCCTGGTGTTGTGGACGCGCCGGCTGGCCGACCGTCGGATGTAGTGGTACTTCCGAGGAAGCGCCCCACCGCGCGAATTCCGCTTTCACGCGGGGAGCATCCCGACGCCTGAGAACAAGCGTGACGCTCCCGTTAGCAATTCCTTCGGCCGTGTCACGGTTGAGCAGCACGCAGCCGACCCTACGATCACGCGGTGGCTGATCGCTATGGCTCTGATGTCCTGTCCAACAACCCCCATCGCAAGATCCGCTCCACCGAGCAGCCGGTGGAGATGGGGCTCGTCGTCGAAGACGTCGCAACCGGGTACGTCGGCGCGGTCGTGCGCATCGAATACGGCCGGATGGAGTTGGAGGACCGGCGAGGACGTCGCAAGCCCTTTCCCGTCGGGCCGGGTTACCTGATCGACGGCAAACCGGTGATCCTGACCGCCCCGAGAAAGACGACGCCGAAGCAGACGCGCACCGCGTCGGGATCGGTCGCCGTGAAGGGCGCGCGGGCGAAGGTCGCGCTCGCGAGCCGCATTTATGTCGAGGGCCGACACGACGCCGAACTCGTCGAGCAGGTGTGGGGCGACGATCTGCGAATCGAGGGAGTAGTCGTCGAGCACCTCGGCGGGGTCGACGATCTCGTGGCCATCGTCGAAGATTTCCGGCCGGGACCGGGCCGCCGGCTCGGGGTGCTCGTCGACCATCTGGTCGCGGGGTCGAAGGAAGCCCGCATCGCGCAAGCGGTCCGTCAAAGCCCCGGCGGTGAGCACACGCTCGTCGTCGGCCACCCGTTCATCGACATCTGGCAGGCGGTCAAGCCCGAACGGCTGGGCATCAAGGCCTGGCCCGTCGTGCCGAAGGGCGTCGATTGGAAGAAGGGCGTGTGCCGCGCGCTCGGCTGGCCCGGCGATTCGCAGGCCGACACCGCGAGGGCCTGGCAGAGGATCCGCGGCCGCGTCCGCGACTGGACCGACCTCGAGCCCGCGCTGATCGGCCGCGTCGAGGAGTTGATCGACTTCGTGACGGCGCCGACCGATTCCTGACACCCTCGCGTGGTAAGCAGAAGGCGTGTCCGACGGTCTGTTCGATGTCCCCGGCGAAACCGGTCCCAGTGCGGTCGGGCCCGTCGGGGCTTCTGCGCCACTGGCAGTGCGGATGCGTCCCGCGACGCTCGACGAGGTCGTCGGACAGGATCACCTGCTGCAACCGGGCTCACCGCTGCGCCGGATGGTCGAGGGTTCCGGCGCGGCGTCGGTCATCCTCTACGGGCCGCCCGGCACCGGTAAGACGACGTTGGCGGCGTTGATCTCGCAGGCCACCGGCCGCCGATTCGAAGCGCTGTCGGCGCTGTCGGCGGGCGTGAAGGAGGTCCGGGCGGTCATAGATGTGGCACGGCGCGCGGCCGCCTACGGCGAGCAGACCGTGCTGTTCATCGACGAGGTGCACCGGTTCTCCAAGACGCAACAGGACGCGCTGCTGTCGGCCGTCGAGAACCGCGTCGTGGCGCTGGTTGCAGCGACCACCGAAAATCCATCGTTCTCGGTCGTCGCGCCGCTGCTGTCGCGGTCGCTGACCCTGCAGTTGCAGCCGCTCGACGCCGATGCCGTGCGGACACTGGTCCGTCGCGCCATCGAGGACCCGCGCGGCCTCGGCGGCACAGTCACCGTCACCGACGAGGCCGTCGAACTCCTCGTGCAACTGTCGGCCGGTGACGCCCGCCGCGCGCTGACCGCGCTCGAGGTGGCTTCCGAAACAGCCGGAGGGGCCGGTGGCCTCATAGCCGTCGAAACCATCGAGCAGTCACTGGACAAGGCGGCGGTCCGTTATGACCGCGACGGCGACCAGCACTACGACGTGATCAGCGCGTTCATCAAGTCGGTCCGCGGCTCCGACGTCGACGCCGCGCTGCACTACCTGGCCCGGATGCTGGTGGCGGGGGAGGACCCGCGATTCGTGGCCCGGCGGCTGATGATCCTGGCCAGCGAGGACATCGGCATGGCCGATCCGACAGCGCTGCAGACCGCGGTCGCCGCGGCGCAGACCGTTCAACTCATCGGCATGCCCGAGGCGCAACTGACGTTGGCGCACGCCACCGTCCACCTGGCGACCGCCCCGAAGTCGAACGCGGTGACGACGGCACTGGGCGCGGCGATGAGCGACATCAAAGCCGGCAAGGCGGGACTGGTGCCGCCACATCTGCGCGACGGCCACTACTCGGGCGCAGCCAAACTAGGCAACGCGATCGGCTACAAGTACGCCCACGACGACCCGGACGGCGTTGTGCCGCAACAGTACCCACCCGATGAGCTTGTGGGCGTCGACTACTACCGGCCGACCACCCATGGCAATGAACGCGACATCGCCGGTCGCCTGGACAAGTTGCGCGCGATCATCCGCCGCAAGCGCGACAGAACCTGATGGCGTCAGACCATCTCAGGCACCCGCAGGTGCGCGATCGCGAGCTCGAATTCGCCGACGTCGATCACGTCAGCGCCCAATTCCCGGGTCCGTGCGTTCCTCAGTTCGCGCGCTTGCTCGCGGCCACGCTCCATGGCGTCGCGGCTGTCGAACGTCGTCGATGACACCCCGCGCCCCGACGAGCGGTTGATCAACAAGCTGGCGCTGCAGAAACCTTCGAGGTTCTCCAGTGCCGACAACACCGACGTCCGATAGAACTCAACCGCCTGCTCGGCATGATTTGGTGGCAGCCTCAGCCACGTAGCCCGCACGCAGGCGCCCTCAGTCGAGGGATGGTTACGGTGCAGCACCGCGAGTTCCCATGGATCGACCGTGGCGCTGCCTCCGAAGATCTCCGCGGCCCGGTCCCGAAGCGAAGCCGCTTTCTGCGTGCTGGAGCGCAGCGCCTCCTCGGTTTCCCAGGCGCTGGTGGCGATGCAGCGGCCGGACTCCCGGTCGACCAACAGCGACAGGCCGATGTAGCCATCCATCTCTTCTAGCGCCGACATGACTTCGTCACGGACATAGGCAGTTCCGGCATCGATGGACTCCGGCTGCGCCTCGATAGTCGTAGAGCGTGCGTACACGGATCCAACCCCCTCTGCATCGGGGCGGCGCCCCGGTGGCGCCACCGGATCTACCCAGCTTCCTCCCGGAGAGCAGACATTTCAACGGATGCTCGCGCGGGACGCGTTTCACGACGCTGGCTGCAAACGAGAGAATCCCTTGACAGGGCGCGAACCGGTCTCTACCTTGTTAATCAACATATCGATTGATCAAGCATAAGGTTGACAATTGAGGAGTGATGACGATGCAGACGCCCGGTTGGACCGTGCCTTTCTGGCACTGGCCGACCCCGTCCGGCGCGCCATCGTGGCGCGGCTGTCGCGGGGGCCCGCCACGGTCAACGAGCTGGCGGCGCCGTTCGACATCACGAAACAGGCGGTGTCCAAGCACATTCAGGTGCTCGAGCAGGCGGGGCTGGTCACCAGGACCCGCGACGCGCAGCGACGGCCGGTCCACCTGGATGCGGCCGCGCTGGAGCGGCTGACCGCTTGGATCGACCGGTATCGGCTTGACGCCGAACGCAACTACCGCCGGCTGGATGCCCTGCTGGCGGACATGACCGAAGAGAAAGGAAACGAGAAATGACCAGTGCACTGAATCTGACCGCACCCGTCGACACCCTGGCCATGGAGTTCACCCGGGACTTCGATGCGCCCGTCGAAGCCCTGTTTCGGGCACACGCAGAGGCCAATCTGATGAAGAAATGGCTGGGTCCGCGCCATCTGGAGATGACGATCGAGGAGTGGGATTTCAAGAGCCATGGCGGCTACCGCTATTCGCACAGAGACGAGAGCGGGGAGTACCGCTTCAACGGCACCTTCCACACCGTGCGTGAGAACGAGTTCATCCTGCAGACCTTCGAATTCGACGGCGCGCCGGATCAGGTCAACATCGAATACATGTGGTTCGAGGACCTCGGCGGTGGCCGCAGCAGGCTGCGCGGCCGGTCCATCTGCCCGAACGTCGAAGCCCGCGACGCGCTGCTGTCGTCCGGCATGGAGGGCGGCATGCAAGAAGGCTACGAGAAGCTCGATGAGCTGCTGAAAACCTTGTGACAGAAGCGATCCCGGCTGCAGGGGGAAGCAGCCGGGATCGCCGGGGTGGGTTGGCTACCGGATGACGCCGCCGCGACGACGCGTGCCCATCACGCCGGTGCGCCTGCGGCCCATGAGCGCGGACACCAGGGCGACACCGATCACGGCGACGACAACCTGGACGAGAAGCTCGATCCAGTCGACTCCGCTGGTGGCGGTCGGCAGGCCGAGTGCACGGGCGAGCCATGTGCCGATCAATGCCGACACGATGCCGACGAGAACGGTCACCAGCATGCCGATGGGCTGCCTGCCGGGCAGTAACAGGCGAGCGAGCACGCCGACGACGGCGCCGATCAGGATTGCGGTGATTACACCGGTGACGGTCATTGTTCCTCCAGGGTCTCGGGGTGCCAGTGAGATACCCCGACACCGACGTCAATAAACTGCCGGGTCGATCGGCGACGCGCCTCGTACCCTCGAAGGTGTGGATTCCGACGTACTCGACATCGACACCGGCCAGCGCCGCATCGTGGACCTGACCGATGCGGTGCGCTCCTTCTGCGGGAGCCACCGCGACGGGTTGTGCAGCGTGTTCGTACCGCACGCTACGGCGGGTGTGGCGATCATCGAGACGGGTGCGGGCTCCGATGACGATCTCGTCGACACGCTCGAACGGCTACTTCCGCGTGACGACCGCTACCGCCACTCGCACGGCTCACCCGGCCACGGCGCCGACCATGTCCTGCCGGCGCTGGTGTCGCCGTCGGTGACCCTGCCCGTGCAGGACGGCCAACCCCTGCTCGGCACCTGGCAGAGCATCGTGCTCGTCGACCTCAACCGCGACAACCCGCACCGTAAGGTGCGCCTGAGCTTCATCGCCGCAGCCTGAAGGGGGCACTGCGCAGCGCCAGCCGATCGAAGCTGACGGGGCACCGGGAGCGACGCCCGTTCGTTGACTTTTCGGCGCGACAACGTCGACCGGTACTGTAGTGCGGTCGAATAGTCGCAGGTACCAGCGAAACTACAAGGATGTATCAGACGTGCAGACACACGAGATCAGGAAGCGTTTCCTCGATCACTTCGTGAAAGCGGGCCACACCGAGGTGCCGAGTGCTTCGGTGATCCTCGACGACCCCAATCTGCTCTTCGTCAACGCCGGCATGGTGCAGTTCGTGTCCTACTTCCTCGGTCAGCAGGCGCCGCCGTGGAATCGCGCCACCAGCGTTCAGAAGTGCATCCGCACACCCGATATCGATGAGGTGGGCATCACCACCCGGCACAACACCTTCTTCCAGATGGCCGGCAACTTCTCGTTCGGCGACTACTTCAAGAAGGGCGCCATCGAATTCGCCTGGACGCTGCTGACCAACCCGGTCGATCAAGGGGGGTACGGGCTCGACCCGGAGCGCCTCTGGGCCACGGTCTATCTCGACGACGACGAAGCCGCAGCACTCTGGCAGGAGGTCGCCGGGCTGCCGCCGGAACGCATCCAACGCCGCGGGATGGCAGACAACTACTGGTCGATGGGCATCCCCGGGCCGTGCGGGCCGTCGTCGGAGATCTACTACGACCGCGGCCCCGACTACGGCGCCGAAGGCGGGCCGGTCGTCAACGAGGACCGCTACATCGAGATCTGGAACCTCGTCTTCATGCAGAACGAGCGCGGCGAGGGCACCTCGAAGGAGGACTTCGAAATCCTCGGCCCGTTACCCCGCAAGAACATCGACACGGGCATGGGCATCGAGCGCGTGGCCTGCCTGCTGCAGGGCGTGGACAACGTCTACGAGACGGACCTGGTGCGCCCCGTCATCGACCTCATGGCTGCGCGCGCGCCGCGCGGGTACGGGCAGGGCAGCCATGAGGAGGACGTTCGCTACCGAATAATCGCCGACCACAGTCGCACCGCGGCGATCATCATCGGCGACGGTGTGAGCCCCGGCAACGAGGGGCGCGGCTATGTGCTGCGCCGCCTGTTGCGCAGGATCATCCGCGCGGCCAAACTTCTCGGCGTCGAGCAGCCGATCATGGCCGACCTGATGGCCACCGTGCGGGACGCGATGGGCCCGTCGTACCCCGAACTGGTGGCCGACTTCGACCGCATAGAGCGGATCGCGGTGGCCGAGGAGACCGCGTTCAACCGCACGCTCGCCTCGGGTTCGCGGTTGTTCGACGAGGCGGCCAGTGCGACGAAAGCCAAAGGTGCCAACGTGTTGTCGGGCTCCGACGCGTTCACGCTGCACGACACCTACGGCTTCCCGTTCGAACTGACGCTGGAGATGGCGGCCGAACACGGGCTGTCCGTTGACGAGCAAGGCTTCCGCGGCCTGATGGCCGAGCAGCGGCGGCGCGCCAAAGCCGACGCCGCGGCACGCAAGCAGGCGCACTCGGATCTGTCGGCGTACCGCGACCTCGTTGACGCGGGGCCGACCGAGTTCACCGGATTCGACGAGTTGTCCTCGGAAGCAAGGATTCTGGGCATCTTCGTCGACGGCAAGCGGGTGCCGGTCGTATCCCACGATGGTGGCGGCCCCCAGCCGGACCGGGTCGAGTTGATTCTCGACCGCACGCCGTTCTACGCCGAAGCCGGCGGTCAGATCGCCGACGAAGGCACGATCAGCGGCTCGGGCGCGTCCACCGCGGCGAAGGCCGCCGTCACCGATGTGCAGAAGATCGCGAAAACCCTGTGGGCACATCGGATCAACGTCGAGTCCGGCGAGTTCGTCGAGGGTGACACGGTGATCGCTTCGGTGGATCCGCGTTGGCGGCACGGTGCGACCCAGGGCCATTCCGGAACTCATATGGTGCACGCCGCACTGCGACAGGTATTGGGGCCGAACGCGGTTCAGGCGGGCTCCCTGAACAGGCCCGGATACCTGCGGTTCGACTTCAACTGGCAGGGTCCGCTCTCCGAGGATCAGCGCGGGCAGATCGAGGAAGTCACCAACGAGGCCGTCGAAGCCGACTACGAGGTGCACTCGTTCACCACGGAGTTGGAGAAGGCCAAGGCGATGGGCGCGATGGCGCTGTTCGGCGAGCAGTACCCCGATCAGGTCCGCGTGGTCGAGATCGGCGGCCCGTTCTCGCTGGAGTTGTGCGGCGGCACCCACGTGCACAACTCGGCGCAGATCGGCCCGGTGACGATCCTCGGCGAGTCGTCGGTCGGCTCCGGCGTTCGTCGCGTCGAGGCCTACGTCGGCCTGGACTCGTTCCGCCACCTGGCCAAGGAACGGGCATTGATGGCCGGCCTCGCATCGTCGCTGAAGGTGCCGTCCGACGAAGTGCCTGCGCGAGTGGCGAATCTGGTCGAGCGGCTACGAGCGGCCGAGAAGGAGCTGGACCGGCTTCGTCTGGCGAACGCACGCGCCGCCGCAGCAAATGCCGCCGCGGGCGCCGAGCTTGTCGGTAAGGTGCGTCTGGTGGCGCAGCGGATGGCCGGCGGGATGTCGGCCGGTGATCTTCGCACGCTGGTCGGCGACATCCGCGGAAAGCTCGGCGCCGACCCCGCCGTCGTCGCGCTGATCGCCGAGGGCGAGAACGACACCGTCCCGTTCGTGGTGGCGGTCAACCCGGCGGCGCAAGACCTCGGTCTGCGGGCCGACGACCTGGTGAAGCAGTTGGCTGCGCCGGTCAACGGCCGTGGCGGCGGTAAGGCCGATCTGGCACAGGGTTCCGGTAAAGGGGCGGCAGGGATCGACGCGGCATTGGCCGCGCTGCGCGCAGAGATTCACCGGAGCTAGCCGCGTGAATCCCACACCCACGGGCGATGAGCAGCTTGCGCGAGGAACATCGGGCGACCGGCAGCCGGATCGGCCGGGAGACTCCCTGAACCCGCCGGACCCGGGACGCGGCCGACGGATCGGCATCGATGTCGGCAGCGTGCGCATCGGGGTGGCCGCAAGTGACCCGGACGCCATCCTCGCGACGCCGGTCGAGACCGTGGCGCGGGACCGGCGCAAGAATTCGGACCGGCACATCCGACGACTCGCCGGGCTGGTCGAAGACCTGGGCGCCGTGGAGGTCGTCGTGGGATTGCCCCGCACGCTCGCCGACCGCTCCGGTTCCTCCGCTCAGGATGCCGTCGCGGTCGCCGATGCGCTCGCTGCGCGTATCGCGCCGACACCCGTGCGACTCGCGGACGAACGACTCACTACCGTGGTGGCTCAGCGCTCGTTGCGGGAGGCCGGCGTTCGGGCCAAGGGCCAGCGTTCGGTCATCGATCAAGCGGCGGCGGTAGGCATTCTGCAGAACTGGCTGGACCAGCGGCGAGCGGCGCCGCGGATGCGAGGAGCAGAAGACCACCTTGCCGCACACGGAGAGGTCGTGGATGACTAACCATTGGGGCCGCGAGCGGGCCGAACCGGTTGCGGTCGGTCCACCGCGGCGCCGGATGACCCGCGCGGACCGGATACGGCAGGCGCGGAACCGGCGCAGGCGTCGGCTGGCGGGCAGCTTGGCGGTCGGTCTGCTGATCGTGGTCGCCGTCGGCGCGGTGTTTCTCGGCTCGAAGCTGTGGCACTCGTTGTTCGGCGGCAACGACTTCACGGGCGAAGGCATCGCCGATGTGGTCATCCAGGTACACGACGGCGACTCCACCACCGCGATCGGCAAGACGCTGCAGGAGCACAACATCGTCGCGGCGGCCAGCGCGTTCGTCGACGCCGCCGAGGGCAACGATGCGATCTCGGCGATCCAGCCCGGCTTCTACAAGCTGCGCACCGAGATCCCGGCGGCCAACGCCGTTGAACGCCTGGCAGATCCGCAGAACCGGGTCGGCAAGCTCACCATCCCCGAGGGACGCCAACTCGACGACGTCCGCGACGTCAAGACCAACGCCGTCACCGACGGCATCCTCAGCCTGATCTCGCGCGCGACGTGTGTCGACCTCGACGGCGAGCGCCACTGTGTGTCGGCGGACGCGTTGGAGCAGGTGGCCGGGACCGTCGCGCCGGTGGCGCTGGCGGTGCCCGACTGGGCGATCGAGCCCGTCACCGCGATGGGACACGACCATCGTCGCCTCGAGGGGTTGATCGCCGCGGGCACGTGGAATATCAACCCGTCGGCGCAGCCGCAGGAGATCCTGTCGAATTTGATCTCCGCCAGCGCAACGCAATACGCGAACGGTGGGCTGCTCGAGACGGCCGCGGCCATGGAGATGTCGCCGTATCAAATCTTGACCGTGGGCTCGCTGGTGCAGCGGGAGTCGACCCCGGAGGACTTCGCCAAGGTGGCGCGCGTCATCTACAACCGGCTGGCCGAGAACCGCACGCTCGAGTTCGACTCCACGGTGAACTACCCGCTGGACCGGATCGAGGTCGCCACCACCGACTCCGATCGCGCGCAACACAATCAGTGGAACACCTATGTCCGACCCGGGCTTCCGGCGACCCCGATCTGCTCGCCGAGCCAAGCGGCGCTGGCCGCCGCCGAGCAGCCTGCGCCGGGGGACTGGTTGTATTTCGTCACGATCGACATGCAGGGCACGACCTTGTTCACCAGGGACTACCAGCAGCACCTCGCGAACATCGAACTGGCCCAGCGCAACGGTGTGCTCGATTCCGCGCGATGAGCGCACGCCGTAGGGCCGCGGTCCTCGGTTCGCCGATCGCGCACTCCCGCTCGCCGCAGCTGCACCTCGCGGCCTACCGTGCGCTGGGGTTGGACGACTGGACCTACGAGCGAATCGAGTGCACGGCCGAGCAATTGCCGGAACTGGTCACCGGTTTCAACCGCGACTGGATCGGCGTCTCGGTGACCAAGCCCGGCAAGTTCGCGGCGCTGCAGGTCGCCGACGAGCGCACCACCCGCGCCGAACTCGTCGGCTCGGCCAACACGCTGGTGCGGACCGAAACCGGATGGCGAGCCGACAACACCGACATCGACGGCGTGACAGGAGCATTGGGGGAGGTGGCGGCCGCGCACGGCATCGTTGTCGGTTCCGGGGGCACGGCACCGGCGGCGGTCGTCGGGTTGTCAGAGCTTGGCGTGCAGCGGGTCACTGTGGTGGCCAGGAACCCCGACAAGGCCGCGCCGCTGGTGGATCTGGCGACCCGGTTGGGCGCCGACGGCCGGTGGTGCGACGTCGACGGCCCCGAACTTCGCAGCACGGTCGTCGACGCGGACCTGCTGATCAACACCATTCCCGCCGAGGCTGCCGCACGCTACGCAACCGCGCTCGCGGGAGCACCGCTTGTGCTCGACGCGATCTACGATCCGTGGCCGACGCCGTTGGCGGCGGCGGTCCTGGACGCCGGCGGGCGGGTGATCAGTGGTCTGCAGATGTTGCTTCACCAGGCCTTCGCTCAGGTGGAGCAGTTCACCGGCCGCCCGGCACCACGGGAAGCGATGGAAGCGGCGCTCGACGTGCGCTGATTGGTGTCCGAAGCCGGTCCGGACCGGCGTTAGCCTCCAGAGATGGGGGTCGCGGGCGTCGTCCTGCTGGCGTGGTTGGTGTCGCTGAGCGTGTTCGACATCAGGGAACGTCGGCTACCGAACTGGCTGACCATGCCGGGCGCGATAGTGATCTTGACCGTCGCGGCAGCGGCGGGTCGCGGATTTCCGGCGTTGGCGGGCGCCGTCGTACTGTTCACCGTTTACCTGGCGGTGCATCTGCTCGCGCCGGCGGCGATGGGCGCCGGTGACGTCAAACTCGCGATCGGCGTCGGCGCGCTGACGGGTGCGTTCGGCATCGACATCTGGACGCTTGCCGCAGTCGGCGCACCGCTGCTGACGGCCGCCTGGGCGGTCGTCGCCGCAGTGCGCCGGGCCGAACCCATTGTCCCTCACGGCTTCTCGATGTGCCTCTCGGCTGGCGCGGTGACCGCGTTGGTGACGTTCGGGTGACAGCGGCGATCAAACGTTGCATACCGTGGGTAGGTTAGTGCATACTGCGGGTATGCAAGTTGATCTGAAACACCTCTCGGACCGGTATTTCGCCGCGTGGGCGCAGCGCGACCCCGAGGCGATCGCGGCGTTGCACACTCAGGACACCCGGTTCTGGACGCACGCCGGCACACCTCCCGTCGTCGGCCGCGACGCCGCACGCGAGGCCTTCGCCAAGCTCTTCGAGCAGTTTCCGGATTTCTCGTTCGAGATCCATCGCGTGCTCTACGGAAACGACCACTGGGTGCTCGACTGGGCGTTGATCTCAGGCGGCGTCCGCTTCGACTGCCTCGACCTGGTCACCGTCACCGCAGACGGACTCGTCGCGCGCAAGGACTCGTTCATCGACTCCGCTCAATTGATGGCCTCGATGAACCAGGCGCGGGCGTGAGCGCGGCAACGGCGGTCGACCAGCTACCGCTCCGGGACGCCCTGCCCGCAGAGCACCTCTTCGACATACACGTCAATCTGCTTCCAGCACAACTGATCCCGACGCCACTCGGAATGAGGATGACGTTCGTCACCACCGGGGGGACGATCGACGGTCCGCGGATGCGCGGCGAAGTGCTACCCGGCGGCGGCGATTGGCTGCTTGTGGGTAACAACGGCAGCGGCCGGGTCGATGTCCGCGCGACGCTACGCACCCATGACGGCGTACTCATCCACTTCGAGAGCACCGGGGTCATCAAAGTCCCCGGCGACGGACTCGACCGGTTGGCGCGCGGTCAGGTGCTCGCTTTCGACGAGACCTACGTGCGGACCACGCCCACGTTCGGCACTGCAGACGACCGCTACGCCTGGCTCAGCGAGATCGTCGCGGTTGGCTACAACATCCTCTCGCCCAATCACGTCGACTACCGCGTCTACCGGGTGCTATGAACCAGGAAACGATTGCCCGGCAGTCGAATCGGGTCGTGACCCGGTGGCCACGCGTCCAACGCGCGATGGGCCGCGTGCATGCGCGGGTCTACCGGATCACCGGCGGACGCGTCGGGCGCCGGTGGTTCGCCGGTGCCCCGGTGATGGTGCTCGAGACCGTGGGTCGTCGCACCGGCGAGCGTCGCCGTACTCCCGTGCTCTACCTGCGTCGCGGCGACGCGCTCGTTGTGATGGCCGCCAACGCCGGGTCATCCCGCACCCCCGCCTGGTGGCTGAACCTGCAGCACACCGGCTCCGGCGTCGTGCAGATCGGCCGAGTGCGCCGCGTGGTTCGGCCGCGTGAGTTGGTCGCAGCCGAACGCGACGACGCATGGCGGGCGTTTGTTGAGATATACCCGCAAGCCGAGTACTACCGGCATTTCACCGACCGGGAACTACCGCTGATCGCGCTCGACCCTGCCGAGTCGTGACCGGCTATCGTTCGGCTGTGGCGACCAAGGGCGCACGGCGCACCCAGGCGGAGCGCACCGAGGCAACCACGTCGGCGCTTGTCGACGCGGCGCGCGCATTGTTCGCCGAGGAGGGCTACGAGGCGACCTCGCTGGACACCGTCGCGGCGCGGGCCCGGATGACCAAGGGCGCCGTCTACCACCACTTCGAAGGCAAGCGCCAACTGTTCGAGGCAGTGTTCACCCAGGAGGTCGAACGCATATCCGCGCCGCTGGTGAAGGCGTATCAACGCAAGAAGGATCCGTGGGAGGGGTTCGCGGCCGCATGTCGGGCGTTTCTCGAGCAGTGCCTCGAACCAGGACTGCAGCGGATCGTGTTGCTCGACGCGTTCGGCGCGCTGGGCTGGGAGCAGATGCGCCGCCTCGAGACGCCGCTGCTCGAGATGATGGAAGTGGCCATCACGCGCGCGATCGTGGCGGGCCGGATCGCCGACCGGCCGACCGGGCCGCTGGCCCACTTCCTGTTCGGCGCGATCTGTGAGTTGGCGATGATCGTCGCCCGCGCGAAGGACCAGAAGGTCGCGCATCGGCACGCCGTCGCCGAGCTCGGCCGCATCCTGGACGGGCTGGTGATCGGCTGATTCGGGGCCCGGCGGCCGACGTGGGAAGATGGGACGCGTGTTGCGATGGACCACTGCTGGTGAATCCCACGGCCGCGCCCTGGTGGCTGTGGTCGAAGGCATGGTCGCGGGTGTGCGCGTCACCTCGGACGACATCGCCGGGCAACTGGCCCGCCGTCGTCTCGGGTACGGCCGCGGCGCCCGGATGAAGTTCGAGCAGGACCAGGTCACCATGCTGGCCGGGGTCCGGCACGGCGTCACGCTGGGCGGCCCGATCGCGATCGAGATCGGCAACACCGAGTGGCCGAAGTGGGAAACCGTGATGGCACCGGACCCGGTGGACCCGGCCGAACTCGACGTCGCGCGCAACGCGCCGCTGACCCGGCCGCGGCCCGGGCACGCCGACTATGCGGGCATGCTCAAGTACGGGTTCGACGACGCCCGTCCGGTGCTCGAGCGTGCCAGCGCGCGCGAGACCGCCGCCCGCGTGGCCGCCGGCACGATCGCCCGCGCGTTCCTCAAAGAGGCGCTCGGCGTCGAGGTGCTGTCCCACGTCATCTCGATCGGGGCGTCAGACCCGTACGACGGCCCGCCGCCCCAGGCCGCGGACCTGGCCGCGATCGATGCGAGTCCTGTGCGCGCGTATGCCGAGACGGCGGAAAAGTCCATGATCGACGAGATCGAGGCCGCCAAGAAGGACGGCGACACACTCGGCGGCGTCGTCGAGGTGGTCGCTCATGGCCTCCCGGTGGGGCTGGGCTCGTTCACCAGCGGCGACAACCGGCTCGACAGCCAGCTCGCGGCCGCGGTGATGGGCATCCAGGCGATCAAGGGTGTCGAGATCGGCGACGGCTTCCAGACCGCGCGCCGCCGCGGCAGCGTCGCCCACGACGAGATGTACCCGGGCCCCGACGGGGTGATGCGCTCGACGAACCGGGCGGGCGGCCTGGAGGGCGGGATGACCAACGGCCAACCGCTGCGGGTGCGCGCGGCGATGAAGCCGATCTCCACCGTGCCGCGGGCCCTGGCCACCGTGGACATGACCACCGGCGACGAGGCCGTCGCGATCCATCAGCGCTCCGATGTGTGCGCGGTGCCGGCCGCCGGCGTGGTCGTCGAGACCATGGTGGCGCTGGTGCTGGCACGGGCGGCGCTGCAAAAGTTCGGCGGTGATTCGCTGACCGAGACGCGCGCCAACATCGACAACTACCTACGAGCGGTGCGCAACCGCGAGCCGGCGGCGCGACCGGTGCAGGCCTCGGGCTGATGGCGCCCCGCGCAGTACTGGTCGGCTTGCCCGGGTCGGGCAAGTCGACGATCGGGCGGCGGTTGGCCAAGGCCCTCGGTGTCTCGATGCTCGACACCGACGCCGCGATCGAGGAGAAAACGGGCCGCGCGATCGCCGACATCTTCGGCACCGACGGCGAGCAGGAGTTCCGGCGGATCGAGGAAGAGGTCGTCCGATCGGCGCTGCAGACCCATGACGGGGTGCTGTCGTTGGGCGGGGGCGCGGTCACCACCGCGGGTGTGCGCGAGGCGCTGGCCGGTCATACCGTCATCTATCTGGAGATCAGCGCCGCTGAGGGGGTGCGCCGTACCGGCGGCAGCACGGTGCGTCCGCTGCTGGCGGGACCCGACCGGGATGAGAAGTTCAAAGCACTGATGTCACAACGTGTTCCGATGTACCGGAAGGTGGCGACGATCCGGGTCAACACCAACCGGCGCAATCCCGGGGCGGTGGTGCGCTACATCGTCACCCGACTGGAGAACCCCGGTAGCCCCAACCCGCAGCGGCGCAAGCGTCGCCCGCCCTGGCGCCGCGGACCGTCGGCGCTCACCGCCGAACCCAGCACCGAGGCGCCGCCGTCACCGGCGGCGGTCGCAGCCCGAAACATGAAGGTCAACCGTGACTGAACACACCGACCCGGTCACCGTGGACGTGCTCGTCGATCCGCCGTATTCCGTCATCATCGGTACCGGTCTGCTCGGCGAACTGCAACGCGCGCTGGAGGGCAGGCACAAGGTCGCGATCCTGCACCAGCCGGTACTCGCGCAGACGGCTGAGCTCATCCGGAAGACATTGGCGGACACCGGGGTCGATGCGCACCGCATCGAAATTCCGGACGCCGAGAAAGGCAAGGATCTGCCGGTCGTCGGGTTCATCTGGGAAGTGCTGGGCCGCATCGGCATCGGCCGCAGGGATGCGGTCGTCAGCCTCGGCGGCGGAGCGGCCACCGACGTCGCCGGGTTCGCGGCCGCCACCTGGCTGCGCGGAATCGACATCGTGCACGTGCCGACCACGCTGCTCGCAATGGTCGACGCCGCCGTCGGCGGGAAGACCGGCATCAACACCGACGCGGGCAAGAACCTGGTCGGCGCGTTCCACCAACCCGCCGCCGTGCTCGTCGACCTCGCCACGTTGGAGACGCTGCCCCGCAACGAACTCGTTGCAGGGATGGCCGAGATCGTCAAGGCCGGTTTCATCGCCGACCCGACCATCCTGGACCTGATCGAAACCGATCCCGAAGCCGCGCTGGATCCCACCGGAGCCGTGCTGCCCGAGCTGATCCGGCGCGCGATCGCGGTCAAGGCCGAGGTGGTCGCCGCCGACGAGAAGGAATCACAGCTGCGCGAGATCCTCAACTACGGCCACACCCTCGCGCATGCGATCGAACGCCGCGAGCGCTACCAGTGGCGCCACGGCGCCGCCGTGTCGGTGGGACTGGTGTTCGCGGCCGAACTCGGCCGGCTCGCGGGCCGCCTCGACGACGGAACCGCCGACCGGCACCGGACCGTGCTCACCTCGCTGGGCCTGCCGGTCAGTTATGACGCCGACGCATTCCCCGAATTGCTGGAGGCCATGGCGGGGGACAAGAAGACCCGCGCGGGCGTGCTGCGATTCGTCGTACTCGACGGCCTCGGCAAGCCGGGCCGTCTGGAGGGACCAGACCCGTCGCTTCTTGCGGCGGCATACGCAGAAATAGGAGCGGTGGCGTCATGACTCAGACGGTGCTGATCCTGAACGGCCCCAACCTCGCTCGGCTGGGCCGTCGCGAACCCGACGTGTACGGCAGCACCACGCACGACGAGCTGGTGGCGCTCATCGAGCATGAGGCCGAGGAGCTGGGGCTGAAAGCCGTTGTGCGGCAGAGTGACAGCGAGGCCGACCTGCTCGGCTGGATTCACGCCGCCGCCGATGCGGGTGATCCGGTGATCCTCAATGCCGGCGCGTTGACCCACACGTCGGTGGCACTGCGCGACGCGTGCGCCGAACTGCGTGCGCCGCTGATCGAGGTGCACATCTCGAACGTGCACGCCCGCGAGGAATTCCGGCACCACTCATACCTGAGCGCGGTGGCCACCGGCGTGATCGTCGGCCTCGGCGTGCAGGGCTACGTGCTGGCTCTGCGGTACCTGGCCGCCGACGGCTACACCCGGTCGTCGCGGGGTGAGGTCTCGGCGGACCCGTCCGAGTCCTGACGCCCGACGGCCGCGAAAACGTCGGTGTCGGCGCGGTCATCTTCGCCGGCGTGGTGCAGGTGCGGTGTCTGGTCGGCCTTGCGGTCGACGAGGTAGCGGCCCAGCGCCACGCCCGCGATCGCCATCAGGAACACCACCAGCGCGGTGAACGCCGCAAACGTGGTGACCTCGTTGACGAGCGCCTCGACATACAGGCTCTTGTAGAAGAGCGCGATGAACCACGCCACCGCGCCGCTGACGATCCCGGCGAACAGGCCGGCAAGCAGCCAGACCATCGCCAGGTCACCGCGGCGGTCCGGGTCGGGGTTGGCGCGGGCGTCGGCCCGGCCGTCGATCAACCCCCATATGAACGCGGCGATCGCGAACAGCGCCACCAGCACGACGCTGATCAGCCCTGCCTTGGTTTCCCACGCGTTGATCAGCGTTCCCTGCAGCAATCGCACGATCACCATCAGGGTCGCGAACACCAGTCCGCGCAGCAACCACTTACTCATGGGGCCTCACCTTAGCGAGTAGCGTCATCGACCGTGACTATTTCACAGCGTCGGGACCGGTTGCGCGAGCGCCTCGCCAACGCCGGGATCGACGCGATGCTGGTTTCGGACCTGGTCAACGTGCGATATCTGTGCGGATTCACCGGCTCCAACGCCGCCCTGCTCATCCGGGCGGACGGGAAAGACGCGGAAACGCCGGTGCTGGCCACCGACGGACGCTACCGCACCCAGGCGGCGCAGCAGGCACCCGACGCCGAGATCGTCATCGAGCGGGCCTGCGGACCGCACCTGGCGCGTCGCGCGGCCGCCGACGGGGTGCGTCGGCTCGGCTTCGAGAGCCACGTGGTGACCGTCGATGCGTTCTCCGCGTTGACCGCTGCCGCCGGAGAGCAGACCGAGTTGGTCCGGGCCGCTGGAACGGTCGAGGCGCTTCGCGAAGTCAAGGACGCGGGCGAGGTCGCGCTGCTGCGGCTGGCGTGCGAGGCCGCCGATGCGGCACTGCGGGACCTCGTCGACGGCGGCGGGCTGCGGGCGGGCCGGACGGAGAAGGAGGTCGGCCGCGAGCTCGAGTCGCTGATGCTCGAGCACGGCGCCGACGGCACGTCGTTCGAGACGATCGTGGCGGCCGGGCCCAACTCGGCGATTCCGCATCACCGGCCCACCGACGCGGTGCTGGACGCCGGCGACTTCGTGAAGATCGACTTCGGCGCGCTGGTCAGCGGCTACCACTCGGATATGACTCGAACTTTCGTGCTCGCGCCGGCCGCGCAGTGGCAGCGCGACCTCTACGAGCTGGTCGCCACCGCGCAACACGCGGGTCGGGAGGCGCTCGCGCCCGGGGTGTCGCTCAAGGAGGTCGACGCGGCGTCGCGTCGCGTGATCGCCGAGGCCGGCTATGCCGACAACTTCGGACACGGGCTCGGTCACGGCGTTGGTCTGCAGATCCACGAAGCGCCGGGGATCAACGCCGCGGCCGCCGGTACACTGCTTGCTGGCTCCGCGGTGACCGTGGAACCCGGTGTCTATCTGCCCGACCGTGGCGGCGTCCGCATCGAGGACACGCTCGTCGTGGCGGGCTCTGAAGACGACACCTCCGACTTGCTTACCCGGTTCCCGAAGGAACTGGCCATCCTCTGACAGGAGAACAACCGACTGTGGCAACGACCGCCGACTTCAAGAATGGGCTCGTCCTGGTGATCGACGGCCAACTCTGGCAGATCATCGAATTCCAGCACGTCAAACCCGGCAAGGGGCCGGCCTTCGTGCGCACCAAGCTCAAGAATGTCGTCTCCGGCAAGACCGTCGACAAGACCTACAACGCCGGGGTGAAGGTGGAAACCGCGACGGTCGACCGACGTGACGCGACCTATCTCTACCGCGACGGCTCCGACTTCGTGTTCATGGACTCCGAGGATTACGAGCAGCATCCGCTGCCCGAATCGCTGGTCGGCCGTGCCGCCGACTTCCTGCTCGAGAGCATGCCGGTGCAGATCGCCTTTCACGACGGCTCGCCGCTGTACCTCGAGTTGCCGGTCACCGTCGAACTCGAGGTGACGCACACCGAGCCGGGGCTGCAGGGCGACCGCTCCAGTGCCGGCACCAAGCCCGCCACGGTGCAGACCGGCGCCGAGATCCAGGTGCCGCTGTTCATCAACACCGGCGACAAGCTCAAGGTCGACTCGCGCGACGGCAGCTATCTGGGCCGGGTGAATGCCTGACCGCAAGGGTGACTCCGGCCGGATTGGTCGGCCCGCCGACCGTGGCCGCCATCAGGCCCGCAAACGCGCCGTCGACCTGCTCTTCGAGGCCGAGGCACGCGGGCTCACCTCGGCGGAGGTGGCAGAGGCGCGCAATGCAATGGCGGAGAACGAGTCCGACGTAGCGCCGCTGAACCCGTACACCGTGACGGTCGCTCGGGGCGTGACTGAGCATTCCGCGCACATCGACGATCTGATCGCCGCGCACCTCCAGGGGTGGACACTGGAGCGGTTACCCGCCGTCGATCGCGCGATCCTGCGGGTCGCGGTGTGGGAGCTGCTGCACGCCGACGATGTACCCGAGCCGGTGGCCGTCGACGAGGCGGTCGAACTCGCCAAACAGTTGTCGACCGACGACTCACCGGGTTTCGTCAACGGTGTACTGGGCCAGGTGATGCTCGTGACGCCGCAGATCCGGGCCGCCGCGCAGGCGGTGCGCGGAACCGGCGACGAAAGCGTGGGTTAGGCGACTCCGCAGGACGCGCGGTTTCTTTAGCTCACCGCGATTGTTAATCGATCGCGGGTAGGCAAGTGGCGCAATGCCGCTCGCGTTCCGGTCTTTCGCCTGGTGAGCCGGTGATCCAAGCGGCGCAAAGCGCGGATCGTCCGGGTCGCCGGCGCCCAGCGCCGCCCGGCTGGGCCCGCCACGCCCTTACCGTAGCCGCATGTCGCAGCCCGAGCCGACGCCTCTGCGCAGACCGCGCGCCGACCGTGCCCGTCAGGTCGCCGATGTGCTGCGCCACCAGATCCATGCGGGCGCCTTCGACAGCGCTCTACCCGGCGAGCAGGAGCTGGCCGCGGAGTTCTTCGTCTCGCGCAACACCATTCGTGAAGCGCTCTCGGTGTTGAAGGACGAGGGACTCATCGAGCGCGGACCCAGAACCGGCACGCACGTTGCGGTGCGCAAGTACGACCACGGGCTCGACGCACTGGTCGGTTTGCAGGAGACCTTCAAGGAATACGGTGAAGTCCGCAATGAGGTCAGGGCGGTACAGCACTTGGCCGCACCGCCCGCGGTGGCCCGCAAGCTGTGCCTGGATCCCGGAGCGCAGGTCGTCTTCGTGGAGCGGCTGCGCTATCTGGGGGACCTGCCGCTCTCCCTTGACCTGACCTATCTGGTGGCGGACGTCGCGGCCGCGGTGCTGGCCCACCCGCTGGAGACCAACGACGTGTTCGCGCTCATCGAGCAGGTCAGCGGCCAGCGGCTGGGCACCGCCTCGCTAGCGCTCGAAGCCGTTGCGGCGGACGCGCATTCGGCTGCGACGCTGCAGATTCCCGCCGGGGCTGCGCTGCTGATGCTCGAGCGGCTCACCAGACTCGATGACGGCAGGCCCGTCGACCTCGAATACATCCGCATGCGTGGTGACCGAATCACCATGCGCGGCAACCTGCTGAGGAGCATCCCGTGACACTGGTCAACCAACGTGCCGATGTGCCGGTGACGATCGACGAGTCGCTGTGCATCGAGGGCTGCACGCTGTGCGTCGACATCTGCCCGCTCGACTCGCTGGCGATCAACCCCGACAACGGCAAGGCCTTCATGCATGTCGACGAGTGCTGGTATTGCGGACCCTGCGCAGCGCGCTGTCCCACCGGCGCCGTCACCGTCAACATGCCCTACCTGATCCGATGAGGACCCGCACCATGACCCGACCGCTGATCCGGCTGGTCGTGCTGGCCGCCGGAATATCCGTTGCGACCGCCGGCTGCACGCTCGACACCGCCACGAACTCCTCCGGTGACGTCGTCGACGTCGTCATCGGCTACCAGTCCAAGACCATCAACACCGTCACCGCGGGCACACTGCTGCGTGCCAAAGGTTTTCTGGAACGGCGACTTTCCGGCGTCACCGACCGCACCGGTACCGAATACAAGGTGAACTGGCAGGACTACGACACGGGGGCGCCGATCACGGCGCAGATGGTCGCCGAGAAGATCGACATCGGCTCGATGGGTGACTATCCGATGCTGATCAACGGATCCAGCACGCAGGCCAACGAGCGGGCCCGCACCCAGATCGTCTCGGTCACCGGCTACCATCCGCGCGGCGCGTTGAACATGGTTGTGGTGACGCCGAACTCGCCCGTGCAGACGCTCACCGACCTGAAGGGCCAGAAGGTGTCGGCCAGTGTCGGCTCGGCGGGGCACGGCACCCTGGTGCGGGCACTGTCCAACGCGGGTGTCGATCCGAAGACCGGCGTGGAAGTCCTCAACCAGCAGCCGCAGATCGGTGCGTCGGCATTGGAATCCGGGCAGGTCCAGGCACTGTCGCAGTTCGTCGCCTGGCCGGGCCTGCTGGTCTACCAGGACAAGGCCAAGCTGCTCTACGACGGCGCCGAGGGGAACTACCCGACCCTGCACGGGGTGGTGGTACGCCGCGCGTATGCGGCCGACCATCCCGAAGTCCTCGACGCGTTCCTGCAGGCGCAGCTGGACGCCACCGACTTCCTCAACGACAAGCCACTGGAAGCGGCGCGCATCGTCGCCGAGGACAGCGGTCTCCCGCAGGAAGTGGTGTATCTCTACAACGGCCCCGGCGGCACATCGTTCGACACGACGCTGAAGCCGTCGCTGGTCGAGGCGTTGAAAGGCGATGTGCCGTACCTGGAGTCGATCGGCGACTTCGCCGACCTGGACGTGGCAGGCTTCGTGCACGACGCCCCGCTGCGCGCGGCGTTCGATGCGCGTGGCCTGGACTACGACAGGGCGCTGGCGGCGACGGCGAACCCGTCGCTCATCGAGGGCACCGATCCGGTGTGCCACATCGAAGTCGCGGACCCGGCGAAAGCCGGCGAACTGTGGCTCGACGGCGCCGAGGCAACCCAGCCGGCGGCCTCACCGGCCTGCCTTCTCAAGGCCGTTCGGGAGGCCAAGGCACGGGGCGCGGTGGTCCGGGCCGCGTATGTGCCAGACACCGAATTCGGCACGCGGTGGTTCGCCGACAAGGCGATCTGGGTGAAGGACGGTCAAACCTATTTGCCGTTCGCCACTCCCGGTGGTGCCCAACGGTTCATCGCAGCCCACCCCGGTAGCGCCGCAGTCGACTACGAGCAGGCGCTGGCGGGTGCGGCATGACCGCAGTCGTCGAGGTGCTCGAGTCGCCGGTGCACGTGGAAACCGCGCCGGTCCGCCGTCCGCAAGCGGCGCTGTGGCGGCGCCGGCTCCTACGATTGGCCTCCGTGGTCGCCGCAGTGGGGCTGTGGCAGGTGCTGACGGCCAACGACGTCCGGTTGTGGTTGCGTTTCGACACGCTGCCGACGGTCACCGAAGTCGCTGTTGCGCTGGCGAATCGCCTCGGCACCCCGGAGTACTGGCTGGATCTGGGTCAGTCGCTGATACGCATCCTGACCGGCTTCGGATTGGCGGCGGTCGTCGGCGTGATCACCGGCATCATGCTCGGGCGCTCGGCGGCCTTCGCCGATGTCTTCGGACCGCTCACCGAACTCGCGCGACCGATCCCGGCGATCGCGATGGTGCCTGTCGCGATCCTGTTGTTCCCCACCGACGAGGCGGGAATCGTGTTCATCACGTTCCTGGCGGCCTACTTCCCGATCATGGTCAGCACTCGGCACGCGGTACGGGCGCTGCCGACCATCTGGGAGGACTCGGTGCGCACGCTGGGCGGCGGGGGATGGGACGTGCTGCGGCGCGTGGTGCTGCCGGGCATCCTGCCCGGCCTGTTCGGCGGATTGTCGGTGGGCATGGGAGTGGCCTGGATCTGCGTGATCTCCGCGGAGATGATCTCGGGTCGCCTCGGTGTCGGTTACCGCACCTGGCAGGCCTATACGGTGCTCAATTATTCCGACGTCCTCGTCGGCATCATCACGATCGGGATCCTGGGATTCACCACCGCCGCCGCGGTGGAACTGATCGGCAGACGCGCCACCCATTGGCTGCCCCGCGCTGAGGAGAACAACCGATGACCACATCACCGGCCCCTGCGGCGTTGCGGGGAATGCGGCTCGAACTCGACGACGTGCGGTTGTCCTACACCGATGCGCCGGTCGTCGACGGGTTGACCCTGACCGTGCAACCCGAAGAGATCCTGGTGCTCACCGGACCGTCCGGCTGCGGCAAATCGACGGTGTTGCGAGCCTTGACGGGGTTGCTGCTCCCAGACTCGGGCCGGGTGCTCGCCGACGGTGAGCCGGTCTGCACCACCTCGCGCGACCGCGGCATGGTATTCCAGGACAGCGCGCTGCTGCCCTGGCGCACAGTGCGTTCCAACATCGAGCTGGCGCTGCAACTGCGTGGCGCACCGCGCGCAGGCCGTCGCGAACGCGCGCTGCGCTGGATCGACGAAGTGGGACTCACCGGCTACGGCGACTACCTGCCCAAGAGCCTGTCGGGCGGGATGCGTCAGCGCGTGCAGCTGGCGCGTGGGCTGGCCGGCGCTCCGCGCGCGGTGATGATGGACGAACCCTTCGCCGCTCTCGACACGCAGACCCGGACAGCGATGCAGCGGTTGCTCATCCAGACGTGGCAGGCGCACCCGACCACCGTCGTGTTCGTCACCCACGATGTCGACGAGGCACTGATTCTCGGCGACCGGGTCGCGGTCCTGGGCCGGGTCGGTCAGCCACTGCGCGCGCTCGTCGAGGTCCCCGAGCCCCGTGCCCACGACGTCGCGCGTCACGAGGCCCGCGCCGAAATCCTTGCTGCCCTGCGCCATTCATGATGCAAATACCTGATCTCGCGGATACCGCCCGGCTCGACTGTGATGTGCTGGTGATCGGCGGCGGTACCGCGGGCACGATGGCCGCGCTGACCGCGGCCGAACACGGCGCGCAGGTACTCCTCCTGGAGAAGGCACACGTCCGGCACTCCGGAGCGTTGGCGATGGGAATGGACGGAGTGAACAACGCCGTGATCCCCGGTAAGGCCACGCCGGAGGACTACGTCGCCGAGATCACCCGCGCCAACGACGGAATCGTCAACCAGCGCACCATCTATCAGACCGCCACCCGCGGATTCGCGATGGTGCAACGTCTCGAGCGCT
Organism: Mycolicibacterium celeriflavum; assembly: GCF_010731795.1. Taxonomy (NCBI): domain Bacteria; kingdom Bacillati; phylum Actinomycetota; class Actinomycetes; order Mycobacteriales; family Mycobacteriaceae; genus Mycobacterium; species Mycolicibacterium celeriflavum. The sequence continues at coordinate 1,231,758 of NZ_AP022591.1, read as the reverse complement.
ACGGAGTGAAGTTCGAGAAGGACGAACACGGTGAGTACGCCGTGCGCCGAGTGCACCGCTCGGGCTCGTACGTGCTGCCGATGCCCGAAGGCAAAGACGTCAAGAAGGCGCTCTACCGGGTGCTACGCCAACGCTCGATGCGAGAGAAGATCCGCATCGAGAACCGGCTGATGCCGGTGCGCGTCCTCACTGATCGGACGGGACGCGCCGTCGGCGCGGCCGCGCTGAACTCGCGCACCGGCGAGTTCGTCGCTGTCGCAGCCAAAGCCGTGATCCTGGCGACGGGTCCGTGCGGACGGCTGGGCCTGCCGGCTTCGGGATACCTGTACGGCACCTACGAGAACCCGACGAACGCCGGTGACGGCTACTCGATGGCCTACCACGCCGGTGCGGAGCTGTCGGGGATCGAATGCTTCCAGGTGAATCCGTTGATCAAGGACTACAACGGACCGGCATGCGCGTATGTGGCCAACCCGTTCGGCGGCTATCAGGTCAACGCCCTGGGGGAGCGGTTCGTCGACTCGGACTACTGGTCGGGACAGATGATGGCCGAGGTCAAACGCGAGATCGAATCGGCGCGCGGACCCATCTACCTGAAGGTGTCGCATCTGCCCGACGAGACGCTGAACGCGCTCGAAAGCATCCTGCACACCACCGAGCGGCCGACCCGAGGTACGTTCCACGCCAATCGCGGACATGACTACCGCACCCACGACGTCGAGATGCACATCTCTGAGATCGGGCTGTGCAGTGGCCATTCCGCGTCGGGGGTGTGGGTCGACGAGCATGCCCGTACCACGGTCCCGGGGCTCTACGCGGCCGGCGACCTGGCCTGTGTGCCGCACAATTACATGATCGGGGCGTTCGTCTACGGCGACCTCGCCGGTGAGCATGCGGCGTCGACGCTGGGAGAGATCGCCGCGCCGCAGTCGTTGCCGCAGGACCAGCTCGAGGCGGCCCACGAACTGGTCTACCGTCCGCTGCGCCAACCGCATGGCCCGCCGCAACCGCAGGTCGAGTACAAGCTGCGCCGGTTCGTCAATGACTATGTGGCGCCGCCGAAGACCGCGACCAAGCTGTCGATCGCGGTCGAGACCTTCGAGCGCATGCGCACCGAGATCGAAGGCATGGGCGCCACCACCCCACATGAGTTGATGCGAGCGGTGGAAGTCTCGTTCATCCGCGACTGCGCCGAGATGGCTGCGCGCTCGTCGCTGACCCGTACCGAGTCACGATGGGGTCTCTACCACGAGAGGGCCGACATCCCGCAGCGAGACGACGAAGGGTGGCGTTATCACCTCAACCTGCGCAAGGCCGCCGACGGCACCATGGAGTTCCTGAAGCGGCCCGTCGCACCGTATTTCGTCGCGGTGACCGACCTCGAGCATCTACCGTCGGATGACGAGGTGACACGCGTCGAGCAGCCGCTTGTCGCCGCCGGGCGGCCGCCGGCGACCGCGGTGACACGAGTACAGCCGGTGGCGGTCCAGCCGCCGTCCCCGCGCATCGCCGCCGTGCTCGCGCTCGAGTCGCCGTCGGTGGAGCAGCTGGCCGAGTTCCTCGCCGATCCGGACCCGGCGGTGCGCCGCACCGCAGTCACGACGCTGGTCGAGCATCTGCCCGATGGGTATCAGCCGCCGCTGATCGATGCGCTCGGTGACGGTGAAGCGGAGGTGCGACGCGTCGCGGCCGACGGCATCCGGGAACTGGTGGAGGTGCTGCCCGATCCCGAAGCCGTTGCGCCGCTGTGCTATTCGGCCGATCCGGTGGTGCGCGCGGTGGTGGTCCATGTCCTGGCCGCCCGGCGGGCGGGTGACCGGTCGGCGTATCGGCTGGCGGTGGCCGACGTCGATCACCGGGTCCGTATCGAGGCGGTCCGCGCGCTGGTCTCGGTGGACGACGAGGACGGTGTCGCCGCGGCCGCGGGTGACGAGAACCGCGAAGTGCGGATCGCGGCGGCCAACGGGCTGGCGACTCTGGGGGCCGGCGCAGGTGCGGTGCGACGCCTCCTCGGCGACAGTGATCCGTTGGTGCGCGCAGCCGCGCTGGCCGCGCTCGGGGCCGTCGGCTGCGGTGACGACGTCGTACCCGGTGTGCAGCAGGCGCTGACCGAGCCGGCATGGCAGGTGCGTGAGGGGGCCGCCCGCGCGCTGTCGGGTGCGGCGCCGACGGTCGCCGTACCGATCCTGGCCAAGACGCTCAGCGATCGACATCTCGACGTCCGCAAGGCCGCCGTGCTCAGCCTGTCCCGTTGGGCTGCTTGCGAACCCGGCGCGCGCGAGGCGCTGGGCGTCGCGCTCGAAGACGGCGATGCTGACGTTCGCGCGTATGCGCGCCAAGCGTTGACCTAGATGTCGAGTGCCTGGTAGGTGCGGCGGACGAACTTCGGCTGTGCGCTTTGAAGTTTCGCGAGTGAGGTGTTGCCCGCGATCGCGGCGGCGTCGAAGTTGAGATCGGGAAGGTTCTGGATCAGATAGATCAGGATCAGGTCCGCCGAGGGGTCGGCCTGCCACCAGGTGCCGTAGGCGCCGGGCCAGCTGAAGGTGCCCAGCCCACCCGGCCCGAACAGCTGGCGTGATTTCGCGGGATCGGTGACCACCGACAGGTTCAACCCGAAGCCGCGGCCCACCCAGAACGGCGCCCCGAGGAAGTTCTGGTGCTTCTGTTCCTCGGTGAGCCGGTCGGTGCGCATCAACCGAACCGACTCCTCCGACAGCACGCGGACGCCGTCCAGCGCGCCGCCGGCCAACAGCATCCGCGCGAAGCGCAGGTAGTCGTCGACCGTCGACCACAGGCCGGCGCCGCCCGTGCAGAACGGCGGATCGGTGATGTGGGCGGGCCCCATCACGTCGTGCTGCAGCGCGTTGTTGTGGTCGAGCTTGTACATCGTCGCGGCGCGGCGCCGTCCCTCCGTGCCCACCGAGAATCCGGTGTCGGTCATCTGCAGCGGCTCGAAGATCCGGTCGCGCAGAACGTCGGCCAGCGGTTTGCCCTCGATCCGCGACAACGCGATCCCCAGCACGTCGGTGGCGTGGCTGTAGGTGAGCCGTTCACCGGGCTGGTGCACCAGCGGAAGCTGTGCCAGTTCGCCCAGCCAGCGGTCCTGATCCTGGCGGAACGACATCCTGCCGTACGCCCGGCTCAACGGGCCGAGCACCGAGAACGCGTAGGCCAGGCCGCTGCGGTGCGTCATGAGATCGTCGATCGTGATGGGCCTGCGGGCCGGCGTGGTCTTGTCGAGATCACCGCGCGGGTCGAGCAGCACCCGCATATCGCCGAGTTCGGGCAGCCACCGCGCGACGGGGTCGGTGAGCGCCAGTTTGCCCTCGTCGACAAGGCTCATCGCGGCCGCGACGGTGACCGGTTTGGTCATCGAGGCGATGCGGAAGATCGTGTCGCGTTGCATCGGCAGCCCGGCGTCGACGTCGCGATGACCCAACTCGTTGACTTGGAGGACCTCGCCGGCGTGCCACACCAGGGTCAGTGCGCCGGCGAGGAGTCCGGCGTCGATCGCCTCGCGGATGGACGCTTGGTTGCCGTCTAGTTTCATCGCGGCCAAGCCTACTGAGCGGGCGGGCGGATTCAGCGCGGTCGTGGCGTCGTTCAGACACGCGCGACCCGGGTGCTAAGCTCGCCGCAGTTTCGACGTCCTTTAAAGAGCCGTCCAGAGAGGCGGAGAAGGAGGTCAGAGTCGCTTGGGCGCGCATTCAGAGTCCTCAGGCACCGACCGGGAGCTGATGTCCGCAGCGGACCTCGGCCGGACCATTTCCCGTATCGCCCATCAAATCATCGAAAAGACCGCACTCGACGGTCCCGATGCACCCCGCGTGATCCTGCTCGGCATCCCGACCCGGGGCGTCACCCTGGCCACTCGGCTCGCCGGGAAGATCAAAGAGTTCTCCGGTATTGCCGTCGCGCACGGTGCACTGGACAACACGCTCTACCGCGACGATCTCGACTTCAAGCCACCCCGCGCGCTGGAGGAGACCTCGATTCCGGAGGGCGGTATCGACCAGGCCCTGGTGATCCTCGTCGACGACGTGCTCTACACCGGCCGCTCGGTTCGCTCGGCGCTGGATGCGCTGCGCGACATCGGCAGGCCGAAGGCCGTGCAGCTGGCCGTGCTGGTCGACCGCGGCCACCGGGAGCTGCCGCTGCGCGCCGACTACGTGGGCAAGAACGTGCCCACGTCCCGCACTGAGAACGTCAAGGTCCGGCTCGCCGAAATAGATGGAGCTGACGGCATCTCTCTCGCGCCTCACGGAGGTCCGATCCGGTGAAACATCTGCTCTCGGCCGCCGATTTGTCGCGCGACGACGCGTTGGCCATCCTCGACAACGCCGACCGCTTCAGCCAGGCGCTGCTCGGCCGCGAAGTCAAGAAACTGCCGACCCTGCGCGGGCGCACCATCATCACGATGTTCTACGAAAACTCCACCCGCACCCGGGTTTCGTTCGAGGTCGCAGGCAAGTGGATGAGCGCGGACGTGATCAACGTCAGCGCGTCGGGATCGTCGGTGTCCAAGGGGGAGTCGCTGCGCGACACCGCGCTGACCCTGCGCGCAGCCGGTGCCGACGCGCTGATCCTGCGGCATCCCGCCTCGGGAGCACCGCAGCAACTCGCCGAGTGGACGGCCACTGAGGACGGGCACGGCCCGGCGGTCATCAACGCCGGTGACGGCACCCACGAGCACCCCACCCAGGCGCTGCTCGACGCGCTCACCATCCGCCAGCGGCTCGGCGACATCGAGGGCAAGCGGGTGGTGATCGTCGGCGACGTCCTGCACAGCAGGGTGGCACGCTCGAACGTGCTGCTGCTGCACACCCTCGGCGCCGAGGTGGTCCTCGTCGCACCGCCCACACTGCTGCCCGTCGGGGTCGACGGCTGGCCGGTCACGGTGTCGCACGACCTCGACGCCGAACTGCCGATAGCCGACGCGGTACTGATGCTGCGGGTGCAGGCCGAGCGAATGAATGGCGGCTTCTTCCCGTCGGCCCGGGAGTACTCGGTGCTCTACGGGCTCTCCGAGAAGCGGCAGGCGTTGCTCCCCGCCGCCTCGGTGGTGTTGCACCCGGGCCCGATGGTCCGCGGTATGGAGATCGCGTTCTCCGTCGCCGACTCATCGCAATCGGCGGTGCTGCAACAGGTTTCCAACGGCGTGCACATCCGGATGGCGGTGCTGTTCCACTTGCTCGTGGGTGCCGAGGAGGAGGCGATCAGCGCATGAGCAGCGTGCTGATAAGGGGAGTTCGGCTCTACGGCGAAGGTGACCGGGTCGACGTACTGGTGTCCGACGGGCAGATCGCCGACGTCGGTGTGGGGCTTGCGATCCCCGACGATGCCGATGTCGTCGACGCCACCGGGCAGATCATGCTCCCGGGCTTCGTCGACCTGCACACCCACCTGCGCGAGCCCGGGCGGGAATACGCCGAGGACATCGAAACAGGTTCGGCCGCAGCGGCTCTGGGCGGATACACGGCGGTGTTCGCGATGGCCAACACGAATCCGGTCGCCGACAGCCCGGTCGTCACCGACCACGTCTGGCAGCGCGGTCAGCAGGTCGGCCTGGTCGACGTGCATCCCGTCGGCGCCGTCACCGTCGGCCTGGCAGGCACCCAACTCACCGAGATGGGCATGATGTCCGCCGGAGCCGCACAGGTGCGGATGTTCTCCGATGACGGCATCTGCGTGCACGACCCGCTGATCATGCGCCGGGCGCTCGAGTACGCCACCGGACTCGGCGTGTTGGTCGCACAGCACGCCGAGGAGCCGCGGCTCACGGTCGGCGCGGTGGCCCACGAAGGCCCCAACGCGGCACGGCTCGGCCTGGCCGGGTGGCCGCGCGCCGCCGAAGAGTCGATCGTCGCGCGGGACGCGCTGCTGGCACGCGACGCCGGCGCGCGGGTGCACATCTGCCACGCCTCCACCGCGGGCACCGTCGAGATCGTGCGGTGGGCCAAGGCACAGGGAATTTCGATCTCCGCGGAGGTGACCCCGCACCACCTACTCCTCGACGACGAACGCCTGGCCTCCTACGACGGGCGCTACCGGGTCAATCCGCCGCTGCGCGAAACCTCCGACGCCCTGGCGCTGCGGCAGGCGCTGGCGGACGGGATCATCGACTGTGTGGCCACCGATCACGCCCCGCATGCCGAACACGAGAAGTGCTGCGAGTTCTCCGTCGCCCGCCCCGGCATGCTCGGGTTGCAGACCGCCCTGTCGGTGGTGGCACAGACGATGGTGCGGCCGGGGTTGCTGACGTGGCGGGACGTCGCGCGGGTGATGAGTGAGAAGCCCGCCGAGATCGTCGGTCTGCCCGATCAGGGCAGGCCGCTGGAGATCGGTGAGCCGGCCAACCTGACCGTCGTCGATCCGGATGCGACCTGGACGGTCGAGGGTTCCGCGCTGGCCAGTCGCTCGGCCAACACGCCGTTCGAGGCGCGCGAGCTGCCCGCGACAGTCACCTTGACGATGTTGCGCGGCAAGGTGACTGCGCGCGACGGGAAGTGCACGGCATGAATACGGGCACCCTGGTCGGGTCGCTGATCATGGCGGTGATTCTGGTGGTTCTCATCGCCGTGCTGATTCAGGCGATGGTGCGCGGATGGCGCCGCCGCGCCGAACGCCAGGCCGAGCTCGTCGGCACGTTGCCCGCCCTGCCGGACACCGTCGGGCCGGCGATCGTGCCCCCCACCAAGGGCCTGTATGTCGGCAGCACGCTGGCGCCGCATTGGAACGACCGCATCGTGGTCGGGGATCTGGGCTTTCGGGCAAAGGCCGTGTTGACCCGCTATCCCGAAGGAATCATGTTGCAGCGCAGCGGCGCAGTGCCGATCTGGATCCCCGATGCGTCGATCACCGCGATCCGCACCGAGCGAGGCCTCGCCGGGAAGGCGATGACCCACGAGGGCATCCTCGCGATCCGCTGGCGGTTACCGTCGGGCACCGAGATCGACACGGGGTTCCGCGCCAATGACCGTGGGGAGTACGCGAACTGGGTGGAGAAGGAGCCAGCGTGAGGGGAACCGACAGGGCGCTGCTGGTGCTGGAGGACGGCCGGGTATTCACCGGCACGACGTTCGGCGCGGTCGGGCAGACGCTCGGCGAGGCGGTGTTCTCCACCGGAATGTCCGGTTACCAGGAGACGCTCACCGACCCGAGCTACCACGGGCAGATCGTGATCGCGACCGCACCGCAGATCGGCAACACCGGCTGGAATCACGAGGATGCCGAGAGCCGCGGCGACAAGATCTGGGTGGCCGGCTACGCGGTGCGCGACCCGTCGCCGCGCGCGTCGAACTGGCGGGCCACCGGCACGCTGGAAGGGGAACTCGAACGCCAGGGCATCGTCGGGATCGCCGGTATCGACACCCGGGCGGTGGTGCGCCACTTGCGCAGTCGGGGCTCGATGAAGGCGGGCGTGTTCTCCGGTCCGGCGCTGGCCGACGCGGACGAACTGTTGGACCGGGTGCGTGAACAGCCGGCGATGCTAGGCGCGAACCTGGCCGGCGAGGTCAGCACCGACGCCACCTACGTCGTGGAACCCGAAGGGCCGCAACGGTTCACCGTGGCCGCGATCGACCTCGGAATCAAGACGAACACGCCGCGCAATTTCGCGCTGCGCGGCATCCGCAGCCACGTGCTGCCCGCGTCCGCGACGTACGAGCAGATTGCCGACCTGAAACCCGACGGGGTGTTCCTGTCCAACGGACCCGGCGACCCCGCGACCGCCGACCACATCGTGGCCGTCACGCAGGAAGTGCTCGGCGCCGGAATTCCGTTGTTCGGCATCTGTTTCGGCAACCAGATTCTCGGCCGTGCGCTCGGGCGCTCGACCTATAAGATGGTGTTCGGCCACCGCGGAATCAACGTGCCGGTGATCGATCATCAGACCGGCGCCGTCGCGATCACCGCGCAGAACCACGGGTTCGCGTTGGAGGGCGAAGCGGGGGAGCGCTTCGACACGCCGTTCGGTGAGGCCGTCGTCAGCCATACCTGCGCCAACGACGGTGTGGTCGAGGGGATCAAGCTCGCGAACGGACGCGCCTTCTCGGTGCAGTACCACCCCGAGGCGGCGGCCGGCCCGCACGACGCGAACTACCTGTTCGACCAGTTCGTCGACCTGATGGCCGGAGAGGAACGGTAGATGGCGCTCTCTCACCGGGTCACGAGTGTGCACAAACTGCTGGAAACCAGCGGCGTGTCGTGTGCAGACACGCACGCTCGCGGGAGAAGGGACAGCTGATGCCGCGGCGGACTGATCTCAACCATGTCCTGGTGATCGGCTCGGGGCCCATCGTGATCGGCCAGGCCGCCGAGTTCGATTACTCCGGCACCCAAGCGTGCCGCGTGCTGCGCGCCGAGGGGCTGCAGGTCAGCCTGATCAACTCCAACCCGGCGACCATCATGACCGACCCGGAATACGCCGACCACACCTACGTCGAGCCGATCACACCGGCGTTCGTCGAACGGGTCATCGCCCAGCAGGCCGAGCGCGGCAACAAGATCGACGGTCTGCTGGCCACACTCGGCGGGCAGACGGCGTTGAACACCGCGGTCGCGTTGTCGGAGAACGGTGTGCTGGAGCGCTACGACGTCGAGCTGATCGGTGCGGACTTCGAGGCGATCCAGCGCGGCGAGGATCGGCAGCGGTTCAAGGACATCGTCGCGAAGGTCGGCGGCGAATCAGCCCGCTCCCGTGTGTGTTTCACGATGGACGAGGTCCGCGAGACCGTCGAGGATCTCGGTCTGCCGGTGGTGGTGCGCCCCTCCTTCACCATGGGCGGCCTGGGTTCGGGCATGGCGTACTCCGCCGAGGACGTCGACCGGATGGCCGGCGACGGACTTGCAGCGTCGCCGAGCGCGAACGTGCTCATCGAGGAGTCGATTTTCGGCTGGAAGGAATACGAACTCGAGTTGATGCGCGACGGCCGCGACAACGTGGTCGTGGTGTGCTCGATCGAGAACTTCGACCCGATGGGTGTGCACACCGGCGACTCCGTCACCGTCGCACCGGCGATGACGCTCACCGACCGCGAGTACCAGACGATGCGCGACCTGGGCATCGCGATCCTGCGCGAGGTCGGTGTGGACACCGGCGGCTGCAACATCCAGTTCGCCGTCAACCCGGTCGACGGGCGGCTGATCGTGATCGAGATGAATCCGCGGGTGTCGCGCTCGAGCGCGTTGGCGTCCAAGGCAACCGGATTCCCGATCGCCAAGATCGCGGCCAAGCTGGCCATCGGCTACACGCTCGACGAGATCGTCAATGACATCACCAAGGAGACGCCGGCCTGTTTCGAGCCGACGCTGGACTACGTCGTCGTCAAGGCGCCTCGCTTCGCGTTCGAGAAGTTTCCCGGCGCCGACGGCACGCTGACCACCACGATGAAGTCGGTCGGCGAGGCGATGTCGTTGGGCCGTAACTTCATCGAAGCGCTCGGCAAGGTGATGCGCTCGCTGGAGACCGGTCGCGCCGGGTTCTGGACCAAAGCCGACCCTGATGAAGACACCGTCACCGTCGAGGAGTTGTTGACCCGGCTCGCGACGCCGTCCGACGGCCGCCTGTACGACCTGGAACTGGTGCTGCGCAAGGGCGCCACAGTTGAACAGGTGGCGAAGGCGTCCGGCGTCGACCCCTGGTTCGTCGAGCAGATCGCCGGACTGGTCACGCTGCGCGCCGAGATCGTCGACGCGCCGGTGATGGACGCGGATCTGCTGCGCCGCGCCAAGTACCACGGGCTGTCGGACCGCCAGATCGCCGCGCTGCGACCCGAACTCGCCGGCGAGGTCGGCGTGCGGGCGCTGCGCCAGCGCCTCGGAATCCATCCGGTGTACAAGACCGTCGACACCTGCGCGGCCGAATTCGAGGCCAAGACGCCGTATCACTACAGCAGCTACGAGCTGGATCCGGCCGCCGAAACCGAGGTGGCGCCGCAGGCCGAGAAGCCCAAGGTGCTCATCCTCGGCTCGGGCCCGAACCGCATCGGTCAGGGCATCGAATTCGACTACAGCTGCGTGCACGCCGCGACGACGCTGAGCCAGGCCGGGTTCGAGACCGTGATGGTCAACTGCAACCCCGAGACGGTGTCCACCGACTACGACACCGCCGACCGACTGTACTTCGAGCCGCTCACCTTCGAAGACGTCCTCGAGGTGTATTTCGCCGAGCAAGCCTCTGGCGCAGGGGGACCCGGCGTTGTCGGGGTGATCGTGCAACTCGGCGGCCAGACACCGCTCGGACTGGCCGAACGGCTGGAGAAGGCGGGCGTGCCGATTGTGGGCACCAGCCCGAAGGCCATCGACCTGGCCGAGGACCGCGGCGCATTCGGCGAGGTGCTCACCAACGCGGGACTCCCGGCGCCGAAGTTCGGCATGGCCACCAGCATCGACCAGGCGCGGCGCATCGCCGCCGACATCGGCTATCCGGTACTGGTGCGGCCGTCGTACGTACTGGGCGGGCGCGGCATGGAGATCGTCTACGACGACGAGACGCTGGACGGCTACATCACCCGCGCCACCGAGTTGTCGCCCGAGCACCCGGTGCTGGTCGACCGCTTCCTCGAGGACGCCATCGAGATCGACGTCGACGCGCTGTGCGACGGCACCGAGGTCTACATCGGCGGCGTGATGGAACACATCGAGGAGGCCGGTATCCATTCCGGCGACTCGGCCTGCGCCCTGCCGCCGGTGACGCTGGGCCGCAGTGACATCGACGCGGTGCGGCGCGCCACCGAGGCGATCGCCCATGGTATCGGAGTCGTCGGACTGCTCAATGTGCAGTATGCGCTCAAGGACGACGTGCTCTATGTGCTGGAGGCCAATCCGCGCGCCAGTCGAACCGTGCCGTTCGTCTCGAAAGCCACCGCGGTGCCCCTGGCCAAGGCGTGCGCTCGAATCATGTTGGGCGCCACCATCGCTGCGCTGCGCGAGGAGGGTGTGCTGGCACGCACTGGCGACGGTGGGACGACCGCCCGAAACGCGCCGGTGGCCGTCAAGGAGGCGGTGCTGCCGTTCAACCGGTTCCGCAAACACGATGGCTCGCAGATCGACTCGCTGCTGGGACCGGAGATGAAATCGACTGGCGAGGTGATGGGCATCGATCACGACTTCGGTAGCGCGTTCGCCAAGAGCCAGACCGCCGCCTACGGATCGCTACCCGCGCAGGGCACGGTTTTCGTGTCGGTGGCCAACCGCGACAAGCGTTCGCTGGTCTTTCCCGTCAAGCGGCTCGCCGACCTCGGCTTCCGGGTGCTGGCCACCGAAGGCACCGCGGAGATGCTGCGGCGCAACGGAATTCCGTGCGAAGAAGTGCGCAAACATTTCCAGGAACCGAGCGCGGGCAGGCCGGCGGCGTCGGCCGTCGACCTGATCAAGAGCGGGGAGGTGGACATGGTGATCAACACTCCGTACGGCAACTCCGGTCCCCGCATCGATGGCTACGAGATCCGGTCCGCGGCAGTGGCCAACAGCATTCCGTGCGTGACGACCGTGCAGGGCGCGTCCGCGGCGGTGCAGGGCATCGAGGCGGGTATCCGCGGCGACATCGGCGTGATGTCGCTACAGGAACTGCACAGCGCGCTGGGCCAGTGACCGGTTTCGGTCCGCGGTTGGCCGCCGCGGTGGCCCGCCGCGGGCCGCTGTGTCTGGGCATCGATCCGCATCCGGAGTTGATGCGGGCGTGGGAGTTGTCGACGGACGCCGAGGGTTTGCGCCGGTTCTGCGACGTCTGCGTGACGGCTTTCGCGGGCTTTGCGATCGTCAAACCGCAGGTCGCGTTCTTCGAGGCGTACGGCGCCGCCGGGTTCGCGGTGCTCGAACACACCATCGCCGCACTCCGCGACGCGGGAGTGCTGGTGCTCGCCGACGCCAAGCGAGGCGACATCGGTTCCACGATGGCCGCCTACGCCGCCGCATGGGCCGGCGATTCGCCGCTGGCGGCCGACGCCGTGACCGCATCGCCGTACCTGGGCTTCGGGAGTCTCCAGCCGTTGATCGACACCGCCGTGGCCAACGACCGCGGGTTGTTCGTGCTCGCCGCCACCTCGAACCCCGAAGGCGCGGCCGTCCAGCGCGCCGACGCCGGCGGCCGGACCGTCGCGCAGTCGATCGTGGACGCCGCCGCGGAGGTCAACCGGGCCGTTTCGCAAGAACCCGGTCCGATCGGCGTCGTCGTCGGGGCCACCCTGGCCGACCCACCCGACGTCAGCGCGCTCGGCGGCCCCGTGCTCGTCCCGGGCGTCGGGGCGCAGGGCGGGCGCCCGGAGGCGCTCGGTGGCCTCGGCGGAGCCAAGCCGGGCCAGTTGCTCCCCGCGGTCTCCCGAGAGGTGCTCCGCGCCGGTCCTGGCGTCGCTGCGTTGCGGTCCGCCGCGGAGGCGATGCGCGACGCGGTCGCATATTTGGCCTAGATCACGTTCGCGAGACTGCCGGCAGGGCTGTGATCGGCGCGGGAGCACGACGCTCAGCGCAGATTCGCGAGCCTCGAATGAGGGTGAGACCACAGAGGCAACTGCTGAAACATCTGCAACAGGGGTCACAGCACGGCGCCGACCCGTGCGTTCGCGACACGCCCGAAACCGCATGACCAGCGAGAATTTTCTTTTCGGACCCTCCGACGACCCTCTGTTGTGGCGCAGGTCACGCGCCGTGGGCGCGAAATCGTGGGTTCCAGGACGCGAATTGCCTTGAAATGCAGGAAGTTCCGGCCGCGGGAAGCGAGAACTTCGCGCCCTGGGCGCCGTGGGGCGCTTCAAACGTCGCGTCCACGACCGCCCTACACGCTGGGCTTTTGACGCCGTAACCAGGGGGTGGCGTTCGCTTTCGTCAGTCCGCGTGGGTACGGTCGTCGTCGCTGGCTGTTCTGGATTTTCCCTATCAGCCGAGGCAGTAACAATCGATGGCGATGAGACGGAGGAACCCGTGGCCCTTCCCCAGTTGACCGACGAACAGCGCGCGGCCGCGTTGGAGAAGGCTGCCGCCGCACGTCGAGCCCGAGCCGAGTTGAAGGATCGGCTCAAGCGCGGCGGCACCAACCTCAAGCAGGTGCTCAAGGACGCCGAGACCGATGAGGTCTTGGGCAAGATGAAGGTTTCCGCGCTTCTGGAGGCGTTGCCCAAGGTGGGCAAGGTCAAGGCGCAGGAAATCATGACCGAACTCGAGATCGCGCCGACCCGCCGGTTGCGCGGCCTCGGCGATCGTCAGCGCAAGGCGCTGCTGGAAAAGTTCGACCAGTCCTAGGCGCAGAAGTTGAGCGCCGGCCGAGGGGCCGGCCGGGTAGTTGTGCTGTCCGGCCCCTCAGCCGTCGGGAAGTCGACCATCGTCCGCTGTCTGCGCGAACGCATTCCCGACCTGCACTTCAGCGTGTCCGTGACCACCAGGGCCCCACGCCCCGGTGAGGTCGACGGTGTCGACTACACGTTCGTGACAGCTGACCGATTCCGTGAGTTGATCGCCGACGGCGCGCTGCTCGAATGGGCCGAGATCCACGGCGGCCTGCACCTCTCCGGGACCCCCGCCCAGCCCGTTCGCGAGGCCATTGCGGCCGGGAGACCCGTTCTGATCGAGGTGGACCTTGCCGGCGCGCGGGCGGTCAAGAAGGCCATGCCCGAAGCGCTCACCGTGTTCCTCGCCCCGCCCAGCTGGGCAGAACTCGAGAGTCGGCTGACCGGGCGGGGCACCGAGTCCCCCCAGGTGATGGAGCGTCGACTGGCGACCGCGCGGGCCGAACTGGCCGCCCAGGACGACTTCGACACGGTCGTCGTGAACAGCCAATTGGAGTCTGCCTGCGCCGAATTGGTATCCTTGCTGGTGAACCGGACTTAGTTAAGGCGCACGACACGCGCGGACCGGCCCAAAGCATCTGAACTTCAGGAGATTTTCTACGTGAGCACCCCGCACGCCGATGCGCAGCTGGCCGCTGTGGACGACATCGACACGTCCGGCGCCGGCGCCTACGACACGCCGCTGGGCATCACCAATCCGCCCATCGACGAGTTGCTGGACCGCGCGTCGAGCAAGTATGCGCTGGTGATCTACGCCGCCAAGCGCGCGCGCCAGATCAACGACTACTACAACCAACTCGGCGACGGCATCCTCGAATACGTCGGCCCGCTGGTCGAGCCCGGGCTTCAGGAGAAGCCGCTGTCGATCGCGCTGCGCGAGATCCACGGCGACCTGCTCGAGCACACCGAAGGCGAGTAGCAGCACAGCGAGTCATAGGGGAGCCGCCGCCATGGAGCCCAAGCGGATCATCGTCGGCGTCGCCGGTGGTATCGCCGCCTACAAGGCCGCGACCGTGGTCAGGCAGCTCACCGAAGCAGGCCACAGCGTCCGCGTCGTCCCCACCCAGTCGGCCCTGCGCTTCATCGGTGCCGCCACCTTCGAAGCGCTCTCCGGTAACCCGGTCCACACCGGGGTCTGGGATGACGTCCATGAGGTGCCGCACGTCCGCTTCGGCCAGGAAGCCGACCTCGTCGTCGTCGCGCCCGCCACCGCGGACCTGCTGGCCCGCGCCGTGGCGGGACGGGCGGACGATTTGCTGACCGCCACGCTGCTGACCGCTCGATGTCCAGTGCTGTTCGCTCCGGCGATGCACACCGAGATGTGGTTTCACCCGGCGACGGTGGAGAACGTCGCCACGCTGCGCCGCCGCGGTGCCATCGTGCTCGAACCCGCGTCGGGCCGGCTGACCGGTTCCGACAGCGGTGCCGGCCGGCTGCCCGAAGCCGAGGAGATCACCACGTTGGCCCAACTCCTGCTGACCCGCCCGGACGCGCTGACCTACGACCTGGCCGGCGTCAAGGTGCTGGTTTCGGCGGGCGGCACCCGTGAGCCGATCGACCCGGTGCGGTTCATCGGCAACCGCAGTTCGGGCAAGCAGGGGTACGCGATGGCGCGCGTGATGGCTCAACGCGGCGCCGAGGTCACGCTGATCGCGGGAAACACCATCGGGCTGATCGACCCGGCAGGCGTCGATGTCGTCCATATCGGGTCGGCGGCCCAGCTCAAGGACGCCGTGTCCAAACACGCCCCGGATGCTCACGTGCTGGTGATGGCCGCCGCGGTCGCCGACTTCCGGCCGACGCGGATGCAGACCAGCAAGATCAAGAAGTCCGCCGACCCGAACGCCGCGGCCCCGGTCATCGAGTTGACCCGGACCGAGGACGTGCTGGCGGGCACCGTGCGGGCGCGCGCCGACGGCCAGTTACCCAATATGCGCGCGATCGTGGGATTCGCTGCGGAGACCGGTGATGCGAACGGCGACGTGCTCCACCACGCCCGCGCTAAGTTGCGCCGCAAGGGGTGTGATTTGCTCGTGGTCAATGCCGTGGGCGAGAATCGGGCGTTCGAAGTCGACAACAACGACGGCTGGCTGCTCGCGGCCGACGGCACGGAATCCGCGCTGGAACATGGTTCGAAAACTCTGATGGCCAGCCGTATCGTGGACGCGATCGTGGCGTTCCTGCAGGGCGGCGGGTAGCTCGAATCACGCACCTGGCTGCGTGTAAAGCTTGCACGCAACCGGCGCACACGCTTATGTGCAACAGGGCACAGATATAATTCGATGAACTAAGTTTTGGAGGATCAACACCGTGAGCGAAGCTCGGCTGTTCACCAGTGAGTCGGTAACCGAGGGTCACCCCGACAAGATCTGCGACGCCATCAGTGATTCTGTGCTCGACGCATTGCTCGCGGACGACCCCAGGTCGCGGGTTGCGGTGGAGACGCTGGTCACCACCGGGCAGGTGCACGTCGTCGGCGAGGTCACGACGGAGGCCAAGGAGGCGTTCGCCGACATCACCAACACCGTGCGGGCGCGCATCCTCTCGATCGGCTACGACTCGTCGGAGAAGGGCTTCGACGGCGAGACCTGCGGCGTCAACATCGGCATTGGTAAGCAGTCGCCCGACATTGCAATGGGTGTCGACACTGCCCACGAGACCCGGGTGGAAGGGGCGGGCGACCCGCTGGACCTGCAGGGCGCCGGCGACCAGGGTCTGATGTTCGGCTATGCCATCAAGGACACCCCGGAGCTGATGCCGCTACCGATCGCAATCGCGCACCGGCTGTCGCGGCGGCTGACCGAGGTGCGCAAGAACGGCGTGCTCGGCTACCTGCGGCCCGACGGCAAGACCCAGGTCACCGTGCAGTACGACGGCACCACCCCGGTGCGCCTGGACACCGTGGTGCTCTCGACGCAGCACGCCGCGGGCATCGACCTGGAGGCGACGCTGACGCCGGACATCCGCGAGAAGGTCGTCAACACGGTGCTGGCCGACCTGAACCACGACACGATGGACACCTCCGACTTCCGGCTGCTGGTCAACCCGACCGGCAAGTTCGTGCTCGGCGGCCCGATGGGTGACGCGGGCCTGACGGGTCGAAAGATCATCGTCGACACCTACGGGGGCTGGGCCCGTCACGGCGGTGGCGCGTTCTCGGGCAAGGATCCGTCCAAGGTGGACCGGTCGGCGGCGTACGCGATGCGCTGGGTGGCCAAGAACGTGGTCGCAGCGGGGCTGGCCGAGCGCGTCGAGGTGCAGGTCGCCTATGCGATCGGCAAGGCAGCTCCGGTCGGGCTGTTCGTCGAGACCTTCGGCAGCGAGACCGTCGACCCGGCCCGCATCGAGAAGGCCATCACGTCGGTGTTCGACCTTCGACCCGGCGCGATCGTCCGCGACCTGGACCTATTGCGCCCGATCTACGCGCAGACCGCCGCGTACGGCCACTTCGGCCGCACCGACGTCGACCTGCCGTGGGAGCAGCTCAACAAGGTCGACGAGCTGAAGGCCGCCGTCTAGTTTTCCCCGCCATCCGCGAGACCGACGAAATGGTCTTTTTCAGCAGCTGATTTCAGCCATTTCGTCGGTCTCGAGGCGATTGGGCTCAGGACGTGAACGCGTAGTCCGACAGCGGGAAGCGGCGGCTGCGCCAGTACGTCTCCGGGGTGCTCGCAGGCCGCAGCGGAACGTCGCCGTTCTTGTCGAAGTAATAGCTGCGGGCGAGTTGGCAGCTGTCCTGCCAGAAGATCTGGCGGTGCCGCTTGCGCATCATCTCGGCGAAATAGCGGTCGTTGGCCTCCTGCTTCACCTCGACGCGCTTCGCGTGCTTGCGACGGGCCGCCGTCAGGCAACGCACGATGTGGTGCGTCTGCGTCTCGATGAGCGTGAAGTAGGAGTTCCCGACATAGCCGTACGGGCCGAACACTGAGAAGAAGTTGGGGAATCCCGGTACGCTGACGCCCTCATAGGCCTGCAGGCGTTGCTCGTTCCAGAGCCGGCTCCATGTCAGCCCGCCCGACCCGGTCAGTGGATAGGTCGGCATCTCGTCGACGTCCATCACCTTGAACCCGGTCGCCAGGATCAGCACGTCCACGTCGCGCGTCACGCCGTCGACGGTGGCGACCCCGGATCCGGTGATCTTGTCGATCGGTTCGGTGACCAACTCGACGTTGTCGCGGTTGTACGTGGACAGATACGTGTTGTGGAAGCCGGGTCGTTTGCATCCGACGGCGTAGCGCGGCGTGAGCTTGTCGCGCACTTCCGGGTCGTCGACCTGCTTGCGCAGATACGCCTCACCGACTTTGGACATGTTCTTGGCCATCGGGTTGAGGGTGAAGTACTGCGCGGGCAGCGTGAAGGTGAGCTCGACGTATGCCTGGCTGAGCAGGCGCTGCACCGTGTGGCCGCCCGGAAGCCGCATCAACCGCCGCATCAGCGGCGAGAGCGGCACATCGGGCTTGGGGAAGCACCAGATAGGAGTGCGCTGGAAAACCGTGAGCTGCTTGACGATCGGAGCGATCTCAGGGATGACCTGCACCGCTGAGGCGCCCGTGCCGATGATCGCGACCCGCTTCCCGGTCAGGTCTTGCCCGTGGTCCCAACGGGCGGTGTGCATGGTCACGCCGGCGAACGAGTCGACGCCGTCGATATCGGGCAGGTTCGGAGTGATCAGCACCCCGCTGGCGTTGACCAGGAAACGGGACGTGACCTGCTGGCCGGTATCGAGTTCGACGCGCCACAGGCTGTCCTCGTCGTCGAACGTCGCACCGGTCACCTTGGTGTTGAACCGGATCTTCGGCCGCAAACGGTACTTGTCGACGCAGTGCTCGGCGTAGGCCTGCAGCTCCTTTCCGGGCGCGTAACTCCGCGTCCAGTTCGGGCTCTTCTCGAAGGAGAACTGGTAGGAGAACGACGGAATATCAACGGCGATACCGGGATACGTGTTCCAGTACCACGTCCCGCCCGGTCCCTCGCCGGCCTCGACGACGAGGTAGTCACCCATCCCTGCCTTGTCGAGCTTGATCGCGGTGCCGATGCCGGAGAATCCGGCGCCGACGATGACGGTGTCGTGATCCGGCGCTGTCATAGGGCCTCCCGTCGATGCCATGACGTTGCGCCCACGGTACCGGCCCGGCGCTACATCATGAAGCCATCAGGCCACACTCGACCGCATCACCCGTGCAACGCGCGACGCAGCGCCGACAGTCCCCGCTCGGTGGCTTCGGTCGCGGCCGGCACCACACCCGCATAACCGAGATAACCGTGTATCAGCGTTTCGGCGTTGTGCAGTTCGACGGGCACGTCCGCGGCGGCCAGCAGCTCGGCGTAACGGGCGCCGTCGTCGCGCAGCGGATCGTGGCCCGCGACGGCGATGTAGGCGGGCGGCAGACCGGTGAGGTCCTTCGCGCGGGCCGGCGCCAACGTCGCGGGCATGTCACGCAGATCCATGTCCCCCACGTACCAACGTGAAAATCCCGTCACCGCAGCAAAGTTCAGGATGGGCGCGTCGGCGTTCTCCTTGAATGACGGCAGCGACACGTCCCACGTCGTCGCCGGATACCACAGCAGCTGGAAGCGGATCGGCGGTCCGCCCGCGTCGCGTGCCAGCTGGGACACCACCGCGGCGAGGTTGCCGCCCGCCGAATCACCCGCTACCGCGATTCGATCGGCGTCGACTCCCAACTCGTCGGCGTGTGTGCCGACCCACTGCGTCACCGCCCACACGTCGTCGACGGCGGCGGGATAGGGATGCTCGGGCGCAAGCCGGTAGTCGACGGAGATCACCACCGCGTCGGCGTCGGCCGCGTGCCGACGCGCGGTGCTGTCGTAGCTGTCGAGATCGCCCACCGACCAGCCGCCGCCGTGGAAGAACAGCACGACCGGCGGGGTGGTGTCGGTTCCCGCGGGCGGGCGGTACAACCGTACCGGGATCGGCCCGCCGGGCCCGTCGACCGTACGGCCCTCGGCACGAACCTCGGGATTGGTCTCCACACGGGGCAGCGCATCGAACCGCTGCCGTGCGGCCTGGGCTCCGCCTTCGGTTGACAACTGAAACGGGACCTTCTCAAGTACCTTCAGCAGAATGGCGTCTATGGGCTCCGGGCTGGCCGGCCCTACTTCAGCGTCTGACATGCAGACACCGTACGTTCACCCCTGGACCAGGCGTCTGTGGGTGGCGGCGGCGGTTGTCGGACCCTGCTACGGCGTCTTCCTGATCGTGACCGCGGTGCGGCTTCCCGCGGGCGCCGAACTCACCGGCCAGTTCGCGCTGCAGCCCGCGGCGAAGGCGGCTGCGGCGGTGCTGCTCGCGGCGGCCGCGCTGACCCACCCGATCGTCCGCGAACGACGCTGGCTGGTGGCTGCCCTGCTGTTCTCCGCGGCGGGCGACGTCCTGTTGGCGCTGCCCTGGTGGGAGCCGTCGTTCGTGCTGGGGTTGGGCGCTTTCCTTGTCGCGCACCTGTGCTTTCTGGCGGCCCTGTGGCCCCTGGCCGCCGCTTCGGCGCCGCGGCTGGCCGCTGCGGCGATCACCGTCGCGGCCTGCCTGGCCCTGCTGGTGTGGTTCTGGCCGCGGTTGATCGACGACGGTATGGCGGTACCTGTCACGCTGTACATCGCAGTGCTCGGCGCGATGGTGTGCGCCGCACTGCTGGCGCGCCTGCCGACACCGTGGACCGCTCTCGGTGCGGTGTGCTTCGCGGTGTCCGATGCAATGATCGGCATCGGCAAGTTCGTCTTGACCCCACCACACTCAGAGGCGCTGGCAGTGCCGATCTGGTGGGCGTATGCGACGTCGCTGCTGCTGATCACGGCGGGGTTCTTCTTCGGCCGGACGGCCGAGATGTCCGCGCGGTCTGCTACCACTTCGTAGGTGAAGAGCCCCCGGCAGCAGGCTGAGCACGAGCCGATCGCGCGCGTGCTGCCCATGCTGACCGTGCCGCATCTCGACCGCGAATTCGACTATCTGGTGTCTGCCGAGCAGTCCGACGACGCGCAGCCCGGCGTCCGGGTGCGGGTACGGTTCCACGGTCGGCTGGTCGATGCTTTCATTCTCGAAAGACGTTCCGACACAGATCATGTCGGCAAGCTCGGGTGGTTGGACCGGGTGGTGTCACCGGAGCCGGTGCTGACGCCGGAGATTCGCCGCCTCACCGACGCCGTCGCGGCGCGCTATGCGGGCACCCGCGCGGACGTGTTGCGGCTGGCGATACCACCACGTCATGCCCGGGTCGAGAAGCAGGACCCACCGGAGTCGGTGACGTTCACCGCCGACCCGGTCGACACGGCCCCCTGGTCCGCCTATGGCCGCGGCGACCAGTTCGTCGCGGCGCTGGCCGACGGCCGCGCGGCGCGCGCGGTCTGGCAGGCGCTCCCCGGGGAAGCGTGGCCGGACCGACTGGCCGAAGCCGCGGCGGTCACCGTGAACTCCGGACGTGGCGTGTTGGTGATCGTTCCCGATCAGCGTGACATCGACGCGCTGCACACCGCAGCCGTCCGCTTCGTCGACGACGCGCGCGTGGTGGCGCTGTCGGCGGGACTCGGCCCCGCGCAACGTTACCGACGCTGGTTGTCGGTGTTGCGCGGCGACGCCCGGCTCGTCATCGGCACCCGCAGCGCGGTGTTCGCGCCCGTCGGCGACCTCGGCCTGGTGATGGTGTGGGACGACGGCGACGACACGCTCGCCGAGCCCCGGGCACCGTATCCGCATGCGCGGGAGGTGGCGATGCTGCGCGCGCACCAACTCCGTTGCGCCGCATTGATCGGCGGCTACGCCAGGACCGCCGAGGCGCAGGCGCTCGTGCGCAGCGGCTGGGCGCACGACCTGGTCGCGCTTCGGCCGGTGGTGCGGGCGGCCTCCCCGCGCGTGATCGCCCTCGACGACAGCGGTTTCGAGCAGGAACGCGATCCGGCCGCCCGGTCGGCCCGGCTGCCCTCGATGGCGCTGCAGGCGGCGCGCAAGGCGTTGGAGTCCGGCGCGCCGGTGCTGGTTCAGGTGCCCCGCCGCGGATATGTGCCGGCGCTGGCGTGCGCGCGGTGTCGGACCATCGCCCGGTGCAGGCACTGCACCGGCCCGCTGTCGCTGCCGGATCGGGATGCCGCTGGCGCGGTGTGCCGATGGTGTGGCCGGACCCATACCGCCTTGCGCTGCGCCCGATGCGGCTCGGACGCAGTGCGCGCGGTCGTTGTCGGGGCCCGGCGCACCGCCGAGGAGCTCGGCCGCGCTTTCCCCGGGACGACGGTCATCACCTCCGGCGGCGACGCGATGGTGGCCGAAGTGCCGCCGCATCCGGCGGTCGTGGTCGCTACGCCCGGTGCGGAACCCGCCGTCTCGGGCGGCGGCTACGGCGCCGCGCTGCTGCTGGACAGTTGGGCGCTTCTCGGTCGACAGGACTTGCGAGCCGCGGAGGATGCCCTGCGCCGCTGGATGGCCGCAGGGGCTCGGGTGCGCAGTCGGGCGGACGGTGGGGTGGTCGCGGTGGTCGCCGAGTCCGCGATACCGACGGTGCAGGCGCTGATCCGCTGGGATCCGGTCGGCCACGCCGACATTGAACTGAACTCCCGCACCGACGTCGGCCTGCCGCCGGCCGTGCACATGGCCGCGATCGACGGTGTCCCCGAGGCGGTCCACTCGCTGCTCGACACCGCAGCACTGCCCGACGGCGCCGAGCGGTTGGGACCGGTCGATCTTCCGGTCGGCGCGCGCCGGCCGCCCGGCATCCCTACCGACGGCACGGTGATCAGGATGCTCGTCCGGGTGCCCCGCGTCACCGGCCTGGCGCTGTCCTCTGCCCTGCGACGGGCGGCTGCGGTGCTCAGCGCCCGCCACGATCAACAGCCGGTTCGCATCCAGATCGACCCGCTGCACATAGGGTGAACCGGACACCCGGCAACGGGCAGGACAGGAGGTCCGCATGCGCCGATTGTTCGCGTGGTCGATCACCTTGCTGCTGCTCGCCTTCGGGCTGCTGTGGCCGGTGATCTTCGCCGGCGGCGGCTCGGACGCGGCGCCTGTCGACGACCCGGTTGTCATCACCGACTACGACGCGGACTTCGTCGTCAACGACAACGGACGACTCGACGCCGTGGAAATAATCACGGCGGACTTCCCCGGCGGCAGGCACGGGATCTTCCGGTACTGGGATGTGACCAATCCCAACAACCCTCACGTCCGGCAGACGCCGAAAATCAAGTCGATTCTCCTCGACGGCGAGTGGGTGTCGTATCAGATGCTGTGGGAGGACGGGGAGCGGTTCCGGGTGGCCAAAATCGGCGATCCCGAGCAGTACCTCAGTTACGGCGAGCACGTGTTCGAGATCCGCTACTCCATCGACGGCGTTCTCGATCCCGGAAACGCCGGCGCTGACCGAAGATTCGCCTCGTCGACCGGTGAGCCCGCCGCATCGGACTCGGTGTTCTTCTGGAATGTGATCGCGCCGGCCTGGAACAACCGCATCCAGCGGGCCGATATCTCGATTCGCCTGCCCGGCAACGTCGCCCACGTTCAGTGCTCGGTCGGCTACGGTGTCGGCGCCCCGTGCCGGAACTTGACGGTCACGGGCAACAAAGTCGAGCTCTTAGCGCAGTACCTCGCACCGCACACCCCGGTAACGGTGCGTGCAGGTGTCGAAGTCGCCACCCCGCCGCGCGCCGAACTGCCGTGGACGCACACCTGGGACCGCGTGCTCGGCCAGTCGTTGACCGGTGTCCTGCTGGTCGGGGCCCTGACCGTGGCAGCCGGTGCGGCCGCGCTGCTGTGGTACCGCACCACTGTGGAACCGTCGCCCGGATTTCCATTGCAGTACGCGCCGCCGCCCGGTCTGGGCCCGGTCCAGACCGAGTACATCCGGACAGAAGCGGTTCCCAAGAACGGGCTCACCGCCACGCTGTTCTACCTCGCCGAGCGCGAGCTGATCGAACTGCGTCAGATGAGCGACCAGCATTGGCGTGTCCGGGGTATCGCCGAGCGCAGCGCGTGGCTCGGCGTCGACCCGGTCAGCGTGGCGGTCGGGTCGGCGTTGAAAGCGATGGGCCCGGGCACCGAGTTCGAAGCCAAGAAGACCGTCAAGTCCGGACAAAAGCTCACCAAGGCCAAGACCGACATGGCCAAAGCCGTCCAGAAGTGGGCAATCGACAACAAGCTGCTCGTCAAGCGCAGGAAGGAGCTGTGGGTCCGCACCGCGAACGCGATCGCATTCTTGTTCATGCTGTTCGGCATCTTCCGGTGGGTGTTCCCGACGACGATGTGGGCGTTGCCCTTCGCCGCCTTCTTCCTGCTGTCGATCCGGTCGTGGACCGCGGGTGTGGGGACCCGCCGAACCGAGGCGGGCCGCGAACTATGGTCGCGCGCAGGCGGTTTCCACCGGCTGCTGACGACCGACTCGGCTGAAGCGCGGTTCGACTTCGGGGCACACAAGGATCTCTACTCGGCCTATGTCCCGTTCGCGGTCGCCGCGGGCGCCGCGGCGCTGTGGGCCAAGAAGTACGAGGCGGCCACGGGTACACCTGCACCGCAACCGTATTGGTACAACTCATCCTCGACCAGCGGCGTGGGCTTCGTCGGTGGTTCCGGCGGGGCGAGCTTCGACAGCTTCGAGTCGGCGTTGTCGTCGTCGATCGGCGCCTACACCGCATCGCAGTCGTCCAGTGGCGGCAGCAGTGGTGGTGGCGGCTTCAGCGGCGGCGGCGGTGGTGGCGGCGGCGGGGGCGGAGGAGGAGGCGGATCATGGTGACCTTTTTGTTGGTGGTTGCGCTGGTGCTGGCGGTGCTGGCGTTTATCGTGTTCGTGGTCGGCTACAACAAGCTGCGTGCGGCCGACGTGCGAGTTGCCGAGGCGCTGAGCGGTATCGACGTCGAGCTCACCCGCCGCGCATCGCTGATCCCGAGCCTCGTGCACACCGTGCAGACCTTCGCCGCACATGAGAAGGGCATTCTCGACCACGTCACCAACGCCCGGGCGGCGTTGACGTCGGCGACGGCGGGTACATCGGTGGCCCAGCGCAGCACCGCCGAGAAGGACCTCGACACTGCGTTGGCCCCGCTGCTGGCGCTCGGACAGAACTATCCGCAGCTGAACTCGTCGAACAACTTCCTCAACTTGCAGGAGAACCTCACAGACAGCGAGAACAAGCTGGCGTTCGCGCGCCAGTACTACAACGACTCGGTCGCCACACTGAACCGGTTGATCACCACGATCCCGTGGATGTTCGTCGCGCCGCTGACTGGGGTGGCGGAGCGCGAGTACTACCAGACGCCGCGCTGAAACACGCATCGGTATCGGCGCCGAGTGCCCTCTCTAGACTGGCGCGGTGCGCATCGTCTTCGCCGGGACGCCCGAGCCCGCCCTGCCGTCGCTGCGCCGACTCGTCGAGTCGCCTCGTCACGACGTCATCGCGGTGCTGACCCGCCCCGACGCCGCGTCGGGCCGGCGCGGCAAACCGTCCCCGTCGCCGGTGGCCCGGTTCGCACTCGAGCACGACATCCCGGTGCTGCGGCCGCCGAAGCCCAACTCCGACGAGTTCGTCGCCGAACTGACCGAGCTAGCCCCGGAGTGCTGCGCCGTCGTCGCCTACGGGGCCCTGATGAAGGACGCACTGCTCGCGGTGCCTAGGCACGGCTGGGTCAACCTGCACTTCTCACTGTTACCCGCCTGGCGCGGGGCCGCGCCGGTGCAGGCCGCGATCGCCGCCGGTGACACCGTTACCGGTGCGACGACGTTCCAGATCGAGCCGGCCCTCGACTCGGGACCTGTTTACGGCGTGGTCACCGAAACCATCCGACCCACCGACACCGCGGGCGAACTGCTTGAGCGCCTTTCGGTTTCGGGTGCGGCGCTGTTGGAGACAACACTCGACGGGATCGCCGACGGGACGCTCGCCCCGGTGCCACAGCCGTCGGAGGGCGTGACGATAGCGCCGAAGATCACCGTCGACGAGGCCCGGGTGCGATGGGATCTGCCCGCGCACGTCGTCGAGCGACGCATCCGGGCCGTCACACCGAACCCCGGCGCCTGGACGATGATCGGCGACCTACGGATCAAACTGGGCCCCGTCAGCATCGACGACCAATCAGAAAGCCTGCCGCCCGGCGCGCTTCGGACCAACCGCACCGGTGCGCGCATCGGCACCGCGTCCGCCCCCGTGCTGCTCGGCACGGTCCAGCCGCCCGGTAAGAAATCGATGAACGCGGCCGACTGGGCCCGCGGCGCCCGACTCGACGACACGGCGCGAGCCGAATGACGCATCCCCGCAAGCGTCCGCGCCAGCGGCGCCAACCTCTCGACCCGGCGCGCCGCGCGGCGTTCGACGTGCTGCGGGCGGTTTCGGAGAAGGACGCCTACGCCAACCTCGCACTGCCGGCGATCCTGCGTGATCGCGGGATCAGCGGCCGCGACGCCGCTTTCGCCACCGAGCTCGCCTACGGGACGTGCCGGACGAAAGGCCTGCTGGACGCCGTCATCAGCCGGGCCGCCGACCGTCCGCCGGACAGAATCGATGCCGTCCTGCTCGACCTGCTTCGACTCGGCGCCTATCAGTTGCTGCGCACGCGGGTCGAACACCACGCTGCGGTGTCCACCACCGTCGAGCAGGCCGGCATCGAGTTCGACTCGGCGCGAGCCGGTTTCGTCAACGGCGTGCTGCGCACCATCGCGTCGCGCGACGAGCAGTCCTGGGTCGAAGAGCTGGCACCCGACGCGAGCACCGATCCGGTCGGCCACACGGCGTTCGTCCACGCGCATCCACGCTGGATCGCCCAGGCCTTCGCCGATGCGTTGGGCGCCGACGCCGGCGAACTCGACGCGCTGCTCGCCAGCGACGACGCTCGACCGGCGGTTCACCTCGCGGCCCGGCCCGGGGTGTTGACCGCGGCGGATCTGGCCACCCAGGTGGGCGGCACGGTCGGCCGCTATTCGCCGTACGCCGTGTATCTGGCCGGCGGCGACCCGGGCCGACTGCAGGCGCTGCGTGAGGGCACGGCGCTGGTGCAAGACGAAGGCAGTCAGCTCGTGGCGCGCGCGCTCACGTTGGCCGAACTCGACGGCGAAGACGGCGGCCGGTGGCTCGACCTGTGCTCGGGTCCCGGCGGCAAGACCGCCTTGCTCGCCGCGCTGGCCGGTGAGGGGCGCGTCACCGCGGTCGAGCCCGCGCCCGTACGCGCCGACCTCGTCGAGCAGAACACCCGCGGCCTTCCGGTCGAGGTGCTGCGTGTCGACGGCCGCGACCCCGGTGTGGAAACCGGCTTCGACCGGGTGCTGGTGGACGCGCCGTGCACCGGGCTGGGTGCGCTGCGGCGCAGACCGGAGGCCCGATGGCGGCGCCAGCCATCCGACGTGCCGCCGCTCGCCAAACTGCAACGCGAACTGCTGGCCTCGGCGATCCGGCTGACGCGCCCCGGGGGCGTGGTGTTGTACGCGACCTGCTCGCCGCACCTCGCCGAGACCGTCGGTGTGGTCGCCGACGCGCTGCGCCGACACCCGGTGACTGCCCTGGACGCCCGGCCCTTGTTTTTCCCGGCGGGCGAGCCCGTCGACAACCTCGGCGCCGGGCCGTACGTGCAGTTGTGGCCGCACCGGCACGGCACCGACGCGATGTTCGCGGCCGCCCTCAAAGTAGGGTGAGGCGCATGGCAGGACCGCTTATCGCGCCGTCGATCCTGGCCGCCGACTTCGCCCGGCTCGCCGACGAAGCCGCCGCGGTGCCGGGTGCGGACTGGCTGCACGTCGACGTGATGGACAACCACTTCGTGCCGAACCTCACCATCGGTCAGCCGGTCGTGGAGGCGCTGCTGAAGGTGACCGACATCCCGATGGACTGCCATCTGATGATCGAGGATCCCGATCGGTGGGCGCCGCCGTACGCCGAAGCGGGCGCGTACAACGTGACCTTCCACGCCGAAGCCACCGACAACCCCGTCGGCGTCGCCCGCGACATCCGCGCCGCGGGCGCCAAGGCGGGGCTCTCGGTCAAGCCCGGCACTCCGCTGGAGCCGTATCTGGAAATCCTGCCGGAGTTCGACACGCTGCTGATCATGTCGGTGGAGCCGGGCTTCGGTGGCCAGAAGTTCATTCCCGAGGTGCTGGTCAAGGTCGGCACGGCCCGGCGTCTGGTGGACGCAGGTGAGCTGACGATCGTCGTCGAGATCGACGGCGGCATCAATGCGGACACTATCGAGCAGGCCGCCGAGGCGGGAGTGGACTGCTTCGTCGCGGGGTCGGCCGTCTACAGCGCAGAGGACCCCGCCGCTGCGGTGGAATCGTTGCGTCGTCAAGCCGCCGTCGCGTCCAAGCACCTGCGGCTATGAACCTCGAGGCCGCGATGCGGCTGGCGATCCAACAGGCGGACAAGGTCAAGGGCGCCACCTATCCTAATCCGCCTGTGGGAGCGGTGATCCTGGATCGCGACAACGAGGTGGCCGGTGTGGGCGCGACCGAACCCTCCGGTGGTCCGCACGCCGAGGTGCTCGCGCTGCGCCGGGCGGGTGAGCGCGCCGCCGGCGGCACCGCCGTTGTGACACTCGAGCCGTGCAATCACCATGGCCGGACACCGCCTTGCGTCGACGCCCTTGTCGCAGCGGGCGTTTCGACAATTGTCTACGCGGTGACTGATCCGAATCCGGTTGCCGCCGGCGGAGCGGCGCGACTTGCCGACACGGGGCTGACCGTCGCTGCGGGTGTGCTCGCCGATGCGGTGGCGGGCGGCTCGCTGCGCGAGTGGTTGCACAAGCAGCGCACCGGAGCACCGCATGTGACGTGGAAGTTCGCGACGAGCGTCGACGGTCGCAGCGCGGCGGCGGACGGCAGCAGCCAGTGGATCACGAGCGAGGCCGCGCGGGCCGACGTACACCGCAGGCGTCGTGTCGCCGATGCGATCGTGGTGGGCACCGGCACGGTGTTCGCCGACGACCCGGTGCTCACCGCGCGGCTGCCGGACGGCACGCTGGCCGACCGTCAGCCATTGCGGGTCGTCGTGGGCGAACGTGAAATCGCCCAGGAAGCAAGGGTTCTCAACGACGACTCGCGCACAATGGTGATCCGCACCCACGACCCGCACGAGGTCATCAAGGCGCTTTCCGATCGCACCGATGTGCTGCTCGAGGGCGGCCCCACGTTGGCGGGCGCCTTCCTGCGCGCCGGGGTCATCGACCGCATCCTGGCCTATGTGGCGCCGATCCTGTTGGGCGGCCCGATAACCGCCGTCGACGACGTCGGGGTGCTGAGCATCGCGCACGCCCAGCGGTGGCGGTTCGACGGGATCGAACCGATCGGCCCCGACGTGCTGCTCAGCCTCGTTCCGGGGTAGCTGCTTCCTCGGCGGCCAGCGGACGGTGCTCGATGAGTTCGCGTACCCCGGCCGCCCCCAGCTGTTCTCGGAATGCCTGGACCGTGTAGCCCATCACCGTCGCATCGGTACGCGCCTGTGCGGTCGCCGACCGCGGCAGGTGGAACAGAGGGCCGATCTCGCCGAAGTAGTCGCCCTTGGTCGCCAGCTTCAGCATCTCCTCGCTGCCGCCGGGAAGTGCACGCACGATTTCGATCTCACCCTCAGTCACGATGTAGATGAGGTCGCCCATCGTGCCCTGCTCGAAGAGCACCTGACCGGTCTCCAGCTCCACGCTCTCCGGCGGGCGGTCCACCGACGCGAAGTCGGGCACCATCTCGACCACGCGATCGGCCAACGGCAGGATGCGGCTGTCGTGTGTCGCGACGACCACCATCCGGGTACCGGAGGCCAACTCGCGGATCAGCTTCAGTACTTCCTCGACCTGAATGAAGTCCAGGTGCGCAGTGGGCTCGTCGGCCAGGATCAGCGGCGGGTCCAACGCGATCGCGCGGGCCACCGCCACCCGCTGTTGCTGCCCGCCGCTGAGATCGCCGGGCCGGTGCTTGAGGCGGTCCTCCAGGCCCACGCGCCCGAGCAGCTGCTCGGCCCGCTTGCGCGAGGCACGGCGCGACATGCCCGAGGCGCGCAGCGGCACCATCACGTTCTCGACCGCAGTGAGGCTCGGCACGAGATTGAACGCCTGGAACACGAAACCCACTGTCTCGCGCCGGTATGTCCCAAGGTCTTTGGCGCTCAACGACGTCACGTCAACGTCCCCGAATTTGATGGTGCCACTTGTGGGTTGCAGGATTCCGCCGAGGCAGGACAGCAGCGTCGTCTTCCCGCATCCGCTCGGCCCCATCAGGATCACCAGCGAGCCGGCCGTGACATCGAGGTTCAGCCCGTCGATCGGTCGCAATGTGTGCCCGCCGCTCGAGTACTCGACCACCAGGTTCTGGATGGACAGATCACCCATGGGTCACGGACCCCCGAATGCCAGCGCGGGATCGACGGCGACCGCGCGGTGCAGGCCCGCCGCACTGGCGATCAGGCCGATCACCACCGCGACGATCGGCAGCGCGACGAACGCCTGCGTCGGCACGATGACCTGCATGGGAAACAGCGGCCCGAGCAACAGCGACAGCCCCGCCCCGACCAGTGCCGCCAGCAACGCCACGATCACCGCTTGCAGCGCCAGCCCGGCCATCACCGAACGCGTCGGCACCCCAATCGCTTTGAACACGGCGAAATCTCGCAGCCGTTCGAGCACGGATAGATAGACGACCGATCCCACGATCA
Source organism: Mycolicibacterium celeriflavum (assembly GCF_010731795.1). NCBI lineage: Bacteria > Bacillati > Actinomycetota > Actinomycetes > Mycobacteriales > Mycobacteriaceae > Mycobacterium > Mycolicibacterium celeriflavum. Next base: position 1,201,865 of record NZ_AP022591.1, on the reverse strand, counting down.
ACGCCGCGACGATCCACAGCAGGACCGCGACGATGGTGATCGAGTTGACCGCCACTTTCAGCGGCCGAAGCAGATCCTCGATCGCACCCGCGCGGTCGACGGCGCGATAGCCGTCCGGCACCCGCTCCAGTGACCCGCGAACACCGATCGAGGCGACCAGCGGCTCACCGCCGTAGATCAGCCGCTGCGCGCCCTGGGTGGTCAGGAACACGTTGGGCAGGTTCGCCAGCGCGGTCGAGTTCTCCACGAGGCCGACGATACGCAGCGTCCGCGAAGCGATCTCGACTTCATCGCCGACACCGCGGCCCAGTGTGGTCGAGACCGCTACTTCGTCGGGATCTCTCGGCGGGCGCCCTTCCGTCACAGCCGGCATACCCGGACCGCGTTCCGGCGCACCGAAGATGTCGACGTTGCGCGTCTCACCGTCGAGAGTCGCGGTGCCACCGGCATAGGCCAGGGGAGCGGCCGCCTCGACGCCGGGTGCGGCGGCGATGCGCCGCAATTCAACGGGCGCGAACGGTGTCGCGCCCACGAACGGACCCGATGCGCCGGCCTTGACCACGAACTGGTCGACCCCGAGCGAGTCGACCGTACGCTCGGCCTCGGTCTGGAAACCGTTGGCCAACCCGGTCAGAACCAGTGTCATCCCGAAGATGATCGCGGTGGACAGCACCGCGATCGCGAAACGCCGCCTTCTCCACTGCATGTCGCGAAGCGCGGCGAGGAGCATGTTCGCGACGTTACCCAGGGGCGTCGGTCGGCGGGCCGGGTTTGGGCTACTTGGCGAAAGCGCTCACCAGCGTGTTGCAGAACGCAGGCAGATCATCCGGTTTGCGGCTGGACACCAAAGTGTTTGGCCCACGCGAGCATTCGACCACCTCGTCGTCGACCCAGTTGGCTCCCGCGTTGACGAGGTCGGTCTTCACGCTCGGCCAGGATGTCATGGTGCGCCCGCGCACCACGTCCGCCTCGACCAGCGTCCAGGGTCCGTGGCAGATGACCGCTACCGGCTTGCCCGCATCGAAGAAGCTCTTTGCGAACGCGACCGCGTCGGCGTTCATGCGCAGGTTGTCCGGGTTGGCGACGCCTCCCGGCAGCACCAGGCCCGCGTAGTCGGACGCCGCCACGGAATCGGCGGATTTCTCGGCCTCGAATGTGTCGGCCGGGGTCAGGTGGTTGAACGCCTGAATCTTGCCGACTTCCGTCGACACCAACTCCGGGGTGCCGCCGGCCTGTTCGACGGCCTTCCATGGTTCGGTCAACTCGACCTGCTCGACGCCTTCGGGTGCGACCAGGAACGCAATCTTCTTGCCAGTCAGTGAACTTGCCATCAGCTTTTCTCCGTTGACGTGGGTGTGACCGCACGCATACCCGGCGTGGCAAGGAGCCAATCAGCCCTGTTGCGTCGGTACACTCGTACCAGAGCGGGCCACGGCGGCCCCGTTGTAATCGCGCTTTCACCGACGATTTGCGCGCTGGTGAGCACGAACGAAGGACGACGACCCATGACTGCACTGCAGGACTGGCTCAGCTATCGCCCACTTGCCCCCCGCACCCTCAAGGCGTTGATCTGCGACACCTTCCGGGGCCAGCCCGACGAGGAGGCGGCGCGGCCAGCAGAGCCCGCGCTGTTGCGCCCCGGTCTCGAGCGCTGCTAGAGGCCGCTGACCGGGTCTGCGTCGGCTGTCTCGTCGACGGCTGCCGGTTCGTCGGCATGCTCGTTGCGCCCGCTGATCAGTAGGCCGAGCAAGGCGCCGACGACGCAGACCACCGCTGTTGCCAGGAAGATGACCCCGTACTGCATGGTGTAGGCCTCCACGGTCGCCCGTGAAAGCCGTGCGGTTTGAGCGGCCAACAAGCCGCCAGGGCTATCTGCCGTTGGCGCCGGCAGGGCGTCGAGGCGCTCCTGCAAATACACATTGAACTTGTACAGCCCCCAAGCCGTCAGCGCGGCGAGGCCGATCAGCATGCCGACCATGCGCGCCACGACCACGGCCGCCGATGCGATGCCGTGCTGGGCGGCTGGGACTACCCGTAACGTCGCGGAGGTCAGGGGCCCGATGACCAGCCCTAGCCCGAGGCCGGCGATCGCAAGGTCGGTGTCGAGCACAGGCAGGGCGACAAAGCCGAGGTCGTGGTGGGTGGACAGCACATCGATGCCCCAGTTAGAGACCAACCAGTACCCGCCCGCGGCGATCATGAGGCCGGCGAAGGCGACCACGCGGTCACCGATCCGGGTTGCAATCCATCCGCCGATCACGGCGCCGATCGGCAGAGCGATCAAGAAGCGCAGCAGCAGAAGAACCGCTCCGGTCTGGTCCTCACCCAAAACACCCTGCCCGAACAGTTCGACGTTGACGAGCGTCACCATCAGCGCCGCACCCGCGCACAGCGATGCACCTAGCGCAGCCAGGAAAGGCCGGAAATGCACGCCGGCCGGTTCGATCAGCCGGGTGCGGGCGAACCGCTCCCAAACGAAGAAGGCCACCAGGGCCACCGCCGCTGCCAAGAGCACCGGCAGTCCGTAGCTCGGCAGGATCTTCTTGCCGTCGGGAGCGGGATTGTAGAGCCCGATCACGGTCAAGCCGAGCGCGATGGCCAGCAGTACGCCCCCGGCCACGTCGACTCTTTCCGGGTTTTCGGGTTTGAGCCGGGCGGGCAGGCTGTAGTGAATGAGCACCATGGCAACGGCAGCCAGCGGAACGTTGATCCAGAAGACGTCGCGCCACGTATTCAGGGCCGTGACCACACCGATGCCGTAGAGCGGGCCTAGCACGCTGCCCAACTCCTGCGCGGCGCCGATCCCGCCCAGTACCGAGGCCCGGTTGCGGCTGGCCCACAGATCGGCGGCCAGCGCGAGTGTGACCGGGAGCAGCGCGCCGCTGGCGACACCCTGGATCGTGCGGCCGATCACCATTGGAACAAGGTCATTCGACATCGCGGTGACCACTGAGCCGACCGCGAACCCCGCCAGGCTGAGTTGGAGGATGAATTTGCGGCCGAACCGGTCGGATGCGCGGCCCAGCAGTGGCATGGCGGCGATGTAGCCCAGCAGATAACAGGTGATGATCGGCGTCACCCGTTGCAGCTGGTTCATCGGGATGCTGAGGTCGAGAATGATGTCCCTGATGATCGCGACGACGACGTAGGTGTCGAGCGCGCCGAGCAGTACCGCGAGGCCGCCCGCGCTGATCGCGATCCGGCGATTCGACGTCGTCGTTGGCGCGGCTCCAGCGTCCGTCGCTGGCACTGAAAGCGACATCAGGCGGCCGGCGGCTTGGCGACGGTCACCGGCTTGCCCCACTCCGACAGCGTCATGGTGATGTTGGTGTCCGAGTCGGTCTGCAGCTTGACCTGGGCCAGCTTGTGGTCGCCGTCCTCTGCGATCCACGCGGTCCCGGGCACCGGACCGGTCGCGCCGATCTGCGGCGCGATCTTGTTGACCGCGTCGGCGCTGACGTTCCCGGTGATGCGGACAGTCTCGACACCGTTGATCGTCTCGCGGCCCTCGGCCTTCGGGTCAGAGAAGTTGGCCAGCACGTTGGCCACGCCCGTCTCGGGGTTGAGGATGAGCGAGGCGTCATAGATTTCGGCGGCGGGGCCGAAATTCGACAAGCCGGCGCCCGGAGTCAGCGAGGCGTAGAGGTCGCCGTCAACGACCTTGAACTCCACGCCTTCGAGGCGCTGGCCCATCATCAGGAGGTTGACCTTGCCTTGGGCGGTGAAAACCGGAGCATTGCTCAGATCACCTTCGAGCATCTCGATCGGCAACTTCTCGGACGGGCCCTCCATCGTCAGCTTCATGTGCGCGCTTGTCTGGGCCTTGGTCGTCGCGCTGGATTGCTGCAGGAGAGTCGCGGCGTCCGGCAGGTCCTTGGTGGATTCCTCCGACTTGGAACACCCCGCCAGGAACGCGACGGCGGTGGCCAGGGTTATGAAGATCAGCACGAGGCGCTTGGGCATGAGTGCATCGTAGAGGGTCCGCGGGTGTGGGAGCGGTCGGCGGGGCCTCGGCAGAAGCGATGGTGTGGCCGGTGAACTGGCGTTTCGACGGGTTCTCAACCTCTGCCATCGAATGCGCTGCGGCGAAAGCACCACTGCGGTTTCGTCCTTCTTCGGTGCGTGGCCGCTGACTGGATAGTCTGGCGGCGTGTTCACCGGAATCGTCGAAGAGGTGGGCGAGGTCGTCGGCAAGGAGGAGCTCGGCGATTTCGCCCGGCTCGCGATCCGCGGACCCCTCGTGACATCGGATGCCCGCCACGGCGACTCGATCGCGGTGAACGGCGTCTGCCTGACCGTCGTCGAGGTGTGGCCCGACGGGGTGTTCACCACCGACGTGATCGGTGAGACGTTGAACCGGTCCAGCCTCGGCCGCGTCGGAACGGGTAGTCGTGTCAACCTGGAGCGTGCGGCGGCAGTCAACAGCCGCCTCGGCGGACACATCGTCCAGGGGCACGTCGACGGGACCGGACACGTGGTCGCGCGCACGCCGTCGGAGCGATGGGTGGTGGTGCGTATCGCGCTGCCGACCGCGTTGTCGCGCTATGTGGTGGAGAAGGGTTCCATCACCGTCGACGGGGTGTCCTTGACCGTGTCCGGTCTCGGGCACGACTGGTTCGAGGTGTCGTTGATCCCCACGACGCTCGACCTCACGACGCTCGGGCGCGCCGAGGTCGGAACGCACGTCAACCTCGAGGTGGACGTGATCGCGAAATATGTCGAGCGGTTGCTCGCCCCGGAAAATCCGTTCACCAGCTGAAACGTGCGCTGCGCCGTAGGCTCTGGGTTACACGGCTCTCCCGGAGGTGGGCAACCATGGTCACGAGATTTCGCGGTCTGATCGTCGGCGTGGCGTCCTTGTCGACTTTGGCGGTAATAACCGCAGCGCCCGTGCAAGCCGACGAAGCAACTTATCTTGAACAGTTGCTGCCGGACTACACTCATCTCAGCCCTCAGCAGTTGCTCGCCGAGGGTTACCGCGTGTGCCAAATAGAGCGCAGCGGCAACAACTCTCCCACTGCGGTCGACATGGTCTACAAAGATCTAGGCGTGTCGCTGACCGCGGCAACCGACATCGTCAGAGCCGCAGTGGTTCACCTCGGCTGCTGACCCACCGGAAGGTGCTTTGACGCCGCTCTCGCCGGAGGTCGATGACCGCTGGCCGGGAGCTCGTCTTCCCAGGTCAGGGGAGCGGCAATAACTTCTGGACCGTGGTGGTTCATACTGATGTGGTGACGAGGCTGGACTCTGTTGAGCGAGCGGTTGCCGACATCGCCGCGGGCAAGGCCGTCGTCGTGATCGATGATGAGGACCGCGAGAACGAGGGCGACCTCATCTTCGCCGCCGAGAAGGCCACCCCGGAACTCGTCGCGTTCATGGTGCGCTACACCTCGGGCTATCTGTGTGTGCCGCTGGACGGTGCGATCTGCGACAAGCTGGGTCTGCTGCCCATGTACGCGGTCAACCAGGACAAGCACGGCACCGCCTACACCGTCACCGTCGATGCGAAAAACGGTGTGGGAACGGGTATTTCAGCCTCGGATCGGGCGACGACGATGCGGCTGCTGGCCGACCCCGCCAGCGTGGCCGACGACTTCACGAAGCCGGGACACGTCGTACCGCTGCGCGCGAAGGACGGCGGGGTGCTGCGCCGTCCCGGCCACACCGAGGCGGCCGTCGACCTGGCCCGGCTCGCAGGTCTGCAGCCGGCCGGTGCGATCTGCGAAATCGTCAGCCAGAAGGACGAAGGCGCGATGGCGCAGACCGACGAGCTGCGCGTCTTCGCCGACGAACACGACCTCGCGCTGATCTCGATCGCCGACCTGATCGAGTGGCGGCGCAAACACGAAAAGCACATCGAGCGCATCGCCGAGGCCCGCATCCCCACCCGCCACGGTGAGTTCCGCGCGGTCGGTTACACCAGCATCTACGACGACGTCGAGCACGTCGCCCTGGTCAGGGGCGATATCGCCGGTCCGACCAGCGACGGTCACGATGTCCTGGTCCGGGTGCACTCCGAATGCCTCACCGGCGACGTCTTCGGCTCCCAGCGCTGCGACTGCGGTCCGCAACTCGACGCAGCGATGGCGATGGTCGCCCGCGAGGGCCGCGGCGTCGTCCTGTACATGCGTGGCCACGAAGGCCGCGGCATCGGGCTCATGCACAAGCTGCAGGCCTACCAGTTGCAGGACGCCGGCGACGACACCGTCGACGCCAACCTCAAGCTCGGCCTGCCCGCCGATGCCCGCGACTACGGCATCGGCGCCCAGATCCTCGTCGACCTCGGGGTGCGCTCGATGCGGCTGCTGACCAACAACCCCGCCAAGCGGGTCGGCCTGGACGGCTACGGGCTGCACGTCATCGAGCGGGTGCCGCTTCCGGTGCGGGCCAACAAGGAGAACATCCGCTACCTGATGACCAAGCGCGACCGGATGGGCCACGACCTGAGCGGACTCGACGATTACCACGAAGCCACCACCATGGCCGACTACGACGAGGGCGTCTATCTGCTCGGCGACCGGCGCCCGACCGATCTCGGTGGAGCCCTGTGAGTGGTACGGGCGTACCCGATCTCCCGAATATCGACGGATCGGGGCTGAAGCTGGCCATCGTGGCCAGCACATGGCACGAGACCATCTGCGACGCGCTGCTCGACGGCGCCCGCAAAGTCGCTTCGGGCGCCGGCATCGATGACCCCACCGTGGTGCGGGTGTTGGGCGCCATCGAAATCCCGGTCGTGGCACAGGCATTGGCGGCCACCCACGATGCCGTGGTGGCGTTGGGTGTGGTGATCCGCGGCGAGACACCGCATTTCGACTATGTCTGCGATGCGGTCACCCAGGGCCTGACCCGGGTGTCACTGGACGCGTCGACACCGGTCGCCAACGGGGTGCTGACGACCGACACCGAGCAGCAGGCCCTGGACCGTGCCGGGCTGCCCTCCTCGGCCGAGGACAAAGGCGCCCAGGCGGCCGCTGCGGCGCTGACCACGGCGCTGACCCTGCGAGGCCTTCGCGCTCATGAATGACTGGGACGTCGAGATACGCCCCCGCCTGGCACTGTATTTCGCCTACGCCGCCGCGGCGCTGATCCTCGCCGCCCACGTCACCGTCGGCGCATTGTTGAAAATCGGCTCCACCGGGGTGATCTTCCGGACCGCCGACCAGGTGGCGATCGCGCTGCTGGGCGTGGTCATCGCCGGTGTGGTGCTGATGTTCGCCCGGCCGCGGTTGCGGGTCGGAGCACCGGGTGTAGCGGTGCGGAACCTGCTCGGCGACAAAATCATTCCATGGTCGGACGTCGTCGACATCTCGTTTCCGCGAGGCGCGCGGTGGGCCCGCGTCGATCTGCCCGACGACGAATACATTCCGGTCATGGCGATTCAGGCCGTCGACAAGGACCGCGCCGTCGACGCGATGGACCGCGTCCGCGCCCTGTACGACCATTACAAGGGCATCAACTCACACTGAGCGACATCGCGAGTTCCTCGCGCTTGGAAGCTGATTGGTCATCGGCGACGGTGAAGCCGAGGCTCTCGTAGACACCCCGTGCGGCGGCATTGTCGATGGCGACGCGCAACTTCACCGTCCGGACGCGGCTGGCACGCGCCCAGTCGACGGCGGCCGCGACCAGTTGCCGGGCCAGCCCGCGGCCACGGGCCGCCGGATCGAGCCACAACGAGTAGAGATACACCGTCTCCAGGTTCTCCCGCTGCGCTGCGATCAGCCCGACCGGCCGGTCGCCGACCACCGCGGCGAATTGCGCATGCTCGCGCAACCGGCGTCGCCACTGCGTGGCGGTGAAGGCCGCTTCGTCCCGGTAACTCGGATCGTTTTCACCCAGCGCGTCGGCCAGCGCCCGCAGTCGCATGCCCGCGAACACCCGCCAATCGGATTCGTCGAGTCGGGCGACGCACACCGTCATCGGGAGTCGCCCATGACCAACCCTTCCCGGCGCGGGTCCGCACCGCCGACGAGGCCGGTGCCATCCCGGGCGATCGCCGACAAGCCACTCGACTGGTCGGCCAGATCGACCTGATGGCCGAGTGCTCGCAATCCCTGCACCAGGGAGTCATGGTCCCCGTTGTCGGCCGTATCGATAATTGGATGCTCGCCGCCGACATTCGTCTTGGGCGTGTTCGCCGCACCGAAGTCGACCATCGACACCGCCTGCTGTGGGTCGAGACCCCAATCCAACATCCCCACAATAGTTTTCGTCACGAACTGGATGATCACCGCACCACCGGGCGACCCGAGTACGGCGTACAGGCGACCATGTTCGTCCGGCCGGCCCTGCGCCTGGTCGAAGATCAGCGTCGGCGCCATGGTGCTGCGCGGTCGCTTACCGGGCTGGATCCGGTTCGCTATGGGCGCGCCGTCGGGGCCGGTGGGCTCGGCTGAGAAGTCCGTGAGCTGGTTGTTGAGGATGAACCCGTCGACCATGTGGAACGAACCGAAGGCCGATTCGACCGTCGTGGTCAACGAGGCCGCGTTGCCGTGGGGGTCGACGATGCTGACCTGGCTGGTGCCGTGTTCCGGGATGGGCGGTGCCGGGGCGGTCGGCGGGCCGAACTCGCCGGGCTTCGCGGTGCCCATGCTGTGCTGCTCGGAGATCAGCGCCGCCCGCCCGGCGAGATAGTCACTGCCGAGCAGGGTGTTGGGTGAGCCGCCAGGCAGCGGAACGAAATCGGTGTCGGCGACGTACTTGTCGCGATCGGCGTACGCCAGTCGTTCCGCCTCGGATATCAGGTGCACACCCATCACCGCGGGTCGGCCGCCGTTGAGATCGACGTCGGTCGGCTTGTGATCGGCCATCGGGAAGTGTTCCAGAACCCCGAGGGTGGCCGCGACCGCGATGCCGCCGGAGGACGGCGGTGGCATTCCGCAGATTTCGCGTCCGCGGTACGGGGTGCACAGCGGTTCGCGTTCCTTGACCGTGTAATTCGCGAGATCCTCGGCGGTCATCAGGCTGGGCGTCCGACCGCCGGAGTTATCGGCCGCCGCGGCGACGATGTCGTGGGCGATGGCGCCGGTGTAAAGCACCTGCGGGTCAACGGCGATGGCGCCCAACGTCTTCGAGTACGCCGGGTTCGTGAGCCGAGTGCCCGCGGCCTTCGGGCTGCCGTCGGGGTTGAGGAAATACTCGGCGGCCTGCGGATCGCGCTTAAGCTGTGCGGCCGCATCCTCGATGGCCGCGGCAAGTCGCGGGCTGATGTCGAAGCCGTCGTCGGCCATCGTGACGGCCGGCGCGAACAGGTCACGCCAGCCCGTCTTGCCGTGGTCGGCGTGTACTTCGGTGAGCATCCGCAGGATGCCGGGCACACCGATCGATCGACCGGAGGCCCTGGCGTCCGGCTTGGGCTCCGTGCGGTCGGTGTCGGAGATCCAGCGCAGATAGTTCTCCGTGGCGGCGGCCGGTGCGATCTCGCGACCGTCGTAGGCCTGCACCTCGCCGGAGGCGGCGTCGGAGTAGAGCAGGAAGCCGCCGCCGCCGAAACCGGACGCCTGCGGCTCCACCAGGCCGAGGACGGCCTGCGCGGTGACGAGCGCGTCCGCCGCGGTGCCGCCGTCGCGCAGCACTTCGCACGCGGCTTGGGTGGCCAACGGATTTGCGGTCACGACCGAGTAGCTGCTGGTGCGCACCGGCGTCATGTCGGTGCGGTAGCCCGTGGCCACCTCGGGGTTGGTGGAGATGTCCCTGGAGGTGGGGGCCGCCCCGGGGGAGGGTTCGGCGGGCGCGGTCGTGGTCTTGGCTACCTGGGTGCCATTCTCGACGATCGCGCACGGCCCCGAGGCTTCCGGTTCGGTGCCGTCGTCCGCGGCGCAGCCGGCCAGCAGCAACATCATCCCCGTCAACGGCGCCATCACCTTCGTCAGTGAGGAGATCCGCATCACTCGACGGTAGTGGATCGGAGAGGTCGTGACGCGGCAGTAACCTGGAATCCGTGCCCGACCCAGCGACGTACCGACCCGCCCCCGGGTCGATCCCCGTTGAGCCGGGCGTCTACCGGTTCCGTGACCCGCACGGCCGGGTCATCTACGTCGGCAAGGCGAAGAGCCTGCGGAGCAGACTGAACTCCTACTTCGCAGACGTGGTGAACCTGGCCCCCCGCACACGGCAGATGGTGATGTCGGCGGGCAGCGTCGACTGGACGGTGGTCAACACCGAAGTCGAGGCGCTGCAGCTCGAGTACAACTGGATCAAGGAGTTCGATCCGCGATTCAACATCCGCTACCGGGACGACAAGTCCTATCCGGTGCTCGCGGTCACGCTCAACGAGGAGTACCCGCGGCTGATGGTGTACCGCGGAGCGCGGCGCAAGGGCGTCCGCTACTTCGGTCCGTATTCGCACGCCTGGGCGATCCGCGAAACCCTCGACCTCCTCACGCGGGTGTTCCCCGCTCGTACGTGCTCGGCGGGAGTGTTCAAGCGGCACAGGCAAATCGATCGGCCATGCCTGCTGGGCTACATCGACAAGTGCTCTGCCCCGTGCATCGGCCGGGTCGGCGCCGAGGAACATCGCCAGATCGTCCTCGATTTCTGCGACTTCTTGGCGGGCAAGACCGACCGGCTGGTCCGCGACATGGAACAGCAGATGAACGAGGCCGCCGAGGAGCTGGATTTCGAGAGAGCCGCGCGCCTGCGCGACAACATCGGCGCGCTCAAGCGGGCGCTGGAGAAGCAGGCGGTGGTACTCGGCGACGGCACCGACGCCGACGTGGTCGCATTCGCCGACGACGAACTGGAAGCCGCGGTGCAGGTCTTCCACGTCCGCGGTGGCCGGGTCCGCGGACAGCGCGGCTGGATCGTCGAGAAATCCGGTGAGCCGGGCGAAACAAGCCAGGAACACCTGGTGGAACAGTTCTTGACCCAGTTCTACGGTGAGCAGGCCGAATTGGACGGCGCCGCCGACGAGTCGACGAATCCCGTGCCACGCCAAGTGCTGGTCCCGTGCCTGCCGGGCAACGCCGACGAACTGGCCGCCTGGCTCACCCAGTTGCGGGGGTCGCGGGTGGTGCTGCGGGTGCCACAGCGCGGCGACAAGCGCGCGCTCGCCGAGACGGTGCGCCGCAACGCCATGGACGCGCTCACGCAGCACAAACTCAAGCGTGCCGGTGACTTCACCGCGAGAACCGCTGCGCTGCAGAGCATTCAGGATGCGCTCGGGCTCGCCGACGCGCCGCTGCGGATCGAATGCGTCGACATCAGTCACGTCCAGGGCACCGACGTGGTGGCTTCGCTGGTGGTGTTCGAGGACGGCCTTCCACGCAAGTCCGATTACAGGCACTACGCGATCCGGGAGGCCGCGGGTGAGGGCCGCTCCGACGACGTCGCATCGATCGCCGAGGTGACCAGGCGGCGGTTCTACCGTCACCTTCACGATATCCAGCACCCGACCGAGCTTGCACCGGAAGGAAAGTCACGCAAGTTCGCCTACCCTCCCAACCTGTTCGTCGTCGACGGCGGTGCCCCTCAGGTCAACGCCGCACAGTCGGTTCTCGATGAACTCGGCATCACCGATGTCGCGGTGATCGGACTGGCCAAGCGGCTGGAGGAGGTGTGGGTTCCGTCCGAACCCGACCCGCTGATCATGCCTCGCAACAGTGAAGGGCTCTACCTTCTGCAGCGCGTGCGGGATGAGGCGCACCGGTTCGCGATCGCCTATCACCGCAGCAAGCGGTCCAAGCGGATGACCGCCTCAGCGCTGGACTCGGTGCGCGGTCTCGGCGAGCATCGCCGCAAGGCACTGGTCACCCATTTCGGCTCGGTGGCCCGGCTCAAGGAGGCGTCCATCGAGGAGATCACCGCGGTACCGGGTATCGGCGTCGCCACCGCCAAGGCCGTGCTGGACGCACTGGGCGTACCGCCCGAAAGCGACGCGCCCGAGGCGGCGATCGGCCATGATCGGAGCAGGGTATCGGGATGACGGACCAAGGGATGCACGAGGACCTTCGCGACGAGGCGAACGCCGACTCGGATATCGACGTAGTCCTCGTCACCGGACTGTCCGGCGCGGGACGCGGCACTGCGGCCAAGGTGCTGGAGGATCTCGGTTGGTACGTCGCGGACAACCTCCCGCCGGAGTTGATCGCGCAGATGGTCGAGCTGGGGCTCGCGGCGGGTTCGCGGATCACACAACTCGCGGTGGTGATGGACGTGCGATCGCGCGGTTTCACCGGAGACCTCGACTGGGTGCGCAACCAGCTGGCCGCCCGGAACATCACGCCGCGAGTGGTGTTCCTGGAGGCCTCCGACGACATCCTGGTGCGCCGCTACGAGCAGAACCGCCGCAGTCACCCGCTGCAGGGCAATCAGACTCTGGCAGAAGGCATTGCGGCTGAGCGGGCGCTGCTGGCCCCGGTGCGCGCGTCCGCCGATCTGGTCATCGACACCTCGACTCTGTCGGTGCCTGCGTTGCGGGAGAGCATCGAACGGGCCTTCGGCGGTGAGGCCGTCGCGCACACGAACGTCACGGTGGAATCGTTCGGATACAAGTACGGGCTGCCGATGGACGCCGACACCGTGATGGACGTTCGCTTCCTGCCGAACCCGCACTGGGTGGACGACCTGCGTCCGCACACCGGGCAGCATGCTGCCGTCCGTGACTACGTTCTCGGGCAGCCGGGTGCGGGGGAGTTCCTCGACACCTATCATCGGCTGCTCGACGTAGTCATCGACGGATACCGTCGCGAGGGGAAGCGATATATGACCGTCGCCATCGGATGCACCGGCGGCAAACATCGAAGCGTGGCGATCGCCGAGGCGCTGGCGGCGCGGTTGCAGGCGGGTGACGACCTGACGGTGCGGGTACTGCACCGGGATCTGGGCCGCGAATGAGCTTCCCCGCACGCGAGGAGGACAGATGAGCCCACGAATCGTTGCACTCGGCGGAGGACACGGGTTGTACGCCACGCTGTCGGCCGCTCGCAGGCTCACTCCGCACGTCACCGCGATCGTCACCGTTGCCGACGACGGCGGCTCATCGGGACGGCTGCGCAACGAACTCGACGTGGTACCACCCGGTGACCTCCGAATGGCGTTGGCGGCGTTGGCTTCCGACAGTCCCCACGGTCGGCTGTGGGCCACGATCTTCCAGCATCGCTTCGGCGGCAGCGGTGCGCTCGCCGGGCATCCGATCGGCAACCTTCTGCTGGCGGGGCTCAGCGAAGTCCTCGCCGATCCGGTCGCCGCGCTCGACGAGCTGGGTCGCATCCTGGGTGTCAAAGGCCGGGTATTACCGATGTGCCCCGTGGGGCTCGGTATCGAAGCCGACGTCGCCGGCCTCGAGGCCGATCCGCGGATGAGCCGGGTGATCAGCGGCCAGGTGGCAATCGCCACGACCGTCGGGAAGGTGCGTCGGGTGCGGCTGCTGCCGGGCGACCCGCCGGCCACCCGCCAGGCGGTCGACGCGATCATGGCCGCCGACCTGGTGGTGCTCGGTCCGGGCTCGTGGTTCACCAGCGTCATCCCGCATGTGCTGGTGCCCGACATGCTGGCGGCGCTGCAGGCGACCACCGCGCGCCGCGCACTGGTGCTCAACCTGGTGGCCGAGCCGGGGGAGACGGCCGGCTTCTCCGTCGAGCGGCACATCCACGTGCTGTCACAGCACGCGCCGACCTTCACCGTGCACGACATCATCGTCGACGCGAGCCGAGTGCCCAGTGACCGCGAACGCGAGCAATTGCGGCGCACCGCGACGATTCTCGATGCCCGAGTTGAGTTCGCTGACGTGTCCAGACCTGGTACACCTTTACATGACCCGGCGAGGTTGGCCGCGGCTCTGGACGGGGTGCGCCTGCGCGGCGCAGCACCACCGGCGCCGACCGTGCCGACGCCGACGATGAACGGACCGAGAGGTGACGACCCGTGGCGATGACAGCCGAGGTCAAAGACGAGTTGAGCCGGCTGATCGTCAATTCGGTCAGCGCTCGCCGCGCCGAGGTGGCCTCCCTGCTGCGCTTCGCCGGCGGTCTGCACATCGTCTCGGGGCGGGTGATCGTCGAGGCGGAGGTCGACCTGGGCATCATCGCCAGGCGGCTTCGCAAGGACATCTACGACCTGTACGGCTACAACGCGGCGGTGCACGTGCTGTCGGCCAGCGGCATCCGCAAGAGCACCCGGTATGTGGTTCGGGTGGCGAACGACGGTGAGGCGCTGGCCCGTCAGACGGGTCTGCTCGACCTGCGCGGCCGACCCGTTCGCGGGTTACCCGCCCAGGTCGTCGGCGGCAGCGTCGCCGACTCCGAAGCCGCCTGGCGGGGAGCGTTTTTGGCGCACGGGTCACTCACCGAGCCGGGCCGGTCCTCGGCGCTGGAAGTCAGTTGCCCGGGCCCGGAGGCGGCATTGGCACTCGTCGGCGCGGCCCGCCGGTTGGGGGTCAGCGCGAAGGCCCGCGAGGTGCGCGGGACCGACCGCGTGGTGGTGCGCGACGGCGAGGCGATCGGCGCGTTGCTGACCCGGATGGGCGCGCAGGACACCAGGCTGACGTGGGAAGAGCGCCGGATGCGCCGCGAGGTGCGCGCGACAGCGAACCGGCTGGCGAACTTCGACGACGCGAACCTTCGTCGCTCGGCTCGAGCGGCCGTCGCGGCCGCGGCGCGGGTGGAGCGGGCGCTGGAGATCCTCGGCGACACGGTGCCTGACCACCTGGCAGCGGCGGGCAAGCTGCGCGTCGAGCACCGGCAAGCGTCGCTGGAGGAGCTGGGCCGGTTGGCCGATCCGCAAATGACGAAAGACGCTGTGGCGGGGCGTATTCGGCGATTGCTGTCGATGGCCGATCGCAAGGCCAAACAAGACGGCATCCCCGACACCGAGTCGGCCGTCACGCCGGACCTGCTCGAAGACGCTTAGCGGGGGTCGCGGAGATGGGGGACCGATGGAGACGTTGCGCGCCGCGTTAGGCATTGCCGATCCGCCGTTCGCAGGCGACGACGGGGGCCTCGACGTCGACCTGATGCACGCGCTGGGCGAACACCTCGGTGTGACAGTCGAATTCGTGGGCCAGGGGCCGGCCTGCGACTGCGTCACCGGCACCACCGTCACCTCGGAAACGGACACGCTTCCGCCCTACGTCATCAGCGGCCAGGCGCTGGCCGTCGACACCCGGCGGCTGCCCAAGGTGCGCAGCGTCGACGACCTCGAAGGGCTGACAATCGCCGTGCAGCGCGGCGCCACCGGCCAGTCGATCGCCGAACGTTTGGTCGCCGACGGCAAGGCCGCCGCCGTCAGTGATTACGACTCCATCGCTTCGGCGCTGACCGACCTCGGCATCGGCGCGTGCGACGCGGTCATCGCGATTGCCCCCGTCCTCACCGCACTGGCCAGGGCGCTGCCCGCAGTCGACGTCGTCCAGCGCGGCATCACGGTGGAGCACATCGCGATCGCCGTCCCGGATGACCAGGCGTTACTCGGCCGGTTGACCGTGGCACAGGCCGAGTTGGAAGCCGACGGCACGCTGCAACGAATTCGCCGCGAATGGCTGGGCAACCCGTACGCGGACCAGAGCCTGGCCGTGCACTGACCAGGTAGCGCGTGGCCGGTATCACACCACTAGGCTGGCCTCTGAGCACCACATGTTGAGGCGACTGAGGGAGAGACCAGTGACCATCCGGGTAGGCGTTAACGGCTTCGGCCGCATCGGGCGCAACTTCTACCGGGCGCTCGAGGCGCAGAAAGCCGAAGGCAAGAGCACCGACATCGAGGTCGTCGCCGTCAACGACCTCACCGACAACGCCTCGCTGGCGCACCTTTTGCGCTTCGACTCGATCCTCGGCCGGTTCCCGAAGGAGATCAGCCTCGAGGGCGACGACACCATCGTCATCGGCGATCAGAAGATCAAGGCGTTGGCGGTCAAAGAGGGACCGGCGGCGCTGCCCTGGGGCGATCTCGGGGTCGATGTCGTAGTTGAATCAACGGGAATCTTCACCAAGCGCGACAAGGCGCAAGGCCATCTCGATGCGGGCGCCAAGAAGGTCATCATCTCCGCGCCGGCCAGCGACGAGGACATCACGATCGTGCTGGGCGTTAACGACGACAAGTACGACGGCAGCCAGAAAATCATCTCCAACGCGTCCTGCACCACGAACTGCCTCGGCCCGCTGGCCAAGGTCCTCAACGACGAGTTCGGCATCGTCAAGGGCCTGATGACCACCATCCACGCCTACACCCAGGACCAGAACCTGCAGGACGGCCCGCACAAGGACCTGCGCCGGGCGCGCGCGGCGGCCATCAACATCGTCCCCACCTCGACCGGCGCCGCCAAGGCCATCGGACTGGTGCTGCCCGAACTGAAGGGCAAGCTCGACGGCTACGCGCTGCGGGTGCCGATCCCCACTGGGTCGGTGACCGACCTGACCGCCGAGCTGTCCAAGACGGCCACCGTCGACGAGATCAACGCCGCGTTCAAGGCCGCGGCGGAAGGTCCGCTCAAGGGCATCCTCAAGTACTACGACGCGCCGATCGTGTCCAGCGACATCGTCACCGACCCGCACAGCTCGCTCTATGACGCGGGGCTGACCAAGGTCATCGACAACCAGGCCAAGGTCGTGTCGTGGTACGACAACGAGTGGGGTTACTCGAACCGCCTGGTCGACCTCGTCGCGCTGGTCGGCAAGTCGCTGTAGCGCCGTGGCGATCAGGACGCTCGAAGACCTTCTGGCAGAGGGTGTTTCGGGGCGGGGCGTGCTGGTCCGGTCGGACCTCAACGTCCCGCTCGACGACGACGGCGACATCACCGACCCCGGACGGATCACCGCCTCGGTGCCGACGTTGAAGGCGCTCTCCGATGCGGGTGCCAAGGTCGTCGTCACCGCGCACCTCGGCCGTCCCAAGGGCGGCCCCGACCCGAAGTACTCGCTGGCGCCGGTCGCGAAGGCATTGGGCGAGCAGCTCGGTCGGCACGTGCAGTTGGCCGGTGACGTCGTCGGAACCGACGCACTGGCCCGTGCCGAGGGACTGACCGAAGGCGACATCCTGCTGCTGGAGAACGTCCGTTTCGACGCGCGCGAGACCAGCAAGGACGACGCCGAGCGGTTGGCGCTGGCCAAGGCATTGGTCGAACTCGTCGGCGATGACGGCGCTTTCGTCTCTGATGGTTTCGGCGTGCTGCACCGCAAGCAGGCGTCGGTGTACGACGTCGCGACGTTGCTGCCGCACTATGCGGGCACGCTGGTGGCCGCCGAGGTGAATGTGCTCGAGCAGCTGACCAGCTCGACGGACCGGCCGTACGCCGTGGTGCTGGGCGGATCGAAGGTGTCCGACAAACTCGCGGTCATCGAATCGCTCGCCGAGAAGGCCGACAGCCTGCTCATCGGTGGCGGAATGTGCTTCACCTTCCTTGCGTCGCAAGGTGTTTCGGTCGGTACCTCGCTGCTGGAAGAGGGCATGATCGAGACGTGCCGCAAATTGTTGGACACCTACGCCGACGTGATCCATGTGCCGGTCGACATCGTGGTGGCCGACAAGTTCGCGGCCGACGCCACCGCTGAGATCGTCGCCGCCGACCGGATTCCGGAAGACAAGATGGGCCTCGACATCGGCCCCGGCTCGATCGAGCGGTTCACCACGCTGCTGTCCAACGCCAAGACCGTCTTCTGGAACGGTCCGATGGGGGTCTTCGAGTTCCCGGCGTTCGCCGCAGGCACCAAGGGCGTCGCCGAGGCGATCATCTCCGCGACCGATAAGGGCGCGTTCAGCGTCGTCGGCGGCGGGGACTCGGCGGCCGCGGTGCGTCAACTCGGTCTTGCCGAGGACGGTTTCTCCCACATTTCCACCGGCGGCGGGGCGTCGCTGGAATACCTTGAGGGCAAGAAACTGCCCGGCATCGCTGTTTTAGAAGACTGAGCCGTTTTAGAAGACTGAGCCGTTCTAGAGGACTGAGAGGTGCTCGAGTCGTGAGCCGCAAACCGCTGATCGCCGGCAACTGGAAGATGAACCTCAACCACTTCGAGGCGATCGCGCTGGTGCAGAAGATCGCATTCGCGTTGCCGGCGAAGTACTTCGACAAGGTCGACGTCACGGTGATTCCGCCGTTCACGGATCTGCGCAGTGTGCAGACCCTGGTCGACGGCGACAAGCTGTTGCTGACCTACGGCGCGCAGGATCTCTCCGAGCACGACTCCGGCGCCTACACCGGCGACGTCAGCGGCGCGTTCCTGGCCAAGCTGGGCTGCACCTTCGTGGTCGTCGGCCACTCCGAGCGGCGCACCTATCACCACGAGGACGACGCGATAGTGGCCGCCAAGGCGGCTGCCGCCTTCCGCCACGGGCTCGTGCCGATCATCTGCATCGGTGAGCAGCTCGAGGTCCGCGAGGCCGGCAACCACGTCGAACACAACGTCGAGTCGCTGCGCGGCTCGCTGGCCGGCCTCTCGGCCGAGCAGATCGGTCAGGCCGTGATCGCCTACGAGCCGGTGTGGGCGATCGGAACCGGCCGGGTCGCCAGCGCCGCCGACGCGCAGGAAGTCTGCAAGGCGATCCGCGACGAGCTGGGCAAACTGGCCACGCCGCAGCTGGCGGCCGGCGTCCGGGTGCTGTACGGCGGGTCGGTGAACGCGAAGAACGTCGGCGAAATCGTCGCACAGGAGGACGTCGACGGGGCGCTCGTCGGCGGGGCGTCGCTGGACGGTGAGCAGTTCGCCACGTTGGCGGCCATTGCGGCCGGCGGGCCCCTGCCCTAGCTGTGCATGCCGATTAGGTAGTCTTGCGGCCATGGAATTGGCCCTGCAGATAACCCTGGTGGTGACCAGCGTCCTGGTCGTGCTGCTGGTGCTGCTTCACCGCGCCAAGGGCGGCGGCCTGTCCACGCTGTTCGGCGGTGGCGTCCAGTCCAGCCTGTCGGGGTCGACGGTGGTGGAGAAGAACCTAGACCGGTTGACGCTGTTCGTCACCGGAATCTGGCTGGTCTCGATCGTCGGCGTGGCGCTGCTGATCAAGTACAGCTGACGGCCTCACCCTCACCCTCACCCTGCGGCTCGTTGTCGCGGCGTCAATACTTGAGTAATGGCTGAAGTCGCCGGACTGGAACCGATCGGCGCCGTGAAGCGCACCCGGGTGGGCCGCGACGCCACCGAGCCGATGCGCGAGGACATCCGGCTGCTCGGCGCGATACTCGGCGACACCGTGCGCGAGCAGAACGGCGAGCAGGTGTTCGACCTCGTCGAGCGCGCCCGCGTCGAGTCGTTTCGGGTGCGCCGCTCGGAGATCGACCGCGGGGAGCTCGCCGACATGTTCGACGGCATCGAGATCCGCCAGGCGATCCCCATCATCCGCGCCTTCACCCACTTCGCGCTACTGGCCAACGTCGCCGAGGACATTCACCGGGAACGTCGCCGGGCCGTGCACGTGGAGGCGGGCGAGCCCCCACAGGACAGCAGCCTGGCCGCCACCTACGCCAAACTCGACTCGGTCGATTTGAAGCCGGGCGCCGTCGCCGAGGCGCTTGCGGGGGCGTTGGTGTCGCCGGTGATCACCGCGCATCCGACCGAGACCCGGCGTCGCACGATCTTCGACACGCAACACCGCATCACCGAACTGATGCGGCTGCGGCTGCACGGCCACGTTCGCACCGACGACGGTCGCGACATCGAGCACGAATTGCGCCGCCACATCCTCACGCTGTGGCAGACCGCGCTGGTTCGGTTGTCGCGGTTGAAGATTCAAGACGAAATCGAGACCGGTCTGCGGTACTACCCGGCGGCGTTCTTCGAAGTCATCCCTCAGGTGAATGCCGACGTGCGCGCGGAACTACAGGCTCGCTGGCCCGACGCGGGACTACTCGTCGAGCCGATCGTGCGGCCCGGGTCGTGGATCGGCGGCGATCGCGACGGCAATCCGAACGTCACCGCCGAGGTGGTTCGCCTTGCCACCTCCAACGCCGCGTACAGGGCGCTGGACCACTATTTCGCCGAGATCACCGCGCTGGAAGAGGAGTTGTCGATGTCGGGGCGGTTGGTCCGGATCAGCGACGACCTCGCCGCGCTGGCCGCCCGGTGCGACGAGCCTGCGCGGGCCGACGAACCCTACCGGCGAGCGCTGCGCGTGATCCACGCCCGCCTCACGTCAACCGCCAAGGAGATCCTGGACCAGCAGCCGGAACACGAACTCGACCTGGGTCTCGAGCGCTACCAGACGTCCACCGAACTGCTAGCCGACCTGGATATTGTCGATGATTCGCTGCGCGCCAACGGAAGCGCAGTGCTGGCCGATGATCGGCTGGCGCGGCTGCGAGAAGCGGTGCACACCTTCGGTTTTCACCTGTGCGGCCTGGACATGCGGCAGAACTCCGAAGTGCACGAGGAGGTCATCGCCGAGCTTCTCGCCTGGGCCGGTGTGCACCCGGACTACCGATCGCTGGCTGAGGCGGAGCGGGTGCAATTGCTGGCAGGGGAGCTGGCGACGCGGCGACCGCTGGTCAACGAGGGGGCCGCCCTGTCCGAACTGGCCCGCAAAGAACTCGACATCGTGGTGGCGGCCGCGCGGGCAGTACGAGTGTTCGGGCCGCTGGCGGTGCCGAACTACATCATCTCGATGTGCGAGTCGGTTTCGGACATGCTGGAGGCTGCCATTCTCCTCAAGGAAGCCGGCCTGCTGGACGTGTCGGCTGAAAAGCCATACGCCCCAGTGGGCATCGTGCCGCTGTTCGAGACCATCGACGATCTGCAACGTGGATCGTCGATCCTCGAAGCGGCGCTTGACCTTCCGGTGTACCGATCGATCGTGTCCGCGCGTGACGACAGCCAGGAAGTGATGCTCGGCTACTCCGACTCCAACAAGGACGGCGGCTATCTGGCGGCGAACTGGGCGCTGTACCGAGCCGAACTCGACCTGGTCGAATCCGCACGCAAGACCGGAATCCGGTTGCGCCTCTTCCACGGACGCGGCGGCACGGTCGGCCGCGGTGGAGGGCCGAGCTACGACGCCATTCTGGCGCAGCCGCCGGGAGCGGTGAACGGATCGCTACGTATCACCGAACAAGGTGAGGTCATCGCCGCCAAGTACGCCGAACCGCAGATCGCGCACCGCAACCTCGAGACACTGGTGGCCGCCACCCTGGAGGCCACACTGCTCGACGTTGAAGGCCTCGGCGACGCAGCGGGGCCCGCCTATGAGGTGCTCGACGACCTCGCCGGACGTGCGCAACGGGCGTACGCCGAATTGGTCCACGAGACACCGGGTTTCGTCGACTACTTCAAGGCATCGACGCCGGTCAGCGAGATCGGCGCACTCAACATCGGCAGCCGGCCGTCGTCGCGCAAGCCCACGACCTCGATTTCCGACCTACGGGCGATTCCATGGGTGTTGGCATGGAGCCAATCGCGGGTCATGCTGCCCGGCTGGTACGGCACCGGTTCGGCGTTCGAGGAGTATGTGGGTGAGGGCCCGGAGAAGGAAGCTCGTGTCGAAGTCCTGCAGGACTTGTACCGGCGATGGCCGTTCTTCCGCACTGTGCTGTCGAACATGGCGCAGGTGTTGGCGAAGTCCGATCTGGGTTTGGCGGCCCGTTATTCCGAACTCGTCGACGACGAGGAGTTGCGGCGCCGGGTCTTCGACAAGATCGCGGCCGAGCACGCCCGCACGATCCGGATGCACAAGCTCATCACCGGCCAGGACGACCTGCTGGCGGACAACCCCGCGCTGGCACGTTCGGTGTTCAACCGCTTCCCGTACCTGGAACCGTTGAACCACCTTCAGGTCGAGCTGTTGCGCCGCTACCGTTCCGGCGACGACGACGAACTCGTCCAGCGGGGGATCCTTCTCACGATGAGCGGGTTGGCCACCGCACTGCGCAACAGCGGATAGTTCAGATCATCCAGATCCATTGACACTCTGGCGGAGACGTGTAACAGTCGGAGCACATTAATTGAAAATATGATTTTCAGTTAAGCGTGCGTTTCGATGAGCGGAGAAACTGTCGTGACCAGCCGAAACCCGATGGCGTGGCTGCCGTTCTCCGTCGCCGAGGCGGCGTTCTCCACCAACGGCGATTCCGATATGCAGGCCGCGTGGTCGCATCTGCTGGACCAGTTGACCGCAGTCGGAAGCCTCGTCGCATCCAACGCAACCAACGGCAACCGCGTCGACTACGCGTCGGGTATGAGGCACCTGTTGGTGCTACTGGCGGTCGGAATCGACGAGGCACTGCGGGCCGATCCCGACCCGCTTCTCGCGGTGTCCCGTACAAGTACCGACGACATTCTCACCTGGGGTATGGAATGCCCCGACTGCATTTACCTGCGTGCCACCCTGCAAGGCGGTGAAACGTACCGACTCTTCGGTAACCGGGGCACAGCCCGATACGTCGGACTGCAGACCATGAACGGGATCGCATCGACCGCCAACTGCCTGGTCGACGACCTCGAGGTCGGTCCGGACGGTGACTTCGAAGTGGTGCTGTCGGCTGACGAGCAGGTGGGAAACTGGCTTCGCCTCGAGGGCGAGAATCCGACGTTGGTGGTGCGACATTTCTTCTACGACTGGGACGCGGAAGAGCCGTCTTCGCTGCAGATCGAACGCATCGGCGATGAAATCAATCGGCACCACCGGGTGTCGATATCCGATATAGCTGTGGCACAACAGATCCGGGCTCTGGGTGACTTCGTTCACGAAAACGTACGATTCTTCCTGGAGTTCAACGCCGGTCCGCCGCGCAACGGCTTCATGCCGGCCATCGACCGCACCGAGATCGGTGCCGCTGCGGAGAACCGTCCGGTCATCGGGCGCTACGAACTCGAACCCGATGAGGCGTTGATCCTCGAGGTCGAGCCTCCCGACGGCATCTATTGGAGTTTTTCGCTGGGAAATCAGTGGTGGGAGACCATCCACTACGGCCGTCATCAATCCAGTCTCAATGCGCATCAGGCTACGGTCGACAGCGATGGGCTGGTGCGTGTAGTGATCAGCTCACGCGATCCCGGCGTCGCCAATTGGCTTGATACAGCGGGACACAGCAACGGCGCCATGATCTTGCGGTGTGTGCGAACGGCGACGGCCCCCACGCCGGCCACTCGCGTGGTGAAGGTCACCGATGTGCCGTCAGTACTTCCTGCCGATACGGCGATGGTCTCCGCCGAACAGCGAGCAGCCACGGTCGCGGCACGTCGGCGTGCGGTTCACAGGAGATTCTCCGCATGACGTTCACGGTGGAAGAACTCGAAGACGGTGCCCGCGCCGCCATCGGTCTGAGCGACTTCGGGTCCTCCTATTATCGCGAGGGCCTCGAACGCACCGTCGAGGCCTTGAACACCGAGGCTGATCTGAACGACATGGGTCGCGTCATCCAGCACGCGACGATCAGCAACGCGCTCATCCAGCGGCTGCGAATCATCGAGACCTACAAGCAGCATCCGGAGATCGACGATGAGGTCATCGGAGGACCCGTCTTCGTGATCGGACTACCGCGCACCGGCACCACGGCATTGAGCCAACTCGTGGCCAGCGATCCCCAGTTCCGGTCGCTGAGGCTGTGGGAGTCACAAGCGTGCACGCCGCCACCGGAGGCCGCCACGCAGCACGAAGATCCGCGAATTGCCCAGGCCGCAGAGGGGATCGCGATGATGAACAGCATGTTCCCCCGCATGAGGTCGATGATGAATTCCGAACCGCAGGCCGCGACCGAATGCCAGGACTTGATGGGCATGAGTTTTCGAACCTTCCACTTCGACGGTGTGGTTCGGGTCCCGGCTTACCTTCGATGGTTGCTCCACTGCGACATGCGCGAGACCTACCTCTTCCACCGGCAGGTGCTCAAGCTCCTTCAGTGGCACTGCCCGCCGACCCTGTGGCATCTGCGCACGCCAGTGCACATGTTCGCACTCGATGCGCTTGTCGAGGCTTACCCCAACGCGAAATTCCTGTGGAGCCATCGTGATCCGGCCAAGGTGCTGGCGTCGGTGTGCAGCCTGATCCAATACGTCCGCAGTTGGAGCAGCGATCGTGACGACCCTGTCGAATTGGGCGCCGAGCAACTGGAATGCTGGTCCGAAGGTGTTCGGCGAGCGATGGATTTCCGCAAGCGACTCGGCGACGACCGCTTCGTCGACGTGTCGTTTGCCGACCTCAACGCCGATCCGATCGGTACCCTCGACGACTGCTACCGCCACCTCGATCTCGCCTTCACCGAAGAGGCCCGCCGCCGGGTACGGCAATGGGCGGATGAGCACCGACCGGGTTCGCGGGGAGAGCACATCTACGACCTCGCTGACTACGGGCTCACGACCGGTCAGGTGCGTGAGTCCTTCGGTGAATACCTTGCTGCCTACGACGCCACCGCATGAGGGATACCGTCGCCAAGCGAAGGCGCAAGAAGCTGGACCCTGATCCCGCGATCCGCGACGCGCTTGTCAGCGCGGCCATCGACATCATCCGCACCGAGGGGGTCGGGGCGGTCAACGTCTCGCATGTGCTCGAGCGCTCTGCGCTCAGTACCCGCGCGTTCTACCGACATTTCGACTCAAAAGACGCCTTGGTGTCTGCTGCTTTCCTTCGGATGGCGCGATCGGAGACCCGCAGGCTGAAGCGCAAAATGGCCGGCGCGTCGTCGCCGGCCGAGGCGGTGGTGGCCTGGATCGACGGCCGCCTGGACATGGCGTTCAACGACCGGATCCGATCGGACTTGCGGCAGATGTCGTTGGAGGCGCAGACGCAGATGTTCGCGGCACCCCAGTTGATCGGTGACGCGTACCGCGAGATCCTCAAACCGCTGATCGAACAACTCGAAACAGGACGCGCTCTGGGCCTGTTCCCCGATGCCGCCCCGACCGCGGATGCCCTCTCGATCCACGGCGTGATCTGGGCGAATGTCGAACGGCAGTGGGCCACTGGTGAGTGCGATCGGCGTCATGTACGCGAACAGGTGATGCGGTTCTGCATGCGCGGACTCGGCATCACGTTCTCCGGCGGAGGGTGAAGCAATGGACTTGGGACTCGCAGGATCGACCGCTGTCGTGACGGGTGGCAGTAAGGGGATGGGACTCGCCATCGCCACGACGCTGGCCGAAGAAGGCGCCAAAGTCGCTGTGATGGCCAGAGGCGCAGCAGCCCTCGATGACACGGTACAAACTCTTCGTGCCGCCGGTTCGCCTGACGCGATCGGGATCAGCGTCGACATGTCCGACGCGCAATCGATCGTCGCCGGCTTCGACATCGTTGGGAAGCGGTGGGGTGCAGTCAACAGTTTGGTTCACACCATCGGCCCCGGCGACGGATATTTCGAGGAGATGACGGACTCTCAATGGGACGAAACGTTCAAGCTGGGGACCATGTCCGGCGTGCGTTCGATCCGTGCGGCGCTACCGATGTTGCGAGCGGCGGAATGGGCCAGAATCGTCACGCTGTCCGCCCACTCGATACAGCGCCAGAACCCGCGCATTGTCGCCTATACCGCCTCGAAGGCGGCCTTGAGCAGTATCACCAAGAATCTGTCGAAAAGCCTTGCCAAAGACGGAATTCTGGTGAACTGCATCTGCCCGGGCACCATAGTCACGGCTAGCTTCACCGAAGTGCTCAAAGACATCCTCGCCGCCGACGGTCTGGACGCCGCAGATCCCACCGACGTGATGACCTGGATCGACAACAATTTCGGTCAACCGTGCGATCTCGGCCGCGCGGGTCTGCCGGAGGAGATCGCCTCCATCACCGCCTATCTGGCGTCGCGCCGTAATGGCTACGTCACCGGAGCCACCGTCAACGTAGACGGCGGTTCCGATTTCGTCTGAACATTACCGTGCGTGAAGCGCACGAACTCACCGGCCGGCAGCCCGTTAGAGACCGGCCGACTTGCGCACCTTGTTCACGGCTCCTCTCACCGCCTGCTCGGTGGCGGCCAGCGGCGAGATCACCGATTCACCGAGGCCGACGATTCGCTCGACCCGGTCGACTATGCCCTCCATGCGGTCCACCACCGCGTTGAGCCGCGGGGCGAGCTGGTTGATCTGGTTGATCGTCTCGTTGAACCGCTCGAGCGTGGTATCGAGGTTGGCGGTGGAACTGTTCAGGTCCTCTAGGGTTTCGCTCAGCCCCTCCAGGATCGTGTCGACCTGTTCGACGGTGACGTCGGCGTTGAGCGCCGCCTGCGCGAGCTTCCTGATCCGTTCCGGCCCCGTGCGCACCGGCCTGCCACCTTTGTCTGCCATGACGATCAGTATGACCGCCGCCGTGGAACCGCTGGGCAGAACCCTGCGTCTGAATAGGTGTGAGCCAACGAGAAACCACGTCGCGGCAATGCGCGGTAGATCCGCGCAGCATCACGCCGCCGTCGAAACCGATGATCGGAAGCGTCGACTACGACGCTGGATTCCGTGACGGTTGCCGCGACATTCGGACGGACTCTCACGGGTGACGGTATGTCAGAACGGCGGTGGTTCGTCGTCCCGGGAAAGCCTCTCGGCGAGCAGAAGTTGGATGCGACGGAGGCGCGCGGCGTTGTGTTGTCGTTCCAGAGCGATGCGGTAGGCCTTGTCTTCGGCGCGGGTGCGTCTACGTATGGGCATCATCGCACCGCGATGAATGTCGAGCGGCCCACACGTAGGCGGCGCCGGCAAGACCTCGCCGGTGGGTCGTCCCAGCTGTTCGAAGAACTCAGCACCACCTGGAGTGGTGGTGTAGGTCTGCCCATTGGGCGCCGTCCACACGACCGTACCGTCTGCACCTTGGCGATCGGACCACCCGTCAGCGCCGCACCAAAACGTCTTCAGCAGATGGTGAAACACGCACAGCAGTTTGAGATTCGACGGATGGGAATCAGAGCTTGCTTGCGGCCGCCTCGTCGAGCAGCCAGACGGTCGCTTCACGGCCCGCCGCACCCGCCGCCGGCACGTCGTCGGCGTCCGCACCGCCGACCGCAGCTGCGACGGCGTCGGCCTTTCCCTCGCCGGAGACAACCAGCCACACCTCCCGTGACCGTCGAACCGCAGGCAACGTCAACGTGATTCGACGCGGTGGCGGCTTGGGCGAGTCGACGACGCCGACGACGAGCCGCTCCGTCTCGCGGACCGCAGAGGTATGGGGGAACAGCGAATTGACGTGTCCCTCACCGCCCATGCCCAGCAGGTGCACGTCGAAGTCGGGCGTCGGCTCGCCGTCGTCGGCGTTGGCGGCCAGCACGCGCGCGTAGTCGGCGGCGGCGGCGTCTAGGTCATCGCCGAACTGCGCGCCGCTGGCGGCCATCGGGTGCACGTTGTCGTTCGGGATGTCCACCCGGTCCAGCAGCGCCTCGCGGGTCTGCTTGTAGTTGCGCTCGTCGTCGTCCTCGGGCACGAAGCGGTCATCGCCCCAGTAGAGATGGACCTTCGCCCAGTCGATGCCGTCGCTGTGCTCGGCGACGCGTTTCAACAGGTTTATGCCGGTGCCACCACCGGTCAAAACGATGTGCGCCATGCCCCGCTTGTCGATCGCGTCGACGATAGCGGCGACAAGCCGATCGCCTGCGGCGGCCACCAGTGCTGCCGCGTCCGGATACCGCTCGATGGTCGGGCTCATGCGTACTGCACCTTCTCGATGCCCTGCAGGGCTTCGTGATAGATCTCGTCGGCATCGAGTCTGCGCAGGTCCTCGGCGAGGCATTCCTTGGTCTCGCGGCGGGCCAACGGAATTCGCGCTTCCGGTCGGCTGGTGCGGCTCAGCGTCGCGGTGACACCCTTCTGAGGCCGCCTCAGCGTGATCGTCTCGCCGCCGCGCACCAGTTCCACTTTCAGCTCGCCGACCTCTCGCTGCACCGGACCGTCGATTCTGGCGGCCAGCCAGCCCGCCAGGACATCGAGGGACGGTTCTTCTCGCAAGCCTGACACCAGCGCCGACGTGATCGGCTCGTGGGGTTCCTGATCGACCGCGGCCGCCAGCAGCGCGCGCCAGTACGTGATGCGCGCCCAGGCCAGGTCGGTGTCGCCCGCGGTGTAGCCCTCCAGCCGACCCTTGATCGCGGCCATCGGATCTCCGCACTGCGTCGCGTTGGTGATCCGTCGAATCGCCAACCGCCCCAACGGATCCTTCGCCGGAACATCCGGCCCGCCCGCCGGCCACCAGGCCACGACCGGGGTGTCGGGAAGCAGGAACGGCAGCACCACGCTGGAAGGATGGTCGGCGAGCTCGCCGTGCAAACGCAGCGCGACGACTTCACCCGCGCCGGCGTCACCGCCGACGCGCAGCTGTGCATCGAGCCGGGATTCCGCGTCGCCCCGGTCGCCTGGCACGACGACGATCACGCGGCAGGGATGCTCACGGCTGGCGAAGTTGGCCGCCTCGATCGAATCTTCCAGCAGATCATCGGAATCCAGTGAGATCACCAAGGTGAGGACGCGGCTCAACGTGATCGCACCGCCCTCTTCGCGCAGGCCGGTGATCTTCTTGTTGATGTCGTTGGTCGTGGTATCCGGCAGATCGACAATCACGGCCGCCTCCATTCCCGGCCGACCCGATGCAACATCTCGTCGGCCGACGCCGGCCCCCAGGTGCCTGCCTCGTACGCCTCGGGTTTGCCGTGTGTCGCCCAGTAGTCCAGGACCGGATCGAGGATTTCCCAGGACAATTCGACCTCCCTGTTCACGGGGAACAGCGATGGCTCGCCGAACAGCACGTCGAGGATGAGTCTTTCGTAGGCCTCGGGGGAGTCCTCCGCGAACGCCGAACCGTAAGAGAAGTCCATGTTGACGTCTCGGACCTCCATGGCGGTGCCCGGCACCTTCGAGCCGAACCGGGTGGTGATCCCCTCGTCGGGCTGTACCCGGATCACCAACGCGTTCTGGCCCAGCTCCTCGGTCATGGTCTTGTCGAACGGCAGATGCGGCGCCCGCTTGAAGATCAGCGCGATCTCGGTCACCCTGCGGCCCAACCGCTTTCCGGTGCGCAAGAAGAACGGCACACCGGCCCACCGCCTGGTGTCGACGTCCAGCATGATGGCCGCGTACGTCTCGGTCGTCGAATCCTTCGAGAAGCCTTCCTCCTCGAGCAGGCCGACCACTTTCTCACTGCCCTGCCAACCCGCCGCGTACTGTCCTCGCGCCGTCGTCTGATCGAAAGGCTGAACGGCTTGCGTGGCGGAAAGTACCTTGATCTTCTCGGCCTGCAGTTCGTGCGGCCCGAAGCTGGCCGGCTCCTCCATCGCGGTTAGAGCCAGCAGTTGCAGCAGATGGTTCTGGATGACGTCGCGCGCCGCCCCGACCCCGTCGTAATACCCTGCGCGACCGCCGAGCCCGATGTCCTCGGCCATCGTGATCTGCACGCTGTCGACGTAGTTGTTGTTCCAGATGGGCTCGTAGAACTCGTTGGCGAAACGCAGCGCGAGGATGTTCTGGACGGTCTCCTTGCCGAGGTAGTGGTCAATGCGGAACACCGACTCCTCGGGGAACACGCTGTTGACCACCGCGTTGAGTTCGCGGGCGCTCTGCAGGTCGTGGCCGAACGGCTTCTCGATCACCACCCGGCTCCAGCGGCCCTCCTGCGGCCGGGCCAGCCCGGACTTCTGCAGCTGCTCGCAGACTTGTTGGAACGCCTTGGGCGGAATGGACAGGTAGAACGCGTGGTTGCCGCCCGTCCCGCGCTCGGCATCGAGTTTCTCGAGCGTCTCGGCGAGTCGGGCGAACGCCGCGTCGTCGTCGAAGGTGCCCTGAACGAACCGGAAACCCTCGGCGAGCCGGTCCCACACCTCCTGGCGGAACGGCGTGCGGGCGTGCTTCTTGACCGCCTCGTAGACGACCTGACCGAAGTCCTCGTCCGCCCAGTCCCGTCGGGCGAATCCGACGAGCGAGAACGAAGCCGGCAGCAGGCCGCGGTTCGCGAGGTCGTAGATCGCGGGCATCAGCTTCTTGCGCGACAGATCGCCGGTGACACCGAAGATCACGATGCCGCACGGCCCTGCGATGCGCGGCATCCGCTTGTCGCGCTTGTCGCGCAGCGGATTGACCCAGCCGGTCATTTCTTGCTGGCGTCGAGCTGATCCTGCGTCGCCTCGAGCAACTCGAGCCACGACTTCTCGAATTTCTCCACGCCTTCGTCTTCGAGCAGCCGGAACACGTCGGGCAGGTCGATTCCGACCGACGAAAGCTCGTCGAACAGCGCCTGTGATTCGTCGGCCGTACCGGTCACGGTGTCGCCGGTGACCACGCCGTGGTCGGCGACCGCGTCGATCGTCTTCTCCGGCATGGTGTTCACCGTGTTCGGGGCGACCAGCTCGGTGACATACAGCGTGTCGGAGTAGTCCGGGTTCTTCACGCCGGTCGATGCCCACAGCGGACGCTGGACACGGGCGCCGTCGGCCTTCAACGCCTCGTAGCGCGAGCCGCCGACGAAAACCTCTTCGTAGGCCGCGTAAGCGAGCCGCGCGTTGGCCACCCCGGCCTTGCCGCGCAATCCCAGCGCGTCTTCAGACCCGATCTTGTCGAGCCGCTTGTCGATCTCGGTGTCCACCCGGGACACGAAGAACGAAGCGACGGAATGGATCTTGGACAGGTCGTGCCCGGCCTCCTTGGCCTTCTCCAAACCCGCCAGATACGCGTCCATCACCAGCCGGTGGCGCTCGACGGAGAAGATGAGCGTCACGTTGACCGAAATGCCTTCTGCGATCACCGCCGTGATCGCGGGCAGACCCGCCATCGTGGCGGGAATCTTGATCAGCAGGTTGGGCCGATCGACGATCTTCCACAGCTCGATCGCCTGCAGGATCGTCTTGTCCGTGTCGTGCGCGACCCGCGGGTCGACCTCGATCGACACCCGGCCGTCGACGCCCTCAGACAGTTCGTACTGCTTGGCCAGCACGTCACAGGCGTTGCGCACGTCGTCGGTGGTGACCGTGCGCACCGTGGCGTCCACGTCGGCGCCGCGCTCGGCCAGTTCCTTGACCTGCGCGTCGTACGCCGTGCCCTTCGACAGCGCGGCCTGGAAGATCGACGGGTTCGTCGTCACCCCTACCACACTGCGGGTGTCGATGAGCTCCTGCAGGTTTCCCGTTTGCAGTCGGTCGCGCGACAGGTCGTCGAGCCACACCGACACGCCGGCGTTGGACAAGGCTGCGAGATTCGGATTCTGAGCCATTGCTGTGCCTTTCGATTGCTAGTTGTCTATGGAGCGCTCCGCGGCTGCTACCACGGCCTCGGGGGTGAAGCCGAACTCGCGGAACAACGTCTTGGCGTCGGCGGACTCGCCGTAGTGCTCGATGGAGACGATCTCCCCGGTGTCGCCGACGAGCTTGTACCAACTCTGTGCGACGGCCGCCTCGACCGCGACACGCGCCGAAACGGTCGGCGGCAGCACCGAATCGCGGTACTCCTGCGGTTGCGATTCGAACCACTCCACGCATGGCATCGACACCACGTAGGCGGAGATGTCCTTCTCCGCCAACAGCTTGCGGGCTTCCACCGCCAGCTGCAGTTCCGAACCGGTCGCAATGATGATCACGTCGGCGTCGTCGGCCGGGTTGCCGCCGCCGAGCACATAACCCCCGCGGGCCACACCGTCGGCGTCCGTGCCCTCCAGCACGGGAACGCCCTGGCGCGTGAGGATGAAACCGACGGGACCGCTGCCGTTGCCGCGGGCCAGGATGCTGCGCCACGCGTAGGCGGTTTCATTGGGGTCACCGGGCCGGACCACCGACAGGTTCGGAATCGCCCGCAGTGCCGCGAGGTGTTCGATCGGCTGGTGAGTCGGTCCGTCTTCGCCGAGGCCGATCGAATCGTGCGTCCAGATGTAGATGGTGTCGATGTCCATCAGCGACGCCAGCCGCACCGCCGCGCGCATGTAGTCGGAGAACTGCAGGAAGGTGCCGCCGAACGCACGGGTGGGGCCGTGCAGCACGATACCGGACAGGATCGCGCCCATCGCATGCTCTCGAACGCCGAAATGCAGCACCCGTCCGTACCAGTCCGCCGCGAAGTCGTCAGTTGAAATCGACGGCGGGCCAAACGATTTGACGCCCTTGATCGTCGTGTTGTTGCTGCCGGCGAGGTCCGCCGAACCGCCCCACAGCTCGGGCAGCTTCGGCGCGACGTCGTTGAGCACCTGACCGAATGCGGCTCGGGTGGCCAACGGCTTGGAGCCTGGCTCCCAGTGGGTCAGGTCGGAGTCCCAACCGTCGGGCAGCTCCTGTGCCAGCAGCCGGTCCAGCAGCGCCTTGCGATCGGGCTCGCGCTCCGCCCAGGCGTCGAAACCGGTTTCCCACTTGGCATGTGCTTCCTTCCCGCGCTCCACCAGCTTGCGGGTGTGCTCGATGACCTCCGGCCGCACCTCGAACGTCTTGTCCGGGTCGAAGCCGAGGATCTTCTTGGTCGCGGCGACCTCGTCGTCGCCGAGCGCCGACCCGTGCGCGCTGCCGGTGTTCATCTTGTTGGGCGCCGGATAGCCGATGATCGTCCGCAGCGCGATGAACGACGGCTTGTCGGTGACTTTGCGCGCGGCCTCGATGGCTTCCTCTATGCCGACCACGTTCTCGCCGCCCTCGACCTCCTGCACGTGCCAGCCGTAGGCTCGGTAGCGAGCCGCGACGTCCTCGGACAGCGCGATGTTGGTGTCGTGTTCGATCGAAATCTGGTTCTGGTCGTAGAAGACGATCAGGTTGCCCAGCTGCTGGGTGCCGGCCAGCGAGGACGCCTCACTGGTGATGCCCTCTTCGATGTCGCCGTCGGAGGCGATCACATAGATGTAGTGGTCGAACGGGCTCTCTCCCCACGGGATGTCGGGGTCGAACAAGCCGCGCTCGTAGCGCGAGGCCATTGCCATCCCCACCGCCGAGGCCAGACCCTGGCCCAGCGGTCCGGTGGTGATCTCCACGCCCTTGGTGTGGCGGAACTCCGGATGTCCCGGAGTCTTCGACTTCCAGGTCCGCAGGGACTCGATGTCGGAGAGCTCGAGACCGAAGCCCCCGAGGTACAGCTGGATGTAGAGCGTCAGGCTGGAGTGCCCGGCGGACAGCACGAAGCGGTCCCTGCCGAGCCAGTGCACGTCGCTGGGGTCGTGGCGCATCTGACGCTGGAAGAGCGTGTAGGCCAGCGGCGCCAGGCTCATCGCGGTGCCCGGGTGGCCGTTGCCCACCTTCTGTACCGCATCCGCCGCCAGCACCCGGACGGTGTCGACCGCCAACGTGTCCACATCGGTCCAGTCGTCGGGGTGGTTCGGACGGGTCAGCGCGGAGATTTCTTCGAGCGTGGTCACAGGCGCACTCCTGGTCGGCGTTGAGCTCTTTTCAGCTGCTCGCTTAAACACCCTAGTGCGGGATGGTCATCCGATGCAGGCTGCTGGGGGACGATTAGGCCGCCGTTGCGGTGCGGTCTACCATCGTCTGTAGTAGAAGCCCCGCGCTTCGACCATTTCGACAGGAGTAACTGCGTGAGCGTTCGCGAAGGCCACCTCGCCGACGGGGCGCCTGATCGGATGTCGCCGCCGCAGCGGTTCCGGACGCGAATCCGCGAGAAACTCCTGGGCTACGTCTCGTTGACGAAACCGCGGGTCATCGAACTGCTCCTGGTCACCACGATCCCGGCGATGCTGTTGGCCCACCGCGGCAACGTCGACCCGCTGCTGATCCTGAACACGCTGGTCGGCGGGCTGCTGGCGGCGGCGGGCGCCAACGCGCTGAACTGCGTGGCCGACGCCGACATCGACAAGGTCATGAAGCGCACCGAGCGTAGACCGCTGGCCCGCGCCACGGTTCCGCGCAGCCACGCGCTGGTGTTCGGGCTCGCGCTGTCCGTCGCGTCCTTCTTCTGGCTGTGGTGGACGACGAACATGCTGTCGGCCCACCTCGCGGGCGCGACGATCGCGTTCTACGTCCTCGTCTACACACTGTTGCTCAAGCGCCGCACCTCCCAGAACGTGGTGTGGGGCGGCGCCGCGGGTTGCATGCCGGTGATGATCGGCTGGTCGGCGGTCACCGGGACGATCGCCTGGCCGGCGTTGGCGATGTTCGCGATCATCTTCTTCTGGACGCCCCCGCACACCTGGGCGCTGGCCATGCGCTACAAGGAGGACTACCGCGCGGCCGGCGTTCCGATGCTGCCCGCGGTGGCCACCGAGCGACAGGTCACCAAGCAGATCGTGATCTACACATGGCTGACGGTGGCCGCGACCCTCGCGCTGACGCCCGCGACCGGCTGGTTGTACGCCGTGGTCGCGCTGCTGGCCGGGGCGTGGTTCCTGGTGATGGCACACCAGCTCTACAACGGCGTGCGTCGCGGCGAACCCGTCAAACCGTTGCGGCTGTTCCTTCAGTCCAACAACTACCTCGCCGTGGTCTTCTGCGCACTGGCGATCGACTCGGCTCTGGCGCTTCCGACGCTGTTCTGACCGCTACGGCAGCAACACCACA
Source organism: Mycolicibacterium celeriflavum (assembly GCF_010731795.1). NCBI lineage: Bacteria > Bacillati > Actinomycetota > Actinomycetes > Mycobacteriales > Mycobacteriaceae > Mycobacterium > Mycolicibacterium celeriflavum. Next base: position 1,167,580 of record NZ_AP022591.1, on the reverse strand, counting down.
GATCCGACCGTCTTGCGGCCCTGCAGATCGCGGTGCGCCTGCTCTGCGTCTTCAAGGCGGTAGCGCTCGCTGACCGTGATAGTGAGCGTGCCCGCGGCGATCGCGTCGAGCAGTTCGCCTGCCCGCCAGGCGAATTCGTCGGCGGTTCGGGTGTAGTGCACCAGCGTGGGCCGGGTCAAGAACAGCGAGCCCGCCGCGTTGAGGCGTTGCGGATCGAACGGGGGGACCGGTCCGCTGGAGGCGCCGAACAGTGCCAGCGTGCCCCGCACCGCCAGGCTGGCGAGACTGGCTTCGAACGTGGCCGCCCCCACGCCGTCGTACACGGCTGCGACACCGCCGTCGGTCATCTCCTTGATCGTGGCGCCGAACTCCGCCGGGTCGTCCGGATAGTCGAGCACTTCCACGGCGCCGGCCTGACGCGACAACTCGGCCTTCTCCGGCGTCGAGACCGTGGCGATGACGCGCACCGCCATGCTGGTCGCCCACTGCGTGAGGATGAGGCCCACGCCGCCCGCTCCCGCGTGCACCAGCACCGAGTCGCCCTGCTGCACGGGGTACAGCGACTTGATCAAGTAGTGCGCTGTCATGCCCTTGAGCAGTGCGGCGGCGGCCGCCTCGGGACTCACGCCGTCCGGCACGTAAGCAACGAAATCTGCTGGGGCAACGCTGTATTCGGCATAGGCGCCGTTGGCCTGCGCGGTGACGACGCGGTCGCCGACCTTCAGCGCGGCGACGCCATCGCCGACCGCTTCGACGGTGCCGCACACCTCGTTGCCGACGATGAACGGCGTCTCCCTTGGATACTGCCCGGACCGGAAGTAGGTGTCGAGGAAGTTGACTCCGATTGCCTCCGCCTTGATCAACACTTCGCCGGGACCCGGCGCGGGTTGCGGCTTCTCGACGTAGGTGAGGACTTCGGGTCCGCCGGTCTCGGCGACTTCGATGGCGTACATGCTCACATCCTCCCAATATCCTTGCAGTTGTGAAGCTCGCGCGGCCCGACCTGTTCCATCCGCGCATCGTGCTGGCCGGATGCCCTGCACTGCCGGAGGGAGACGGCGACGACGCCGGCCTGGTGGCCGCGCTGGGCAAGCACGGGCTGCACGCCCGCTGGCTGTCCTGGGACGACCCGGCGACGCTGGAGGCCGACCTGGTGATCCTGCGGGCGACGTGGGACTACATCGATCGACTCGACGAGTTCCTCGGCTGGGCGGGGCGGGTCCGCAACCTGCTCAACCTCGCGAGGGTGGTGCCGTGGAACACCGACAAGCGCTATCTCCTCGACCTTGCCGCCGCGGGGGTGCCGATCGTGCCGAGCCGATTCTTTGGTCCGGGCGACACAGTGTGGCTGCCGAACAGTGCCGAGGTCGTGGTCAAACCCGCTGTCGGAGTGGGATCGGTGGACACGATGCGCTTTTCGGACCGCGACGACGCTCGACGGCACGCCGCCCGGCTGCTGGCCGCGGGGCGGCCTGTGCTGATCCAGCCCTACGATGCGCGCATCGAAAACGGGGAGACCGCGCTGGTGTTTCTCGGCGGTTCGCAATCGCACGCGTTCACCAAGGGCCCGATACTGCGGCGGGCCGGCCAGGTGCCGGTGTTTGACGAGTCGGGCACGTACGCGCGCGAGACGCTCACCGCGGCCGAACCCGACTTCGAGGTCTGGGACGTCGGATATGCGGCGCTCGGGGCGGTGGCCGCGCACCTCGACCTGGCGCCCGAGGAGTTGCTCTACGCACGGGTGGACGTCGTCGGCGACCGCTCCGACCCGCGGGTGCTGGAGGTGGAACTGGTCGAGCCGTCGCTGGGCTGGATGCAACTAGACCCACCGACCCGGGAGCGGCAGCAGCGGGAGTTCGTCTTGGGCGTCGAGTCAGCGCTGGAGAGGTTCGGGCTCGGCCCGCTCTCGCATCGACGCCCATAGCGCCGCGGTGGCCGCCGTGCAGGCCGCGGCGCCGGCCACGTGGACGGCCACCAGGGCGGCGGGCACGCCGGTGTAGAACTGCACGACCCCGACGAGCCCTTGCGCCACCACCAACGCGAGCAGCACGCCCAGTCGCACCATGGCCGGCCGGACCGCACGGACCGCCAGCAAGCCGAAGCCCAGGCCGATCACCAGCGACAGGTAGGCCACCAGCAGCGACGAGTGCATGTGCACCAGCGTCGTGATGGGAACCTCGAGGCGTGGGATGGTGCGGTCGAGGCTCTTGTCACCCGCGTGCGGACCGGCCCCGGTCACCAACGTACCGGTCACCAGGACTGCCGCCAGCGCCACGCCGCTAAGGAAAGCCAACTGCCGTAAAGGCTTTGGCGCCCGACGGGTGAGCACGCCATCGTCGGGCTCGCCGATCTTGACGAACAGCAGCACCGCCAACCAGACCATCGTCATCGACGCCAGCAGGTGGATGGCGACCGTCCACCACAGCAGACCCGTCAACACCGTGATCCCGCCGATCACCGCCTGCACGACCGTCGACGCCGGCATCAGCCATGCATAGATCAGCACCTCGCGGCGGCGGCGCGCGCGTGTCACCGCCAAGACCGCGGCCGCGGCGGTGAGCACCACCAGGAACGTGACCATGCGGTTGCCGAACTCGACGGCCTGGTGGATGACCGCGACCTCGGGGTGCGGCATCGGGGTGAAGCTGCCGGGGAAGCACTGCGGCCAGGTGGGGCAGCCCAGGCCGGATGCGGTGACGCGGACGATTGCGCCGGTCACGGCGATACCGCCTTGGGTCAGGATGACGAGGAACGCGATGACGCGCTGGGTCCGCAGGCTGGGCAGTGGCAGCAGATCGACCAGCCGCATAAAGGCGCGTCGCACGGGTTCGATGGTAGAGCAGCGCAACTACAAGCCGTAGTAGTGGGTGCGACGGTGGTCTCAGGTGAAGCGGAACCAGCGCAGCGCACACAGCGCGGCGACGGCACCCCACACCGCGAGCACCAGCAGGCCGAACCAGTCGACCGACAGCGTCATCGCCCGCGACAGCGCCTCGGTCAGCGCGCCAGAGGGAGTCAACCGGGCGACCCATTGCGCGGCGGAGGGCACCATGCCGCCCTCGAGCGTCAGCGCGCCGAGCCCGGCGAAGACGAACCACAGCAGGTTCGCCAGGGCCAGCACGATCTCGGCGCGAAGCGTGCCGCCCAGCAGCAGGCCAAGTGCGGCGAAACCCGCGGTGCCCAGCGCGATGATCGCTGCGCCGAGCGTCAACCCGGCCAGGTGCGGTCGCCACCCGAGCGCAAAACCGATGGTGCCCAACACGATCGCCTGCAGGAACACCACCGCGACCACGGCCAGTGACTTACCGGCGATGATGCCCCACACCGGAAGTGCCGTGGCGCCCAGCCGCTTGAGCGCTCCGTAGCGGCGGTCGAACGCCACGGCGATCGCCTGGCCGGTGAACGCCGTGGAGATCACCGCCAGCGCCATGATCGCCGGCACGAACGTCGCGGCCCGGTTCGGTCCGAACGAACCGAGCGGCAACAGCGTCAACCCGATCAACAGCGTGATCGGAATGAACATCGTCAGCAACAGCTGTTCGCCGTTGCGCAGCAACAGCCGCAGTTCGAGGCTGAACTGCGCGGCCAGCATCTTCTGCACGGTGGCCGGCCGGGGGTCGGGCGAGAACGTGCCGGGTGCAAAACGATTCACGGGCGCAGCTCCCGTCCGGTCAGGTCGAGGAAGACGTCCTCGAGGCTCCGCTGTTCGACACGCATATCGGTGGCCAGCACGTCGAGCCGCGCGCACCACGCCGTCACCGTGGCCAGCACCTGCGGGTTGATCGCGCCCTCCACCAGGTACTCGCCCGGCGCCGTCTCGCTCGCCCGGTAACTTTCGGGCAATGCCGTGACGAGCAGCGACAGATCGAGCATGCGCGGTGCGCGGAATCGCAACTGGTTCTCGGCGCCGCTGCGCATCAACTCCTCGGGCGTCCCGGTGGCCACCGCGACACCGTGGTCGATGATCATGATCCGGTCCGCGAGCTCCTCGGCCTCGGTCAGTTGATGGGTCGTCAGCACCACCGTGACGCCGTCGCGGCGCAGCCCATCGATCAACTCCCACACCACGATTCGGGCATGGGCGTCCATGCCGGCGGTCGGTTCGTCGAGGAAGACCAGCTCGGGACGGCCGACCACGGCGCAGGCCAGCGCGAGCCGCTGTTGTTGGCCGCCGGAGAGCCGCCGGTAGGTGGTTCGCGCTGCCTCGGTCAGGCCGAGAGTGTCCATCAGCCACGCGGGGTCGAGCGGGTTGGCCGCGTAGGAAGCGACGAGGTCGAGCATTTCGCCCGCGCGGGCGGCCGGGTAAGCGCCGCCGCCCTGCAACATCACGCCGATGCGCTCGCGCACCCGGGCGTTGTCGCCGAACGGGTCGAGGCCGAGGATCTCGATGGTGCCGGAGTCGGGCTTGATGAACCCTTCGCACATCTCCACGGTGGTGGTCTTGCCTGCACCGTTGGGCCCGAGCAGGGCGAACACCTCGGCGGTCTGAACCTCCAGATCGAGGTCTGACACCGCGATCGTCGACCCGTAGCGCTTGCTGACCCCGCTCAGGCGCACGGGGGCGGGGGAGGTCCCCGGTCCTGGGTGGGTCACGGGGATTCAGCGTAGGCGTCGGGTCTCACCGGCTGTGGTTCCGGTGGCGACGGCTGCTCGGGCGGCCGCATCGTCACGCTCCGCCAGGGCAGCCGGTTATACGTGAGCAAGATCAACGCGGCCATGATCACCGTGCTGGCCGCCACGGCGAGCAGAATCTGAAACAGCGCGAACCGGTCGCCGTTGGCGGTGGGGCCGAAGATGCCGACCGCCAGCGTCACCACAATCGTCGTGCTGCGGAACGCCGGGCGGGTGGCCCACGCCGCGAGCGGCAGCACGGCCCACAGCACGTACCAGGGCTGGACCACCGGGAACAGCAGCACGGTCACGCCGAGTGCGACGCCGAGCCCGCCCACCGGATGCAGCCGGCCCCGCAGCACCGCCAGCAGCAGCCAGGTCACCAGGATCGCGATGATGAACACGCCGATCGCACGGGCCAGGCCCAGCACTGCGGTGGTGTGGTCGCCCAGGCCCAGCAGGATGCCGACCTGGCCGGTGCCCAGGGCCAGCAAGGTGGGCAGCGACATCCAACTGCGCACGACGTTCGCGGTGCCCAGAGTGAAGAGCCAGCCGAATCCGAGGCCGCTGGCCCATCCGATGAGAGCCATCACCGCGACCGACACGGCGGTCAACGAACCGCCGGCCAGGAAGAAAGCCTTGACCGTGCCGCCCCACCGGCAGGCCAGTGCCATCGCCACGAAGCCCAGCGCCAGCAATGACGGCAGTTTCACCTGCGACGACAGCGTGATCAGCACGACGCCCAAAAGCAGCATCGCCAGCGGCCGCCACCGCACCCACTGCGCGCGGTCTTGCGGCCAGCTCAGCGGCCTGGGCACCAGGGGTGTGGCGGCGCCGATACTGCTGACACCGCGCAGGGCGAACTCCGTGCCGGCGAGCATCAGGCCCAACATCAACGCCTCGTTGTGGATGCCCGCCACCAGATGCATGATCAACAGCGGGTTCGCGGCGCCGAGCCACAGCGCGCTCACCTCGGCGACGCCGCAGCGGTGGGCCAGCCGAGGCGTCGCCCAGACGATCAGGCCCACGCCGAACAGTACGACCAGCCGGTGGCACAGCACCGCGGCCACGATGTTCTCGCCGGTCAATGCCGAAATGCCCTGACCGATCCACAGGAACAGCGGGCCGTACGGGGCCGGTGTCTCGCGCCACATGTTCGGTACGGACAGCGTGAACACGTGGTCCAGGCCCAGACCGGTCGCCGGACCCACCCGGTACGGGTCCAGGCCGCTGATACCGATCTGACTCTGCGCCAGGTAGGAGTAGACGTCGCGGCTGTACATGGGTGGGGCGATCAGCAACGGCAGCACCCACAGCCACAGCAGACGGTCCAGTTGACTGCGCGACATGCGCCGGTCTCCCAGCGCGAATCGGCCGAGCATCAGCCAGGCCAGCGCCATCATCACCGCGCCGGTGGTGGTCATGGTCAGCGACACCGTCTGGATGCGGGACGGCAGGTTGAGCAGTCGCACGCCGAACGTCGGGTCCTGCACCACCGGCCTGGCCCCGACGCCGAGCGCGCCGATCGCCATCAGCACCGTGCCGGCCGCGCCGAACAGCCGTGTCCGGCGCAGCGCGATGACCTCGGCGTCGTTGAGGGGTGAGCCCACCGGGGGTTCGTCGGCGTGCCAACGGGCGATCGACGAGCTGAACGAGGGGAGGCGGGCTGCCACCTCAGCAGAGTAACCGCCGAGGTGCATGGCCTCCGCCGGGCTAAGGGTGCCCTTGCTTTACACGGCTTTCGGAATTCCGTCACAATAGTGTTGTGAAATTCAGTCCGGAGGCTGGAGCCGCCACAGCGGCGACATCCAGCACCGCCGCAGGAGCCGATCGCCACACCCGTGGTGCGATCGTGCAACTCCTGCTGGAATCCGGACCGATCACCGCCGGCGAGATCGGCGAGCAGCTCGGAATCTCCGCCGCCGGGGTGCGTCGCCACCTCGACGCGCTGATGGATGCCGGCGACGCGCAGGCCAGCGCCGCAGCCGCCTGGCAGCACACCGGGCGCGGTAGGCCCGCTAAGCGGTACCGCCTCACCGCGGCGGGTCGCGCCAAACTGAGCCACGCCTACGACGACCTCGCCGCGGCGGCGATCCGGCAGTTGCGCGAGATCGGCGGCGATGACGCCGTGCGGGCGTTCGCGCGTCGACGTATCGACGGGATTCTCGCGGGAGTAACCGAGGGCCCTGATGACGTTGAATCAAGGGCCGATCGAGTGGCGGCCGCGCTGACCGAGGCCGGCTACGCGACGACTGTGACATCTGTTACGCCGGCGCCTGGACCGATCCACGGAATCCAGCTGTGTCAGCATCACTGTCCGGTGTCCCACGTCGCGGAGGAGTTCCCCGAACTGTGCGAGACGGAGCGGGACGCGTTCGCCGAGATCCTGGGAACCCACGTGCAGAGGCTCGCCACGATCGTCAACGGCGACTGCGCCTGCACCACCCACGTACCGCTGGTCGACAAGATCGACAAGAACGACAAGATCAGCGCCACAGCCCCAACTAGCAAGCAAGGAGCGTCGAGATGACGACGACACCCGAGGTCCACAAGGTAGGCGAACCGCTCAGCCAGGATGAGGCCATCGCCTCGCTGAGCCGGTACGGCTACGGCTGGGTGGACTCCGACGTCGCGGGCGCCAGCGCGCAGCGCGGTCTGTCCGAGGCGGTGGTTCGTGACATCTCGACGAAGAAGAACGAGCCCGAGTGGATGCTCGAGACCCGGCTGAAGGCGCTGCGCACCTTCACCAAGAAGCCGATGCCGAACTGGGGTTCCAACCTCGAGGGCATCGACTTCGACAACATCAAGTATTTCGTGCGGTCCACCGAGAAGCAGGCCGCCACCTGGGACGACCTGCCCGAGGACATCCGCAACACCTACGACAAGCTGGGCATCCCGGAGGCGGAGAAGCAGCGTCTGGTCTCCGGTGTGGCGGCGCAGTATGAGTCGGAGGTGGTCTACCACCAGATCCGCGAGGACCTCGAGGCCGAAGGCGTCGTCTTCCTCGACACCGACACCGCGCTGCGTGAGCACCCGGACATCTTCAAGCAGTACTTCGGCACGGTGATCCCGGCCGGCGACAACAAGTTCTCCGCGCTCAACACCGCGGTCTGGTCGGGCGGCTCGTTCATCTATGTCCCGCCGGGCGTGCACGTCGACATCCCGCTGCAGGCCTACTTCCGGATCAACACCGAGAACATGGGACAGTTCGAGCGCACGCTGATCATCGTCGACGAGGGCGCCTACGTGCACTACGTCGAGGGCTGCACCGCGCCGATCTACAAGAGCGACTCGCTGCACTCCGCGGTCGTCGAGATCATCGTCAAGCCGGGCGGCCGCTGCCGCTACACGACGATTCAGAACTGGTCGAACAACGTCTACAACCTGGTCACCAAGCGGGCCCGCGCCGAGGCCGGAGCGACGATGGAGTGGGTCGACGGCAACATCGGCTCCAAGGTCACGATGAAGTACCCGGCCGTGTGGATGACCGGTGAGCACGCTCGCGGCGAGGTGCTGTCGGTGGCGTTCGCCGGCGAGGGACAGCACCAGGACACCGGCGCCAAGATGCTGCACCTGGCGCCGAACACGTCGAGCAACATCGTGTCCAAGTCGGTGGCCCGCGGTGGCGGTCGCGCGTCCTACCGTGGCCTTGTCCAGGTGAACAAGGGCGCACACGGGTCGCGCTCCAGCGTGAAATGCGATGCGCTGCTTGTCGATACCGTCAGCCGCAGCGACACCTACCCCTACGTCGACATCCGCGAGGACGACGTGACCATGGGCCACGAGGCCACCGTGTCGAAGGTCAGTGAGAACCAGTTGTTCTACCTGATGAGCCGCGGCCTCACCGAGGACGAGGCGATGGCGATGGTGGTGCGCGGCTTCGTCGAACCGATCGCCAAGGAACTCCCGATGGAGTACGCGCTGGAGCTCAACCGGCTGATCGAGCTGCAAATGGAAGGCGCGGTGGGCTGAGTGGTTTCCGAGCTGACCACTGCGGTCGAACCGACCCCGGCCGGATCCGCACTCAACAAGGGCGAGATCTTCACCTCGTTCGACGTAAACGCCTTCGAGGTGCCCGGTGGCCGCGACGAGATCTGGCGGTTCACCCCGCTCAAGCGTCTCCGGGGGCTGCACGACGGCTCCGCGTCCGCCACGGGTAGCGCGCAGATCCGGGTCGCTGAGTCACCCGGCGTCACCGTGGAGACGGTGCGCCGCGATGACGAGCGCCTCGGCGAGGGCGGCGTGCCCGCCGACCGCGTTGCGGCCCAGGCCTTTTCGTCGTTCGACACGGCGACTGTCGTCACCGTGGCCCGCGACACCGAGGTCGCCGAGCCGATCGAGATCGACATCAGCGGCCCGGGTGAGGGCGCGGTGGCCTACGGGCATCTGCAGATCCGCGTCGAGGAACTGTCGCGTGCGATCGTCGTCGTGGACCTGCGGGGCAGCGGAACCTACGCCGACAACGTGGAGATCATCGTCGGCGATTCGGCTGGCCTCGGGGTGATCTGGATCGCCGACTGGGCCGACGACATGGTGCACGTCAGCGCGCATCACGCACGCCTGGGCAAGGATGCCGTGCTCGGTCACGTCAACGTCACGCTCGGCGGCGACGTCGTCCGGACCACGGCGACCGTCCGCTTCACCGGAACCGGGGGCGACGCCAAGTTGCTCGGCACCTACTTCGCTGACGACGGTCAGCATTTCGAGTCGCGGCTGCTGGTCGATCACGCCCACCCGAACTGCAAGTCCGATGTGTTGTACAAGGGTGCGCTGCAAGGGGATCCGGACTCCGGGCGGCCCGATGCGCACGCAGTGTGGATCGGCGATGTTTTGATCCGCGCGGAGGCCACCGGCACCGACACCTTCGAGGTGAACCGCAACCTGCTGCTCACCGACGGCGCACGCGCCGACTCGGTGCCCAACCTCGAGATCGAGACGGGTGAGATCGTCGGCGCCGGGCACGCCAGTGCCACCGGACGTTTCGACGACGAGCAGTTGTTCTATCTGCGGGCCCGCGGCATCCCCGAGAATCAGGCGCGTCGCTTGGTGGTGCGCGGTTTCTTCAACGAGATCATCGCCAAAATCGCCGTGCCCGCGGTGCGCGAGCGCCTCACCGAAGCAATCGAACGAGAACTAGCGATCACGGAATCGAGAACAGCCCAATCATGACCACACTGGAAGTCAAAGACCTGCACGTCTCGGTCATCACGCCCGAGCAGACCGAGATACCGATCCTCAAGGGTGTCGACCTGACCGTGAAGTCGGGGGAGACCCACGCGGTGATGGGTCCGAACGGTTCCGGCAAATCCACGTTGTCGTATGCGATCGCCGGCCACCCCAGGTACACGGTGACGTCCGGTTCGATCACGCTGGACGGCCAGGACGTGCTGGAGATGAGCATCGACGAGCGCGCCCGCGCGGGGTTGTTCCTCGCGATGCAGTACCCCGTCGAGGTGCCGGGGGTGTCGATGTCGAACTTCCTGCGCACCGCTGCCACCGCCGTGCGCGGTGAGGCGCCGAAATTGCGGCACTGGGTCAAAGAGGTCAAGGCCGCGATGAGCGATCTCGGGATCGATGCGGCGTTCTCCGAACGCAGTGTCAACGAAGGGTTCTCGGGCGGTGAGAAGAAGCGCCACGAGATCCTGCAACTGGCCCTGCTGAAACCGAAGATCGCGATCCTGGACGAGACGGACTCGGGTCTTGACGTCGACGCGCTGCGGGTGGTCAGCGAGGGCGTCAACCGCTACGCCGAAACCGAGAACGGCGGCGTGCTGCTGATCACGCACTACACCCGCATCCTGCGCTACATCCGGCCGCAGTTCGTGCACGTGTTCGTCGACGGGCGCATCGTCACCTCCGGCGGTCCGGAACTCGCGGACGAACTCGAAGAGAACGGCTACGTCGGGTTCACCCAGACGGCGACCGCGGAGGCGTAACCGGTGACCGCCTCCGTTCGCCCGCTGGATCTGGCCGCCGTCCGCGCGGACTTCCCGATCCTGAAGAAGCAGATGCGCGGCGGAAACGTGTTGGCGTACCTGGATTCCGGGGCGACGTCGCAACGGCCGCTGCAGGTCCTCGACGCCGAGCGCGAGTTCCTGGTCACCTCGTACGGCGCCGTGCATCGCGGTGCGCACCAGTTGATGGAGGAGGCCACCGACGCCTACGAGGAGGGCCGCGCGGACATCGCGGCATTCGTCGGCGCCGACCCCGATGAGTTGGTGTTCACCAAGAACGCGACCGAGGCGCTCAACCTGGTGTCCTACGCGCTGGGTGACACGCGCTTCGAGGGCGCCGTCGGTCCGGGCGATGTGATCGTCACGACCGAACTCGAACACCACGCCAATCTGGTCCCGTGGCAGGAGTTGGCGCGCCGCACCGGCGCGACGCTGAAATGGTACGGGGTCACGTCTGACGGCCGCATCGACCTCGACTCGCTGCGACTCGACGACCGCGTCAAAGTTGTTGCGTTCAGCCATCGTTCGAACGTCACCGGTGCGCTGGCGCCGGTCGACGAACTGGTTTCGCGTGCCAGGGCGGTCGGCGCGCTGACCGTGCTCGACGCCTGCCAGTCGGTGCCACACCAGCCCGTCGACTTCCATGCGCTCGACGTCGACTTCGCGGCCTTCTCCGGGCACAAGATGTTGGGGCCGACCGGGATCGGGGTGTTGTACGGCCGCGGCGCGCTGCTGAACGCGTTGCCGCCGTTCCTCACCGGCGGGTCGATGATCGAGACCGTCACGATGGAGGAGACGACGTACGCGCCGGCGCCGCAGCGCTTCGAGGCCGGCACGCCGATGACGTCGCAAGTGGTCGGGCTGGCGGCCGCCGCGCGGTATCTGCGCGAGGTCGGGATGGCCGCCGTCGAAGCGCACGAGGCCGAACTGGTCGCGGCGGCGCTCGAAGGACTGACCGCGCTCGACGGAGTGCGAATCATCGGGCCGAGGTCACTGGAGAACCGCGGGTCGCCGGTCAGCTTCGTCGTCGACGGGGTCCACGCCCACGATGTGGGGCAGGTGCTCGACGACGAGGGCGTGGCGGTACGCGTGGGCCACCACTGCGCATGGCCGCTGCACCGCCGGTTCGGCATCGCGGCCACCGCGCGGGCATCGTTTGCGGTGTACAACACCGTCGAAGAGGTCGATCGGCTGGTGGCGGGCGTGCGCCGGGCCGTGGAATTCTTCAGCAGGGACTGACGTGCGGCTGGAGCAGATCTATCAGGAAGTGATCCTCGATCACTACAAGCACCCCCACAACCGTGGGCTACGCGAGCCGTTCGACGCGCAGGTACAACACGTCAACCCCACGTGCGGGGATGAGGTGACGCTGCGGGTGACGCTGTCCGGCGACGGCGAACAGGTGGTCGACATCTCCTATGACGGCCAGGGCTGTTCGATCAGCCAGGCCTCGACGTCGGTCCTGACCGATCAGGTGATCGGACAAAGCGTCGGGGACGCCTTGAAGACGGTCGCGGCGTTCAGCGAGATGATTTCCTCGCGCGGGACGGTCGAGGGCGACGAAGATGTAATCGGAGACGGCATCGCATTCGCCGGTGTCGCCAAGTACCCGGCGCGGGTCAAGTGCGCGCTGCTGGGTTGGATGGCTTTCAAGGACGCGCTGGCGCAAGCTGGCGCTGAATTCGGGACAGAGGAGGCGCCAGATGAGCGACACCGCAGTGCCTAACGAGGAAATGTTGTTCGATCTCGAGGAGGCGATGCGCGACGTCGTCGACCCGGAACTCGGCATCAACGTCGTCGATTTGGGCCTGGTTTACGGAATCAACGTCGAGCAGGGGGAGCAGGGCAACGTCGCGTTGATCGACATGACGCTGACGTCTGCCGCATGTCCGCTGACCGATGTGATCGAGGATCAGTCGCGCACCGCGCTGGTGGGTGCGGGCCTGGTCGACGAGCTGAGGATCAACTGGGTGTGGAACCCGCCGTGGGGGCCGGACAAGATCACCGAGGACGGTCGCGAACAACTGCGGGCGCTGGGCTTCACGGTCTAGCCCCGGCCGCCACCGTTTCGCCGTCCGTAGGCTGGGGAACACCCGGCTGAACACCAGCGTTAGGACTCAAACGTGGCAACCCAAGACATCACCGCCGAACAATTCAACGACACCATCAACGACAACGAGATCGTGCTGGTGGACTTCTGGGCGTCGTGGTGTGGCCCGTGTAAAGCATTCGCCCCCACGTTCGCGGCGTCCTCCGAGGAACACCCCGACGTGGTGTACGCCAAGGTCGACACCGAGGCCGAACAGGCGCTGGCGGCGGCCGCCGACATCCGGTCCATCCCGACGTTGATGGCGTTCAAGAAGGGCAAACTGGTGTTCAACCAGGCTGGCGCGTTGCCGCCGGCGGCCCTCGAGGAGCTGGTACAGCAGGTCAAGGGATTCGACATCGACGCCGCGATCGCAGCGCAGGACAACGGCCAGCCGGAGTGACCAGCCGGGACTGACGGGGTGCACGCGATAGCGTGCACTGCGTGAACGAGCGCGCAGACACCGAACAGAGCAACTTCGTCCTGGTCGACCGGCCGCGTCCCGGCGTCGCGCTGGTGACCCTGAACCGGCCCGAACGGATGAACTCCATGGCCTTCGACGTCATGGTGCCGCTCAAGCAGGTGCTCGAGGAGCTGACCTACGACAACTCCGTGCGGGCGGTGGTGCTGACCGGCGCGGGACGCGGTTTTTCCTCCGGCGCCGACCACAAGTCGGCGGGCTCCGTACCGCACATCGACGGGCTGACCCGGCCGACGTTCGCGCTGCGGTCCATGGAAGTGCTCGACGACGTCATCCTGGCCCTGCGCAAGATGCACCAGCCGGTGATCGCCGCGGTCAACGGCGCCGCGATCGGCGGGGGCCTGTGCCTGGCACTGGCCTGCGACATCCGTGTCGCCGCCGACGGCGCCTACTTCCGGGCCGCGGGCATCAACAACGGCCTGACCGCCAGCGAACTGGGGTTGTCCTATCTGCTGCCGCGGGCCATCGGCACCTCGCGGGCCTTCGAGTTGATGCTCACCGGCCGCGACGTCGACGCCGGCGAGGCCGAACGCATCGGCCTGGTGTCGCGCGCGGTGCCCGACGACGACCTGCTCGAGGTTTGCTACCAGCTCGGTGAACGCATCGCGACGTTCTCCCGCCCGGGAATCGAGTTGACCAAGCGCACACTTTGGAGTGGACTGGACGCCGGTAGCCTGGAAGGGCATATGCAAGCCGAGGGCCTCGGACAACTCTTCGTCCGGTTGCTCACCGCCAACTTCGAAGAAGCGGTGGCAGCGCGCGCCGAGAAGCGGCCCCCGGCCTTCACCGACGACAAGTAAGGACAGCACAGCGTGATCACCGCAACGGACCTCGAGGTCCGCGCCGGGGCACGCACGTTGCTGTCCACCGACGGAACCGCGCTTCGCGTGCAGCCCGGCGACCGGATCGGGCTCGTCGGCCGAAACGGCGCGGGCAAGACCACCACGCTGCGCATTCTCGCCGGCGAAAGCGAGCCCTACGCGGGGGATATCGTCCGCAACGGCGAAATCGGTTACCTGCCACAGGATCCCAGAGAAGGCGACCTCGACGTGCTCGCTCGTGACCGCGTCCTGTCGGCACGCGGGCTCGACACCTTGCTGGCCGACCTGGAGAAGCAGCAGGTGCTGATGGCGGAGGTGGCCGACGACGCCGCCCGGGACAAGGCCGTCCGCCGGTACGGCCAGCTCGAGGAGCGGTTCGCGGCGCTGGGCGGCTATGCCGCAGAGAGCGAGGCAGGCCGGATCTGCGCGAGCCTCGGACTGCCCGAACGCGTCCTGACCCAACCGCTGCGCACACTGTCCGGCGGTCAGCGCCGCCGGGTAGAACTCGCCCGGATCCTGTTCGCCGCTTCCGAGAGCGGGGCCGGTTCTTCGACAACGCTGCTCCTGGACGAGCCCACCAACCACCTCGATGCGGACTCCATCGGCTGGCTGCGCGACTTCCTGCAGCAGCACACCGGCGGCCTGATCGTCATCAGCCACAACGTCGACCTGCTCGCCGATGTGGTGAACCGGGTGTGGTTCCTCGACGCGGTGCGCGGCGAGGTCGACGTCTACAACATGGGTTGGCAGAAGTACCTCGACGCCCGCGCCACCGACGAACAGCGGCGCCGCCGCGAACGCGCCAATGCCGAGCGCAAGGCTTCCGCATTGCGCACCCAGGCCGCCAAGATGGGCGCCAAGGCCACCAAAGCCGTTGCCGCGCAGAACATGCTGCGACGCGCCGATCGGATGATGGCCGCCCTCGACGAGGAACGCGTCGCCGACAAGGTGGCCCGCATCAAGTTTCCGACCCCCGCGCCCTGCGGGCGGACCCCGCTCGTCGCCAAGGGCCTGACGAAGAACTACGGGTCGCTCGAGGTCTTCACCGGTGTCGACCTGGCGATCGACCGTGGCTCACGCGTCGTGGTGCTCGGCCTCAACGGCGCAGGCAAGACCACGCTGTTGCGATTGTTGGCCGGCGCCGAAACTCCGGATGCCGGCGCGTTGGAGCCCGGCCACGGCCTCAAGCTCGGCTATTTCGCCCAGGAGCACGACACCCTCGACGACACCGCGACAGTGTGGGAGAACATCCGGCACGCGGCGCCCGACACCGGCGAGCAGGACCTTCGGGGTCTGTTGGGCGCGTTCATGTTCAGCGGACCGCAGCTGGAGCAGCCGGCGGGCACGCTGTCCGGCGGCGAGAAGACACGACTGGCGCTGGCCGGGCTGGTCGCATCGACCGCGAACGTGCTGCTGCTCGACGAGCCGACGAACAACCTCGATCCCGCGTCGCGCGAGCAGGTGCTCGACGCACTGCGCAGCTACGTCGGCGCGGTCGTGCTGGTGACCCATGACCCGGGCGCAGCCGAGGCGTTGGAACCGCAGCGCGTGGTGCTGCTTCCCGACGGCACCGAGGATTTCTGGTCCGAGGAATACCGCGATCTCATCGAGTTGGCTTGATCCGGCGCAAGACCGTTTCGCCATTTTGATCCGCCGTGTGTAGCCGGTTCATACGCTGGGTATGCGTCGGAGCATCAAGCGGGGAGGTGCTGATGAAGAAGCTGGACAAGTCGAGAGACCAGTTGCTCAACGAGTTGCGGAGTGCTTACGAGGGTGGCGCGAGCATCCGCACGCTGGTGGCGTCCACCGGCCGATCGTACGGTTCGATCCACAGCATGCTGCGCGAGTCGGGCACCAGGATGCGCAGCCGCGGCGGCCCGAACCACCGCAGTAGGCGCGCCAGCTAGTCCGGCCGCTGCCGCAGGGATGCCTCGACCAGGTCCAGTACGGCACTGAGCTTTTCGGGATCGTCTCCCGAAGCCAACCGCGCAACCAGACCATCGAGGACGAGGTCGAGATAGGTCTGCAGCACGGCACTGGGGACGTCGTCACGCAGTCGACCCGCCTGTTTCTGCATCCGTAACCGCTGATGCGTGGCCGTTGAGAGTTCGGCGGACCGCTCCGACCACCCACGGTGGAACTCCGGGTCGTTGCGGAGCTTCCGCGCGATCTCCAGCCGCGTGGCCAGCCAGTCGAACTGGTCGGGCGCGGCGAGCATGTCACGCATCACTTGGACGAGGCCCTCCCTCGCGGCGACGTCTGCCATCCGCTGGGCGTCCTCACGGGCCAGCTCGAAGAACAGCGTGTCCTTGTCCCGGAAGTGGTGGAAGATGGCGCCGCGCGACAGCCCGATCGTCTGCTCGAGCCGCCGCACGGTCGCCTTCTCGTAGCCGTACTCGGCGAAACACCGCCGGGCGCCGTCGAGGATCTGCCGACGACGCGCCGCCAGGTGGTCGTCGGTGACCCGGGGCAACGCGTCTACCTACTGCGTTTTGAGCATGTTGCGCAGCACGTACTGCAGGATGCCGCCGTTGCGGTAGTAGTCCGCCTCCCCGGGTGTGTCGATGCGCACCACCGCGTCGAACTCGACTGTGCTGTCCGAGCCACCCGCCCCGTCGTTTTTGGTGGCGGTCACTTTCACGGTCTTGGGTGTCTTGCCCTCGTTGAGGTCCTCGATCCCGGTGATGTCGAAGGTCTCGGTGCCATCGAGCTTCAGCGACGACGCCGACTCGCCCTCGGGGAACTGCAGCGGAATCACGCCCATGCCGATCAGGTTCGACCGGTGGATCCGCTCGAACGACTCGCAGATCACCGCGCGCACGCCCAGCAGCGCGGTGCCCTTGGCGGCCCAGTCCCGCGACGAGCCCGAACCGTACTCCTTGCCGCCCAGGACGACCAGCGGAATATCTTGCGCCGCATAGTTTTGCGCGGCGTCGTAGATGAACGCCTGCTCGCCACCGTTGGTGAAGTCCCGCGTGTAGCCGCCGGACACGTCGTCGAGCAGCTCGTTGCGCAGCCGGATGTTGGCGAACGTGCCGCGGATCATCACCTCGTGGTTGCCGCGCCGGGAGCCGTAGGAGTTGTAGTCCTTCTTCTCGACGCCGTTCTCCTCGAGGTACTGGGCGGCGGGGGTGCCTGGCTTGATACTGCCGGCGGGGGAGATGTGGTCGGTGGTGACCGAATCACCCAGCAGCGCCAGAACTCTGGCGCCCTTGATGTCTGTCACCGGCTCCGGCTCGGCCGGCATCCCGTCGAAGTACGGCGGCTTGCGCACGTAGGTCGAGTCGTCGGCCCACTCGAAGGTGTTGCCGCTCGGAGTGGGCAGGTTGCGCCAGCGTTCGTCACCCTTGAACACGTCGGCATAGTTCTTGGTGAACATCTCGGTGTTGATAGCCGAGGCGATGGTGTCGTCGATGTCCTTCTGCGACGGCCAGATGTCCTTGAGGAAGACCTCGTTACCATCGGAGTCCTTGCCCAGCGGCTCGTTGTCGAAATCGAAGTCCATCGTTCCCGCCAGCGCGTAGGCGATGACCAGCGGCGGCGACGCCAGGTAGTTCATCTTCACGTCGGGATTGATGCGACCTTCGAAATTACGGTTGCCCGACAGCACCGCGGCCACCGACAGGTCGGCGTCGTTGACCACTTTGGAGATCTCCTCGGGCAGTGGCCCGCTGTTGCCGATGCAGGTTGTGCAGCCGTAGCCCACCAGGTAGAAGCCGAGCTTCTCCAGATATGGCCACAGGTCGGCCTTCTCGTAGTAATCGGTGACGACCTGCGAACCGGGCGCCATCGTCGTCTTCACCCACGGCTTTGAGGTCAGCCCCTTCTCCACGGCATTCTTGGCGAGCAGCGCCGCGCCGAGCATGACCTCCGGGTTGGAGGTGTTGGTGCACGAGGTGATGGCGGCGATCACGACGGCACCGTGGTCGAGGATGAACTCGCCGCGCTCGTCGGACTTGACCTCCACGGGCTTCGTGGGTCGGCCGTTGGATCCCACGGCCGCCGACGGCACTATGGCGTCGTCGTCGGCGAACGCCAGGCTCGACGCCGGGTCACTGGCCGGGAACGTCTCCTCGACGGCCTCGTCGAGTTTGGTGTGCGCGGGCGCGTTGCCGTCCTCGACGTAGTTGTGAATGGCCTTGCGGAAGGCCTCCTTCGCGTCGTTCAGCGCGATGCGGTCCTGTGGGCGCTTCGGTCCCGCGATCGAGGGCACCACATCGGAAAGGTCGAGCTCGATGTACTCGGAGAACTTGGGCTCCCGCTTCGGGTCGTGCCACATGCCCTGTTCCTTGGCGTAGGCCTCGACCAGCGCGAGCTGCTCATCGCTGCGCCCGGTCATCCGCAGATAGTCGATCGTGACCTGGTCGATCGGGAAAATAGCTGCGGTGGAACCGAATTCGGGACTCATATTCCCCAATGTGGCGCGGTTGGCCAGCGGCACCTCGGCCACGCCGTCGCCGTAGAATTCGACGAACTTGCCGACCACACCGTGCTTGCGCAGCATCTCGGTCACGGTGAGCACCACGTCGGTGGCGGTCACCCCGGGTTGGCGCTCACCCGTCAGCTTGAACCCGACCACCCGGGGGATGAGCATCGACACCGGCTGGCCCAGCATCGCGGCCTCGGCCTCGATGCCGCCGACGCCCCAACCCAGCACGCCCAGGCCGTTGACCATCGTGGTGTGGCTGTCGGTGCCCACACAGGTGTCGGGGTAGGCCACGCCGTCCCGCTCCCACACCACCCGTGCCAGGTACTCGATGTTGACCTGGTGCACGATCCCGGTGCCCGGCGGGACCACCTTGAAGTCGTCGAACGCGCCCTGTCCCCAGCGCAGGAACTGGTAGCGCTCACCGTTGCGCTCGTACTCGATCTCGACGTTGCGTTCGAACGCGTCTTCGCGGCCGAACAGGTCGGCGATCACCGAGTGGTCGATCACCAGGTCGGCCGGCGCAAGCGGATTGACCTTGTCGGGGTCACCGCCCAGGTCCCCGATCGCCTCCCGCATTGTGGCGAGGTCGACGATGCACGGCACACCGGTGAAGTCCTGCATCACCACCCGGGCCGGGGTGAACTGGATCTCCACACTGGGCTCTGCTTCGGGATCCCACTTGGCGAGCGCCTCGATGTGGTCTTTCGTGATGTTCTTGCCGTCCTCGGTGCGCAGCAGGTTCTCGGCCAGAACTTTCAAGCTGTAGGGCAGCTTCTCGGTGCCCTTCACCGCATCGAGGCGGTAGATCTCGTAGCTCTTGTCCCCGACCTTCAGGGAGTCGCGGGCATCAAAAGAGTTCAAGGACGATTCGGCGTTATTACCTTTGCTCACATCAACTCCCGGCTAGTTCTCGCAGCCGACGGGCTGTGTCGGCCGCGCTCCAACTCTAACAGTACGCTTGTCCTGCAAAACAATCAGGGTCGGTCTTCAGTCTTGTCCCCGCCTGCGCGTGCTGTCACCCTGCTGGGTACCCATCACGTACGGTTCATGCGTGACCGGACCGCATGTGCTTCCGTTTCTGCCGGCATACATACCGACCGACGTCTGTGGGCCGGTCGGCCGAGATCCCGCGACCACCCCCGTCGACACGTGCATGAACCTCGTCATCGACGACGTCCGCGACGACGGGGTGAGCGCCTCGCCCACGCCGGAGAACGAAGGCCTGCCCGAAGTGGTCGCGAAGGCCCAGCAGCAGGGCATCGACCTCAAGATCGTCGTTGTCGACGAGAACCCGCCGGTCGACACACCACTGCGCGATGTCGCGACCGAGGTGGGCCAGGCGTTTCCCGGGTCGACCGTGCTGGTGCTCAGCCCAAGCGAGTCGGGTTCGTTCAGCACCACCTTCGACCGGGCCACGCTGGAGGCCGGTCAGGATGTCGCCGAAGGCCGTGGCGCGGTTCAGGGTTCGAAGAATTTTCTCAGCGAGTTGACGACGCCGGACTTTCCGTGGACGGCATTGACCATCGTGGTGGTTCTGGGAGTCGTTGCGGCCGTTATCGGTACGCGACTTTTGCAAATTCGCAGCAGGCGCGCGAATTCCCGCGCTCAGTCCTGAATGCGCAGCGCAACAGCGGTTTTGATGCTGGGGCGCGGTGGCCTCGCAGGTAGTGAAGTCACGGCTCGATAACACTACATTCAATTACAAACTTGTAATTTGTGACTTGAGTTTCTTTGGTGTCAGATGTGACGTACGGTGCAATCGGTAGCTGTGTTGTAGATGTGCATTTTGTGACTATTGCGCACAGTCACCCGACGAATGTGTCCGCACGTTCGCCTGAGAGCCATAGGAGAACTGAGTCGGATGAGACGCACCCCTGGCGCATCCGCCACGCGGCCGTGTGAACGGTTCTGCGCGGCTCTGCTCGCGGCGGTCATGCTGCTGGCCACCCCCGGCCTTTCCCTCGCCCAGCCCAGTAGCCCCGAGAGCCTCGCCGCACTCGTCGCAGAAGTCGCCGAGGCGGACCAGAAGTTGCAGGACCTCGGCGCCGCGATTCAGCAACAGCAGGAGAGCGTCAACAAGGCGATCGTCGATGTGCAGACCGCCCGCGAGAATGCCGATGCCGCACAGCGGGAGGTCGAGGCGAGCAGGCAGCGGGTCCAAGACGCCAACATCGCGATCGAGCAGGCGCAGAAGCGGTTCGACTCGTTTGCGGCCGCGACATACGTCAACGGTCCTTCCGACTCGTACCTGACCGCGAGCGACCCCGCCGACATCGTCAAGACCGCCGCGGTCGGGCAGACGTTGACGCTCAGCTCGCAGAAGGTGATCGCCGATCTGCAGCGGGCCCGCACCGAGCAGGTCAACCGTGACTCCGCCGTGCGACTGGCCAAGCAGAACGCCGACAAGGCCGTCGCCGAGGCCGAAGCCAGCCAGCGCTCGGCGGTGTCGGCGCTCACCGATGCGCAGGAGACGTTCCGGTCTCAACAGGCCCAACTCGACAAGCTGACCGCCGAGCGCGCGGCCGCTCAGGCCAAGCTCGAGCAGGCACGCGCCAGCTCCGCGCCGGCGGCGAGCGCCCCCGCGACGCCGGCGGGATCGGCGGCACCGGCGCAGGCCGCGGCGCCGGCGAACCAAAACTGGGACCGCGCACCCCAGGGCCGCGACCCGGGCACCGGCAACTGGGCCGGACCGTGGGATCCGACGCTGCCCGCGATTCCCAGCGCCTTCGTCAGCGGTGACCCGATCGCGATCATCAACGCGGTGCTCGGTATCGCCCAGAGCTCGGCGCAGGTGACTCAGGACCTGGGGCGCAAGTTCCTGCAGTCGGTTGGGCTGCTTCCTGAGGCGGCCCCCTCGCCGGGCTTCACCAACGGTGCAATTCCCCGGGTCTACGGCAGGCAGGCCACCGAGTACGTGATCAAGCGGGCCATGTCGCAGCTGGGCGTGCCGTATTCGTGGGGCGGCGGAAACGCCGCCGGGCCGAGCCGGGGCATCGACTCCGGCGCCGGCACAGTCGGATTCGACTGCTCGGGCCTGATGCTCTACGCGTTCGCCGGCGTCGGCATCAAGCTCGACCACTACTCGGGTTCGCAGTACAACGCCGGACGCAAGGTTCCGTCCTCGCAGATGCGGCGTGGAGACATGCTGTTCTGGGGCCCCAACGCCAGCCAGCATGTGGCCCTCTATCTCGGCGACGGACAGATGCTCGAAGCGCCCTACACCGGTTCCGTGGTGAAGGTGTCACCGGTGCGCACCAGCGGCATGACCCCGTACGCGACTCGTCTCATCGAATGGTGACGTTGAAAAGGAACAGGAATACCTTGCGTTCCAAGCTGACTCGCTTCCTCGGCGGTTGCGCGCTCCTGCTCGCCGCGGTTGCGCTGACTGTCGGACTGGCCACGCCCGCCGCCTCGGCGCCCGGCGACGGTCAGTGGGATCCCACGTTGCCAAAGCTGCTCAGCGCCGGCGCGCCGGGCGATCCGCTCGCGATCGCCAACGCATCGCTCGCCGCGACCGCGCAGGCCACCGAAGTCACGATGAACCTGGGCCGCAAGTTCCTGTCCACGCTGGGCCTTGCGCCTCCGGAGGCGGCGACGGCCGGCGTCGCGCCGGGCCGGGTCCGCGGGCCGCAGGCCATCGAGTACGTGATCCGCCGGGGCGCCTCGCAGATGGGCGTGCCGTACTCGTGGGGCGGTGGCAAGCCGAACGGACCCAGCCGCGGCATCGACTCGGGTGCCAACACCGTCGGCTTCGACTGCTCGGGCTTCACCCAGTTCGCGTTCGCGGGTGTGGGCGTGCTGATCCCCAAGTACTCAGGCGACCAGTACGACACCGGCCGCAAGGTGCCGACGTCGCAGGCCAAGCGCGGCGACCTGCTGTTCTGGGGGCCCGGCGGCAGCCAGCATGTCGCCCTCTACCTCGGCGGTGGCCAGATGCTGGAGGCCTCGAGCAACTCGGGGAAAGTCACGGTGAGCCCGGTTCGTCACTCGGGCCTGCAGCCGTACGTGGCGCGCATCATCGAATCCTGAGCAGAGCCTGAGCCGAACCTGAACGTTGCGGGCAACGTCGACGGATTTCCCGGTGCCTGGAATAGTTGACGGCGAGCGTGCGGCCCGGACCGGCCAGCGCCGCTACGACCAGCGAGTTATGTGGAAGGAACGTTGATGACGTCACCGAGTGGGCCGCCGCAGGGCGCTGCAGGTTATCCCGGCCAGGCACCGGCGCAGGGGTACCAGGGCTCGCATGCCGCGCCGGCGACCACCCCGGCCTCCAACAACGGCGGTCTGGCGCAGGAGGTCCACACGCTCGAGCGGGCCGTCTTCGAGGTCAAGCGGATCATCGTCGGTCAGGACCAACTGGTCGAGCGCATGCTGGTCGGCCTGCTCGCCAAGGGCCATGTGCTGCTCGAGGGTGTCCCCGGCGTCGCCAAGACGCTGGCGGTCGAGACCTTCGCCAAGGTGGTGGGGGGCACCTTCGCGCGCATCCAGTTCACCCCCGACCTGGTACCCACCGACATCATCGGTACGCGGATCTACCGGGTGGGCAAGGAGGAGTTCGACATCGAACTCGGCCCCGTGGTGGTGAACTTCCTGCTCGCCGACGAGATCAACCGCGCCCCGGCCAAGGTGCAGTCGGCGCTGCTGGAGGTCATGGCCGAGCGCAAGATCTCGATCGGCGGCAAGACCTTCCCGCTGCCCCAGCCGTTCCTCGTGATGGCCACGCAGAACCCGATCGAGCAGGAGGGCGTGTACGCGCTTCCCGAAGCCCAGCGCGACCGCTTCCTGTTCAAGCTCAACATCGACTATCCCTCGCCCGAGGAAGAGCGCGAGATCATCTACCGGATGGGCGTCAAGCCGCCGGAGCCCAAGCAGATCCTGGCGCCAGGTGACCTGCTGCGCCTGCAGGACGTGGCGGCCAACAACTTCGTGCACCACGCGCTCGTCGACTATGTGGTCCGGGTGGTGACCGCGACCCGTCATCCCGACAAGTTCGGAATGCCCGACGCCAAGGCGTGGATCGCCTACGGCGCATCACCGCGCGCATCGCTCGGCATCATCGCGGCGGCCCGGGCGCTGGCGCTGGTGCGCGGGCGTGACTACGTGATCCCGCAGGACGTCGTCGAGGTCATCCCCGACGTGCTGCGGCACCGGCTGGTGCTGACCTACGATGCGTTGGCCGACGAGATCTCCGCCGAGACGGTGATCAACCGCATCCTGCAGACCGTGGCCCTGCCGCAGGTGAATGCCATTCCGCAGCAAGGTCATTCGGTGCCACCCGTCGTGCCCGCCGCCGCAGGTGCGGCCAGCAATCGGTGACCACCTCCGGACGCAATGTCGATCTGCCGTCGCTCAAGCGGGGGGAGATCCGTGACCCCGCGCTGACGGCGGCGCTGCGCAAGCTCGAGTTGACGGTGCGGCGCAAGCTCGACGGCGTCCTGCACGGCGACCACCTCGGCCTGCTTCCGGGCCCGGGTTCGGAGCCGGGGGAGTCGCGGCTCTACCAGCCCGGCGACGACGTGCGCCGGATGGACTGGTCGGTCACCGCGCGCACCACCCACCCGCATGTGCGACAGATGATCGCCGACCGCGAGCTGGAAACGTGGTTGGTGGTCGACATGTCGGCCAGCCTCGACTTCGGCACGACCGGTTGCGAGAAGCGTGACCTCGCGGTGGCCGCCGCCGCGGCGATCACGTTCCTCAACAGCGGCGGCGGCAACCGGATCGGCGCGATCATCGCCAACGGCGACACCGTGCGGCGTGTGCCGGCCCTGTCGGGTCGCATGCACGAGCAGGAGATGCTCCGAGCGATCGCGACGATGCCCAAGGCGCCTGCGGGCGTTCGCGGTGACCTGTCCGCCGCCATCGACGCCCTGCGCCGGCCCGAGCGTCGTCGCGGCATGGCGGTGATCATCAGCGACTTCCTCGGCCCGATCAACTGGATGCGGCCGCTGCGGGCGATCGCCGGTCGCCACGAAGTGCTCGGCATCGAGATCCTCGACCCGCGCGACGTCGAGCTTCCGCCGGTCGGCGACGTGATCCTGCAGGACGCCGAGACCGGTGCGACCCGCGAGTTCACCATCGACGAGCAGTTGCGCGACGACTTCGAACGGGCCGCGGCCGCCCACCGGGCAGAGGTGGCCAGGACGTTGCGACGATGTGACGCGCCGCTGCTGTCGTTGCGCACCGACCGCGACTGGATCGCCGACGTCGTCCGGTTCGTCGCCAACCGCAGACGCGGCGCGCTGGCGGGCCGTGTCTAGATCGGATTGTCGCGAAATGATTAGGCGCACATGACATTGCCGTTGCTCGGTCCGATGACGCTGTCGGGCTTCGAAAACGCCTGGTTCTTCCTGTTCCTTCTCGCGGTGCTCGGCATCGTCGGGCTCTACATCGTCGTCCAGCTGGCCCGGCACCGGCGGATGTTGCGGTTCGCCAACATGGAGTTGCTGGAAAGTGTTGCGCCGAAACGAGCTACGCGCTGGCGGCATGTGCCGGCGATTCTGCTCGTGATTGCGCTGGTGTTCCTCACGGTGGCGATGGCCGGTCCGACGCACGATGTGCGCATACCGCGTAACCGCGCGGTGGTGATGCTCGTCATGGACGTGTCGCAGTCGATGCGGGCCACCGACGTCGCACCGAACCGCATGGCCGCGGCCCAGGAGGCGTCCAAACAGTTCGCCGACGAGCTCACCCCCGGTATCAACCTCGGGCTGATCTCGTATGCCGGCACGGCGACCGTCCTGGTGTCGCCGACCACCGGCCGTGAGGCCACCAAGGCCGCGATCGACAAACTGCAGTTCGCCGACCGCACGGCCACCGGTGAGGGCATCTTCACCGCGCTGCAGGCGATCGCCACGGTCGGGGCGGTGATCGGCGGCGGTGACGAACCGCCGCCGGCGCGCATCGTGTTGTTCTCCGACGGCAAGGAGACCGTGCCGTCGAACCCCGACAACCCCAAGGGTGCCTACACCGCCGCCCGCACCGCGAAGGACCAGGGCGTGCCGATCTCGACGATCTCGTTCGGCACCCCCTACGGCTACGTGGAGATCAACGACCAACGCCAGCCGGTGCCCGTCGACGACGAAATGCTCAAAAAGATCGCCGATCTGTCCGGCGGTGAGGCATTCACCGCGTCCAGCCTCGAACAGCTGCGTGAGGTCTACGCCAACCTGCAGCAGCAGATCGGCTACGAGACGATCAGAGGCGACGCGAGTGTCGGCTGGCTGCGTCTCGGGGCGTTGGCGCTCGCGCTGGCGACCCTGGCGGCGCTGTTCATCAACCGCCGGCTGCCGAACTGACTCGCAAGGGATGACGAGCTGACATGACGCTTCCGCTGCTGGGGCCGGTATCGCTCACGGGATTTCAGCACATCTGGTGGTTCCTGCTGTTCCTGGTCGTCCTGGTGGTGCTGGTCGGGTTGTACGTCGCCGCCCAATTCGCTCGGCGCAGGCGACTGCAGCAGTTCGCCAACACCGAGTCACTCGACAGCGTGGCGCCGAAGCGCCCGAGCCCGTGGCGCCACGTGCCGGCGGCGCTGCTGGCGATCGCCCTGCTACTGTGCACGATTGCGCTGGCCGGGCCGACGCACGACCAACGGCTCCCGCGTAATCGTGCGGTGGTGATCCTGGCGATCGACGTGTCGCAATCCATGCGCGCCACCGACGTCGAACCCAGCCGGCTGGCCGCCGCACAGGAGGCGTCGAAGAAATTCGTCGACGAGCTCACTCCAGGCATCAACCTGGGAGTCATCGCCTATGCCGGCACCGCGACGGTGCTGGTGTCGCCGACCACCAACCGCGACGCGAGCCGGCGCGCCATCGACAATCTGCAGGTCGCCGACCGCACCGCCACCGGCGAGGCCATCTTCACCGCGCTCTCGTCGATCTCCACCGTCGGGGCCGTGATCGGTGGCGGTGACACGCCCCCCCCGGCGCGGATCGTGCTGTTCTCCGACGGCAAGGAGACCGTCCCGTCGAACCCGGACAATCCGAAGGGCGCGTTCACCGCGGCGCGGGCCGCCAAGGACCAGGGCGTGCCGATCTCCACCATCTCGTTCGGCACTCCCAACGGGTCGGTCGAGGTCAACAACGAGCGGGTTCCGGTGCCGGTCGACGACGAAGGCATGGAGAAGATCGCCCAGCTTTCGGGAGGCGACGCCTACACCGCCGCCAACCTCGACGAGCTGAACAAGGTGTACGAGACCCTCCAAGATCAGATCGGCTACGAGACTGTGCGCGGCGAGGCGACCAGCGGTTGGCTGCGGCTCGGCGCCCTGGTCGCTGCAGTCGCGGCCGTGGCGAGCCTGCTGATCAACCGCCGGCTGCCATTGTGAGCGGCGCCGACCCTGCGCCGAGCGTTCTCGCCCAGATTTCACATTCGACGCGGGGCACCCGCGCGGGACACGCTCTAAGGCGATTTCTTAAGAATGGCGGGCAAGCGATAGGTTGGCGGGCATGACTCGTCCGCCATTCGTTTCCCGTTCGGTGCTGGTGACCGGTGGCAACCGGGGTATCGGGCTGGCGATCGCACAACGGTTGGCAGCCGACGGGCACAAGGTTGCAGTGACGCACCGCGGTTCCGGCGCCCCCGACGGGCTGTTCGGCGTCGTGTGCGACGTCACCGACAACGACGCCGTCGACCGCGCCTTCAAAGAGGTCGAGGAGCACCAGGGTCCGGTCGAGGTGCTGGTGTCCAACGCCGGCATCTCCAAGGATGCCTTCCTCATGCGGATGACCGAGGACCGGTTCACCGAGGTCATCAACGCCAACCTCACCGGCGCGTTCCGGGTGGCTCAGCGGGCATCGCGCAGCATGCAACGCAAGCGCTTCGGCCGGATCATCTTCATCGGTTCGGTGTCCGGCATGTGGGGCATCGGCAACCAGGCCAACTACGCGGCCGCCAAGGCCGGCCTGATCGGCATGGCCCGCTCGATCTCCCGGGAGCTGTCGAAGGCGGGCGTTACCGCGAACGTCGTTGCCCCCGGCTACATCGACACCGAGATGACCCGCGCGCTCGACGAGCGGATCCAGGCGGGAGCACTGGAGTTCATCCCCGCCAAGCGGGTCGGCACCGCCGAGGAAGTTGCCGGGGCGGTCAGCTTCCTGGCGTCCGAGGACGCGAGCTACATCGCCGGCGCGGTCATCCCGGTCGACGGCGGCATGGGCATGGGCCACTGAGAAGATAAGGACAGACATGGCAGGGTTTCTGGAAGGCAAGCGCATCCTCGTCACGGGGATCATCACCGACTCCTCGATCGCGTTCCACATCGCGCGGGTGGCGCAGGAGGAGGGCGCCGAGCTGGTACTGACCGGGTTCGACCGGTTGAAGCTGATCCAGCGGATCGCCGACAGACTTCCGAGTCCGGCTCCACTGCTGGAACTCGACGTGCAGAACCCCGAGCACCTCGACACGCTGGCCGACCGGGTGACCGAGATCATCGGCGAGGGCAACAAACTCGACGGCGTGGTGCACTCGATCGGCTACATGCCGCAGTCGGGGATGGGCATCAACCCGTTCTTCGACGCGCCGTATGAGGACGTGTCGAAGGGCATTCACATCTCGGCCTACTCGTATGCCTCGTTGGCCAAGGCGCTGCTGCCGATCATGAATCGCGGCGGCGGGATCGTCGGCATGGACTTCGACCCGACCAGGGCGATGCCGGCGTACAACTGGATGACCGTGGCCAAGAGCGCGCTGGAATCGGTCAACCGGTTCGTTGCCAGGGAGGCCGGCCCTTACGGAGTGCGCTCGAATCTGGTTGCCGCGGGCCCCATTCGGACGTTGGCGATGAGCGCGATCGTCGGGGGAGCGCTCGGCGACGACGCCGGCGACCAGATCAGGTTGCTCGAAGAAGGCTGGGATCAGCGTGCACCGCTGGGCTGGAACATGAAGGATCCGACGCCGGTGGCCAAGACCGTGCTGGCGCTGATCTCGGAATGGCTGCCGGCCACCACCGGCACCGTCGTCTACGCCGACGGCGGCGCCAGCACACAGCTGTTATAGGGAATGGGCCGCTCCGCCGACTCGGCTTTTGATGCCGTGCTGCTGCTTTCGTTCGGTGGTCCGGAACGCCCCGACGACGTGATGCCGTTCTTGGAGAACGTCACCCGGGGTCGGGGAATTCCACGGGAGCGGCTGGCCGCCGTGGCCGAGCATTATCTGCACTTCGGCGGCGTCTCGCCGATCAACGGCATCAACCGAGCGGTGATCGAGCGGTTGCGCGCCCACACCGACGTGCCGGTGTACTTCGGCAACCGCAACTGGGCGCCCTATGTCGAGGATGCCGTCACCGCCATGCGTGACGATGGGGTGCGCCGCGCAGCGGTGTTCGCGACCTCGGCGTGGGGCGGCTACTCGAGCTGCACGCAGTACGTCGAGGACATCGCGAGGGGACGGCGGGCGGCGGGCGACGCGGCGCCCCAGCTGATCAAGCTGCGCCAGTACTTCGACCATCCGCTGTTCGTGCAGGTGTTCGCCGATGCGGTCACCGCCGCCGCGCGGACGGTGCCCGACGGCGCCCGCCTGGTGTTCACCGCCCACTCGATTCCGCTCGCGGCCCGGTCCCGTTGCGGCACAAACCTTTACGAGCGCCAGGTGGCCTACGCGTCGAAGCTCGTCGCAGCCGCGGCAGGCTACCGGGAACACGACCAGGTGTGGCAGTCACGTTCGGGTCCGCCGCAGGTGCCATGGCTGGAACCCGATGTGGCCGACCATCTGTCGGCGCTCGCCCAGCGCGGAACCAAGGCCGTCGTCATCTGCCCCATCGGTTTCGTCGCCGACCACATCGAGGTGGTCTGGGACCTCGACCACGAGCTTCGGCTGCAGGCCCAGGAAGCCGGCGTGGCGTTCGCCCGAGCCGCGACACCCAACGCCGACCTCGCCCTGGTGGCCGCAGATCTGCTCGCCGAGTTGCGGGACGGCCGCGCCCCGACACGAGTGCCGGGCGCCGATCCGCCACCGCTGCAGGGTTACTCGGTGGACGGTGTGGTGTGCACGCCGGCCTGCGCCGGCTAGCCCCGCCAGGGTGAGTGCAGGATCGCGTCGACGGCGGCGATTCGCGCGGAGCGCACCACCGTCGACAGCGGCCGCAGCGCATCGCTGGCGATCTGCACCTCAGCGGAGCTGTGCAGCCCGATTGGGATCAGCCCGGAGCTGACCGAGATGATCGCGTCGACGTGCGCGGCGTTCTCCAGCACCCGCAGGGCCCGGCTCGGTGCATGGTCGGGAAACCGGTGCACGCGCGTCGATTCCAGCACCTGCTCGACGAGTCCGCGCGGATCCTCGACGTCGATGTCCGCCGCGCCCGCCCGCAATGTTCCCAGCGCCTCGGCCGCCGACCGAACCGCCGAACGCAGGGCGTATTCCGCGTCGCCGAGGTCCAAATACTCCGGGGCCGTGGACGCGTCGGCCGGGACCGAGTACACGGTCCACGACAGGCCACCCGGCTCACGGTCGAATTCGTCGTCGACGTCGAGTTCGTCGTACTCGAAATCCGGCACCAGGCCGATCGACCCCGCGCCGGAGACGATGATGGCCTCACCCGCGGTCACCGCATCGCGCTGAAACTGCGTGCCCGCGGGCAGGCCGCGCACGTCGCCCGGGACCGGCAGCGCCAACCTGATCGGCGGCGCCGTCGCGCCGGGACCCGCCGCGGTGCGCAGCGTCTGCAGGAGCGACATCGCCCCCGCGTCGACGAGGTCCGGCCACGGCAGCCCGGTCGCACCGGCCGCGACGGAGTCGTACGCCGTAACCGAATGCTTTGGCGCCCATAGCGATAGCGCGTCGAGGACATCGTCAGGAGCGGCCGCGCCCGCAAGCCAGGCGTTGGCCCACACCGACAACGAAACACTGGGACACCACATGATGCTCGCAGTGTAGTTGTTACACCCGCATCAGGCCGGTCACGCGATAGGGTGACGTCATGCCTGCAGCGCTGATCTGGTTGATCGCCGCGCTGGCGTTGGCCGGGGCCGAAGCCCTGACCGGCGACCTGTTTCTGCTCATGCTCGGCGGCGGTGCGCTGGCAGCGGCCGGATCGAGCCTGATCTTCGACGACCTGTGGGTCCACGGCGCCGTCTTCGCGGTGGTGTCCGTCCTGCTGCTGGTGCTGGTGCGCCCGGCGCTGCGCAGGCACTTCCAGGCCGGCACCGGCCTGCCCGATCCGGCGAAGGCGCTGGAGGGCAAGAGCGCGCTGGTGCTCGATCGGGTCGCCCGCCACGAGGGACAGGTCAAGCTCGACGGCGAGGTATGGACCGCGCGGCCCTACAACGAGAACGATGTCTACGAGCCGGGCGAGCACGTGACTGTCGTGCACATCGACGGCGCCACCGCCGTCGTGCAGAAAGTCATGTAGAAGATTCGCCGGGCAATCCCGGAGGAAAGGCAAGGAACCCGTCATGGAAGGTGCCGTCGCAGGCTTGATCCTCGTGGGCGTGCTGGTGGTGTTCGCCGCCATCATCGTCGCGAAGTCGATCGCGCTGATACCCCAGGCAGAGGCCGCGGTCATCGAGCGGCTCGGCCGCTACAGCAAGACCGTGTCGGGTCAGCTGACGCTGCTGCTGCCGTTCATCGACAGGATCCGCGCGCGGGTCGACCTGCGCGAGCGGGTGGTGTCGTTCCCGCCGCAGCCGGTGATCACCGAGGACAACCTGACCGTCAACATCGACACCGTCGTCTACTTCCAGGTGACCAATCCGCAGGCGGCCGTCTATCAGATCAGCAACTACATCGTCGGCGTCGAACAGCTGACCACCACCACGCTGCGCAACGTGGTCGGCGGCATGACGCTCGAGCAGACGCTGACCTCGCGCGACTCGATCAACGGGCAGTTGCGCGGCGTGCTCGACGAGGCCACCGGCCGGTGGGGACTGCGGGTGGCCCGTGTCGAACTGCGCAGCATCGACCCGCCGCCGTCGATCCAGGACTCGATGGAAAAGCAGATGCGCGCGGATCGCGAGAAGCGCGCGATGATCCTCACCGCGGAAGGTAGCCGGGAGGCGGCGATCAAACAGGCCGAGGGTCAGAAGCAGGCGCAGATCCTGGCCGCCGAGGGCGCCAAGCAGGCGGCGATCCTGGCCGCCGAGGCCGACCGGCAGTCGCGGATGCTGCGTGCGCAAGGCGAACGCGCCGCCGCCTACCTGCAGGCGCAGGGGCAGGCCAAGGCCATCGAGAAGACGTTCGCGGCGATCAAGGCGGGCCGGCCCACCCCGGAGATGTTGGCCTACCAGTACTTGCAGACCCTGCCGCAGATGGCCAAGGGCGAGGCGAACAAGGTGTGGCTGGTGCCCAGCGACTTCGGTTCTGCGCTACAGGGTTTCACCAAGCTGCTCGGTGCGCCCGGCGAGGACGGCGTGTTCCGCTACACGCCGTCTCCGGTCGACGACACACCGCCGAAGAGCGACGACGACGAGGTCGCCGACTGGTTCAACACCGAGACCGATCCGGAGATTGCACGGGCGGTGGCCAAGGCCGAGGCGGAGGCTCGCACGTCGGTGGACGGTCCTGCGCCGATCGACGCACCGCCGCGGTATCCGCCGCTGAGCCAGCAGCAGCCGCCGGTCTCGGATTACCCGCCACCAAGCCGTGGCGATGGTGGCGGCGGCGCGCACTCGCTGTAGGCGCCTGATCTACCTCGTCACGCGTAACGGCTGATCGGCTTCCGCGGTCCGGTCGCGGTGATGACGACGGTGCACGCGGATCTCATAGACCAGGCCCGCAACGCCCAAACCGGCGGTGCACAGCGAAATCAGCACCAGCAGCGGGCTGACGTTGCCGGTGAGCGCGTCGCCGAGGATGACCACGGCCGCGGTGCCGGGCAGCAGCCCCGCGAGGGTGGCCAGCGAGTACGGCAGCACACGCACCGACGACGCCCCCGCGGCGTAGTTGAGCACGGAGAACGGCACGGCGGGAATCAGCCGCATCGAGAGCACGGTCGGCCAGCCGCGTTCACCCAGCCGCGCGTCCAGCGACTGGACCCGGGGGTGGGGCACCAACCGGTTCAGTTGCAGGCCGACAGCGCGCACCAGCAGCAGCGCCAGCACCGCGCTGACCGTGGCGGACGTCACGGCCAGCGGGATGCCGAGCACCGGGCCGAACAACAGGCCCGCGGCAAGCGTGAAGGCAGTGCGCGGGAACGGGAACACCGTCACCAAGATGTGGGCGGCCAGGAATGCCAACGGGAACCACGGCCCGACAGAGGTCGCCCAGTCGCGCAGCTCGACGGCCGTCGGCAGTGGAACCAGCAACGCGACTGCGACGAGAATCACAATGCCCGCCAGTGAGCCCGCCAGACGCACGCGCGAGACGCCGGAAAGCGTCGCGACCACCGCGCCGCGGACCGCGCGCAGGGTGCTGACGACGGAGTTCACGCCTACCAAGACTACGGAACGACGGCCGAAGCCACCCGTCGGCGAGCGGCTGAGTCGGCTGCCCGGCCAACGCCGGTGTGATGGCGATCATTTAGCCTGATGATCGTGCAGAAACCCACTGCGGTCGAGGCCGATCGGGAGCGTTGGCGCTCAGCGGTTGCCGGGGTGCTGGCAAAGAGCACCCGTCGGGATCCCGCCGATCTGCCCGCCGAACCCGAGCGCCTGCTGGATTCGCCGACCTACGACGGCTTCGCGATCCGTCCGCTCTACACCAGCCTGGACGCGCTGCCCGAGCCGCCGTTGCCCGGCCAGTGGCCGTTCGTGCGCGGTGGCGACGCGCTGCGCGACGTCAAGACCGGGTGGAAGGTGGCAGAGGCGTTCCCGGCGAACGGTTCCGGCAGCGTGAGCGAACACAACGGGGCCGTATTGCTCGGCCTGACCGAAGGCGTCAGCGCACTCGTCATCCGCGTCGGCGCTTCCGCAGGAGTGCCGGCGACCGAACTGGACCGGCTGTTCGACGGCGTCTACCTCGATCTCGTTCCGGTGCTCTTCGAGATCGCCGGGCCGGATTACGTTCCCGCTGCCGACGCGGTGCTCGGCTTGCTGAGCGATTTCGACGCGGACCAGCGGTCCCGGCTGTCGGTCGACTTCGGCGCCGACCCGCTGACCGCCCCGTTGTCCGGGCGGCAGACGGCCGACGTCGGCGATGTGGTGGCGACCGCGGCGAAGCTGGGTGCCTACGGCGGTCACGTTCGAGCCATCACCGTCGACGGTCCCGCATTCCACAACCTCGGCGCCAACGCATCCTGGGAGCTGGCGGGCATGGTCGCCGCCGGGGTCAGCTACCTGCGGCTGCTGGGCAACAGCGGCATGGCGGTTCCGGATGCCCTGCGCCAGCTCAGCTTCCGCATCGCCGCTGCCGACGACCAGTTCATGACGATCGCGAAGCTGCGGGCCGCGCGCCGGCTGTGGGCCCGGGTGGCCGAGGTGGTGGGGGCGCCCGAGCACGGGTCCGCCACCCTGCACGCCGTGACTTCGCTGCCGATGATGACCAAGCGCGATTCCTGGGTGAACATGCTGCGCACCACGTTGGCCGCGTTCTCGGCGGGCATCGGCGGCGCGGACACCGTCCAGGTGCACCCGTTCGACGTCGCGATCGCCGGGGGCTTCCCCGGGACCGCCCCCAGCTTTGCGCGCCGGATCGCCCGCAACACCCAGCTGCTGCTGCTCGAGGAGTCGCATCTGGGCCGCGTGCTGGACCCCGCGGCGGGTTCCTGGCACGTCGAAGACCTCACCGAGCAGCTCGCCGCGCAGGCCTGGAAGCACTTCCAGGACATCGAGTCCCGCGGCGGTTTCGCCGACGCCGCCGACTACATCGCCGGTCAGATCACCGACGTCGCGGCCGGCCGAGCCGACGACATCGCCCACCGGCGCACCGCGCTCACGGGCGTGAACGAGTTCCCCGACATCGCCGAACCTGCGCTACCGCAAGGCGATCCGCTGTCCGGGGTGCAGCGCTACGCGGCCGGCTTCGAGGCGCTGCGGGACCGCTCGGACGCCTTCCTGGAGAAGACCGGGGCCAGGCCGCAGGTGCTGCTGCTGCCGCTCGGTCCGCTCGCCGAGCACAACATCCGGACCACGTTCGCGACGAACCTGCTGGCGTCGGGAGGCATCGAGGCGGTGACCGAGACAGAAAACGGCACACCCGCGATCGCGGTGATCTGCGGCACCGACGCGCGCTACGCGGCGGAAGCCTCCGCCGCCGTCGACTCCGCCCGTGCGGCCGGCGTCTCACAGGTCCTGCTTGCCGGACCGGAGAAAGCTGTGGCACAAGCGGATTCGAAACCGGACGGCTATTTGACCGCGAAAATCGATGCGGTCGGCACATTGTCGGACCTGCTCACCAGATTGGGGGCCTGAGGTGACCGCGACCGCGGGGATCGGAAAGGACATCGGCAGCTTCGCCGACGTGCCGTTGAACGGAGAGCGCGGCGTCGAGGCGCCGACCGAGGCCGCCGTCGCCGCCCACGTCGAAGCGGCCGCCGCCGCACACGGATACAGCGTCGACCAGGTGGACTGGGTGACGCCGGAGGGCATCGACGTCAAGCCGGTCTACATCGGCGCCGACCGCGACGCGGCGGTCGCCGCCGGCTATCCGCTCGACACCTTCCCGGGCGAACCGCCGTTCGTGCGGGGGCCGTACCCGACGATGTACGTCAACCAGCCGTGGACCATCCGGCAGTACGCGGGCTTCTCCACTGCCGCGGAGTCCAACGCCTTCTACCGGCGCAACCTCGCCGCCGGTCAGAAGGGCCTGTCGGTGGCGTTCGACCTGGCCACCCACCGCGGCTATGACTCCGACCATCCGCGGGTTCAGGGCGACGTCGGAATGGCCGGAGTAGCAATCGATTCCATCCTCGACATGCGCCAGCTGTTCGACGGCATAGACCTGTCGACGGTGTCGGTTTCGATGACGATGAACGGTGCGGTGCTGCCGATCCTCGCGCTGTATGTCGTCGCCGCCGAGGAGCAGGGGGTGCCGCCGGAGAAGCTGGCCGGAACCATCCAGAACGACATCCTCAAAGAGTTCATGGTCCGCAACACCTACATCTACCCGCCGCAGGCGTCGATGCGGATCATCTCCGACATCTTCGGCTACACCAGCACGAAGATGCCGAAGTTCAACTCCATTTCGATCTCCGGCTACCACATCCAGGAAGCCGGTGCCACAGCCGATCTCGAGCTGGCCTACACGCTCGCCGACGGTGTCGAGTACATCAAGGCGGGTCTCGACGCCGGGCTGGACGTCGACAAGTTCGCGCCGCGGCTGTCGTTCTTCTGGGGCATCGGCATGAACTTCTTCATGGAGATCGCCAAGCTGCGTGCCGGCCGGCTGCTGTGGAGCGAGTTGGTCGCCGAATTTGGAAGCCAGAGCCCGAAATCCAGGTCATTGCGTACCCATTCGCAGACGTCGGGTTGGTCGCTGACTGCACAGGACCCGTTCAACAACGTCGCGCGCACCTGCATCGAGGCGATGGCCGCGACGCAGGGACACACCCAGTCGCTGCACACCAACGCGCTCGACGAGGCGCTGGCGCTGCCGACCGACTTCTCGGCACGGATCGCGCGCAACACCCAGTTGCTGTTGCAGCAGGAGTCGGGCACCACCCGGCCGATCGATCCGTGGGGCGGTTCTTACTACGTCGAATGGCTGACCCACCAACTGGCCACCGCTGCGCGGATGCACATCGGCGAGGTCGTGGAGCACGGCGGTATGGCCCAGGCGATTTCCGACGGCATCCCGAAGCTGCGCATCGAGGAGGCGGCGGCGCGCACGCAGGCCCGTATCGACTCGGGGCAACAGACGGTGATCGGCGTCAACAAGTACCAGGTTGACGAGGACCACGAGATCGAAGTGCTCAAGGTCGAGAACAGCCGGGTGCGTGCCGAGCAGATCGGCAAGCTCGAGCGGCTGCGCGCCGACCGCGATGAGGCTGCTGTCGACGCGGCGCTCGCCGACCTGAGCCGGGCCGCGGGCACCCGCGAGCCGGCCGGTCCGGACGGACTCGGCAACAACCTGCTGGCGTTGGCCATCAACGCCGCGCGGGCCAAGGCCACCGTCGGCGAGATCTCCGATGCGCTGGAGCGGGTTTACGGGCGCCACGTCGCGGAGATCCGTACGATCGCCGGCGTCTACCGCGACGAGATGGGGGGTAGAGGGGTCAGCAACATCACTCAAGCAACCGACCTCGTGCAGAAGTTCGCCGAGGCCGACGGTCGCCAGCCCCGCATCCTCATCGCGAAGATGGGCCAGGACGGTCACGACCGCGGGCAGAAGGTGATCGCAACTGCGTTCGCCGATATCGGCTTCGACGTCGATGTCGGCTCGCTCTTCTCCACGCCGGATGAGGTCGCGCGCCAAGCTGCCGACAACGACGTCCATGTCGTCGGTGTCTCGTCGCTTGCGGCCGGGCACCTGACCCTGGTGCCCGCGCTGCGCGAAGCGCTCGCCGAGGTCGGCAGGCCCGACATCATGATCGTCGTCGGCGGTGTCATCCCGCCGGGTGACTTCGACGAGCTCTACGCCGCGGGAGCGACAGCGATCTTCCCGCCCGGCACGGTGATCGCCGAAGCCGCAATCGGCCTGCTGCACAAGCTCGCCGAGCGACTCGGCTACCGCCTCGACTAGATGGCCGAGCCGATCGCCGACCTCGCGACCGCCGTGGCGGACGGTGACCGCGCCGCCCTGGCGAGGGCAATCACGCTGGTCGAGTCGACCCGCGTCGACCACCGCGAGCAGGCGCAGGAACTGCTGCTGCAACTGACCGCCCATGCGGGCAAGGCGATGCACGTCGGGATCACGGGTGTGCCGGGAGTCGGGAAGTCGACGGCGATCGAGGCGCTCGGCATGTACCTGATCGAGCAGGGGCACCGGGTCGCGGTGCTGGCGGTCGATCCGTCCTCGACCCGCACCCGCGGCTCCATCCTCGGTGACAAGACCCGGATGGCGCGGTTGGCCGTGCATCCTGACGCCTACATCCGCCCATCCCCGACCTCGGGCACGCTCGGCGGCGTCGCCAAGGCCACGCGGGAGACGATCGTGCTGCTCGAAGCGGCGGGTTTCGACGTGGTCCTGGTCGAGACCGTCGGCGTCGGACAGTCCGAGGTGACGGTGGCCAACATGGTCGACACCTTCGTGTTCCTCACGCTGGCGCGCACGGGTGACCAGTTGCAGGGGATCAAGAAGGGCGTGCTCGAACTCGCCGACATCGTCGTGGTGAACAAAGCCGACGGTGAGCACGCGATCGAGGCCAAGAGGGCCGCCCGCGAGCTCGCCGGCGCCATCCGCCTGATCTACCCCCGCGAAACCCTATGGCGCCCACCAGTTCTCACCATGAGCGCGTTGGAAGGCTCGGGTCTCGAGGAGTTGTGGACGACCGTGCTCAAGCATCGCGAGGTGCTGACCGAGGCGGGGGAGTTCGAAAGTCGCCGCCGCACCCAGCAGGTCGAGTGGACGTGGTCGATGGTGCGCGACGCGGTCCTCGACCGGGTGTTGTCCAACCCGAGGGTCAAGAAGGCCCGCGCCGAGATCGAACGCCAGGTCCGCGACGGCGAACTGACGCCGGCGCTTGCTGCCCAACAGTTGCTCGACGCCTCGGACATGGGCGAACCTAACGAATAGATAACACAAGGTTTATTAGCCGGGGTTACGAGTAAATTCAATACATTGTGACGGGTGTCAAGAGTCGGGAGCCCAGCGCAGCGCTTCCGCACGGTGTCCAGGGCGCAGCGGATTCGAACTTCGCGTGCACCGTGCGCAGCTTCCGCCGGCTTTTCCCTGGCCGCCGCTACGGTGGCGGCGCGCTGTCGATATACCTGCACGGGGAACCCGTCGTCGACGTGTGGACGGGCTACGCGGACCGCCGCGGCACCCAGCACTGGAACGCGGACACCGGGGCGATGGTTTTCTCGGTCACCAAGGGCCTGGCCTCGACGGTCATCCACCGCCTGGCCGACCGCGGCCTGATCGACTACGACACGCCGGTCGCCGAGTACTGGCCCGAGTTCGGGGTCAAGGGCAAGGGCCGGATCACGGTGCGAGACATGATGCAGCACCGGGCAGGGTTGTCCCATCTCAACGGTTGCACCAAGGACGAGTTGCTCGACCACCGGGTGATGGAGCAACGGGTCGCGGCCGCGCCGGTCAACAAACTGCTGTTCGGCCATCAGGCCTACCACGCGCTCACCTACGGCTGGCTGATGTCCGGACTGGGCCGCGCGGTCACCGGCAAGAGCATGCGCGACCTGATCCGCGAGGAACTCGCCGAACCGCTCGACACCGACGGACTGCACCTGGGCCGCCCGCCTGCCGACGCGCCGACCCGCGCAGCGCAGATCCTCGCGCCGCAGGGCACGTTGGCCAACCCCGTTTTCAACTTCATCGCCCCGCGGGTGGCGGCGCTCGGCGTGTCCGGGATGTTCGGCTCGATGTACTTTCCCGGGATGAAGGCCGTCGTCCAGGGCGACACCCCGTTCCTGGACGCCGAGATTCCGGCGGCCAACGGGGTCGCGACCGCCCGCAGCCTGGCCAAGATGTACGGCGCGATCGCCAACGGCGGCCGTATCGAGGGCACCCAGTTCCTGTCCGAAGAGCGCGTCGCGGCGCTGACCGGCAGGCCGAACTATTGGCCGGACCGAAACATCTTCGTGCCGTTGAGTTTCAATCTCGGCTACCACTCGCTGCCGGTCCCGCCGGGATTCATGCCCGGCTTCGGTCATGCCGGCTTGGCCGGGTCCGTCGGCTGGGCCGATCCCACGAGCGGGTTGTCGTTCGGTTTCGTGCACAACCGGCTGTTGACGCGGATGGTGCTCGACCAGGCGACGTTCGCCGGCTTGCAGGCGTTGATCCGCCGCGACGCCGCGCGGGCGCGCAGGCGCGGATACCAGACGGTGCCCGACATGGGTGCCCCGTTCTGGAAGGTGTCGCGGTCGGTCGCCGGTTAGTCGGTCAGCGGGACGTACTGCTGAACCACCTGGTCTTCTGCCGCCAGGACTCGGCCGAGGTCAGCGCGAAGCCAGCGCCGCACATGCACGCGAACACCCACACCAGAGTCGTGCCACCGTCGTGTTGCTGCAGCGCGGGAATGTAGGCGGTGAGCAACCGGACGATGCACGCGGCGATGCCCGCGGCCGACGAGATCAGGTAGACGTTGGCGATCTTTCGTGACCGCGGGTCTCTGCGCAGCACCAGAAGGGCCCGGCTGCCGTAGCCCAGTAGATAGATGAGGATGCCGCACAGGATCAGCCAGTACGTGTTGAGCCAGAAGTCGGTGGGCACCTGGAAGAAGTCCGGCTTGTAGATCCGCGCGCCGTTACCGAGGGAGAAGGTGACGAGCAGCAGCGGGATGCACAGCGTGGCCGGCAACTCGACGTACTGTCGGAACGACCGCTGCAGCAGGTGGTCGTCCTGCAGCCGACCCAGCGCGTTGTAGACGACGGCGGACGCGGCGACGATGTAGCAGTCGTGGCCGATGAAGTCCTCGAGGTTCCATTTTCCGGTCAGCGCGTGCAGCGCGACACCGAGCGTCTCCGACGCCCAGGGCGACATGAGCAGCACCGCCATGCCCTGCAGCGCGATGTTGAGGGTAGCCGCGACCTCCCAGCGAGATGACCAGGTGACACGGCGAATCCACAGACTCCACGCGATGCAGCAAAGCGTGATCGCGATGAGTGTCGCCAAAGCCATGGACGTTGCCTTCGAGCCGCTGTGATACTCGGCAAATTGTACGGCTATAGGGGTGGAGCGTCACTGCGCGGCCGCAGCTCCGAGAGCTTCGGCGCACGGGTGCGCGTCCGGATCGCCTCCCGCAGCGCGGTCTGCGAGCTGCCCGACACCGATAGCGATTCGACGTAGCGCAGGACTTCCTGCCTCGTCATCAGCCCGAACCGGACCTGAAGGTCGGGGTAGCTGAGGCCGAACCGGTCGGCCACCCGACGCAATTCCTCTGCATCCGGATAGTCGGCTTCTTTGATGCGACGGTAGTAGGTGCTGCTCGAGGTGCCGAGAGCGTCGTAGATGTCCTTCGCCTCGACATCTCCGTCGAGGAGATAGTCCAGCAGAGCTTTTAGCTGTCTGCCGTTCTCGTCGGTCCGTGGCATCCACTTACTCTAACGTAAGTTCCCGGTTTGAGCGATGGCACCCGCAAACCGGCCATGCTTGCCTTAATTGACACTGGCGTCACAGTTTTGGGATGCGTCTCCCAATTTTGGGACAGCTGAGCTATCTTGGATTTCATGGTTGCCCCTTATCCGGCTGCGCCGACACCCGAGGTTCTGCACCCGTTCGGCGTATTTGCTCAAGCAACGGTTCGCGTGACGGACCACCTCGCCGATCCGACCCGATCGGCGACCATGGCGAAGGTGTCGACCCCGCCGAGCGGCGAGTTGACCGCAGAGCTCGACGGCGCCGGCGAATGGCTCGGACTGCCGGCTGACGAGATCCTGCTGGCGGCGCTGACCAGGACGGTCGCGCGCACACTCGGCGACGGCGTGGTACCGGTCGACATCGCCAGCGAGCGCGGCGCCCTTCTCGACGCGGTGCCCATGGTGTGCGCGACCCCGCAGCAGGCCAGCGCCACCGAGGTGCTCGCAACGGTGCACCGCACGTTGGCCGCCGCCTCGGAGCATGTCGCCGCCGAGCCGTCCGATGTGTACTTCAACTACATCGGCGAGGCGTCCGAGCAGACAACGGTCCAGGAGACCCCGCCCGCTCTCGGTCATGCGCTCGAGATCCGCGTGTACCGGGCCGAGGGCGACGTGCACGTCGACTGGTGGTACGACACGAGCCGCTTCGAGGCCTACACGCTCCAGGAGCTCAGCGAGCAGTTCCGCCTTGCGCTCATCGAGATGACCTCGGACGCACTGCCGCCGCAGTAGCGCAACCCGCCGTCGGCGCCGTTATTTGCAGCCCTCGGTACGATCGGTCTCAACGGCACCGATCCGGCAATCACCGGGGAGCCTTCGGAAGAACCGCTCGACCTGACCCGTCGATGCTCAGTAGACCCGAACGGGTGGGCCCGTCATCGCCCGCAGTAGAGCGGCGCACGTCGTCCCCGTGATGGCGTGCGCAAGCGGGGTGGTACCGCGGCGCCCGCGCAGCAGCGCGACGTCGTCCCCGTGCCTGAGAATTGGCTTCCGAGGCGGAGGCCTCAATTTGGCACAGGGAGACCATCAGTGACCGCTTACCCGAGGCCGGCGGCCGGCGCGCCCAACTTCCCCGCGCTCGAAGTCGAGGTCTTGCAGTACTGGGACGCCGACGACACCTTCCATGCCAGCATCGCGCGTCGCGACGATGCCCCGGAGTACGTCTTCTACGACGGTCCGCCGTTCGCCAACGGGCTGCCTCACTACGGGCACCTACTCACCGGCTATGTCAAGGACATCGTGCCGCGGTACCGCACCATGCGTGGTTACAAGGTGGAGCGCCGGTTCGGCTGGGACACCCACGGCCTGCCCGCCGAACTCGAGGTCCAGCGCCAACTCGGCATCACCGACAAGGCGCAGATCGAGGAGATGGGCATCGAGAAGTTCAACAACGCCTGCCGCGCCTCGGTGCTCAGATACACCAACGAATGGCGCGCCTACGTGACCCGGCAGGCGCGCTGGGTGGACTTCGACAACGACTACAAGACGCTCGAGCCCGACTTCATGGAATCGGTGATCTGGGCTTTCAAGCAGTTGTGGGACAAGGGCCTGGCATATGAGGGCAACCGCGTGCTGCCGTATTGCTGGAACGACGAGACCCCGCTGTCCAGCCATGAGCTGCGGATGGACGACGACGTCTACCAGAGCAGGCAGGACCCCGCGATCACCGTGGGCTTCAAGATCGACGGCGGCCCCCTGGCGGGTGCGTACCTGCTGATCTGGACGACGACCCCGTGGACGCTGCCGTCCAACCAGGCGGTCGCGGTCAATCCCGACGTCACCTACGTGCAGGTCCAGGCACCTGACGGGCGGCGCTATGTGCTCGCCGAGGCCCGGATGCCCGCCTACGCGCGCGAACTCGGCGAGGAGCCGGAGGTGCTCGGCACCTACTCCGGACGGGAATTGCTCGATACGCGGTACCTTCCGCCGTTCCCGTATTTCTCCGACGCCCTGAACTCTTTTCGCGTGCTGCCCGCCGACTTCGTCAGCACCGAGGACGGCACCGGCATCGTGCACATGTCGCCCGCCTACGGCGAGGACGACATGCTCACCGCCCGGGCCGCGGGCATCGAAGCCGTCACGCCGGTCGACTCGAGGGGTCGATTCGACGCAACCGTGCCGGATTACGCCGGCCAGCAGGTGTTCGACGCCAACCCGCAGATCATCCGGGACCTGAAGAACGGCGCCGGTCCCGCGGCCGCAAACGGCGCGGTGCTGCTGCGCCACGAAACCTACGAACACTCCTATCCGCACTGCTGGCGGTGCCGCAATCCGCTGATCTACCGCGCGGTGTCGTCGTGGTTCATCAAGGTCACCGAATTTCGCGACCGCATGGTCGAGTTGAACCAACAGATCACCTGGTATCCGGAACACGTCAAGGACGGACAGTTCGGCAAGTGGCTGGCCGGCGCCCGCGACTGGTCGATCTCACGAAATCGCTACTGGGGCACGCCGATTCCGGTGTGGAAGTCCGATGACCCGGCATATCCGAGAGTCGATGTATACGGCAGCCTCGACGAGCTGGAGCGCGACTTCGGGGTGCGGCCCACCGATCTGCACCGGCCCTACATCGACGAACTCACCCGGCCCAACCCCGACGACCCGACCGGGAAGTCGACGATGCGCCGCATCGAGGACATCTTCGACGTCTGGTTCGATTCGGGCTCGATGCCGTACGCGCAGGTGCACTACCCGTTCGAGAACCAGAAGTGGTTCGACTCGCACTTCCCGGGCGATTTCATCGTCGAGTACATCGGCCAGACCCGCGGCTGGTTCTACACGCTGCACATCTTGGCCACCGCGCTGTTCGACAAGCCGGCCTTCAAAACCTGTGTGGCGCACGGGATCGTGCTCGGCAACGACGGGCAGAAGATGAGCAAGTCGCTGCGCAACTATCCCGACGTGACGGAGGTGTTCGACCGCGACGGCTCCGACGCGATGCGGTGGTTCCTGATGGCCTCGCCGATCCTGCGCGGCGGCAACCTGATCGTCACCGAACAGGGCATCCGCGATGGTGTCCGCCAGGTGCTGCTGCCGCTGTGGAACGCCTACACGTTCCTGGCGCTGTACGCGCCGAAGAAGGGCACCTGGCGCACGGACTCGAAGCATGTGCTGGATCGCTACATCTTGGCCAAGCTGGCCGTGCTGCGCGACGACCTGACCGCGTCACTCGACGTGTGTGACATCTCCGGAGCGTGCGACCAGCTTCGGCAGTTCACCGAGGCGTTGACGAATTGGTATGTGCGACGGTCGCGTTCGCGGTTCTGGGAGGAGGATCCCGACGCGATCGACACGTTGCACACCGTGCTGGAGGTGACCGGCAGGCTGGCCGCTCCGCTGTTGCCGTTGATCACTGAGGTGATCTGGCGCGGCGTGACGGGGGAGCGGTCGGTGCATCTGACCGACTGGCCCGAGGCCGGCCTGCTGCCGAAGGACGCCCGACTGGTGGCCGACATGGACCTGGTGCGCGAGGTCGCGTCGACGGGCTCGTCGCTGCGCAAGGCCAAGAAGCTGCGGGTGCGGCTGCCGCTGCCGAAACTCACTGTGGCAGTGGACAGCCCGCTGCGGCTCGACCCGTACCGTGACCTGATCGCCGACGAGCTCAACGTCAGGGCGGTCGAGCTGACCGACGACATCGCCGCCTTCGGACGCTTCGAGTTGACCGTCAACGCCAAGGTGGCGGGCCCGCGCCTCGGCAAGGACGTGCAGGCCGCGATCAAGGCCGTCAAGTCGGGCGAGGCTGTCGTCAACACCGACGGCACACTGACCGCGGGCCCCGCCGTGCTGCAACCCGAGGAGTACAGCTCGCGGCTGGTGGCCGCCGATCCCGAATGGACGGCGGCGTTGCCCGACGGGGCCGGCCTCGTGGTGCTCGACGGCACTGTGACCGAGGAGTTGGAGGCTGAGGGGTGGGCGCGCGACCTGATCCGGGAGTTCCAAGAAGCCCGGCGGCGCTTCGGCCTCGACATCGGAGATCGCATCGAGCTCGAGCTCGCTGTGCCCGACTATCCTGCGGGTTGGCGCGACGAGTTGGCAGACCTCATCTCCAATGAGCTCCTCGCGGTCCACTTCAGGATCGACCGCGACTCGAACCTGCGCTTGGGAACCCGGGACGGAGAGTGGATGACCGGCTCGGTCGGCCGCGGGTATCCGTTCCGTCTGCGGCGGGTCGACCACCGCACCACCTAGCCGCCAAATAGTGTCACCCGCGCCGCACGACCGGCCAACACCACGACATCGGCGGGATGAAGCTGCCTGCCTCGTCGGTGTTCGACCTCGCCGTTGACGGTGACCAGCCCGTCGGCGATCACCGACTTGGCGTCGGCACCGGAATCGATGAGGCCGGCCAACTTGAGGAACTGACCGAGCCGGATCGAGGTATCCCGGATCGGGACGT
Source organism: Mycolicibacterium celeriflavum (assembly GCF_010731795.1). Lineage (NCBI taxonomy): Bacteria > Bacillati > Actinomycetota > Actinomycetes > Mycobacteriales > Mycobacteriaceae > Mycobacterium > Mycolicibacterium celeriflavum. The sequence goes on along the minus strand of NZ_AP022591.1, from coordinate 1,122,732 downwards.
CGAGAGGTCCGGCGCTCGGGTCTGCCATGCAGGTCAGGCTAGCGTCCTAGCATCGGCAGCTGTGAACACTCGTTGGGTGCTGCACCTCGACATGGACGCGTTCTTCGCGTCGGTCGAGCAGCTCACCCGTCCGACGCTGCGCGGTCGCCCGGTCCTGGTCGGCGGGCTCGGCGGCCGCGGCGTGGTCGCGGGCGCCAGCTACGAGTCCCGGGTGTACGGCGCCAGGTCGGCGATGCCCATGCACCAGGCCCGCAGGCTGGTCGGAGCCGCGGCCGTGGTGCTTCCGCCGCGCGGGGTCGTATACGGCGTCGCCAGCCGACGCGTGTTCGAAACGGTCCGCGAGACGGTGCCGGTGCTCGAGCAGCTTTCCTACGACGAGGCCTTCGGCGAGCCCCCCGAACTCGCGGGCGCCTCGGCGACCGCCGTCGAGGACTTCTGCCGAATCCTGCGGTCCCGCGTGCTGGAGCAGACCGGGCTCGTCGCGTCCGTCGGGGCGGGCTCGGGGAAACAGCTCGCCAAGATCGCCTCAGGGCTGGCGAAGCCCGACGGCATGCGGGTCGTGGGCCGCGATGAGGAACGCACCCTGCTCGACGGCCTGCCGGTGCGGCGGCTGTGGGGCATCGGGCCGGTCGCTGGGGAGAAGCTGCACCGGCTCGGCATCGAGACCATCGGCGCCTTCGCCGCGCTGAGCGAGGCCGAGGCCGCCGACATCCTCGGCGGCAGCGTCGGACCGGCACTGCACCGGCTGGCCCGGGGCATCGACGACCGGCCGGTCGCCGAGAACGCGCCCGCCAAACAGATCAGTGCGGAGTCGACGTTCCCCGAGGACCTGACCACCCTCGACCAGCTGCGTGAAGCGATGGGACCGATCGGCGAGCACGCCCACCGGCGACTGGAGAAGGACGGCCGCGGCGCCCGCACCGTCACCGTGAAGATGAGGAAGTCCGATATGAACATCCTCACCCGGTCGGCGACCCTGCCGTATGCCACCGCCGACGCGGCCACCCTGATCGCCACCGCGCGACGGCTGCTGCTCGACCCCGTCGAAGTGGGGCCGATTCGCCTTCTGGGCGTTGGCTTTTCGGGACTCTCCGACGTCCGCCAGGAGTCGTTGTTCCCGGATCTGGAGCTGATGGCCTCCGACGACGTCACGCACACCGGGCTGCCTCCGACCGTCACGGACCTGACCGCGACGGCTCCCGCCTGGCGCATCGGCGACGACGTCACCCATCCGGACTTCGGGCACGGCTGGATCCAGGGGGCCGGGCACGGGGTGATGACGGTCCGGTTCGAGACCCGCAGCAGCGGCCCGGGTCAGGCGCGTACGTTTCCCGACGACACGCCCGGCATCGACCGCGCAAATCCCGTCGACTCCCTCGACTGGCCGGATTACGTCGCCGAGTTGGCGCGCTACCAGAGCACCCCGTAGACGCTGGAGATCGTGAATCCGTGACCGCCGTACGTCTTGCAGGTCACCGTGCCCTGATGTCCGACACCGCAACTCGCCCCCCAATTCTCCAGCCGGTAGCCGGCAGGCAGCACGTCGACGCCCTCGCGCGTGAAAGTCGGCGCGGCGGAATGCCGGTACTCGGCGGGGCCGCCGCTGGTCAGAAACGTCTGATTGGTTCCGGCCGGGGCGTCCAGGGGCACCCCGTCGCAACCGATCGGACCGCCGTTGGGCCCGATGCCACAGAACAGACCGTCGGGGGTGCGGAAGAACACGTGGTAGTTGGGCGGTGGGCTGGGCCGGTAGTAGCCGTCGGCGATCGGGTAGGCGTCGATGGCATCCGGGCCGGGCGGCGGTTCGGCTCGGGCCACCGTCCCCGTCGCGAGGATCAGTGACAACGCCCCGATCGTCGTGGCGCCTCGGCGGATCATGTTCCCAAACTGCATACGTCCACGCTGTCACGCGCGTCAACCCCAGCGGGCCATGACCTCGCCCACGGGTGAGCCGCTCGCCAAGGCCGCCATCAGCAGCACGCGGGCCTGGGCGGGCCGTAACCGCGGCACCGGCACTGCGCCCGCGGCCACCAACTCGTGGCCCGGCCCGTAGGCGGGGCTGACCCGCCCTCCTGGCACCCGGGTGCACACCGCAACCGCGATCCCGGCGCGGCAGAGTCGCCGCACCCCCTCGATCACCGCCATCCCCGCATTGCCCGCGCCCAGCGCCTCCAACACGATCCCGCGCGCGCCCGCGCCCGCGCAGGCGTCCATCGCGGCGGCGTCGGCGCCCGGATACGCGGCGACGATGTCCACCCGTGGCGCTTCGGACGCCGACAGCGAGCCGAAGTATGGCCGGACCTTCGCCGCATGCGCGACGAACCCGGCGTCCGACACGGCGCCGATCGCCGTCCCCGCGAACCCGCGCAGATCGGCCGTCGCGACCTTCTGCAGGCCTAGCGGCTGCCAGACCACCCCCGCGAAGCTGACCACCACCCCGAGGTCGCGTGCCGCCGGACTTGCCGCGACCGTCACCGCCTCACGCAGTGTGGCGGGGCCGTCGGCGTCAGGCGCGTCGGCGCTGCGCAGGGCTCCGGTGAGCACCACCGGGACGGTGCCGCTGTAGGTCAGTTCCAGCCAGAGTGCGGTCTCCTCCATGGAGTCGGTACCGTGCGTGACGACGACCCCGTAGACGTCTGTCGCGGCGATCTCGGAGATCGCTGCGCCGATGCGGTCCCAGTCGGCGGGGATCAGTTGCGAGCTGTCGATCGCCATCGCGTCCACAACGTCGACCTCCAGTCCAGACGTCAGGTCGGCGCCGCTAAGGGTCGGACGTTTGACGCCGTCAGAGCCCGCATTCGTGGCGATCGTGCCGCCGGTGGTGACGACGACGATGCGACCCATGGCGGGAATTCTCCCGCATTCCCGCTTTGGGATGATGGGGAGGTGACTGACGACCCGGGAGTGGCCGAACCGACGACCGATGAGACCGTGCCGCCGAGGCGCCGGCTCCGGCTGCTGCTCGGTATCGCTGGGGCGGTGCTGGTCACCGACATCGTCACCAAGGTCCTCGCGGTCAAGCTGCTCACCCCCGGCCAGCCGGTGTCGATCATCGGCGACACGGTGACCTGGACCCTGGTGCGCAACTCGGGTGCGGCGTTCTCGATGGCCACCGGCTACACCTGGGTGCTCACGCTGATCGCCACCGGCGTGGTCATCGGAATCTTCTGGATGGGCCGTCGCCTGGTGTCACCGTGGTGGGCGGTCGGGCTGGGCATGATCCTCGGCGGCGCGCTCGGCAACCTGGTCGACCGGTTCTTCCGATCACCGGGTCCGCTGCAGGGCCACGTCGTCGACTTCCTGTCGATCGGCTGGTGGCCGGTGTTCAACGTCGCCGATCCTTGTGTGGTTGGCGGCGCGATCCTGCTGGTCGCGCTGTCGCTGTTCGGCTTCGACTTCGATACCGTCGGGCGGCGCCGGCCGGGCGACGGGGACGAGTAGATGGCCGATAAGTCGCTTCCGGTCCCGGAGGGGCTGGCGGGGATGCGGGTCGACGCGGGCATCGCGCGGTTGCTCGGGCTGTCACGGACCGCGGCCGCCGCGCTGGCCGAAGAGGGCGGCGTCGACATCGACGGCGCCCCCGCAGGCAAGTCCGACAAGCTCACCGCGGGCGCGTGGCTCCAGGTGCGGCTACCGGAAGCGCCTGCGCCCGTGGAGAACACGCCGGTCGAGATCGAGGGCATGGCGATCCTCTACTCCGACGACGACATCGTCGCCGTAGACAAGCCGCCCGGCGTCGCCGCGCACGCCACGGTCGGTTGGCACGGCCCGACAGTGCTGGGCGGCCTGGCCGCGGCAGGCTTCCGGATCAGCACCTCGGGTATTCACGAACGCCAGGGCATCGTGCATCGCCTCGACGTCGGCACGTCGGGTGTCATGGTCGTGGCGCTCTCCGAGCGCGCCTACACGGTGCTCAAGAGGGCGTTCAAGCAGCGCACCGTCGACAAGCGCTATCACGCTTTGGTGCAAGGACATCCGGATCCGTCGAGCGGGACGATCGACGCACCCATCGGGCGTCACCGCGGGCACGACTGGAAATTCGCGGTCACCGAGAACGGCAGGCACAGCACCACCCACTACGACACCCTGGAGGCGCACCGCGCCGCCAGCCTGCTCGACATCGAGCTGGAAACCGGTCGCACACACCAGATCCGGGTGCATTTCGCCGCCCTGCACCATCCCTGCGTCGGTGACCTCACCTACGGCGCCGACCCCACGCTGGCGAAGCGGCTCGGGCTGCAGCGGCAATGGCTGCACGCGCGGTCACTGGCATTCGTGCACCCCGCCGACGGGCGACGCGTGGAGATCACCAGCCCGTATCCGGCCGATCTGCAACACGCCCTCGACGTCCTGCGCAACCACGAACTGTGAGCGGCGCGCGCAGCCCCGGATTGCTGTTCGGCGTCGGCGCCTACGTGTGCTGGGGCACGTTCCCCGCATTCTTCCCGCTGCTGAAGCCCGCGTCCGCCGTCGAGGTGCTGGCGCACCGGATCGTGTGGAACTTCCTGCTGATGGTTGTCGTCGTCGCGGTCGTCCGCAGAATCGGGGACCTCAAGGAGATCACCGGCCGCACCTGGGTGTTGCTCACCGCCGCTTCGGCGCTGATCTCGATCAACTGGGGTATCTACGTCTATGCCGTCAACAACGGGCACGTGGTGGACGCGGCGCTCGGGTACTTCATCAACCCGCTGGTGACCGTCGCGCTTGGGCTCGTCGTCTTCGGGGAGCGGCTGAACCGCGCCCAGTTCTGCGCGTTGGTCACCGCGGTGCTCGGGGTGGTGGTGTTGACGGTGGAGGTCGGCGCGCCGCCCTACATCGGGCTCGGGTTGGCGTTCTCCTTCGGCCTGTACGGCGCGGTGAAGAAGGTGGTGACGACCGATCCGCGGGTCAGCGTCGGCTTGGAAGCCGGGTTGGCCACTCCCTTCGCGGCGGCGTACATCGTCGTGCTGCAGATCACCGGATACGGGACGTTCACCGAACACGGCGGCGGCCACGTCGTGTTGATGATCCTCTCCGGTGTGCTGACGGCGGTGCCGCTGCTGTTGTTCGCCGCCGCCGCGCAGCGACTGCCGTTGGTGACGCTGGGCCTGCTGTTCTATCTGACGCCGGTTATGCAACTGACATGGGGTGTGCTCATCGGCCGTGAGCCGATGCCGCCCGCACGCTGGCTCGGCTTCGCGTTGATCTGGCTTGCGCTGCTGGTGTTCAGTGTCGACGCTATTCGACGGGCCCGTGCGGATCGGCGGCCCGCCGAGCCGTCCTATCCGTGACGCACTCTTTGCGGAGTGAAGGACAATCAGCGGTTGACCGGGTGTTAGCAATGTCCTAGCGTTTGCTCGTGGTTGGCATCACGCAGTCTCCGCTGACCGGGCGCGGTCGAGGACGCCCGGTGGGCTCCGACTCGGCGGTGACACGGAAAGCCATCCTGCGGGCGGCCCGCGCGGTGATCAACGAGCGCGGTTACGAAGCGGCGACGTTTCAGGCGATCGCGCTGAGCGCCGGGATCAGCCGGCCGACCATGCACTATTACTTCACCACCAAGCAAGAGATCTACGACAGCCTCCACCGCGAGGCGTACTCGGTTGTCTCGGCGGCCATCGAAGCCGCGAAGCTCGAGGGAACACTGACGAAACAGCTGACCGCTTTCACAGCCGCTGCACGTGCACTGGACTGCCCGCACGGTTCGATGATGCAGTTCCTCATCACCTCGCGGCTGGAACAGCACCGCCATCCCGGGTTGCGCAGCAGTTGCGCGCCGGTCGCCGATGCGGTGACGGGTTTCTTCACGTGGATGGTCGGCGATGCCATGGGCCGGGGTGAACTCGGTGAGGATGTGGACGGTCCGGCGGTGGCGAACATGCTGTCGGCAACGTTCTGGGGAGTCACGCTGTTCGGCGGCTACCTCGACGGTTCCGGCGGCATTTCCGCAATTGGCAGGCAACTGAACAGCCTGTTCTGTCGAGGTTTGCTCCAGCAGTCGCCGGTTCCGGTCCCCGTGTCGGCGAACCGCCTCGCGGTATAGGGAAACACCGGATTCCTCCTCCGGGGTCCGGGCAATAGCGTTGAGGCATGGTTGGCTTGTGGTTCGCGGTCATGGTTGCGGGCCTCGTCACGGTGGGCGTCCTCACCCAACTCGGCTGGCAGCTGCCGACGTCTACGACGGCCAGGCGAGGCCTCGGACGCGTGCGGTCCCGCATCGAGAACGCCCGTCCGTTCGGTGCGCGCATCCCCCGGCGAAGAGCGGTCGAGGCACCCGACCTGCCGAAGTCCTTGTAGCCGCGCAGCACCGGTGAAGACACGCATCCCGACACGCCGAGGACTGTCGGGACGCGGTCATAGACTGGCCTCCCTATGAGCCCTTCGGATTCGCGGTCGTTCGTGCACCTGCATAACCACACCGAGTACTCGATGCTGGACGGTGCTGCGAAGGTCAAGCCGATGCTCGCCGAGGCTCAGCGCCTGCAGATGCCCGCGATCGGCATGACCGACCACGGAAACATGTTCGGCGCCAGCGAGTTCTACAACTGCGCCACCGAGGTCGGGATCAAGCCGATCATCGGCGTGGAAGCGTATATCGCTCCCGGTTCTCGATTCGATACCAAGCGCGTCCTGTGGGGAGACCCGGGCCAGAAGGGCGACGACGTCTCCGGCAGCGGCGCCTACACCCACATGACGATGGTCGCCGAGAACGCGACCGGGCTGCGCAACCTGTTCAAGCTCTCGTCGCTGGCGTCGTTCGAGGGGCAGCTCGGCAAGTGGTCGCGCATGGACGCCGAGGTGATCGCCGAACACGCCGAAGGCATCATCGCCACCACCGGCTGTCCGTCCGGTGAGGTGCAGACCCGGCTGCGGCTCGGCCACGACCGCGAGGCCCTCGAGGCGGCGGCGAAGTGGCGCGAGATTTTCGGCCCGGACAACTTCTTCCTCGAGTTGATGGACCACGGCCTCGACATCGAACGCCGGGTCCGCGAGGGGCTGCTCGAGATCGGGCGCAAACTCGACATTCCGCCGCTGGCCACCAACGACTGCCACTACGTCACCCGCGACGCCGCCCAGAACCACGAGGCGCTGCTGTGCATCCAGACCGGCAAGACGTTGTCGGATCCGAACCGGTTCAAGTTCGACGGCGACGGATATTTCCTCAAATCGGCGGCCGAGATGCGCGCGCTGTGGGACGGCCAGGTGCCGGGCGCCTGTGATTCCACGCTGTTGATCGCCGAGCGGGTGTCCTCCTACGAGGACGTGTGGACGACGCGCGACCGGATGCCGGTGTTCCCGGTGCCCGAGGGACACACTCAGGAGTCCTGGCTGCGCCACGAGGTCGCCGCGGGGCTGGCCCGCCGGTTCCCGTCCGCGCAGGTGCCGCAGGAGTACACCGACCGCGCCGACTACGAGATCAACGTCATCTGCGACAAGGGATACCCGTCGTACTTCCTGATCGTCGCCGACCTCATCAACTACGCACGCTCGGTGGACATCCGGGTCGGGCCGGGCCGCGGGTCCGCGGCGGGGTCACTGGTGGCCTACGCGCTCGGCATCACCAACATCGACCCGATCCCGTACGGGCTGCTGTTCGAGCGGTTCCTCAACCCGGAGCGGGTGTCGATGCCCGATATCGACATCGACTTCGACGACCGCCGCCGCGGCGAGATGCTGCGTTACGCCGCCAACAAGTGGGGCAGCGACCGGGTGGCTCAGGTCATCACATTCGGCACCATCAAAACGAAAGCGGCGCTGAAGGATTCGGCTCGTGTTCACTACGGTCAGCCGGGCTTTGCCATCGCCGACCGGATCACCAAGGCGCTGCCTCCGCCGATCATGGCCAAGGACATTCCGCTGTCGGGCATCACCGACCCGGATCACGAGCGGTACAAGGAGGCCGCCGAGGTCCGCGGGCTGATCGACACGGACCCCGACGTGCGCACCATCTACGAGACCGCGCGCGGGCTGGAGGGCCTGGTGCGCAACGCGGGTGTGCACGCCTGCGCCGTGATCATGAGCTCCGAGCCGCTGATCGACGCGATTCCGCTGTGGAGGCGCCCGCAGGACGGCGCGGTGATCACCGGGTGGGACTATCCGTCGTGCGAGGCCATCGGCCTGCTGAAGATGGACTTCCTCGGCCTGCGCAACCTGACGATCATCGGTGACGCGCTGGAGAACATCAAGGCGAACCGGGGCATCGAGCTCGATCTCGAGTCGGTTCCGCTCGACGACAAGGCCACCTACGATCTGCTGGGCCGCGGCGACACGCTCGGGGTGTTCCAGCTCGACGGCGGGCCGATGCGCGACCTGCTGCGGCGCATGCAGCCGACCGGGTTCGAGGACGTCGTCGCGGTAATCGCGCTGTACCGCCCCGGCCCGATGGGCATGAACGCCCACAACGACTACGCCGACCGCAAGAACAACCGGCAGGCGATCAAGCCGATCCACCCCGAACTCGAGGAGCCGCTCCGCGAGATCCTCGCCGAGACTTACGGCCTGATCGTCTACCAAGAGCAGATCATGCGGATCGCGCAGAAGGTGGCCGGCTACTCACTGGCCCGAGCGGACATTCTGCGTAAGGCCATGGGCAAGAAGAAGCGTGAAGTCCTGGAGAAGGAGTTCGAGGGTTTCTCCGACGGCATGAAGTCCAACGGTTTCTCGTCCGGTGCCATCAAGGCGCTGTGGGACACGGTGCTGCCGTTCGCCGACTATGCGTTCAACAAATCACACGCCGCGGGGTACGGACTCGTGTCGTACTGGACCGCGTACCTGAAGGCGAACTTCCCCGCCGAATACATGGCCGGGCTGCTCACCTCGGTCGGGGACGACAAGGACAAGGCCGCGGTGTACCTGGCCGACTGCCGCAAACTGGGCATCACGGTGCTTCCACCGGACGTCAACGAGTCGGGGCTGAACTTCGCATCGGTGGGCGAAGACATCCGCTACGGCCTCGGGGCGGTGCGCAATGTCGGCGCCAATGTCGTTGCCTCGCTTATCAACACACGTACCGAGAAGGGGAAGTACATCGACTTCTCCGACTACCTGAACAAGATCGAGATCGGTGCGTGCAACAAGAAGGTCACCGAGTCGCTGATCAAGGCCGGTGCGTTCGACTCGCTGGGGCACCCGCGCAAGGGCCTGTTCCTGATTCACACCGATGCCGTCGATTCCGTCCTCGGTACCAAGAAGGCCGAGGCGATGGGGCAGTTCGATCTGTTCGGCGGCGCCGACACCGCCACCGACGCGGTGTTCACCATCAAGGTGCCCGAGGAGGAATGGGAGGACAAGCACAAACTCGCGCTCGAACGCGAGATGCTCGGCCTCTACGTGTCCGGTCATCCGCTCAACGGCATCGCCCACCTGCTGGCCACCCAGGTCGACACCGCGATCCCGGCCATCCTCGACGGCGACATTCCGAACGACACGCAGGTGCGGGTCGGCGGAATCCTGGCGTCGGTGAACCGGCGGGTCAACAAGAACGGGCTGCCGTGGGCCTCAGCCCAATTGGAGGACCTGACCGGCGGCATCGAGGTGCTGTTCTTCCCACAGACATACTCGACGTTCGGCGGTGAGATCGCCGACGATGCGGTGGTGCTGGTCGGCGCGAAGGTGGCGATCCGCGACGACCGGATCTCACTGATCGCCAACGACCTCGTGGCGCCGGACTTCTCCAGCGCCCAGCTGAACCGTCCGCTGGCGGTCAGCCTGCCGACGCGGCAGTGCACCGTGGACAAGGTCACCGCGCTCAAACAGGTGCTGGCCCGCCACCCCGGCACATCCCAGGTGCACCTGCGGTTGATCAGCGGTGAGCGGATCACCACGCTGGAATTGGATGTGTCGCTACGCGTGACGCCATCGTCGGCGCTGATGGGCGATCTCAAGGCGCTGCTCGGGCCCGGCTGCCTCGGCGGCTGACGCTCACCCCAAGACGTTGACCGCCCTGGCGATCACCAGTCCCGCCGTCGACAGCGCCACCATCGCCTGCACCGTCATCATCATCTTCGCCCAGCGCGCCAGCGGCATAGTGTCGGTCGGGGAGAACGCCATCACGTTGGTCACGCTGACGTAGAGGTAGTCCAGGAACGTCGGACGCCAATCCGGCTTCGTCACTTCGGGATTCGTCATCTGCGGAAAGAGGAAGTCGGGATAGGGGTGCTCGCCGGCGTGCCGCGCGAATGGTCCGCCTCGGTCCAGTTCCCAATACCAGATGCCGAACACGATGATGTTGGTGATGAAGATTGCCGCGCCACTGCCGAGCAGAACGGCCGCGTCGTTTCGGACGGCCCCGGTCAGGATGCTGATGTCGAGCAGCACCGCCGAGACGGTGTTGTCGATGGTGATCGCCGCCAGCAGCGCCCAGGTCGCATACCTGCCGAACCGCGTCCGTCGCGACATCACCAGGGGGTTGATCGCCAGCAGCGCGATCAGCAGCAGCCCTTCCAGGACCAGCAAGGGCCAGCGGGGGACAAGGGTATAGCTCTTCGGGATGGCGACCTGCAGCGCCATCGCCGCGACCACGGCAAGCACCACCGGCATGGTGCTTTCCGGGTCACCGCGCCGCAGCCACGCAGGCAAGCGGTGCTGTTCCGGTGGCGAGTTCACCAAACAATTGTGAACGCCGAGACCTACATGTCGTCGGGTGGGACCGTGTGCATCGGGTCAGGCGCGCGGGTCGCAACGGCGTCGGGCAGAACTACGGTGAATGTGGTCGATCCGGGCGCAGACCGTACCGACACGGAGCCGTTGTGCGCCTGGGCGATTGACGCAACGATGGCAAGGCCCAGGCCGAGGTTGCCGAACTCGCGGGAGCGGGACTTGTCGGCGCGGACGAACCGGTCGAACAGGTGCGGCAGAAGTTCACTCGGAATGCCGGGGCCGTCGTCATGCACCACCAGCTCGACGCGGGCGGAGCCCGAGTCGTCGACACGACGCGCGACGGTCGTGGTCACCGTGGTGCCGGCGGGTGTGTGGTCGACCGCATTGATCAACAAGTTGCTCAGCAGCTGGTGCAGCCTCGCCCGGTCCGCGAGCACCCAGATCGGGTCTTCGGGCAGCACCAGATACCAGTTGTGGTCGGGTGAGGAGACTGTGATGTCGCTGACGGCATTGGTTGCCAGGTCACTGAGATCCACCTCCTCGGTCAACAGGTCCTGTCGTTCGTCGAGGCGGGATAACAGCAGTAAGTCGGCGACCAGCGACGACATCCGGTTGGACTCGGCTTCGATTCGCGCGAGCGCATACTCGGTGGTGTCGGGCAGTTCGGCGCTGTCCTGTCGGGTCAGCTCGGAATAGCCGCGAATTGCGGACAGCGGCGTGCGAAGCTCGTGGCTGACGTCGGCGAGGAACCGGCGCATGCGCCGGTCGGACTCGGCGCGTTCGGCCAGCGCCGAGTCGACGTTGGCCAACAGCCGGTTCAGTGCGTGGCCGACGATGCCGACCTCGGTTTCCGGGTCGGTGTAGGCGTCGGGGACGCGGATGTCGATGCGGTTCTCCGGACCTGCCAGCGGCAGCTTCGCCACGCTCGCCGCGGTCGCCGCGACCCGGCGTAATGGGCCCAGGGCGTAGCTGACGGTCAGCAGGGTGCCCACCGCGATGACCAGCAGCGCGGCGAGCACCAGGACGACAGTGCTGACGATTCCCCGAGCGACCGCCTGGTCGGTGGGACGCAGGCTCACTGCAGCCACCAACCAGTCATCGCTGTCGATGGCCATACTCTGCAGCCGGTAGCGGCCGAGGTCACCGAGCTGCGCATCGAACGGCGAGCCGTCGTTGTGCCAGTCGATGCTTTCGAGGGCGGAGACGGCGTCGGGCGGTGCAGGTCGTGGCTCGTCGTCGGTGAATACCGCGGAGCCGGCGACCTTCCCGTTGCGCACAACCGCAATCAACGACCCCACCGGCTGCCCGGTGAAGCGGATCAGCGCGTGGGGACCTTCCGTGCCGAACAATTGCGGATGCGTCTGGGTGTAGGACAGCTTCGTGTACGAATGCCTCAGCGCGGCCAGCGAATTGGCCAACCGCTCGTCGGTGAGGTCGTAGGCGTAGTCGCGCAGACTGATCAGGTGAAGAACGCCCATGACGACCATCACGAAGCCGACCACGGTGGAGAGGCCGAGAACCAGCCGCCGCCGCAGGGTTCGCGGGACCCACCAACGCGCTCGCCTGGTCGGTGTCACGAGGGGGGTCGGAGCATGTACCCGATGCCGCGCACGGTGTGAATCATCGGCTCCCGGCCATTGTCGACCTTCTTGCGTAGATAGGAGATGTATAGATCGACGATGCTGGTTCTGCCGTCGAAGCCGTAATTCCACACATGATCGAGGATCTCCGCGCGACCGAGGGCTCGACCGGGGTTGCGCATCAGGTAGCGCAGCAGCTCGAATTCTGTTGCGGTCAAATCGATTGCGATTCCATCACGGGTTACGGTCCGGCTGGCGCCGTCCAGCGTCAGCTGGCCGACGGTGATCTCGTCCTGCGGTGCGGCGGCGGTGTACTGCGCGCGCCGCAGCAGACCGCGGATACGCGCCACAAGCTCCTCGAGGCTGAACGGCTTGGTCATGTAGTCGTCTGCGCCCGCTGTCAGCCCCGCGACCCGATCGGCCACCGAATCACGAGCGGTGAGAAACAGGATCGGAGTGTAAGTCTCCGATTCACGCACCCGCCGCAGAATCTGCATGCCGTCGAGGTCGGGCAGCATGATGTCCAAAATCAGCACGTCCGGCGCGGTCGCGTTGAATTTGGCAACGGCATCTTCGCCGTTGTGGGCAATGTCGACCTGCCACCCCTCGTAATGCAGGGCCATCTTGACCAGGTTGGTCAGCGCCAGTTCATCGTCGACCAGGAGCACTCGGATGACCGAACCATCGGCGCGATAGATCCGCGGCAGTTTCCCCAAGATCGCTTGGCGGTGTGCCGGCGGCCGGGTCGGTTGCGATGTCATGGTGATACTTCCCTTGATACAGACGGGATACGAGGGTGGCAACAAATTCATATCCCGCACATATAAGGCTCTACTGACTGATCCGTGGGTGGTTGATGCGTCCTGGTAGCGCGGGGCGGTGGCCGCCGAGGGCGAGCATGGCCAGGGCGATGAGTGCGTCTGGGGAGCGAAATCCGAACGCGATGCGGGTCAGGAGTCGGATCTTGGTGTTGGTGGATTCGATCAGTCCTTGGGAGAGGCCGTGATCGAGCGTGGCGTCGATGGCCACCCGGTGGCGCACGATGCGGCCGGCGAGCTCGACGAACACCGGGATGCGGCAACGCCGCGCCCAGGAGGTCCACTTGTCCAGGGCCTGTTTGCCTTCCTCGCCTTTGACCGAGAACACATGCCGTAAGCCCTCTTTGAGCAGATAGGCGCGATAGAGGCGGGTGTCGGTCTTGGCGATCCAGGCCAGTTTGGCGTTCTGGCGTTCGGTGAGGTCTTCGGGGTTCTTCCACAACGCGTAGCGGGCCCCCTTGAGCTTGCGGGCGTGCTCACGGCCCGGCCGCGGCGCGGTGTCCTTACCGGGCCGACCCCGGCCCCACGTGGGCTCGGTGCGCGCCAGCGCTCGCGCGTCGTTCCAGGCCCGGCGCCGCTCGACGTCGAGTGCCTCGGTGGCCCAGGCCACCACATGGAACGGATCCGCACAACGGATCGCGGCCGGGCAGCGTTGGGCGACGACGTCGGCGATCCAGTCGGCGGCATCAGCGGAGACGTGGGTGATCTGTGCGCACCGCTGGGCGCCCAAGGCGTCGAAGAACCGCCGCAGCGTCTTGGTGTCGCGCCCGGGTGCGGCCCACACCAGCCGGCCGCTGTCGTGATCAACGACCACCGTCAAGTACTTGTGGTGGCGTTTGTAGGAGATCTCGTCGATGCCGATGCGGCGCAGTCCGCGAACCGGTCGAAGGTCTTCTCGGTGTCGGCCCAGACCCGGGCCACGATCGCGCCGACGGTGCGCCAGGCGACCCGCATCAACTCGCACACCGCGGTTTTCGAGCACGCCACCGCCAACCAGGCCACCGTGTCATCGAAGGCCAAAGTGTGTCCGGCGTGATGACGCGCCCACGGCACCGCCGCCACCGTCGGCCCGTGGGTGGGGCAGTTCACCCGCGGCGCCTCGGCCTCCAGCACCACCTGCACAGTGCCCCAATCCAGGCCCCGCCACCGGCGTCGACCCTCACCCCGGTCATACCAAGACGCCCTGCGGCCACAGCGGCCACAACGCCGTGAGACCCCGCTTCGTGGCCGCACCCGCGCCACCACCAGTGCGGCGCCCTCGGCGTCCTGGCCTTCGAATTCCTCGAACTCGACCGCCTCGATCACCGTGCGCTTGTCGACACCCAGCAGCCCACGCCATAACCTCACATTGCGCACGTCGTTGCCCGCTCCCTTGGTTCCTGACCCTTGACAAGCCAGAAACCTTAAGCGACAACGACGTGCGCCCCAGACATCTCAGAAATCAACCCACGGAAGTGTCAGGAGAGCCACATATAAAACGGTAATTCATCGCGTCTTAACGCCGAGTTGGTTTAGCGCCCAACATATATGCATTCGGTATGAAGGACGGCGATCTGCTTGCCGGGGGTGCGGCACGTTCCTAGCGTGGCTGTTGGTGGACGATGGTGTCTACCCAGCTGAACTTCGCATATCGCCTTTGGCCCATAGGGATTCGTTCGCCGCCGCCGGCCGATTGGCGCTCACTGAAACGACTTTGGAAACGATGGACGGGGATTGCCAATGAGTAGTAGCCAGCAGGTGGATGTCGCGGACCGACAGGTTGGCGTCGCGCGCGCGCACCCGGAGGCGACTCATTGGCGGTCGGTGTTGCGGTACGACGTGCCGGCGTCGCTGGTGGTGTTCCTGGTCGCTCTGCCGTTGTCGCTCGGCATCGCGGTGGCCTCGAATGCGCCGGTGCTCGCGGGGTTGATCGCCGCGATCGTCGGCGGGATCTTGGCCGGCGCCCTCGGTGGATCACCGCTGCAGGTGAGCGGCCCCGCCGCGGGGCTGACGGTTATTGTCGCCGGGCTGGTCGGGCAATTCGGATGGGCAGTGACATGCGCGATCACGGTTTGCGCCGGCGTGCTTCAGGTGCTCTTCGGGTTGAGCCGCGTGGCGCGCGCGGCGCTGGCCATCTCACCGGTTGTGGTGTACGCGATGCTGGCAGGCATCGGGGTCACCATCGCCTTGCAGCAGTTACACGTGCTGCTCGGCGGCGAATCGAAGAGTTCGGCGATGACGAGCATCACCGAGCTTCCAGCGCAGTTGGTCAACGCCGGGGGTGCCGGTCTGGCGCTTGGTCTGGCTGTGATCGCCGTGCTCGTCGTGTGGCCGCGGGTTCCCTCGCCCGTCGGCAAGGTGCCGGGACCGCTGGTCGCGATCGTCGGCGTGACCCTGGCCTCGGTGGCACTGCCGCTCGACGTCCCGCGGATCGCGATTGACGGCTCGCTCCTGGACGCGCTGCAATTGCCTGAGTTGCCGGACGGCAACTGGGGTGCCTTCGCCGTCGGCGTGCTCACCGTGGCTCTCATCGCCAGCGTGGAAAGTCTGCTGTCGGCGGTGTCGGTGGACCGGCTCCATGGCGGAACGCGGACCAACTTCGACAGGGAACTGCTCGGCCAAGGCAGCGCCAACATCGTGTCAGGCGCGATCGGCGGACTGCCGATCACGGGCGTGATCGTGCGTAGTTCAACCAACGTCGCCGCCGGCGCGCGCACTCGTGCGTCAGCGATCTTGCACGGCGTGTGGGTGCTGGTGTTCGCGCTGCCCTTCGCCGGCCTCGTTCAGCAGATCCCTTCCGCGGCGCTGGCCGGCCTGCTGATCGTGATCGGCCTCCGGCTCGTCAAGTGGCCGCACATCAAGACCGCCCACCGCACCGGTGACTTGGCGGTTTACCTCGTCACCATCCTGGGTGTGGTGTTCGTCAACCTGCTCGCCGGCGTCCTGATCGGGCTGGGACTGGCCGTCTCGCTCGTGCTATGGCGGGTGGTGCGGACGCAGATCCGCGTCGACCATACGGGTGACGACCACTGGCGCGTCGTCGTGACGGGCTCGCTCACCTTCCTTTCACTGCCGCAACTGACCCGGAAGCTGACGGCCATCCCCGCGAGCGCCACGGTGACGCTCGAGCTGTTGGTGGACTACCTCGACCATCCTTGCCAGGAGTCGATTGCACACTGGCAACGCCAACACCAGGCTGGCGGCGGCACCGTGCACATTCACGAGCTTGGACCCGTGGGCATGGACAGCGCCCTGAACGGCCCCCCGGAACGGGCACTCGATTCGCCTTCCGGGCACCTGGTCGGCGTCAACGGCGACGGAGCGAACTGGCCCGGAGCCCAGCGGCGAACCGTCAACGGCCATAGAAGTGACGGAACGCCGGAGTCGATTCTCGACGGGTTGGCCCAATCCACCAGCGGCGGACCGCGCCAGTGATGCGACCGCATATGCGAGAACCCGCCCAACGCTCAGCGGCCTGAGACACTCTTCATCACCTGCGCCGACTAGCGCGTGGCACCAGATCGCAGGGACGCCTCAGCAGAGGCGGCGATCAATTCGCAATCGAGCACCTCGCGGCGTGCGGCCGTCACAATAATATGAGCCCACATATATGACGATCCATATATGTGGGCTCATATATGTGCAACAAATGAATCCATGGCGATTGTTGCATACGCCCCCCTAGACTTTAAATATCGGTGAATTCTTGATGAAGTCGGAGGGTTGGGAATGAAAATCAAACGTATAGCAATTGCCACAGCGGCCACGGCTGCCGGGATGACAGCGGCACTGGCCGTCGGCAGCGGTCCGGCCGTCGCCGCACCGACCGGACAATCGGCGAATGAAACCATCGCCCAGCTGCAAGCCGAGGGCAACAGAGTCGTCGTAAACAAGGTGGGATCCGGGTCAGATTGTTCGGTCACCTCGGTTCAGACGGCGCGTACGCCTCAGCCGCCGTCGCCGCGGGGCAGGACATTCACGGGCAACGCGCAGATCGGAAACCCCTTTCAACACCACCCGACCACAGTGCATGTCGGCGTGAAGTGCAGCTGACCGATGAGACGCTGGACGCAATTTGCTAAACGGCAATTTCGCCGGCTTAAATGGCGCCTTTTCTGATTCTTGCGTCGAGTGTTGGCTTATCTCACGCCGATGGAAGAAAGCGTGCATCAATCCAACATTCGGCGCACTCAGTCGAATTTTGCGCCACCATGAACCTATGGAGTCGCGACACGTCAGTATCTGGATCAACGGCACGCCGGAAGCCGTCTACGAGTTCGCCGCCGACCCCCGGACGTGGCCGCGGTGGGCTGCCGGACTCGCAGAGGGCGGCCTTCGCCAGACGGCCGAGGGCTGGGTGGCCGACTCGCCCTTGGGTGAGGTGACCATCGAGTTCGCCCCGCCGAACGAATTCGGCGTGCTCGACCACGTGGTTCGTCTGCCGACCGGGGAAGCGGTCTACAACCCGATGCGGGTACAACCCGGCGGTGTCCCGACAGACTCTGAGGAACCCCGCTGCGAGGTCGTTTTCACCGTGCGCCGCCGGCCGGGCATGACCGACGGGGAATTCGACGCCGACACCTCGGCGGTGGCCGCCGATCTGGCGACACTGAAGAAGCTGATCGAATACTAGAGGCGCGTCGCGCAGAGCGCGCTGAACACCAGCCATGTGAGCGTGCCGACCGCCGCGCCTGCGAGCACCGCGGTGGCCGCGGTGGCGGTTGCCACACCGACCACCAGCGCCACCACCGCACCCAGCACGAGAGCGATCAGTTTGTACGCCGGCCACGGCACTCCGGCAACGCTCACCTCGGACGCGGCGCGCGCGGCCGTGGAGCGGAAGTCACCGGCGGTGGTCATAGAACCACGATAGCTCGTAATCAATGTTTCGGCCAACCGAAACACCGGATCAGGCTGATGGATTTCCTGCCGGTCTAAGCTGGTGAGATGCCGCTTTCCGGAGATTATGAACCGAGCCCGTGGGCTTGGGTGCGCGACCACGCCGACACGATCATGGAGTCGGGCAGCACCGACGGCGTCGATATGAAGGGCAAGCCCATCATCTTGTTGACCACGATCGGGGCGAAGACGGGGAAGATCCGCAAGACGCCGTTGATGCGTGTCGAACACGACGGTCAGTACGCGGTGGTGGCGTCGCTGGGTGGTGCTCCGAAGAACCCGGTCTGGTACTACAACATCAAGGCTCACCCTCGCGTGGAGTTGCAGGACGGCGCCGTGACCAGGGAATACGAAGCCCGCGAGGTCACCGGTGACGAGAAGGCCCTCTGGTGGAAGCGGGCCGTCGACGCCTGGCCCGACTATGCCGAGTATCAGCAGAAGACCGACCGCCAGATCCCGGTGTTCGTGCTGACCCCGATTAACTGAAAACCCCAGGTTGGTGGCACCATTGACCGGTGTCCGCTGAACTGAGCCAGAGCCGGAGAATGTCGCCGCTGTCCGCGGCCGACGTCGACGAGGCTGCTCAGCGAATTTCGGGCGTGGTGCTGCGCAGCCCACTGCAGATCAGCGACCGGCTCTCGGACGCCACCGGCGCGACGGTGTATCTGAAGCGCGAGGACCTGCAGCCGGTGCGGTCGTACAAGCTGCGCGGGGCGCACAACCTGTTGATGCAGTTGTCCGCCGATGAGCTGGCCGCCGGCGTGGTGTGCTCGTCGGCAGGCAACCACGCGCAGGGCTTCGCGATGGCATGCCGCTCCATGGCTGTCCGCGGCCGCGTGTACGTGCCCCGCAAGACACCCAAGCAGAAGCTCGACCGCATTCGGTTCCACGGCCGCGAGTTCATCGAGCTGATCGTCGTCGGCAGGACGTACGACGAGGCCGCGGCCGCCGCGTTGGAGGATGTCGCCCGCACGGGTGCGACGCTGGTGCCACCCTACGACGACCTGCGCACGATGGCCGGCCAGGGCACGATCGCCGCCGAGATCCTCGACCAACTCGACGAGGAGCCGGATCTGGTGGTCGTTCCAGTCGGCGGCGGCGGATGCATCTCGGGTATCACCACTTATCTGGCCGAGCGGACGAGCCGGACCTCCGTGCTCGGCGTCGAACCGGCGGGCGCGGCGGCGATGATCGCGGCGCTGGCCGCGGGCGAACCGGTCACCTTGGACGATGTCGACCAGTTCGTCGACGGCGCAGCGGTGAACCGCGCGGGAGCGCTGCCGTACGCGGCGCTGGCGGCGGCGGGCGACATGGTCTCGATCACCACGGTTGACGAGGGCGCCGTGTGCACCGCGATGCTCGACCTCTACCAGAACGAGGGCATCATCGCCGAGCCTGCGGGCGCGTTGTCCGTGGCGGCGTTGATGGAGACCGACATCGAGCCGGATTCGACTGTCGTGTGCGTGATCTCGGGTGGCAACAACGACGTGTCGCGGTACGGCGAGGTGCTGGAGCGCTCGCTGGTGCACCTCGGGCTCAAGCACTACTTCCTCGTGGACTTCCCGCAGGAGCCCGGGGCGTTGCGCCGCTTCCTGGACCAGGTTCTCGGTCCGAACGACGACATCACGTTGTTCGAGTACGTCAAGCGCAACAACCGCGAGACCGGAGAAGCGCTGGTCGGTATCGAACTCGGGTCGGCGGCGGATTTCGACGGCCTACTCGAGCGGATGCACGCGTCAGACATCCACGTCGAGGCGCTGGCGCCTGGCTCGCCGGCCTACCGCTACCTGCTCTGAGTGGGCGAGGCGACGGTGACACCCGCCCGGTTGGCAGCATCGGCTAGCCGCCGGTCGTAGGTGACAACCGCACGCAGTTCGGGTGTAGTCAGCGCGGCCGCGAGGTGGATTGCGTCGAGGGTACGCAACTCGGGCGGTGTCAATGCCGCTGCGGTATCGAGCAAGTTGGTGGTGAGCGCGACGAAGTTGATCCTCGTCAGCGCGCTACGGGCGTTTTCGACGGCAGCACCGCGACGGCTCACGGCGCGCAGCAGTTCCGTGCGGGTGATTGCGGCAGTAACGCGGTTGTCTTGCGGGAAGTCCGCCAGATACTGCGCCACGGCGGGCGAGTCCGATTCTTCGATGACCAACTTCACCAACGCCGACGAGTCGAGGTAGATGTTCACAGGCGGTCTTCGCGTTGCCGCTGGAGTTCCGCCGAGACATCGAAGTCGACTCTGATGGGAACGAGATCTTCCAATCGGTCGGGCGACTCCCGCGGAATGAGGTCGCCGCGCTCGATCATCTCGTCCCAGGTATCCGGCCGGGCCGGGACGATGCGGGCGACGAGGCGCCCGCGCTGCGTCACCTCAATCGACTCGCCGCGGGCGACGCGCCCGATGTAGCGACTGGCGTGCTGGCGCAACTCACGAAGCCCGATGCGCTCCATGTAGCACATGGTAGCACTTAGCTCGCCCCCGCTGGCGCAGGCTCTACCAGGACCAATCGCTCGTCATTGGCCCGAAAGATGGGTTCGAGCGGCACGCCGTGCTCACTGCCCATGTCGGTGAGCAGCGACACCCACTCGCGGTCCAGGTGTGAGATCGGGCCCATGCCGGGGCGGGTCAGGAGCAGCGCCACCGTGGTGCCCTCCGGGAACTCCTCGAGTACGTCGCGAACCCCAGACATGACCGACGCCGCGAGACGCGAATTCGCCGCCGCTGGAAGTGGAACCTGGCTGATCGCCTTGATCATGCATCGGTCGGGTCCGACGAAGCCGACCCAGAGCAGACGCTGACCGAAACCCAACGGCCCCATCAACGCTCGCCATCGCTGGCACATGTCGGCGGGCGAGTGGATCGGATCGGTCGCCGATTCGATCGGCGGCGGTGCGTAGGGTTGCGTCATGGATCCGAGCATCACCCGGAACACCGGTTTCGGGGTAATCAGTTATCCACAGGTGCCGTAACTGTGGATGGCGACTTGACAACAGCG
This sequence comes from Mycolicibacterium celeriflavum, assembly GCF_010731795.1. Lineage (NCBI taxonomy): Bacteria > Bacillati > Actinomycetota > Actinomycetes > Mycobacteriales > Mycobacteriaceae > Mycobacterium > Mycolicibacterium celeriflavum. The sequence goes on along the minus strand of NZ_AP022591.1, from coordinate 1,101,888 downwards.
AACGAATGGCCCTCGAGCCGTGTGCTTTCGGTTCCGACCGTCGGATCGGCCCACGCCAGCACCACCTCGCCCGTGACCGGGACGTCGATGGAATCGGCGCCCAGGTTGCAGGCAATGGCGTGCGCGCCGCGGTGCATCACGATCCAGCGAGCGTCTTCGTCGTAGTCGATCCGCAGGTGCTCCAGCCAGGGGTCGGCGAAATCAATTTCATGGTGCCGCAACGCGATCAGCTCGCGGTACACCCGCCGCAGCCGACCGTGATCACCCTCGTCGACCTCACCCCAGTTCAGCTTCGAGCGCAGGAACGTCGCGGGGTCTTGCGGGTCGGGGATCGCGTCGGCATCCCAGCCGTGCTCGGCGAACTCGCGTTTGCGGCCCTCTGCGGTGGCCCGCGCCAGTTCCGGCTCCGGATGCGAGCTGAAGAACTGGAACGGCGACGACGAGCCCCACTCCTCGCCCATGAAAAGCATTGCCGTGTAGGGCGATCCGAGTGCGAGCGCCGCCTTGACGGCCAGTTGGCCGGACGTCAGGTTCTGCGAGGGGCGGTCGCCGGTCGCCCGGTTGCCCACCTGGTCGTGGGTGAGGGTGTAGGCCAGCAGGCGGGTGGCCGGAATCGTGGCGGTGTCCAACGGCCTGCCGTGCCTGCGGTGCCGGAACGACGAGTACGTGCCTGCGTGGTAGTAACCATGTTTCAGCGTGGTGGCCAGCGCCTCCAGCGTGCCGAAATCGTGGTAGTAGCCCTGCCGTTCACCCGACACCGCGGAGTGGATGGCGTGGTGGATGTCGTCGTCCCACTGTGCGGTCATCCCGAGGCCGCCTTGATCGCGCGGCGTGATGAGCCGCGGATCGTTCAGGTCGCTCTCGGCGATCAGCGACAGCGGCCGACCCAACTCCGCTGCGAGCGCATCGGTTTCGGCGGACAGCTCCTCGAGGATGTGGATCGCCGTCGTGTCCACCAGCGCGTGCACCGCGTCCAAGCGCAGGCCGTCGGCGTGGAAGTCGCGCATCCAGCGCAGCGCGCAGTCGATGATGTAACGCCGTACCTCGTCGGCGTCGGCGTCGGCGATGTTGATCGACTCGCCCCACGGATTGCTGCCCGAGGACAGGTACGGCCCGAACCGCGGCAGATAGTTGCCCGACGGGCCGAGATGGTTGAACACGGCGTCGATCAGCACGCCAAGCCCGCGCCGATGGCAGGCGTCGACCAGCCGTACCAGCGCGTCGGGCCCGCCGTAGGGTTCGTGCACCGCGTACCAGAGCACACCGTCGTAACCCCAGCCGTGGGTGCCGCCGAACGCATTCACCGGCATCAACTCGACGAAGTCGACGCCGAGATCCACCAGATAGTCCAGCTTTTCGATCGCGGAGTCGAACGTTCCGTCGGGCGTGAAGGTGCCGACGTGCAGCTCGTAGATCACCCGGCCCTCGATCGAGCGGCCCGCCCAGTCGTCGTCGGCCCACGCGCCGGGCGCCGGCTGCCACAATTGGGATCGCGCGTGCACGCCGTCGGGCTGACGCGGCGAGCGCGGGTCGGGAAGCACGGTCGGGTCGTCGTCGAGCACGAAGCCGTAGCGCGCGTCGGGATGGGTTTCGACCGCTGCGTGCCACCACCCGCCGTCGGAGCGGGCCATGTCGTGCAGTGTGCCGTCGACGTCGAGCCGCACCCGCTGTGGTCGCGGGGCCCACACAGTGAACACAGTCGGCCGAGCCGACGATCCGGTCTCAGTCATCGGTGCGCTCCAGCAGCGCGACCGGCAGCTCGGTGAACAACTCCGCGGTCTGAACCCGACCGCTGTGCCGAGCGCCGCTGATCCGGTCGGCCCACTGTCCTGGAGGCAAGGCCAACGAGGTGTTACCCCAACCGGTTTCGGACAACCGAACCGAATGCCGGGTGACCGCGGTCAGTACCTCGCCGCCGCGTCGAAAGGCCACGAGGTGCCCGGCCGCGGCGCCGTCGGCCAGCATCGGGGTGTAACTGCCCTCGGAGAAGGTGGTCGGCCGGTCCCGTCGCAGCGCCAGCGCCGCCGCAACCACCCGCAGCTTCGGATGGCGCATCGCGCTCAGCGCGTCACGGCGCGCCGTGTAGTCGACGGGCCTGCGGTTGTCCGGATCGACGAGGCTGTCCTCCCACAGTTCGGTGCCCTGGTAGATGTCGGGAACACCTGGCACGGTGAGGGCCAACAGCTTCTGGCCGAGCGCGTCGCTGCGGGCATGCAAATCCAGCCGGGCCACCAGCGAGGTCATCTCGGCGGCAACGGGACCGTCGAGCACACCGTCGAGCCACGCGTGCACCGCCGTCTCGAAGTCGTCTTCCGGATCGTTCCAGGTGGTGTGCACCGCGGCTTCGCGGATCGCCTTCTCGGCGTAGGCATGTATCCGCTGGCGTAGGTTGTCGGTGATTGCACCATCGACGGGCCACACACCGAAAAGGTTCTGCCACAGGAAAAGTCCGGTGCCAGCGTCCGGCGGTGGGGTGGCCAACGTCCACTTGCCGATCAGCTCCGCCCACAGCGACGGCACCTGCGAGAGCAGCCCGATGCGCGCGCGCACGTCCTCGCCGCGCTTGGTGTCGTGGGTGGTCAGCGCGACCATGGCGGTCGGCCACATCCGTGCGCGCACCGCGGCCCGCTGGTGGAACTCCGCGACGCTGACGCCGAAGTGGCGCGGTTCGGCGCCCACTTCGTTGAGCGAGACCAGCCGCGCGTCGCGGTAGAACAGGCAATCCTCCATCGACTTCGCCGTCGCCGCGCCGCACAGCTGCTGCAACCGCACCTCGGCTTCTGTGCTCACCGACAGCGCCGCCGCGATGATCGCCAGCGGCATGGCCAGACCTGGTTCTGCCGAAGCTGTTTCGGCGAGCGCGCTGGGCAGCACACCCGACAACGACCGGTAGTCGGATCGGTAGACCTCGATGCGGCTGAGCAGTGCCGCGATCGCTGCCGGCAGGTCGTCGTGGTCGGTGCCGGTGGCGCCGACGATCGTGCGGCGCAGTCGGGCCAGCTCGCTGTGCAGGGTGTCGGTCACCGCGTGGGCCTTCAGAGTTCGCGCCAGGTCCGGCATCGTGCGGTAGGACACGCCGGTGGAGTCGAACAGGTCGGTCAGGGCTTGCTCACCGGCGGGATCGAGGAACACTCCGCCGATCTCCCGCATCGCGTCATATCCGGTGGTGCCGGCGATGGGCAGGGTCGGTTCCAGCGGCTCGTCGGCGGCGAGGATCTTCTCGATCACGATCCAGGCATCCGGACCGGTGAGCTCCCGCAGCCACGTGAGATAGCCGGCCGGATTCGAGAGCCCGTCGGGGTGGTCGATGCGGATTCCGTCGACCAACCCCTCGTCGAACCAGCGCTTCACCTCGGCGTGGGTGGCGTCGAAGACGGCACGGTCCTCCTGGCGCAGGCCGGCCAGCGACGTGATCGAGAAGAACCGGCGGTACCCGCAGATCCCGGCGCGCCAGCCGACGAGGTGGTAGTGCTGGCGGTCATGCACCTGCGGTCCGGTGCCGTCACCGGTGCCCGGGGCGATCGGATAGACGAGGTCGCCGAGGCGGAGCACCGGTTCGTCCCCGCTGTCGTCGACCTCGAGATCGCCTGCGTCGTCGTCGGATCCGAGCACAGGCAGCACGACACGCCCACCGTCGAGGTCCCAGTCGATATCGAAAAAGGAGTGGAACGACGAATTCCGGCCGTGCTTGAGCACGTCCCACCACCACGGGTTCTGTCGCGGTTTCTCCACCCCCACGTGGTTCGGCACGATATCCACGATGAGGCCGAACCCCTTGTCGCGGGCCGCTCGCGACAGCCGCGCAAACCCCTCGGGGCCACCGAGTTCGGCAGACACCGTGGTCGGGTCGGTGACGTCGTAACCGTGGGTGGACCCCTTGGCGGCGGTGAGGATCGGCGACAGGTACAGGTGCGATACTCCCAGCGCCGAAAAGTAGTCGAGCAGGTTCTCGGCGTCGGCGAAAGTGAATGCGTCACCGCGCATCTGGAGGCGGTATGTCGACGTAACCGGCATGATCGAGAAACTCAAGCCGTCTTACGCATCACCAGAAGCGAGCGCGCCGGCAGCGCGATCTTCTCGCCGGCCTTCGCGACCAACTCGGTGGATCCCGTGACGTCGGCGGTGTCCAGCGCCGCAGTCCACTCGTTGGCGTAGCTGGTCGTCGGGGTGACGAAGTCCTGCGGCTGGTCGTGGGCGTTGAAGCACAACAGGAATGAGTCGTCGACGACCCGTTCCCCGCGTTCGTTGGGGGCCGAGATGGCGTCCCCGTTCAAGAACACCGCCACGCACTTGCCCAGTCCGGTGCCCCAGTCCTCGAGCGTCATCTCCTCGCCGGCCGGTGTCAACCATGCGATATCGCGGACCTGGTCACCGCTGCGGATCGGTTTGCCCTCGAAGAACCGTCGCCTGCGGAACACCGGATGTTCGCTGCGCAGCTTGGTGACCTTGCGGGTGAACTCGAGCAGGTCGGCGTTCTTCTCGCACAATGACCAGTCCACCCAAGAGATCTCGGAGTCCTGGCAGTAGACGTTGTTGTTCCCCCGCTGGGTGCGGCCGATCTCGTCGCCGTGCGAGATCATCGGCGTGCCCTGCGACACCATCAGGGTGCCCATGATGTTGCGCATCTGCTTACCCCGCAGCGCCTGGATGTCCGGATCTTCGGTGGGTCCTTCGACACCGCAGTTCCACGACCGGTTGTGGCTCTCGCCGTCGCGGTTGTCCTCACCGTTGGCCTCGTTGTGCTTCTCGTTGTAGGACACCAGGTCGTTCAACGTGAAGCCGTCGTGGCATGTGACAAAGTTGATGCTCGCCGATGGCCGGCGACCCGTCGCTTCGTAGAGGTCGGAGGAACCGGTCAGCCGCGATGCGAATTCGCCGAGGGTTGCGGGCTCTCCCCGCCAGTAGTCACGCACAGTGTCGCGGTACTTCCCGTTCCACTCCGTCCACAAACCTGGGAAGTTGCCGACCTGGTAACCGCCTTCGCCGACGTCCCACGGTTCGGCGATCAGCTTCACCTGGCTGACGACGGGATCCTGTTGCACCAAGTCGAAAAACGCACTCAAGCGGTCGACGTCGTAGAACTCGCGAGCCAGCGTGGCGGCCAGGTCGAAACGGAATCCGTCGACGTGCATCTCGGTCACCCAGTAGCGCAGAGAGTCCATGATCAGTTGCAGCGTGTGCGGGTGGCGGGCGTTGAGGCTGTTGCCGGTTCCGGTGAAGTCCTTGTACAGGCGTAGGTCGCCGTCGAGCAACCGGTAGTAGGCGGCGTTGTCGATGCCGCGGAAATTCAGCGTCGGTCCGAGGTGGTTGCCCTCGGCGGTGTGGTTGTAGACCACGTCGAGGATGACCTCGATCCCGGCCTCGTGGAATGACCTGACCATCGTCTTGAACTCGGCGACCGCACCACCCGCGTTCTTGGTGGCCGCGTATTCGTAGTGCGGCGCGAAGAAGCCGAAGGTGTTGTAGCCCCAGTAGTTTCGCAGCCCGAGGTCGACCAGCCGGTGATCGTGCAGAAATTGGTGCACCGGCATCAACTCGATTGCCGTCACGTTCAACGACTGGAGGTGGTCGATGATCGCCGGGTGACCGAGCCCGGCGTAGGTGCCACGGAGTTCCTCGGGGACGCCCGGGTGCCGCTGTGTCATTCCCTTGACGTGGGCCTCGTAGATGACCGTCTCGTGGTACGGCGTGCGCGGCGGGCGGTCGGATGCCCAGTCGAAGTACGGATTGATGACGACGCTGGTCATGGTGTGCCCCAGCGAGTCGATGCGTGGCGGTGTGCCGCCCGAGGCGAGATCGTCGGCGTTCAGGTCGTAGGAGTACAGCGCCTGGGAGAAATCGAAGTCGCCGTGGAACGACTTGCCGTACGGGTCGAGCAGCAGCTTGCTCGAATCACACCGGTGCCCCGCCGCCGGGTGCCAGGGGCCGTGCACACGAAAGCCGTAGCGCTGGCCGGGCGTGACCGTCGGCAGATAGCAGTGCCAGACGTAGCCGTCGACTTCCTCGAGGTTGACCCGCTCCTCGCGGCCGTCCCTGCCGATCAGGCACAGCTCCACCCGTTCGGCGACCTCGGAGAACAGCGAGAAGTTGGTGCCCGCGCCGTCGTAGGTGGCGCCGAGGGGATAGACCGTTCCCGGCCAGACGGTGGGCACCGAACCCTCTCGTCCTCTCCGCCTGCGGGACGCCGGCTCGCCGGACGTCATCAGCCAACCCACCAACCGGTGGCGGCGGCGATCTGGCGGCCCAGCTCCGGAGCCATCGTGCGCATATAAGTTTTCGAGATGTGGTGAGCGTCGTGGTACAGCAACACGTTTCCCTCCACCGCCCGGCAGATGTCCTTGCGGCACACCGCATCACTCATGTCGAGCGGCTCGAGCAACGGGAACCGCTCGACGAAATCGAGGGTGGGATTACGCTTCGACAGTACGTCGGATCGCTTTGTTCCGCAGGAGATCGCGTCGCCACCGTCGGCAAGACAGTCGGCGGCGAAGAATGGCTCCCCGTTGCGAACCAGCCACGGCGTGTCACGCATGGCCAGGACCGGAATGTTGTTGTCGGACAACTCCTGCCAGATGCCGATGTACGTACCCGGCATCACATCGCCGTCCTTGATGTTCCACGGTCGTGTCGAGGTCGTGAAGACGTAGTCCGGCCGGTCGGCGACGAGCTTGGCCATCACGCGCTCGTTCCACACATGGCACTTCGGGTACGGGCGGTTGTCGCCCATCACCAGCGGAACCCTCTCCGTCGTCAGCGGGCACCCCATCTTCAGATAGGTGACCACCTTGAAGTGGTGCCTCTTGCCCAGCAGGTCCAGCGCGGTGATCCAGTGCTCGGCGTGCGAACCGCCCGCCAAGGCGATGGTGCGTCTGGCGTTCTTGTCGCCGTATGCGCAGTTGATCACGTCGACGTTGTCGAAGTCGCTGATGCATCCGTCTTCGGTGGTCTGCGGCAGGTCGTTCTTGGCCTCGAGCACCGTCGGGCGCATCGGCAGTTTCGGCACCTTCGCATCGGCCAGCAACGCCGCGGCGCCGGGATAGTCGTGTGACGAAAGCCCAAGGAGCTCTTCGCCGTTCGTGCGCTGGATCAGCACATGTTCACGCCAGCCGAACGACGTCACGGTCAGCGCCACACCCAACAACGCGACCACGGAGCCCAGCACCACCGTGGGCCTGCGGCGCCGGTTCCTCGGCGGCGCGACAGCGGGCGACGTCGCCGTGGACCGGTACCGCAGCGGGTTCTCGATGTACTTGGTGGTGAGCCAGGCCAACACCCCGGAAACCAGTAGCACCACCGCGCCTTCGACGAAGGTCGCACGGCTGTGTCCGCTGTAGGACAGCCAGAAGATCAGCAGCGGCCAGTGCCAGAGGTACAGCGAGTAGGCCATCGCGCCCAGCGACACGAACGGCGCCGTCGCCAGCAGGCGGTTCGGAAGCGGCATCCGACCCGCGGTGTGTGGGTCGGCCACCCGGTTCGCCGCGGACAGGATGAACAGCATGGTGGCGCCGACCGGAACCAGTGTCCACGGGCCGGGGAACTCTTTGACCCCGTCGATCACCGCGCCGCACGCCAGGATCGCCGCCAGCGCGACGACCGCGGCCGTCGTGCGTAGCCACATGGGCCAGCGCAGATGCGATACGAGCGCGCCGACCAGGGCGCCGAGCAGCAACTCCCAGGCTCTGGCGAAGCTGTTGTAGTACGCGGTGGCCTGATCGGCGTTGTGCGCGAAGATCGCGTAGACGAACGACGCCACGGTGAGCACGCCGAGCAGCGTCAGGAATGCCGGCCGCATATGCCGACGGAAGACCCGCCGAAAGAGCAAGGCGGACAGGAAGATCATCGCGAGGAACGCGATATAGAACTGGCCCTGCACCGACATCGACCAGATGTGCTGCAACGGGCTGACCGCCTCACCGGCGCGCAGATAATTCGACGCGGAGTTGGCAAGCTCCCAGTTCTGGAAGTAGCCGAGGCTGGCCAGGCTCTGATCGGCGAACGTCTCCCAGCGGGTCTGCGGCTGGATCAGGATGGTCAGCACCGCCGACGCCGCCAGCACCACCACCAACGCAGGCAACAGCCGGCGGATCAGCCGGGTCACCTCCGGGACGGGCCACAGGGAGGCGCCCGGCGTCATCGCGGTGCGCAGCAGTCGCCCTCCGAAGAAGAAGCCCGACAGTGCCAGGAACACATCAACCCCGCCCGAAACGCGACCGAACCACACGTGGAAGAGAGCGACGAGCGCGATCGCGATGCCCCGCAGGCCGTCGAGATCGTGCCGGTATGACGACGATGCGCGAGCACCGCTCGGAGCTTTCGCGGCACGCGGCGAGGGTCCCGGGTCGGTGACGGGCGCCGGCCGGGGAGGGGCGAGGGTCATCATGGTCGACGGATAATCTACCGAAGGTGCCAGCCATGACGCCCACCGAGATCAGCGCGGTCGACGCCGCCCACGTCTGGCATCCCTACAGCACGATCGGCGCCGAAGCCCTGGCCCCAGTGGTCGCGGTGGGTGCTCGGGGGCCATGGCTGACACTGCACCACGACGGCCGAGAGCTGCAGGTTCTCGACGCGATGGCGTCATGGTGGACCGCGATACACGGGCATGGCCATCCGGTGCTCGACGGGGCGATCACAAGCCAACTCGCGACCATGAATCACGTCATGTTCGGCGGGTTGACGCACGAACCGGCTGCGCGGCTCGCGCAACTACTCGTCGAGATCACCCCCGACGGCCTGGACACGGTGTTCTTCAGCGACTCGGGTTCGGTGTCGGTGGAAGTGGCGGTCAAGATGGCGTTGCAGTACTGGCGCAGCTTGGGTCGGGGCGGCAAGCACCGGCTGATGACGTGGCGCGGCGGCTACCACGGCGACACGTTCACCCCGATGAGCGTGTGCGACCCGGACGGCGGGATGCACTCACTGTGGACTGATGTCCTGGTCGCCCAGGAGTTCGCACCGCCGGTGCCGCGCGACTACGACGCCGCCTACGTTTCGGCGTTCGAGAGCCAGTTGGCCGACCACGCCGACGAGTTGGCCGCGGTGATCGTCGAGCCGGTGGTGCAGGGCGCGGGCGGGATGCGCTTCCACGACCCGGGTTACCTCGCTGATCTGCGAGACATCTGCTCCCGCCACGACGTGCTGCTGATCTTCGACGAGATCGCGACCGGTTTCGGTCGCACCGGCGAACTCTTCGCGGCCGACCACGCAGCCGTCAGCCCGGACATCATGTGCGTCGGCAAGGCGCTCACCGGCGGCTACCTCACGCTGGCCGCGACCCTGTGCTCGCGCGAGATCGCGAACACGATCAGCACCCACGAGCCCGGCGCGCTGATGCACGGCCCGACGTTCATGGCCAACGCGCTGGCGTGCGCGGTCGGCGTGGCCTCGGTCGAGGTATTGCGCGGCCAGGACTGGCGGTCGTCGGTGCGCTCGATCTCGCAGGGTCTGCGTGATGGGCTGTCGGCCGCCGCGTCGCTGCCGGGCGTGGCCGACGTGCGGGTGCTCGGCGCGATCGGGGTGATCGAGATGGACCGGCCGGTGGACCTGAAGGTGGCCACTCCGGTGGCGCTGGAGCGGGGCATCTGGCTGCGGCCGTTCCGCAATCTCGTCTATGCGATGCCGCCATACATCTGCACGCCCGATGAGATCGAGCAGATCACCTCCGGCATGGTTGCGGTCGCCCATGCGTTAACGGGTTGATCGCATGCACCTGGTGGCTGTAATCAACCCGTTAAAGGGCTAAGTGCCGCAACGGCATTTGTGCAGGCGCGCGCCGGTGCCCTAACCTGAACACCGTTCAAGTCCGTGAGGAGCTCCGGTGACGCGAGCAGGTCTTTCGCCGTTGGCGTGGCTCGACGACGTCGAGCAGAGGCGGCGTGCGGCGGGCCTGCGCCGGTCGCTGCGTGCCCGCCCTCCTGTCGGCGCAGAACTCGACCTGGCCTCCAACGACTATCTGGGCCTGTCGCAACACCCCGCGGTGATCTCGGGCGGTGTCGAGGCTCTACGGACCTGGGGTGCCGGGTCGACGGGAAGTCGGCTGGTCACCGGCAACACCGAGCTTCACGAGGGCTTCGAGCAGGCATTGGCCGGATTCGTCGGGGCCGAGTCGGCGCTGGTGTTCTCCTCGGGCTACACCGCGAACCTCGGAGTGGTCGTGGCACTGTCGGGCCCCGGATCCCTGCTGGTGTCCGACGCGCTCACCCACGCCTCGCTGGTCGACGCATGCCGGCTGTCGCGTGCCCGCGTCGTGGTGACCTCGCACCGCGACGTCGCTGCGGTGGAGGCGGCGCTGGCCGGTCGGGACGAGGAGCGCGCCGTCGTGCTGACGGATTCGGTGTTCTCCGCCGACGGCGACATGGCTCCGCTGCGCGCGCTGCACGACGTCTGCCGACGCCATGGCGCCCTGCTGCTCGTCGACGAGGCCCACGGTCTCGGTGTGCGAGGCGTCGGCGGGCGCGGCCTGCTACACGAACTGGGTCTGGCCGGGGCGCCCGACATCGTGATGACCACGACGCTGTCCAAGGCGCTGGGCAGCCAGGGCGGCGTGGTGCTGGGCCCGGCCGCGGTGCGCGACCATTTGATCGACGCGGCACGACCGTTCATCTTCGACACCGGCCTGGCCCCCGGCGCGGTCGGCGCGGCGTGGGCGGCGTTGGATGTGCTGATCGCCGAGCCCTGGCGTGCCCAGACCGTGCTGGAGCACGCCGCGCAGCTGGCCTCGATCTGCTCGGTGTCCGAGCGGCCGGAGTCGGCCGTGGTGTCGGTGCTCCTCGGCGAGCCCGAGGTTGCGTTCCGCGCGGCGGTGGCCTGCCTGGAGCGTGGTGTGCGGGTCGGGTGTTTCCGGCCGCCAACCGTGCCCGCGGGCACCTCGAGGCTGCGGCTGACCGCGCGGGTATCGCTGACCGACAACGAAATGCGCCTGGCAAGTGAGGTTCTCGGCGACGTGCTGGCGACCGCGCGCCGGTGAGCACGCTCGTCGTCACCGGCACCGACACCGGCGTCGGTAAGACCGTCGCCACCGCGGCGCTGGCGTGCTGCGCCCGGCAGGCGGGTATCGACGTCGCGGTGTGCAAGCCGGTGCAGACGGGAAGTCCGTGCGACGACGATCTCGCCGACGTCGGGAGGCTTTCGGGTGTCTCGCGCCTTGTCGGACAGTGGCGGTATCCCGAACCACTCGCGCCGCGGGTCGCCGCCGATCGTGCGGGCATGACGCTGCCCACCCGTGCGGAACTGGTGGCGTCGGTGCGCGGCGCCGGTGCCTCGCTGACGTTGGTCGAGGGTGCCGGCGGCCTGCTCGTCGAGATCGGCGAAAGGGCGACGCTGCGCGATGTTGCGGTCGACCTGGCTGCCCCGGTGCTGATCGTCGTCCATGCCGGGCTCGGCACGCTGAACCACACCGCCTTGACGCTGGAAGCACTTGATGCGCACGGTCTTTCATGCGCCGGCCTGGTGATCGGCGCGTGGCCGGCCGATCCGGGTGTCGCCGAACAGGGTAACCGCGAGGCACTGGCCGAGTTGGCGCCGCTGCGGGCGGTGCTGCCCGCCGGCGCGGGGACGATGACGGCCGCGGAGTTCGCGGCGATGAGCGCGTCGGCGTTCGACCCCGACTGGATCGCAAGCCTGGTATAGCCGAATGGTGCATTCCGTCGAGCTGGTCTTCGACCCGGACACCGAGGCGTCGATCCGTCGCATCTGGGACGAGTTGCGCGAGAACGGAATTCCGAGTCAGGCACCGGCGAGCCGCCCGCACGTCACGTTGACCGTCGCGCAGCAGATCGACGCCGAGGCGGACGGGCCGCTTGCCGCGCTGGCCGACCGCTTCCCGCTTCGATGCGTGATCGGTGCGCCACTGCTGTTCGGTCGCTCGCAGTTGATCCTGACGCGGCTGATCGTCCCGACGGCCGACCTGCTTGCCGTCCACGCCGAGGTGTTCCGGCTCTGCCTGCCGCACATGCACCCCGCGGCGATGGCGAACTCGGCACCAGGACAGTGGACCGGCCACACGACGCTGGCCCGCAGGCTGCGCGGGGCCCAGCTCGGCCGAGCATTGCGCATCGCGGGCAGGCCGTCGGAGATCGCCGGCAGTTTCATCGGCCTGCGCCGCTGGGATGGAAACTCCAAGCAGGAGTATCCGATCTGACTGCTGAACGTCGAGGTCGACGATAGCGCGTTATCTACGCGTACAAGAGCACGGTGGCGTCAATCTCGACAACACTTTTGGTGCACATTCCCCACCTCGGGCCATGTCAGTATCGGCCCATGGGGGAGGTGTTCATCGGCAGCGAGGCCATCGCCGCCGCCAAACTGACTGAGTACCAGCTGCGAAGATGGTATCGCCCGATTTTCCGCGACGTTTACGTCCCGAAGGAAGCCGCGCCCACGCTGCGCGACCGGACCATCGGGGCTTGGCTATGGTCTCGCCGGCGTGCTGTCATAGCGGGTGTTGCCGCATCGGCCCTACACGGAGCCGCGTGGGTCGACGCCGACGTTCCCATCGAGCTGGTGTTTCGAAACTCCCGCAGGCACTCTGGTCTGATTGTGCGCCACGAGGCGCTCGCGGAAGACGAAATCACCCGTGTCGCAGGGATACCGGTAACAACCCGGGCTCGCACAGCATTCGATCTCGGTCGCCATCTCGAGCGCGGCGAAGCGGTCGCCCGCCTTGACGCGCTGATGCGATCAAGAGTGTTCTCAATTGAAGAAGTCCTGTTGCTCGCCAAGCGCCACCGCTCCGCACGCCAAGTACGGCAGTTGCGGGAGCTTCTGCCGTTGGTCGACGGTGGTGGCGCCTCACCGCAAGAGAGCCGGCTGTGGCTGCTCTTCATCGACGCGGGTCTTCCGCGTCCGACCACGCAGTCCCGATTGTTGACGAACGCGCAAGAGTTGTCCGCTGGGCCGACATGGCTTGGGAGAGTTACATGGTGGCCGCTGAATACGACGGTGATCAACACCGCACCAACCGTGCGGCGTATGTGAAGGACATGCGCGTGCTGCGCAAGCTGGCCGACATGGGCTGGATCGTCGTCCGTGTGATCAAGGAAGACACCGACAAGGACGTGGTTGAACGGGCATGGACTGCATTGGTATCCCGCGGCTGGCGCCCAGATCGACGTTAGCGCGTAGCACGCTCGGCAATTCCCGCGCTGGTGTCGATCTCGGCGACGCGGATGCCGTTGACGAGTAACGCGACACCGAAGCCGAACCGGGCGGTCGCATCGTCAGTCAGCGCCGACTGCTCATCGGGCAGCTCGGCGCCTGCGGCGTCCCACTGCAGGCGGGACTGCTCGTCGACGGTGAAGCCCAACACGTAGTAGACGACGGTGCGCGCGGCCAACTCGGCGTGCTCCCGGTCGACGCCGGCCTCGGTCGCCGCGTCCGTCAGGCGTGCCACGACGCGCGTCATCGCGGCGGACTGGCCGGCCGCGAAGCTGGCCGACACCAACTCCGCGCCGTCGGTGTGCGACAACAGCGCATCCCTGAGCCGATTGCACACGGCGACGATCCCCGTCGCGGACGGCACACCGTCCAGGATGCGGTCGGCGACCGCCCCGAGCAGTTCCTGCTTGTTCGCGAAATGCCAGTACAGCGCGCCGGGGGAGACCTCGAGCTCGCGCGCCAGCCGCCGCATGGTGAGGTCGGCGAGGCCGTAACTGTCCAGCAGAGCGGTAGCCGCATCGACCACGTCGCGTTTGTGAAGCTGCACGCCAGTACCCTAACCTGAACACCGTTCAAGTGTCGGCCCCGCCGACGTGTTCAAGTGTCGGCCCGCCGACGTGTTCAAGTGACGAGAGGACGACTAGGTGAGCGACATTCTGGCGGTGGCGCGCGAGCAGGTGCTCGAACGCGGTGAAGGCCTCGACCAGGATCAGACGCTGCAGGTGCTGCAGTTGCCGGATGACCGCCTCGACGACCTGCTGGAACTCGCGCACGACGTCCGGATGAAGTGGTGTGGACCCGACGTCGAGGTCGAGGGCATCATCAGCCTCAAGACCGGCGGCTGCCCCGAGGACTGCCACTTCTGTTCACAGTCGGGGCTTTTCGCCTCGCCGGTGCGCAGCGCCTGGCTGGACGTACCCAGCCTGGTGGAGGCCGCCAAGCAGACCGCGAAGACCGGAGCCACCGAGTTCTGCATCGTCGCCGCCGTGCGCGGACCCGACGAGCGACTGCTCGCCCAGGTCGCCGCCGGCATCGAGGCGATCCGCAACGAGGTCGACATCCAGATCGCCTGCTCGCTGGGCATGCTCAGCCAGGATCAGGTCGAGCGGCTCTCGGAGATGGGCGTGCACCGCTACAACCACAACCTGGAGACCGCGCGGTCGTTCTTCACCAACGTCGTCACCACCCACACGTGGGAAGAGCGCTGGGAAACCCTGCGGATGGTCCGTGAGGCCGGCATGGAGGTGTGCTGCGGCGGCATCCTCGGCATGGGCGAGACGCTGGAGCAACGTGCGGAGTTCGCCGCCAACCTGGCCGAACTCGATCCGCACGAGGTGCCGTTGAACTTCCTCAATCCGCGGCCGGGCACCCCGTTCGGCGACTTGGAGGTGCTGCCCGCCTCCGATGCGCTCAGGGCGGTCGCCGCGTTCCGCCTGGCGCTGCCCCGCACGATGCTGCGCTTCGCGGGCGGGCGGGAGATCACCTTGGGCGATCTCGGCGCCAAAAAGGGCATCCTCGGCGGGATCAACGCGGTGATCGTCGGCAACTACCTGACCACGCTCGGCCGACCGGCCGAGTCCGACCTCGAACTGCTCGACGATCTGCAGATGCCGATCAAGGCGCTCAACGCCACTCTCTGAGCCACTCTGTTACGCATGGCGTTCAACGTCTACACCGGCGAACCGGACGGCACCGCTGTACCCACCGCCGCAAGCCTGAGCCTGGAACCGCCACGCTACTGCGCCGAGTGCGGTCGGCGGATGATCGTCCAGGTGCGGCCCGACGGCTGGTCCGCCAGCTGCTCGCGACACGGCGTGACCGACTCGAAGGATCTGGACCAACGATGAATGATGTTGCCGCACCGCGTATTTCGCGTGGCCGCGCGGCGCTGACCGTGATGGCGGCGTTGGCGGTGGCCGGTGTCCTGACCGGGGCGCTGTGGTCGTGGCTGGCGCCGCCGATCCACGGTGTGGTGGCGCTGACACGCGGCGGCGATCGCGTTCGGGCCTACCTGGGCAACGAGGGTGACCATTTCTTCGTCGCGGCGTTCCTGCTCGTCGGCATGCTCTGCGCCATGGCCGTCGTCGCCGCAGTGCTGGTGTGGCAATGGCGGGCGCACCGCGGGCCGGTGACGCTGGCGGCGCTGGCGGCCGGCTGCATGCTGGCCGCGGGAACCGCCGCCGGCGTGGGCGCGCTGCTCGTGCACCTGCGGTACGGGACGATCGACGTGGCCGCCGCGCCGGTGACGCCCGAACACCGCGTGCACTACGTCACCGAGGCGCCGCCGGTGTTCTTCGGGCAGACCCCGGTGCTGGCGGCGTTGACGATCCTGTTCCCCGCCGCGGTCGCCGCGCTCGTCTACGCCTTGACCGCGGTGTCCACGTCGCGCGACGATCTGGGCGCCTGGCCGCCGGTCGAGGTACCGGCGTTCGTCCCGCCGGTCACAGCGGAGAGCGTTCCACCTTCCGGCCCGTCATCACCTTGACCGCGATCTTGGCCAGCCGCGTCATTCCGACGTAGGTCATCGGGTTCAGCAGCGTCGGCCAGGTCGTGCGGACCAGGTGCTCGGACACCGGCTTGCCGTCGAAGCGGTCGATCAGCCAGCGCAGCGCCATCGGCGCCGACATCGGATGCAGCAGTATGTGCTCGCTGAACAGGTCGCGGTGGTAGGTGACCGACGCGCCGCCGGAGCGGTAGATCTCACTGAGCTCGTCGATGTCGTCGACGGAGACGATTTTGTCGTGCACGGCCTGCACGATCAGTACGGGCGGGGTCGGCACCGCGGTGCCCAACTTGATGCTGTCGAAGATGTGCTTGACCTCGGGCATATCCAGGATCTCGTTGAGTGGCCGGTCGACGAGCTTGCCCATGTCCATACCGGCGAACCGCAATACCGCGTGCGCGGTCGTCATGTTCTCGATCCGCAGCAGCATGGCCTTGCCCGCTTCGGTCGCGTGTTTCTGGATGACCCGGTCGAGTTCCGGATAGACGTGGGTCAACGCCGCGACCACCATCGCCGGCAGCCCCGAGTACATGCTGCCGTTGAGCCGTCGGTAGGCGCTGCCGAGGTCGGCGACGGGGGAGCCGAGGACCGCCCCGACGATGTTGAGTTCTGGCGCGTACTGGTTGTGCATCTCGGCGGCCCAGGCCGATGCCAGCCCGCCGCCGGAATACCCCCAGAGCCCGATCGGTGCGGATTCGTCCAGTCCGAGACGCTCGCAGCTGACGGCCGCACGCAGGCCGTCGAGGATGCGGTAGCCGGGCTCGTAAGGCGTGCCCCACGAGCCGAGCGGCCCCTCGTGGTCGGGCACCGAAACCGCCCAGCCCTCGGCGAGGGCAGCGGCGATCAGGAGGAACTCGAACTGTGCCAGCGCGCCGGGGGCCACGGACTTGCGGCGCAGCGCGTAGGACGGGAAGCAGCGCGAGCTCACCGCGTCGATCGCGCACTGGTAAGAAACCACAGGGATCACCGCCCGCTCGGCGCGCTCGGTCGGCACGATCACCGTGGTCACGGTCGCTTCCGGGGCTCCGTTCATGTCCGTGGTGCGGTAGAGCAGCTGCGTGGCGGTGAACTTCTGCGGAACGAATCCGAGAAAGGCCAGCTCGACATCGCGGCTGCGCAGAATGGTGCCCGGTTCGGCGTGCTGAAAACCGCTCGGTGGTTCGTAGAACGGGTCGTCGGCGGGAAGCCGCGGGCGGGCGCCGCGGGTCAGGTCCTCGTGGGGGACGTACCCGATCCATTCGGCACCCGATGCTGGCGCGGCATTGCCCAGAGACATTCGGCCATTCTTGCTTAAGAGAGCGTTAAGGATCCAGTCGACTCACCCGGGCGGGCGCAATGCGGCGAATTCGTCGGTCACCCGGTAGCGCGACTCGGTGAACCGGTACAACGCCGCAGGCCGGCCCCCGCTGCGGCCGGACCGCGCTGTGGTGCCCGTGCGGGTGATGACGTGACGGCGTTCGAGCACGCGTTGCAGATTGGTCGCGTCGACGTGGTGGCCGAGCGCGGCACTGTAGATGTCTCTCAATGCCGACAGCGCGAATTCCGTTGGCGCCAACGCGAATCCGATATTCGTGTAAGAGAGCTTGGCGACCAGCCTGGTGCGGGCATGCTCGACCATGGTGCCGTGGTCGAACGCCATCGGTGGCAGGTCGCTCACCGGATGCCAACGAGTGTCCGGCGGTAGCTCCGGGGTCGCGGGGGAGGGCACCAGCCCCAGAAAGGTCGACGCGATCGTCCGGACGCCGGGGACCCGCTTCGGATCGGAGAAGATCGCGAGTTGTTCGAGGTGAGCAAGCTCACGAAGATCCACCTTCTCGGCCAGCTGGCGGCGCACGGAGCTGGTCAGGTCCTCGTCGGCGCCGAGTCGTCCGCCGGGCAGCGACCACCTGCCGCGCTGCGGGTCGAGCGCCCGCTGCCACAACAGCACGTGAAGTGCCGGTTTCCCCGCAGAGGACCCACCGGTGAGCTCCCGAACCTGGAACACGGCGGCGAGCACCTCATGCGCGGTGCTAATATGATCCATGTTTTCGATTGTAAGTCGAAAACCCGTTTCCGACGAAGGAGGTGGCCATGACGGTTCTCGACCGGATGCCCGCAGACCATTTGTCGAGCCGGATCGTCGATGGTCCGACCGGCTTTTCCGGCGTCGACGGCGATGAGGAGTGGGCCGCTGAGGTGCGCCGCCTCGCCGACCTGCGGGGCGCAACGCTGCTGGCGCACAACTACCAGTTACCCGCAATCCAGGACGTCGCCGACCACGTCGGTGACTCCCTGGCGCTGTCGCGAATCGCGGCCGACGTGCCCGAGGACACCATCGTGTTCTGCGGGGTGCACTTCATGGCCGAGACGGCCAAGATTCTGTCGCCGGACAAAACCGTGTTGATCCCGGACCAGCGGGCCGGCTGCTCGCTCGCCGACTCAATCACCGCCGACGAGCTGCGGGAGTGGAAGGCCGAGCATCCTGGAGCGGTCGTGGTCTCCTATGTGAACACCACCGCGGCGGTGAAGGCCGAGACCGACATCTGCTGCACCTCTTCGAACGCCGTCGAGGTGGTGGCGTCCATCCCCGAGGACCGCGAGGTGCTGTTCTGCCCGGACCAGTTCCTCGGCGCACACGTCCGGCGCGTCACCGGCCGCAAGAACCTGCATGTGTGGGCCGGCGAATGCCATGTGCACGCCGGTATCAACGGCGATGAGCTGGCCGACCAGGCCCGTTCTCACCCCGATGCCGAACTGTTCGTTCATCCTGAGTGTGGTTGCGCCACATCGGCGTTGTACCTCGCCGGCGAGGGCGCGTTCCCCGAGGACCGGGTCAAGATCCTGTCCACCGGCGGGATGCTCGACGCCGCGCGCGAGACCGGAGCACGGCAGGTGCTGGTGGCCACCGAGGTTGGCATGCTGCATCAATTGCGCCGTGCCGCACCGGGTGTGGACTTCATGGCGGTCAACGACCGTGCCTCGTGCAAGTTCATGAAGATGATCACCCCCGCCGCGCTGCTGCGGTGTCTGGTGGAGGGCAGGGACGAAGTCGACGTCGACCCGGGGACCGCGCGCCTGGCCCGCGCCAGCGTGCAGCGCATGATCGCGATCGGTCAGCCCGGCGGCGGAGAATGACGCGCCCACTCGCCTGCGGTTCGGGACGGTGGTCCGGCCAATGGCAGCAGCGGGCCGACGTCGTGGTGATCGGTACCGGTGTGGCAGGTCTGGTCGCCGCGCTCGCAGCGCACCGCCGCGGTCGAAAAGTGATGGTGCTGAGCAAGACCGGTGACACCGCGACGTTCTACGCGCAGGGTGGGATCGCCGTGGTGCTCCCGGACACCTTGCGGGAGGACGGCGATTCGATCGAGGCGCACGTCGCCGACACGCTGGCCGCAGGCGCAGGCCTGTGTGATCCCGATGCCGTGCGCTCGATCGTGGCCGACGGTTACCGCGCGGTCCTCGACCTGGTGGCGGACGGGGCGAGTTTCGACGAAGCGGCGCCGGGGTCGTGGGCGCTGACCCGAGAGGGCGGCCATTCGCGACGCCGGATCATCCACGCCGGCGGCGACGCGACCGGCGCGGAGGTGCAGCGAGCCCTCAATATCGCGGCCGCCACACTGGATATCCGCCACAATCACGTCGCGGTCGAAATACTGCACGAGGCCGGAGCCGTCACCGGAGTTCTGGTGCTCAACGAGGACGGCCTCGGTGTGGTGCACGCGCCGTCGGTGATTCTCGCGACCGGGGGACTGGGTCATCTCTACTCGGCCACCACGAACCCCGACGGGTCGACGGGAGACGGTGTCGCGCTGGCGATGTGGGCCGGCCTACCGGTCAGTGACATCGAGTTCATCCAATTCCACCCGACCATGTTGTTCGACGGTCACAACGCGGGCAGGCGGCCGCTGATCACCGAGGCCGTCCGCGGCGAGGGTGCGATACTCGTTGATTCGCAAGGTCGTTCGGTCACCGACGGCGTCCATCCGATGGGTGATCTGGCGCCGCGGGATGCGGTGGCAGCGGCGATCCACGCCCGCATGGAGGAGACCGGTGCGCCGTGTGTGTTCCTCGACGCCCGGCGGATCGAGGATTTCGCGAAGCGGTTCCCGACGGTGACCGCGGCATGCCGGGCGGCGGGCATCGATCCCACCGTCGAGGCGATTCCCGTGCTGCCCGGCGCGCACTACAGCTGCGGCGGCGTGGTCACCGACGTGCACGGACGCACCGACATCGCCGGCCTGTTCGCTGCGGGCGAGGTGGCACGCACGGGGATGCACGGCGCGAACCGACTGGCGTCCAACAGCCTGCTCGAAGGCCTCGTCGTCGGTGGGCGCGCCGGAAAGGCCGCTGCGACATACGCTTTGGCCGCCGGGCCGGTGACGGCGCGGCCACCGGAGCCGGCTGTGCGGCGAGCCCTGCCGCGGGCCGATCTGCAGCGGGCGATGACCAGGAATGCCGGTGTGGTGCGCGATGGCGACGGCCTGCGTGTCCTGGCTGCGGAACTGGACGCCGCGTCGCCACGGGTGATCGCCTCACGTGGCGACTTCGAGGACGTGGCGTTGACCACCGCTGCGGGAGCGGTCGCGGCGGCCGCGCTGGCGCGGACCGAATCCCGCGGCTGCCACCACCGGCGCGACTACCCCGACACCGATCCGGCGCTGTCGCGCAATCTCGTCGCGGCGGGGGCGTGCTGCTGATGGAGCTGACCGCCGACGAGCTCGCCGAGGCTCGCAGGGTGATCGCGCGCGGTCTGGAAGAAGATCTGCGCTTCGGCCCGGACGTCACCACGCTGGCCACGGTGCCACCGGACGCTCGGACCACGGCGTCGATGGTGGCTCGCGAGGCCGGCGTGATCGCGGGCGTGGACATCGCACTGCTGGCCCTCGACGCGGTACTCGGCCCCGACGGTTATCTGATCAAGCATCGCGTCGAGGACGGGGCCCGGCTCGAACCGGGCGGCACGGTGCTGACCGTCGAGGCGCCCACTCAGGGACTCTTGACGGCCGAGCGGACCACGCTGAACCTGGTCTGCCATCTCTCGGGCATCGCGACTACGACCGCGGCGTGGGTGGAGGCGGTTTCCGGGACGGCGACGAATATCCGCGACACCCGCAAGACGCTGCCGGGCCTACGAGCGCTGCAGAAGTACGCGGTGCGCGTCGGCGGCGGCGTCAACCACCGGATGGGGCTGGGCGACGCCGCGCTGATCAAGGACAACCACGTCGCGGCCGCCGGTTCCGTGGTCGCCGCGCTGCGTGCGGTACGCGCCGCCGCGCCCGACATCGACTGCGAAGTCGAGGTGGACTCGCTCGAGCAGCTCGACGAAGTACTGTCCGAGAACCTGGGGCCCGGGGCACTCGTGCTGCTGGACAACTTCCCGGTGTGGCAGACACAGATCGCGGTGCAGCGCCGCGACTCCCGGTCGCCGGGGACGAAGCTGGAATCTTCCGGTGGGCTCTCCCTCGAGAGCGCAGCCGAGTACGCGGGCACCGGTGTCGACTATCTGGCGGTCGGCGCGCTCACCCACTCGATGCGGGTGCTCGATATCGGGCTCGACCTGTAGCGACCACTACGATCAGTCGCGTGGATGAGGATTCGTCGCGCCGCCTCACTGTGCTGACCATCGTCAGCCTGGTCATCGCCGTCGCTGCCTTGGCTGTCGCGGGGTGGACGCTCTATCAGACGAACTCCTCCGAGCCCGAGTACGAGGCCGCCCAGATCGCCGACGCCAAGGCCACGGTGTGCCGGGCCGCGGACGTCGTCCGAAAAGGCGTTTCGCTCAACACGAACCTGCGACCCGAAGGCGGGCCGCAGGACGTCACCGGCGCCCAGGCGGTCGCCGCCAATGCGCGAATCTCGCTGTACGACGGCGGTCAGTACCTGCTGCAGCGGCTGCACCCCGCCGCCCCGCCGGAGCTCGCCGACAAAATTCGCCAGTTCGCGAACAACCTGATGGACATCGGTGCCCACGCCACCGCGGGGGTGCCGAACGACGATCCGGCGCAAGCGAAGCGGCTCGCCGACGCCGACGCCGAGAACAAGGCCATCACCGCGCTCTGCAAGTAGCTACCGGTTCAGCTACGTCCGGGCCGCGACTTTGACGGCGTCGAGCGCGCTCAAGTACCTCGGGCGACGTCGGCGACGAAGATCGCCACTCGTCCCGCCTGGAGCCGCGCCATCAGCGGCAAACCCTGCGCACCGCTGCTCGCGGGCACGATCCGCGGGTTGACCAGGTGCAGATTGCGGCGGATGAGGTGCAGATCGGCTTCGCCGGCGGCCAGCACGTTCTTCACCCAGTCCGTTTTGCCGTGACCGAGTGCGATGGCCACCGTGTCGCCCTTACGGAACGCAGTGACGATCGTCTCGTACGGCTTGCCGGATTTCCGGCCGCGGTGTTTTATCGTCGCCATCCCCGGGATGAGGCGCGAGAACGGCCTGATCATCGGATTGAAGTACTTGACCTGCAAGTTCTCCACCCAAGGCGGAAACACCATGGGAACGCCGGGCGCATTGTTGGGATGCTCACTGGCTTTCATGGCGCCTCCATAACCGATTTGGTCTGCTCTGGGAGAATGGACAGCGTGAATCTATCGCCGCGGCCGATCGCGCGCATCGACTTGCGCGGCGCGCAGCTGTCCGCCGCGCGGTTGCGGGCCGCCCTGCCGCGCGGCGGGGTCGACGTGGACGCGGTGGTTCCCCGGGTGCGCCCGATCGTCGACGCGGTCGCCCAGCGCGGCGCGCAGGCGGCGCTGGAGTACACCGAAACGTTCGACGGTGTGCGCCCTGCGCAGGTCCTCGTGCCACCCGATCGCCTGGCCGCGGCGTTGGCGGACCTGGGCGCCGACGTCCGCGCCGCGTTGGAGGTCGCGATCGAGCGGGCCCGCGCCGTGCACGCCGACCAGCGCCGCCGCGACACCACGACGACACTGGCGCCCGGGGCGACGGTGACCGAGCGCTGGGTGCCGGTGGAGCGGGTCGGGCTGTACGTGCCGGGCGGCAACGCCGTCTACCCGTCGAGCGTGGTGATGAATGTGGTGCCCGCCCAGACCGCAGGGGTGGACTCGCTGGTGATCGCCAGCCCGCCACAGGTCGACTTCGGCGGGTTGCCGCACCCGACGATTCTTGCCGCCGCGGCGCTGCTGGGCGTCGACGAGGTGTGGGCCGTCGGCGGGGCGCAGTCCATCGCGCTGCTGGCGTACGGCGGCACCGACACCGAGGGCACCGAACTCGTGCCCGTCGACATGATCACCGGACCAGGCAACATCTACGTCACCGCCGCCAAGCGCATCTGCCGGTCGCAGGTGGGCATCGACGCCGAGGCGGGCCCCACCGAGATCGCGATCCTGGCCGACCACACCGCCGACCCCGGCCATGTCGCGGCCGACCTGATCAGCCAGGCCGAACACGACGAGATGGCCGCCAGCGTGCTGGTCACGCCGAGCGTCGAGCTGGCCGACGCGACCGACCGTGAGCTGGGCAAGCAGCTGGAGACCACCGTGCACCGCGAGCGGGTGACCGCGGCGCTGCGCGGCAGGCAGTCGGCGACGGTGCTCGTCGACGACCTCGACGCGGGCATCCGCACGGTCAACGCGTACGCCGCCGAACATCTCGAGATCCAAACCGTCGATGCGCGCGAAGTCGTCGGCCAGATCCGCTCGGCGGGCGCGATTTTCGTCGGCCCGTACGCGCCGGTCAGCCTCGGCGACTACTGCGCGGGATCCAACCACGTGCTGCCGACGGCCGGCTGCGCACGGCACTCGAGCGGGTTGTCGGTGCAGACCTTCCTGCGCGGCATCCACGTCGTCGACTACGACGAAGCCGCGCTCAAAGACGTGTCCGGCTACGTCATCACCCTGGCCGAGGCCGAGAACCTGCCCGCCCACGGCGAAGCGGTGCGGCGGAGGTTCGAACGGTGACGCCCAGTGACCTGCCCGGTGACAATGTGACGCTCGATGATCTTCCGTTGCGTGCGGACCTGCGCGGGAAAACGCCTTACGGCGCACCGCAGTTGGACGTCCCGGTGCGGCTGAACACCAATGAGAACCCGCATCCGCCGACGCAGGCGCTCATCGACGACGTGACGGCATCGGTCGCTGCGGTCGCCGGCGACCTGCACCGCTACCCGGACCGCGACGCGGTGGCGTTGCGTACCGACCTGGCGACCTACCTCTCGGCGCAGACCCGAACCCATCTTGGTGTCGAAAACGTCTGGGCGGCAAACGGTTCCAATGAAATCCTGCAGCAACTCCTGCAGGCCTTCGGTGGGCCGGGCCGCAGCGCGATCGGGTTCGTGCCGTCGTACTCGATGCACCCGATCATCGCCGACGGCACCCGGACCGCGTGGCTGGTGGCCAACCGGGCCGTGGACTTCAGCATCGACATCGACGTCGCCGTCGCGGCAATCACCGAGCGCAACCCCGACATCGTGTTCGTCGCGAGCCCGAACAACCCGTCGGGACAGAGCGTTCCGCTCGACGACCTGCGTCGGCTGCTCGACGCCATGCACAGCGGCATCCTCATCGTCGACGAGGCGTATGGCGAGTTCTCGTCGCAGCCCAGCGCGGTGCACCTCATCGACCGGTATCCGACCAAGCTCGTGGTCACCCGCACGATGAGCAAGGCGTTCGCATTCGCGGGCGGCCGACTGGGGTATCTGATCGCCGCTCCCGCGGTGATCGAAGCGATGCTGCTGGTCCGGTTGCCGTACCACCTGTCCTCGGTCACCCAGGCCGCCGCGCGCGCCGCGCTGCGCCATGCCGATGACACCCTCGGCAGCGTCGCCACCCTCATCGCCGAACGCAACCGCGTCTGCGCGGCATTGTCCGACATGGGGTTTCGGGTGATCGACAGCGACGCCAACTTCGTACTGTTCGGTGAATTCGCCGATGCACCCGCCACCTGGCAGCGCTACCTCGAGGCGGGAATCCTGATCCGCGACGTCGGTATTCCCGGTTATCTGCGCGCCACCACCGGTTTGGCCGAAGAGAACGACGCGCTGCTGGCCGCCAGCGCCCGCCTGGCCGCGACCGAACTATCCCCAGTAGGAGCATCGTGACTCAGTCCCAGCCCGCGCCGCGCCGCTCGAAAATCGAACGCAAGACCAAGGAGTCCGACATCGTCGTCGAACTCGACCTCGACGGCACCGGTCGCGTGCACGTCGACACCGGGGTGCCGTTCTTCGACCACATGCTCACCGCCCTGGGCAGCCACGCGAGCTTCGACCTGGCGGTGCGCGCCAAGGGCGACATCGAGATCGAGGGCCACCACACGATCGAGGACACCGCGATCGTGTTGGGGCAGGCGTTGGGACAGGCGCTGGGCGACAAGAAGGGCATCCGCCGGTTCGGTGACGCGTGGATCCCGATGGACGAGACGCTCGCGCACGCCGCGGTCGACGTATCGGGCCGGCCGTACTGCGTGCACACCGGCGAACCGGATCACCTGCTGCGCTTCACGATCGCCGGCTCGCAGGCGCCGTACCACACCGTCGTCAACCGGCATGTGTTCGAGTCGCTGGCAATGAACGCGCGCATCGCCCTGCACGTGCGCACGCTCTACGGCCGCGACCCGCACCACATCACCGAGGCGCAGTACAAGGCCGTCGCCCGCGCACTGCGGCAGGCCGTCGAGTACGACCCGCGCGTCACCGGTGTGCCGTCGACGAAAGGCACGCTGTGACGGGACCTTCGCCGAAAGTCGTCATCCTGGACTACGGCTCGGGGAACCTGCGCTCGGCACAGCGCGCGCTACAGCGGGTCGGCGCCGATGTCGAGGTGACCTCCGACAAGCGAGCCGCCGACGCGGCCGACGGCCTCGTGGTCCCCGGTGTCGGCGCGTTCGAGGCCTGCATGGCGGGGCTGCGCAAGATCGACGGCGAGAAGCTGATCGCCGACCGGGTCGCCGCCGGCCGTCCGGTGCTCGGCGTCTGCGTCGGCATGCAGATCCTGTTCGCCCGCGGCGTGGAGTTCGGGGTCGAGACCACCGGTTGCGGTCAGTGGCCGGGCGCCGTGGTGCGACTCGACGCACCGGTGATCCCGCATATGGGCTGGAATGTCGTCGACGCTCCCGAAGGCAGCACGCTGTTCGCCGGAATGGACCCGGACACGCGGTTCTACTTCGTGCACTCGTATGCGGCCCAACAGTGGGAGGGTGATCCAGCCGCCAAGCTGACGTGGGCCACCCACCATGTGCCGTTCCTGGCCGCGGTGGAGGACGGCCCGCTGTCGGCGACGCAGTTCCACCCGGAGAAGAGCGGCGACGCGGGTGCCGCGTTGCTCGCCAACTGGGTGAAGGCATTAGGTTGACCGACGTGCTCCAGCGATTGATTCTTCTTCCCGCCGTCGACGTGGTCGAGGGCCGCGCTGTTCGTCTGGTGCAAGGCCGGGCAGGCAGTGAGACCGAGTACGGCTCGGCGCTGGAGGCGGCGCTGACCTGGCAGCGCGACGGCGCGGAGTGGATCCACCTCGTCGACCTCGACGCCGCGTTCGGCCGCGGCAGCAACCGCGAACTGCTGGCCGAAGTCGTCGGCAAACTGGACGTCGCCGTCGAGTTGTCCGGTGGCATCCGCGATGACGACTCGCTTACGGCGGCGCTGGCCACCGGCTGCGCGAGGGTGAACCTCGGTACCGCGGCGCTGGAGAACCCCGACTGGTGTGCCGCGGCGATCGCCGAGCACGGCGAGAAGGTGGCCGTTGGGCTGGACGTGAAGATCGTGGACGGTGATCACCGGCTGCGCGGCCGCGGCTGGGAGACCGACGGCGGCGACCTGTGGGAGGTCTTGGAACGGCTTGACCGGGAAGGCTGTTCGCGTTTCGTCGTCACCGACGTCACCAAGGACGGCACCCTCAACGGGCCGAACCTCGAACTGCTCTCGAACGTGAGCGAACGAACGGACGCCCCGGTGATCGCGTCCGGAGGGGTGTCGAGCCTCGACGACCTGCGGGCGATCGCCACTCTGACCGACCGCGGTGTCGAGGGCGCGATCGTCGGAAAAGCGTTGTACGCCGGGCGGTTCACGCTGCCGGAAGCGCTGGCAGCGGTGGAGCGGTAGATGGCGCTGGAGGTGGCCGATCTCGACGCACTGGTCGGCGAGGCCGCGCAGGTCCTCGAAGACGCCGCCAAACCGTTCATCGAGGGCCACCGCGCCGATTCGGCCGTGCAGAAGAAGGGCAACGACTTCGCCACCGAGGTGGACCTCGCGATCGAACGCCAGGTGGTCGAAGCGCTCACCAGCAGAACGGGGGTCGAGGTACACGGTGAGGAGTTCGGCGGCGCGGACCTGAATTCGCCGCTGGTGTGGGTGCTCGACCCGATCGACGGCACATTCAACTACGCCGCGGGTTCGCCGATGGCCGCGATACTGCTCGGCCTGTTGCGCGACGGGGAACCGGTCGCCGGGTTGACGTGGGTGCCGTTCACCGGTGAGCGGTTCACCGGGGTGGTCGGTGGACCGTTGCGCAGCAACGGCGTCGAGCAATCCGCATTGAAGCCCGCGGACCTGTCGGACTCGATCGTCGGGGTCAGCACGTTCAACGTCGACTCCCGCGGCAGGGTGCCCGGGCGCTACCGATTGGCCGTGATCGAAAGCTTGAGCCGCAAGTGCTCGCGCATGCGCATGCATGGGGCCACGGGCATCGACCTCGCTTACACGGCCGCTGGAACTCTCGGTGGGGCAATCAGTTTCGGTGGCCACGTGTGGGACCACGCCGCGGGTGTGGCGTTGATCCGCTCGGCCGGTGGAGTCGTCACCGACCTCGTCGGCGCGGACTGGACGGTGGACTCGCCGTCGGTGCTCGCCGGCGTCCCCGGCGTGCACGGCCAGCTGTTGGACTTGTTGCGCGCGGTCGGCGATCCCGAGGACTTCTGATGAACGCGAAGGACCTCGCAGTACGGATCATCCCTTGCCTGGACGTCGACGACGGCCGGGTGGTCAAGGGCGTCAACTTCGAAAACCTCCGCGACGCAGGCGATCCGGTGGAGTTGGCGGCGGCCTACGACACCGAGGGCGCCGACGAATTGACGTTTCTCGATGTCACCGCCTCCTCCTCGGGGCGGGCCACCATGCTGGAGGTGGTGAAGCGGACCGCCGAGCAGGTGTTCATCCCGTTGACCGTCGGCGGCGGGGTGCGCTCGGTCGCCGATGTCGACGTGCTGCTGCGTGCAGGTGCGGACAAAGTCGCGGTCAACACCGCAGCGATCGCCCGCCCCGAACTGCTCGCCGAGTTGGCGCAGCAGTTCGGCTCTCAGTGCATCGTGCTGTCGGTCGACGCCCGCACCGTGCCACAGGGCCAGGAGCCCACGCCGTCGGGGTGGGAGGTCACCACACACGGTGGGCGGCGCGGCACCGGCATCGACGCCGTCGAGTGGGCCATGCGCGGAGCCGAACTCGGTGTCGGCGAGATTCTGTTGAACTCCATGGATTTCGACGGGACCAAGGCGGGTTTCGATCTGCCGATGATCGAGGCGGTGCGCGGGGCCGTCAACGTCCCGGTGATCGCCAGCGGTGGGGCCGGTGCGCCGGAACATTTCGCGCCCGCCGTCGTCGCGGGAGCCGACGCCGTATTGGCGGCCAGCGTGTTCCATTTCCGTGAACTCACCATCGGGCAGGTGAAGGCGGCGATGGCCGCGGAGGGGATCGTGGTGCGGTGAGTTTGGATGCAGATATCGCGTCGCGGCTCAAACGCGACGCCGACGGGTTGATCACCGCGGTCGTGCAGGAACGGGGCACCGGACAGGTGTTGATGGTGGCGTGGATGGATGACATCGCGTTGGCCCGCACATTGGAAACTCGCCGGGCGACGTACTTTTCGCGGTCGCGGCAGCAGCATTGGGTGAAGGGCGAGACGTCGGGCCACACGCAGCACGTGCACTCGGTGCGGCTGGACTGCGACGGTGACACCGTGCTGCTGGAGGTGGACCAAGTGGGCGCCGCCTGCCACACCGGCGACCACACCTGCTTCGACGCCGATGTGTTGATGGGGCCCGCGTGACCGAAGCAGACCGTGCAGTCGCCGTCGAACTAGAGGGATCGGGCATCGAACCGCCCGTCGACCCGCGTGTCCGTCGGGCGTTCTGGTGGCTGGAGCGCTTCGCGCCCGGCATCGGGTCGCGGTGGGCAGTCGAACTGTGGTGCACCCCGCCGGTCATGGAGTCGAACCTGCGCATGCCGCCCGGCGTCACGCCAGGCGAGCCGATCGAAGCGCGCTGGAATGGTTACCGGGTCGTGGGTGAATCGTGGGGGGAGGGGCCCCCGGTATATCTGGTGCACGGCTGGGGCGGGCGGCGCCCACACCTGGGGATGTTCGTCAAACCGCTCATCGAATCCGGTCACCGGGTGATCGCGTTCGACCTGCCCAGCCACAACGAGTCCGAAGCGGGCGCACTCAAGCCCGGGCGCACCACGGCCATCGAATGCGCACACGCGGTCGGGGCAATGATCCGCGAACACGGGCCGGCCCGCGCGGTCGTCGCCCACTCCCTCGGCGCGAACGCAACGACGTTCGCGATCGCCTATGGCGCGAAAGTCGAGCGGCTGGTTTACCTCGCGCCGATGGGCGAATTCCCGCTCTATCTGGACTATTTCGCCAAACGCCACGGCTTCGGCCCCCGTATCCGCGCCGGACTGCACCGCCGCCTCGAACACCGCATCGAGATGCCGCTGTACGAAACCAACATGACTGTCGTCGGCGCCCGCACCGGTTACCCGCCGCTGCTGCTCATCCATGATCCGGATGACCCGGATACGCCCTACGAGACGAGCCAGCGCGTCGTCGCGTCTTGGCCGGGCGCGCGGTTGATGACCACCAAGGGCCTCGGCCGGCTGGCGCACTACCGAATTCTTCGGCATCGCCCAGCGATCCGCGCGGGCGTCGAGTTCATCGGTCCGGCAACACTCTAGGCGCAGACGGCGGTGTTTCGACCAGAACCGCCATGTCGCAGAAAACGGGACCTGGTGGCCGGCCGCAGGAAAGCTCGACCGTCATGGCTGCACAGTAGGCGATGTTTGGTGGGTACCGGCGGGTGTCAAATCTAGGGGCATGGCCGAGTTGCTCGGCGACCTCGAAGCGCCATCGGACGCCAAGGGTCTCGTCGTCTTCGCGCACGGAACCGGGAGCTCCCGGTTCAGTCCCCGCAACCGTCTCGTCG
Source organism: Mycolicibacterium celeriflavum (assembly GCF_010731795.1). NCBI lineage: Bacteria > Bacillati > Actinomycetota > Actinomycetes > Mycobacteriales > Mycobacteriaceae > Mycobacterium > Mycolicibacterium celeriflavum. Next base: position 1,072,106 of record NZ_AP022591.1, on the reverse strand, counting down.
CGCAGGCGCTGCGCGAGCGCGGTTTCGCCACCCTGCTGATGGACCTGCTGACCGACGCCGAGGAGCAGATCGACCTGCGCACCCGCGAACTGCGGTTCGACATCGGGTTGCTGGCCGACCGCGTGCTCTCGGCCCTCGACCGCATGCGCGAGCATGACGCGGTGCGTGGCCTACCGGTCGGGCTGTTCGGTGCGAGCACTGGTGCCGCTGCCGCGCTCATCGCCGCGGCCGGCGACGAATCGGTGCGTGCGGTTGTGTCCCGCGGCGGCCGCCCGGACCTGGCCGGCGACGCGCTGCGCGACGTGACGGCGCCGACGCTGATGATCGTCGGCGGCCGCGACCCCCGCATTCTCGAGGCGAACGAGATCGCCGGCCGCGACCTGGCCGCGCCCCACCACATCGAGGTGATCCCCGGCGCCACCCATCTGTTCGAGGAACCCGGGGCGCTGGAGCGCGTGGCCGCCCTTGCCGGCGACTGGTTCGCCGAACACCTGACGACCTAGACGTCGATGATGCGGATGGCCCCCGAAACTTTCGCCCGGGCCGTCCACCGGCCGTCGTCGTAGCCGACCGTCACCGGATGCGCGAATGCCGCGGTGACGTTGTCGGTGGTCACCGTCTCGCGGGCCGGGCCGCTGGCCACCATGCGGCCCTCGGAGATCAGCAGCGCATGCGTCGTCGTGGTGGGCAGTTCCTCGAGGTGGTGGGTCACCAGGATCGACGCCACCTCCGGGTGGGTGTCGTCGAGCGAATCCATCGTCTCGAGCAGTTGCTCGCGCGCGGCGACGTCCAGTCCGGTGCTCGGTTCATCGAGCAACAGCAGCCGAGGATCCGAAATCAGTGCCCGCGCAATCAGAGTCCGGCCCCGCTCGCCCTGTGACAGCGTCGGCCATACGGCGTCGGCCTTGTGCGACAGGCCAACCGCCGCGAGCATCGCGTCGGCACGGTCCCGCTGTTCGTCGGTGGGTGTCCAGCGCATCGGCAGGTCGATCGTCGCGGTGATACCGGTCAGCACCACTTCGCGAACTGTGAGGGAATACTGCAGCCGGTGGCGGGGATTCACGTGGCCGATGGAATGCCGTAGTTGCGAGAGGTCGACGCGGCCCATCTGCCGCCCCAGGATCCGCACCGTCCCGGTCGTCGGGAATTGCACTGCGGCGCAGAACCCCAGCAGCGTGCTCTTGCCTGCGCCGTTGGGGCCCAGCAACGCCCAATGCTCGCCTGCCTTCACGGTCAGCGAGATACCGTCGATGATCTGCTTGCCGTCGCGACGGAACGTCACATCGGCAAGCTCCAGAACCGGAGTCACGCCGACTGACGTTGCCGCAACACGTCGAGGGCCTTGTCGGCGTGGCTGGCCATGTTGACCTCCGAGGCGATCACGGCCAGCACGGTGCGGTCGGTGTCGATGACGAACGTCGTCCGCTTTACCGGCATGAACTTGCCCAACAGACCACGTTTGACGCCGAACTGCGTTGCGACCGCACCGTCGCTGTCGGACAGCAGTGGATAGTCGAACCGCTCTTTGTCGGCGAACTTCGCCTGCTTGTCGACCGCGTCGGTGCTGATGCCCACCCGGCTCGCCCCGACCACGGCGAATTCCGCCGCCAGATCGCGGAAGTGACACGCCTCCCTGGTGCATCCCGGAGTCATCGCGGCGGGGTAGAAGAACAGCACGATCGGCCCGTCGGCGAGCAACTCCGTGAGGCTTCGCACCTTGCCCGTCTGGTCCGGCAGCTCGAACTCGGCAACTCGATCGCCCGTTTTCATGGGGGCCACGCTACGCCGCGGACATGAAAACCGTTGGTGCGGGAGTGCGTTTCCGTGAGAGCCTCGGGCCGATGGTGGATATCGGCGCGTTTCTCCGCGACGGCTACGTGAAGATCGAAGGAGCGGCGCCGCGCGATGTCGCCGATGCGGCGCGGGCCGCGTTGTGGCAACAACTGGGGCTGTCGCCCGAAGAGCCCCACAACTGGGTCAAGCCGGTCTGCTGGGCCAGCGACCTGACCGGCGCGGGTCCGTTCGGCGCACTGGCCCGAAGCCCAAAACTGGCTGCGGCGCTGGATCGCATCTGCGGTGTCGGGGATGGTCGCCACGCGGCTCGCTCGGCAACATCCCGGTTCGGTTTCCCGTCTACCCACCCGGGGAGGACCGCGGTTGGCACATCGACGCCAACACGCCAGAACCCGACGGCGCGTGGACGGTCACCGGACGCCCGCACACTGTGTTGGTCCTCACGCTGCTGTCCGAAGTGGGGCCGGACGACGCGCCGACGCGGATCAGGGCGGGCTCGCACCGGGACGTGGCACAAGTACTCGGACCCGAGCGGGTCGAACTCGCCGAGATGGGCCGCATCGTCGACTCGGCGAGCGCGGCGCGACCCGTGAGCCGCGCCACGGGTGAGCCGGGCGACATGTACGTGCTGCACCCGTTCACCGTGCATGCCGCCGACGAGCATCGGGGCACGACACCGCGCTTCATGGCGCAGTCTCCGGTCGTGCTGACCAGCCCGCTGACGCCTGCGTCGTCCTCGGCACTGGCGCGTGTCTGGGACACTTGACCCGTGCAGACCACCGCCAGCCTCGCTGTGACGACTTCACGCGAAGACTTTCGGGCACTGGCCGCCGAGCACCGCGTGGTGCCGGTGACCCGCAAGGTGCTCGCCGACAGTGAGACCCCACTGTCGGCGTACCGAAAGCTGGCCGCGAATCGCCCCGGCACGTTTCTGCTGGAGTCGGCCGAGAACGGACGCTCGTGGTCGCGCTGGTCGTTCATCGGCGCGGGAGCGCCGTCGGCGTTGACCGTGCGCGACGGCGAGGCCGTCTGGTTGGGCACGACGCCGAAAGATGCGCCGCAGGGCGGAGACCCGCTGCAGGCGCTGCGCGCGACGCTGGAACTGCTGAGAACCGAGCCGCTTGCCGGCCTGCCGCCGTTGTCGAGCGGGCTCGTCGGCTTCTTCGCCTACGACATGGTCCGGCGGCTGGAGAGGCTCCCGTCGCTGACCGTCGACGACCTCGGCCTGCCGGACATGCTGCTGCTGCTGGCCACCGACATCGCCGCCGTAGACCACCACGAGGGCACCATCACCCTGATCGCCAACGCGGTCAACTGGAACGGCACCGACGAGCGGGTGGACTGGGCTTACGACGACGCCGTGGCCCGCCTCGATGTGATGACCGAAGCGCTCGGTGAGCATCTGCCGTCGTCGGTGGCGACGTTCAGCAGACCCGACCCACTGCACCGGGCCCAACGCACCCTCGAGGAGTACGGCGCAATCGTCGACAAGCTGGTGGGCGACATCGAGGCCGGCGAAGCCTTCCAGGTGGTGCCGTCCCAACGGTTCGAGATGGACACCGAGGCCGATCCGCTGGACGTGTACCGGATGCTGCGGGTGTCCAACCCGAGCCCGTACATGTATCTGCTCAATGTGCCGAACGCCGCAGGGGGGCCGGACTTCTCGATCGTCGGCTCCAGCCCCGAGGCGCTGGTGACGGTCAAGGACGGCCGGGCGACCACACACCCGATCGCCGGCACCCGGTGGCGCGGCGCGACCGAGGAGGAGGACCTGCTGCTCGAGAAGGAGTTGCAGTCCGACGAGAAGGAACGCGCCGAGCACCTGATGCTCGTCGACCTGGGCCGCAACGACCTGGGCCGGGTCTGCCAGCCGGGCACGGTGCACGTCGAGGATTACAGCCACATCGAGCGCTACAGCCACGTCATGCACCTGGTGTCGACGGTGACCGGGCTGTTGGCCGAGGGCAAGACCGCGCTGGACGCGGTGACCGCCTGTTTCCCGGCGGGGACGTTGTCGGGAGCGCCGAAGGTGCGCGCGATGCAGCTGATCGAGGAGGTCGAAAAGACCCGTCGCGGACTCTACGGCGGCGTGCTCGGTTATCTGGACTTCGCGGGCAACGCCGACTTCGCGATCGCCATCCGCACCGCGCTGATGCGCAATGGCACCGCGTACGTGCAGGCGGGCGGTGGCGTCGTCGCGGATTCCAACGGCCCCTACGAGTACACCGAGGCCGCCAACAAGGCCCGTGCGGTGCTCAACGCGATCGCCGCCGCCGAAACCCTGACCGAGCCGTGATCAGGGCCGCCCAGCTCGGCCTGGTGCTCGCCGCGGCGGGGCTGTGGGTGGCGTCGCGGTTGACCTGGGTGGAGGTGACGTCGTTCGACGGTCTCGGCCAGCCCAGAACCGTCGCGCTGTCCGGCGGTACATGGTCCACGGCGCTGGTTCCGCTGGCGGTGCTGCTGATGGCCACCGCAATCGCCGCGTTGGCCGTGCGTGGGTGGCCGCTGCGGGTTTTGGCCGTGGTGGTCGCGGCGGCCAGCGCCGGAGCCGCCTACCTCGCGATCAGCCTGTGGGTGATCGCCGACGTCGCGGTGCGGGCCTCGCACATCGCGGAGGCGCCCGTTGCGGATCTGCTCGACACGCAGCGCCACTACGCCGGGGCGGTGGTCACGGTGGTTGCGGCGGTGCTGGCGTTGGTGTGCGCGGTGCTGTTGATGAGGTCCGCGGGCAGCGAGCGCTCCGGTGCCGCGCGGTACGTCCGACGCGTCGAACAGCCCGAGGAATCCGCGCAGGAGATGTCCGAACGCGCGATCTGGGACGCCCTCGACGAGGGCTCGGATCCGACCCGTGACCCGGCCGATCCGGACAACAAGGGCCGGTGATCACCGATGGTGCGGTGGCGGCTACCCTTCGTGGTTGAAGATCGTTCGGCACTGTCGGGGGAAGGGATGCGGCACTCATGAGTTCGGCGACCGTGCTCGACTCGATCATCGAGGGAGTCCGCGCCGACGTTGCCGCCCGCGAAGCAGCCGTTCCGCTCGCCGAGATCAAGGCCAAGGCCAAGGATGCAGCGCCGCCGCTCGACGTGATGGCGGCCCTGCGTGCGCCGGGCATCGCGGTGATTGCCGAAGTGAAGCGTGCCAGCCCGTCGCGCGGCGCGCTGGCGGCAATCTCGGATCCGGCGGAACTGGCGGGCGCCTACGAGAGCGGCGGGGCGCGCATCATCAGCGTGCTGACCGAACAGCGTCGGTTCAACGGCTCGCTCGAGGATCTCGACGCGGTACGCGCCGCGGTGTCAATACCGGTGCTGCGCAAGGATTTCATCATCCGGCCGTACCAGATCCACGAGGCCAGGGCACACGGTGCGGACATGCTGCTGCTGATCGTCGCGGCGCTGGAGCAGCCGGTGCTCGAGTCGCTGCTCGAGCGGACCGAGTCGCTGGGGATGACCGCGTTGGTCGAGGTCCACACCGAGGAGGAGGCCGACCGTGCGCTGTCGGCCGGTGCCACCGTGATCGGTGTGAACGCCCGCGATCTCAAGACGCTGAACGTCGACCGTGATTGCTTCGCGCGCATCGCGCCGGGCCTGCCGACCGACGTCATCCGCATCGCCGAGTCGGGGGTTCGCGACACCGCCGACCTGCTGGCGTATGCCGGCGCGGGCGCTGACGCGGTGCTCGTCGGCGAGGGCTTGGTCACCAGCGGTGATCCTCGCAGCGCTGTCGCCGATCTGGTCACCGCAGGCACCCACCCGTCGTGCCCGAAACCAGCGCGTTGAGAAGTGGCCGATTTCGCCGGGCCTGAGCTGCCTCGTTCCAGCGCGGCCATCGCAGAGCCGACCGCCCACGATCCGGACGAGCGTGGGCACTTCGGGGTCTACGGCGGGAGATTCGTCGCCGAGGCGCTGATGGCGGTGATCGAGGAGGTCACCGCGGCCTACGAGAAGGCACGCGGCGATCAGGGCTTCCTCGACGAGTTGGACCGGTTGCAGCGCGATTACAGCGGCCGCCCGTCACCGCTCTACGAAGCCGAGCGGTTGTCCGACCACGCAGGCGACGCTCGAATCTTCCTGAAGCGAGAAGACCTCAACCACACCGGATCTCATAAGATCAACAACGTGCTCGGCCAGGCGTTGTTGGCCAGGCAGATGGGCAAGACGCGGGTCATTGCAGAGACGGGCGCGGGCCAGCACGGCGTGGCGACCGCGACCGCGTGCGCGCTGCTCGGCCTGGAGTGCATCATCTACATGGGCGCCGTCGACACCGCTCGCCAGGCGCTGAACGTGGCGCGGATGCGGTTGCTCGGCGCCACGGTGGTGTCGGTCGAGGCGGGCTCGAAGACCTTGAAGGACGCGATCAACGAAGCCTTCCGCGACTGGGTCACCAACGCCGACAACACCTATTACTGCTTCGGCACCGCCGCAGGACCCCACCCGTTCCCGACGATGGTGCGCGACTTCCAGAGGGTGATCGGCCTGGAGGCGCGCGCACAGATCCAGGCGCAGGCGGGGCGGCTGCCCGACGCGGTGACCGCGTGTGTCGGCGGTGGGTCGAATGCGATCGGGATCTTCCATGCGTTCATCGATGATGCCCAGGTACGCCTGGTGGGCTACGAAGCGGCCGGTGACGGCGTCGAAACAGGCCGTCACGCAGCCACTTTCACCGGTGGTTCACCGGGTGCGTTCCAGGGTTCGTTCTCGTACCTGTTACAGGACGAAGACGGGCAGACCATCGAATCACATTCCATCTCAGCGGGTTTGGATTACCCGGGGGTCGGACCCGAGCACGCTTTCCTCAAGGACATCGGTCGCGCAGAGTATCGGCCGATCACCGACACCGAGGCGATGGACGCGTTCTCGTTGCTCTGCCGCACCGAGGGCATCATCCCCGCGATCGAGTCCGCGCACGGTCTCGCAGGCGCTCTTCAACTGGGCCGGGAGCTAGGTCCCGGCTCGATCGTGTTGGTGAACCTGTCCGGGCGCGGCGACAAGGACGTCGAGACCGCGGCGAAGTGGTTCGGCTTGCTGGACGGTGCGCGGTGAGTCGGCTGGCTTCATTGTTCGACAACTGCCGAAGCGAGGGCCGCAGTGCGCTGATCGGCTACCTGCCCACCGGATTCCCCGATGTGCCGACGTCGATCTCGGCGATGACGACGCTGGTAGAAAACAGGTGCGACCTCGTCGAGGTCGGCGTCGCGTACTCAGATCCCGGGATGGACGGTCCCACGATCGCGGCGGCCACCGAAGCCGCGTTGCATGGGGGAGTGCGCGTGCGTGATTCACTGGCGGCGGTGGAGGCGATCAGCAACGCCGGTGGGCGAGCCGTCGTGATGACGTACTGGAACCCCGTCCTGCGTTGGGGCATCGACGCTTTCGCCAGGGATCTGGCATCGGCCGGCGGGCTCGGGATGATCACCCCGGACCTGATTCCGGACGAAGCTGCCGAATGGTTGGAGGCGTCGGAGGCCCACGACCTGGACCGGATCTTTTTGGTGGCGCCGTCGTCAACGCCGGAACGGCTGGCGATGACCGTTCGCGCGTCGCGTGGATTCGTCTATGCCGCATCGACGATGGGGGTGACCGGTGCGCGAGATGCGGTGTCGACGGCCGCGCCTGAATTGGTGCGCCGGGTGAAGGCCGTCTCCGACATCCCGGTGGGCGTCGGACTGGGGGTCCGGTCTGGACCGCAGGCCGCCGAGATCGGTGCATATGCGGACGGGGTGATCGTGGGATCGGCGTTGGTGTCGGCGCTGCAGAGCGGTGTTCACGCGGTGGGGACGCTGACCGCCGAGCTTGCGGACGGTGTCAGGCAGAGGATTTCTGCGTGACGACGACACTCCTCGCCGCAATCCCAAGCCCGGCGCAGGGCGTCTGGCAGATTGGCCCGCTGCCCATTCGCGCGTATGCCTTGTGCATCATCGCCGGCATCGTGGCGGCGCTCATCATCGGGGACCGACGCTGGGAGGCCCGCGGCGGCGAGCGTGGGGTCATCTACGACATTGCGTTGTGGGCGGTGCCGTTCGGGTTGATCGGCGGCCGGCTCTACCACGTGATCACGGACTGGTGGCGCTACTTCGGCGACAACGGCGCCGGTCTGGTCGGTGTGCTCCGGATCTGGGACGGCGGTCTCGGCATCTGGGGTGCGGTCGCCCTTGGTGGTGTCGGCGCGTGGATCGCCTGCCGTCGGCGAGGCATTCCGCTGCCGGCGTTCGGAGATGCGATCGCCCCGGGAATCATTCTGGCGCAGGGGATCGGCCGAATCGGCAACTACTTCAACCAGGAGTTGTGGGGCAGCGAGACGACCCTGCCCTGGGCGCTGAAGATCTACGAGCGCAGAGACTCAGCCGGCATGGTGGACAACCTCAACGGTGTTTCGACGGGTGAAGTAGTCCACCTCGTCCATCCCACCTTCTTGTACGAATTGCTTTGGAACCTACTGGTTTTCGCGGTTCTCATCTACGTCGACCGGCGGTTCAAATTCGGTCATGGTCGCTTGTTCGCGTTGTACGTAGCCGGGTACTGCGTGGGCCGGTTCTGGATCGAATTGCTGCGCGTCGACGATGCCACGCTGATCGAAGGCGTCCGCATCAACTCGTTCACGGCGACGTTCGTGTTCATCGGTGCCGTCGTGTACATCATGGTCGCTCCGAAGGGGCGAGAGGATCCCGCGACGCTCAAAGGTAAGGCCCGGGAGGGCTGGTCGCCGGTCGAGGAAGTCACCGAGGATCTGGCCGCCCTCGCCGCGACGTCCGGCGTGGTGGCAGCTGCCAAGGCCGCGGCCGCCGACGACGACGACGAGAAGGGCTCACTCAAGGACATCTCGGCCGAGGAGCTCGGCGCGGACGTCGCCGGCGTGCCCGCCGACGACCTCGAAGATGCCGAGGAATTTGCCGTGGAAGGCGACGAGCCGGAGACGGCAGAGGCTCTCGTCGAAGCCGAAGCCTTGACCGCGGATGTGGCCGAAGCACCGGCCGAAGACATTCTCGAGGCGGAGGAGTTCGCGGAGGCCGGTGAGGACGCTGACGTTGGTGGTGTCGGCGCTGTCGAGGGTGAGGAGGCCAGCGACGCGCTAGCCGATGCCTCGGAGGCGCACGACGTTGCGGTCGAGGGCGAAGCTGAGGCCGAGGCCTTGGCCGATGACGCCGAGGTGGCGGCGCCTGTTGGCGAGGCCGACGACGACGTGCGCGCAGCGGCTGTCGTAAAGAGGCCGAAGCCTTGGCAGAGGTTGTGGCCGAAGCGCCGGCGGAAGACAATGCCGAGCCCCGGGGCGGGGGCCGACGAGGCACTTGTTGGCGGGCCCGCGGATGGCGAGGACGCACAGGCTGTCGCTGAGGCTGAGGCCTTGACTGAGGATGTGGCGGTCGCGCCGGCGGAAGACGTTGCCGAGGCGGAGGAGTTCGCCGAGGCCGGTGAGGGCGCTGACGTGGGTGGTGTCGGTGCTGTTGAGGGTGAGGAGGCCAGCGACGCGTTGGCCGATGCCTCGGAGGCGCACGACGTCGCGGTCGAGGGTGAGGCTGAGGCCGAAGAACTGGTCGATGAGGTTGAGGCTGAAGAGGAGCCGGAGGCTGTCGCTGAGGCTGAGGCCTTGACTGAGGATGTGGCGGTCGCGCCGGCGGAAGACGTTGCCGAGGCAGAGGAGTTCGCCGAGGCCGGTGAGGGCGCTGACGTGGGTGGTGTCGGTGCTGTTGAGGGTGAGGAGGCCAGCGACGCGTTGGCCGATGCCTCGGAGGCGCACGACGTCGCGGTCGAGGGTGAGGCTGAGGCCGAAGAACTGGTCGATGAGGTTGAGAGTGAAGAGGGGCCGGAGGCTGCCGCTGGGGCCGAAGCCTTGAGTGAGGATGTTGCCGAGGCGGAGGAGTCCGTCGAGGCGGCGGAGGGCGCTGACTTAGGTGGTGTCGGCGTTGTCGAGGGTGAGGAGGCCAGCGAGGCTTTGGCCGATGCCTCGGAGGCGCATGACGTCGCGGTGGAGGGTGAGGCTGAGGCCGAGGAACTGGTCGATGAGGTTGAGGCTGAAGAGGAGCCGGAGGCCGTCGCTGAGGGTGAAGCCTTGAGTGAAGATGTTGCCGAGGCGGAGGAGTCCGTCGAGGCAGAAGAGTTCGCCGAGGCCGGTGAGGGCGCTGACGTAGGTGGTGTCGGTGCTGTTGAGGGTGAGGAGGCCAGCGACGCGTTGGCCGATGCCTCGGAGGCGCACGACGTCGCGGTCGAGGGTGAGGCTGAGGCCGAACTGGTCGATGAGGTTGAGGCTGAAGAGGAGCCGGAGGCTGTCGCTGAGGCTGAGGCCTTGACTGAGGATGTTGCCGAGGCGGAGGAGTCCGTCGAGGCCGGTGAGGGCGCTGAAGCGGGTGGTGTCGGCGCTGTTGAGGGTGAGGAGGCCAGCGACGCGTTGGCCGATGCCTCGGAGGCGCACGACGTCGCGGTCGAAGGTGAAGCCGAGGCCGAAGAACTGGTCGATGAGGTTGAAGCTGAAGAGGAGCCTGCGACTGGGGCGGCGACCGCTGACGCCGCGCCGACGGAGAAATCCGGCGGGCGGATGCGTCGCTGGCTGCGTAGTCGCCGCAACCGCTGATCCGGTCGGGTTTCCCGGCAATTTCGAGCGAACGTCAGACCCTCCGAGTACTATCGAACGTATGTTCGAGACCGTGTCCGATGCGGAGTTGCTCACCTTCATGGGTGAGGAGACTCGCGAGGAGTCCGCGGCGATGGGGCGGCGGTTGGCGTCGGTTGGGGAGTTGTTCGAGCGGCGGAATCCGGGTTTCGAGTTGGCCGACTTGTGTGCCGTCGATTCCATAACTGCGGTCGCGGCCGAGATTTCGGCGGTGCAGAACATCAGCCATGCCCGCGCGGTTGGTCAGGTCGGGGTGGCGGTGACGTTGCGCAAGCGGCTGCCGCAGATTCTTCGAAGGTTTTGCCGGGGAGTGATCGATTACCGGATGGTGGCGACGATCATCGCGCGCACCGAGAACGTCGACGACGACATCATCGCCGGCTTGGATGAAGCGCTGGCCGGGCGGGTCGAGAAGTGGATGAAGCTGTCGAAGAACAAGTTGCGCGATCGTATCGATGTGTTTGTCGCCGACTACGATCCGGCCGCGGTGCGGGTGCCGCCGGAGGTCGACAAGCACCGCTACTTCGAGATAACCCCGACCGACACCCCCGGAGTGGCCGCGGTAACGGGTTCACTGCGCGCCGAAGTCGGGGCCGCGTTGGATCAGCGGTTGGATGCGCTTGCGGCGACGGTCTGCGACAAGGATCCGCGCACCAAAGAGCAGCGCCGCTCCGATGCGTGCGGGCCGCTGTCACGCTTGGAGTCCAGGCTGGCTTGCCAGTGTGGATCCGATGACTGCCCGGCGGCTGCACAACACGCCGCGGCTACCGCGGCGGTGGTGCATCTGCTCGCCGAACACGCCACCCTCGATGGAAGCAGCGACAAGCCCGGCTATCTGCCCGGGTTCGGGGTGCTGCCGGCCGAATCGGTACGAGGAATCGCCGAGAACGCGCAGTTGAAGCCGGTGGTGGTGCCGCACGCTGATGCCGTTGCCGACAACGGGTATCGGCCCAGCGCCGGGTTGACCGATTTTCTGCAGTGGCGCGATCTCACCTGCCGGTGGCCGGGTTGTGACAAGCCGGTGCAGCGCTGCGATGTCGATCACACGGTGCCCTGGCCGTACGGCCCGACGCATCCGTCGAACACCAAGCATTACTGCCGCACCCATCATCTGATCAAGACGTTCCTGTGTGGGATAGGCGGGTGGTCTGACCGGCAGTTGCCCGACGGCACGATCGAGTTGATCGGGCCGACGGGGCACCTGTGGCGCACCGAACCCCATGGGGCGGCCATGTTTCCGGCGCTCGGGCAGTCGACGGGCGAACTCGTGATACCGCCGCGCATCGAGCCCGACGACGGCGCCGACCGGTTGGCGACGATGCCGCGGCGCAGGCAAACTCGCGAGCAGGATCGTCGCGCCCGTATCGTCGCTGAACGCCGCCAACGCAGCGAACTGATCGCCGAAGAACAACGCCAACAGCAGTTACTCGCTGAAGCCCTTGCCCGCGACTGCGAACCACCACCCTTCTAGAAACCGACGGCGATCATCGCGGGAATCGTCGAAATAGTAAGAGGGGCAGTACGTTCAGGGTTGCGCGCCCATTCATCACGCGACGTCTACGGCCGCCTTGGTGGTCACTTCGCTGTCAAAGGCACTTCCTCCTGAGATTGGCGAGTTCTCCCTACTGACCGGGCGCTGGTCCGTCTGGCATGCTGGGGCCATGACTGAGCCGCAGTTCGGTGGCAGTGAGCACGGCAGCACGCCCCCACCGCCCCCACAGCAGCCCGACTTCCCGCAGCAATATCCGCCTCCACCCGGCCAGTACGGTCCGCCGCCAGGGGGCTATGCGCCCGCCTATGGCGATCCGATGGCCCCGTACGGCCGCCATCCGCTGACGGGCGAGCCGTACTCCGACAAGTCCAAAACCGTCGCGGGCCTGCTGCAGTTGATTGGCCTTTTCGGAGTGGTCGGCATCGGCCGGATCTACCTCGGCTACACCGGACTCGGCATCGCACAGTTGGTCGTCGGCCTGCTCACCTGCGGCATCGGTGCCGTCATTTGGGGCATCATCGACGCCATCCTGATGCTCACCGATCGGGTCCGCGATCCTCAGGGGCGCCCTCTGCGCGATGGCACCTAGCGCCGATACGAGCCGCAAACGGCTATACGGTGCGCTCGGAACGGGCGCCCTGCTGACTGGCGCGCTGGCTTACATCGGCATCGCCGATCCGCACCGCCCGAGCTTCGGCTACCCGTCATGTCCCTTCAACGCGCTAACCGGGCTCTACTGCCCGGGCTGCGGTGGCTTGCGGATGACGCACGACCTGTTGCACGGCGACCTCGCCGCCGCGGCCGTCGACAACATCTTCCTGCTCGTGGGTCTTCCGTTGTTGCTGGGCTGGCTTCTGGTCCGGTGGCGCCAAGACAAACCGTTGATGAACACGCCGGCCATCGTCGTGATCATCGTCTCGGTCGTGACCTGGACAGTGGTTCGTAACGTGCCTGGATTCCCGCTGGTTCCGACCGTTCTCGACGGGTGACCAACAAGCCGCGCCAGTGACTCCGAACGCGTTTCCGGTGGTCCTCGACTGAATCGATCAAAGACTATGCTCGGGAGTCGTGAATAGACGCGGGAAGATCGTCTGCACCCTCGGTCCGGCCACAGCGAACGAGGATGCTGTTCGCGCGCTCGTCGAGGCCGGAATGGACGTCGCCCGCCTCAACTTCAGCCACGGCGACTACTCCGATCACGAAGCCAACTACAAGCGGGTCCGGGCGGCATCCGACGCCACCGGGCGCGCCGTCGGAATCCTCGCCGATCTGCAGGGTCCCAAGATCCGGCTGGGCCGGTTCAAGGACGGACCGACGTTCTGGGCCACCGGGGAGACGGTGCGCATCACCGTCGACGACATCGAGGGCACCCCCGACCGCGTGTCGACCACCTACAAGCGCCTGGTGGAAGACGCCACGGCCGGCGACCGGGTTCTCGTCGACGACGGCAACGTCGGCCTGGTCGTCGAGAACATCGACGGCAACGACGTCATCTGCACGGTCACCGAGGGCGGTCCGGTCAGCAACAACAAGGGCATGTCGCTGCCAGGCATGAACGTGTCTGCGCCAGCGCTTTCGGAAAAGGACGTCGACGATCTCGAATTCGCTCTACGCCTCGGCGTGGACTTCGTAGCGCTGTCATTCGTCCGCTCACCGGCCGACATCGAACTCGTGCACGAGGTGATGGACCGCGTCGGTCGGCGAGTGCCCGTCATCGCCAAGCTCGAAAAGCCCGAAGCCATCGACAACCTGGAGGCTGTCGTGCTGGCGTTCGACGCCATCATGGTCGCCCGCGGTGACCTCGGCGTCGAGCTGCCGCTCGAAGAGGTCCCGCTCGTACAGAAGCGCGCGATCCAAATGGCAAGGGAGAACGCGAAACCCGTCATCGTCGCGACGCAGATGCTGGAATCGATGATCGAGAACTCGCGTCCCACCCGCGCCGAGGCGTCCGACGTCGCCAACGCGGTTCTCGACGGCGCCGACGCTGTGATGCTCTCCGGTGAGACATCCGTCGGCAAGTATCCACTCGAAACCGTCAGAACCATGGCGCGCATCATCCACGCCGTCGAGGAGAACTCGGTGGCCGCACCGCCGCTGACTCACGTACCCCGGACGAAGCGCGGCGTCATCTCCTATGCCGCCCGCGATATCGGCGAGCGCCTCGACGCCAAGGCGCTGGTCGCCTACACCCAGTCGGGTGACACAGTGCGCAGGCTGGCACGGCTGCACACGCCGCTGCCGCTGCTGGCGTTCACATCGTTGCCGGAGGTCCGCAGTCAGCTGGCACTGAGTTGGGGCACCGAGACTTTCATCGTCCCGCACATCCAGACCACCGATGGAATGATCCGGCAGGTCGACAAGTCGCTGCTGGAGCTCGGCCGTTACAAGCGTGGCGACCTGGTGGTCGTCATCGCGGGCATCCCACCCGGCACAGTAGGCTCCACGAATCTGATCCACGTGCACCGGATCGGGGAGGATGACGTCTAGACGTTGAGGAGGAAGTGCTTGTCAGGCTCCGCGGATTTCGACGAGCTGCTCGCGATACTTCACCTCCGCCAATCCGACGACGACATCTACATCGGCTCGCATCCCAGCAAGAACCCGGTGCGCACCTTCGGCGGTCAGATGATTGCCCAGGCGTTCGTGGCGGCCAGCCGCAGCCTGAACCACTCGACGCCGCCGAGCGCACTGTCGGCTCACTTCATCGCCGGTGGCGACCCGGAGAAGGATCTAGAGTTCCGCGTCGTGCGGCTCCGTGACGAGCGTCGGTTCGCCAACCGTCGGGTCGATGTGATGCAGGACGGTCAGCTGCTGACCACCGCCATGGTGTCGTTCCTGTCCGGCGGCCGCAGCCTGGAGCACGGCATCGCACCGCCAGACCTGCCTGACCCGCAATCGGTTCCGCCGGTGGACGATCTGCTGATCGGATACGAAGACGTCGTCCCACATTTCGTCAACGCGTTGCGGCCGATCGACTGGCGCTATACCAACGATCCGAGTTGGGTGATGCGTCGCAAAGGCCAGAAGTTGCCGCACAACCGCGTATGGATGAAGGCGCTCGGGCAGATGCCGGACGACCCGGTGTTGCACGCCGCCGCGCTGATCTACTCGTCGGACACCACGGTGCTCGACTCGATCATCACCACGCACGGCCTGTCGTGGGGTTTCGACCGGATCTTCGCGGTCACCACCAATCACTCGGTGTGGTTTCACCGGCCGGTGCGCTTCGACGAGTGGGTGCTGTACTCGACATCTTCACCGGTGGCCGCCGACTCCCGTGGGCTGGGCACCGGCCACTACTTCGACCGCGCCGGCCAGCCGATCGCCACCGTGGTGCAGGAGGGCATCGTCAAGTACTTCCCGGGGCGCTAGGGCGTCGGCGTCAACGTCATCGAGAATTCGTCCTCGACACGTTGCTGGAACTCCTCGGAGCACTGCTGTATGGCTTCCTGATCATTGCCGGCGCGCGAAACGCAGTCGATGTAATCGGTTCCGCCCACCTGGTTGAATCCCCAGACGGCCAACCAGATCACCACGATGGCTTCGATGATGCTCAAGAAGCCGAGGACGATGCCGGCCACCGCGACGCCACCGTTGGTGGCTTCGCCGCGCTTGGCCCTGCCCCAGCCGAGGAAACCCAGAATCACCGCGACGACGCCGAGCACGATGCCACCGAAGACGGAGACCAGCGCGACGATCGCGATCACCAACGACGCGATGCCGAGGCCGTTCTTCGGCGCGGTCGGCGGAGGCGGATAACCGGGATAGCCCTGCGGCGGCGGGGGATAACTGCCGGGATATGCCCCGTACTGCTGCGGCGGAGGGGGCGCCTGCGGGGAATTCGGAGGAGGCGCCTGCGGAGAATTCTGTTGAGGCGTCTGCTCAGGGTTGTGTGGTGGCGTCTCGGGCTTGTCCGGTTCGCTCATGCCGATGAGGTTACTCCGCGGTCAGCGAGAATGAGGGTAGGACAGTCAAGGTGGTCGGGCAGATGGTGGGTGGCGACGACCACCGTACGGTCGGCAGGGAAAAGGGCGCCGGGCGTGAACAGTTCGGTCAGAATCTGGTCGGCGTCGGTGGCGTCGAGGTGTTCGGTCGGTTCGTCGAGCAACACCGTGGCGGCCGTGGTGAGAAGGGCACGCGCCAGCAGTAGTCGTCTGCGCTGTCCCGCGGACACGGCGGCCGCCCCGCCGACGAGGACTGTGGCCAACCCGTCCGGCAACGCGTCGAGCCACTCGCCAAGTCCGACGCGCCGCAGCACAATTCGGATCTCGTCGTCGGTCGCGTCGCCCCGCGCCACCAACATGTTGTCGCGCACGGTGGTGGCGAACAGGTGCGCGTCCTCGGCGAAGAAGACTGCGGTTGAGTCATTTTCGGCCATCGACAGCAGCAGCGTCGTCTTGCCCGACCCGCTGGGCCCGATGACCGCGAGTCGTTCACCGGCTGCCAACGTGACATGTGGAGCCGGCGGCCTAACCCGCGCCGAATCGCTCGTCGCTGTCAGTTCGGCGAGGCGGCGAGCCGCGATGCGCGACCTGGTGAGCTGCACGGCAGCCGCGGGCAGAGCGGTGGTCGCCTCGAACGCCGACAGCGGCAACAGCATCAGGATCGCCAGAGTCGTCGGTGCAACGGAGTCGGCGATCGCGATCGCTGCGATCACGGCGCCGAGCACGCTGACGCCGATCGCCGCCGTCGACGCCGCGGCGGCCACTGCGGCGGGCGCGGCCGCGCCATCCGTGGCCCGGCCCCAGTCGCGTTGTCGGCGATCGGAATCGGCGAGGACAGCGTCGAGGCGGCCGCTGACGCGAAGCTCCGGCGCATACTCGAGCGCGAGCATCACCGCCACATCACGACCCGAATGATGGTGGGCGGCGACCGCTTCGGTGTCCGCGGCGGCCCGGGCTGCCAACGACGGTGCGACGACACCCGCGACCACCAGGCAGAACGCCAGGACGGCCGCCGCGGCGGTCGAGACGAGGCCGATGCCCACGACGGCCGCCAGCCCGAGCACCGCTGCCACGGCGATCGGGAGCACCGCACGGACCACCACGTCGGCGAGGTCGTCGACCGAAGCGCCGATCCGGGCGACCAGCTCGCCGCTCGGCATCCGTGCCACCGTGTCCGCGGGTGCGTCGGCCAGCCGCCGGTACAGTGTTTCGCGCGTATCCGCCGCCGAGCGCAGCGCGGTGTCGTGGGCCGCCAGCCGCTGGCAGTACCCCAGCACCCCGCGGGAAATGCCGAGCGCGCGGACGGCCACCACCGCGACGGTGAGGTCCAGAACCGGTGGCATCTGCCACGCCCTCGTGATCAGCCACGCCGAAATCGCGGCCAGCGCCAGCGCACTGCCCAACGACAGCACACCGAGCAGCACGGCGAGCACCAGTCGCCCCAACCGGGGCCGCAGCAGCTCACGCATCGACCAGCTCTCCCAGCGTCAGCACCTGATCGCCGATCGCGCGCACTGGATCTCGGTGGCCGACGACCAGCACGGTGGCGCCGGCCCGCGCCCGCGCGACGATCGCTTCGAGCACCCGCGCCTCCATCGCCGCATCGAGGTGTGAGGTCGGTTCGTCGAGCAGCAGTACCGGCGCGGTCGAGCCAAGTGCCCGGGCCAGCCCCAACCGTTGGCGTTGGCCGAGTGACAGCCCCGAGCCGTCGCGACCGAGCACAGTGTCCAGCCCCTCGGGAAGCGTGGCAAGCACCTCGTCGAAACCAGCTGCGCGACAGGTGCCTTCAAGGTCCGGCAGCGGGCCGAAGATCTCGAGGTTGGCGCGTACACTGCCAGGCACCAGCACCGGACGATGTGGCAGCCAGGCGATCTGGTCCCACCACGCCCGCTGGTCGAGGTCGCCGACATCGATCCCGCCGACCGAAACCTGTCCCGGATGCAGCCCGAGGATCGTGTGCAGCAGTGTCGACTTACCGGCGCCGTTGGGGCCCGTCAGCACCGTCACCCGCCCCGGTTCCACATCCGCGTCGAGCGCCTCGAGGTGGATGGTGGCACCGGCCGCCCGGACGGTCTTGGTTCCCGCCGACCGCTGCGGCAGTGCATCGAGGAGTCGAAATGCGGCGTCGGCGGCCGTTTTACCGTCCTGAGCGGCATGGAACTCGACCCCCACCCGGCGCAGCGGCCAGAACACTTCCGGCGCGAGCAGCAGCGCGGTGAGCCCGGCGGTCAGTGTCATCTCGCCGAATACCAGTCGCAGTCCGATACCGACGGCGACCAGTGCGACGCCCAACGTGGCCAGAAGTTCGAGGACCAGCGCGGACAGGAACGCGATCCGCAGCGTGGACATCGTCGAACGACGATGTGCCGCAGCGAGTTCGGTGATGCGAGCGACCGAACCGTCGAGGCGTCCCAACGCCCGTAGCGTGGGCATGCCGGCCACCAGGTCGAGCAACCGTGATTGCAATGTGGTCATCGCTGCGAGCGCCGCCTCGGAGCGGTCCTTGGTCAGCAACCCGATCAGCACCATGAACACCGGGACGAGCGGCAGCGCGACCAGCACGATGAGCGCAGAGCGCCAGTCGACGGCCGCGATCACCAGCACCGCTGCGGGGGTGAGGATCCCCGCCAGGAACACCGCGGGCAGATATGCGGTGAGGAACGGCCGCAGACCGTCCAGGCCCCGGGTGACCAGTGCGGCGGCGGTGTCGCGTTCGACGGCGAGTCGCCGCGGCGGCAGCGCGGTTACCGCGCGCAACACCTGACCCGCCAGATCGGCGATGACACGCGTCGCCCCCGTCGAGGCCAGCCTGCCCTGAAGCCAGTGCGCGAAGGTGCGGATTCCCCACAGCCCGAGCAGAACTGCGAGCAGGGCGACCCAGTGCCGGACGTCGCGAGTCGCGGGTTCGGTGATCACGCCGGCCACGATGTCGGCCAGCACCACCGCCGCGCCGATCGTCGCGGCTGTGATGGTCGTGCCGCACATCACCGAGGCGACGAGGTAGCGCCGCATCGCCTCGGAGGCCCGCCACAGGTTCACGGCAGCCGTCGGGTCAATCCCGCGGAAGCCGGAATCTCCTCGGCGGAGATGCGCTGCCGGAACACCCAATACGTCCACCCCTGATACAGCAGCACCAGCGGCGCGAACACCAGTGCCGCCCAACTCATGATCGTCAACGTGTACGGGCTCGAGGACGCGTTGTCGACTGTCAGGCTGAAGGCGGGATCGATCGTCGACGGCACCAGGTTCGGGTACATCGTGCCGAAGAACAACACCACCAGCGCCGCGACGACGACCGTCGTGCACGCGAAGGCCCACCCTTCTCCACTGCGGCGCCACACCCGGTCGACCGCGACCAGTTGGGCGGATCCGGCGACCAGCAACACGATCCAGGTCCAGCTCTTTCCGTGCGCCAGTTGAGTCCACAACCCGAACGCCGCCAGCACCGCGGTCACGGGCAGCGCCAGCCGGTGCGCGAACCGCAGCGCGTCATCCTTCACCGCACCATCGGTTTTCAGCGCCACGAACACGGCGCCGTGCCACAGGAACAGACCGGCCGTGGCAAGTCCGCCGAGCAGGGTATAGCCGTTGAGCAGATCGAGGATCCCGGCGTGCATCCGCTTGTCGGCGTCCACCGGAAGCCCGCGCACAAGTGCCGCGAACGCGACGCCCCACAGTACGGCGGGCACCCACGACCCGACCGCGATCCCGACGTCGGCCCACCTGCGCCAGTCCGCGTCGTCGATCTTGCCGCGCCATTCGATGGCCACCACCCGCAGAATCATCGAGACCAGGATCGCGAGCAGCGGCAGGTAGAGCCCCGAGAACATCGTCGCGTACCAGTCGGGGAACGCGGCGAACATCGCGCCGCCGGCGGTGATCAGCCAGACCTCGTTGCCGTCCCAGACCGGGCCGATGGTGTTCAGCGCGGCCCTGCGGTGCCGCTCGGGATCATCGGAGGCCGCGCGGCCGAACAGTCCCATCAGCATGCCGACGCCGAAGTCGAACCCCTCGAGAACGAAGAAGCCGAGGAACAGGCCCGCCATCACGACGAACCACCAGTCCTGCAGCGCCATTGCCGATCACATCCTCTCAATACGCAAACGACAGCGGCGCCACCTCGTCGTCACCGGGGGGCAGCGGCGCAGCGGGTTCGGTGTCGTGCTCCTGCGGTCCTTCGACGGTGTAGCGGCGGATCAGCCAGAACCAGATGACGGCCAGAACCGCGTACACCAGGGTGAAGGCCGCCAACGACAACACGACCAGGCCGACCGGATGCCCGGACACCCCGTCGGCGACGGTGAGCCGGATCATCGGGTCCCCGGTCGGATTGGGTACCACCACCCAGGGTTGACGGCCTATCTCGGTGAAGACCCAACCGGCGCTGTTGGCCAAGAAGGGAGCGGGCAGCGTCAGCAACGCGAATCGGGAAATCCAGCGCGCCTGTGGGATTCGGCCGCCGCGCGTCAGCCAGAGCACCGTCAGCGCGAACAGCACCGGGACGGCGAGCAAGCCGATCATCGCGCGGAACGACCAGTACGTCACGAACAGGTTGGGCCGGTAGTCGCCGGGGCCGAACTTCTCCACGTACTGCTCTTGAAGGTCCTTGACGCCCTCGAGGTGGACGCCGTCGAACTCACCTTGCGCCAGGAACGGCAACACGTAAGGCACCTCGATGAGATGAACGACGCTGTCGCAGTTGTTGTGGGTGCCGACGGTGAGCACGGAAAAGTCGGGATCGGTTGCGCTGTGGCACAACGATTCCGCGGAGGCCATCTTCATCGGCTGCTGTTCGAACATCAACTTGCCTTGAACATCGCCGGTGAGAACGAGGCCGACCGTCGACGCCAGCACGATCAGGCAGCCCATGATCGCCGCGGGCCGGAACATCGTGTGCGCCTCGGGCTGGCTCTCCCGTCGTGCGCGCAGCATCCACCAAACACACACGCCGGCGACGAACGTGCCTGCGGTCAGGAACGCCCCGAACACCGCGTGCGCGAACGCGGCGATCGCCGTGTTGTTGGTGAACAGCGCGACGATGCTGGTCAGTTCCGCGCGACCGGATTCCGGGTTGAAGCGGGCGCCGACGGGATGCTGCATCCACGAGTTCGCGGCGATGATGAAGAAGGCCGACAGGTTGACTGCGATCGCGACCACCCAGATGCAGGCGAGATGGACGAGTCGAGGGAGTCGGGTCCACCCGAAGATCCACAACCCGAGGAACGTCGACTCGAAGAAGAAAGCGGCCAACCCTTCCATCGCCAACGGCGCGCCGAAAACGTCGCCGACGAACCGCGAGTACTCGCTCCAGTTCATGCCGAACTGGAATTCCTGAACGATGCCGGTGGCTACGCCGAGGGCGAAGTTGATCAGGAAAAGCTTGCCGAAGAAGCGGGTCAGGCGGTACCAGGCGGTGTCTCCGGTGATCAGCCACGCCGTCTGCATGCCCGCGATCAGCGGCGCCAGTCCGATGGTCAGCGGCACGAAGATGAAGTGGTAGACGGTGGTGATGCCGAACTGCCACCGCGACACATCGAGCGCGTCCATCTCACCCTCTTTCGTGGCTGTCAGTACAGCCTACGACAGGGTGTAGTAGACGTCAGTGTGGGTTAGCTCACCGGTGCTTCCGCCGCAGGTGAGGCCGCAGAACCACCCGGGGCGTCGAGGTTCTTCGAGGCCTTGCGGATTCCGAATGCGGAGACGATCTCGAAGACGCCGATGACGATCAGCGAGATGCCGGCCACCACGGTGAGGATCGCAAGCGACTCGAACGGCGCCGCCAGCATCACGACGCCCGCGATGAGGCTGATCACGCCGACGATGATCTCCCACACCCGCCCCGGCAGAGTCGGGTCGCTGATCGCCGATACCGCCGTCGCCACACCACGGAAGATGAACCCGACGCCGATCCAGATCGCCAACAGCAGAATCGATTCCTGCAAACTGCGGAAGCACAGCACGGCAAGGATCAGGGCCGCGGCGCCGGAGATGAACAGCAGCACCCGGCCGCCCGCCGAGACATGCAGGCTGAACGCGAAAATCACCTGAGCGATGCCGGCGATCAGCAGGTATGCCCCGAAGAAGATCGCTGCAATGACGATGGTCTTACCCGGCCACAGCCAGACGAGCACGCCGAGAGCGACGGCGAGAATGCCGGAGAGCAGGGTGGTCTTCCAGAGATGCCGCAGCAAGCTGGGCGGTGCGGTGTTTTCCATTGGCGCAGTTTGGCACAGCGGAATGGAATCGCCGTCGCGTTTCGGTATCGATTCGGGGTGGATCAGATGGCTGCGTCAGCGTCCAGTCGCCAGTGGCCGGAATTGATCGAGGAACACAAAGAAGTCGCGAATCTGCGTGGTGGTGGGCACGAATTGCTCAATGAATCGATCAGCCGACCCTATCGGGCCCGGCGACACTGCATCAGGAGGCACGTACTCACTCCACATTCCTTCGAGCACATCCGCCACGGGGAGGACGTTGGACTCCTCGGTGGTCGGGCCGGGGGTCGCAAAGTCGGTGGGCTCGGCGCCAGCAGGAACGGCAGAAAAGCAAAACCATGAGGCCGCCGCCGCGCAGGCGGCGAGAAGCAATTTCGTGGCACTACGAGTTGGCGCATCCATAATCAATCCTCTTGAGCATTACCAGAAGACGTATCGTAGATATCCGGCAGTCCGGTCGTAAGTGAAACGGCCAATCGAACGCAGCGATGCGGAGGCGGTGTCGTGGTGAAAAGCGGCCCGGACCCGGCTGCGCCGCTGTGGCGTGCGGCGCAGGTTTTCCGGCTGTTGAGTTGCGTGTATGCGCTCGGGTTTCAAGTGTCGGTCAACGGCGATCTGGATCGGCCGGGCGTGGCGTGGTTTCTGTTCGCCTCGTTACTCGCCTGGAGCGCCGCGTGCGCGGTGGCCTATCTGCAGGGGTTCGGACGACGTCCGGCGTGGGTGCTGGCCGAAATCGCCGTCGTGGTCGGGTTGATCCTGTCGACCGAGGTGGTCGCGTCGCCGCAGTGGGCTTTGGACAACCAGTCCTGGCCGACAACGCTGTGGGCGACCAATGCCACCATCTCGGCGGCGATCGTCGCCGGCCCCATCGCCGGGATGCTGACCGGGGTGGTGGTGATGATCGCCAGCACGGTGGTCAAGGGCTTCATCAACTACGACCTCGGCCGCAACGCGACGATCGTCATCGAGCTCGCCGTCGGCCTCGCGGTCGGCATGGCCGCGCAGACCGCGCGCCGGGCACACGCCGAACTGGAGCAGGCGGCGCGGCTGGCGGCGGCGCATCAGGAGCGGGAGCGGTTGTCGCGCGAGGTGCACGACGGCGCGATCCAGGTGCTCGCACTGGTGTCCCGTCGCGGCCGCGAAATTGGCGGTGCGACAGCTGAACTCGCAGAGCTAGCGGGAGAGCAGGAGCGCGCGCTGCGCAGGCTGATCAGCTCCGGGGAGGGCGAACCACGCCTCGGTGCGACGACCGACGTCGGTGCGCTACTGCGCCAACGCGCGTCGGACCGTGTCTCGGTGAGCCTGCCCGCCGACCCGGTGCTGCTCGAAGCCGGCGTCGCCACCGAGTTGTACGCGGCGGCCGCCAACGCGCTCGACAACGTGGCGGCCCACGCCGGGCCCGATGCCCACGCCTACGTGCTGCTCGAGGACCTCGGCGATACGGTCACCGTGAGCATCCGTGACGACGGCACCGGAATCGCCGACGGCCGGCTCGACGAGGCGGTGCGCGAGGGACGGATAGGGGTAGCGAAATCGATTGTGGGAAGGATGAACTGGCTCGGTGGCAGCGCCAAGCTGAGCACCGGGCCGGAAAGCGGGACGGAATGGGAACTGACGGTACCCCGACGGTGATGGTCGTCGACGACCATCCCATCTGGCGCGACGCGGTGGCCCGCGACCTCGACGAGGACGGCTTCACCGTGGTCGCCACCGCCGACGGCGTCGGCGCCGCACGCCGTCGCGCCCTCGCGGTCCAGCCCGACGTCGTGGTGATGGACATGCGGCTCGCCGACGGCGACGGCGCGCAGGCGACCGCCGAGGTACTCGCCGTTTCGCCGTCGTCGAAGATTCTGGTGCTGTCGGCGTCCGACGAGCGAGACGACGTGCTCGAAGCCGTGAAGGCCGGTGCCACCGGCTATCTGGTGAAGAGCGCCTCCAAGCAGGAACTCGGCGCGGCGGTACGGGCCACTGCCGAAGGCCGGGCCGTCTTCACCCCGGGCCTCGCAGGGCTGGTGCTGGGGGAGTACCGGCGCATCGCGCAGACGCCGGGCCCGGAGACCCCGAGCCTGACCGAGCGCGAGACCGAGATACTGCGCTACGTGGCCAAAGGCTTGACCGCCAAGCAGATCGCGGCCCGGCTGTCGCTCAGTCACCGCACCGTCGAGAACCATGTGCAGGCCACATTCCGCAAGCTGCAGGTCGCCAACCGCGTCGAATTGGCCCGCTACGCGATAGAACACGGGCTAGACGAGTAGTCCTACTCATCCGCGACGCCGTCGCGGCTGTGACGATGACGCCATGACCGAACCGCATCGCGCCGTCATAGCGCGGCTGTCCGCTGATTTCGCCGCCATCTCAGCGCAGTTGGCGCGCGCTTCGACCGATCTGGCCGAACTCGACCGGCTGCTGGCACCGTCGTGGCCGCCACCTCCGCAGGTTCCCCAATACGTTGCGCCCGTTCACTATTCACCTCCATACGTGGCACCCGCCCCGCCGCCTCGACCCGCGCCGCCCCCGCCTCCGCCGCCTCCTCCGGCCGCCAGAACGCCGCGGGACGAACGATGGATCGGCAAGCTGCTGGCCGTCGCCGGTGTCGCCGTGACGCTGATCGGAGTGGTGTTCCTGCTGGTGCTGGCCGCGCAGGCGGGCGTGCTGAGGCCGGAGATCCGGGTCGCGGCCGGAGCGATGCTGGCCGCTGGACTGGTGGTCGTCGCGCGGTGGCTGTACGCCCGACCCGGCGGTCGCGTCGGCGCAATCGCGTTGGCCGCGACCGGCACCGCCGCCGCCTACATGGACGTCATCGCGGTGACGACGATCTATGAGTGGGTGTCCGCACCCGCCGCGCTGGTCATCGCCGCGGTGATCGGGGGAGGCGGCCTCACGTTGGCGCGACGCTGGAACTCCGAGCACCTGGGGCTTCTCGTGCTGGTACCGCTGCTGGTGCTGGCGCCGGTGGTGGTCGGCGGCATCACGCTGCTGCTCGTCGCGTTCATGCTCGCGCTGTCGGCGGCGTCGCTGCCCGTACAACTCGGCAGGGACTGGCTCTGGCTGCATGCCGCCCGCATCGCGGCGGCCACACTGCCGTTGCTGACCGCGCTGGTGGGTGTCTATTTCGACGACGGGCGCGATCGGTGGCTGGCCGGTGCGTGCGGCATCGCAGCACTGCTAGCCATCGCCGGCGCGCTCATCCTGCTGCCCCGCACCGCGAACAAGCCGGTGATGGCCGTGCTCACAGGGGCGGGTGTACTGCCCGTGCTGTCGGTCTCGCTGGCCGTCGACCGTGTCGTCGCGGCACTGATGGCGGCCGCACTGGCCGCGGCGCTGCTGGCGATCGTGCTCGTCGGTGAGCAGCTGCCCGGAGTGGACCGCAGCGTGCGCCGGATCTGGGCGGTGCTGTCGGCGGTGTCCGCGCTGATCTGCGTACTGGTGGCGTTCGACGGCCGGATCGCGGGCCCCGTGCTGCTGGCAACGGCGCTCGTGGTGGCGGCGGCAGGTCGCCCCGATGCAACGGCCAGGGCGATCGCCGTGGGCTTCGCGCTGATCGGAACCGGGTTCTATCTGAGCTACGCCCCGCCGTCCGCGCTGATGCGGGCCACCGCAACCGCCGCCGCGGCGGGCATTTCGACGTTGGTCGCCAGCGTTCTGCTGGCCGCGTGCGCGGCCGTGATCGTGTGGTCGTTCCCGCGCCGGAATTCCGCGGCGTGGGCGGTCGCCGCAGCCGTGGCGGGATACGCGGTCACGACGTTCGCGGTGACCGCCGGCGTGTTGGTCGGCGGCACCGACGGAGGGTTCTTCGCGGGCCACATGGCCGCGACGATCTGCTGGATCGGGCTCGCCGCTGCGTTGTTCGGCTACGCCGCCCGGCTGCCGCGCACCGATCGGTCCCTGCCGATCGGCGGGGGGCTCGCGCTGGTCGCCGCCGCGATGGCCAAGCTGTTCCTCTTCGATCTCGGCACCTTGGACGGCATCTTCCGGGTAGTGGTGTTCATCGTGGTCGGCCTAGTGCTGCTGGGCATGGGCGCCGGCTACGCGCGGCTGCTGGAGAGGCAGGACCAGCAGCAGAACACACCCGTGACGGCCGACACATGTTAAACTGGACTCAATCCAGATTAGGAGGCGTTGTAAGAGCCATGAACACCACACGTCGTCTAGAAACAGAAGTCCAGGGCTTCCACGCGTCGCCCGAACTCAGCGCCAACCTGCAGCGGGTCCTGGTCGACCTGATCGAGCTGCACCTGCAGGGCAAGCAGGCGCACTGGAACGTCGTCGGCACCAACTTCCGCGACCTGCATCTACAGCTCGACGAACTCGTCGAGTTCGCCCGGGAGGCCAGCGACACGGTCGCCGAACGGATGCGCGCACTCGACGCCGTACCCGACGGTCGGTCGGACGCCGTCACCGCCGGCACCACGCTGCCGCAGTTCCCGGCGTACGAAGTGAGTACGCAGGAGGCGGTCGACCTGATCACGGGCCGGATCTACGCCACGGTCGCGACCATACGAGCGGTGCACGACTCGGTCGACGCCGAGGACCCCAGTACCGCTGACATCCTGCATCAGCTGATCGACGGCCTGGAGAAGCTGGCCTGGCTGATCAAGTCGGAGAACCGCAAGGTCTAGTCGGGCTGGTCAGCCGGCCCGCAGATCACCGCGATTGCTGCATCGATCAGCGCGTCCAACTCGGGCCTGCCGGCGCCAGACCTGGCCCGGACCGACAGCGCGTTGAGCGTCGCCGTCGCGATCTGTGCGAGCGCGTCGGGCGCGTGCGGCGAAAGCTCGCCGTCGCGGCCGGCGCGTTCGAACCGTTCGGCGAACGTGTCGGTGAACGCCGCCATCGTCTCCTCGACGGTCGTGCGCGCGTGTGCGTCGCCCGTCGCTTCGGTGAGCGCCGTACCGATCAGAAAGCAGCCGCGCGGCCCGGCGTCTCCGGACAGGTAGAAATCTCGGGCGTAGCGATAGACCGCCCCGAGCGCCTCGCGCAACGGCAGCGGCCGGGCCAGGGCCGCTGACAGCCAGGCCCGGCTGGTCTCGGCGTAATCGGCGGCAGCGCGCCGGTATAGCGCCCGCTTGTCACCGAACGCGGCGTAGATGCTCGGCCGGTTCATGCCCATGGCCGCCGCCAGATCGTCCAGCGACGTGCCCGCATATCCGGCGCGCCAGAACGTCTCGCGCGCCCGGCGCAATGCGACCTCGGGATCGTAGGCGCGGGGCCGGCCGCGGCGACGGGCCGTTGCTCTGGTCACACCGCAAATTTTATACTACTTTGAACAAAATGAACTTCTGGCACGTCGACGAGGGTTCCGGCGAACCGGTGCTACTGCTGCACGGCTATCCGCAGAGCGCCTCGTGTTGGCGGCATCAGATCCCCGCACTCGCGCAGCAGTACCGCGTGGTCGCGCCCGACTGGCCGGGATTCGGCCGTTCCGGCCCGCCGGACACGCCACCGACCTACGACAACGAGGTCGACCGCATCGACGCGATCGCCGACACGGTCGGTCTCGACCGGTTCAACCTCGTCGCGCACGACTACGGCGGGTTCCTTGGGCTGGGCTACACGTTGCGCCACCCCGAGCGCGTCCTGCGGTTGGCGTTGCTCAACACCAGGGCGCACAAGACCTTCCGGCCGTGGTTCTACCGCTACTCGCGCAGTCAAGGGTGGGCGGCCGCCCACGTCCCCGGGCTGGTCCGCCGGCTGCCGCTGGGCCGACTGCACCACGCGGCGTTGCGGCCGTATCGCGCGCTGGGCTGCTTCGACGACCCGCTGGAGGCCGAGTATCTGGACTGGATGGACACCGCGGTCGGCCGCCGGACATTCATCGAGTTCTTCCGCAACTACCACGTGCCGCCGATCGCCGAACTCGCGGCGGGCCTCGAACGGATCACCTGCCCCACCGCGGTGATCTGGGGCGACCGCGACCGCTACATTCCGTTCACCACCACCCGCCAGCTCGCGGACCGCATTCCCGGTGCCACCCTGACCCAGTTGACCGGCGCCGACCACTACGTCATGGAGGAGCGGCCTGCCGAGGTGACGGCGGCGATCTTGGAGCTGCTGGCCCGGCCGTGCGTCGTTTCCGGCGATGGGGGTATATCACCGGCGTGACCGTGACTAGAGACATCCACGCCTCCCGGCAGCAGGTGTGGGACGTGATGGCCGACGGATGGACTTACTCGCAATGGGTCGTCGGCAACAGCCGGATGCGCGCTGTCGACGCGAACTGGCCGGCGCCCGGCTCGCAGATACGCCACTCGATCGGCGTGTGGCCGCTGCTGCTCGACGATGTGACCGTGGTCGAGAAGAGCGTGCCACTGGAGGAGCTGGTGCTGCACGCGAAGGGCCGCCCGTTCGGCGGAGCCCGAATAGTGTTGCGGCTGAGCGATA
The DNA here is from genome assembly GCF_010731795.1 of Mycolicibacterium celeriflavum. Classification (NCBI taxonomy): domain Bacteria; kingdom Bacillati; phylum Actinomycetota; class Actinomycetes; order Mycobacteriales; family Mycobacteriaceae; genus Mycobacterium; species Mycolicibacterium celeriflavum. Next base: position 1,043,676 of record NZ_AP022591.1, on the reverse strand, counting down.
TTGCCGACGGTTGCCGGGTCGAGATGCAGGAGTTCCCCGTCAGCGGACCCGCCGCGCTGATGCCCAACCGGTTGTCCGACATCGCCGTCTATCCCCGGAACCGGGAAACCTTGTGGCGGCTCGGCGCGCTGGCCGAGCGGCTCAAGCCGACTGAGCTCTCTGACGACTGAGCGGTTCCAGTTCCACCGCTTCGCGCACCGCTGAATCGTCGCGCCGCCCGACGAGGTACCAGGTCCTCATGACGCCCTTGCCCTTGACGTCGACCTCGCCGCGCGGTTCGAGGACGAACGTGCTTCTCAGCCGTTCGTAGACGTCGTGGGGCACCTGGATGCGGCCTTCGACGTCGGTGGTCTCCATTCGCGATGCGACGTTGACAGCGTCGCCCCACACGTCGTAGAAGAACTTGCGCGCGCCGACGACACCGGCGACCACCGGCCCCGCGGCCAGCCCGATCCGCAACGGCACCTCGCGGCCGTGCGGGTCGCGCAGGTCGGCGACCGCGTCAGCCATGTCCAGCGCAAGACAGGCCAGCGCCTCGAGGTGATCCGGTCGCGGTTGCGGCACGCCGCTGACCACCATGTAGGAGTCGCCGCTGGTCTTGACCTTCTCCAGACCGTGCCGGTCGACCAGCGCGTCGAGGTCGGTGTAGAGCCGGTCCAGGAAGCGCACCAGATCGCTGGGCGTGGTGTCGCTGGCCCGCTTGGTGTAGCCGGCGATGTCGGCGAACAGGATCGACGCGTCGTCGTACTTGTCGGCGATCACGGCGCGGGTCGGATCCTTCAGCCGCTGGGCTATCGGGGCGGGCAGGATATTGGCCAGCAGCCGCTCGGAGCGTTCGTACTCGGCCTCCATCGCCAGCCGGGCCCGGCGTATCTCACGAAGGGCGTACCACAGCGTGGCGATGACGAGGATCCACGCAGTGACCACGGTGAGGATGAACGAGGTCGTGAACGCCCACGGCGGTTGGATCCCGGTGTCATCGGGGACGAGGAACTCCAGCAGGATCACCGTCACCGCGCCCACCGCCGACAGCGTCGACGCCAGCAGGATGTGGTCGATACCCAGTACCAGCACCATGATCGCGGCCGCGACGACGAAATAGAACTGCAGCCCCGAGCCGGTGCCCAGCTGAATGCACTGGACGGTGATCGTCGTGTAGGCGACCGCGAAGAACACCAGCGGCGCAACAAGTTCCCCGAACCGGCACATCAGCGGGATCAACGCGAAGGCTGCTGCGCTGACGAGGTTGATCACCGGGATCCACCACACCTCGAGGCCGACGAGCAGCCCCTGCAGCCCGAAGAACGCGCTGATCGCCGCGCTGATCATCGCGGTCACGTCGAGCACGCGGCGGTGACGTGTGGCGCTCTCGGCGTGGTGGCGGACGCGGGCCGGCATTCGGCTCTCCAGCGCGACTTCCGGCACACAGACCGGCCGCAGTCTCATCTCCACGCTTAGAGCGTAGCGCTGGAAGTCCCGGCGACCTGCGGTTTATCGGGGAACGGACGACGGCGGTGGTGCCCTCGGTGAGACTCGAACTCACACTGTCACGATTTTGAGTCGTGTGCCTCTGCCAATTGGGCTACGAGGGCCAGACGTCGGTCTGTGTCATGTCGCGGTGCGGCTTACCACCATAGAGGATGCCCCGCAGTCGCTGGACGTGCCTGCTACCGCCACAATGTCTTCCATGGCATCCCCTTCTGGGTCAGCGACCGACGCCGTGAAAGCACGCCGCGTTGTCGTCGCCGAAGACGAAGCGCTCATCCGGATGGACCTGGCCGAGATGCTCCGCGAGGAGGGCTACGAGATCGTCGGTGAGGCCGGCGACGGGCAGGAGGCGGTCGATCTCGCCGAGAGCCTGAAACCCGACCTCGTGATCATGGACGTCAAGATGCCGCGTCGCGACGGCATCGACGCGGCATCGGAGATCGCCGGCAAGCGCATCGCGCCGATCGTCATCCTGACCGCTTTCAGCCAACGCGAGCTGGTGGAGCGAGCCAGGGATGCAGGCGCGATGGCCTACCTCGTCAAACCGTTCACCATCACCGATCTCATCCCGGCCATCGAGGTGGCGGTGAGCCGGTTCGGTGAGATCGCCGCCCTCGAACAAGAAGTGGCGAGCCTCTCCGACCGGTTGGAGACCCGCAAGCTGGTCGAGCGCGCCAAGGGTTTGCTGCAGGCCAAGCAGGGCATGACCGAGCCCGAGGCGTTCAAGTGGATTCAGCGGGCCGCGATGGACCGCCGCACCACGATGAAACGAGTCGCCGAGGTGGTGCTCGAAACCCTCGACACGCCCGGCGATGCACCGGAGTCAGGCTAAGGGCCGGCGTCGCGGCGCGTAAAAACTGCGTTTCCGACGGCGCAGACCAAGCACCGGCGTCGAGCGTTGGCTATGGTCTTCCCGGAACGTTGCCGCCCCTGCCCAGCCAGGTTGAGGCGCGGAGCCGACTAGAACGTCGACTAGAACTTTGACCCGGAGGTGAAGTGTGCGCGGTCGCGGAGCACGGAAAGCAATTGCTATCAGCAGCGCTGGTTTGGTCGTGCTCGGCAGCGCAATGACTTTGGCAGCCTGCCAACAATCCGAGCCGAACGAGGGCGGTACGGCGCGGACCGACCTGAAAATCGTCGAGCAGGTTCCGATCGACGAGAAGGGCGCGGAGATCACACCGCCGGACGCTGCTGCGGCGGCCGACCCGGCCGGCGACGGCAAGGCGCAGTGCCCACCCGTGTCGATCGCGATGGCGGGCGCGCTCAACGGCCCTGACGCCGCACTGGGCATCAACATCAAGAACGGCATCCAGTTGGCGGTCGACCAGCACAACGCCGCAAATCCGGGCTGCAAGGTGCAGTTGAAGACCTTCGACACCGAGGGTGATCCGCAGAAGGCCAGCCAGACCGCACCGCAGATCATCAACGACGCGTCGATCATCGGCCTGATCGGTCCGGCATTCTCGGGTGAAACCATGGCCACCGGAGACGTCTACAACCAGGCGGGTCTGGTTGCCGCCACCGCGTCGGCCACCAACGTCACGCTGTCGCAGAAGGGGTGGAGGACGTTCTTCCGGGGCCTCGGGAATGACGGACAGCAGGGCCAAGCGGTCGGAAACTACCTGAAGAACACGCTGGGCCAGAAGAAGGTCTGCGTTGTCGACGACAGCACCGACTACGGCCTGGGCCTGGCGACCGTGGTTCGAAACACGCTCGGACCGGTCGCCGACCCGGCGTGCAACATCTCGGTGAAGAAGGGCGACAAGGACTTCTCGGCTGCGGTGACGCAGATCAAGGGCGCCAGCCCCGACTCGGTGTTCTTCAGCGGCTACTACGCCGAGGCCGCGCCGTTTGCCCAGCAGCTCAAAGACGGCGGCTACACCGGGACCTTCGTCAGTGCCGACGGCACCAAGGACCCGGAGTTCGTCAAGCAGGCCGGCGACGCGGCAGAGGGCGCGATCCTGTCGTGCCCGTGCACGCCTGCGCCCGCGGAGTTCGCCGAGGAGTACAAGAAGGCGTTCAACGCCGATCCGGGTACATACAGCGTCGAGGGCTATGACCTCGGCACCGTCATGCTGAAGGGCATCGACTCCGGGAAAACCACCCGGGCCGACCTCCTCGAGTTCGTCCGCACCTACAACGGTCAGGGGATCGGACGTAAGTACCAGTGGGATCCCAACGGCGAACTGACCTCCACCCTCATCTGGATCTTCAAGGTTCAGTAGGAGACCGATCGAGAGACCGGGATGCCCCCCGAGTGCGTCGACCAGTACACCTGTCTGGCCGCCAACATCAGCTTCAACCTGGACGGGTTGCGAGACGGCTTCTGGCAGTTGACGATCGACGGTCTGTCGTGGGGCGCCATCTACGCCCTGGTGGCGGTCGGGTACACGTTGGTCTACGGCGTACTGAAGTTGATCAACTTCGCCCACTCGGAAGTCTTCATGTTCGGCATGTTCGGCGCGTATTTCTGCCTCGACATGATCCTCGGGTTCACCCCGAGCGGTAACACCTACGACAAGGGCATCGCGCTGACGGTGCTGTATCTGGGTATCGCGATGCTGTTCGCGATGATGGTGTCCGGCGCCACCGCGGTCGGCCTGGAGGCGGTCGCATACCGACCGTTGCGCAGACGCAAGGCCGAACGACTGTCGTTTCTGATCACCGCGATCGGCATGTCGTTCGTGTTGCAGGAGTTCGTGCACTTCATCCTGCCGAAGATCCTCGACGGGTACGGCGGTTCCAATGCGCAGCAACCGATCAGACTCGTCTCGCCCGAAACCCAGTTCACGGTGTTCGGCGCCGCGGTCTCCAACATCACGCTCATCATCGTGGGCGGGGCGCTGGTACTCGCCCTGATGACGGACATCACCATCAACCGAACGAAGTTCGGACGCGGAATCCGGGCGGTGGCCCAGGATCCCGATACCGCGACGCTGATGGGCGTCTCCCGGGAACGCATCATCATGATGACGTTTCTGATCGGCGGGCTACTGGCCGGGGCGGCGGCGCTGCTGTACACGCTGAAGGTGCCGCAGGGCATCATCTACTCCGGCGGCTTCCTGCTCGGCATCAAGGCGTTCTCGGCCGCGGTGCTCGGCGGCATCGGCAACCTGCGCGGCGCGCTGCTGGGCGGGCTGTTGCTGGGCATCATGGAGAACTACGGGCAGGCGGTGTTCGGGACGCAGTGGCGTGACGTCGTGGCCTTCGTGTTGCTGGTTCTGGTCCTGTTCTTCCGGCCGACCGGAATACTCGGCGAGAGCCTCGGGAAGGCACGGGCATGAGTCTCTCTGACAAGGCCTTGGCGCCAGGCGATGCGTTGCGGCGTTGGTGGGACGGCCTTTCGCGTGTGCAGAAGTGGGGCTTCGGCGTGCTCGCCTTCGGTCTGCTCGCCTTGTTGCCGCTCTTCCCGCCGCCCTTCCTGAACACGCCGAACATCAGCTTCGGCGGGACCATGGCGCAATTCGCCATGGTCGCCATCATCGCGATCGGGCTCAACGTCGTGGTGGGCCAGGCCGGTCTGCTCGACCTCGGCTACGTCGGCTTCTACGCCGTGGGTGCGTACACCGTCGCGCTGCTGACCAGTCCCAATAGTCCGTGGAACAAGATGGGTGCGACGGGATGGTTCAACGAGGACTGGGCGTGGCTGGCCTGCGTGCCGCTGGCGATGGCCATCACCGCGCTGACCGGCCTCATCCTCGGAACGCCGACGCTGCGGCTCCGCGGCGACTACCTCGCGATCGTCACGCTGGGTTTCGGCGAGATCATCCGACTGTTGGCTGACAACCTCTCGGAGGTGACCAACGGCCCGCGCGGCCTCAACGAGGTCGCCTATCCGCGGTTCGGGGAGAGCGAACGCGTCCCCGAAGGCGTGTTCTCCAGCGGAAACTCCGCGGGCGACGCCAATTACGGCACGTGGTGGTTCTGGCTGGGCATCGTGATGATGGTCGGAATCCTGCTGTTGGTCGGCAACCTCGAACGCAGCCGCGTCGGACGCGCCTGGATCGCGATCCGGGAAGACGAGGACGCCGCGGAAGTCATGGGCGTCAACACCTTCCGGTTCAAGTTGTGGGCGTTCGTGATCGGCGCGGCGATCGGCGGACTGTCCGGCGCGCTGTACGCGGGCCAGGTGCAGTTCGTAGCGCCGCCGACGTTCAACATCATCAACTCGATGCTGTTCCTGTGTGCCGTGGTGCTCGGCGGGCAGGGAAACAAGCTCGGCGTGGTGGTGGGTGCGTTCATCATCGTCTACCTGCCGAACCGACTGCTCGGGGTGGAGTTCCTCGGTATCAACCTCGGCGACCTGAAGTACCTGTTCTTCGGGCTGGCGCTGGTGGTGCTGATGATCTTCCGACCGCAAGGCCTGTTCCCGGCCCGCCAACAACTGCTCGCCTACGGCAGGGCGGCACGCGACCTGCTGCGCTCACCGGAGAAGGAATCGGCGCGATGACGATCGAGGAATTGGCGGGCGTCCACCGCGAAATCCATACCGCCGAGGGCGAGATACTTTTGAGGACAACGGATCTCACAATGAAGTTCGGCGGGTTGACAGCGCTGGACTCGGTGTCGTTCGACATCCGTCGCGGCGAGATCCTCGGCATGATCGGCCCGAACGGCGCCGGTAAGACCACCTGCTTCAACGCGATCACCGGGGTGTACCGCCCGACGTCGGGAACGGTCACGTTCGACGGCGCGCCACTGGGCCGGGTCAAACGGCACCAGATCACCCGCCGCGGAATAGCGCGCACCTTCCAGAACATCCGGTTGTGGGGCGAGATGACCGCCCTGGAGAACGTCATGGTGGGCACCGACGCGAGACACTTCACATCGGTGCCCGGTGCACTGGTCCGAACCCCGCGCCACAGACGCGAGGAGCACTCGGCGATCGAGAGATCGGCTGCACTACTTCATTTTGTCGGCATCGCACACCGCGGCGAGGAGAAGGCGAAGAACCTCTCCTACGGAGATCAACGACGGCTGGAGATCGCCCGCGCGCTGGCCACCGAACCGAAACTGCTGTGCCTGGATGAACCGGCGGCCGGATTCAACCCGCGGGAGAAGGCCGCGCTCATCGAGTTGATCCAGAAGATCCGCGACGACGGCTACACCGTGCTGCTGATCGAACACGATATGAGGCTGGTGATGGGGGTGACCGATCGGATCGTGGTGCTGGAGTTCGGCCGCAAGATCGCCGACGGCCTGCCCGCGGAGATCCGCGAGGATCCGAAGGTGATCGCAGCGTATTTGGGGGTGCCCGATGACACAGCCGAATGATTCGCCGGCAACCGAGCGGCCCGTCATCCTCGAGTTGCGTGACATCGTGGTGCAGTACGGGAGGATCCGTGCGCTGCACGGGATCTCGTTGACCGTTCGCGAAGGTGAACTGGTGACGCTGCTCGGTTCCAACGGAGCCGGCAAGACGACCACCATGCGGGCCATCTCGGGGCTGCTGCCGCTGACGTCGGGTTCGATCTGGTTCGAGGGCGCCGACATCAGCAAGGTCAAAGCCCACCAGCGGGTGATCCAGGGGCTGGTGCAGGCCCCCGAGGGGCGCGGTGTCTTCCCCGGGATGTCGGTCGTGGAGAACCTCGAGATGGGCTGTTACGGGCGCAAATTCGCCTCGCGGTCCGAACACCGGCAGCACCTGGACTGGGTTCTGGAGACGTTTCCCCGGCTCGCCGAACGCCGCAGCCAGGTGGGTGGCACGCTCTCGGGTGGCGAGCAGCAGATGCTGGCCATCGGACGGGCGCTGATGGCCCGACCGCGGGTGCTGCTGCTCGACGAGCCGTCCATGGGACTGGCGCCGATGGTGATCTCCCAGATCTTCCGGATCATCGGCGAGATCAACGCCCAGGGCACCACCGTGCTGCTGGTCGAACAGAACGCACAACAGGCGCTGAGCCGTTCGGACCGCGCCTACATTCTGGAGACCGGTGAGGTCACCCGCGAAGGTAATGCCCGAGACTTGTTGGCCGATGACAGCATTCGCGCTGCCTACCTCGGCGTGGCCTGACTCAGTTCCTTGACCGACGGGCTGCCCACGGCCACGTCATCAACGCCCAAACAGCGGCGACCAGAGTTGCCCCGACGAGTACGTACACCGGCCACGGACCCAACACATCCAACAGCGACGCGGTGGACGGTTTGGCGTTCAGGAAGCCGTAATTGGTGCCGGCGACTGCGTTGAAGACCATCGTGGCCGCCGCCCAGATGAGCGTGACGAAAATCGCGAATCGCAGGCTACGCCAATCGGGTCGCAGGCCACGGCCCCAGGTGAGGTAGATGGCCGCCCACACCACCAACAGATGTATCGCGTAGAAGGCGAGGAACCGGTAGTGCGGGAAGTCGGGCCCACGCAGGACCGGGGATATCAGCGCCTGCACGCTCAGCACCAGACCCCAGTAGTAGGTCAGGGCGTACGCCCAATGTCGTTGTGTCCACAGCGCATACGCTGCGACCACGGTTGCCAGGTCGGTGAGTTGCAGTGGCACCGAACCCGCAAGGGTCGGCGGGACCAGGTTGTAGACCAGGATCGCGGCATAGATCACCGCGGTCACCGCACCGAGGCTGCGGCTCAGAACTTCAGCGTGCCGGTCGCTCTGGCTGCGGCCCGCCCACACCAGCAGGACGGCGCCGATGACGAAGACCGCCAACGCGCCCCAGTACGAGGGCCCGTAGGGCTCGAACTGCCTAGCGAGCAATTGCCGAACTGCCCGCTCAGCGGGCGACGATCACGGACGAGCCGTGGCCGAACAGGCCCTGGTTGGCGGTGACTCCCACCTTGGCGCCCTCGACCTGCCGGCCGGTCGCCTGCCCCTTGAGCTGCCAGGTCAGCTCGCAGACCTGGGCAATCGCTTGCGCCGGAATTGCTTCGCCGAAGCAGGCCAGTCCGCCGGACGGGTTGACCGGGATCTTTCCGCCGATCGCCGTCGCGCCGCTGCGCAGCAATTGCTCCGCCTCGCCTTTCGCGCACAGGCCGAGATGCTCATACCAGTCGAGTTCCAGCGCCGTGGACAGGTCGTACACCTCTGCGAGGCTCAGGTCTTCGGGACCGATACCGGCTTCGGCGTAGGCGGCGTCGAGGATCTGGTCTTTGAACACCCGCTGCGGCGCATTCACCACCGCGGTGGAATCCGTTGCGATGTCGGGCAATTCGGGTAGATGTTGCGGATACTGCGGCGTGACCGTGCTGACTGCCCGTACCGACGGCACCCCGTCGAGTGAGCCGAGATGCTTCTCCGCGAACGACTTGCTCGCCACCACCAGTGCCGCCGCGCCGTCAGACGTCGCGCAGATGTCCAGCAGCCGAAGGGGATCGGAGACCACCGGGCTGGCCAGCACATCCTCGATCGTGGCTTCTTTGCGGTAGCGCGCGTTCGGGTTGTCGAGCCCGTGCTTGGCGTTCTTGACCTTCACCGCGGCGAAGTCTTCGAGAGTGGCGCCGTAGAGGTCCATGCGTCGGCGCGCCAGCAGCGCGAAGTACACCGTGTTGGTGGCGCCGATGAGGTGGAAGCGTTGCCAGTCGGGGTCGTTGCGGCGCTCGCCGCCGACCGGGGCGAAGAATCCCTTCGGGGTGGTGTCTGCGCCGATCACCAGCGCCACATCGCAGAAGCCCGCCAGAATCTGGGCGCGTGCGCTCTGCAACGCCTGTGAACCGCTGGCGCACGCCGCGTAACTGGACGACACCGGCACGCCGTTCCAACCCAGCTTCTGCGCGAACGTCGCGCCCGCCACGAAGCCCGGATAGCCGTTGCGGATCGTGTCGGCGCCCGCGACCAGCTGGATCTGGCGCCAGTCCAAACCCGCCTCGGCCAACGCGGCCCGCGCGGCGACGACGCCGTACTCGGTGAAGTCGCGCCCCCACTTGCCCCACGGGTGCATGCCCGCGCCCAGGATGTACAGCGGTTCGGGACTCATGATGCGGGCCTCCATGCGTGCACGACGCGCTCGACGCCGTCGTCGTCGACGAACAACGGCATCGTGGTCAGTTCCATCTCCATGCCGACTTTCAGGTCCGCGGCCAGCGTTCCCTCGACTACCTTGCCCAACACGATGAGGCCCTCCTCGGCCAGTTCCACCGCGGCAACGGCGAAGGGCTCGAAGGGATCTGGCGCCGGATACGGCGGCGGGGGAGCGTAGCGGTTCTCGGTGTAACTCCACAGCGTCCCGCGCCGCGACAGCGGAACCTGGGCCAACTCGTCGCCGTCGCAAGTCGGGTTCGGACAGTTGTTGGCACGCGGCGGGAACACGTAAGTGCCGCACTGGTGGCACTTACCGCCGATCAGATAGGCCTCCCCGGATCCATCGGTGGCGAACCAACCTTCGACCGCGGGTTGAGTGGAAGCTGACACGCGGGTCAGCGTACCGAGTCGCGCGGTGAAACTGAAACGTGTTCCAGTTGAGTGGGACACCGCGAGCGCGAGCGCCACGGTGGCTCCCATGTCACCGCCGATGCATAGAGTAGGGCCGTGAGCCCAGCCACCACCACCGCCACCGGCAAGAAGACGGCGTCCGAGCACACGGAACAGAAACCGACACTGATGTTGCTCGACGGCAATTCGCTGGCGTACCGGGCGTTCTACGCGCTGCCCGCCGAGAACTTCAAGACCCAGGGCGGGCTCACCACCAACGCGGTGTACGGCTTCACCGCGATGTTGATCAATCTGCTGCGTGACGAGCAGCCCAGCCACATCGCGGCCGCGTTCGACGTGTCGCGCCAGACGTTCCGCGTCGACAAGTTTCCCGAGTACAAGGCCGGCCGGTCTTCGACCCCCGACGAGTTCCGCGGCCAGATCGACATCACCAAAGAGGTGCTGGGCGCGCTGGGCATCACCGTGCTCGCCGAACCGGGCTTCGAGGCCGACGACATCATCGCCACCCTGGCCACGCAGGCCGAGTCGGGTGGCTATCGCGTGCTGGTGGTCAGTGGTGACCGCGACTCGCTGCAACTGGTCAGCGACGACGTCACGGTCCTGTATCCGCGCAAGGGCGTCAGCGAGCTGACCCGGTTCACCCCGGAGGCGGTGCTGGAGAAGTACGGCCTGACCCCGCAGCAGTACCCGGACTTCGCGGCCCTGCGCGGTGACCCCAGCGACAACCTGCCGGGTATCCCCGGCGTCGGGGAGAAGACGGCGACGAAGTGGATCGCCGAATTCGGCTCCCTCCAGGCGCTGGTCGACAGCGTCGACTCCGTGAAGGGCAAGGTCGGCGATGCGCTGCGGGCGAACCTCTCGAGCGTCGTGCTCAACCGGGAACTGACCGACCTCGTTCGCGACGTGCCGCTCCCGCAGACGCCGGACACCCTGCGCATGCAGCCGTGGGACCGCGACCAGATCCATCGGCTCTTCGACGACCTGGAGTTCCGGGTGTTGCGCGACCGGCTGTTCGAAACGTTGGCGTCGGCGGACCCCGAGGTGGATCAGGGTTTTGACGTGCGCGGGCGGGCGCTGGAACCGGGAGAGCTCGCGGCGTGGCTGGCCGAACACAGCTCGGGTAAGAGGTTCGGGATGGCTGTGGTCGGCACGCACCTGGCCTTCGACGCCGACGCGACCGCACTGGCCATCGTCGCCGCGGACGGCGACGGGCGCTACATCGACACTGCCACGCTGAACGCCGATGACGAGGCGGCGCTGGCGTCCTGGCTGGCCGACCCCGGACCGCCGAAGGCGCTACACGAAGCCAAGCTGGCGATGCACGATCTGCAGGGCCGCGGCTGGAAGCTCGCCGGCGTCACGTCGGACACCGCCCTGGCCGCCTACCTCGTCCGCCCAGGGCAGCGCAGCTTCGCACTCGACGATCTGTCGCTGCGCTACCTCAAGCGCGAACTCCGCGCGGAAACGCCTGAGCAGCAACAACTTTCGCTGCTCGACGACAGTGATGGCGTCGACGGTCAGGCCGTGCAGACGGTGATCCTGCGGGCCAGCGCGGTGATGGATCTCGCCGACGCGCTCGACGAGGAGCTCACCCGTATCGACTCGCTGGCGCTGTTGAACAACATGGAGTTGCCGGTGCAGCGGGTGCTGGCCGACATGGAGACCGCGGGCATCGCGGTCGACCTCGAGCAACTCGGCCAGTTGCAGAGCGAGTTCGCCGACCAGATCCGCGACGCCGCTGAGGCGGCGTATGCGGTGATCGGCAAACAGATCAACCTCGGTTCACCGAAGCAGCTGCAGGTGGTGCTGTTCGACGAGCTGGCGATGCCGAAGACCAAGCGCACCAAGACCGGCTACACCACCGACGCCGATGCGCTGCAGTCCCTTTTCGAGAAGACCGGGCATCCGTTTCTGCAGCATCTGCTCACCCACCGCGACGCGACGCGGTTGAAGGTGACCGTCGACGGGCTGCTGGCCTCGGTCGCCTCCGACGGCCGGATCCACACCACCTTCAACCAGACCATCGCCGCGACGGGTCGCCTGTCGTCGACCGAGCCGAACCTGCAGAACATCCCCATCCGCACCGACGCCGGCCGGCGCATCCGCGACGCGTTCGTCGTGGGCAAGGGCTATTCCGAATTGATGACGGCCGATTACAGCCAGATCGAAATGCGCATCATGGCGCATCTGTCGAAGGATGAGGGGCTGATCGAAGCGTTCAATACCGGGGAGGATCTGCACTCGTTCGTCGCGTCGCGGGCATTCTCGGTGCCGATCGACGAAGTCACCGCGGAGCTGCGGCGCCGCGTCAAGGCGATGTCCTACGGGCTGGCGTACGGGCTGAGCGCCTACGGGCTCTCTGCGCAGCTCAAGATCTCCACCGAGGAAGCCAAAGTGCAGATGGAGCAGTACTTCGACCGGTTCGGCGGGGTGCGCGATTACCTGCACAACGTCGTCGACCAGGCCCGTAAGGACGGATACACCTCGACGGTGTTCGGCAGGCGGCGCTACCTGCCGGAGCTGGACAGCAGTAACCGCAACGTGCGCGAGGCCGCCGAACGGGCCGCGCTCAATGCGCCGATCCAGGGCAGCGCCGCCGACATCATCAAGGTGGCGATGATCAACGTCGACAAGGCGCTCAAGGAGTCCGGTCTGACGTCGCGGATGTTGCTGCAGGTGCACGACGAACTGCTCTTCGAGGTCGCCGAGGGTGAGCGCGACGCCGTGGAGAAGCTGGTGCGCGAGCAGATGGGCAACGCGTACCCGCTGGATGTGCCGCTGGAGGTGTCGGTGGGCTATGGCCGCAGCTGGGACGCGGCCGCACACTGAGTCAGCGACTCGGAGCGCGGTGGCCGGTGAGCCACTGCAGCATCGGAGCGGCCGCTCGCGCAGCGTGGACCGCGTAGGCCTCCTCGGTCTGCAGAGCGAAGACGCGCTGATCCCCGAAGCCGCGGTCGATCCGGTCCCGGACGAACGCCAACTCGACGACCTGGGCGGCGAACCGGTTGACCGCCTTGCCGGCGGGTCGCCCGCCCTGCCGGGTTGCCAGCGCGACAGCCTGCTTGCGGTGCCGTAGGGAGCCCAGCCACGTGGCCTCGTTCGGCGTCACCAAGCCTGCAGCCACCATGCCGGGCAGCTTGGCCGCGACAACGGCCTGCTCACGGCGCCGGCTCTGCACGCCGAGCACGATCGTTAACACGAACAGCGGCACCATCCAGAACAGGTACACGCCGAAATACCACCCGACACCCAGCAGCGACGAGCCGTTCCACAGCCCGTGCATGACGACCGCGGCCAGGTAGCCCAAACCGATGTAGCCCACCCTGGTCAACGCGTTGCGGTGATGCAGCGCGAAGTACACGCCGATGCCGAAGAACGTGGTGAACAGCGAATGCGCAAACGGCGCCATGACCAGCCGCATCGCCGCGGTCAGCAACGAGTCACCGAGCGATTCCCCGCTGGCGATGTAGAGGATGTCCTCGAGCCAGGCGAAACCGGCGCCGACCAGCCCGGCGTACACCAGGCAGTCGGTCAGGGAATTGACTTCGTTGCGGCGCCGGCCGGTCATCATGAACAGCAGAAACGTGCCCTTGGCCGCCTCCTCGATCACCGGCGCGATGACGGCCACCGAAACCCAGCTGACCTCGTCCGTCTCTCCGGTGACGATCAGGGACTCGAGGTAGAGCCCGAGAAGCACCGACAGCACCACGGCGACCGAGGCGCCCCACAGAAAGCCGAAGATCAACAGCCGCGGGGGCTCCGGCTCCCAGCGGTCCAGCCACACGTAGGCCAGCACCACGACCACCATGGTCAAGCTCGACAGGACCAGCCCGATACCGGCGCCGATCGGATTGAGGGCGGTCAGCCCGACGATGATCAGCCCCGCCACGGTGCCGAGCAGGATGAGGACCGCCAGCGGCGCCCCGACCTTTCGCACCTTGCGCTCGAACGGCGGCTGGATCGGCCAGAACTGGGGCGCGCCGGCGTAGGACACGAGAAGTCAGCGTAGCGGGGACCCGCGCCTCAGGCTGGGTACCGGGTTTGGCCAGCATGTGCCCAGTCGAGTAACCTCTACCGGTACCTGTCTGTGGTTTTTGCATTCTTCCGCGGCGGGTGCACAGCACAATCTCGGCGCCCGCGCCGAACCAACAACTCGAACGTCCCAAGTCCCTACGATCAAACCTGTCCGGAGCAACCCACCACATGCCAAGTCCCTCCGTCACCTCGCCGCAAGTAGCCGTCAACGACATCGGCTCGAGCGAGGACTTTCTCGCCGCCATCGACAAGACCATCAAATACTTCAACGATGGCGACATCGTCGAGGGAACCATCGTCAAGGTTGACCGTGACGAGGTCCTGCTCGACATCGGTTACAAGACCGAAGGCGTCATCCCTTCCCGAGAGCTCTCCATCAAGCACGACGTCGACCCCAACGAGGTCGTTTCCGTGGGCGATGAGGTCGAGGCTCTGGTCCTCACCAAGGAGGACAAGGAAGGCCGCCTGATCCTCTCCAAGAAGCGCGCCCAGTACGAGCGCGCCTGGGGCACCATCGAAGAGCTCAAAGAAAAGGACGAGGCCGTCAAGGGCACCGTCATCGAGGTCGTCAAGGGCGGCCTGATCCTCGACATCGGCCTGCGCGGCTTCCTGCCGGCGTCCCTGGTCGAGATGCGTCGAGTCCGCGATCTGCAGCCGTACATCGGCAAGGAGATCGAGGCCAAGATCATCGAGTTGGACAAGAACCGCAACAACGTGGTGCTGAGCCGTCGCGCCTGGTTGGAGCAGACCCAGTCCGAGGTGCGCAGCGAGTTCCTCAACCAGCTGCAGAAGGGCGCCATCCGCAAGGGTGTCGTCAGCAGCATCGTCAACTTCGGCGCGTTCGTCGATCTCGGCGGTGTCGACGGCCTGGTGCACGTCTCCGAGCTGTCGTGGAAGCACATCGATCACCCGTCCGAGGTGGTTCAGGTGGGCGACGAGGTCACCGTCGAGGTGCTCGACGTCGACATGGACCGCGAGCGGGTTTCGTTGTCGCTCAAGGCGACTCAGGAAGATCCGTGGCGGCACTTCGCCCGCACCCACGCGATCGGCCAGATCGTGCCGGGCAAGGTCACCAAGCTGGTGCCGTTCGGCGCGTTCGTCCGCGTCGAGGAGGGTATCGAGGGCCTCGTGCACATCTCCGAGCTGTCCGAGCGCCACGTCGAGGTCCCGGACCAGGTGGTGCAGGTCGGCGACGACGCGATGGTCAAGGTCATCGACATCGATTTGGAGCGGCGCCGCATCTCGCTGAGCCTCAAGCAGGCCAACGAGGACTACACCGAGGAGTTCGACCCCTCGAAGTACGGCATGGCCGACAGCTACGACGAGCAGGGCAACTACATCTTCCCGGAGGGCTTCGACTCCGAGACCAACGAGTGGCTCGAGGGTTTCGAGAAGCAGCGTGAGGAGTGGGAGTCCCGCTACGCCGAGGCCGAGCGCCGGCACAAGATGCACACCGCGCAGATGGAGAAGTTCGCCGCCGCAGACGCAGAAGCAGCAGCGGCTCCGTCTTCCTCCAACGGCACCTCGCGTGGCGAGGAGCCGTCGGCGGGCGGATCGCTGGCCAGCGACGCCCAACTCGCGGCACTGCGGGAAAAGCTCGCAGGCAACGCCTGACAGCCGACAGGCTGGGCGGTGCTGCGCATTGGGCTCTCCGGCGGTATCGGCGCCGGGAAATCGACGGTGTCCGCGACGTTCAGTGAGCTCGGGGGAATCGTCGTCGACGGCGACGTGATCGCTCGCGAGGTCGTCGAGCCCGGGACCGAGGGGCTGGCCAAGCTGGTCGACGCATTCGGCGAGCAGATTCTGCACGACGACGGCGCGCTCAACAGGCCGGCGCTCGCCGCCATCGCGTTCAGCGACGAGGAGAAGCGCAAGACCCTCAACGGGATCGTCCATCCGCTGGTCGCGCACCGCCGATCGGAGTTGATCGCGGCTGCCGCCGAAGACGCCGTGATCGTCGAAGACATCCCGCTGCTGGTCGAATCCGGTATGGCACCGATGTTCCCGCTTGTGGTGATCGTGCACGCCGACGAGGACGTGCGGGTGAAGCGGTTGATCGAGCACCGGGGTTTCACCGAAGAGGACGCCCGGGCGCGGATCGCCGCGCAAGCCAACGAGGAACAGCGCCGGGCCGTCGCCGACGTGTGGCTGGACAACGCGGGCACCACAGCTGCGCTGGTCAGCGCGGCGCGAGCGCTGTGGCACGAACGGATCGTGCCGTTCGCGCACAACCTGCACGAGAATCGGCCCGCACACTGCGAACCGGTACTGGTGCCCTACGACCCGACATGGCCCGACCAGGCACAGCGCATCCTGGCGCGGCTCAACACCGCGTGCGGGCACCGTGCCGTGCGTATCGACCACATCGGTTCCACCGCGGTGCCCGGACTCGACGCCAAGGACGTGATCGACGTCCAGGTGACGGTCGGCTCGCTCGATGTCGCCGACGAACTACGCGAGGCATTGACGACGGCCGGCTATGTCTGCATGCCGATCACCGCCGACGTCGGCAAGCCGGACGCCCGCAGCACGGCCGCGGAATTCGACCACTCCGACGATGACGCGCTGTGGCACAAGCGAATTCACTGCTCCGCCGATCCCGGTCGGCCGACGAACGTCCATCTACGGGTCGATGGCTGGCCGGGCCAACAGTTCGCGCTGCTCTTCGTCGACTGGTTACGCGCGAACCCAGATGCCCAAGCCGACTACCTCGCGCTGAAGCGGCAGGTCGTCGCCCAGGGGCACACCGAGACCGGTTCCTACGCCGACGCGAAAGAGCCGTGGCTCCTCGACGCGTACCGACGTGCGTGGGCGTGGGCCGATGCCACCGGGTGGCGGCCCTGAGGGTCCCCGGAGCTCATGCCGGCGGCGGCGTGCTGACCGCGGCGTCCGGAGCGCCGTCCACCGGAAGATTCAGCGGCGCACCACATTGCAGCACCCCGTACATCGGATCGTCCTTCGGCCGGAGCAACCGCGGCGCGATGAACTGATCGGCCTTGGCGACGATCTGGTTGTCGACGAGGATCTCGCAGTGCAGGTTCGACCCGTACGGCCATTCGATCGAGATCTCCATGCCGGCCAGCTTGGGGTCCGCCAACACCGTGTTGACCTCGAAGGTCTGACCGGGCAGCAGCGTGGGTTGCGCACTGTTGACGTTCTGGTCGTCCATCTTGTACGCGACGACCGCGCCGCGGGATGTGCCGTCGGCCCGCGCCCGGTAGATGACGTTGTGCAGGATTTTGGGCTGGGTGGGCGCCGGCGCCACCTCGCTGCCGGAACCGACCGGCTCAGCCGACGCGACCGCGGGGGCCACCAGGGAGCCCACCAACACGACCCCTGCAGCGACGCAGGCAGCGAAGGGCGTGCGTTCGATGGGATTCACGTGATCAGAGACTACCGTTCGTCGCGGTGCGGACAAATTCATGATCGGTGACATCACCGTGGTGGCTACCCATCGCGCCAGGTCAGCGGCATACCTTGACCGGCTAGCCAACGGTTCAGGTCGTAGCCGTGCCGTGACAGCCCGTCGATCGCGGACACCGCAGCCTGTACCGCCTGCTCGCCGGTCTCCGGTGTCAGCAGGTTGTGCCGCACCGCGGTGAGCAGTTCGTCGACGTCGCAGAGGTCGGCCCCCTCGCCGGTGCGGACCACCAGGTCGAGGTAGTGGTCCTCGGAATGCCAGACGTCCCGGCCGGGCGTGTAGCGCCCGACGTCGAGGTAGTAGTCCTGGTCCAGTTCGTGGCCCGGATTGAAGTGGAACACCGTCGCGCGCAGCCGCAGGGACGGCAGCAGCCACGACTCCAGGTAGTGGAACTGGGTGCGACCGGGAGCCGGACGAGCCATATAGAGGCCCCACGGTCGGACCGTGTAGATCTCGACCGGCCGCACGACGCCCTTCGGATCGGTGTTTGTGTGGGCGCGCAGGTCGAACGTCTCGTGCTTGGGAGCGTGGATGGATCAAGGATAGGGCCACCGGGCCGTCGGTGGGGCGGCCGCCGCCACGGGAATGAAGTTGTCGGTGCGCACGCTTAACCTGGTGCATTATGGCCTTCGCTACTGAACACCCCGTGCTCGCGCACTCGGAGTACCGCCCTGTCGACTCGATCGTGCGCACCGGCGGCCACTTCGAGGTGGTCAGCCCCTATGCGCCCGCCGGGGACCAGCCGGCCGCGATCGACGAGTTGGAGCGCCGGATCAAGGCGGGGGAGCACGATGTGGTGCTGCTGGGCGCCACCGGCACCGGCAAATCCGCCACGACGGCGTGGCTCATCGAGCGGGTGCAGCGGCCGACGTTGGTGATGGAGCCCAACAAGACGCTCGCCGCACAGATGGCCAACGAGTTGCGGGAGATGTTGCCGCACAATTCAGTCGAGTACTTCGTCTCGTACTACGACTACTACCAACCCGAGGCCTACATCGCCCAGACCGACACCTACATCGAGAAGGACAGCTCGATCAACGACGACGTCGAGCGGTTGCGGCACTCCGCGACGTCGAGCCTGTTGTCGCGCCGCGACGTGGTGGTGGTCGCGTCGGTGTCGTGCATCTACGGTCTGGGCACCCCGCAGTCGTACCTGGACCGGTCGGTGGAACTGCGAGTGGGCCAGGAGGTGCCGCGCGACGCGCTGCTGCGCCTGCTGGTCGACGTCCAGTACACCCGCAACGACATGGCTTTCACCCGCGGGTCGTTCCGGGTGCGCGGTGACACCGTCGAGATCATCCCGTCGTACGAGGAGTTGGCCGTCCGCATCGAGTTCTTCGGCGACGAGATCGAGGAGCTGTACTACCTGCATCCGCTGACCGGTGACGTGGTGCGCAAGGTCGACTCGCTGCGGATCTTCCCCGCGACGCACTACGTCGCGGGTCCGGAGCGGATGGCGCAGGCGATCACGTCCATCGAGCAGGAACTCGAGGAGCGGCTGGCCGAACTGGAGGGTCAGGGCAAACTGCTGGAGGCCCAGCGGCTGCGGATGCGGACCAACTACGACGTCGAGATGATGCGTCAGGTCGGCTTCTGCTCGGGCATCGAGAACTACTCGCGTCACATCGACGGACGAGGGCCGGGAACCGCGCCGGCGACGCTCATCGACTACTTCCCCGAGGACTTTCTGCTCGTCATCGACGAGTCGCACGTGACGGTGCCGCAGATCGGCGGCATGTACGAGGGCGACATGTCCCGCAAGCGCAACCTCGTCGACTTCGGTTTCCGGCTGCCCTCGGCAGTCGACAACCGCCCGCTGACCTGGGAGGAGTTCGCCGACCGGATCGGTCAGACGGTGTACCTGTCGGCAACGCCCGGGCCGTATGAGATGAGCCAGACCGGCGGCGAATTCGTCGAGCAGGTCATCCGTCCCACCGGCCTGGTCGATCCACAGGTGTTGGTCAAGCCGACGAAGGGCCAGATCGACGACCTGATCGGGGAGATCCGCAAGCGGACCGAACGCGACGAGCGCGTGCTGGTCACCACGTTGACCAAGAAGATGGCCGAAGACCTCACCGACTACCTGCTCGAAATGGGCATCCGGGTGCGGTACCTGCACTCCGAGGTGGACACGCTGCGCCGGGTCGAGTTGCTGCGGCAGTTGCGCCTCGGTGATTACGACGTGCTGGTCGGCATCAACCTGCTGCGCGAGGGGTTGGACCTGCCCGAGGTGTCGCTGGTCGCGATCCTCGACGCCGACAAGGAAGGCTTCTTGCGGTCTCCGCGCAGCCTGATCCAGACCATCGGCCGCGCCGCGCGCAATGTGTCCGGTGAGGTGCACATGTACGCGGACAAGATCACCGATTCGATGAAGGAAGCCATCGACGAGACCGAGCGGCGTCGTGCCAAGCAGATCGCCTACAACACCGAGCACGGCATCGATCCGAAGCCGTTGCGCAAGAAGATCGCCGACATCCTCGATCAGGTGTACCGCGAGGCTGACGATGTCGAGGTGGGTGGCTCTGGTCGCAACGCCTCCCGCGGACGCCGCGCACAGGGTGAGCCCGGCCGTGCGGTCAGCGCCGGGATCATCGAGGGGCGCGACACCTCGAACATGCCGCGCGCCGAATTGGCCGACCTCATCAAGGACCTCACGGAGCAGATGATGACCGCGGCGCGGGACCTGCAGTTCGAGTTGGCGGCCCGCATCCGTGACGAGATCCACGACCTGAAGAAGGAACTGCGCGGCATGGACGCCGCCGGCCTGAAGTGACGGGCCGCGGCTTGACCTCAAGTGCGGTTCAGCTCATAGCGTGACCGGGTGACCGATACAGCGACCACCACCACGGGCCGGTGGCGCGACCTGCTTGGGCCGAAATACCTGGGCGCCAGCACCGTGCTCGCAGGCGGCGTCGCGCTGTACGCCACCAACGAGTTCCTGACCATCAGCTTGATGCCCAGCGCGGTCGCCGACATCGGCGGGCACCGGCTATATGCCTGGGTGACGGCGGTGTACCTGGTCGCCTCGGTGGTCGCGGCCACCACCGTGCACTCGACGTTGATGCGCTTGGGTCCTCGGTCGTCATATCTCTTGGCGCTGACCGTGTTCGGTGCCGGCAGCGTGGCGTGTGCTGCGGCACCCACGATGGCCGCGCTGCTGGTCGGCCGCACGGTGCAAGGGCTGGCCGGTGGGCTGTTGGCCGGGCTGGGCTATGCGGTGATCAACACCGCTCTGCCCCAACGGTTGTGGACCAAGGCGTCGGCGTTGGTGTCGGCGATGTGGGGCGTGGGCACGCTGCTGGGTCCCGCCGCCGGTGGACTATTCTCCCAATTCGGTTCGTGGCGTTGGTCCTTCGGAGTGCTGGCGATCCTGACCGCGGCGATCGGCGTACTGGTGCCGTTGGCCCTACCCGCGCGGCGCGTCGTCGACTCGACGTCGC
This sequence comes from Mycolicibacterium celeriflavum, assembly GCF_010731795.1. Lineage (NCBI taxonomy): Bacteria > Bacillati > Actinomycetota > Actinomycetes > Mycobacteriales > Mycobacteriaceae > Mycobacterium > Mycolicibacterium celeriflavum. The sequence goes on along the minus strand of NZ_AP022591.1, from coordinate 1,022,920 downwards.
CAGGACGCCGATCCCCGTGCCGTCGCTGATCCTGTTGGGTGTCGCGGCGCTGGCGGTCAGCGCTGCCGGAGTGCCGCGCGACGCGCGGATCACCGCAGTGCTGCTCGGCCTCGGTGCTGTTCTGGTGGCGGCGTTTCTGTTCGTCGACCGGCGGCTATCCGCGGCTGTGTTGCCGCCCAGCGCGTTTGGGCCCGGGCCGTTGAAGTGGATCTACCTGACCCTCGGCGTGCTGATGGCCGCGACGATGGCGGACATGTATGTGCCGCTGTTCGGGCAGCGCCTGGGGGGCTTGACTCCCGTGGCCGCCGGCTTCCTCGGCGCCGGGTTGGCGGTCGGGTGGACGGTCGGCGAGATCGGCAGCGCATCGATGGGCAACGCGCGCACGATCAGGCGGACGGTCGCGGTCGCCCCCGCGGTGATGGCCGCGGGTCTCGCCCTGGCGGCGGCGACCATGCGCGACGACGCGCCGCCCGCCGTCGTTGCGGTCTGGGCGCTGGCGCTGGTCGTGACGGGCGCCGGGGTGGGCATCGCGTGGCCGCACCTGTCGGCATGGGCGATGAGCCGCGTCGACGACCCGGCGGAGGGGCCGACGGCGGCCGCCGCAATCAACACCGTCCAGTTGATCTGCGGTGCGTTCGGCGCCGGACTGGCCGGTGTCGTCGTGAACCTCACCGAGACCGGCACCGCGACGCCCGCTCGGTGGCTGTTGGCGGGCTTCGCGATCCTGGCCGCGCTCGGGTTGGTGGCGTCGACGCGAAGCGGCGGCCGGTTGCGGGCGTAGGTACGGAATTCGGCACACCACTGGGAACGTCCGCTCGGCAGTTTGCTGTTACGCGCCAAAGGCGCCGCGGCACAACGGCATGGCTCGCGCCGGCGGCCGTAACGGATAAGATGACGTCGGTCGGGAATCGATAAGTTGGTGCAGTAGTAGGAGTTTCGTTGTGATTGTGAAGAGGATCGGGGTGCAGGCCGCGCTCATCGGTGCACTGGCCGCCACTGCCGTGGGCGTCGGTTCGGGTGTGGCCAACGCCGAGCAACCGGTGCCGAATGCGCCGGGTATGACGTGGAAGCTCGACAAGTGGGACGACTGGGACGACTGGGATGACCGCGGCCGTGGTCCGCGCTGGGACAGCCCGGCCTACTGGAACGGCCCGCAGTACGGCGGACCGTGCGCGTGGGTGCCGCCCGCCGTGTCGATGTGGGTGCCGCCCGCCGCCTGTTAGCGAACGCTGCTCACCTCGCAGCGGAACGCAGGCCCGCGGCGAACCGCAGATCGGACACCAGCGCTCCGAACGCCTCCTCGCGGTCTTCGGGCCGTCCCCGAAGCACCGATGACGGGTGCACGGTGACCGCGACGGCGGGGTCGACGTCGAGGTCGGTGATCTCGTCGATCTCCGGGAGCCGCAGCGCCTCGCCACGGTGTGCGGTCAGCCGAAACGCGCTGCCCATCATCGACTGAGCGGCGGTCGCGCCCATCAGCACCAGCACTTCGGGTCGAACCGCGTCCAGTTCGGCGAGCAGCCATGGCCGGCAGGACACCACCTCGGTGCGGCCGGGCGTCTTGTGGATACGACGCTTGCCGCGTTCGGGCAGCGTGAACTTGAAGTGCTTGACCGCATTGGTCACATACACCCGTCCGCGGTCGATCCCGGCTTGCACCAGCGCCTTGTCCAGCAGCTTGCCCGCGGGGCCGACGAACGGTGCGCCCGCCTTGTCCTCCTGGTCGCCGGGCTGTTCCCCGACCAGCATCATCTCGGCGTCCGCGGAGCCGCCGCCGAACACGGTCTGCGTCGCGTCGAGATAGAGGTCGCACCCCTTGCAGCCGGTTGCGGCGTCGGCGAGGTCGTCGAGATCGCGGGTGTCCGGAACGAACTCCGCGGCAGTGTGCTTGGGCCGTGCGGGCATGCACAGCGATTACCCGGTTCCGCCACGATCACGCGCTTACCGCGTCGACTTGACCACCTGGGCGAAACTGAACTGCCAGCGCTCCACGACCCGGAAGCCCATTGCCTGCGGGACCCGATATGCAGGCGCGCGGCGAAGGCGCGGGCCCGGATCCAGCGCGGTGCCGCTCTCGCGATCCGCGACGCTGGTGTCACGTTGGGAGACGGTCCACAGCACGGTGCAGCGTCGAAGCTGGTCGGCCACCCCCCAGATGCCGAGATGGGCGTCCCACAGCCGGTTCCGGTCCGCCGCGCGCGGTCCGCGGCCGGGGTCGACGAGCTGAGCGTAGGCCTGCGGACGCGCCGCCGTCAGCGGACGAATGGGGCCGGGCGCCCAATTGGTGGTGTTGTCCAGCACCAGACAGTCACCAGGGGAGGCGTGCGCGGTGATAACGTCGGCGACCTGGCTGAAGTCCATGCCCTCCTTGGCATACGGCCCCCGCTGTTCGAGCAGATAATTCGGCGTCGCCGCCACCGCGAAAACCGTCAGCACCGCCGCGACGGTCTCGCGTGTCCTGGCGATCGCCGTGACGCCGACCGCCAGCAGCAGCGCCATGGCGGGCGAGGTGTAGCTGAGGTAGCGCGGGTAGTACACGGGTTCCAGCCACACCGAATAGAGCAGCAGGACCGCGGTCGGGACCACGATCCAGCCCAGGCTGATCAAAACCAGTGACCGGACGCCGGCATCGGTGGGCCGGAATCGGCGCCTCACCAGAGGCAGGATCAGCACCGCCGCCGCGACGACGGCGAACGCCACGCTGTGGTCGAAGTACTGCTCCTGCACGACCTCCGCGACGGTGTCCCATCCCGGTGCCGAGATCCACCGCACCTGGGCGATCTGCGTCCTGCTGAACACGAGGAACGGCACAACGGCGGCGATCGCCACGGCGACCGTCACGATCCACCGGTGCACCACGGCGCGGTTGGCCGCGACCGCGGCGAGCGCGACGGCGTGAACGAGCACCAGCAGCACCGCGAACACGTTGAGCAGCGAGCAAGCCACCACGGCAAGCCCGTAGCAGGCCCACAGCCGCTTGGAGTTGCGGCGAACGGCGACGAGAAGCAACACGGTCATCCAGACCGCTGCCGCGGCCGTCAGCGCATAGGACCGGGTCTCGATGCCGGCCCACGTGATGCGGGGGAGGATCGCGAACATGATCCCCGCACACGCGGCGAGCGTGCGGGACCAGAAGCGGCGCGCCAGCACGACGACGCCGGCCGCCGCCACACCGACGGCCAGACAACTCGACAGCCGCGAGTAGAACTCCGTGACCGGGAACACCGTGAACCACCCGTGCATGAGCAGGTAGTACGTGCCATGCACGGCGTCGATGTTGTGCAGCAGACGCCACAGTTCGGGAATCGTCCGAGTGGAGGCCGAGATCGTCGCCGCCTCGTCGAACCACAGCGACGGCCGTGCGGCGCCGGCCGCCGACACCGCCACGGCGAACACCGCCACCAGCGCGGCATCCAACCGGCCGGTCCGCACGGATTCCGACCGCTCGAGGCGCGCGAGGCGCTGCGCTCCCGGTGAAAGTTCCACGTGTGATCGGCTCCGTACCCTTCCGGTGAACGGCAAAACGCTAGCGCGCGCGAACTCGGCGCGCGCGTCGAATCAGCGCGGAACGCGGCCCCGAATCCAGTTGACCGGCGACTTTCGTTGCTGCACCGGCTGATTCGCCAGGCGGCCCCGGAATTGCCGGTGCCGCGCCGCAAATTAGCGTCGACGACGATTGCCTCGTCGGCACGCGGCCGACATGCGTTGTCCGGCAGCGATTTCACCTCTGCGACGGCGTGGTCCGGGTGTTGCCGGGCATCGCCCGACACCACCGGTGTAGGCGACGTCACGCGGGCCCGTGCGAGGTGACGTTGCCTGCCAAGTAGGACGAAATAGCAGGCAAACGCCCCTGGAAGGGCTACTGTTCCGAATGGCGTTGGAATCGACCCTGGGAGGACATGGATGAGCGCCTATCAGACCGTCTTGGTTGGCACGGACGGATCGGACTCGTCGCTGCGCGCGGTGGAGAAGGCTGGTCAGATCGCCGGTGACGCCAAGCTGGTCATCGCGACGGCGTACTTCCCCCAGGCCGAGGACCAGCGCGCAGCCGACGTGCTCAAGGACGAGGGCTACAAGATGGCCGGCAACGCACCGATCTACGCGATCCTGCGTGAGGCCAAGGAGCGGGCGCACCAGGCCGGCGCCAAGAATGTCGAGGAGAAGGCCATCGTCGGCGCGCCCGTCGACGCCCTGGTGGAGTTGGCCGAGGAAATCAAGGCCGACCTTCTGGTGGTCGGCAACGTCGGGTTGTCCACCATCGCGGGCCGCCTGCTCGGTTCGGTGCCTGCCAACGTCGCGCGCCGGTCCAAGACCGACGTGCTGATCGTGCACACCACGCCGTAACCACCAGCAGCGCCACACCGACCACCCAGTCGCCCCAGCGGAGGTAGGCGGTGGCGCGCGCCGCCAGCGGGACGTCGACCACGGTGGCGCCGCGCTCGGCGGCGGGTGACCACGCCAGCCGTCGGCCCTGCGCATCGAACGCCGAGCTGACCCCCGAGATCGCGGCGTGCACGGCGGGATGGCCTGTTTCGACGGTGTGGACGGCGGGCATGGTCGCCAGCTGTGGTTGCGCCCAGCTGCCCTGGTACGACGACGTTGCGCTCTGGTAAGCGAGGAGATCAGCGCCGAGTTCCACCTCGCGCCGGGCCAGATCCGAGAACAGCGTCTCGAAGCTGATCAGCGGTCCCACCGCGACGCCGTCGGTGTGCAACACGACTGGCCCGTCCCCGCGGCGACGATCCTCATCCGCGGCGCCCGTACCGGACGTGGCCCAGTCGAGCAGTCCGCGCAGCGGCACGTACTCCCCGAACGGCACGAGCCGCGTCTTCGCATAGGAGCCGCGGACCCCATCCGGCCCGATGAGCACCGACGTCTTGTAGATGCCGCCGGATGGGGCGCGGGCATCGACGTTGACCAGCAGATCGGCGCCGACGCGCCGGGACAAGTCGGCCAGCCGGGCGGCGACGTCAGGATGTGCGGCCAGGTCCACCGCGACGCTGCTTTCGCCCCACACCGCCAGGTCGACCTGCTGACCGCGCAGGCCGTCGGTCAGGCGCTCGCTGGCGGCTTGGCGGGCGGTCGCGTCGTCGATGTCGCCCGGTTGCACCAGCGCGACCCGCATCGACGGACCGGGCCCGGGCGCCGGTGCGAGCCAGAACCACACCGGACCGATCGCGATCAGCACGACCGGAAGTGCGATCGCCCAGGGTCTGCGCAGCAGAACGGCGACCACGACGGCGGTGTTGACCGCCACCACGAGAAAGCTGACGAGCCAGACGCCGCCCAGCGAGGCCGACGCCAGCGTCGCCGGCTGGTTCCACTGCGACGCGCCGAGCACCGCCCACGGACCGCCGAGCCGGTCCCACGACCGCACCGCTTCGGCGAGAACCCAAAGCGACGGCAGAACGGCCACGGCCGCAAGCGAACCGCGACCGGTGAGCTCACCGGCGAGCAGGCGGTGCGCCGCCCAACCGAACGGCAACCACAACGCTCCGAGACCGGCCGCAAGCACCAACAGCAGGGGGCCGGCGCTCGGCCACAGCCAGTACTGGGTAAAGCAGATGAACGTCGCCATCCCCAGCCAGGCCCGCACGGCGCCTTGCCCGGCCGTCGGCGCGGCACGAACGACGAAGACCAGCGGAACCAGCCCGAACCAGGCCAGCCACCACCACGCGGGCGCCGGAAAAGCGAGCGCAGGCAACGCGCCGGCGAGCACCGCCGACGCGTAGCCCAGCACTAGCTCAGGTGGCCTCAGGTGGCAGAAGCTTTGGCGATGCTCGCGATCGCCTGATCGAGCGTGGAGTTGAACTCCTCATCGCTCTGCTGGGCGGTGAGGCCCTCGGTCAGCGCGCGCGAGAAGCTCGCGATGACACCGGTGTTGCGCGACAGTCTCTCGTTGGCCTCGTCGCGGCTGTAGCCACCCGACAGCGCCACGACACGCAGCACGTTCGGGTGATCGACGAGTTCCTTGTAGAGGTTGTCGGTGTCGGGCAGCGTCAGCTTCAGCATGACCTTCTGGTCGCCGAGGTTGTTGACCCCGTCGAGCAGGGCGGACTTGAGCTGGTCCTCGGCCTCGGCCTTCTTGGGACTCTTGATGTCGACCTCGGGCTCGATGATCGGCACCAGGCCCTTGGCGAGTACCTGCCGGGCGACCTCGAACTGCTGGTCGACGACCGCCTGCAGGCCGCCGCCTGGCAGCTTGATGACCGAACGCTCCTTGGTGCCGAACACACCGTTGGCGACGGCGCGGTCCAGCAGGTCGTCGAGGCCGGGCATCGGCTTCATCGTCTGGGCGCCGTCGTTCTCCTCGGCCAGGCCCTTGTCGATCTTGAGGAACGGCACGACGTTCTTGACGTTCCACAGGTAGTCGGCGGTGGGACGGCCCTCGATCTCGCGGTCCATCGTCATCTCGAACAGGATCGCGCCCATGATGCGGTCGCCGTCGAAGGCGGGGCTGGTGATGATGCGGGTCCGCATCTCGTGGACCAGATCGAACATCTGGTCGTCACCGGAGTAGGCGTCCTCGGGAATGCCGTAGAGCTTCAGCGCCTTGGGCGTGCTGCCGCCGCTCTGGTCGAGTGCCGCAATGAAACCGGCGCCGCTCTGCGCCTTTTTTAACTGGTCCTCATTCATCCTTGTCTCCTCACCGACTTCCGGATCAGCCTAGGCCAGCGCTTTCACGGCATTTCCGCCGCCCACACACATCGGGCAGGCCGCCCGCCAGCTGCCAGCGGTCCAACATCAGGAACCCTCGCCTCGGCAGCCACACCGATCGACTTTTCGCAGACAAATCGCGAGTAACCCCGCGCAAAACGTCGATCGATGTGAGCAGTGGGGTTGGTGCGTACAGCCTGTGACCACACAGCCGCGGCGCGAATGAACCGTCTACCAACCGCGTTCTTTCCACTCGGCCAGGTGCGGGCGCTCCGTGCCGAGCGTGGTGTCGTCGCCGTGGCCCGGATAGATGACCGTCGAATCGCCGTAGACGTCGAACACCCGGCGGGTCACGTCACCGAGCAGCTGGTCGAAAGCGCCGTTCTCCCACGTCTTGCCGACGCCGCCGGGGAACAGGCAGTCGCCGGTGAACAGGTGGGTCGCCCCGGTGTTCGGGTCGGCGCCGTCGAGCGCCAGCGCCACCGAGCCGGGGGTGTGGCCCTGCAGGTGGATGACGTCGAACGACAGGTCGCCGACCTCGACGGTGTCGCCGTGGTCGAGCAAGCGATCCGGTTTGACCGGCAGGGCATCGGCGTCGAGTTGGTGTGCGGCCGTCGGTGCTCCGGTCGCCTTCGCCACGTCGGCCAATGCCTGCACGTGGTCGAAATGCTGGTGGCTGGTGACGATCAGCGACAGCGTCGGCGCGTGTTTCTCGATCAGCTCGAGTAGCACCGGTGCGTCGTTGGCGGCGTCGATGAGTAGCGTTTCGCCGGTTCGGGAACAGGTGACCAGGTAGGCGTTGTTGTCCATCGGACCGACCGAAACCTTGATTATCGATGCGCCGGGCAGAGTTCGCCGAGCGGCCGTTCCGGGCTCGACGTGACCGGTGTAGTTGTCGTCGATGACGGTCATGGTTCTCACGGTATCGGGCTTGGCTGGGGCTTGTCGGTGGGTCCACATAGCATTGGGATCAAGTCTGTCGTGCGGGAGCGGATGAGGAAGGACTCAGTTGGCTGACCGCCTAGTTGTCAAGGGTGCGCGCGAGCACAACCTGCGCAGTGTTGATCTTGATCTCCCCCGCGACGCGCTGATCGTCTTCACCGGTTTGTCGGGGTCGGGCAAGTCGTCGCTGGCGTTCGACACGATCTTCGCCGAGGGCCAACGCCGCTACGTCGAGTCGCTGTCGGCCTACGCGCGTCAATTCCTCGGTCAGATGGACAAACCCGACGTCGACTTCATCGAGGGTCTGTCGCCCGCGGTGTCCATCGATCAGAAGTCGACCAACCGCAACCCGCGCTCGACCGTCGGCACCATCACCGAGGTCTATGACTACCTGCGCCTGCTGTATGCCCGTGCCGGCACCCCACACTGCCCGGTGTGCGGTGAGCGCATCGCCCGCCAGACCCCGCAGCAGATCGTCGACCAGGTGCTGGCGATGGACGAAGGCCTGCGTTTCCAGGTGCTCGCGCCGGTGGTGCGCACCCGCAAGGGTGAATTCGCCGACCTGTTCGACAAGCTCAACAGCCAGGGCTACAGCCGCGTGCGCGTCGACGGCGTCGTGTATCCGCTCACCGATCCGCCCAAGCTCAAGAAACAGGAAAAGCACGACATCGAGGTGGTCGTCGACCGGCTCACGGTGAAGGCCACCGCCAAGCAGCGGCTGACCGACTCGGTGGAGACGGCGCTGAACCTCGCCGACGGCATCGTGGTGCTCGAGTTCGTCGACCGCGAGGATGACCATCCGCACCGCGAGCAGCGCTTCTCGGAAAAGCTGGCCTGCCCCAACGGCCATCCGCTGGCCGTCGACGACCTCGAGCCGCGGTCGTTCTCGTTCAACTCGCCCTACGGTGCCTGCCCCGAGTGTCTGGGCCTGGGCATTCGTAAGGAGGTCGACCCCGAACTCGTCGTCCCGGATCCGGACCTGACGTTGGCCGAGGGCGCGATCGCCCCGTGGTCCATGGGGCAGACCGCCGACTACTTCACCCGGATGCTGTCCGGGCTGGGCGACGCGCTCGGGTTCGACGTCGACACGCCGTGGAAGAAGCTGCCGGCCAAGGCGCGCAAGGCGATCCTCGAGGGTTGCGACGAGCAGGTGCACGTGCGGTACAAGAACCGCTACGGCCGAACCCGTTCGTACTACGCCGATTTCGAAGGTGTGATGGCGTTCCTGCAGCGCCGCATGGAGCAGACCGACTCCGAACAGATGAAGGAGCGCTACGAGGGCTTCATGCGCGACGTGCCGTGCCCCGAATGCGAGGGCACGCGGCTGAAACCCGAGATCCTGGCGGTGACGCTGACGGCGGGTGAGTTCGGGCCGAAGTCGATCGCCGAGGTCGCCGAACTCTCGATCGCCGACTGCTCGGAGTTCCTCAACGCGTTGACGCTCGGTGCACGCGAGCAGGCGATCGCCGGGCAGGTGCTCAAGGAGATCCAGTCGCGGCTGGGCTTCCTGCTCGACGTCGGCCTGGACTACCTGTCGCTGTCACGCGCCGCCGCCACGCTGTCCGGCGGTGAGGCGCAACGGATCCGGCTCGCCACCCAGATCGGCTCGGGTCTGGTCGGGGTGCTCTACGTGCTCGACGAACCGTCGATCGGGCTGCACCAGCGCGACAACCGCCGGCTGATCGACACGCTGGTCCGGTTGCGGGACCTGGGCAACACGCTGATCGTCGTCGAGCACGACCTCGACACGATCGCCCATGCCGACTGGGTCGTCGACATCGGCCCGGCGGCCGGTGAGCACGGTGGGCAGATCGTGCACAGCGGACCCTACGAGGAACTGCTGAAGAACCCGGAATCGCTTACCGGAGCGTATCTTTCGGGCAAAGAAGAGATCGAGGTGCCGGCGATCCGGCGGCCCCTTGACAAGAAGCGTCAGCTGACCGTCATCGGCGCCCGTGAGCACAACCTGCGCGAGATCGACGTGACGTTCCCGCTGGGAGTGTTGACGGCGGTCACCGGGGTGTCGGGTTCGGGTAAGTCGACACTGGTGAACGACATCCTGGCGTCGGTGCTCGCCAACAAGCTCAACGGTGCCCGCCAGGTGCCGGGGCGGCACACGCGGGTGACGGGTCTGGACAAGCTCGACAAGTTGGTCCGAGTCGACCAGTCGCCGATCGGCCGGACGCCGCGCTCCAACCCGGCGACCTATACCGGCGTGTTCGACAAGATCCGCACACTGTTCGCGGCCACCACCGAAGCGAAGGTGCGCGGCTACCAACCCGGCCGGTTCTCGTTCAACGTCAAGGGCGGCCGCTGCGAAGCGTGCTCGGGTGACGGCACCATCAAGATCGAGATGAACTTCCTGCCCGACGTGTATGTGCCGTGCGAGGTGTGCCAGGGCGCCCGGTACAACCGCGAGACCCTTGAGGTGCACTACAAGGGCAAGACCATCGCCGAGGTCCTCGACATGTCGATCGAGGAGGCCGCCGAGTTCTTCGCGCCGATCACTTCCATCCACCGGTATCTGAAGACGCTCGTCGACGTGGGCCTGGGTTATGTGCGGCTCGGGCAGCCGGCGCCGACGCTGTCCGGTGGTGAGGCGCAGCGCGTCAAGCTCGCATCGGAACTGCAGAAGCGGTCGACGGGCCGCACCGTGTACATCCTCGACGAGCCGACCACCGGCCTGCACTTCGAGGACATCCGCAAGTTGCTCAAGGTGATCAACGGCCTTGTGGACAAAGGCAATACGGTGATCGTCATCGAGCACAACCTCGATGTGATCAAGACGTCGGACTGGATCGTCGACATGGGGCCCGAGGGCGGCGCCGGCGGTGGCACGCTCGTCGCGACCGGAACACCGGAGGACGTTGCGCTCAATCCCGACAGCTACACCGGCCACTTCCTCGCGGAGGCGCTCGGGGTGTCCCGACCGACGCCCAAGCGACGCAACGGCCGCAAGGTCAGCGCCTAACGTTTCGACAGGGGTGATGGGAACCGCGGGCTGATCCGCACGCCGTCCAGCCACTCGGTCAACTCGTCGGCGCGGCGCTGCAACGCCTTGTGGGCGCAGCGGCCGACGTCCTCGAGCAGCCGCACCTCGACGCGGCCGTCGTCGTCCTGGCCCCAGGCCCCGACGATCCTGCCGTCGCACCAGGCGGTCGGACCCCCGTTGCCGTTCCTGTCGAACACCTGGCTGCGGTGTGGCCCCAGATACCAGTCCCGGTCGAACCAGCCCATCGTGGTGACGTCCAGGCCGGGCAACAGCGCGCACCACGGCTCGGGCTCAGGTTCGACGTCGAAGTCGTCGGGTAGTGCGAAGCCGGGTGCGCCGTCGAGATCGACCTCGACCGCGCCGATGTCGCGCAACGCCTGACGCGCCCACGTCAACGTGTGGCCGAACCACCACTTGACGTCGGTGACAGTGGCCGGACCGAAGGCGGCCAACCACCGTCGCACCAGTGCCGCGCGGGCGGTCTCCTCATCGACCGCGTCGGCCGGAACCAGCCACTCGGCCGTGGGCACCCAGAGCGGGCGCGACGTCGTCCACTTTCCCTCATTCGGACCGCGCACGATGTCGCCGCGCACCGACAGCGCGGTCAGGATCCGTGGCCCCAACGGAGTCTCGCCGCCCCAGCGCTTGCCCGGAGCCGGGTCCCAGGTACCCGCCAACTCGGGCAGTGCGGCCCGCAGATCCTTCGCATTCGTCGGCCCGTTCTCCGCGAGATGCCGCAGCACAGCCGCACCCGCCGCGTCGAGCCACGCGTCGCCGTCCTCACAGAGACCGGCTTTCTGCGCGTCGGCGATGAGCCGGCGGCGCTCGTTGTCGGCGACCCGGTCGCTCGCCGCAACCTGGATCAGCGGCAGATCTTCGGCGCGCACGGTCCACAGGGTCCTGCGCATGGCGAGGTGCTTGACCAGCGTGCGCCGCTCGTAGAGTTCGGCGTCCAGGTCGGCCGTGGTGAACCCCGCCAGCCGCGCCCACAGCGACAGGTAGGGGGTGGCGGGGTCGGTGGTGTGTAACCCCACGACGCGGCCCGCGACGTCACGGACGGACTCCGCCTGCTCGCACAGGAAGTGGCGACGGGCGAGCCGCGCCCGCCGCTCGTCCACCGTGAAATTGCGCATCGCCTGCGAACCGTACCGTCGGCCGCCGACAAAGTTTGGGATCGGTAGCGACCCGCGCCGCTTTGACTTGCCCCATGACGGACGCCATCGGGGCGACGTCCGAACGAAGGGAAGATCGATGAATCGAGTTGTCGCAGGTGTGATCGGACTGGTCGCCGGCGCCGCCGTGCTGGTGGGGTGTTCGGACGACAAGGGCAGCGCTCCCTCGGCCGCCGCCGCGGAAAACTCCGGGGTCAGCAGCGGCGGCAGCACCGCGGTCAAGGTCGACGGCAAGGACCTCGAAGGCCTGGACCTGAACTCGGTCACGTGCGTCAGGCAGGGCGGCAAGATCAACGTCGCCAGCGGCGCGATCGGCGGCCAGCAGGGCCTCGGCATCGTGATGACCGACGAGGCCACGCCGACGGTCGAGTCGCTGGGCATGGTCGTCGACGGCAACGCGCTCGCGGTGACCAACACCATGGGCGCCAAGGTGGGTTCCGCCGAGGTGAAGGTCGACGGCAGCACGTACACCATCACCGGTGAAGCCACGGGCGCCGACATCTCGAACCCGATGGCAGGATCGATCACCAAGCCGTTCACCGTCACGGTCGACTGCGGTTGAGCGATCCACCTCCCGAAGCGGCGGGCGTGCCTGGCACGCCCGCCGCTTTCTATGATTGCGCGGTGGCGATCCCCGCGGACCTCGAGCGCGCCCGTCTCCTGGGGTTCGCGGCCAACGAAGAGGCGGCGAAGGACCTGCTGCTGTCGTTGATCCCGCAGATCGAGCAGGCCGGCCGCGACGATTGGATGCTGGAGGTCTATGCGCTGCTCGGGGAGATCTATCTCGTCCGCACGGCATACAACGGGACCGAGGAGTGCCTGCAGCGCATCCGCGACTGCCTGGCCGCCTACACGGACACGACCACAGAGACCGAGCGGATGGTGCGCCGGTACTCGCGTCGGGCGCAGTTCCTGGAGATCGGCTTGGCCGCTGCGCACGGCGACCACGAGGCCGCCGAGGCCGCGCTCATCGCGCTGACCGACGACGGGCCCGTTCCCGGACTCGCCGACGAACACCGGTTCCTGATCACCTACGCCGAGATCCTGTGTGCGGTCGCGCTCTGCGACGACGATCTGCACGTGAAGTCGATTCCGCTGTGGCAGCGGGTGATCGATGTCATCGAACGCCCCGGCGACGGCAGCGCGTATCACGATCACCTGCTCGTCCTAGGGGCCATCGGGTACGGCAGGTTCTGTGTCGAGACCGGACGGCTGTCCGAGGCGGAACCGTGGCTGCGGCGAGCGGGAGCCCGGGCGGCGGCGCGGGAGTGGAAGCTGGCGATGTCGCGAACACAGCTCGAACGGGCCACGGCGGCATGGTCGGCGGGGGACCGGGCGCAGGCGCAGACGCTTGTCCACGAGGCGTATCCCGCGATCGCCGAACACGCGCGCGCACATGACGTCTCACGGTGCTGGCTGTACTTCGGGCTGATCAGCATCTCGGTGCAGGCGCTCGACGACGCCGACGAGCGACTCGGTCACGCCGAGCGGCACTGGCGGGAGATCGAGAAGCCGTTGCACATCCACCGACTTCTGTTGCAGCGCAGTTGGGTCGACATCTTCCGCGGCGACTTCGCTTCCGCGGTCGAGCGCGTCGCCGAGGCTCGCGAGTTGCTCGACGCCTGGCCCCGACACAGCTGGCTTCAGTACGCGCGGCTGGACGACCAACTCGGCAACATCTGGCGCGCCGATGCGCAAGCCGATCCAGCCAACGCCGCGCAGAAGCTGGAGCAGGCCGCCGAACTCAAAGTCCCCGCGGCGCTGGCTGTCGACTCGGTCCGGCACGCAATACCCGATGCCGACGCCCGGATGCGCTGGGCGACATACGTCTCCGCGCCGATTCTCGCCGGCGCCTTCGCCGTCGCATGGGAGTGGGGTAACACGGACCTCGTGAGCGAGCTGATCGAATATCACAGCGCACGTGGCACGTTCAGCTCCGAGCCCGTGTCCGCCGACACGCTGACGTGGGCCGACACCGCGACCGCGGCGGTACCGGTGGAGTCCGTGGAGGAGTATGCCCTCGTCGCCGCCGGTCCCGCGGTCGTCGGTGGCGCGTCGCTGACCAAGCTGGGCCCGTTGCCGCCGCTGGTGATGGATCCGACCGGCACGCCCATCATCGGTCGTTACCGCGCGCTCGCCGCCGAGAGGTACGGTCGCGACGTCACCGCGGACGAGCCCGCGTGGCCCACATGGCCCTGACCGGCACCCTCGTACTGCGGTTCGCCGATGTCGGTGTCGCGACGTACGCCAGCCTGCGGGTCGTCGGCGACCCGGCGAAGACCGTCACCTGGGTGGTCGAGCAGTCCGACCTCCTGGCCGCGGTGGACTGTCTGGGCGACGCCCTGCCCGACCCGGTCGGGGCGGAAAGCCGTCTTGACGCGCTCAAGCGTGCGATCACCGAGGGTGCATTCTCCGCGCCCACAAGCGAATTCGAACTCGCACGCACGCTGGGCGCGCGTTTGATCGCACCCGCGGCCTGGCAGCTGCTTCTCGACCATGCGTCGTCACCGCGCGCCACGCTGTTCGTGTCCCCGAGCGCGCGCCTGGCCAGAATGCCGTGGGGCCTGTTCGCAATGCCCGCCGACGAGGGCCACCGGCTGATGGAGCTCCTCGAGGTGCTGCTGGCCCCGCCGCCGAACATCGTCAATGCGCCGCGCACATCCGCGGGCTGGGGCAGCCGGTGCGACAACCCGGCACTGTTGGTTCTCGACCCGCGGGTGCCCGATCAGCGGCCGGACTCGGCACTGGGTTCCGTCCTCGGTCGACCGGCGCCGGATACGGTGCTGGCCCGTCATTTCGCAGACCTGGCGGCGCGTCGCCCGCTGTTGCCCGACGCGCCGGCCGTGGTGGACTTGTTCCGGCGCACCGACGCCGACCGGCGGTGGCTTGCCGGGCTGCTCGCCCGACAGCCCAGCCGAATGTTGTATGTCGGCCACGCCACCGCCGCCGACGGCGACGTCGGTCATGCGGACCGCGCCGCGCTGCACCTTGCCGAAGACCGTCCGCTCACTGCGGGTGAACTGATGTCGTCGAGGTTGCCGTTCCCGCCCCGGGTCGCGCTGCTGGCGTGCGCATCCGGCGGTGATTACCAGTTCGACGAGGCCAGTGGGCTGGTGGCGGCGACGATCCTCGGTGGGGCGCAACTGGTCACGGCCACGCTGTGGTCGTTGCCGACGACGGCGGGATACCGCCGGTTCGCCGAGTCGGACGCCGACCCGATGGGCGAAGCGATCGTCGCCGTCGACCGCGCCCACGAAGCCGACGATGCAGGCTGCGCGGTGAACCGCTGGCAACGGCAACGGATGCGGGATTGGCGTGTCGGCGACCGGACCGCCAGCCCGCTGTACTGGGCGGCGCTGGTCAGCTTCGCCGTCGACGGTGCGCGTTGATCATGCCGGAGAAACACAGATCGCGACGGCGGACTCGTCACCTGACCGGTAGTACGTGTCGATGATGCTGCCGGGGGAGACCTTCGGCAGCGCGGAGGCGGGCACCAGCGCCGTCTCCCGGACGGGAAACTGTCCGCCCTCAGGCTTTTTGACCATCACATCGAGCTCGATCTCGCGGTAGTCCTCGAGCGTCTGCCCGGTCGGGCGCATCGCGGTGACGACCGCGCGGGCTCGGATGCCGTGGCGGATCAGCTCGAGTCGGTGGCGGGTGAGCAGGCCCTTGCGCACCATCATCTGATCGAATTCGGCGCGCGCGGCCAGAATGTCGTGCGCGGTCACCAGGCGCTCGTCGGCCTCGTCGCACACCGACCGCGGGATACGCCTGAAGGACGCGAACAGCGCAGTGAACATGTCCTCAGGGTCCGGTGGCCGCACCGCTACCGAACCCAAGTTTGCGGCTGTCAACCAGCGGACGTAGCTCCTATCCTGTCCTGATGAGCGCCGAGACGGCCGTCGCCGTCGCACATCCACGCAGGGCGGTGATCGACCGGGCGTGGCGCGCGCTCGGTTCCGGCGTCGAGGTGCTCAGCGGCGACGACGGTGGTCCGCTACGGCGAACAGTGAAGCGGATCATCGACCCGCTGGTGCTTCGGCTCCGATCGAACACCCAGTATTCGGCGCCGTTCGTGGCGCCCGAGGTGGCCGACGCGATGCATCACGTCATTGTCGGGCACGGCGCGCAATTGCGTGCCGCTGCAGCGTGGTTCGAGGTACTCAAACGCGAGCGTCGCCGGCTGCGTATCACTACCGGCAATGCCCAGGAGCTGTACTTTCCGGTCTGCTTCGAGTTGGCCGTCACCAAAGGCATGCCGTCTCAACAGGACTGCGGCGCCGAAGACGTGCTGCGGCAGATCCATGCCGATCGTGACCGCACCGCCATCGAGGTGCTCAACCGGTTCGTGTCCGACGAGAAGGTGATCGCCGAGTTGTCGAAGCAACTCCGCCGCAGTTGGCGCGACGTGCACGCGGGTGGCGAGATCTCCGGCCCATTCATGGCGGGATTGACCACGGTGCTCGGACCCGCCGACAGCCACGCCGCAACCGCCGCCCGGCAACGGGTTTGGCACGCGCTGGTCGCCGACGCGGCACCCTACAACCTGGGGGCCAGGGCGCGGAGTGGGACGGAGCTGCCGTGGTCGATCGTCGACCTCGGCCTCAGTGCTGTTGAGCCGCAACAGCCGCCGGCCGTCACCGGCGGTGCCGACAACGACCGTCCCCTCGACCGCAGCGTGGTCGACCGGGTGCGCGCGACGCTGCGCCGGGCCATGGACCGCGACGAACTACCCGACGTGCCGACGTTGTGCGCCGAAGAGGTCGACCGCGTGTGCGCGCCGTGGGGCCTGCTCGCCGAGGACAAGCAGGCCACCCTGGTCGCCGGTATCGAGGTCGCGGTGGAGTTGGCCCCGCTGGCGGACTGCGCACCGACCTACGAGTTGGCCCGGCAGATCCAGGCACGGCTGCGCAAGGAGGCCTACGTAATGCACGCCCGCCGCTACCTCGCCGAGGGCGGCCCGATCCATCCGCGCCAACAGCAGGTGATCGACGACCTCGCGGCGTTCGCGCGGCCGTATCTGAGTCGGCTGTGGGCGCGGCTGCACGGACGCGACGTGTGGCAGGAACCGTGTGTCGACGTCGACGAGGTCCGCTCGGTGCTGGAAGGCGTGGCGAGATCGGTGAGCCTCGACCACCGGCAGCGGATCAAGACCATGCTCGAGCTGCAGGTCGCCGGATGAGACTGATCGCAGATTCGGGACTCTGGGCCACCGGGCCGCTCGTGAGGCCGACTCCACTCGTGGCGGTGCTGGAGGTCAGCGGTGCGGTGCTGTCGTGGATCGTCGACGACGCGGCTGAGCCGCAGATCACGTTCACCGATCCCGCCCGAGCCGACTGGCTGTGGCGCGTGGTGGGTGAGTCCGGTCATCAAGCCGTCGCGTCCGCGTTGGATGGTCGCACTCCACTCGACAGCGTCGAGGTGGACGGCGTGAACCTGCTGCCCGGTCCGGTGGAACCGCTGCGCAGGCTGGCGCTCGGGCATTGGCTGCGACGTTGGTGGCCGGTCAGCCAGCGCGATGCAATCCCGGTGCTCGACAGCGCCATCCTGGATGCCGAAGTCGCGCTGCTGACTGCCGCGGCGCAGGACTACTTCGGCGATGACACCTTCGATTCGGAGCTGACCTATCTGCTGGCGCCGCACGCAGCCAGGCTGAATGCGGCTGCGCAGGAAGGCGATTTGCGGGTCGTTGCGCTCGTCGACGGGTGCCGAAACATCGCCGACGACATCGGCCTCGCGTTGGACGCGGAACCGGCGACAAGTCGGCGTGACGATTACGCGCTCGCGGCCGGGGCGCAGGCACGTGGTCGGGGCGCGGGCGTCATCGCCGGCGGCACCACGTCGATCAACTGGGGCGCCGTACCGCCGGGCATCTTCGACGCCGCGGACGGCACCGTCGACTGGACCGTCGAACTGGACGGCGATGTCGTCAACGGGGTGATCGGCGCGGAGTTGACGGGTCTGGGCTCACCGCGTGGCATCGCGGTGCGGTTGCAGTCTGGCACTGTCGGCGGAGCGGGGGCGCTCGGGGCGGACGGGCGTGCCACGGTCCCGCTTGCCGATCCGGAGCGGGGGCCGCTCACGGAACATGCTGCCTGGAACCACGATTGGCAGGACACGACGGTGACTATTGGTGTCGATGTCGGCGAGTCGGTGCAGACCCGCGAGCGGGTGCGAGCGTTCGCCCAGTCGCGGTTGCATCAGCCGGCCGCCGACGCGTTCCTGGCTGAGATCCTGGCCGCCGAATCGGATTACTGAGAGTCGTCGGACTGCTTGTTCATCTGCTCGCGGATTCGATCGAGTCGCTCGGCGGCCGCGCGCTGTCGCTCGTCGTACTGCTCGGCGACGCTGCGGCCCTCCGGTGTCTCCGCGGCGAGTTCGGACGCGCCGATCGCGGTGCCGTACCGGGTTTCGATCTTCTCTTGCACGGATTCGAACGTCGGGACACCGCCCGGGGTATATCCGCTGTCGACCGGCTCGACGGGGGTGGTGGCCTCGGGTTCTGGCTCCACGGTCTCGGCGTCGACCGCGGGTTCCGGGGCGGGTGGCGGTTCGTCCGGCATGCCGCTCACGGTACCCCTTGGCGGAGCGCCGGCTTGGGGCAAATAATGACGGGAGCGATAATTTCGGTGAAAACATCGCGGAGCAGTGCCGTGCCGCGTAGCGTATCGCCGTTGGCAAACCATCGAGAGGAGCCCAACATGCGCGGTGCCACCCTCTTTTCAGCGGTCGTCGCGGTCGGCCTGGCGATCGCCACCGCCGCGCCGGCCCTCGCCGACGAAACCGACGATGTGTTCGTCTCTGTGATCGAAGCCGAGGGCATCCCGTTCTCGACGCCCGAGGACGCCATCGTCCTCGCTCACGCGGTATGCGATTACGTGGCCGCGGGCCAGGCCCCAGAACAGGTGGCCGTCGAGATCAGCGAACCCGCCAACTGGACCGTCGAGCAGAGCGGGTTCTTCGTCGGTGCTGCGACGCAGTCGTATTGCCCGGCGTAGCACCCGCTTTCGGCCGCGCTAACGCGGCTTGGCCAACGGGAACGGGAGCGTCTCACGGATGCTGCGACCGGTGATCAGCATGACGACGCGGTCCACGCCCATGCCGAGCCCACCCGTCGGCGGCATCGCGTACTCCATGGCCTGCAGGAAATCCTCGTCGAGTTCCATCGCCTCGGGATCGCCGCCCGCGGCCAGCAGCGACTGCTCCTGCAACCGCCTTCGCTGCTCTACCGGATCGGTGAGTTCGCTGTAGGCGGTGCCAAGTTCGACGCCCCACGCCACCAGGTCCCAGCGTTCGGCGACACCGGCAATGCTGCGGTGCGGCCGGGTCAGCGGAGACACCGACGTCGGGAAGTCCTTGTAGAAGGTCGGCTCTTCGGTACGGTCCTCGACCAGCCGCTCGTAGAGTTCCAGCACCACCGCGCCGGCATCCCAGTGCGTCAGGTACGGGATGTCGGCGCCGTCGCACAGCTTGCGCAGCGTCGCCAGGTCGGTGTCCGGGCCGATCTCCTCGCCGAGCGCCTCCGACACCGCGCCGTGCACGGTGTTGACCGTCCACTGCCCCGAGATGTCGACGGGTTCGAGCGCGCCGTCGTCACGGGGTCGGTAGAACACCTGCGAGCCGTTGGCAGCCTCGGCCGCGTTCTGGATCAACTCGCGGCAACCGTCGATCCACACGTTGTAGTCGGCGTGCGCCTGATACGCCTCCAGCAGTGTGAATTCCGGATTGTGGCTGAAATCCACGCCCTCGTTGCGAAATGCCCGTCCCAGCTCGAAGACTCGCTCGACCCCGCCGACGCACAGCCGCTTGAGATAGAGCTCGGGCGCGATGCGCAGGTAGAGGTCGAGGTCGTAGGCGTTGATGTGGGTCAAGAACGGGCGGGCGTTCGCGCCACCGTGGATCTGCTGCAGGATCGGGGTCTCGACCTCGAGGAATCCCTTGCCGACCAACGTTTCGCGGATCGCATGCAGCACACCGCTTCGGGCCCGGATCAGGTCGCGGGCATCGGTGTTGATCGCCAGGTCGACGTAACGGGCCCGCACCCGGGCCTCCTGATCGGTCAACCCTTTCCACTTGTCCGGCAACGGACGCAGACACTTGCCGATCAACCGCCAACCGTGCACCAGCAGCGAACGGGTGCCCTTCTTGCTGTGGCCCATCGTGCCGGACACCTCGATCAGGTCGCCCAGGTCGATGGCGTGGGTGAAGTCGGCCGTCGTCCCCGACTCGAGCCGCGAATTGTCCAGCAGCAGTTGGACTTCACCGGACCAGTCCCGCAACTGGGCGAACAGCACGCCGCCGTAGTCGCGGCTGCGCAGCACCCGGCCCGCGACCGTCACCGGAACGCTGTCCTCGGCCCCGATGGCGGCCACGATGGTGTGCGATGGCGCGCTGCCGACGGGGTAGGCGTCGATCCCGTTGTCCTGCAACGCCTTGAGCTTGGTCATCCGCACCCGAACCTGTTCGGGCAGCCGCGGCTCGTCGCCGTCGGACAGGTCCGCCTCCAGGCCGCTGAGGTCCGGGGCCGTGCCGTCATGGTGCAGCAGTCCCGTCGCCATCAGATTTCGCGGTACCGCGGTGTGGTGTCCGGTGTGCGGCTGCTCATGGCGCCGCGAGAACGGCAGCACGAGAAAGCCTTCGGCGATCACCGATGCCACCCCGACCCGCGGAACCAGTCGGGCGTCTTCGTAACAGGCGTAGCGCGGCACCCATTCCGGTTGGTATTTCATGTTCGAGCGGTACAGCGTCTCGAGTTGCCACCACCGCGAGAAGAACACCAGAAGGCCGCGCCACAGCCGTGCGACCGGGCCGGCGCCCAGTTGCGCGCCCTGCTCGAAAGCCGAGCGGAACATCGCGAAATTCAACGAAATCCGAGTGATGCCAATGTCTTCGGCCTGCATACACAGTTCGCTGACCATCAGCTCGATGGTGCCGTTGGGGGATTGGGGTGAACGGCGCATCAAATCCAGCGAGACGCCGTTTGTGCCCCACGGCACCAGCGAGAGCATCGCGACCACTTGGTCTTGCTGCACGGCCTCCACCAGCAGGCAGTCACCGTCGGCGGGGTCGCCGAGCCGGCCCAGTGCCATCGAGAAACCACGCTCGTCATCGGTGTCGCGCCAGGTGTCGGCCCGCGCGATGACATCGGCCATCTCCTCGGCGCTGAGTTCGCGGTGCCTGCGGATGCGCACGCTGGTGCCCGCGCGCCGGGCCCGTGTCACCGCCTGTCGGACTGCGCGCATGTCCGGTCCGGAGAGCCGGAATGCGTCGGGATGCAGGATGGCTTCGTCGCCGAGTTGCAAGGCGTTGAGCCCCGCCGTGCGGAACGCCTCCGCGCCGGCGGAGCTGGCACCCATCACGCCTGGCGCCCAGCCGTAGGCTTGACACAGCGCCAACCATGCGTCGATTGCCGCGGCCCATGCTTTCGGATCGCCGACGGGGTCGCCGCTGGCCAGGCAGACACCCACCTCGACGCGGTAGGTGATGGCGGCTCGCCCGTTGGGGGCGAACACCACCGCCTTGTCGCGGCGCGTCGCGAAATAGCCGAGTGAGTCGTTTTTACCGAACAACTCCAGCAGCCCGCGCAGCGCGGATTCGTCCTCGCCGGTGAGGGCGTTGTCGGCGCGTTGGGACTGAAAGAGCACGATCGCCGCGACCATCAGGGCCACCGCACCGAACAGCCCGAGCAGCGCGTTGACGAGTACATGCGGATGTCCGGAGAAGTTGGACGAGTCCGCGCCCGCGAACGCGCCCACCCGGTTCAGCGCGTACCAGAGTCGGTCATCGCGGGCCAGCGAGCCGGGGAACAACTCGAGCAGCCCCCACCCGATCGCCGTACCGATCGCCAGACCCGCCGCCAGCACGGCCGCCGCCTTGAGCAGCGCCCCGCGGCGCACTTTCGCCCAGAATTCGCGACGGGCCAAGAGCAGGAAAAGGATCGCGGCGACGTGGAAGACGAGCCCGATCACCTCGCCGATCTCCTGCATCACCGCTTCGTCGCCGGTGATCAGGTCAGCGACGTTCCAGCCGGCCGCGGCCACCATGTAGCCGAGGAGGATCCACCACGCGATGCTCTTGCGTGCCGCCAGGGCGGCGGCCAGCAGCGCCAGCACGAACGCCCACGCGAAGCTGGTGTCGGGGAAGTTGAAGATGTGATCGTTGACGAACTCGCGCGGCACCTTGATGACCGACCGTACGAACGGCGAGATGCTCGCCAACAACGACAGCGTGGCGATGATGCCTACTGTCCACCCGGCCGCCGCGGGCACCCACCGATACCCGGACCTGCGGCGTGTGCTGGGCAGGCTGGCGACGGTCATAGGCCGCGACATTATTCGGTTGTGACGCGAAATGGGTGGTGACTCACGACCAGACGGGACCGGTGTATTTCTCGCCGGGACCTTGCCCGGGTTCGTCCGGCGAGGCGCTGGCTTCGCGGAACGCCAACTGCAGCGTCTTCAGCCCGTCGCGGACCGGTCCGGCGTGCGGTCCGAGGTATTCGGCAGAGGCGGTGACCAACCCGGCCAGCGCGGTGATCAACCGGCGCGCCTCGTCGAGATCGCGGTGCGGACAGTCGTCCGGGTGCTCGGCCGACAAGCCGAGTTTCTCCGCGGCGGCGCTCATCAGCATGACCGCCGACCGGGTGATCACCTCAACGGCGGGAATGTCGGCCAGGTCGCGGGTCGGCGGCTGCGCAGATGAGGATTCAGGAAACTCGGTCATGGCTGTTAGACTGGCATGCGCGACCGTCCCGGCAAACGCCAGGGACAGCAAGTGGAGTCCCCCTCCCACCGCTGGCCACAGGAATGATCCGAAGGCTCAGCGGTCCGGTCACAGGCATCCTATGCCTGTCCTGGTCGGCTGTGGGCCCTGCTGTGAGCAGGGCTTTTCTGTTCGGTTGAGCAGATTGCTGACGGAAGTGGGCTCCTAGAAGACAACAGTAGGAGGCCCCATCAGCACTGAGACCCGCGTCAACGAGCGCATCCGCGTACCTGAAGTCCGCCTGATCGGACCGGGCGGTGAGCAGGTAGGCATCGTGCGCATCGAAGATGCACTCCGCGTCGCCGCGGATGCCGATCTCGATCTCGTCGAAGTAGCACCGGATGCGAAACCGCCGGTTTGCAAGATCATGGACTACGGAAAGTTCAAATACGAGACGGCTCAGAAGGCACGCGAGTCTCGCAAGAACCAGCAACAGACCGTCGTCAAGGAACAGAAGCTTCGTCCCAAGATCGACCCGCACGACTACGAGACCAAAAAGGGTCACGTGATCCGCTTCCTCGAGGCGGGGTCGAAGGTCAAGGTGACGATCATGTTCCGCGGGCGCGAGCAGTCGCGGCCCGAGTTGGGCTTCCGCCTCCTGCAGCGGCTGGGCGCCGACGTCGCCGACTACGGCTTCGTCGAGACGTCCGCCAAGCAGGACGGCCGCAACATGACGATGGTGCTGGCCCCGCACCGCGGCGCGAAGACTCGCGCCAAGGCGGCCCAGCAGGCCGAGGGCTCAGCAGAGCCGGCCGCCGCACCCGACAGAACCAGTTAGAACGACAGAGCAGAGGACATATGCCCAAGGCGAAGACCCACAGCGGCGCTTCCAAGCGGTTCCGGCGTACCGGGACCGGCAAGATCGTGCGCCAGAAGGCCAACCGTCGCCACTTGCTCGAGCACAAGCCGAGCACCAGGACCCGGCGTCTCGAAGGCCGCACAGGCGTGTCGGCCAACGACACCGCCCGCGTCAAGAAAATGCTCAACGGCTGACCGTAGTCATCTCGTATGACATCTCGTACGACCTGAACGAAGGAACACTCCCATGGCACGCGTCAAGCGCGCAGTCAACGCCCAGAAGAAGCGGCGCACCATACTCAAGGCATCCAAGGGCTATCGGGGCCAGCGGTCGCGGCTCTATCGCAAGGCCAAAGAGCAGCAGTTGCATTCGCTCAACTACGCCTACCGCGACCGCCGCGCCCGCAAGGGCGAGTTCCGCAAGCTGTGGATCTCTCGCATCAACGCCGCGGCCCGGGCCAACGACATCACCTACAACCGGCTGATCCAGGGCCTGAAGGCCGCCGGGGTCGAGGTGGACCGCAAGAACCTCGCCGAGATCGCCGTCAGTGATCCGGCCGCGTTCACCGCGTTGGTGGAGGTCGCCAAGGGTGCGCTGCCCGCGGATGTGAACGCGCCGTCGGGCGAGGCTGCCTGACTCTCACCGAACGCTCCGCCCGGGTGGCCGCAGCGGTCAAGCTGCACCGCCACGTTGGACGACGCCGCGCCGCGCGCTTCCTTGCCGAGGGGCCCAACCTCGTCGAGGCGGCGCTGCGGCGCGGACTCGTATCCGAGGTGTTCGTCACCGAAGCCGCACTGGACCGGTTCAGTCCGATGCTGGCCGACGCACCCGTGCACGTCGTCACTGAGCGGGCCGCAAAAGCGTTGTCGGAGACCGTGACTCCGGTCGGGCTGGTCGCGGTGTGCTCCACACCGGAGACATCGCTGCGCGACGTGCTGGCCGGTTCTGCGCGGCTGGTGGCGGTCGCGGTGGAAATCTCCGAGCCGGGCAACGCCGGCACGCTGATCCGCATCGCCGATGCGATGGGCGCTGACGCCGTCGTGCTCGCCGGCCACAGTGTCGACCCGTACAACGGCAAGTGCCTGAGAGCGTCCGCGGGCAGCATCTTCTCGATCCCCGTGGTCTCTGGGAGCGATGCAGAGCAAGCCATTACGGCGTTGCGTGACGCGGGTCTGCAAGTGCTGGCCACCACCGTCGACGGCGAGATGTCGTTGGACGACGTGGACCTGACCGCGCCGACGGCATGGTTGTTCGGGCCCGAAGCACACGGCCTGTCAACCGAATTGGCCACCATGGCCGATCACCGGGTGCACATCCCGATGCCGGGGCGCGCCGAGAGCCTCAACGTGGCCTCCGCCGCGGCGATTTGCCTGTACCAGAGCGCGCACGCTCGGCCCTAGCTCAACAACCCCCGTGCCACGTGAGTGATCTGCACCTCGTTGCTGCCGGCGTAGATCATCAGCGACTTGGCGTCGCGCGCCAACTGCTCGACGCGGTACTCGGTCATGTAACCGTTGCCGCCGAACAACTGCACGGCCTCCATCGCGACGTCCGTCGCGGCCTGCGAGCAGTACCACTTGATCGCCGACGCCTCCGGTAGCGAGATCGCGATGCCCGCCTGAGCCGCTTCGATGACCCGGAACAGCATGTTGCGCACGTTCATTCGAGCAACTTCCATGTTGGCCAGCTTGAGCTGGATCAACTGGAACTGAGCGATCTCCTGGCCCCACAGCGTTCGGCTCTTCGCATAATCGACCGACAGCCGCAGGCACTCCTCGATGACGCCCAACGCCATCGCGGCGACCCCGATGCGCTCGGCGGAGAAGCTCGACTTCGCGCTGGCGCGGCCGTCGCCGGCGGCGTCCTCCGTCTCACCGAGGAGACGATCGCGGCCCAGCCTGACGTTGTTGAAGAACAGCTCGCCGGTGCGCGAACTGTGAATCCCCATCTTACGGAACGGCTTCGACTGCACGAAGCCCTCCATGCCCCGGTCCAGGACGAAGGTCAGCACTTTGCGGTCGCGTTTCTCGACGCCCGGTTCGTCGAGTTTCGCGTACACCACCACCACATCGGCGTCCGGCCCGTTGGTGATGAACGTCTTCTGGCCGTTGAGAACGTAATCCTCACCGTCGCGCACGACGTAGGACTTCATGCCCCCGAAAGCGTCGGAGCCCGAATCGGGTTCGGTGATCGCCCAAGCGCCCACCTTGTCGTAGGTCACCAGGTCGGGCAGCCAGCGCTCCTGTTGAGCGAGCGTGCCGCGACTCATGATCGTCGGCACCGTCAGCCCCAGGCTCACACCCATCCCGGTGACGACACCCATCGACACCCGACACAGTTCGCTGACCACGACGAAACCCATCCCGCCGGCTCCATCTCCGAACATGCCGCCGCTCGACGGTTTGTCCGACGACTCGCCGCCGTCGCGCAATCGGGCCAGCCGCTTGTTCAGCGAGTCGCGGGCCATCTCGGTGATGCCGAACGTCGCGAACAGCTTACGCACGATGGGGTAGGGCTCCATCTCGCCGCTTTCCAGCGCGTCGACGTGCGGGCGGATTTCCTTGTCGACGAACTCGCGCACCGCGTCGCGCACGGCGAGATCGACATCAGACCATTCGAGCATGCCCCTCAGGCTGCCTTATGGCGTCCGCGGGCCGGACGCAGGCCCGCCAAAGAGAAGGTGGTGTGCACCAGAGAGCCGGCCCGGTCGAGCAGTGATCTGCGAGGCGGAACGTAGTGCATCGGCAGGTCGCGGCGGTCGCTCGGCGGCGCCATGAACGCGGGCGCCTCGACCAGCGGAGCGTCCGCGGCGAGCCGACCCTCTGCGCGGCGGTAGGCGGTCAAAGCCCTTGGGTGCAGACGGATTTCGTCCGGCACCGCGACGAACGCGAACTCGATCAGCTTCCCGAACAGGCGCAGCAGGACCTCATCGCCGGGCGTCCACCGCATGTTCGCCTTCTCACGCAAGGCTTCGTCGAACAACCCGGCGGCGATCCAGCGCTGCGCGCCGACCATCGGCTTGAAGATCTGATCCCAGACGCCGGTGGGCATCAACACGAACCAGGGCTTGGGAATGCGAATGGTGAAGATGTCGAGCGTGGCGCGATTGATCTCGAGCTCCTCGCGGCACTTGCGATCCCAGTACCGGCAGAACTCCTCCCAGCTGTCGGGCACCGGCCGCATGCTCATGCCGTACATCCGGTACCACTGCACGTGCTCGTCGAACAGCTGGCGCTTCTCGGCTTCGGTCAGCCCGCCGCAGAAGTACTCGGCGGTCTTGATGATCAGCATGAAGAAGGTGGCGTGGGCCCAGTAGAACGTCTCCGGATTGAGCGCGTGGTAGCGACGCCCCTCGGAGTCGACACCCTTGATCGTGGTGTGGTAGCTCCTGATCTGCTCTCCGGTCGTCATCGCGCGTTCGCCGTCGTAGACCACGCCCATGATCGGGTACACCGAGCGGGCGACGCGCTGCAGCGGCTCGCGCAGCAGGATCGAGTGGTCCTCGACGCCCGCGCCGAGCTGCGGGTACATGTTCTGGACCGCTCCGATCCACACGCCGAGCAGGCCGGTGCGCAGATCGCCGAAGTACTTCCACGTCAGCGAGTCCGGACCGAGGGGATGAGCCCGATCGGGACCCGGGTCGTCTACCTCGTTGGATGTCGCTTCGACCGTCATCGGATCCTCGCTGCCTGGCTCCTGGGGTTCACCGGACGAACACCACGATAATGTTGACAACGTATGTTGTCTACGATCGTGGCGGGTGTGGCGCCGCAGTGTTATCGACCCTCCATCGACCAGCCGCAGCCCTGTAACCAGGAACTACGATTCTGAGCTCGCGCATGCGTGCATAGTGCACCCGGGTGAGTCGTCATCCCTCGGCCCGGCGGTTGAGGCGGATGCGACTTCGCGAATCGGAGTCCGCTTTCGCGAATGGTCGTTTGCCGCCCCGGAGAACTGCCGCATAGGCTCGCCCTGTGGATGTCGAGTCGTTCGATGAACGATCCGGCGGCATCGGCGAAATCGAACAGCAACCGGATCGCGCCGAGCGGTCAGGACGGTCGCTGGCACCGATGGCGTGGCTGAAGGACACCAACCACAGCCCGTCTGTCATCGCGTTTTTGCGCCGGGCGCGGCGAGCCCTCCCCGGTGATCCCGAGTTCGGCGACCCCCTGTCGGTGTCCGGCGACGGCGGTCCCAGCGCGGCCGCCAGGGCCGCCGACCGGATTCTGGAGCGGGACGCGGTGTCGCGCGAGGTGAGCCTGGGCGCACTGCAGGTGTGGCAAGCCCTCACCGAGCGCGTGTCCGGCAAGCCCGCCAACCGTGAGGCGACGCTCGTCTTCACCGATCTCGTCGGGTTCTCGACGTGGTCGCTGAAGGCCGGCGACGAGGCCACGCTGCGGCTCCTGCGCCGGGTCTCGCAGGCCGTGGAGCCCCCGCTGCTCGAGGCCGGTGGGCACATCGTCAAGCGCATGGGCGACGGGCTGATGGCGGTGTTCTCCGACCCGACGACGGCGGTGCGGGCCGCGATCGTCGCGCGCGAGGCGGTGAAAGCCGTCGACGTCGACGGCTACACCCCGCGGATGCGGGTCGGCGTGCACACCGGCCATCCGCAACGGATCGGATCGGACTGGCTGGGCGTCGACGTCAACATAGCGGCACGGGTGATGGAACGCGCCACCCGAGGTGAGCTGGTGGTCTCACAGGACACCCTCAAGCGCATCCCGGCCGAGGAATTCGACTCACTGGGCGTGGTCGCCAAGCGCCTCCGCAAGCAGGTGTTCGCGCCCAAGCAGGACGGTGTGCCCGCCGACTTCGTCATGTACCGACTGAAAACCCACCGCCAGGCGGGCGGCGACGAGTCCGAAGACACCGCAGCGGAATAGCGTTCGAAGCATCGCTATGATCGCCGGGTGGCTGACCAGCCCGTAGACCTGTCCGAAGAAGCGCTGACCAAGGCCGTCAGCGCGGCTCGGCATGCGTTCGAGTTGGCGAACGATCTCGATGCGCTCGCGCGGACGAAAACCGAGCATCTCGGTGACCGGTCGCCGATCGCGTTGGCGCGCCAGTCGCTCGGCGCGCTGGCCAAGGCCGACCGGGCCGATGCGGGCAAGCGGGTGAACGTCGCCCGTGCGGAGGCGCAGCGCGCCTACGACGAGCGGTTGGCGACGCTGCGGGCGGAGCGGGACGCCGCGGTGCTGGTGGCCGAGCGCATCGACGTGACGCTGCCGTCGACGCGCCAACCGATCGGCGCCCGCCACCCGATCACGATCCTTGCCGAGCGCATCGCCGACACGTTCGTCGCGATGGGATGGGAACTGGCCGAAGGACCAGAGGTCGAGACCGAACAGTTCAACTTCGATGCGCTGAACTTCGCGCCCGACCACCCCGCGCGCAGCGAGCAGGACACGTTCCACATCGCCCCCGAGGGCTCGCGGCAGGTGCTGCGCACGCATACCTCACCGGTGCAGATCCGCACGCTGCTGGAACGCGAGCCACCGGTCTACATCATCTCCATCGGGCGCACATTCCGCACCGACGAACTCGACGCCACCCACACCCCGGTGTTCCACCAGGTCGAGGGCCTCGCAGTGGACAAGGGTCTGACGATGGCGCATCTGCGCGGCACGCTGGACGCGTTCGCCCGCTCGGAGTTCGGCCCGCAGGGACGCACTCGGTTTCGGCCGCACTTCTTCCCCTTCACCGAGCCGTCGGCCGAGGTCGACATCTGGTTCGAGAACAAGAAGGGCGGCCCAGGCTGGGTGGAATGGGGCGGCTGTGGCATGGTCCACCCGAATGTGTTGCGCGCCTGCGGAATCGACCCGAACGTGTACTCCGGTTTCGCATTCGGCATGGGCCTGGAGCGTACCCTTCAGTTCCGCAACGGCATTCCGGACATGCGCGACATGGTGGAGGGTGACGTCCGATTCTCGTTGCCGTTCGGAGTAGGAGCCTGATGCGGCTGCCGTACAGCTGGCTGCGCGACGTCGTTGCGGCGGGTGCCCCGGGTTGGGACGTGGCGCCGGACGAACTCGAGCAGACGTTGATCCGCATCGGTCATGAGGTCGAGGAGGTCATCCCGGTCGGACCGGTCGCCGGACCGCTCACGGTCGGACGGGTCGCCGAGATCGAGGAGCTCACCGAGTTCAAGAAGCCCATCCGGGCGGTCAAGGTGGACTTGGGTGAACCCGAGCTGCGCGACATCGTCTGCGGGGCAACCAATTTCGTTGCCGGCGATCTGGTCGTGGTGGCACTGCCCGGCGCTGTGCTCCCGGGCGACTTCACGATCGCCAGCCGCAAGACCTACGGCCGCATCTCCGACGGCATGATCTGTTCGACGGCCGAACTGCATTTGGGCACCGACCATTCCGGCATCCTGGTGCTGCCACCGGGCACCGCGGAGCCCGGCAGCCCCGCCGCGGACGTGCTCGGTCTCGACGACGTCGTGTTTCACCTGGCGATCACGCCCGACCGCGGCTACTGCCTGTCGGTACGCGGCATGGCCCGCGAGATCGCCGCCGCCTACGATCTCGACTTCGTCGACCCTGCCGATGTGGTGCCGCTGCCGGCCGACGGAGAGGCGCTGTCGCTCGCCGTCGAACCGGGCACCGGCGTGCTGCGCTTCGGGCTGCGCCCCGTGACCGGTGTCGATCCGGCCGCCGTCTCGCCGTGGTGGCTGCAGCGACGCCTGCTGCTGTCCGGCATCCGGGCCATCTCGCCCGCCGTCGACGTGACCAACTACGTGATGCTCGAGCTCGGCCATCCGATGCATGCCCACGATCGCGCTCTGATCTCGGGCGGCTTCCGCGTGCGATTCGCCGAGCCAGGGGAGACGGTGGTCACCCTCGATGACGTCGAACGCCGTCTCGACCCGGCCGATGTGCTGATCGTCGACGACGTCGCCACCGCCGCGATAGGCGGCGTGATGGGCGCAGGCACCACCGAGGTGCGCGAGAGCACCACCGACGTGCTGCTCGAGGCCGCGGTCTGGGACCCGGCCGCGGTATCGCGCACCCAACGGAGGCTGCACCTCTACAGCGAGGCGGGTCGGCGATACGAACGCACCGTCGACCCCGCGATCTCGGTCGCCGCGCTGGACCGCTGCGCTGCGCTGCTGGCCGAAATAGCCGGTGGCACAGTGCAGCCCAATTTGACCGACTGGCGCGGCGAGCCGCCACGGGAAGACTGGTCACTCCCGCCGGTGAGCATGGCGATCGACCTGCCCGACCGCACCGCCGGCGTCGGCTACCCCTCGGGCATCGCGCAACGGCGGCTCACCCAGATCGGCGCACACGTCACTGTCGCCGACGGCCAACTGACCGCCACCCCGCCGAGTTGGCGACCCGACCTGCGCCAGCCCGCCGACCTCGTCGAAGAGGTGCTGCGCCTGGAAGACCTGGAGTCCATCCCCTCGGAGTTGCCGAAGGCGCCGGCCGGCCGCGGCCTGACGCCGCTGCAGAAGCGTCGACGCGCGATAGGAAAAGCGTTGGGCCTCAATGGTTACGTGGAGGTCTTGCCCACGCCGTTTCTGCCCGCAGGCGTGTTCGACGACTGGGGCCTGCCGGCGGACGACCCCCGTAGGGCGACGACCGATGTACTCAACCCGCTGGAGTCCGACCGGCCGCAGCTGGCGACCACGCTTCTACCGGGTCTGCTGGAGGCTCTGAGCCGCAACGAGTCTCGCGGTACCCATGACGTGGCACTGTTCGCGATCCAACAGGTCGTCGAGCCCACGCCGGAGAACCGCGCCGTCGACCGGATTCCCACCGACCGGCGGCCCAAAGCCGACGAGATCGCGGCACTCGACGCGTCGCTGCCCAGACAGCCCCAGCACGTCGGCGTCGTGCTGGCGGGGCAGCGCGAGCCCGCGGGACCGTGGGGGCCCGGCCGCCAAGTGGACGCCAGTGATGCTTTCGAGGCGGTCCAGATCATCGCCCGCGCAGCTGGTGTCGATCTGCGCTTGCGCTCGGCGCAGCACCTGCCGTGGCACCCCGGCCGGTGCGCCGAGGTGGTGCTGGGCGACCGGGAGACCGGAATCGTCGTCGGCCACGCCGGTGAACTGCATCCCGCGGTCGTCGAGCGCTCGGGGCTGCCCAAGCGGACCTGCGCCCTCGAACTGAATCTGGACGCCGTTCCGATCGTCGAGCGGCTTCCCGCCCCGTCGGTGTCGCCGTTTCCCGCCGTGTTCCAGGACATCAGCCTCATCGTCGGGGAGGACGTGGCGGCGGCCAGCGTGGTCGACGCCGTCCGCGCCGGCGCGGGGCCGCTGCTCGAGGACGTGCGGTTGTTCGACGTCTACACCGGACCCCAGGTCGGCGAGGGCCGCAAATCGCTCGCATTCGCGCTTCGGTTCCGTGCCGCCGATCGCACGCTGACTGAAGATGAAGCCAGTGTCGCCCGCGAAGCGGCCGTACAAGCCGCGGCGGACAGAGTGGGCGCCGAGCAGCGCCGATAAAGCGCCCAGGTAATGGGTTTGCATATGCCTGCATAACCATGCAGAATTGTCGTTATGGTTTCAGTGGCGGTGGCCGGCGCCAGCGGATATGCCGGTGGCGAGATTCTTCGACTCCTGCTCGGCCATCCCGCATACGCCGATGGGCGCCTGACGATCGGGGCGCTGACCGCCGCAGCGAGCGCGGGGACGCTGCTGGCCGAGCATCATCCGCATCTGTTGCCGCTGGCCAACCGGGTCCTGGAGGCCACCGACAAAGACGTGTTGAGCGGCCACGACGTGGTCTTCCTCGGGTTGCCGCACGGGCATTCGGCGGAGCTGGCCGATCAACTCGGCGCCGACACCCTGATCATCGACTGCGGCGCTGACTTCCGGCTCACCGACGCCGCGGCATGGGAGCGGTTCTACGGGTCGGCCCATGCGGGCAGCTGGCCGTACGGTCTGCCGGAGCTGCCCGGGGCCCGCGACCGGCTGCGCGGCGCGAAGCGGATCGCGGTGCCCGGCTGCTATCCGACCGCGGCACTGTTGGCGCTGTGGCCCGCGATCGCCGAAGACCTCATCGAGCCCGCCGTGACCGTGGTCTCGGTCAGCGGCGCCTCGGGCGCCGGCCGTGCCGTCAAAGCCGATTTGCTCGGCGCCGAGTTGATCGGCTCCGCGCGGGCCTACAACGTCGGCGGCAGGCACCGGCATACACCGGAGATCGCCCAGGGGCTGCGCGCGGTCACGGACAAGGACGTGACGGTGTCGTTCACGCCGGTGCTGATCCCGACCTCGCGCGGTATTCTGGCCACCTGCACCGCCCGCACCACCGTGCCGCTGTCAGAAATTCGCGCTGCTTACGAAAAGGCTTACGACGCTGAGCCTTTCGTGTATCTCCTACCGGAAGGCCAGCTCCCGAAGACCGGTTCAGTGCTCGGCAGCAACGCGGCCCAGTTGGCCGTCGCCGTGGACGAAGATGCGCAGACGTTCGTCGGCATCGCCGCGATCGACAACCTCGTCAAGGGCACGGGCGGCGCCGCGGTGCAATCGATGAACCTGGCGCTCGGCTGGCCGGAGACCGAAGGCCTTTCGATCGTGGGAGTGGCGCCGTGACGGGCTCTGATGTCGCCGGCCCGGCGGCTCCGGCGACGGAGAGTCGGCTCGTCCGCACCCAAGGGGTGACCGCCCCCGAGGGCTTCCGCGCGACCGGTATCGCCGCCGGTATCAAGGCGTCCGGGGCGTTGGACCTGGCGCTGGTGTTCAACGAGGGGCCGGACTATGCCGCCGCGGGAGTGTTCACCCGCAACCAAGTCAGGGCGGCGCCGGTGCTGTGGAGCCAACAGGTGCTCACCACCGGCCGTCTCCGCGCGGTGATCCTGAACTCCGGCGGCGCCAACGCCTGCACCGGCCCCCGGGGCTTCGCGGACACCCATGCCACCGCCGAGGCCGTCGCAGAAGCGCTGAGCGATTGGGGCACGGAGACGGGTGCGATCGAGGTGGCGGTCTGCTCGACGGGGTTGATCGGCGACCGGCTACCGATGGACAAGGTGCTGCCCGGCGTCCAAGAAATCGTCCACGAGCTGGCCGGCGGGCTCACCGGCGGTGAGGAAGCCGCGCGCGCCATCATGACCACCGACACCGTGCCCAAACAGGTTGCGCTGCACCACGGCGGAAACTGGACCGTCGGCGCAATGGCCAAGGGTGCGGGCATGATGGCTCCGTCGCTGGCCACCATGCTGTGCGTCATCACCACCGACGCGGTAGCCGACTCCGCCGCGCTGGACCAGGCCCTGCGCAGGGCCGCCGCGAGGACCTTCGACCGCCTCGACGTCGACGGCAGTTGCTCGACCAACGACTCGGTGCTGTTGCTGGCCTCCGGCGCGAGCGCGATCGAGCCCAGCCAGAGCGAACTCGACGATGCGGTGCTGCGTGTGTGCGACGACCTGTGTCAACAACTGCAGGCCGACGCCGAGGGCGTGACCAAGCGCATCGTCGTCACGGTGACGGGCGCAGCGTCCGAGGAGGACGCGCTGTTCGGCGCGCGGCTCATCGCGCGCGACAGCCTGGTGAAGACCGCGTTGTTCGGATCCGACCCCAACTGGGGCCGTGTGCTCGCGGCCATCGGCATGGCCCCGTTCACGGTGGACCCGGAGCGGATGACCGTGGCGTTCAACGAGATCCCGGTGTGGCAGGACGGTGCCCCGCAACCGGGCGCGCGTGAAGTCGATCTATCCGGCGCGGACATCACCGTCACCATCGACCTCGGCGACGGCTCCGGACAAGCCTCGATCCGCACCACCGACCTGTCGCACGGATACGTCGAAGAGAACTCCGCGTACAGCTCATGACCGTCGAAACCCCGCTCAAGGCGCAGGTGTTGGCGGCGGCGCTGCCGTGGCTCAAGCAGATGCACAACAAGATCGTCGTCATCAAGTACGGCGGCAACGCGATGACCGACGACGTGCTCAAAACCGCGTTCGCCGCCGACATGGTGTTCCTGCGCAACTGCGGCATCCACCCCGTCGTGGTGCACGGCGGCGGACCGCAGATCAGCGCGATGCTCACGAGACTGGGCATCCAGGGCGATTTCAAGGGCGGGTTCCGCGTCACGACCCCCGAAGTGCTCGACGTCGCGCGGATGGTGCTGTTCGGTCAGGTCGGCCGGGAACTGGTGAACCTGATCAACGCGCACGGGCCCTACGCGGTCGGCGTCACCGGTGAGGACGCGCAGTTGTTCACCGCCGTGCGTCGCGACGTCATGGTCGATGGCGTGGCCACCGACATCGGCCTGGTCGGCGACGTCGAACGCGTCGATCCGAGCACGTTGATCGACCTGATCGGGGCGGGCCGCATCCCGGTGGTCTCGACGATCGCCCCCGACGTCGACGGCGTCGTGCACAACATCAATGCCGACACCGCGGCCGCCGCGTTGGCCGAGGGTCTCGGCGCGGAGAAGCTGATCATGCTGACCGACGTCGAGGGCCTATACACCAACTGGCCGGACCGCGACTCACTGGTCAGCGAAATCGACTCCGCCGCACTGACACAACTGTTACCGACGTTGGAAACCGGCATGGTGCCCAAGATGGAAGCCTGCCTACGGGCCGTCACGGGCGGGGTGCCGAGCGCACACGTCATCGACGGCCGGGTCGAACACTGTGTGCTGGTCGAACTGTTCACCGACGAAGGGACGGGCACGAAAGTGGTGCGCCCATGACACTTCAAGAACGCTGGCAGGCCGTCATGATGAACAACTACGGCACCCCGCCGCTCGCGTTGTCCAGCGGTGACGGCGCCGTGGTGACCGACGCCGACGGCAAGTCCTACCTGGACCTGCTCGGCGGCATCGCGGTGAACATCCTCGGCCATCGGCACCCCGCGGTGATCGAGGCGGTCACCCGGCAGCTCAATACGCTGGGACACACCTCGAACCTGTATGCCACCGAACCCGGCATCGCGCTGGCCGAAGCCCTGGTCGGACTGCTCGGCGCCGAGGGCGCCAGAGTCTTCTTCTGCAACTCGGGCACCGAGGCGAACGAAATCGCCTTCAAGATCACCCGACTCACCGGTCGCACGAAACTTGTTGCGGCGCAGGGAGCTTTTCACGGCCGCACGATGGGCTCACTGGCCTTGACCGGGCAGCCGTCGAAGCAGGAGCCGTTCGCGCCGCTGCCCGGCGACGTCACCCACGTGCCCTACGGCGACATCGACGCACTGGCGCGCGCTGTCGATCAGGACACCGCCGCCGTGTTCCTCGAACCGATCATGGGCGAGGGCGGTGTCGTGGTCCCACCCGCGGGCTACCTCGTCGCCGCGCGGGAGATCACCGCGCAGCACGGCGCGCTGCTGGTGCTCGACGAGGTGCAGACCGGAATGGGCCGCACCGGCGCGTTTTTCGCCCATCAGCACGACGGCATCACCCCGGACATCGTGACCCTGGCCAAGGGGCTGGGCGGTGGATTGCCGATCGGCGCGTGCCTCGCGACCGGCACGACCGCCGACCTACTGACCCCCGGGATGCACGGCAGCACCTTCGGTGGCAACCCAGTCTGCGCCGCCGCGGCGCTGGCGGTGTTGCGGGTGCTGGCCGACGAGGGCCTGATCGGGCGCGCCGAGGTGCTCGGCAAGACCCTGTCGGCAGGTATCGAAGCGCTCGGCCATCCGCTGATCGACCATGTCCGCGGGCGGGGATTGCTGCGCGGTGTCGTGCTGACCGCCGAGTCCGCCAAAGCCCTTGAGGCGGCGGCGCGCGACTCCGGGTTCCTGGTCAACGCCGCAGCGCCGGACGTGATCCGGCTGGCTCCACCGCTGATCATCACCGAGGCCCAGATCGACGGCTTCCTCACCGCGCTGCCCGCCATCCTCGACAAAGGCGCCGCGTCATGACACTGCGGCATTTTCTGCGCGACGACGACCTGAACCCAGACGAGCAGGCCGAGGTGCTCGCGCTCGCGGCCGAACTCAAGGCGCAGCCGTTCAGCCGTCGCCCGCTGGAGGGCCCGAGCGGGGTGGCCGTCATCTTCGACAAGAACTCCACCCGCACCCGGTTCTCCTTCGAGATGGGCATCGCCCAACTCGGCGGCCACGCAGTCGTCGTCGACGGTCGCAGCACTCAGCTCGGAAGGGATGAGACGTTGGAGGACACCGGACGGGTGCTGTCGCGCTACGTCAAGGCGATCGTGTGGCGAACGTTCGCCCAGGACCGGCTGACCGCGATGGCGGCGGGTGCGAGCGTGCCGATCGTCAACGCCCTGTCCGACGAGTTTCACCCGTGCCAGGTGCTCGCCGACCTGCAGACGCTCGCTGAGCGCAAGGGGTCGCTCGCCGGCCTTCGGATGTCCTACTTCGGCGACGGCGCCAACAACATGGCGCACTCGCTGATGCTGGGCGGCGCGACGGCGGGCGTGCACGTCACAGTCGCGGCGCCGCCCGGTTTCCAACCGCATCGGGACTTCGTCGACGCCGCGCAGAAACGCGCGTCGGAAACCGGTGCGACGGTCACGGTCACGGCGGACCCGAACGCGGCGGCCGACGGCGCCGACGTGCTCGTCACCGACACCTGGACGTCGATGGGCCAGGAGAACGACGGCTTGGATCGGGTGGGGCCGTTCCGGCCGTTCCAGGTCAACGACCAGCTGCTGACCCGAGCCGAGGCCGACGCCGTTGTGCTGCACTGCCTTCCGGCGCACCGAGGCGAGGAGATCACCGATGACGTGATCGACGGGCCGCGCAGCGCGGTGTGGGACGAGGCCGAGAACCGGCTGCATGCGCAGAAGGCGCTACTGGTGTGGCTCTTGGAGCAAGCGTGACTTCCGCGGCGACCAGAGCCGGCAGACAGGCTCGTATCGTGGCGATCCTGTCGTCGCAGTCGGTGCACAGCCAGACCGAGTTGGCCACCTTGCTGGCCGAGGAGGGCATCGAGGTCACCCAGGCCACGCTGTCGCGCGACCTCGAGGAACTCGGCGCGGTGAAGCTTCGCGGCGCCGACGGCGGCGTCGGCGTGTACGTCGTTCCGGAGGACGGCAGCCCGGTGCGCGCTGTTTCCGGTGGTACGGAACGGATGTCGCGGCTGCTGGCCGAACTGCTGGTGTCGACCGACGCCAGCGGCAACCTTGCGATCCTGCGCACCCCGCCCGGTGCGGCGCACTACCTGGCCAGCGCG
Organism: Mycolicibacterium celeriflavum; assembly: GCF_010731795.1. NCBI lineage: Bacteria > Bacillati > Actinomycetota > Actinomycetes > Mycobacteriales > Mycobacteriaceae > Mycobacterium > Mycolicibacterium celeriflavum. The sequence goes on along the minus strand of NZ_AP022591.1, from coordinate 985,507 downwards.
ATGGACCGCGCGGCACTGCCGTTCGTCGTCGGCACCGTCGCCGGTGATGACACCATCCTGGTCGTCGCGCGTGAGCCGATGACCGGCGCCGAGCTGGCAACGAAACTCGAGAGCATTCGAACAAAGGAGACTTGCTGATGTCAGAACGCGTCATCCTGGCGTATTCGGGCGGCCTGGACACTTCGGTGGCGATCAGTTGGATCGGCAAGGAGACCGGCCGCGAGGTGGTCGCCGTCGCGATTGACCTCGGACAGGGCGGCGAAGACATGGAGGTCATCCGCAAGCGGGCGCTCGACTGCGGCGCCGTGGAGGCCGTGGTCGTCGATGCCAAGGACGAGTTCGCCGACGAATACTGCCTGGCCGCAATCCAGTCCAACGCCCTGTACATGGACCGCTATCCGCTGGTCTCGGCGCTGAGCCGACCACTGATCGTCAAGCACCTGGTGACCGCGGCCCGCGAGCACGGCGGCGGTATCGTCGCGCACGGGTGCACCGGCAAGGGCAACGACCAGGTTCGCTTCGAAGTCGGATTCGCCTCGCTGGCACCGGATCTCGAAGTGCTGGCACCGGTGCGCGACTACGCGTGGACGCGGGAGAAGGCGATCGCGTTCGCCGAGGAGAACGCGATCCCGATCAACGTCACCAAGCGATCACCGTTCTCGATCGACCAGAACGTCTGGGGCCGCGCCGTGGAGACCGGCTTCCTCGAACACCTGTGGAACGCCCCCACCAAGGACGTCTACGACTACACCGAGGACCCGACGCTCAACTGGAGCACCCCCGACGAGGTGATCGTCGGTTTCGAACGCGGCGTTCCGGTTTCGATCGACGGCCGGCCGGTGAGCGTGCTGCAGGCCATCGAGGAGCTCAACCGCCGCGCCGGCGAGCAGGGTGTCGGTAGGCTCGACGTCGTCGAGGACCGGCTGGTCGGCATCAAGAGCCGCGAGATCTACGAGGCGCCGGGCGCGATGGTGTTGATCACCGCACACACTGAACTCGAGCACGTCACGCTCGAGCGCGAACTCGGCCGGTTCAAGCGCCACACCGACCAGAAGTGGGGCGAGTTGGTCTATGACGGGCTGTGGTACTCGCCGCTGAAAACCGCGCTGGAGTCGTTCGTCGCCAAGACCCAGGAACACGTGACCGGCGAGATCCGAATGGAATTGCACGGCGGGCACATCTCGGTCAACGGCCGCCGCAGCGCGGAATCTCTATACGACTTCAACCTGGCCACTTATGACGAGGGCGATACGTTCGACCAGTCAGCTGCCCGGGGTTTCGTGCAGATCCACGGCCTGTCGTCGAGCATCTCGGCCCGCCGGGACCTGGGCACATGACACCCCCCAATTCCCGCGAACGTGCGTGTTTGCACACGACACGCCGCGAAATTTCGACATTCTGCGCACGTTCACGGAGCTTCGAGTGAGCACCAACGAGGGGTCGCTGTGGGGCGGTCGGTTCGCCGGCGGCCCTTCGGACGCGCTGGCGGCGCTGTCCAAGTCGACCCACTTCGACTGGGTGCTCGCGCCTTACGACATCCGGGCGTCAAAAGCGCACGCCCAGGTGCTGTTCAACGCCGGTCTGCTGACCGACGAGCAGCGCGACGGCCTGGTCGCCGGCCTCGACAGCCTGGCCGCCGATGTCGCCGACGGCAGCTTCGCGCCGCTGCCGACCGACGAAGATGTGCACGGCGCACTGGAACGCGGGCTGATCGATCGGGTCGGCCCCGAACTCGGCGGCCGCCTGAGGGCCGGCCGCTCGCGAAACGACCAGGTGGCCACGCTGTTTCGGATGTGGTTGCGCGACGCGAGCAGGCGCGTCGCAGAGGGTGCACTGGAAGTCGTCGAAGCGCTGGCGACGCAGGCGGCGGCCCACCCGACTGCGATCATGCCCGGTAAGACGCACCTGCAGTCGGCACAGCCGATCTTGCTCGCGCACCATCTGCTCGCACACGCGCACCCGCTGTTGCGCGACGTCGACCGGCTGGTCGACTTCGACAAGCGAGCGGCGGTGTCGCCCTATGGTTCCGGGGCACTGGCGGGCTCGTCGCTGGGCCTGGATCCCGATGCGATCGCCGCGGACCTCGGCTTCGACGCGGCTGCCGACAATTCCGTCGACGCGACGGCATCGCGCGACTTCGCGGCCGAGGCCGCGTTCGTGTTATCGATGATCGGCGTTGACCTGTCGCGGCTCGCAGAGGACATCATCTTGTGGAGTACAACGGAGTTCGGCTACATCACCTTGCATGACTCCTGGTCGACCGGCAGCTCGATCATGCCGCAGAAGAAGAACCCCGACATCGCCGAACTGGCTCGCGGCAAGTCGGGCCGACTGATCGGCAACCTCACCGGGCTGCTGGCCACGCTGAAAGCGCAGCCGCTGGCCTACAACCGGGATCTGCAGGAGGACAAGGAGCCGGTGTTCGACTCCGTCGCCCAGTTGGAGCTGCTGCTGCCGGCGATGGCCGGGCTGGTGACGACGTTGCGCTTCGACGTCGACCGGATGGCCGAACTCGCCCCGCTGGGCTACACATTGGCGACCGACGTCGCGGAGTGGCTGGTTCGCAGGGGGGTGCCGTTCCGCGTCGCGCACGAGGCCGCAGGCGCAGCGGTCCGCGCGGCCGAGGCGCGGGGTGTCGGCCTGGAAGACCTGGAGGACGCCGAACTCGCCTCGATACACCCCGAACTGACGCCCCAGGTACGCGAGGTGCTCACCATCGAAGGCTCGGTGAACTCCCGCGACGCCCGCGGTGGCACGGCGCCGATCCAGGTCGCCAAGCAGCTCGGCGTCATCCGTGAGACCGCCGACCGGTTGCGGGTACGTTTGAGGAGATGACCGGGCGCGCGGGACCGTCGTCGCGGTCGTCCTTCTTTCCCCGTTCCCACAACGGACCGAACACGTACCACAGGCCGACAACGGCCCACGCGCGGCCGATCCACGACCACAGCGACGCGTGATCGTCGGGAGTTGCGAAGAAGAGGATCAGCACGACGAGCACCACCGAGGCGATCGCCACCGTGCCCACCACGCGGTACCACTCGCGCATCAGATGGGCGACCCGCTCCGGGCCGTGCTTGGGCGTCCGGCGCGGAGCGGGGCCACCGGCGAACCGGTGGGCGAAACGCTCGTCGGCCCACCGCACGATCGCCGGGCCGAAGGCCACGCTTGAGCCCAGATAGAAGCCGGCCAGCACGTGCACCAACCCCACCTCGGCGCCGCGCTGCAGGTCGATCGCGGTGGCGACCACGAGAACCACGTCGAGCAGCGGAATGCCGGCGAGGACCACCGTGCTCGTGTGACGCGCCCGCACGAGATAACGCAGCATCAGGCCAAGGCCCAGCAGCACCCACAGGCCGATCTCGCATCCCACGATCACTGCGGCGACAGGGTTCTCGGCGAAGAACTCGAGCATCTCCTCAACTTCCTGATATTTGGTAGCACATCCGTATCACTAACGTAGCACAAGCGTGCTAACATGCTAGGGTGCCAAAACTGATCGACCGCGATGGCCGCCGCCGTGAGATTGCCGAGGCGGTCTGGCGCATCGTGGTCCGTGACGGCGTCTCCGCCGTGTCGATCCGCGATGTCGCCGCCGAAGCCGGTCTTGCCGTCGGGTCGGTGCGCCACGTTTTTTCGACAAAGGCCGAGTTGCTGCAGTACTCAATGGCGTTGGTGCACGAGCAAGCCCGTGAGCGGGTGCAGAAGCACTTTGCGTTGCAGGACCCTCGCAAGCTCGCGGAAGCGGTGCTCGCCGAGATGATGCCGCTCGACGACCACCGGCGCGTGGAGATGGCGGTCAACATGGCGGTGGTCACAGAGAGCCCGTCGGATCCATCGTTGCGCCGGGTGGCTCTCGATGCGCAGCACGCGGTCGCCGATGCCTGCCGAGGTGTCCTGGCGGTGCTTCAACACGCCAAGCTCATCCGCGACGACGTCGACCTCGACTACGAAGCCGACCGGCTCCACGCGCTTGTCGATGGCCTTGCGCTGCACGCGCTGACCGTCGATTCAAAAGATCTGCGGCCCAGGGCCCTTCTCGATCTGCTGCGAACTCACCTCGCTGATCTGGAGCCGACCGGCCGGCGGCGTTGATCTGCGTGGCTCACTACCCGGGCTCGGGATTGGTGTAGATGCGCTCAGGCGCGATCAGGACGGCGGTTCGCCTTTCCTCTGCCATCACCCTGTCATAGGTGTCCCAGTCGTCATGGGTTCCGCCGGCGGCTTGGAAGACGTTGCGTAACAGGGCTGTCAAGCCTTCACGGTCGACATCGGGATGCGAGTCGTCGGGTCCGATGAGCTCGGCGCGCCCCTCCACGCTCGCCCATTGCCAACCGGCGCGCGCGACGATTGTCGTTCTGGCGTCGGCACGTAGATTGTGCAGCTTGCGGGAGCCGCCGATCGCGACGAGACCGACCACCGGCCGGCCGGTGACCGGGTGGGGAAGGACTCCGGCGTTGACCACGGACGACTGGATACTGCCGTCACGCCGCAGCGTGTTCAGCACGCACAGTCCGTGGTCGTCCGGAATCAGTTCGGTGAACGCGGATATATCAGCCACGATGCCGATCCTTTCTCGTTGTGAGGGTGTTGATCCGCAACCTCGTCCCTAACCGTCGGCCGCGGCCAACCACGCTTCTTCGAGAGATTCCTTGCGCACCAGCAGCTCCTGAAGCTCGGTGTTGAGCTCACCAACGCGGACATGGTCGGCGGCCGCGTCGGCCATCGACTCGTGCAGCGCCGCGATCCGGTCATCGAGCTTGGACAGTTGACCCTCGATCCGCGCCATCTCCTTGCTGGTGCGACGCTCGCGCGCGGAAGCCGACTCCGAGGCACGCGTCGGCGCCGCCGGCGACGGCGGCTCCGCGGCCGCTCGTTGAGCGAGGTACTGCTCAACTCCGCCCGGTAGCAAGTCGCAGCGCCCGCCGCCGGTGAGCGCATAGGTGACGTCGGAGACCCGTTCGAGGAAATAGCGGTCGTGGGTGACGACGATCAGCGTGCCCGGCCAGCCGTCCAGGTAGTCCTCTATGACGGTCAGCGTGTCGATGTCGAGATCGTTGGTCGGCTCATCGAGCAGCAACACATTCGGTTCGTCGAGCAGCAGCCGCAGAAACTGCAGCCGGCGCCGTTCACCGCCGGACAACTCCGCCACCCGTGCGGTCAGCTTGTCGCCTGTGAATCCGAAATCCTTCAGCAACGTGTCGGCGCTGACCTCTCGCCCGCCCGCCAATTCAGCGATGCGACGGCGGTTTTCGACGGCATCGATCACCCGTTGCGCCCCGTCTACTTCAGCCACCGTCTGGCTCAGGTAGCCGATCTTCAGCGTGGCGCCACGCTTGATGGTGCCCGTCGAGGGAGCCAACTCACCCGCCAGAAGTCGCAGTATGGACGTCTTGCCGCTGCCGTTGACGCCGACCAGTCCGATGCGTGCGCCGGGCCCGATGGACCAGTCGACGCGGTCCAGCACCACATTCGGACCGACCTCCAGCCGTACCCGGTGCAGATCGAAGACGTCCTTGCCCAGACGTGTTGTCGCAAAGCGTTGCAACACAAGGGAATCACGCGGCGGCGGCTCGTTGGCGATCAGTTCGTTGGCGGCCTGGATCCGAAACTTCGGTTTCGATGTCCGCGCCGGCGGGCCGCGACGCAGCCACGCCAGTTCCTTGCGCATCAGGTTCTGCCGACGGGCCTCGGCGCCGGCCGCCAACCGCATCCGCTCCGCCCGCGCGAGCACGTATGCCGCATAGCCGCCGTCATACCCGTCCACCACACCGTCGTGTACCTCCCACGTCCTGGTGCACACCGCATCGAGGAACCAGCGGTCGTGACTGACCACCACCAGCGCCTTGGCCCTGCGTCGGTTCAAGTGCGAGGCCAGCCAGCCGATCACCTCGACGTCGAGATGGTTGGTCGGCTCGTCGAGTACGAGCACGTCGTGCCCGGCGATCAGTACCGCCGACAACGCCACCCGGCGCCGCTCACCGCCGGACAGTCGACCGACCGCAGTGTCGAGCGCGACGTCGGCCAACAGGTGGGAGACGACGTCGCGGGTGTCGGGTTCGGCGGCCCAGACGTGGTCGGCCCGGCCGCCGACGATGACGTCGCGCACAGTGGCGTCGGCGGCGAAGTCGTCGCTCTGCCGCAGATAGCCCACGGATAACCCGGACGTGTGAGTGACCCGGCCGGAATCCGGCTCGCGGGTGAGCGTCAAGATCTGCAGCAACGTGGTCTTGCCGTCGCCGTTGCGCCCGACGACACCGATCGCGTCGCCGTCGTCGATCCCCAGGCTGACCGCATCCAGAAGCGTCCGGGTGCCGTAGCCGACCGTCGCGCGCTCGACGTTGATCAGATTCGCCATCAGCCGCCGATGATAGGTCGCCCCTCTCAGACCCGGCGCTGTGCCATGATGACGTCGGCAAACGCGCGTAGCGGCATCGGCTTGAAGGGGAGCGTGCGGTGTGGATCTGTCGGCGATAACCAGGCCGGTCGGGCGGTTGGTGGCCACCGCCCAGAACGGGCTGGAGGTGCTGCGCTACGGCGGACTGGAGACCGGTGCCGTGGCCTCGCCGTTCCAGATCATCCAGAGCGTCCCGATGTACCGGCTGCGGCGCTACTTCCCGCCCGACACAAGGCCCGGCGCCAAACCGCCCGGACCACCCGTGCTGATGGTCCATCCGATGATGATGTCGGCCGACATGTGGGACGTCACCCGTGACGACGGTGCCGTGGGCATCCTGCACAAGGCGGGCATCGATCCGTGGGTCATCGACTTCGGCGCACCAGACAAGGTCGAGGGCGGTATGGAGCGCACGCTCGCCGACCACGTGGTCGCGCTCAGCGAGGCCATCGACACCGTCAAAGAGCTGACGGGCCGCGACGTGCACCTCGCCGGCTACTCGCAGGGCGGAATGTTCGCCTACCAGGCCGGCGCCTATCGCAGGTCCAAGGACCTCGCGAGCATCATCGCGTTCGGCGCACCGGTCGACACCCTGGCCGCGCTGCCGATGAACATGCCCGCCAGCATCGCGCCCGCGGCCGCCGACTTCATGGCCGATCACGTGTTCAGCCGGATCGACATCCCGGGGTGGCTCGCGCGTACGGGCTTTCAGATGCTCGACCCGATCAAGACAGCGCAGTCGCGTATCGACTTCCTGCGCCAGCTGCACGACCGGGAGGCGTTGCTGCCGCGCGAGCAGCAGCGTCGCTTCCTGGCCTCCGAAGGCTGGATCGCCTGGTCCGGACCCGCCATCGCCGAACTGCTCAAACAGTTCATCGCGCACAACCGGATGATGAGTGGCGGCTTCTCCATCCATGGTGACCTGGTCACGCTCTCCGATATCGATTGTCCCGTGCTTGCGGTGATCGGCGAGGTCGACGACATCGGCCAACCCGCCTCGGTGCGCGGCATCAAACGCGCCGCCCCCAGGGCCGATGTGTACGAATTCCTCATCCGCGCAGGACACTTCGGGCTCGTCGTCGGGTCAAAGGCGGCCAGCCAGACATGGCCGACCGTCGCACAGTGGGTCAAGTGGCTCGACGGCGCAGGCGACCGGCCCGAGGGCGTCAACGCGATGGCGCTGCAGCAGGCCGAACCCAACGAGACGGGTGTTTCGTTCAGCTCGCGGATCGCACACAGCACCGCCGCCGCCACCGAGATGGCATGGAGCCTCGCCCGCTCGGCGGCCGATGCGGTCGTGTCCGCCAACAAGTCCGCCCGCGCGTTGGCTGTCGAGACGGCCAGGACACTGCCGCGCCTGGCCCGGCTCGGCCAGATCAACGAGCACACCCGCATCTCGTTCGGCCGGATCCTGTCCGAGCAGGCGCGGGACCTCCCTGGCGGCGACTGCCTGCTGTTCGACGGCCGGGTCCACACGTACGAAGCCGTGGACCGCCGCATCAACAACGTCGTCCGCGGTCTCATCGAGGTCGGGGTGCGCCAGGGTGCGCACGTCGGTGTGCTGATGGAGACCCGCCCCAGCGCGCTGGTGGCGATCGCGGCGCTGTCGCGGCTCGGTGCGGTCGCGGTGCTGATGCCGCCTGACGTCGACCTGCCCACCGCTGCGCGGCTCGGCTCGGTGTCGGACATCATCGCCGATCCGAGCAACCTGGACGCCGCCCGGCAACTCGACATGCGCGTGCTGGTGCTCGGCGGCGGCGAGTCCCGCGACCTGGATGTCCCCGGAGACGCCGACGTCATCGACATGGAGAAGATCGACCCGGACGCGGTCGATCTGCCCGGCTGGTACCGACCGAATCCGGGCCTCGCGCGGGACCTTGCGTTCGTCGGCTTCAGTTCGATCGGCGGCGAACTTGTCGCCAGGCAGATCACCAACGCGCGCTGGGCGATCTCGGCGTTCGGCACCGCGTCGGCGGCCAATCTCAGTCGCAGCGACACCGTCTACTGCCTGACCTCGCTGCACCATCAGTCCGGGCTGCTGGTCGCGCTGGGTGGTGCCACCGTCGGTGGCTCGCGGATCGCCCTGTCCCGCGGGTTGCAGCCCGATCGGTTCCTCAAGGAGATTCGCCAGTACGGGGTCACGGTGGTGACCTACACGTGGGCGATGCTGCGCGAGGTCATCGACGATCCGTCGTTCTCGCTGCACGGCAGCCACCCGGTGCGGCTGTTCATCGGTTCTGGCATGCCGACCGGGCTGTGGAAGCGTGTGGTGGACATCTTCAAACCTGCGCACGTCGTCGAGTTCTTCGCCACCACCGACGGACAAGCCGTGCTCGCCAACGTCTCCGGTGCGAAGATCGGCAGCAAGGGCCGTCCGCTACCGGGTGGACGCGATCTCGAGCTGGCGGCCTACGACCCCGAAGACGATCTGATCCTGGAGGACGAGCGCGGGTTCGTACGCCGGGCCGAGGCCAACGAGGTCGGCGTGCTGATCGCGCGACCGCGGGGCCCGGTCGATCCGACGGCGCCGGTGAAACGCGGTGTCTTCGCGCCCGCGGACACCTGGGTGGCCACGGAGTACCTGTTCCGCCGCGACACCGACGGCGACTACTGGCTTGTCGACAACCGCGGCGCGGTCATCCACACCGGGCGTGGATGCGTGTTCGCATCGACCGTCAACGACGCCGTCGGCTGCCTCGGGGCGGTCGACCTCGCCGTCACCTACGGGGTTCAGACCAAGGACCGCCAGCTCGCGGTCACCGCGCTGGCCCTGTGCCCGGGCGGCAGCATCCCCTCCGCGGACCTGTCCGAGGCGCTGGCCGATCTGCCGGTGGGCGACCCGCCCGACATCGTTCACGTTGTGCCGAAGATGGCGTTCAGCGCGTCGTACCGACCGCTGGTCAGCCCGCTGCGCGCGGAAGGCATTCCGAAACCGTCGCGTAACGCCTGGTATCTGGACCCCGATACGAATCGGTACAAGCGGTTGACCGTCGCGGTGCGCGCCGAGCTCGCCGAAGGCCAATAGCACGACCTGCCGCGGCAACCGGGCGCTGTTAGGCTCCCGCTGGCGGCAGGTCGCCGGACCCGGGCAGCCGCGCCACCGAGCTGGAGGATTGATGACATCGCGAACCGGTACACATCCCGGCGTCGGGCGTCGCCTCTTCCTGGGCACCATCGCCAGCGGCGTGCTGGCCGCCGGCCTGCTGACCGGTGTCGCACTGCCCACTGCGATGGCGCAGCCCGCGGAGCCGACCGTCGAAACCGAAGCCCCTGAGCCTCAAGCCGAGGGGCCGGTGACGCCCTGCACCGGCGAGGATTGCAAAAACGACGACGAGGCGGCTGCGCCCAAGGTGAACGCCGACCAGGTGCTCTCCGTCATCCACGAGGAGTACCGGCAGGGCGACGGCGGCGGTCAGATCTCCAAGCTGATCGACGACGCGGTGAAGCTGCGCCAGCAGGGTTACCGCCCGTCGAACGCGAACGCAGCGGCGCTGGCGGACGCGCTCGAGCACCGGCCGAACCAGACGCCGCTCGTCGAAGCGCTCAAAGAGACCATCGCCTATCAGCGCAAGCTGCAGGCGCGGGCTGCCCAGGCCGTGGTGGACAACGGACCCGTCGCCGGCCCGGTGCCTGTCATCCCGGGCATGACCGCCCCTACCGGCTGATCCGCCGTGGCGCTCGACGCGAAACTTCTCGAAATCCTGGTCTGCCCGCAGGACCGCGGACCGCTGCTGCTCGTCGACCCCGATCAGCCGGAATACCTCTACAACCCGCGGCTACGCTGGGCATACCGCATCGACGACGGCATCCCGGTGCTGTTGATCGACGAGGCCGTCGCCGTCACCGACGAGGCCGAGCACCAGCGGATGGTGGACCGCGCGTCAGGCGAAGCCAGGTAACTCTCCGGTGAGGTAGCGCTGCAGGTTCGGCGCGATCGTCTCCGCGATCTGCTCCACCGGCAGCGATTTGAACGGGTCGAGTTCGAGGATGTAGCGGGCCATCACCACGCCCACCAATTGCGAGGCGACGAACTGCACACGGATCGGCCCGGTACCGGGCGGGTCGTCGACGCGCGAGCCGACCTCCTTGGCGATGACCTCCTGCAGGAACGTCCGGAACAACGACGAATCGTTGCCCGCGAGCATGGACCGCAGCGTCGCGATGAAACCCTTGCCCATTTCCGAATCCCACAGCGGCAGCAGAAGTGACGGCAGTATGCGGCCGATCTCCTCCACCGGAACCTGCCGCAGCGGGCCGATGACCTGCATCGGGTCGATCGGAATGTGGATCGCCGCGGCGAACAACTGGGTCTTCGTCCCGAAGTAGTGATGTACCAGCGCGGGGTCGACCGCCGCGGCCGCAGCGATCGCACGAATCGAGGTCTTGTCGATTCCGTTGCGCGCGAACAATTCCCGTGCACTAGTCAGGATGCGTTCCCGGGTGTCCGACGGTCCGGGCGGCCGCCCGGGGCGTTTGCGCTCAGCGTTGGTGGTCAACGTCGTCACGGTGTCCTTCGTCGTAGCGTGGCCGCCGCAAGGCACAGCGCCAGAACCGCGAAGCCGATCACGACCGCCATGTCGCGCACCGCGATGAACGTCGGCTCCGGGTAGGCGCCGACCTGTCGCAGCGCCTCCAGAGCGTAGCTTGCGGGCAGCACGTTGCTGATCCACTGCAGCCAGTCCGGCAGCACGTCGCGCGGCACGATGATGCCGCACAGCAGAAGCTGCGGGACGATCACCACGGGCATGAACTGCACGGCCTGGAACTCGGTGCGCGCGAACGCGCTACACAGCAGACCCAGCCCCACGCCGAGTACGGCGTTGATGATCGCGATCGTGAATACCCACCCCGGGCTGCCTTCGGTACCGAAACCGAGGAACACGTACGAGACGATGCACGCGAGCGTCGCCTGGGCGGCAGCGGCGATCGAGAACGCGGTGCCGTACGCGGCGAGCAGGTCTGTGCGACGCAGGGGAGTGGTCAGAATCCGCTCCAACGTGCCCGAAACCCGTTCGCGCTGCATGGTGATCGACGTGATCAGAAACATCACCACGAGGGGGAAAACGCCGAGCATGATCAAGCACGCGGTGTTGAACGGAGATGGTGCCCCGGGCGGGTGCGGGGCTTCCTGGAACATGAAGTAGAGCAACGTGATGATCAGGCTTGGCACGACGAGGATCATTGCGACGCTGCGGTGATCGGCCGCCAGTTGGCGCAGGATGCGGCCCGTGGTGGCGAGATATGGCTGGGGGCTCAACCGGCTTCGGCTGCGGCGGCCGCGGTGCTGTGCCTGATGACGGACAGAAACGCTTCCTCCAGTGACTGACATTGCGTGTCCTCTCGTAGCTTCGTCGGTGTGGTGTGGGTGAGCAGGCGACCTTCGCGCATCAGCAACAACTCACCGCAGTGATCGGCCTCGTCCATCACGTGGCTGGACACCAGCAGCGTCGTCCCTTGACTCGCCAAGCGGTGGAACTGCTCCCACAAATCCACCCGCAGCACCGGGTCCAGCCCGACGGTCGGTTCATCGAGCACGAGCAGATCCGGGTGCGAGACGAGCGCGCACGCCAACGAGGCGCGCGTCTTCTGGCCGCCGGACAGATTGGCGCACACCGCTGTTCGATGGTCGTCGAGCCCGACAGCTTCGACGGCCTCATCGGCGGCGTCAGAGTCGGTCCCGTACAGCGAGGCGAAGTAGCGAACGTTGTCGATTACCCGTAGATCGTCGTAGACGGTCGGGTCCTGAGTGACATAGCCGACCCGGTGCCGTAGGTCTGCCGCCCCGGCGGGCCGGCCCAGCACCGTCACCGAACCACTGGTGATGATCTGCGTGCCGACGATGCTGCGCATCAGCGTGGTCTTGCCACATCCGGAAGGACCGAGCAGGCCGGTGATGGTGCCCTGCGCGATCCGCACCGTGACGTCGTCGAGGGCCAGCCGCTTACCGCGGACGACGCGCAGATCTGTGATGTCGACGGCCGGATCAGGCGGCGGTGTCCGGAATTCATCATGCGATGAAGTCATCATGTGATGAATACTGCGCCCACTCGTCGGGCCTGTCAAGGGCACCGGCAGAATCGCTTCGGTGAGCGCCGAGTTGCTGTCCACGGACCCCCTGACCGCGGCCCAGCGGCTGCTCGGCGCGTCGCTGTGCGGGCGGGGGGTGAGCGCGATGATCGTCGAGGTCGAGGCGTACGGCGGACCCGCCGATGGCCCGTGGCCCGACGCGGCGGCCCACTCGTTTCGCGGGCCGGGGCCGCGTAACTCCGTGATGTTCGGACCGGCCGGGCGCCTCTACACCTACCGCAGCCACGGAATCCACGTGTGCGCGAACATCGTCTGCGCCACCGACGGCGTCGCCGGTGCCGTGCTGCTCAGGGCGGCGGCGGTTGAAGCGGGCCTGGACACCGCCCTCGCGCGGCGGGGGGAACTGGTTCGACCGGCTGCCCTGGCGAGGGGGCCGGGCAACCTGTGCTCAGCTCTGGGAATCACGATGGAGGACAACGGGCTTGACGTGTTCGCCCGGAGGAGCCCGATTCAGCTGACGCTCGGCGAGCAGCACACCGCGGCGGAGGGTCCACGGGTGGGGGTGAGCAAGGCCGCCGATCGGCCGTGGCGGCTGTGGCTCGCCGGGCGCCCGGAGGTGTCGCTGTACCGGCGCAGTCCGCGTGCCCCGGCGCCGGGTGAGAGCGATTGAGCGCCAGGCGTTATGCCGCGATGCGCGGATGGGTGGCGGTGAACAGCGCGACAGTGCCGACCATCGTCGTCGTGAACTTCTCGAAGTAGGTGTCGAGGGCCTTCTGCAGACCGGCGAGGTCGTCCGTGTCGTTGTGGAAGGTGCCGGATGTGTTGAATTGCTTCATCGTTCGCCGACCCAACAGGTTATGACGAACACCTACACCCAGGATGGTGGAGCCGAAGAAGATCCCATCAGGCGCGAGAGCGTTGGCTACATTTTCGATCGCCAAGGATTTGCTTTGCCAGTCGCCAGGTATGCAATGGAGCACGTAGTTGGCGGCGATGGAGTCGAATTTCGCATTCGTGGGAATCGGAGAAAAGACATCCGAATGGAGCAGCGTCGGCGACAACGTGCGCAGGCGTTTGCCCGCCGTCGCGAGGCTGTCCGGGCTCAGGTCGAGCAGCGTGACCTTGGGGTCACGGCAGGGAAACGTGGTGTGCTGCAGGTACCACCCCGTGCCCGGCCCGATGTCGAGGTGGTTGCAGCGGATGTGCTCGTCGTAATGCCGGAGAAGTCGGCCCCGAGGGCAACGCCACAGCCATCGGTTGTTGAACCTCAGAACATAGAGGTTGTAGATGAAGAGCCCCCGTGCGTTGTAGAACGCCGCTCCTTTGCGAATCTCCAACGGATCGGGCGGTGTCATACGGTGTTCGCCTCTTTCCCTCAGCGGCGTTCGGGCTGCGCCATGTTATCGGCCGAATGCGCCGCGCGCGGGCGCACCGGCTGCGGCCGATCCACCGCGGTACGGGAAGATCGACACCGTGACGTCTAAGGGCATCCCGGACATCCTCGACGAGCTGCGGTGGCGCGGTTTGATCGCGCAGTCCACCGACGAGGACGCGCTGGCGGCCGCATTGGCCACCGGGCCGATGACCCTGTATTCGGGTTTCGACCCGACCGCTCCGAGCCTGCACGCCGGCCATCTCATCCCGCTGTTGACGCTGCGCCGCTTTCAGCAGGCCGGCCATCGACCGATCGTGCTCGCGGGCGGCGCCACAGGCATGATCGGCGATCCCCGCGACACCGGCGAGCGCACGCTGAACACCGTGGACACCGTGGCGGACTGGGCAGACCGGATTCGCGGTCAACTCGAGCGCTTCGTCGAGTTCGACGACTCCCCGACGGGCGCGGTGGTCGAGAACAACCTGTCGTGGACGGGGCCGCTGTCGGCGATCGAGTTCCTGCGCGACGTCGGAAAGCACTTCTCGGTCAACGTGATGCTCGACCGTGACACGGTGCGGCGCAGGCTCGAGGGCGAGGGCATCTCCTACACCGAATTCAGCTACATGCTGCTGCAGGCCAACGATTATGTGGAATTGCACCGACGCTACGACTGCACCCTGCAGATCGGCGGCTCCGACCAGTGGGGCAACATCATCGCCGGCGTCAGGTTGGTCCGCCAGAAGGATGGGGCGACGGTGCACGCCCTGACCACGCCGTTGGTGACCGACTCCGAAGGCAAGAAGTTCGGCAAGTCGACCGGCGGTGGCAGCCTGTGGCTGGACCCGGAGATGACCAGTCCGTATGCCTGGTATCAGTACTTCATCAACACCGCGGACGCCGACGTCGTCCGTTATCTGCGCTGGTTCACGTTCTTGACCCCCGCCGAGCTCGCCGAACTCGAGGAAGCGACGAGAGAGCGAGCGCACGAACGGGCCGCGCAGCGTCGACTGGCCCGCGAGCTCACCACCCTGATACATGGTGAGGCGGCGACGCGCTCGGTCGAGCACGCCAGCCAGGCGCTTTTCGGTCGCGGTGAGCTCGCCGAACTCGACGAACCCACGCTCGGTGCGGCGCTGCGAGAGGCCGCGGTCGCCCAACTCGAGCCCGGGGGGCCGGACTCGATCACCGACCTCCTGGTGGTCAGCGGACTTTCCGCCAGCAAAGGGGCCGCCAGGCGGACGATCGCCGAGGGCGGCGTCTACGTCAACAACGCCAGGATCGACAGCGAGGAATGGGTTCCGCAGCCCGCCGACTTCCTCCACGGCCGCTGGCTCGTGCTGCGCCGCGGCAAGCGCAACATCGCGGGCATCGAACGGGTCGCGTGAGTTCTCGACCGAATCGGGAACAACGACGGCGATCGGGGCGTTGGACGCTCTGGTTGGAGTCAACGCACCTTGGTGCGCGTCGAGTTGAAATACTCGTTCTATCAGGCCATTTGACTCCTAGTTTTCCCTCACGTACCTTGTTGATTCGTCGCTGCGACACGGGCTCAGCCCGAAGAGCGCGGCGGTTCCCAGAGGGAAACCCCACTTCGGTGGGTTCCCGAGCGTCCGCACTACGAGTACGCGGCTTCAAAGCCGCGGGCTAGTCGCGCGGCCGTGCGGGTGTGTTGTTTGAGAACTCAATAGTGTGTTTGGTGGTTTTTGTTTGTTGTTGTTTTTTGCCATGCCCTGTTTTCCCGTTTGTGGGTGTGGTGGTTTTTGATGCCAGTTTTTGGTGTCTTGCTTTGGTCAGATGTTTCTCTGATTGGCCTTTTTAGGTTTTGTTTGGAGAGTTTGATCCTGGCTCAGGACGAACGCTGGCGGCGTGCTTAACACATGCAAGTCGAACGGAAAGGCCCTTCGGGGTACTCGAGTGGCGAACGGGTGAGTAACACGTGGGTGATCTGCCCTGCACTTTGGGATAAGCCTGGGAAACTGGGTCTAATACCGAATATTCCCTACCGGTTGCATGGTTGGTGGGGGAAAGCTTTTTGCGGTGTGGGATGGGCCCGCGGCCTATCAGCTTGTTGGTGGGGTGATGGCCTACCAAGGCGACGACGGGTAGCCGGCCTGAGAGGGTGTCCGGCCACACTGGGACTGAGATACGGCCCAGACTCCTACGGGAGGCAGCAGTGGGGAATATTGCACAATGGGCGCAAGCCTGATGCAGCGACGCCGCGTGGGGGATGACGGCCTTCGGGTTGTAAACCTCTTTCAGTACCGACGAAGCGGAAGTGACGGTAGGTACAGAAGAAGCACCGGCCAACTACGTGCCAGCAGCCGCGGTAATACGTAGGGTGCGAGCGTTGTCCGGAATTACTGGGCGTAAAGAGCTCGTAGGTGGTTTGTCGCGTTGTCCGTGAAAACTCACAGCTTAACTGTGGGCGTGCGGGCGATACGGGCAGACTGGAGTACTGCAGGGGAGACTGGAATTCCTGGTGTAGCGGTGGAATGCGCAGATATCAGGAGGAACACCGGTGGCGAAGGCGGGTCTCTGGGCAGTAACTGACGCTGAGGAGCGAAAGCGTGGGGAGCGAACAGGATTAGATACCCTGGTAGTCCACGCCGTAAACGGTGGGTACTAGGTGTGGGTTTCCTTCCTTGGGATCCGTGCCGTAGCTAACGCATTAAGTACCCCGCCTGGGGAGTACGGCCGCAAGGCTAAAACTCAAAGGAATTGACGGGGGCCCGCACAAGCGGCGGAGCATGTGGATTAATTCGATGCAACGCGAAGAACCTTACCTGGGTTTGACATGCACAGGACGCCGGCAGAGATGTCGGTTCCCTTGTGGCCTGTGTGCAGGTGGTGCATGGCTGTCGTCAGCTCGTGTCGTGAGATGTTGGGTTAAGTCCCGCAACGAGCGCAACCCTTGTCTCATGTTGCCAGCACGTAATGGTGGGGACTCGTGAGAGACTGCCGGGGTCAACTCGGAGGAAGGTGGGGATGACGTCAAGTCATCATGCCCCTTATGTCCAGGGCTTCACACATGCTACAATGGCCGGTACAAAGGGCTGCGATGCCGTGAGGTGGAGCGAATCCTTTCAAAGCCGGTCTCAGTTCGGATCGGGGTCTGCAACTCGACCCCGTGAAGTCGGAGTCGCTAGTAATCGCAGATCAGCAACGCTGCGGTGAATACGTTCCCGGGCCTTGTACACACCGCCCGTCACGTCATGAAAGTCGGTAACACCCGAAGCCGGTGGCCTAACCCCTTGTGGGAGGGAGCCGTCGAAGGTGGGATCGGCGATTGGGACGAAGTCGTAACAAGGTAGCCGTACCGGAAGGTGCGGCTGGATCACCTCCTTTCTAAGGAGCACCACGAGACCCAGGCCCGCCCACATGGTGTGGGATGTCGGTGATCTGGGCGATTCGATGGATGGGCCGCGCCTGTAGTGGGTGTGGTTCTGGTGCACAACAAACGTGTCGGTGGTGCGGAAACACTGCTGGCGGGAAATCATCGGACACACTATTGGGCTTTGAGGCAACAGGCCCGCTATCTCTTCGTCCCGCGTGTGGGAAACCGGAGATAGGACTTGGTTGTCGCCCTGCTTTGGTGGTGGGGTGTGGTGTTTGATTTGTGGATAGTGGTTGCGAGCATCTAGCACGCAGGGATTGCTGGCCTTCTCTTTTTGTGGGGGTTGGTGGTTGTTGTGTGTGTGATAATGCAATTTTTTATTCTTCCGAGAATATTTTGATCTGTTTTGTGTGTAAGTGTTTAAGGGCGCATGGTGGATGCCTTGGCACTGGGAGCCGATGAAGGACGTGGGAGGCTGCGATATGCCTCGGGGAGCTGTCAACCGAGCGTGGATCCGAGGATGTCCGAATGGGGAAACCCGGCACGAGTGATGTCGTGTCACCAGGCGGTGAATATATAGCCGTCTGGGGGGAACGCGGGGAAGTGAAACATCTCAGTACCCGTAGGAAGAGAAAACAATATGTGATTCCGTGAGTAGTGGCGAGCGAAAGCGGAGGATGGCTAAACCGTGTGCATGTGATACCCGGCGGGGGTTGTGTGTGCGGTGTTGTGGGGCGTTTCTACCCGTGGTCCGCCGGCCTGGGCGAAAGTGATAAACCGTGGGGTTAGTTGAAGTGGTCTGGGATGGCCTGTCGTAGAGGGTGAGAGCCCCGTAGACGAAAACTCGACGGCTTTCGTGAAATGTTTTCCCCGAGTAGCAGCGGGCCCGTGGAATCTGCTGTGAATCTGCCGGGACCACCCGGTAAGCCTGAATACTTCTCAGTGACCGATAGCGGATCAGTACCGTGAGGGAATGGTGAAAAGTACCCCGGGAGGGGAGTGAAAGAGTACCTGAAACCGTGTGCCTACAATCCGTCAGAGCCCTCGTGTCAAAGCGTGGGGTGATGGCGTGCCTTTTGAAGAATGAGCCTGCGAGTCAGGGACATGTCGCGAGGTTAACCCGGGTGGGGTAGCCGCAGCGAAAGCGAGTCTGAATAGGGCGTATCCAAACAACAGTGTTTGGTGTAGTGGTGTGTTCTGGACCCGAAGCGGAGTGATCTACCCATGGCCAGGGTGAAGCGCGGGTAAGACCGCGTGGAGGCCCGAACCCACTTAGGTTGAAGACTGAGGGGATGAGCTGTGGGTAGGGGTGAAAGGCCAATCAAACTCCGTGATAGCTGGTTCTCCCCGAAATGCATTTAGGTGCAGCGTCGCATGGTTCTTGCTGGAGGTAGAGCTACTGGATGGCCGATGGGCCCTACTAGGTTACTGACGTCAGCCAAACTCCGAATGCCGGCAAGGTGTAGTGCGGCAGTGAGACGGCGGGGGATAAGCTCCGTGCGTCGAGAGGGAAACAGCCCAGATCGCCGGCTAAGGCCCCTAAGCGTGTGCTAAGTGGAAAAGGATGTGCAGTCGCGAAGACAACCAGGAGGTTGGCTTAGAAGCAGCCACCCTTGAAAGAGTGCGTAATAGCTCACTGGTCAAGTGATTGTGCGCCGATAATGTAGCGGGGCTCAAGCACACCGCCGAAGCCGCGGCAGCATAGATTTTTCTATGTTGGGTAGGGGAGCGTCCTGCATCCGGTGAAGCCGTGAAGTGATTCAACGGTGGAGGGTGTGGGAGTGAGAATGCAGGCATGAGTAGCGATAAGGCAAGTGAGAACCTTGCCCGCCGGAAGACCAAGGGTTCCTGGGCCAGGCCAGTCCGCCCAGGGTGAGTCGGGACCTAAGGCGAGGCCGACAGGCGTAGTCGATGGACAACGGGTTGATATTCCCGTACCCGTGTATGAGCGTCCCTGACGAATCCATTCTGCTAACCACCCAAATGGTGGGTGATTGTCTCCTTCGGGAGTCAACACACACCGGCTGCGTGGGACCCGTGTGGGTAGTAGTCAAGCGATGGGGTGACGCAGGAAGGCAGCCGTACCAGTCAGTGGTAATACTGGGGCAAACCTGTAGGACGAGTGATAGGCAAATCCGTCACTCACATGTCTGAGAGGTGATGCATAGCCGAGTGAGGCGAATTCGGTGATCCTATGCTGTCGAGAAAAGCCTCTAGCGAGCGCATACACGGCCCGTACCCCAAACCAACACAGGTGGTCAGGTAGAGAATACCGAGGCGTACGAGTGAACTATGGTTAAGGAACTCGGCAAAATGCCCCCGTAACTTCGGGAGAAGGGGGACCGGAACACCGTCAAGGCCTTCGCGGCCGGCAGCGGGATCCGGTGGCACAAACCAGTGAGAAGCGACTGTTTACTAAAAACACAGGTCCGTGCGAAGTCGCAAGACGAGGTATACGGACTGACGCCTGCCCGGTGCTGGAAGGTTAAGAGGACCCGTTAACCCTTTCGGGGGTGAAGCGGAGAATTTAAGCCCCAGTAAACGGCGGTGGTAACTATAACCATCCTAAGGTAGCGAAATTCCTTGTCGGGTAAGTTCCGACCTGCACGAATGGCGTAACGACTTCTCAGCTGTCTCAACCATAGACTCGGCGAAATTGCATTACGAGTAAAGATGCTCGTTACGCGCGGCAGGACGAAAAGACCCCGGGACCTTCACTACAACTTGGTATTGGTGCTCGATACGGTTTGTGTAGGATAGGTGGGAGACTATGAAACTCACACGCCAGTGTGGGCGGAGTCGTTGTTGAAATACCACTCTGATCGTATTGGGCCTCTAACCTCGAACCGTCTATCCGGTTCAGGGACAGTGCCTGGTGGGTAGTTTAACTGGGGCGGTTGCCTCCTAAAAAGTAACGGAGGCGCCCAAAGGTTCCCTCAACCTGGACGGCAATCAGGTGTTGAGTGTAAGTGCACAAGGGAGCTTGACTGCAAGACGAACATGTCAAGCAGGGACGAAAGTCGGGACTAGTGATCCGGCACCCCCGAGTGGAAGGGGTGTCGCTCAACGGATAAAAGGTACCCCGGGGATAACAGGCTGATCTTCCCAAGAGTCCATATCGACGGGATGGTTTGGCACCTCGATGTCGGCTCGTCGCATCCTGGGGCTGGAGCAGGTCCCAAGGGTTGGGCTGTTCGCCCATTAAAGCGGCACGCGAGCTGGGTTTAGAACGTCGTGAGACAGTTCGGTCTCTATCCGCCGCGCGCGTCAGAAGCTTGAGGAAACCTGTCCCTAGTACGAGAGGACCGGGACGGACGAACCTCTGGTACACCAGTTGTCCCACCAGGGGCACCGCTGGATAGCCACGTTCGGACAGGATAACCGCTGAAAGCATCTAAGCGGGAAACCCCCTCCAAGACCAGGCTTCTCACCCATCAAGTGGGATAAGGCCCCCCGCAGACCACGGGATCGATAGACCAGACCTACACGCCCAGCAATGGGCGCAGGGAACTGGCACTAACCGGCCGAAAACTTACACACACTCGCAACCACACATATCCACGCACAACAAACAACCACGCCCCACCACCAAATAACACCTACAATTCCATACGAATTGAATAGAGTTACGGCGGTCAATAGCGGCAGGGAAACGCCCGGACCCATCCCGAACCCGGAAGCTAAGCCTGCCAGCGCCAATGATACTGCCCAACCCGGGCGGAAAAGTAGGACACCGCCGAACACAAATTAGGATTACCCCCCACGACTGCGTGGGGGGTAATTCTATTTCGCGACAACCGAATACGTATTCCCGGGGTATCGTCCATCGGGTAGAAAGGCAGACGTGGCTGACGACAGGAGAGGCGGCGACGACGGGCGTCGTCCGCAACGTTCGGCCCCGCGCAGCTCGGGCCCGAACCGGGCGCGGCGGTCGCAGCCCAGGCCCGACGGCGACTCGCGTCAACCTTCGGGCCCGCCGGTACCGGAAGGCATCGAGGCCAGACAACTCGCGCCTGATGTCCGCGGCGAGCTCACCACTTTGGACCGTCCCACCGCCGACTTCGTGGCCCGCCACCTGGTGGCCGTCGGCCAGCTCATCGATGAGGATCCGCAGGCGGCGCTCGAGCATGCCCGCGCCGCCCGGTCCCGCGCCGCCCGCATCGCCGCGGTACGTGAAGCCGTCGGAATCGCCGCGTACCACTGCGGCGACTGGGCCCAAGCACTCGCCGAACTTCGTGCCGCACGGCGTATGGGCAGCAGATCTTCGCTGCTGGCGCTGATCGCCGACTGTGAACGCGGCGTCGGACGCCCGGAGCGGGCGATCGAACTGGCCCGCAGTCCGGAGGCCGCTCAACTCACCGGTGACGATGCCGACGAGCTGCGGATCGTCGTGGCCGGGGCCCGGTCGGATCTCGGCCAGCACGAGCAAGCCTTGGCGCTCCTTTCGACACCGCAACTGGACCCGGCCCGCACCGGACAGACCGCGGCCCGACTGTTCTACGTCTACGCCGCAACGCTTCTCGCCTTGGGGCGCAACGAGGATGCGCTGCAGTGGTTCATCAACGCCGCCGCCGCCGATGTCGACGGCGTGACCGACGCCGAAGAGCGCATCACGGAGCTCTCCTGACGTGAGCTCCCTCGCGCGCGAACATGACTGCCTCCTAATGGATCTCGACGGCACCGTGTTTCGCGGCCACGAGGCCACGGCGGGCGCGGTCGAGACGCTGGCCGCAGTCAGCGCGCGCACTCTCTACGTCACCAACAACGCATCGCGAGAGCCGGCCGAGGTCGCCCAGCACCTGCACGCTCTGGGTTTCGCCGCCACGCCCGACGACGTCGTCACCAGCGCGCAGAGCGCCGCTAAACTCCTTGCCGGCCAATTGCCACCGGGCGCAATTGTTCTCGTCGTCGGCACCGACGCGCTGGCCGCCGAGATCAGCCGCGTCGGCCTCAAGCCCGTTCGGCAGTGGTCGGATGGACCGGTGGCCGTCGTTCAAGGTCACTCACCGGTGACGGGTTGGCCCGACCTGGCCGAAGCATCCTTGGCGATCCGGGCCGGCGCTCTGTGGGTGGCGGCCAACGCCGATCTGACCCTGCCGTCCGAGCGGGGCCTGCTGCCCGGCAACGGCGCCATGGTCGCGGCTTTACGCGCGGCCACCGACCGCGAACCGCAGGTGGCCGGCAAACCGCAGCCCACCCTGCTCACCGACGCATTGGCCCGCGGCACCTTTCAGACACCGCTGGTGGTGGGCGACCGCCTCGACACCGACATCGCCGGTGCCAACGCGGCCGGCCTGCCCAGCCTGCTCGTGCTCACCGGTGTCAGCACCGCCGGCGACCTCGTCCGAGCGCAGGCATCGCAGCGGCCGAACTATGTCGCCGCCGATCTGCGTTCACTCGACGCGCCGGCGGACACGCTGCGCATCGGACCGCATCCGGCCTGGCGCATCGACATCGACGCCACCGCGGCGACCGTGTACTTCACCGGCCGCGAACCTGCCGACCCGCTGTCGGTGGTGCGAGCCACCGCCGAAGCGGTGTGGAACGCCCGCCTCGACGGCCGGTCGTTGACCGTGGCCGCCGGTGACGACACCGCACGGCAGGCCCTGCGGCGCTGGTCCGTGCTTGACGAGCCGAATCGACTAGCGTGAACCCCGACATGAGTACCGATCCCGAACAGATCCGCGCACGGATTGTGGAGTTGCTGGCCGACCTGCCCGACCCCGCGCAAGAAGGCTCAGGTTTTGCGGACCTTGCCGATACGGACATCGAGGTCCTCGCGGCACGACTGGAAGAGGCGCACGACATGCTCGTGCAGGCGCTCGAGTCGGTCGAGAAAGGCTGACCGCCGTGACGCGGCGCGCTCGAGTCGACGCCGAGCTGGTACGACGCGGCTTGGCCCGGTCCCGCCAGCAGGCAGCCGAACTGATCGGTGCGGGACGAGTGAGCATCGACGGCATGCCGGCCGCCAAACCCGCGACCGCGGTCGCGGTCACGGCCAGCCTCACCGTGGAGGGCGCTGACGAACGCGCCTGGGTGTCGCGCGGTGCGCACAAGCTGATGGGCGCGCTGAACGCCTTCGATGTCGTGGTGGAGGGCCGCCGATGCCTGGACGCCGGCGCATCGACCGGAGGTTTCACCGAGGTGCTGCTCGACCGCGGCGCGCGCCAGGTGATCGCCGCGGACGTGGGCTACGGCCAGTTGGCCTGGGTGCTGCGCACCGATCCCCGGGTGACGGTGATGGAACGCACCAACGTGCGCGACCTGACCGCCGACGCGATCGGCGGGTCCGTCGACCTGGTCGTCGCGGACCTGTCGTTCATCTCCCTGTCCACAGTGCTGCCGGCGCTGACATCGTGCGCGTCACCCGACGCCGATATCGTGCCCATGGTGAAGCCGCAGTTCGAGGTCGGTAAGGAGCGCGTCGGGGCGGGAGGCGTCGTCTCCGATTCGGACCTGCGTGCAGACGCCGTCCTCGCCGTCGCCGACCGCGCAGCCGAACTGCGATGGCAAACGGTCGCCGTGAAAGCGAGCCCGCTACCCGGCCCGTCCGGCAACGTCGAATACTTCTTGCACCTGCGCTACGGCGACGACGGCCCGCTCCGCGGGCAGGGCCTCGAGCGCGCTGTGCGCACCGCGGTCGCGGAGGGTCCGCAATGAACGCACAGCGCACCATCCTGCTGGTGGTACACACCGGTCGCGACGAAGCCAGCGAAGTCGCACGGCGAGTACAGAAAGTGCTCGGCGACAACGGGTTCGGGCTCAAGGTGCTCTCCGCGGAAGCCGTCGACCGCGGCCCGGTTCACCTGTCGCCCGACGACATGCGCGCGCTCGGGCCCGGGATCGAAGTCGTCGACGCCGAGGAACGTGCTGCCGAGGGCTGCGAACTCGTCCTCGTCCTCGGCGGTGACGGCACCTTCCTGCGCGCCGCGGAGTTGGCCCGTAACGTCGAAATCCCGGTGCTCGGAGTCAATCTCGGCCGTATCGGCTTTCTGGCAGAGGCAGAGGCCGACTCCATCGACGCGGTGCTCGACCGCGTCGTCAACCGCGACTACCGCGTCGAGGAGCGCATGACCCTCGACGTCGTGGTTCGTGTGGAGGGCCAGATCGTCGACCGGGGATGGGCGCTCAACGAGGCCAGCCTCGAAAAGGGGCCCCGCCTGGGCGTCTTGGGGGCCGTACTCGAGGTCGACGGCCGCCCGGTGTCGTCGTTCGGATGCGACGGTGTGCTGGTGGCGACCCCGACCGGATCGACGGCCTGGGCATTCTCGGCGGGTGGTCCGATCGTGTGGCCCGACCTCGAGGCGATCCTGGTGGTGCCGAACAACGCCCACGCACTGTTCGCCCGGCCGATGGTCACCAGTCCCGATGCAGCCATCGCGATCGAGGTCGAGGCCAGGGGCCACGACGCGCTGGTGTTCTGCGACGGCCGCCGCGAGATGGTGGTGCCCGCGGGGGGCCGCGTCGAGGTCACCCGGTGCGGGACCCCGGTGAAGTGGGTTCGCCTCGACAGTGCGCCCTTCACCGACCGTCTCGTGCGCAAGTTCCGGTTGCCGGTCACGGGGTGGCGCGGACAGTAGTGCTCTCCGAGATCCGTATCGAATCACTGGGTGCGATCAGCACTGCGACCGCCGAGTTCGACCGCGGTTTCACGGTGCTGACCGGCGAGACCGGCACGGGTAAGACGATGGTGGTCACCGGCCTGCATCTGCTGGGCGGCGCGCGCGCCGACACCACCCGGGTACGGTCCGGGGCCGCCCGGGCGGTTGTCGAAGGTCGTTTCACGACAACGGAACTCGGCGACGGTATCCAGGCACTGGTCGATGAGATTCTGGACTCCTCGGGCGCCGAACGCGACGACGACGGAAGCGTCATCGCCGCGCGCTCGGTCAGCCGCGACGGACCGTCGCGGGCCTACCTCGGCGGACGCAGTGTGCCGGCGAAGTCGCTGAGCAGCTTCACCACCGAACTACTTGCGCTGCACGGGCAGAACGATCAGCTGCGACTGATGCGGCCGGACGAACAGCGCGTGGCGCTGGACCGGTTCGCCGGCGTCGATACGCCGCTGAAGCGGTACCGCAGGGCGCGCGACGACTGGCTGGCCGCGCGTCGGGACCTTCTCGACCGCAGACAACGGGCACGGGAATTGGCACAGGAGGCCGACCGGCTCAAGTTCGGGCTCAACGAGATCGACGCCGTGGCACCGCAACCCGGTGAGGATGCCGCGCTCGTCGACGACATCCGGCGGCTCTCCGAGCTCGACGCGCTGCGCGAGGCGGCCCATATCGCGCGAGCGGCGTTGGCCGGGCCGGATGACCCGTCACCCGACGTCATCTCGGCGACTCATGGTGTCGTACAGGCGAAGTCAGCGCTGGAGGCGACCGGCGACACCGCGCTGACGGCGCTCGCCGAACAACTCTCCGAGGCGCTGGCCGTGATCGCCAGCGTCAGCGGCGAGTTGTGCACCTTCCTGTCGGGACTGCCCATCGACGCCAGCGCCTTGGAGGCCAAGCTGGCCCGGCAGGCCGAGTTGCGCACGCTCACCCGGAAATATGCCGCCGA
Organism: Mycolicibacterium celeriflavum; assembly: GCF_010731795.1. Taxonomy (NCBI): domain Bacteria; kingdom Bacillati; phylum Actinomycetota; class Actinomycetes; order Mycobacteriales; family Mycobacteriaceae; genus Mycobacterium; species Mycolicibacterium celeriflavum. Next base: position 959,815 of record NZ_AP022591.1, on the reverse strand, counting down.
CATCGACGGTGTGCTCGACTGGGCCCGTGAGTCGCGGGACCGCCTGGCGCAACTCGACGTCTCGGAGGAGGCGCTGGCCGCACTCGAAGCCCGCGTCGAGGAGCTTCGCAGCAAGGTCGTCTCGTCGGCGGCCGAACTGACCAGGGCCAGAACGAAAGCGGCCAAGGCTTTGGCCAAGGCGGTGACCGCCGAACTGGCGGGCTTGGCGATGGCCGATGCCGACTTCGCGGTGGTGGTGAGCCCGCTGTCAGCGAAGGCCGACGACTCCGCGCCGATGACCCTGCCGTCCGGGGACATCGTGCACGCCGGCCGCGACGGCGTCGACAACGTCGAGTTCGGCTTCGCGGCGCACCGCGGCACCGACCTGTTACCCCTGAACAAGAGCGCGTCGGGCGGCGAGCTCTCCCGGGTGATGCTGGCCCTCGAGGTCGTGCTGGCCGCCTCCGCCGAGGGCACCACGATGGTGTTCGACGAGGTCGACGCAGGCGTCGGTGGCCGCGCCGCGGTGCAGATCGGCCGCCGGTTGGCCCGGCTGGCGCGCACCCACCAGGTCATCGTCGTCACGCACCTGCCTCAGGTCGCCGCCTACGCCGACGTCCACCTCGTCGTCGACAGCGGTGGGGAGATTCATGCCAGCGAGGTCCGTCGGCTCGACGATGAAAACCGGGTGGCCGAGTTGGCCCGAATGCTGGCCGGCCTCGGGGAGTCGGACAGCGGCCGTGCCCACGCGCGTGAGCTGCTCGACGCTGCGCAGAAGGACCGCATCAACGTCGGTCAAGGACCCATCACCGTATCGACCAAGCGATCGATGAAGAGGTCATCCGCGACGTCGGATGTCGCCAATCGCTGATAGAACAAGGCCCCCGACAACGCGATCGCCGCCGCCTCCGGATCGATGCGCCCCGAGAATTCGCCGTTCGCGACACCGGCGGCGATCGTCTCGGTCAAGCGCCGACGGCGGTGGGCTGAATACGCGTAGAAGAAGTCCCTGACGACGGATTCGGTTGCAGCGGCATGGACGAGCGCTGGAATGCAAGCCGAAACGGCGGAATCGGTCAACGCGGTGGCGAGGTGGTGCAGGAGGATCTCGACACGTTGGCGCGCCGTGGCGCCGGACTCGTCGCGAGCCGGGTCGGGTTGCACGTTGAGGGTGTCGAGCGCGTCAGCTATCAGGGCGGCTTTGTCAGGCCAATGGCGGTAAAGCGTGCTGCGGCTGACTCCGGCCCGAGCAGCGACCGACTCCATGCGCAAGCCCGCGTAACCCGATTCGGCGAATTGGTCGAGAGCAGCGCGACAGATCACTCGACGAGAATGCTCTGCCCGCGGATCGCGGTGACTTTTCTGGGACATAGTTGTATCATAACTGGCAGGAGGTGCACTGATGACGAATGTCAGCGTTCGCTACATCGTCGACGATGTCGACGCTGCAGTGGACTTCTACACATCACAATTCCAGTTCGAGGTCGGCATGCGCCCGGGCCCGGGCTTCGCCATGCTTCGCCGCGGAGCGTTGCGGCTGTTGCTGAATTCACCGGGCGGTGGAGGAGGTGCGGGCCAGACCCTGAAGGACGGCAGCCAACCGACACCCGGCGGCTGGAACCGCATCCAGTTGCCCGTCGATGATCTTGACGACGCAGTTGCGGTGCTGCGCGAAGCCGGAATCGCGCTGCGCGGTGAGGTCATCACTGGGCGAGGAGGTCGCCAAGCGCTTGTGCCAGACCCGTCTGGCAACCTCGTCGAGCTGTTCGAGGCCTACTCCTGACGTGTTACTCATGTGACAAAAGGGACAGATGATACGGCGCGCCTCCGACAGAAAGGGCGCTGATCTCGACAAAATCGGCGCATGAAGATGTCAGCGCTGCTATCTCGCAATGCCAGCTCACGCCCGGGCATCACCGGCACGGCCCGCGTCGACCGCGACATCGATCGGCTCTTGCGACGCGTCACACCGGGCGACATCGTCGTCATCGACGCGCTGGACCTGGACCGGATCACCGCGGATGCGCTGGTCGAAGCGGGTGTCACCGGGGTCGTCAACGCCTCGCCGTCGATCTCCGGGCGCTATCCGAACCTGGGACCCGAGGTTCTGGTGGCCAACGGCATCACGCTGATCGACGACACCGGCCAGGACGTCTTCAAGAAGGTCAAGGACGGCGCGCGGGTGCGATTGCACGAAGGCGGCGTGTACAGCGGGGATCGTCGCCTGGTGGCCGGGGCCGAGCGGACCGATCACGACATCCACGAGTTGATGCACGAGGCCAAGAGCGGCCTGGTGGCGCACCTCGAGGCGTTCGCCGGCAACACCATCGAGTTCATCCGCAGTGAGAGCCCGCTGCTGATCGACGGGATCGGCATTCCCGACGTCGACGTCGACCTCAACCGGCGCCACGTGGTGATCGTCGCCGAGGACGTCGACGCCGCCATCGACCTCAAGGCGCTCAAACCCTTCATCAAGGAGTACCAACCCGTGCTGGTCGGCGTCGGCTCGGGCGCCGACGTGGTGCGCAAGGCGGGCTACCGGCCGCAACTCATCGTCGGCGATCCGGACAAGATGAGTGCCGAGGTGCTGCGGTGCGGGGCACAGGTGGTGCTTCCCGCCGACGCCGACGGGCACGCCGCCGGCTTGGAGCGGATCCAGGACCTCGGGGTCGGGGCGATGACGTTTCCCGCGGCGGGATCGGCGGCCGACCTGGCGTTGCTGCTGTGCGACCATCACGGCGCGTCGCTGATCGTCACCGCGGGCCACACGGCCAGCATCGAGGAGTTCTTCGACCGGGCGCGCCAGCAGAGCAATCCGTCGACGTTCCTGACTCGACTGAAGGTGGGCGAGAAGCTGGTCGACGCCAAAGCCGTTGCCACGCTGTACCGCAGCCGGGTGTCCGGTGGAGCGATCGCCCTGCTGGTGCTCGCAATGCTGGTCGCGGTGATCGTCGCATTGTGGGTGGCGCGCGTCGACGCTGTGCTGCTGGACTGGATCGTCGACTACTGGAACCGCTTCTCGCTATGGGTCCAGGGCTGGATCACCTAGGATGATTTCGCTACGCACACACGCGATCTCGCTCGCGGCGGTGTTCCTCGCGCTTGCGATCGGCGTCGCGCTGGGGTCGGGACTGCTGTCGAACACCGTGCTGTCGGGGCTGCGCGACGACAAGCGTGGGCTGCAGGACCAGATCAACACGCTCACCCAAGAGAAGAACGCGCTCAACGAAAAACTCAGCGCCGCTGGTGAATTCGATGCAATGATGTCCCCCCGCATCGTGCGTGACGCACTGGTCGACAAGTCGGTGGTGTTGTTTCGTACCCCCGATGCCGCCGACGACGACATCGACGCGGTGACGCGGCTCGTCGGCCAGGCCGGCGGGACTGTCACCGGCACCGTGGCGCTGACCCAGCAGTTCGTCGACGCCAACGCCGCCGAGAAGCTGCTGTCAGTGGTCAACTCGCCGATCGTGCCGGCCGGAAGACAGTTGAGCACCGCGTCGGTGGACCAGGGTTCGCAGGCCGGCGACCTGCTGGGCATCGCGCTGCTGATCAACCGGGACCCGAAGGTGCAGGCCGTCGACGACACCCAACGCGCCACCGTCCTCGCGAGCCTGCGCGACACCGGCTTCATCACCTACGGCGACCAGCGGGTGGGCGCGGCGAACACGGCGCTCGTCGTGACCGGCGGGGCACTGGGCGACGACGCCGGTAACCGGGGCGCCACCGTCGCCCGATTCGCCGGCGGCCTGGCCCCGCACGGGTCGGGCACCGTGCTGGTGGGGCGCGACGGCTCGGCGGCGGGCACCGCGGCGGTCGCTGTGGCCCGCTCGGATTCCGCACTGAAGTCCGCGGTGAGCACGGTCGATGACGTCGACAGCGAGTCCGGACGCATCACCGCGGTGCTGGCGCTTGCGGACCTGCTCAACGGCGGCCGACCCGGCCAGTACGGCATCGGCCCGGGTTCGACATCGGTCACCGTCGCGCAATGATGTCCGGTCCCTGCCTGGCTCGTCGCGCGCGCACGGCGCGTCAGCGACGCCTTGTCGGCGTCGGTGTTAGGGTGGGGTTCCGTGGGTCGGCAGGCCCCAAACTGGGAATCAGCCCAGAAATGTAAGCCCTGCCCGTCGTCACGGAGGTTGCTCTTGCCAGCGTTACGCAAGCACCCGCAAACGGCCACCAAGCACCTCTTCGTCACGGGCGGCGTCGTTTCCTCACTCGGCAAGGGGCTGACCGCCTCGAGCCTCGGGCAGCTGTTGACCGCGCGTGGCCTGCAGGTGACGATGCAGAAGCTCGACCCCTACCTCAACGTCGATCCCGGCACCATGAACCCGTTCCAGCATGGCGAGGTGTTCGTCACCGAGGACGGCGCCGAGACCGATCTGGATGTCGGGCACTACGAACGCTTCCTCGACCGCAACCTGTCCGGCTCGGCGAACGTCACGACCGGACAGGTGTATTCATCGGTCATCGCCAAAGAACGCCGTGGCGAGTATCTCGGCGACACCGTCCAGGTGATCCCGCACATCACCGACGAGATCAAGGCCCGCATCCTGGCGACGGCGACTCCCGACGAGAGTGGTCGACGGCCCGACATCGTGATCACCGAGATCGGCGGCACGGTCGGCGACATCGAATCGTTGCCCTTCCTGGAGGCCGCGCGGCAGGTGCGTCACGAGGTCGGTCGGGAGAATTGTTTCTTCCTGCACTGCTCGCTGGTGCCCTACATGGCGCCGTCGGGCGAACTGAAGACCAAGCCGACGCAACATTCGGTGGCGGCGCTGCGCAGCATCGGTATCACTCCGGACGCGTTGATCCTGCGCTGCGACCGTGACGTTCCCGAACCGCTGAAGAACAAGATCGCGCTGATGTGCGACGTCGACGTCGACGGCGTCATCTCAACCCCCGACGCGCCGTCGATCTACGACATCCCCAAGGTGCTGCACCGCGAGGAACTCGACGCGTACGTTGTGCGCCGACTGAACCTGCCGTTCCGCGACGTCGATTGGACGCAATGGAACGATCTTCTCCAGCGGGTGCACGAACCGCACGAGACGGTGCGAATCGCGTTGGTGGGCAAGTACATCGACTTGTCGGATGCCTACCTTTCGGTGGCCGAGGCGTTGCGGGCGGGCGGATTCAAACACCGGGCCAAGGTCGAGATGCGCTGGGTGGCCTCCGACGACTGCGAGATCGACGGCGATGCGGCCGCCGCACTCGCCGACGTGCACGGTGTGCTGATCCCCGGCGGCTTCGGCATCCGCGGCATCGAAGGCAAGATCGGCGCGATCCAGTACGCCCGCAAGCGGGGCCTGCCGGTGCTGGGCCTGTGCCTGGGATTGCAGTGCATCGTGATCGAGGCGGCCCGCTCGGTCGGCATCAGCGAGGCCAACTCCGCTGAGTTCGACCCGGCGACTCCCGACCCGGTGATCTCCACCATGGCTGATCAACGCGACGCTGTCGCCGGCGACGCGGATCTGGGCGGCACCATGCGCCTCGGCGCGTATCCAGCTGTGCTACAGCCGGATTCGATTGTGGCGCGGGCATACGACGCCACTGAGGTGTCTGAGCGTCACCGTCACCGCTACGAGGTGAACAATGCCTACCGCGACCGCATCGCCGAGAGCGGCCTGCGGTTCTCCGGGACGTCGCCCGACGGTCACCTCGTCGAGTTCGTCGAGTACTCGTCGGATGTGCATCCGTTCATCGTCGGCACCCAGGCGCATCCCGAACTCAAGAGCAGGCCCACTCGGCCGCATCCGTTGTTCGTGGCGTTCGTCGGGGCAGCGCTCGACTACAAGGCGGAGGAGCGACTTCCCGGCATGGAGATTTCCGGGCAGCGGCCCAACGGCGTCGAACATGCCGACGAAGTCGGGGCCCTGCTGCAAGAGCCCGCGGCCCGTGGCTGACCACGACTTCGAGACGGTCTCCTCCGAAACCCTTTACGTCGGAAACATCTTCGCGTTGCGCGCGGACGAGGTGCGCATGCCCGGCGGCCACACCGCCCGCCGTGAGGTGGTCGAACACTACGGCGCCGTCGCCGTTCTCGCGATGGACGACGACCGCAACATCGCGCTGGTGCACCAGTACCGTCACCCGCTGGGACGGCGGCTGTGGGAATTGCCCGCCGGCCTGCTCGACCTCGGCGGTGAACCACCCCACCTCACCGCCGCACGGGAACTCGAGGAAGAGGCCGGTCTGTCGGCCACCGACTGGCGGGTGCTCGTCGACCTGGACTCCGCGCCCGGCTTCAGCGACGAAAGCGTGCGGGTGTATCTGGCCACCGGCCTCACCGACGTAGGACGCCCCGAAGGTCAGGACGAGGAAGCGGATTTGACGCTGCGGTGGTATCCGCTCGACGAGGCGGTGCGGATGGTGCTGGCGGGCGAGATCGTCAATTCGCTTGCAGTGGGCGGCATTTTGGCAGCGCACGCGATCGGTGATCGGGTGGTGTTGCGGGCCGTCGACGCGCCGTGGCCCGACCGGCCGACCGCGTTCGGCCGCCGGAAGGGCCACCCGTGACCACCTTTGCCTCGGTGCTCGACGGTCAGGTGCAGGGCTATCTCGACCACCTGACCATCGAACGCGGCGTGGCCGCCAACACGTTGAGCTCCTACCGCCGCGACCTGCGCCGCTACACCGAACACCTGACGGCGCGCGGTATCGACGACCTGACCGAAGTGACCGAAACCGATGTCAGCGAGTTCCTGGTCGCACTGCGCCGCGGTGACACCGGGGCCGGCGCCGCACCGCTGTCGGCGGTTTCGGCGGCGCGCGCGCTGATCGCGGTCCGCGGACTACACCGCTTCGCGGCCGCCGAGGGGCTCACCGAACTCAACGTCGCGTCGGCGGTCAAACCACCGACGCCGAGCAGGCGGCTGCCCAAGAGCCTGACGATCGACGAGGTGCTGGCGCTGCTCGAGGGTGCGGGCGGTGACAGCGAGGCCGACAACCCGTTGACGCTGCGCAACCGGGCGCTACTGGAACTGCTGTACTCGACGGGCGCCAGGATCTCCGAGGCGGTCGGACTCGACGTCGACGACGTCGACACCCACGCACGGTCGGTGCTGCTCCGCGGCAAGGGCGGCAAACACCGGCTGGTCCCGGTAGGCAGACCCGCCGTCACCGCGCTGGATGCCTATTTCGTGCGCGGGCGTCCCGATCTGGCGCGCCGCGGCAGGGGTACGCCCGCGATCTTCCTCAACGCCAGGGGCGGACGGCTGTCGCGCCAGAGCGCATGGCAGGTGCTGCAGGACGCCGCCGAGCGGGCCGGCATCACCGCCGCGGTGTCCCCGCACGTGCTGCGCCACTCGTTCGCCACGCATCTGCTCGACGGCGGGGCCGACGTCCGTGTCGTGCAGGAACTGCTCGGTCACGCATCGGTGACGACCACGCAGATCTACACCATGGTGACGGTCAACGCGCTGCGCGAGGTGTGGGCCGGCGCCCACCCGCGGGCGCGATAAGCCCGCCCCTCAGCCGCCCAGGTACTCCGACTCGAGGACCAGATCGGCCAACAGCGTCTGATACTCGGCGTGCGTCTTGTGCTCGACGGTGTCGAACAGCTTGCCCTGCTGGCCGCGCATGTACTCGCGATACTTCGGCGCCCCGGGGATCTTCACGTTGTCGGCGACGACGATCGACCCGCGGTGCAGCCAGTCCCGGTCGAGCATGCTCTGCAGGTCGGGCAGGTAGGCGTCCTTGTCGTGGTCGAGGAACAGCACGTCGAGCATGCCCGGGCCGAAGCCGTACTCGGTGGCCAGCGCGTCGAGGGTGGGGCCGCCGTCGCCGATGGTGCCGACGACGCAGGTGACGCGGTCGTCGACCCCGGCGTGCGCCCAGATGCGACGGGCGATCTCGGCGTTGGCTTCGGCGAGTTCCACCGAGAAGACCCGTGCCGAGGGCGCCGCCCGGGCCAGCCGTAGCGCGCCGTAGCCGCAGTAGGTGCCGAGCTCGAGCACCAGGCGCGGGTCTGCCCGCCGGACCGCGGCGTCGAGAATTGCACCCTTCTCGTCGCCGACGTTGATCAGGAACGACTTTTCGTAGGCGTACTGGTCGATCTTGGCGATGACGTCGTCGATGTCACCCTTCCGCGCGTTGGCCAGCACATAGTCGCGAGCTGCCGCTTCGCGGCCGTCGCCGATCTGGCCGGTGGTGAAGATATTGCGGGCGCCCACTGCCATGCGCAGGACCGACCACCGAAGCAGTGGCATGCGTTGCTTCAGACCCATGTCGTCACCCTAAGCCGCGATGCGGCCCATTGGCTCTGAAGTTGCCCGCGGGTCTGGCTGACCTGGCACGTTCCTGCCGTTAAACTTGCCCGGATGCCCGCCATGTCTGTGAATTGCCTGACCAGCGACGGTCGGGCATGAGCGACGACGCGGGGGCGGTGGAGCTGGGCCTGACCGGCCGCCCACCGCGGAACATTCCCGAACCACATCCGAAGACAGCCCATGGGCCGGCGAAGGTCATCGCGATGTGCAACCAGAAGGGCGGGGTCGGCAAGACCACCTCGACCATCAACCTGGGTGCCAGCCTCGCCGAATACGGCCGCCGGGTGCTGCTGGTGGACCTCGACCCGCAGGGCGCATTGTCGGCGGGGCTCGGGGTGCCGCATTACGAACTCGAGCACACGGTGCACAACCTGCTGGTCGAACCGCGGGTGTCGATCGACGACGTGCTGATCAGCACGCGGGTCAAAAACCTGGATCTGGTGCCGAGCAACATCGACCTGTCGGCAGCGGAGATCCAGCTGGTGAACGAGGTTGGCCGCGAGCAGTCGCTGGCCCGCGCGCTGTATCCGGTGTTGGACCGCTACGACTACGTGCTCATCGACTGCCAGCCCTCGCTGGGTCTGCTCACCGTGAACGGCCTGGCGTGCAGCGACGGGGTGATCATCCCGACCGAGTGCGAGTTCTTCTCGCTGCGCGGGCTGGCGCTGCTCACCGACACCGTCGACAAGGTGCACGACAGGCTGAACCCGAAGCTGTCGATCAGCGGCATCCTGATCACCCGCTACGACCCGCGCACCGTAAACTCCCGCGAAGTGATGGCCCGAGTTGTGGAGCGCTTCGGCGACCTGGTGTTCGACACCGTCATCACCCGCACCGTGCGTTTCCCCGAGACCAGCGTCGCCGGTGAACCGATCACCACCTGGGCGCCGAAATCCGCTGGCGCGCAGGGGTATCGACTGTTGGCTCGCGAGGTCATCGACCGGTTCGGCGCGTGAATGACCCTCTGACGGAGACCGGCGCAGCGGCAAACCCGGATTCCGACGAGTCTTCGCCGTCCGGATTCCAGGTCCGGCTCAGCAATTTCGAGGGCCCATTCGACCTGCTGCTGCAGTTGATCTTCGCGCACCGCCTCGACGTCACCGAGGTGGCGTTGCACCGGGTGACCGACGACTTCATCGCCTACACCAAGGCGATCGGTGCCCAGATGGAACTCGACGAGACCACCGCGTTCCTGGTGATCGCGGCGACGCTGCTCGACCTGAAAGCCGCCCGGCTGTTGCCCGCCGGCGAGGTGCACGACGAAGAGGATCTCGCCCTGCTCGAGGTGCGCGACCTGCTGTTCGCCCGGCTGCTTCAATACCGTGCGTTCAAACATGTGGCGGAGATGTTCGCCGAGTTGGAGGCTGCGGCGCTGCGCAGCTACCCGCGCTCAGTAGCGCTGGAGGACCGCTACTCCGAACTTCTGCCGGAAGTGATGATCGGCGTCGACGCACAGGACTTCGCGCAGATCGCCGCGACCGCGTTCACGCCCAGGCCGGTGCCGACGGTGAGCACTGACCATCTGCACCACGCGGCGGTGTCGGTGCCCGAGCAGATCGGTAACCTGATGGCGCTGCTGGAGAGCCGCGGGATCGGCCGGTGGGCCTCCTTCCGGGATCTGGTGGCCGACTGTGAGGCGCCGATCGAGATCGTCGGGCGGTTCCTGGCGCTGCTCGAGCTCTACCGCGCCCGAGCGGTAGCATTCGAACAACCTGAACCGCTTGGTGTGCTGCAGATTTCGTGGACCGGTGAGCGGCCGACGAACCAGCACCTGGCGGTGGAAGAAGATCAGTATGGATAGCGAAGACCCCGACAACCTCCACGAGGCCGCGACGGACCTCGACCACGAGGGCGTCGCGACCGATGCCGGCCTGGGCATCGACGTCGCCGAGCCACCCGAGATGGAGGACTCGGAACTGGGCGCGGTGCTCGAGGCGCTGCTGCTGGTGGTCGACACCCCGGCGACCGTCGAACAACTCGCCTCGGTGGTCGAGCAGCCGCCGTACCGGGTGGCGGCCAAACTGGCCGCGATGGCCCAGGAGTTCGCCGACCGCGACAGCGGCATCGACCTGCGCGAGGCGGGCGGTGGCTGGCGGATGTACACGCGGTCGCGCTACGCGCCATACGTGGAGCGACTGCTGCTCGACGGCGCGCGCTCCAAGCTGACCCGCGCGGCGCTGGAGACACTGGCCGTGGTCGCCTACCGGCAGCCGGTGACCCGCGCCCGGGTGAGTGCGGTGCGGGGCGTCAACGTCGACGCGGTGATGCGCACGCTGATGGCGCGTGGCCTGATCACCGAGGCGGGCACCGATCCCGACTCGGGCGCAGTGACGTTCGCGACCACCGAACTGTTCCTCGAGCGGTTGGGGCTGTCGTCGCTGGCCGATCTGCCCGACATCGCACCGCTGCTGCCCGACGTCGACGTGATCGACGACCTCAGTGAAACCCTCGACGAGGACCCGCGTTTCATCAAACTCAGCGGTGCCCCGGCGCCCGAGCAGCCGCTGTCCTTCGACGTGGACACCGATACGAATGGCTGAACCCGACGGCGTGCGGCTGCAGAAAGTGCTGTCGCAGGCCGGAATTGCATCGCGCCGGGTCGCCGAGAAGATGATCAGGGACGGCCGAGTCGAGGTCGATGACCGCGTCGTCACCGAGTTGGGCACGCGGGTGGATCCGGCGGTGTCGGTGATCCGGGTCGACGGGGCGCGGGTGACGCTCGATGACACGCTGGTGCACCTGGCGATCAACAAACCCAAGGGCATGCATTCGACGATGTCCGACGACCGGGGTAGGCCGTGCATCGGCGATCTGGTCGAGCACCGGGTCCGGGGTAACAAGAAGCTGTTTCACGTCGGCCGGCTCGATGCCGACACCGAGGGGTTGATGTTGCTCACCAACGACGGCGAGCTGGCCCACCGGCTGATGCACCCGTCGTTCGAAGTGCCCAAGACCTACCTGGCCACCGTGCTGGGCACGGTGCCGCGTGGGTTGGGCCGCGAGCTGCGAAACGGTGTCGAGCTCGACGACGGTCCGGCGCGCGTCGACGATTTCGCGGTGGTCGACAAGGTTCCCGGCAAGACGCTGGTGCGGGTGACCCTGCACGAGGGCCGCAAGCGGATCGTGCGACGGATGCTCGCGGCGGTCGGCTATCCGGTGCAGGAACTGGTGCGGACCGAGATCGGCACGGTTGCGTTGGGCGATCAACGGCCGGGCAGCATCCGGGTGCTGACGCAAAAGGAGCTCGGCGAGCTGTACAAGGCGGTCGGCCTGTGACGGATCTGATGGTCGCCGTCGACGGACCTGCGGGAACCGGAAAGTCAACGGTGTCACGGGGATTGGCGCGCGCCCTGCGCGCGCGTTACCTCGACACCGGTGCGATGTACCGGATCGTCACGCTGGCCGCGCTGCGCGCAGGCGTCGACCTGGCGGATGCCGATGCCGTCGCCGCGACCGCCGCGGCCGCCGAGCTGGCCGTGGGATATGACCCCGATGAGGACTGCTCTTACCTTGACGGAGAAGATGTTTCGACGGAGATCCGCGGTGACGCGGTGACGAAGGCCGTCTCGGCGGTGTCGGCGGTGCCCGCGGTGCGCACCCGACTGGTCGATGTGCAGCGTGCGCTGGCCGCGGGGGAGGGCAGCGTCGTCGTCGAGGGCCGCGACATCGGCACGGTGGTGCTGCCGGATGCGGACGTCAAGATCTTTCTGACCGCGTCGGCAGAAGTGCGTGCGCGGCGGCGCAACGAGCAGAACAAGGCGGCCGGCCTGGCCGACGACTACGAGGCGGTGCTCGCCGACGTCAAGCGGCGCGACCACCTGGACTCGACACGGGCGGTGTCACCGCTGCGTCCCGCCGATGATGCGGTGGTGGTCGACACCAGCGCGATGACACAACCTGAGGTGATCGAGCACTTGAAGCGGCTCGTGTTGGAGCGAGCGGGAGCACAGCGATGAGTGACGACGGCACCTGGTCTGATGAAACTGACTGGCAGATCGGCGCAGAAGATGTCGCGGAAGCGATCGAAGAGGCCGCACCGCCGCCGGTGGTCGCCGTCGTCGGGCGCCCGAACGTCGGCAAGTCGACGTTGGTGAACCGGATTCTGGGCCGCCGCGAGGCCGTTGTGCAGGACGTGCCGGGGGTGACCCGGGATCGGGTGTCCTATGACGCGCTGTGGCTCGGTCGGCGCTTCGTGCTGCAGGACACCGGAGGCTGGGAGCCCGACGCGAAAGGCCTGCAGCAGTTGGCGGCCGAGCAGGCGTCGGTTGCGATGCGGACCGCGGACGCGATCATCTTCGTGGTCGACGCGGTGGTCGGCGCGACCACCGCAGACGACGCTGCCGCGAAACTGCTGCAGCGCTCAGGCAAGCCGGTGTTCCTGGCGGCGAACAAGGTCGACAGCGAACGCGGTGAGGCCGACGCCGCCGCGCTGTGGTCGTTGGGGCTCGGAGAACCGCATCCGATCAGCGCGATGCACGGTCGCGGCGTGGCCGACCTGCTCGACGCAGTGGTCGAGTCGCTGCCGGCGGTGTCGGAGATGGCGGCCGGCGGCGGGGGCGGACCGCGTCGAGTTGCGTTGGTGGGAAAGCCCAATGTGGGCAAGAGCTCGTTGCTGAACCGGCTCGCCGGTGACGAGCGGTCGGTAGTCCACGACGTCGCGGGCACCACGGTCGACCCGGTCGACTCGCTGATCGAAATGGAAGGCAAGCTCTGGCGGTTCGTCGACACCGCGGGATTGCGCCGCAAGGTCGGGCAGGCCAGCGGGCATGAGTTCTACGCCTCAGTGCGCACGCACGGTGCGATCGACGCCGCCGAGGTGGCGATCGTGTTGATCGACGCATCGCAACCGCTGACCGAGCAGGACCAGCGGGTGTTGTCGATGGTGATCGAGGCGGGCCGCGCGCTGGTGCTGGCCTTCAACAAGTGGGATCTCGTCGACGAAGACCGTCGCTACCAGCTGGACCGCGAGATCGACCGCGAACTCGTGCAACTGCAGTGGGCGCCGCGGGTCAACATCTCGGCCAAGACCGGGCGCGCGGTGCAGAAACTGGTGCCCGCGCTGGAGAAGTCTCTGGAGTCGTGGGACACCCGGGTGTCCACGGGGCGGCTGAACACGTTCCTCAAAGAGGTCGTCGCAGCGCACCCGCCGCCGGTCCGCGGAGGCAAGCAGCCGCGGATCCTGTTCGCCACCCAGGCGACCGCCCGACCGCCGACATTCGTGCTGTTCACGTCCGGGTTCCTGGAGGCCGGCTACCGGCGGTTCCTGGAGCGACGGCTGCGCGAGACGTTCGGCTTCGAAGGCAGCCCGATCCGCATCAACGTCCGCGTGCGTGAGAAGCGGGGGTCCCGCTCACGGTGATTTGTGGAGTTTAGGCGGCGGTAGGCGCCGCTGCCGCTCCACAAGTCGTGGCGATTAGCCTTCCATGGTGCCCGTCGTCGACATGGTCCTGATCGCGTTGGCCGGCTTGGGAGCGGGCGCAATCAACACTCTCGTGGGCTCCGGCACGCTCATCACGTTTCCGACCTTGGTCGCGCTGGGCTATCCACCGGTCACGTCGACCATGTCGAACGCCATCGGCCTGGTAGCCGGTGGCGTGTCCGGGACCTGGGGTTACCGCCGCGAATTGCGGGGTCAGTGGAATCGCCTCGCCTGGCAGATCCCGGCCTCGTTCCTGGGCGCCGGAATCGGGGCGTGGTTACTGCTGCATCTGCCAGAGACGGTGTTTGAGCGGGTGGTGCCCGTGCTGCTGATCCTGGCGCTGGTTCTGGTGGTGGTCGGTCCGCGGATCCAGGCGTATGCGCGGCGGCGAGCCGAGGCGGCCGGACAATCCGCAGAACATGTCTCGCGGTCGAGGTTGGCGGCGGTCGTCGTGGCGACGTTCGCCGTCGGGATCTACGGCGGCTACTTCACCGCGGCGCAGGGCATCATGCTGATCGCCGCGATGGGCGCCCTGCTGCCCGAGGACATGCAGCGGATGAACGCCGCCAAGAACCTGCTGTCATTGGTGGTCAACGTGGTGGCTGCGGCGGCGTACACCGTGGTCGCATTCGACCGGATCAGCTGGCCGGCGGCGGGCCTGATCGCGGCGGGTTCGTTGATCGGTGGCTTCCTCGGCGCGCACTACGGACGCCGGCTTTCGCCCAACGCCTTGCGGGCCGTGATCCTGGTCGTGGGAATGATCGGGCTGTATCGATTGCTGTCCGTCTAGACCAGTTAGGTAAGGTTACGCCGAACCGCTTGACCAGAGAGGGGAGCCGGGTGGCCGAACGCCGATTCCGCACCGCGCCGTCTGCCCTCTGCGCGCTGGAGCCGTTCTGGCCGTCGCGGCGGGTCATCGCCTTCGACGAGTGGTGTCGCGCGCGCACCTGATCCCGCGCCCACTGTCCGTCTGGTCGCCCTCAGCCCGGTGACCACTTCTGAAAGCAGCCGAACGTATGCGTTCGCTCCTCATCTTCACGCTCGTCGGGGTCGGCGCCCAATTGGTCGACGGTGCCCTGGGCATGGCTTTCGGCGTCACCGCCTCGACGCTGCTGGTGCTCAGCGGTCTCGGCGCGGCCCAGGCCAGCGCCGCGGTGCACCTGGCCGAGGTCGGCACCACGTTGGCCTCCGGGTTGTCGCATTGGCGGTTCAAGAACATCGACTGGCCGATCGTGCTGAAGCTCGGCGTGCCCGGGGCCATCGGCGCGTTCGCCGGCGCGACAGTGCTGTCCTCTTTGTCGACCGAGCACGCGGCCCCGCTGATGGCGGGCATCCTGGTGGTGATCGGGACCTACGTGCTGCTGCGATTCTCGCTGCGTCACCCTCCGGTGCTGCGCCACGGTGAGACGCCGCATTCGGCGAAGTTCCTCAGTCCGCTGGGCTTGTTCGGCGGGTTCATCGACGCGTCCGGTGGCGGCGGGTGGGGCCCGGTGACGACGAGCACGCTGCTGTCGCGGGGCAAAACGGCGCCGCGTACGGTGATCGGTTCGGTGAGCGCCTCGGAATTCCTGGTGGCGGCGTCGGCCTCGGTGGGGTTCGGCATCGGTCTGCGCGAAGAGTTCGTCCAGAACCTGCCCGTGGTCCTCGGCCTCGCCGTCGGCGGGGTCATCGCGGCGCCGTTCGCGGCCTGGCTGGTCAGCCGGATCAGGCCGGCGTTGCTGGGCACTGCCGTCGGCGGCGTCATCGTGTTGACCAACAGCCAGAAGCTGGTGCACTACTTCGGTATTCACTGGCCGTGGTCGACCGCGGTTTACAGCCTGATCGTCATCGCTTGGGCCACGGCGCTTTACGTGGCGTGGCGGTATCGGCGGGGACCGCAGCCGGTACCGGCAGGGGCCGCCGAGTCGGTCACCGTCGTCAGTCAGTGATTGCGGTAGTCGGCGAGTACCGCGCGAGCCGATAGCTGCGATACGCGGACAACTGGATCGTAGTAAGCCCTCCGAGAGCGACCACCGGTATGAGGTAGTAGTTGAAGTCACCGTCAATGATGAAGAAACGATCGATCTCGGCCGGATCGTAGGTCGTGCGCTCCTTTCCCGTGTTGGAGATCCACACGGCCCACGATGCCCCTTGCTTCACTGTGGTTGTCTTGACCTGAATTCGTTCGGCCGTGTCTCCCAGCCACACGAGTAAGTCATAGCGACACGGTTCTAGCGGCCAAGACACGGCGCTGCCACAGAGCTCGAACCATGCCGCGGCCAACAGGGAGCCTGCCCGGGCCAGGTTGACTTGTTGCGGCCGCAGATCTTCGATTGGCGGCTGCACCTTCCTCGTTGGCGTGAGGTGCGCAGTGTCGAGGCCGAGCCGCACGGCGTGGCCCCGTATCGTCGGCGTGCTGGACCCGCCCACCAGTCCGAGCAGTTCCGCAACTTGTGTCCAACTTTTGGCGGATGCAATCGCCGTGACCAACTGTTCGTCTGTCCAGCGTCGCTGGCCGGTGAAATGGCTGTAGTCGAGTCCCAGTCGGTCGGCGTGCAATCGGACCGAACGCATGGCAGCCGACGAGGTGGCCGAAAGACCAAGGTTTCGCAAGACCCGGCGCCAGGAGTGCGACGCCCGAACCGCCTCGATCAACTGCGCGTCCGAGTACCGCCGCCTCCGCGACCCCTAATTGCGCTATCCCACTTGGTCGGGCTGACAGGATTTGAACCTGCGACCCCTACACCCCCAGTGTAGTGCGCTACCAAACTGCGCCACAGCCCGTTTTGCCGCCCGAAACATCTCGACGGACGCGAGGGAACGATACCTTAGCGTTCAGCCTCGTCGCGAAGCGATCCCCGGTCGTGTCCGGACACCGTCTGCGGCAAGAAGTCAGCGGACGTTGTCACCACCGCGCCGTTACGTTCTCGCCGATCTGCTTGGCAATCCTGACCGCCGAGTCAGCGGGGTTGGCGCTACACGTGTTGACATCGATGATGACGTTGTTTCTGAGCGCCAGTGCGCGTCCGCAGGCCCACCCCGGGGCAGCGGCGTCGTGCTGGGTTGCGATGGTGCTGAGCACCTCGTCAGCGTTCGTGATCGGCCCGGCGGACCATTTTGAACCGCTCTGGAGGTGGCTGTACTCGTGGCACGCCGGCCACTGCTGGGCGGACGCGTCGAAGAAGGCCCGGGCCTTGTCCACGAGCGGAAACAGCACGACAGCCTGCTTGACGTAGTGCGCGAAGTCATTGCCGTCGTTGAAACTCTGATCGCGTTCGGCGCTGAAGCCGCTGTTGGCGTAGACCGGGGCCTCTGCCGCGCCGTCGATGGCGAGGCACTCCGGAGGCGCCATGGTGGCGCTGTTGTCGGACATGGCGGTCTGGGTACTGGTCACAGCCATCTCCGTCGCACCCATCGCGGCGTTCACCTGCTCGGGAGTGAGCAGCAGCTCGACCAACTCACGCTCGACGAGCGGACGCGGAATCAACGAACGGGTGGTTGTCGGCGACTGGGCATTGCCGACGGAGTTGGCGCATCCGGCGACCAGGATGCAGATCACCGCAACACCGAGTGCGGTCGTTGGTTGGCGCATGTGTTCCTCCCCATGGCAGCCGTGTCCAACTGTTCAACGCGCTGCGACGTCCCCTGCATCGCAGTGCCTGAAGCCCAATCGTGCAACGAAGCGGTCCACGACTGCGCGAAATTCGCGGTGTTTCTCATAACGATGGGTGCGACGTTCGATAACGATCGGTACGTCTTTCGCTGTTGCTCGCCTCGTTGGAGCGGTGCCGTTCATTGGTGCATGCCCGAGAATCATTTCAAACCAACAGGATTCAATTCACACCGTAGGACCATGGGAGCGTGCGGCTGCGTTGATCACGGCGATGTGGCGCACGGAATCTAGTCCGACGATCGGCGGCTGTCATCGGACTCACCGGACTCACCGGACTCATCGGACTCGTCCGAATCATCGGAGTCGTCGTTGTTGTCGTCGTCGTTGTCATCGGAGTCGTCGTCGTCGTTGTCGTCCTCACTGGACTCGCCTCGGCCGCCGGACTCATCGAGCCTGTCCGCGAATTTCGTCAGCAGTCGGGCGAGTTCACGCGCTTCGTGCGGGGCCAGCGAATCGTCGAACAACCGCTCGCCATCTTTGGAGGCGCGCTCGAGGTAAACCTCGTTCTCCTTCGCAGCGACGTTCCACTGGCCGCCCTCCCGATCTGCCATTGGCTGCCCCCTCCGAGCGATCCGTGTTCCTTCACCTACCGCCTACGCTACTTCGTTCTCTCCGAATTGTGAGCCAACTGCTGTAGCGCAACGGAATCGATCGCTTTCCCGAGAGCGAGCGTCAATGTTGGGACCGGTAGGCACCCTCACGGCGTTTACTGATCGCATCAGCGACGTCCACAACCGGACGAGAGGTGTTCATCATGAATCGAGCCGCGCGATCTGCAGCAACTGCGTTGGCGCTCGGTGCCTTGGGTGCGGCCGGCATCGGACTCGGGATCGGTACCGCCGAGGCCGCGCCACCCTCCGGCCCCTACACCTGGTGCCCGGGTGACGACCCCCGGGGCGGCCCGGGCGGTCCGTTCGTTTCGCCGGGCCCACCGAACTGGGACTGGAACGTGTGCCACACGTATTACACCGTCAACTGGGGTCAGGGAAACGTCTCGTTGACGATCTGGGATGGGCCGAACCCGCCGCCCGATAATCGAGGCCCCATTCTGGGGTGCTCGCTGCTCGACACCAGAGGTTGCGGCCGTTAGCCGATTGCCCTCGCAGTCGGGATCTGGCGGTGGCGCACTTATTGACGCTCCTTAAGGTAACTTTGCTAAGTGCCGCGCTGGTCGGCATGCCGCTGCGGCCGGGGAGTCGACCCATGGTGAACGACCTGATCGCCCCGGGCCGGTCGGCACGCGGACCGGCCTTGCTGTCCGGTGTGAAACGTTCCATGCGCCTTGCCGGGATGCGGCCTCTTCCGCACAAGCGCTCGCGCACATCGATCGATCTGCGCGGTAAGCGCATCCTGCTCACCGGCGCCTCGTCCGGCATCGGCGAACTCGCCGCGCACAAGTTGGCCACCGAAGGGGCCGTCCTCGTCGTTGTCGCCCGACGCGGGCATCTGTTGGAAGCCTTGGTGGAACGCATCACCGCTGCTGGCGGATCCGCAACCGCCGTCGCGACCAACCTCGCGGACCTCGATGCCGTCGACGAGTTGGTCGACACGGTAGGACCGATCGACATACTCATCAACAACGCCGCCCGGTCGATTCGCCGGCCGTTGGCCGAATCACTCGACCGCTGGCACGACATCGAACGCGTCATGCAACTCAATTACTATGCGCCCCTGCGACTTATCCGAGGGTTGGCGCCGGGAATGATCGAGCGCGGTGACGGCCACATCATCAACATCGCCAGCTGGCGCGTGCTGCCGGAATCCTCGCCCCTGTTCGCACCCTATAACGCCTCGAAGGCCGCACTGAGCGCCGTCAGCCGCGTGATCGACACCGAATGGCGCCACCGCGGTGTGCATTCGACGACTGTGTATTACCCCCTTGTCGCCACCCCGATGATCGCCCCCACCCGGGCCTACGCCGGGCTTGCAGCGCTATCGGTCGATGAGGCCGCCGACTGGATGGTCACCGCTGCACGCAACCGCCCCATCCGCATCGCCCCGCGCAAGGCCCTCGCGTTGCGAGCCCTCGATCTCATCGCCCCCCGCGCCCTCAACAACGTCTTCGAGCGCGAGACTGCCCGTATGTCCCGGCGTCGATGACGATCACCGCAACCGGGTATCGGGCGGAAAACCTCATCCTGGGCGCGGCCCTGACCACCGCTGCCTTCTTCTGTGTCGCGCTGGTCGGGACGATCGCGAAGGCCTCCGGCCAATACACCTCTACCGGCGTTCTTCTGCTGTTCCAGAACCTGATCTGCCTGATGTTCATGCTGCCCGTGGCGCACCGGCAGGGCTGGGGATCGCTGCGCACCAACCGGTTCGGCCTGCACCTGCTGCGCGCCGCCGCCGGCACCGCCTGCTGGTACGCGCTGTTCTTCGCGATCACGCAGATACCGCTGGCCAACGCGACGACGCTGACCTACAGCGCCCCGCTGTGGATGCCCCTGATCGCGGCCGCCGTTACCCGGCAACGAACTTCGAGAGAGACGTGGATCGGCGCCGCGGTGGGCTTCGCCGGCGTGGTGCTCGTGCTGCAACCTCAGCGTCACAGTTTCAGTATGGGGGAGCTGATGGCGCTGGCAGGGGCCGGCTGCCTGGCGGTGGCAATGATGTCGGTGCGCTGGCTCGGCGCGACCGAGCCGATCACCCGCGTGCTGTTCTACTACTTTCTGCTGTCGACGCTGATGGCGGTTCCCATCGCCGCTGTCGACTGGCATCCCCTTGAAGCCGAGGTATGGCCGTGGCTGATCGGGCTCGGATTCGCGCAGTTGGCCTCGCAGATCCTCATCGTGATGGCATACCGATATGCATCCGCCGAGAAGGTCGGGCCGTTCATCTACTCGGTCATCGTGTTCACCGCGGTGATCGACTGGGCCGTCTGGCACTACGCGCCAACCATTTTCACTTATCTCGGCATGGCTCTGGTCATCAGCGGCGGTCTGGTCGCGGTCCGCGCCGGGCGTGACACCCGCCGTGCGGGCTTCGCGTAGTACTACTCAAGCCCGCCGGCCGCATCTGCGGGCATCCTGATTGCATGCCGATCACCAGGTCCATGTCCGAAGCCGACAAACTCGCCGCCGACACGCCGCCGGACCGCGACCGCGCCGTGGACGTCGCCCGCTTGGCCGCGCTCGTCGTCGTCATGTTCGGCCATTGCGCGCTGCTGCTGGCAACCATCGACGCCGGCGGCGTCAGAATCGGAAACATCCTCGGTGAGATTCCCGAGCTCGCCCCGGTCACATGGCTCGTGCAGGTCATGCCCCTGTTCTTCCTGGCCGGCGGCGCCGCGGGCGCATACGGCTGGCACGCGGGCAAATCGTGGGGCACCTGGCTGTTCGCCCGCGCGCAGCGGCTGTGCCGACCGGTCTTCTGGTACCTCGCGGCCTGGTCGGTCGGACTGCTCGCGGTGCGGTGGACGCTCGGCGCCGAATCCGCCGCGGACCTCGGCCGCGAATCCGTCGCACTGCTGTGGTTTCTTGGGGTCTACCTCGTCGTGCTCGGGTTCGTGCCGGCCTTGACCCGCCTGTCGACCGGCCGGGCCGTCGCGGGGGTCGTCGGCTGCCTGCTGATCGCCGCCGCAGCGGTGGACGCGATCCGGATCTCCGTCGGAACCCCGATGGCGGGTGTCGCGAACTTTGTCGTCGTCTGGCTGATCCCGGTCGCCTTCGGCGTCGGTTACGCGCGCCGATTGATCAGGCCGCGCGCGGCGCTCGTCGTCGCCGCTGTCGCGCTCACCGCGCAGACAGTGCTGGCGATGGTCGGACCGTACGAGATCTCGCTGATCGTCACCGGCACCGAGAACCTTTCGAACGTGTCGCCGCCCACGCTGCTGCTGGCGTTGCACTGCACCTGGATGTCGTGCGTCTTCATCGCCTGCGCGGGCGCGATCCGACGGTGGGCCGAGCGACCGCGGGTCTGGTATGTCGTCGCGATCGGCAACGGGGGAGCGATGACGCTGTACCTCTGGCACATCGTGGCGATCGCCATCGCCGCGTTCTCCCTGCACGTGGTGGGACTCGACGCGTACGACGTTGGCGCAGCGGGCTTTTGGAGTCTGCTCGCACTGCGGGCGGTCGTGTTCGCCGTCGTCATGTTCGCGATGTTCCGGTTGCTCTCGCCGCTCGAGCATCGCCGCCTTCCGTGGTGGGACGCACCCGTTCGGGCGACGGGTACGCGCTCGACCATCGCCGGTGTGCTGACAATGGTGGCGGGCGTGGCGCTGGTGCTCCTGGCCAAGAACGGCCTCACTCCAGGGCTGGGGTGGACGATGCTGGGCTGCTTTACCGCGTCGGCTGCGCTGGCGCGGGCCACGGCACAGGCTTGGGCCGGGGCCGGACCCGCTGCGGCCACCAGAACCAGCGGCCGAGAAGCGCGGCGATCGACGGTGTCATGAACGCGCGGATCACCAGGGTGTCGAACAGCAGGCCCATGCCGATCGTCGTCCCGACCTGCGCCACCACCGTGAGCGCACTGACCGACATCGAGATCATCGTGAACGCGAAGACCAGGCCAGCCGCTGTCACCACTGATCCGCTGCCGCCCATCGCGCGGATGATGGCCGTGTTGATGCCTGCCGGCAACTCTTCTTTCAACCGCGCGACCAGCAGCAGGTTGTAGTCCGCGCCGACCGCCAACAGGATGATCACGGCCATGGCCATGACCATGAACTGCAGTTCGATGCCGAGGATGTGTTGCCACACCAGGATCGACAGGCCGAAGGACGCGCCGAGGGACAGCACCACGGTGCCGACGATCACGGCGGCCGCGACGAGGCTGCGTGTGATGATCAGCATGATCGTGAAGATCAGCGCGAGCGCGAGGATCGCCGCGATCATCAGGTCGTAGCTGTTGCCTTCCTGCATGTCCTTGAACGACGCAGCGGTTCCGCCGAGGTAGATCGTCGACCCTTCCCAGGGTGTGCCTTTGATGGCCTCCTTGGCGGCGAGTTTGATCGCGTCGATCCGTTTGATGCCGTCGGCGCTGAGCGGGTCGCCCTCGTGCTGGATGATCATCCGCACCGCATGACCGTCCGGCGAGATGAAGTTCTCCATCCCCTTCTTGAACTCTTCGTTGTCGAAGATCTCCGGCGGCAGATAGAACGTGTCGTCGTTCCACGCCTCGTTGAACGCGTCGCCCATCTCGGCCTGGTTCTCGCCCAACGCAGCCTGCTGGTCCTGCATCCCGGCCTGGCTCGAGTGCATGGTGAGCATCATGGTGCGCATCGTCTTCATCGACTCGATCTGCTCGGGCAGCAGCGCCTGCAGTTGCGGCATCAGCGCATCGAGCCGCTCCAAGTCCGGTAGCAGTGCCTGGATGTTGTCGGTCATCAGGTTCATGCCGTCGATCGTGTCGAAGATCGACCGCATGGAGGAGCAGACCGGGATGTTGAAGCAGTGCGGTTCCCAGTAGAAGTAATTGCGGATCGGGCGCAAAAAGTCGTCGAGATCGGCGATGTGGTCCCGTAACTCGACAACATGGGCGGTCATGGTTCGGGTCTTCTCGACCATGCTGTGCGTTGTGGCGTTCATCTCGCCCATCAACGCCATCATTCTGGTCATCGTGTCGATGTTGGTCTGCATCTCTTCGGCCTGAACCAGCATGTCGGCCATCCGGTCCTGCGAGTACTTGCGGTTCAAGTCCTGGTTGACACCGCTGAGGCTGAGCTGCGCCGGGATCGTGCTGAACTCAATGGGTTTGCCGTTGGGGCGGGTGATCGCCTGGACCCGTGAAATGCCCGGCACCCGGAAGATCGCCTTTGCGATCTTGTCGATCACCAGGAAGTCCGCCGAGTTGCGAAGGTCGTGGTCGGTTTCGATGAGCATCAACTCGGGATTCATCGTGGCGGGGGAGAAGTGTCGTTCGGCCGCTGCGAAGCCCTGGTTCGCGGGTAAGTCCGGAGGCAGATACAGCCGATCGTTGTAGTTCGGCTGGTAGCCCGGCAGCGCCAGCAGGCCGACGAGGGACAGGGCAACCGTCGCCATCAGGACCGGTCCCGGCCAGCGGACGATGGCGGCACCGATTTTCCGCCAACCGCGAATGCGCATGGCCCGCTTGGGCTCCACCAGCCCGAACCGGCTCGCGACGGTGATGATCGCCGGCCCCAATGTCAAGGCGACCAACACCGCGATCGTCATCCCGACCGCCAGCGGAACACCCAGCGACTGGAAGTAGGGCAGGCGGGTGAACGAGAGACAGAAGGTCGCGCCGGCGATCGTCATGCCCGAACCCAGCACCACGTGAGCGGTGCCGCGGAACATTGTGTGGAAGGCCTGCTCACGGTCTTCACCTATCGTGCGCGCCTCCTGATAACGCCCGATGAGGAAGATCGCATAGTCGGTCGATGCCGCGATCGCGAGCGTGACGAGAAGGTTGGTCGCGAACGTCGACAAGCCGATCAGCTCGTGATAGCCCAGGAACGCAACCGCACCGCGAGTTGCCGCCAGCGCCAGAAAGACCATCACCAGCGTGATGAGCATGGTGCCGATCGACCGGTAGACCAGCAGCAGCATCGTGATGATGACCGCGAACGTGACGAATTCGATGATCCGCACGCTGCGGTCGCTGGCGATCTGCTGGTCGGCCAGCAGAGCCGACCCGCCGGTCACGTACACCTGCACACCGGGCGGCGGCGGAAGGCCGTCGACGATCTTCTTGACGGCCTCCACCGACTCGTTGGCCAGCGCCTCGCCCATGTTGCCGGCCAGATACGCCTGGACGTAAACCGCCTTGCCGTCGGCGCTCACAGCCGCGGCTTCGGTCAGCGGGTCGCCCCAGAAATCCTGAATGTGCTCGACGTGCGCGTCGTCGGCTTCGAGCCTGTCGATCAGATGGTTGTAGTACCGGCGCGCATCGTCACCCAGCGGCTGTTGGCCCTCGAGAACGATCATCGCTGCGCTGTCGGACTTGAATTCCTCGAATACCTCGCCGACGCGCTTCATCGCGATCACCGACGGCGCCTCAGACGGGCTCATGGATACCGACTGCATCTGGCCGACAACTTCCAGTTGCGGCACGGTCACATTCAGCACCGCGATGAGCGCGACCCAGCCGACGATGATCGGAATGGCCAATCGCCGGATCCACTTGGCCACTGGGGACCGACGGGAATGCCCGCTCTGTTCGCTCGATTGCATGGTCGGAGCGCTCACCAGGAATTCACCTCGGCGGAGCTCCTCCCGTGGTTGTTAGGACTGCCTTAGTCCTACCAGATCGCAGCGTCGAACCGGTAGTCGAATCCGTCTCGCCAGCGAACTACTCAGCTTGGTTAACCAATCCAGGCGAACAGAGCCCGGCTGTTCGGCGGGCTGGCCTGAGTCGGCGTTGAGTGCGGCTACCAGTTCCAGACTTCGGGCTGGCTCGGCGGGTAGTTCATGCACACCTCGGTTGCATGCGCGACGACGCCCTTGTTGTTGAAGAACAGCTTGGCCCAGTTCCCCCACCGGGTCGCCATCTGCTCGTAGAAAACATTCGTGGCGGTGTTCTCCGAGTACTGACGCCGGCCCGCGTAGTCCAACGAGAAGAACCAGTAGATCCGGTCGCGGGCGCCCTTCTGGACATCGAGCGGCCTGTTCTTGTAATCGATCATGTACCGCTCGTAGTAGAACGGGTCCTGATCGCGAACGGCCGCCATGTACTGGTCGACCGTGCAGGTGGTCCTCATGATCCGGTTCGGGATCGGGTAGTCGTCGGTGGCGTCTGCGGCCGCGGCGCCCGGGAAGATCATCGCCGCGCAGCCGAAGGTGGCCAACGCGATGGTCGCTTTACGAATCACTGCACAACTCCTTGATCGCGTGCTTGGTCCAAGATCGGCAGCAGGTCAGGGCAGTAGAAGCGCAGTGCCCCAGCCAGGAACTTCCAACTCTGCTCCGTGCTGTTCTGACTCCGCGGCAATTGGTCGCGGACGAAGTTTGCCGACGCGAACGCATCCTTGTCGAGCCCCTTGCGCTGCCGCTTACAGGTGATCTTGCCCATCCAGGCGTTGTAGTCCTTTTGCCCGTAGATGCCGTAGGTGTGCAGCTCGTTGGTGAAGTCGGTGTCTGGGTCCGCCTGTGCGGGCACCGCCAACATCAACGCCGCCGCTGCGGTGGCAACTCCGACGATCAGTCTCTTCATGACTGGGCTCCTTCTGGACCGGACGGCGTCAGTTCTCTGGTTCTGGGCCACGGTACGGGCACCGGCCGTTCTCGTACCCGCTGTGGCCACCAGAACCACTTACCCATGAGCGCCGCGATGGACGGCGTCATGAATGCCCGGATGACAAGAGTATCGAACAACAGGCCCAGTCCGATGGTGGTTCCGACTTGTCCGATTACTGTGAGTTCGCTGACCGCCATCGACATCATGGTGAACGCGAACACCAGGCCGGCCGATGTCACGACGGAACCGCTGCCGCCCATCGCACGGATGATGCCGGTCCTGACCCCCGCATGCAGTTCCTCTTTGAGGCGTGACACCAGTAGCAGGTTGTAGTCGGCGCCGACCGCCAACAGGATGATGACCGCCATCGCCATCACCATCCAGTGCAGTTCGATACCGAGGATGTGCTGCCAAATCAGAATCGACAAGCCGAACGAGGCTGCCAGCGAGATCACCACGGTGCCGACGATGACCGCGGCAGCGACCACGGCCCGGGTCAGGATGAGCATGATCGTGAAGATCAACGCCAGCGCCAGGATCGCCGCGATCATCAGGTCGTAGTTGTTGCCGTCGGACATGTCCTTGTAGACGGCGGCGGTGCCGGCGAGGTAGATCGTCGAGCCCTCCAGCGGTGTGCCCTTGATGGCTTCCTTGGCGGCCTTTTTGATCGCGTCGATCCTCGCGATGCCTTCCGGTGTCATCGGATCGCCGTCGTGGGCGATGATGAAGCGCACCGACTTGCCGTCCGGCGAAATGAAGTTCTCCATCCCCTTCTTGAACTCTTCGTTGTCGAAGACTTCGGGCGGCAGATAGAAGGAGTCGTCGTTCATCGATGCGTCGAACGCGTCGCCCATGGCGGTCGAGTTCTCCTGCATCGCGGCCATCTGATCCTGCAGGCCCTTCTGCGAGGAGTACATGGTCAACATCATCTGGCGCATCGTCTTCATGGTGTCGATCATCGGCGGCATCAGCGTGACCATCTGCGGCATCAACTTGTCCAGCCGTTCCATGTCGGGCAGGAGGTTCTCGATGTCGTCGGTCATCGTGTTGATGCCGTCGAGGGTGTCGAAGACCGACCGGAACGCCCAGCAGATCGGGATGTTGAAGCAGTGCGGTTCCCAGTAGAAGTAGTTGCGGATCGGCCGGAAGAAATCGTCGAAATTGGCGATGTGGTCCCGCAATTCGGCCACATCGACAGTCATGTCCTTCATCTTGGTGACCATGCTGTGCGTGGTGGCCGCCATCTCCTCGGTGAGCGCCGACATCCGCTCCATGTTCTCGATGGTCTTGGACATCTCGTCGGCCTGCACGAGCATGTCGGCCATCCGGTCCTGCAGGTACTTCTGGTTCATCTGCTGGGTGGTGCCCTGCATGCTGATCTGGAACGGAATCGAGGTGTGCTCGATCGGCTTACCGTCAGGCCGGGTGATGGCCTGCACCCGGGAGATCCCCGGTACCCGGAACACCGCTTTGGCGATCTTGTCGATCACCAGGAAGTCCGCTGAATTGCGCAGGTCGTGATCGGTTTCGATCATCAGCAGTTCCGGGTTCATCCGGGCCGGCGAAAAGTGCCGGTCCGCGGCTGCGTAACCCTGGTTGGCGGGCAGGTCGGGGGGCAGGTAGTTCCGGTCGTTGTAGTTGGTGCGATAGCCGGGCAGGGCGAGCAGACCCACCAGAGACAGCGCGACCGTCGCGACCAGGATCGGTCCGGGCCAGCGCACAACCGCCGCACCGATCTTGCGCCAGCCACGCACGCGCATCGCCCGCTTTGGCTCGAGCACTTTGCCGAATCTGCTTGCGATGCTGATGATCGCGGGCCCGAGCGTCAGCGCCGCGAGAACCGATGTGACCATGCCGATGGCCAGCGGTACACCCATGGTCTGGAAGTAGGGCAGCCGGGTGAAGCTCAGGCAGAACAACGCGCCCGCGATCGTCAGACCGGAGCCGAGCACCACGTGCGCGGTCCCGTGGAACATCGTGTAGTAGGAGGACTCTCGATCCTCCCCGGCGCCGCGGGCCTCCTGATAGCGGCCCGTCAAGAAGATCGCATAGTCGGTTCCTGCGGCGATCGCCAATGTGACGAGGAGGTTGGTGGCGAACGTCGAGAGCCCGATGATCTCGTGGTACCCGAGGAACGCCACCACGCCGCGGGCGGCGGACAACTGCAGCACGACCATCACGAGCGTCAGCACCACCGTGATGATCGACCGGTAGACCAGTAGCAGCATCACGATGATCACGGTGAACGTGAGCGCTTCGATCATCCGCATGCTGCGGTCGCCGGCGATGTGCTGGTCGGCCGCGAGCGCCGCCGGACCGGTCACGAAGGCCTTCACACCCGGTGGCGGCTCCATCCCGGCGACGATCTCCTGCACCGCTTCGACCGACTCGTTGGCCAGCGCCTCACCCTGGTTACCCGACAGGTAGACCTGGACGTAGGCGGCCTTGCCGTCGCTGCTCTGCGCGCCGGACGCGGTCAGCGGATCACTCCAGAAGTCCTGAACGCTCTGGACGTGCTTCGTGTCGGCCTCGAGCTTGTCGATCATCTGGTCGTAGAAGGCGCGGGTATCCTCCCCGAGGGGCTGCTCGCCCTCGAGCACGATCATCGCCGAGCTGTCGGAGTCGTACTCCTCGAAGACCTTGCCGACGCGTTTCATCGCGATCATCGACGGCGCGGAGTCCGGGCTCATCGAGACGGCGCGCATCTGGCCGACCGTCTCCAATTGCGGCACAGTCACATTGACTATTGCGATTAGCACAACCCAGCCGATGATGATCGGGATCGCGAACAGCCGGATGGTGCGCGGGATGAACGGTCGCTTGGCGTGCCGGACGGGCGGGAAGGCGTCCGTGGGAGTCTCGTTCGTCGGGGTGCTCATGCGGACTTCACAAAGCAGAAGGTTTGGGCGCTCACGCCGGTGGAGGTTCTTTCGTCTTTGACTTCGTCATCGACGGTGATCCGGCACGTGATGCTGGTGCCGTCGCCCTGGGCGACGATGTTGGGCGCCGCCGACGGCGCCGTGGTCTGCAACGTCAGCGACCACGGCAGCGACGCGCCGTCGATTCGTTGCGGTCTCGCATCGAGATCCAGATAGTTGATGTCCGCATACGAGCCCGTCCCGAAAATCTCGTACTTGATGACTTTCGGGTCGAACGGCTCGGGATCGTCGGCGAACACCCGGGGGGTGACGATGATGCCCTCGGCACCGAAAAAGGTGCGGATGCGGCTGACGGTGAACCCGGCGATGGTCACCACGACGATGATGACGATCGGGAGCCAGACCTTTCTAGCAAGTCGGAACATCTACCGTCCCCGCCCGGTGCAACCCATATCCGCCCTCAAGTCGTATTCATCGCTGTGCATGCGCTGTGCGTAACTTAGCCCGTATAAGTTCTCACTGAGCCCCAGGTTAACTCAAGTCATCGTGCTGCTGGTCACCACCGCGTCGGCGCTGTGGCCCAGGTCACAATGACTTGGTTTCGAAGCGATCCAGGTAGCGCTCGATGAATGCTTCGGCCTCGGCGTGACCCCGGGTAATGCCGAGGCCCCGTTCGAGCAGCACGATCCGGGCGAGGCTCGTGACGATCATAGACATCACTATCGGGGGGAATGCCTCCACGTCTGCGCCGTGCGCCTTCATCGCCTCCGCCACGACGTCCTCTTCGACGATGCCGAAACGCTCGGCGTATGCGGCGATCTCACTGCGGATGGCCTTGCGGTGGTTGGCCAGGGCCATGAACTCCATGAACAACCGCGCGCCGTGGGTGCTGTTGAGCCGCCATAACGCGTGAAGGGGTTCGTGGGCGGCCACCGCCTCACGCTGGCGCGCCAGGTTGGCCTCCGCACCTTCCCGCAGCACCGCAAGGAACAGATCGTCCATGCTCGGGAAGTAATAGTGCACGAGCGCGGGCTTCACGCCCGCCTTGGCCGCGACCCGCCGGGAGGTGGCCGCAGCGTAACCCTCTTCCAGCATGACCTGGGCGGTCGCCTCGATCAGCGCCGATCGAGTCGCCGACTCGCGGCCACCCCTTGACCGGTCGCCGACCGGGCTGCTAGACATGGCGCCAGCCTAGATGTTGGGCGATCGCCCAAACAAGTGAGGGGAGCGGCGGCGATGGCTGGTCGGGTAGAGGGAAAGGTCGCATTCGTCACCGGCGCGGCACGGGGCCAGGGCCGCAGCCACGCGGTGCGGTTGGCACAGGAGGGCGCCGACATCATCGCCGTCGACGTGTGCCGGGCGTTCGAGGGTTCGCCGGCGGAAGGGTCCACTCCGCAGGACCTCGCCGAAACCGCCGACATGGTCAAGAACCTCGATCGGCGGATCGTCACCGCGCAGGTCGACGTCTGTGACTTCGACGCCCTCAAGGCGGCCGTCGACGATGGCGTCGAGCAACTGGGCCGTCTCGACATCGTCATCGCGAACGCCGGTATCGGAACCGTCGGCACGAAACTGCACAAGCTCGCCGAAGAAACCTGGCGGGAGATGATCGACGTCAACCTCGCCGGGGTGTGGAAGTCGGTGAAGGCCGGCGTCCCGCACCTGCTGGCCGGCGGGCGCGGCGGATCCATTGTGTTGACGAGCTCGGTTGCCGGTCTGAAGGCCTATCCGCACACCGGGCACTACACCGCCGCCAAACACGGTGTGGTCGGCCTGATGCGGACGTTCGCCGTCGAGCTCGGCCAGCACTCGATTCGGGTGAACTCGGTCCATCCCACCCACGTCAACACGCCGCTGCTGATGAACGAAAAGACGTATCGGATGTTTCGCCCCGACCTGGAAAAGCCTGGGCCCGACGACCTCGCGCCGATCTGTCAGACGTTCCACATGCTGCCGATCCCGTGGGTCGAGGCCGAGGACATCAGCAACGCGGTGCTGTTCCTCGCCTCGGACGAATCCCGTTACATCACAGGCGTTCCGCTGCCCGTCGACGCCGGCAGCTGTCTGAAATAGGGGAGAGACGATGACCGTCATCGACGACCCTGCTGTCTATTACGACCCGTACCGGGTGGACATCGTCGCCGACCCGTACCCCACGTACGCGCGGCTGCGGGACGAAGCGCCGCTCTACCACAACGAGCATTACGACTTCTGGGCGCTGTCCCGACACGGGGACGTCGAACGGGCGCTGCTCGACTGGCAGACCTTCTCCAACAGCCGAGGCGACATCCTCGAACTCATCCAGTCGGAGTTCGACATGCCCAAAGGCGTGATGATGATGGAGGATCCGCCGGTCCACACGATGCTGCGCGGCCTCATGTCGCGGGTGTTCACCCCGCGACGGATGGCCGAAATCGAGGACCAGATCCGGCGATACTGCGTCAACTGCCTGAACCCGCTGGTGGGTGCCGACCGGTTCGACATCATCGCCGAACTGGCGTCGATGATGCCTATGCGGGTCATCGGGATGCTGCTCGGCATCCCCGAATCGGAGCAGGTATCGGTCCGCGATGCCAACGACGCCAGCCTGCGCACCAAGCCCGGCTCACCGATGAAGGTGGTGCGGGCGGACAAGATCGCCGACGGCAGCATCTACGCCGATTACGTCGACTGGCGCGCCAAGAACCCCTCCGACGATCTGATGACCGCGCTACTCAACGTCGAGTTCACCGATGAGAACGGCGTGACGCGCAAGCTCACCCGCAGGGAAATCCTGCACTACACGCAGGTCGTCGCGGGCGCGGGCAATGAGACCACCGGGCGGCTCATCGGTTGGCTCGCGAAGGTGCTCGCAGAGCACCCCGAGCAGCGTCGGGAAGTGGTGCGGGACCGGTCATTGCTGCCACGCGTGGTCGACGAGACATTGCGGTTCGAGCCGACCGGTCACAATGTCGCCCGTTTGGTGACACGGGATTTCGAAGCACACGGACGCGTCGTGCCGGCGGGCAGCGCGATCCTTCTGATGTTCGGGTCGGCCAACCGCGATCCGCGCCGCTACGACCGCCCGGACGTCTTCGACATCCACCGCGACAACATCAGCCACATCACGTTCGGCAAGGGCGTGCACTACTGCCTGGGCGCCAACCTCGCCCGCCTGGAGGGCCGCGTCGCGCTCGACGAGTTGCTCAACCGGTGGCCGGAGTGGGACATCGACTACGACACCGCCCAACTCGCGCCGACGTCCACGGTTCGCGGCTGGGAGCGACTGGACGTGGTGCTGCCGTGAAGGTCGGTCCGGCAGTTTGGGACGACCTGGTTCGGGGCAAGCTCGACGCATGAAGACGATCATTCGGCGTTCGATGGTCTTGACCGCCGCCGCTGCTCCCCTCGCGGCTTTGTCCCTCGTGATGTCGGGATCGGGATCGGCGCAACCGCTCAATTGCCCGAACGGGTGGTGGGATCCCGTAGCGAATACCTGTCGAGGACCGGTGGCGACGACCCCGCTCGCCTGCGCGCCCGGAGAGTATTGGAATCCGGTCACGAACGTGTGCCGCCCCCTCGGCCAGTACTAGCGGCCGGTCCGGACCCAGCCGGCTACGCCGAAACGGACGTTTTGGCGGAAAAGTACGGCCAAAATCCGCCATTTCGTCGATCTCGGCGAGGCTCAGCCCAGGCTGAAGTCGATGACGCCGCGGATGATTTCACCGTTGCGCTGGTCGTGGTAGCCGTCGTTGATGTCGTCGAGCCGGTAGCGGCGGGTGATCATCTCGTCGAGTTGCAGCAGACCGGCCTCGTAAAGCCGCGCAAACCTGGGTATGTCGACCCTCGGGTTGCATGACCCGAACACCGTGCCGACGAGGTTCTTGTTCCAGAGGATGAACTCCTGCAAGTTGATCGCGATGGAACCGGTGGTCTGCTTGGTCATCCCCGTCAATACGCAAGTCCCGCCCTTGCGCGTCAAGCTCAGCGCGGCCTGCACATCGTGTTTGGTGATCAACGAGGGCGAGAGAATGACGCAGTCGGCCATGACGCCGGCTGTCAGTTCACTGAGTAGGTCGCCTGCCTCGTCAGTCGTCGCCGCGCTGTGTGTCGCACCGAACTTCAGCGCCGACTTCTGCTTGAACTCGACCGGGTCCACGGCGATGATCTGTGCGGCGCCGTTGATCCGCGCACCCTGAAGCGCTCCGGTTCCGATGCCCCCGACGCCGATGACCACGACGGTATCGCCGGTCCGCACCCGAGCACGGTTCTCGGCCGAGCCGTATCCGGTCGGAATCCCGCAGGACAGCAGCGCCATCGGCAGCAACGGCAGATGCTGCGGGATCTTGATAATCGAATCCGTCGAAACGACAGTGTGTTTCGAGAAGGCGCCAACCTTCGACAGATGGCCGAGTTGGCGGCCGTCGGCGGTGTGGTGACGAAAGGTACCGTCGGTCGGCATACCGGGAACCATCACCTGTGCGCCCATGTCGCAGATGTACTCCATGCCGGAATTGCACCATCGGCAGCGGCCACACACCGCGACGAACGACGTCACGACATGGTCGCCCGGCGCGAAATCGATGACGTCCTCCCCGGTTTCGAGGACGACGCCGGCGCCCTCGTGACCGCCGATCAGCGGAAACATCGACGGCAGGCCGTACGCGGCCATGACTTCGTTGGACGCCGACATGTCGCCGTTACGAATGTGTTCGTCCGAATGGCACAGCCCTGCGGCGGCCATCTCCACGAGCACCTCGCCGGCCTTCGGCGGGTCCAATTCGAAGTCCTCGACGGACCACTGCTGACCCATGTCGTGCAGGATCGCCGCGCGACTTCTCATGAGGCTCGACGGAATGTCACCGGCAGATGCTTGGGGGAGCGGAACGGCATGCCGGTGATCTTGGTGTCCTCGTCTTCGAGTAGCTCGAGGTCGGTCACGCGGTCGAAAAGGCTGTTGAGCATCGCACGGGTCTCCACCCGCGCGAGGTGCATGCCCAGACAACTGTGGATGCCACCGGCGAACGAAATGTGTGCGCGGCGGGGCCGATGGATGTCGAACACATCCGGGTTGTCCCAGCGCTTCGCGTCGCGGTTCGCCGAACCCATGCACAGGTTGACCTGCGCGCCCTCGGGGATGGTCACGCCGTGCATCTCGACGTCGCGAGTGGTGTTGCGCGCCACCAACACAAGCGGCGTCTCAAACCGGATGCCCTCCTCGATGGCCGCCGGGATCAGATCGCGATTCGACGCAAGCGCTTCGAGTTGATCGGGGTGGGTGAGCAGTAACGCCAACAGGTTGCTCGACGAGCGATACGTCGTCTCCAGTCCTGCCGGCAACAGCAGCCGCAGGAAGGAGATGATCGCCTCGTCGGTCAGCTTCTCGCCGTCGATCTCCGCGCCGACGAGGTCACCGATAACGTCGTCGGTCATCGTGCGGCGACGCTGGTCGACCTGTTCCTGGAAGTAGGTGCCCAGTTCGACCGAGGCGTTCAGCCCGGCCTCGATGTCCTCGGTGATCGAGATCAGGTCCAGTGAGAGTCGGCGGAACATGTCCAGGTCGTCCTGCGGCAGGCCGAGCAGTGCGGCCGTGACGCGGGTGGGAAACTCGAACGTCACCGCCTTGATCAGGTCGACCTCGCCGTCGTCGGCGAACTCGTCGACCAGTTGGTCGCATATCGGGTCGATCACTTCGGGTTCCCACTGCGCGAGCGCGCTCTGCCGGAAGGCCTTCGATACCAGGCTGCGGTGGTCATGATGCTGTTTGCCGTGCATGCCGAGGATCGTCGGCCCGAACACGAGCCCGATCGTGTTGTTGTACATCTCGGAGGCGAACACGGTGTCCTCGCGGAAAGCGGTGAAGACGCTCTCGAAGTCGAACAGCACCCAGTTCTCGGAGACCTTGAGTTCGGGCGGCATCAGGTCGCTCTCCATGAGCGTTCCGCGCCACACCGGGGACCTGTTGCGCATGTACTCGAAAAAGCCGTAGGGATCGGTGGCCACGTCGGGGGCGAGCTGGTCGTTCGAATCGGTGCTGATCGTCACCGTGCCTCCCAGGCAGCAGATAGCGGCTCTCTGCGGCTATCTTTACTATTTTAGGTATTCTAGGTCAAGGAAGCCGAGGGGATGTGATGCGGCGCCGCGCGGTGTGTGCGATCGAGGACCTGCCGCCCGGGAGCATGAAGTTGGTGCCGGCGGGCCAGTTCGGCGTGGGCGTGTACAACATCGGCGGCTCGCTGTATGCGATCGCGAACTACTGCTCGCACGAGGGCGCCCCGTTGTGCGAGGGATACATCAGCGGTACCACCGAATACGCGCCGGATATGCCCGACGGCATCCGGCACGTGCGCGAGGGCCAGATCGCCCGCTGCCCGTGGCATCAGTGGGAGTTCGACATCACCACTGGTGTCAACGTCGCCGATCCCAGCAAGCGGGTCCGCACGTATCAGGTCGACGTCGACGACGGGCAGGTGTACCTCATCGCATGAGCACTCCCGTCATCGACACTCCCGTCATCGATACTCCGGTTATCGACACTTCAGTGCAGCCGCATTTCCGGTACAACGCCGAGATCCGCCAGTATCTCGCGGCCCCGCACAAGCTGCGCGCCATCCCCGACGTCGAGCAGCAGTGGTACCAGGCTCCCGGCGGAGACTATCGAACTGACCTGTACGGCAACGGATATCCGGCCTCGGATCCCGAGACCGTCGCCCGGCACCTGTTCGACGAAGGCGGCGTCGACGTCGCCATCTTGAATCCGTTGACCCGTGGCAACATCGCCGACTATCTGCTCAACAGCCGCATCTGCGCGGCGGTCAATGACTGGCTGCTCGACCGCTGGCTCGAACCGGACACCAGCGGCCGGTTCCGCGGCACCATCCGGGTCAACCCGGAGGACGTCAAGGGCGCTGTCACGGAGATCGAACGGCTGGCGGAGCATCCGAAGATGGTCCAGATCGGTGTCCCGCTGCAGTCGCGCGAACCGTACGGCAAGCCCATGTTCGAGCCGATCTGGGAGGCTGCGGCAGCACACGGCCTGCCGGTCGCGGTGCACATCAACGGCGGCAACGGCGTCGACCACGCCCCGACGTTCGCCGGCCACGCCCACACCTACCCCGGATATGCGGCGTTCATGCCGCTGAACTACTTCGTCCACCTCGCGACGCTGATCGTCGAGGGGATGTTCGGTCGGCACCCCGGGCTGAAGTTCGTGTTCACCGACGGCGGCTACGACGTCCTCACGCCGCTGATGTGGCGCCTCGACACGTTCTGGATGTCGATGCGCGACCAGACCCCGTGGGTGGACCGCTATCCCAGCGAGTACCTACCCGACCACGTGCGGTTCTGCTCGTCTGCGTTCGACGGGCCCACCGACGCGGAGCACGCCCGGCGCTGGCTGGACTTCACCGACAAGGCGGAACTGCTGATGTACGGGTCGAGCTACCCGCACTGGTCGGCGGTCGGGCCGGAGGTGGCGGTGGCCGGTCTCAACGATCAGCAGCGCGAAAAAATGTTGTGGCGCAACGCCGCTGACCTGTACGCGCTCGAACCCCAGGTGGAGGGGCGTCTCAAATGACAACGATCGAGCGGCCGCCCGTCGCCCAGGACATCGCGGTGAGCATCGTCGACACCGACGTGCATCCGCTTCCCGTCTCCGCCGACGTGCTGAAGACCTATGCGCCGGCGAAGTGGCGGGACAAGTTGTGGCCGACGGGAAATGCCGTCTCACCGCTCGCCCACTTCTACGACACTCCGGACTCGTACAAGACGATGTCGTTGCGTGTCGATGCGAACCCGCCCGGCGGCGGCGTCGCCGGCAGCGATCCCGATTTCGCCGCCCAGCAGTTGTTGGTGGACGCCGGGGTGAGCATTGCCGTGCTGGAGCCGATGTGTGATGCGCAGCTGCCGCAGGCCGAACACGTGCTCAAGGCCGCCCACAACGACTGGCTGGCCGATGTGTGGCTGTCGGACAACAACTGGCATGCGCGGTGGCGGGGCGCCATCAGCGTGACCGCGCAGGATCCGCATGCCGCGGCCCGCGAGATCGACCGATGGGCCGGTCATCCCTACATGGCCGAGGTGCTGATCACCCCGCAGACCCGCGGAATCCCCTTCGGCACCTCACATTTCGATCCGCTGTACGCAGCAGCTACGCGCCACGGACTACCGGTCGCCACCCACCTGATGGGCCAGACGCCGTTCGAGCTGGTCCCGATCTATCCGGTCGGGAACCCGGCGCACTGGCACGACTTCTTCGCGTCATGGCCGCTGCTGTATGTGTCGCATCTGATGAGCCTGGTCTTCGACGGTGCGTTCGACCGACATCCGGACCTGCGGGTGGTGTTCGTCGAGGGCGGATTCACCTGGGCGCTGCCGGTGATGTGGCGGATGGACCGGATCTGGGAACAGCGCAAGGCTGACCTGCCTCATGTCAAACGCTCACCGTCAGACTACGTCCGCGAGCATGTCCGGTTCACGACACAACCGCTCGAGGAGGTCAACACCCGGGTCTACCGCGAGTACCTGGAGATGATGGATCTCGGTGACAATCTGATGTTCTCGACCGACTATCCGCACTGGAGTTACGACTCACCGGACTGGGCGATCAAGAGGTTCCCCGCCGACCAGCGCGAGCGGATCATGCGCGGCAACGCGACCGCGCTCTATGGCCTGCCGTCGACGGTCAAGGCGCTGCCCGGCGAACTTTGAGGCGATTTCGGTGCGCAAATGGTCGCTCATCGATCGATAGCGCACCGAAATCACTTGACGGCGCGGCGCTGTACCTCCAGCGGCACCACCGGCGGTCGCGCCGATGGCCCACGGGTGACCGCGTTCAGACGGATCTCGGGCACGTCGACGGACGGGTCGAGCGTATCGAGCCAGGCCACCGCGTTCGCCACGTCGGCAGCCCGGATCGCATACATCTCGAACGGCACGTCCTGCAGCATCTCGGTTTCGACCGGGCCGGGTGTGACGATGTGCACGTTGATGCCGTCGCGATCGACCTCTTGGGCGAGTGCACCTGCGAACGCGTTCATCCCTGCCTTCGCCGCCGAGTAGGCGGTGCGGGCCCGCATCGGCTCGTGTGCCGCCGACGATGAGATGAACACGAGCCTAGAGCCGGCCCTCATCTGAGGTAGGACAGCGGAGCTCACCACGAAACACGAGTCGAGGTTGGCCGAAATCGTTGCCCGCCACTGGTCGAAGGTCTGCTTGCGGGCGTACGTGCCGCCCAGGATTCCGGACGCGTGCACCAGCAGGTCGATGTCGCCGGCCGCGTCGACCGCGGGCTCGAACGTCGATGGCTGGCTGGCATCGGCGACGACGTACCGCGCACCCATCTCCTCGGCGGCGGCCCGCAACGGCGCCTCCCGTCTGGCCGTCAGGACGACGTCATAGCCACGCTCGACCAAGGCTTGCCCGCAGGCTTTGCCGATACCGCCGCTACCGCCGGTGATGAGTGCCGTTCGCACAGCGCACCTTTCAGCGCTGGCGCTGCGCGAGCGCCTGCGGCGACAGTGCGACGATCCGCTGTTCGGGGTCGCCCTCGAGCAGATAGGTCTGCGTGTCGGCGACGTGGCGTGCGGCCAGCTTACGAGCCCGCTCCGCGTCGCCAGCCTGGATGGCATCGGTGATTTTGGTGTGCACGCTCAACGCGATGCGGCGCTTGCCCAACGAGGGGTACTCGCCCTTGGCGGCGGTTTCCTCGGCCCACCAGTTCAGGTGACCGGTCCACAGTGTTTCGAGGCTGCCAACCACTGCGATCATCGTGTGATTGCCGCAGCCGCGCACGATCTCGTCGTGGAACTGACCACCGATCTCGGTGAACCGTGCGCCGTCCTCGATGTGCTCGGCCATGGCGTCGTTGAGTTCCTTCAGTTTCGGAATCAACGACTTTCCACGGTCAGGATGGCGCGCCGCAAGCGCCGCGCACATCGGGTCGAGTTCCTGAAGCGCCGTGCCGAGGTCGGCGAGCGGCACGTAATCGCTCTGCAACAACAGTCCCAGCATGTAGGCCGCGCTGGCCTTGGCCGGAGCATGTACGACGGCACCGCCGCGGTTACCTCGCCGGACCGAAACCAGCCCCTCGGTCTCCAGGATTCGCAATGCTTCTCGCAACGACACCAGGCTCACGTTGAACTGCTCGACGAGGATCTCCTGGCGCGGCAACAGGTCACCGTCGGTGAGTTCACCCTCGATGATCTGGCGGCGAAGCTCGTCGGCGACGATCTCTGCGGTTCTGCGCGATCCCAGCCGCCGCCGCGCCTCGGGGCCGATTCCCAGTGTTGTCATGACTTGGCAATGTTAACAGTGACAAGCCCGTCACCTGGGGCGTACCGGATCGCCAACTGCCAATAGTTACTAAGATGGCAAAGAAACGCGCGTCAGCGGCCGTGGAATTGGAGGAGTCTGTGGGCGAGGCAGCACCCACCCCGCTGGACGGTCTTCGGGTCGTCGAGATCAGCGACCGGATCGCCGGCGCGTACTGCGGCAAACTCCTCACCGACGCGGGCGCCGAAGTCGTCAAGGTCGAACCCCCCGACGGGGACCCGCTGCGCCGCGTCTCGGTAACCGGCGCGAATCCGGACGGATCCGATTCGCCGCTGTTCAGTTACCTGAACGCCGGAAAGCGCAGTGTTACAAAGCTTTCCGACGACCTGAAGATGGGTGCAGACGTGCTGGTGCTGACCGCGGACCGCGCTGCCGCGCGCCGGCGAGACATCGATCCCGGCAGGCTGTTGCAGGAGTCACCGGGCTGTGTCGTCGTCACGATCTCCGATTTCGGCTGGACCGGACCGTGGTCTGCACGCCCTGCGACGGAGTTCACGCTGCAGGCGGCCTCGGGACTCACGGGATTCCGCGGAGATCCGGCCGGGCCGCCGATCTCGATCGGTGGCGACGTGGGGGAGTACATGGGCGGAGCGTGGGCGGCGTTCGCGGCGCTGGCGCTGTGGCGAAGGGTGCGCAGCGGCGGCGCCGGCGGCCACCTCGACATGTCGATGCTCGAAGCGGTGACGCTGATGCAGAGCGGCGAGTGGCTGCATTCGGCGCTGTTGCGTGTCCCACCCATCCGGCGCTCGGTCGAGGTGCCATCGATCGAACCCGCCAAGGACGGCTACGTCGGGATCAGCATGGTCACCGGCCAGCAGTGGCTCGACTTCGCCGCGATGGTGGAATGCCCCGAGCTGACCGAGATCGACCAGCTGCAATTCCAGATCGGCCGCTGGGACTACCGGGACTGGATCCGCGAGCGCATCGGCCCATGGCTGCGCGAGCGCACCGTGGACGAGATCGTCGAACTCGGCCAGCTGTTCCGGATCCCGCTCGCGCCGATCGGCGACGGCGCGACCATCCCGCACATGGACCACTTCGTGCAGCGCGGGGTGTACATCGACAACCCGGCCGGCTTCCGCCAACCGCGGCCACCGTGGTTGATGTCGCAGGCAGCTGCGGCGCCGATTCGCCCGGCACCGGGAATCGGCGAAGCTGACGGTGAAACATTGTGGAAGCCAAGGGATCACGGCGAACCACGTGCGGCCGGTCTGCCGCTCAGCGGCATGCGCATCGTCGACTTCACCGCGTTCTGGGCCGGACCCGCGGCAACCCACGCGCTGGCGGCGTTCGGCGCCGACGTGATCAAGATCGAGTCGATTCAGCGCCCCGACGGCATCCGCTACTCGGGTGGCATGCGCCGCGACGTCGATGACTGGTGGGAGTACGGGTGGGTCTTCCACGCCATGAACACCAATAAGCGGTCCGTCACCCTCGACCTGCAGTCCGACGAGGGCCTGCAGTTGGTCAAGCAACTGATCAGCGACGCCGACGCCGTGGTCGAGAACTTCTCGCCGCGCGTGATGGAGCAGTTCGGCCTCGGCGCGCAGGTGCTGCTCGATCTCAACCCACGCCTGGTCATGATGCGGATGCCGGCGTTCGGGCTGACCGGGCCGTGGCGGGACCGCGTGGGCTTCGCCCCGACGATGGAGCAGATCGCGGGGCTGGCGTGGGTGACCGGACTGCCCGACGGTCCGCCCGTCGCGCCGCGCGGCGCGTGCGATCCTCTGGCCGGGGCGCATGCCGCATTCGCGTTGCTCGCCGCCTTGGACTTCACCGGACGCACGGGCCGCGGCCAGCTTCTCGAGGTGCCGATGATCGAGACAGTGCTCAACGTAACCGCTGTGCAGACAATCGAATTCGAAGTGTACGGGCAGCTGATGCAGCGCCGCGGCAACCGGGGCCACGGTTCGGCGCAGCAGGACGTCTACCGGTGCGCGGGGGAGGACGAGTGGGTCGCCGTCGCGGTCTGCAGCGACGCACATCGCGCAGCGATCGCCGATATCACCGGAGGCACCGCTCTCGAGGCCTGGCTGGCCACCCAGGGCGCCCCCGACGCCGTCGAACAGCTTGCCGCGGGCGGC
The DNA here is from genome assembly GCF_010731795.1 of Mycolicibacterium celeriflavum. Classification (NCBI taxonomy): domain Bacteria; kingdom Bacillati; phylum Actinomycetota; class Actinomycetes; order Mycobacteriales; family Mycobacteriaceae; genus Mycobacterium; species Mycolicibacterium celeriflavum. Next base: position 919,082 of record NZ_AP022591.1, on the reverse strand, counting down.
ATCCCGGCGGCGGTGGTGATCTCTCCGACGCTGGTGACCGAGAACCCGCAACTGCGGCACCGCGGATTCTTCGAATCGCTCGAGCATTGCAGCACCGGCGTGAACCTCTATCCCTGTCCGCCTTTCACCCGGTTTGCAGGCGCTGACCGCTGGCTGCAACGCACACCGCCGACGCTCGGCGAGCACAACACCGAGGTGCTGACCGAGATCTGCGGGCTCACTCACGCCGACCTGCAACGGCTGTCCGCCCAGGGCGTGATAGGCACCCGCCCGAAAGGACTTTGATTCAACGCGCCCGCAGTGAGATCGGCATCGCGTCGAAGATCGTCATGTTGTTGGTCAGGTTCGGGTAGGTCGCCGTGGCCGGGCCGAGCGAAATGTCGTCGGCGCGGCACAACAACTCGTCGAGCACCGCGCGGATCTCGGCGCGGGCGAGCATCGCACCGAGGCAGTGGTGCGGTCCGCCCCCTCCGAACGCCACGTGGGGGTTTTCCGAGCGGCCGATGTCGAAGGTGAACGGGTCGGCGAACGCGTCCTCGTCGCGGTTGGCCGATCTCAGCATCGACACCACCCGTTCGCCGGCCGGAATCGTGACACCGTCCATCTGCACGTCGGCTGTGGTGGTGCGGGTCCAGAACGCCACCGGCGTCGCCCACCGCAGCACCTCTTCGACCGCGGTCCGGCGCACCGATTCGTCGGTCCTGTACCGGTCGATCTGCTCGGGATTGTCGACGAATGCACGCAGCCCGTACGCCAGCGCGTTCTTCGTGGTGTCGCTGCCGGCGAACGCGATGACGAAGAAGAAGATCTCCAGCTCATTGGCGGGGATCGAGAGCCGCTCGCCGTTCTCGTCGGTGACAACGGCGGTTGCCAGCGTGCTCCAGATGTCGTCGGCCGGGTCGCGACGCTTGTCCGCGGTCAGTTCGAGCGCATAGGCGAAGATCCGGCCGAACAGGTCGAGTTGTTCCTGTTCAGTCATCGTCGACCCGGGCGAATTGGCCCTCAAGATCCGGTCGAAGGTGTCGAAGATCTCCGGGCGATCGCCCTCGGGGATGCCGATGATGTCGCCGATCACCGACATCGGGAGCACGTCGGCGACGTCGCCGATCCAGTCACCACCCCCGGCGGCCAGCAGCTCGTCGATCAATGCGGCTGCGCGCGTGCGGATTCCGTCCTCGAGCTTGCCGATGGCCTTCGGAGTGAAGGCGTGCGACATCACCCGTCGCCGCTTCAGCAGATCCGGCGGATCCATGTTGATGATCGTCGGGAACGAGCCGACGACGCCGACACCCTGAATGAGCGGCCCGTCGGTCGCGGTGAACGAGTCGGTGTCGCGGTGGATGCGCTGCGCGTGCCGCAGCCTGGTCGTCATCCAGAAATCGCGCTTGACCGTCGCCATCACCCCGTCGGTGGCGTCGTGGTGGAAGACGGGCCGCTCCCGCCGCAGCTCAGCGAAGAGGTCGTCGGGAAACCCGTTCTGCCACAACGCCGGATCAGACAGATCGACCGAAGCTGTCATCGGCATGGGTCCTCGGTGCTCCTCGTCTGCCCGCCTGCGATCGTCGCTGGGCTTGCTTGACCTAGAATGCCTAAAATAGTAAAAATAGGCAACGGGCGGACCCGCTGACGTGGGCTGTTGCGAGCGTGGACGGAGTTGGTATGACGGAAACGGTCGATGACCCCACCCTCGATCCGTCCGAACGCGAATTCGGCCCCAGCGGTATCAGCCTGTCGACCTACCGCTTCCCGACCGGATGGTTCATCGTCGGCTTCGCCTCCGACCTGGCGCCGGGGCAGGTCAAGCGCGCCCATTACTTCGGCGAAGAGTTGGTGATCTTCCGCACCGCATCCGGACGAGTCAACGTGCTCGACGCCTACTGTCTGCATCTGGGCGCCAACATGGGTGTGGGCGGCACTGTCGAGGGCGAGCACATCGTCTGTCCGTGGCACGGATGGCAGTGGCGCGGCGACGGCACCAACGCACTCATCCCGTACAGCAAGATCGGCTGCAAGCAGAACGTCCGCGTCAGGACCTATCCGTGCACGGAGTGGTACGGCTTCATTCTGGTGTGGCACGAGCGGCACGGCCGCGCGCCGTATTGGCAGCCGCCCGTGCTGCCGGAACTCGAGACCGGCGAGTATTACCCGCTGCATCCACACACCCGCATGGTGAACCGGGTCAAGGTGCACGCTCAGATGATCATCGAGAACGCGGCGGACCCTTACCACGTGCAATACGTGCACAAGGCCGCCAATCCGGCCAACACCGCGTCGTTCGAGGTGTCCGGCTACCACCTGCACGCGACGGTGAACGCGAATTTCGGTGGGGGACGGGCGAAGACGTGGCTGACGCCGAACGGGCCGGTGGACGCCAAGATCGTCTACGACAACTACTCGCTGGGCCTCGGCGTGGTCCGCTTCCCCTCGGAGCTGGTGGCGACCGTGCAAGTGACCGGGCAGACGCCGGTCGACGAGGACTACACCGACTACTTCTACACACAGGCGTCGATCCGCGAACCGGGTGACAGCGGTGAGGTGCCGACGGGCCGAGCCGCGAAGTTCCTGCAGTTGCAGCAGGAGGTCATCAAACAGGACTTTTTCACGTGGGAGAACATGAAGTACCTGGAGAAGCCGAATCTGGCGCCGGAGGAGGCGCACGACTACGCCGCGCTGCGGCGGTGGGCGCACAGGTTTTATCCCGGCACGCAGCCGGCGGCCACGGACTTCGGTTACACCGCTGACGGTCAACCCGATCCGGCCGCAGCAGGGGTGTGATGCCTGGCGACCCGGCGGCCGAGCCGGCGATGTTCGGCGTCGAGCGTTTCGCGGTGCCCGACGTGCTCGATCGCCGGGCAGGGCAGTTCGGCGACCGGGTGATGATGTCGATCGCCGATGAGCCCGTGACTTTCGCGCAGATGCGGGACCGGTCCTGCGCGGCAGCGCATGTGCTACTGGACCGGGGTGTCGCGCCAGGCCAGACCGTCGCGCTGTTCACCGGGACGTGCCCGGAGTGGGTGTACTTCTGGTTGGGGGCGGCCCGCATCGGCGCAGTGGTCGCAGCCGTCAACGCCGCGAGCAAGGGCGGCTACCTGTCCCACGCGCTCGCGATGTCGCGGGCCACGTTGGTGCTCACCGATACCGACCGAGCGCACCTGCTCGCCGACGTGACCGACGACATCGACTCGCTCGCAACTGTTGTCACCGTTGGCGACTCGCTGTCGAGGGAGTTGGCCAGGGCCCGCACCACCGCGCCCGCGGTGGCCCCTGCTGCGCCGTACGACGTCGGCGCGCTGTTCTTCACCTCCGGTACCACGGGTCCGTCGAAGGCGGTCGCCACGACCTGGCATTACCTGTTCACTGCGGCCGCAACGGTGGCCGCGGCATGGGAATTCAGCGCAGGTGAGGTGATTTGGACGGCGATGCCGCTGTTCCATCTCAGCGCTGCGCCGACCGTGCTGGCGCCCATGCTGGTGGGCGGCACCAGCGTGCTGGCCGACGCCTTCCATCCGACCGAGGTATGGGACCGGATCCGGGACTGTGGCGCGGTGGGTTTTGCGGGCGCCGGGGCGATGGTGGCGATGCTGTGGAACCTGCCTGCAGATCCGAGCGACGCCGAGACGGGCCTGCGGTTCATCTCGGCGGCCCCGATACCCGCCGATTCGTATCGCGCCATCGAGGACAGATATCGCTGCCGCGTCGTGACGATGTACGGCCTGACCGAGGCATTCCCGCTTGCCTACAAGAGTGTTTCGGACGAGGGCGTCCCGGGTACTTCGGGAACGGTCAACCCGGCATTCAAGGTACGCCTCGTCGACAGCGACGGGCGTTCGGTGCCCGACGGCGCCGTGGGCGAGATCACCTGCCGGACGCGGACTGCGCATGTGATGAGCGAGGGGTATGTGGTGTCCGCGCCCGGTGGAGTGACCGTTGCTCCTCACCCCGACTGGTTTCGCACCGGTGACCTCGGACGCCTGGTAGACGGACAACTGACGTTCGTCGACCGCGTCAAGGACTCGCTGCGTCGGCGAGGCGAGAACGTCTCGTCGGTCGAGGTGGAACAGACGGTGCTCGGCCATCCGGCCGTGGCCGACGCGGCGGCTGTCGGGGTGCCCAGCGAGCTGGGCGAGGATGACATCCTCGTGGTGGTGTCGCTGAAGCCGGGCGCGACAGTCGATTTCGTCGACCTCCTCGACTTCTGCGCCGACCGGATGCCGTACTTCTGCGTGCCGCGCTATCTGGAGGTGCTGCCCGAGATCCCGAAGAATGTGATCGGCCGGGTGCGCAAGGACCTGCTGCGCGACCGGGGAGTGGGCGCCCGCACGTGGGACCGCGAGACCAACGGCTACACGCTGAGCAGGTGAGGAGAACACGTGTCACTGACCTACCAACAACAGTTCGTGCTGGAGGGGTTGGCCGCGACGGCGGCGATCCTCAACCTGAACGCCCGGTACAACCGGTTGTTCACCGACGGTGACGCGGCCGGTTGGCTTGCCACCTTCCGGCATTCGGGTGCGACGTACACCCGTGACGGCCGGTCGTTCGCCGATCTTCGGGAGGCGTTCGACGGCGGCGGCGGACGGCGGTTGATCACCGTCGACCACGAGATCACGGTCGACGGCGTGGAGGCGACTCAGCGATGCGTCGCGCTGTTGTTGTACGGCAACGGCATACAGGCCACCGGCGGCTACACCGATCGGCTGGTCTATGAGCGCGGCGGGTGGTACTTCGCCTCGCGCGCGCTGGTCTGGGACTCGGCGCCCCGCGAGAGCGCGCTACCGGTGTGACGCGACCCATCCGATACGACCTCGCCTTCGGGTGCTACGAGGACGCGTTGCGAATGGTCGGCACCCGCACCGCACCCAGGTACGCCGGAACGGCCGTGAGCGGCGCGCGCATCCAGCATTTCGCCGCGATGGTTCGCGACCGCAATCCGTCCTACTGGGATGAGGAATTCGCGCGGCGGCAGTGGGGTGGGCTGATCGCGCCGCCGGCGCTGCTCATGGGCTGGCTGATCCCGCCGCCGTGGCTGCCGACGGACCAACCACCCACGTCGTCGATCGCGATTCGCGTCCCCTTGCCGGGCATCACGTTCATCAACGCCTCCAACGAAGTCGACTTCCCCTGCACGATCGTCGAGGGTGACCGCCTACACATCGTCGAGGAGGTGGTGGCGGTATCCGAGGAGAAGCACACGCGCTTGGGCGCCGGCCATTTCGTCGAGACCCGAGACGAATTCCACCGGCAGGACGGCACACTGGTCGCGGTCAACCGCAACACGCTGTTCCGCTTCACCCCCGGAGCCGACCGGTGACACGCAGCCTCATGTGGGCCGACGTCACGGTGCCCACGGAACTGCCCGAGGTGATCGATCCGATCGACTACCAACGGGTCGTCATGAACCCCGGCGCCACATGGGATTACTTTCCGGCGCACTACGACCCGGTCTACGCCGGGCAGCACGGCCATCCCACGATCTTCGTCAACACCATGCACATCGCCGGCTTCGTCGACAGGCTCGCAACGGACTGGGCCGGGCCGTGCAGCAGGGTGGTGCGGCGCCGGGTCACACTGCTCGGTTCGATCTATGCAGGTGACTCGATGGTGGGCAGGGGCCGTGTCGTCGCGAAGCGGGAGCCTCGGCTGGTCGACCTGGAGATCACGGTGTCGAACCAACGCGGCGAGTTGTGCTGTCCAGCCGAGGTGACCCTCGAGCTGTCGGCCTAGGGCTGCGGCAGCGGGTCGGCGCTCACCGTGGTCTGCAGTTCGACGTACTCACTCAGGCCCTCGGCGCCGAATTCCCGGCCGATGCCGGACTGTTTGAATCCGCCGAAGGGCATCGTGGTGTCGAGGGTGTACATGTTGATTCCGTATGTGCCCGTCCGGATCTGGGCGGCGATCTCGAGGCCGCGCGCGACGTCGGCGGTCCACACGGAGCCCGCCAATCCGTAGTCGGTGTCGTTGGCGATCCGCACCGCGTCGCTCTCGTCGGAGTATTTCAGCACGGTCAGCACCGGGCCGAAGATCTCTTCGCGCGCGATCCGCATGTCGTTGGTCGCGTCGGCGAACAGCGTCGGCCGGACGTACCAGCCGCGGTCGAAGGGGGAGTCGTTGCCGCCCAACACCATTCGCGCGCCCTCGTCGAGACCCGCCTCGATGAAGCCCTGGACCCGTTGCTGTTGGCGCTGCGCGACCAATGGACCGACGTCGGTGGCCTCGTCGGCGGGGTCACCCACGTGCAGGCCCGACATCATGTCGGCGAGCGCGGCGACCAACTCGTCGTGGCGTTGTTCACTGACCAGGATCCGGGTCTGCGCGACGCAGGCCTGACCGTTGTTCATCAGGCTCGCCATCTTCAAATGGCTGACGGTGCGGTCGATGTCGGCGTCGTCGAGGATGATTGCCGCGGATTTGCCGCCCAGTTCCAAGCTGACCCGTTTGAGCTGTTCACCGCAGACCGCGGCGATGTGCCTGCCGGTCGCCGATGACCCGGTGAAGGAAATCTTGTCGACGCCCGGATGGCGGATCAGGCTCTCGCCCGTCGCGCGGCCTCCCGGGACGATCGACACCACGCCCTCGGGCAGGTCGACCTCCTCCAGCATCTCGGCCAACCACATCGCATCGATCGGGGTTTCGGGCGCGGGCTTCACGACGACCGTGCAGCCCGCGATCAGCGCCGGGATCATCTTCGGCATGATCAGGAACTGCGGCACGTTCCACGGCACGATCGCGCCGACCACACCGACGGGCGCCCGGCGGACCTGCACGTCGCCGAACAAGCCACGCCGGCGCTCGATCCACGGATAGTCCCGGGCCGTCGCGAGGTTCAGGTGCATCTGTGCGACGGCTCCCACCGCCTGACCGAGCCTGCTGAAGCTGCGTGGTGAGCCCATCTCGGCGGTGATGAGATCGGCCATCTCGTCGGTGTGGGCGGCATAGACGGTCGCGAGCTTGTCGATGACCGCCATCCGGTCCGCGACGGTCATCCGCGGCCACGGGCCTTCGTCGAATGCGGTGCGGGCCGCCACCACCGCCCGGTCGACGTCGTCGGGACCCGCCTCCGGCGTCTCGCCGATCTGCTCCTCGGTGTGCGGTGAGATGACCGGAAGCCGCCGGTCGGTTGACGGCTCCGTCCACCGCCCGCCGAGGAAAAGCCGATCGTAGACAAGAGATCTCATCACTGCGCCTCCCGTTCCGGCACGGCGCGACCGCCTGCCCGCTAAGGTCGCTATTAATGCAAACATAGCAAGAAAACCAGGAGGAGTGGACACGGTGGGCCAGGACTGGCGTCGGTATCCCTTCTCGATGGTCGCCGGTGACCCGCAGCTCGATTTCCCCGCGGCCGAGGCCGTCCACCATGATTTCCAGTCCGACACCTGGTTTCTCGCCGGCGAGCTGACCGCAGAGTCCGGCCGGCGATTCGCGTTCCTGTCGATCGTCAACAAGAACCGGCCGGGCGAGTCGATTGTCGCCGACTTCTACACCCTCGCGGTGTTCGACCTCGACGCCGGTGTGTACGCGACCTACACCGACTACGACATGCCGCCGGCGAACATGGCACCGGGCGCGAGGGCGAAACTGACACTGGCCGAGGGACATCTCGGGATGACCTACGACAGCACAGCGGGCACGGCGTCGTGGCAGACCTGCCGCGACGCTCGCGGCGAGTTGCTGCCCTACACCTACGATGTCGATTTCGTGGGCGCCGATCCGGTGACCGGCCATTCGCTGCGGGTGAAGCTCCATGTGACGCCATCGCGGGCACCGGTGCCACTGGGCGCCGCCGCGCACAACGGTCGGATCGACTGCTTCGGCCAGGCGGGCACGTATTCGTACTTCCAGACCGGCATGTCGATGACGGGCACAGTGACGTGGGGAGCCGTGTCCGAACGCGTTTCGGGTACGTCAGGCCACGTCGACCGGCAGTGGTTCCCGCTGGTGGCCAACGCCGGCGGTCCCGGCGGTGACATCCGCTGGCGCGCGCACGAGTGGCGCACCATCAACCTCGACAACGGCGTCGACCTCAGCATCTGGCACCAGTTCGACCGCACGAAACACAATGCGCTGCAACCGTTCTCCGGTGCGACCGTCAGTTTCCCCGACGGCACTGCCGCACCCGAGTACGCCGACGACATCGACGTCGCGGTGCACGGTTACGTGCGCTGGCCGGAGACGGTGCGGACGCTGGTGCCGCCGCCGCGCACGGCTCGGTATTTGCCCGACCGGCACCGGCTGACGTCGCGCGCGCTCGACCTCGACCTGACCGGCGAGCCGCTGATTCCCGCACCCGCGCATGCGCTGCCGCTGGAGTACATGGAGGGCCCGTTTCGATACACCGGCACGCTACGTGGCGAACCGGTGAGCGGATTCGCGTTCTACGAACGGTCGCTCGCGCTCTACCGCGATTGGGAGTTGATCGACGTGCTGGCCACTGCGGTGGGGCCATCCGCGGTCGCGCCGCTTCGCGAATTGATCGACTCGGGCCGCGGCGATGAGGCGATCGACTATCTCACCGGCCGGATTCGCCCCGGCGCTGACCCGCGCACCGCGCAGATCGTCGACGACCTCGTCGAGGCGCTGTCGTCCTGACCTTTCAGGCTCCCAGCGCCCGAGCCCAACTGGTGTGCCGGTGCTGCAGGCCGGGCTCGTTGCGGCCGAACACCAGGTGGTCGCGCACCCCGGATTCCAGGTTGGCCTGAAGCGCGGTGACCAAGGCGTAGTCCTCGTCGCGGACCGTCGCGTGCGCATAGTCGAAGACCGCGGCGGCGCCGGCGGCGACGGATTCGTCGGAGAGATCCAGCGGGGACGAGTTCTGGTGCACGGTGATCGAGCGACCGGGCCCGTCGCCGGGATAGATGCGGAACAGCTCGCCGTTGGCGATGGTGCAGGACAACACGATGTTCGGGAACAGCGCGTAGATCACCACCATGTGGTGCAGCGGGTCCCACTGCTCCTCGGGGACGTCCTCGAGATCACGGATCCCGTTGAGGGGGAAGACAAGCCGATGGTGCGGGCCGAACGCATCGAAGACCGTGCAGTTGCTGCGGGCGATGGTCGCGAACGTGGTCCGGTGCACGGTTGCGAAGTGGTAATTCTCGGCGAACGTGTCGATCGCGAGCTTCCAGTTGATCGGGGAGTCGAGCACCTTCTCACCCAGCGGCGACCAGCGGCCGATACCCCACGAGTCCAGCTCGTCGGCCAACGGGCCGAGAAAGGCCGGGATGTCCAGCGTCGCATCCCGGTCCAGCGACAGCCACAGGAATCCCGCACATTCGGCCGCCGGAAGTTCCGCCAACGTCGTTGTGCCCGAGACTGTTTCGGGAAAACCCTCCCGACCCGGCACCGCCGCCAGAGCGCCGTTGAGGTCGTAAGTCCACGAATGATACGGACAAGCCAGTCGCCGGGCGGCGCCGCAGCCGTCGGCGATGCGCGATTGGCGGTGCAGGCAGACGTTGTCGAACGCGCGCACGAGGCCGTCGGCCGCCCTGGTGAGCAGCACGGAGCGGCCCATGACGGTTTTGGTGCAGTACGTGCCGGGTCGCGGCAGTTCCGACGAATAGCCGACCAGTTGCGGGGACCGGTTGAGCAGCGCGACATCCTGGCCATGGCGGTGTGACGAGATATAGCTGTCGGCGCTCACCGTGTACTGCGACGGCATGAGATCGGTGGTGTTGTCGCGAGCGAGTTTGACCGCGCGTCGGGTGAGGTCGATGAGCAGGTCGCGGTCCATCACTGATCCTCGGAAGAAGACTATTTCGTTATTTTTATAATGATGGTGCGTCTTTGTCAAAATCCGCTGGTGATGCGCGTGGTGGGCCTATCGTGCGCAACAGGTCGGGACACGACACCGGGAGGGCACCGATGACGCGCAGAGGGCGATCGGCGGTCGGCCGGTACTGGGCCGCGGCCACGGCGGCGGGGATCATGGTGTTGGGACTGGTCAGCGCGCCGGGCACCAGCCCGACGGCAGCGGCGTTCTCGGATCCGAACCTGCCCGTCGAACAACTCGAGGTGCCCTCGACGGCGATGGGCCGCACAATTCGCGTCGAATTCCTCTCCGCCGGACCGGATTCGCCCGCGCTGTACCTTCTGGACAGCATGGAGGCCGGTGATGATTTCAACGGCTGGGACATCAACACGCAGGCCTTCGACTGGTTCGACGGCTCCGGCGTCTCGGTGGTGATGCCCGTGGGCGGGAAGTCGAGCTTCTACAGCGACTGGTACGGACCGGCGAAGGGCAATTCGGGAACGTACACATACAAGTGGGAGACGTTTCTCACCCGAGAACTCCCGGAGTGGTTGGCCGCCAACAAGCAGGTCCGGCCGAGCCGCAATGCCGTCGTCGGATTCTCCATGGGCGGCTCGGCTGCGCTGATCCTGGCGGCTTACCACCCCCAGCTGTTCAGCTACGCCGGGTCGCTGTCGGGCTTTTTGAACCTTTCTGCGCCCAACGGGCCGGGGCAGGTCAGAATCGCCCAGATGTGGAACGGCGGCTTCGACCCCGCCGCGATGTGGGGGCCGCCGGGCGATCCGGCGTGGGCCCGCAACGACCCGACGGTGCAGGCCGGTCGGCTGGCCGCCAACGGCACCCGCGTCTGGATCTATTGCGGCAACGGCACCGCCACCGACCCCGCGCTGGCCAGTCCCGACGCCCCGATCGCCGGCCTGGGCTTCCTCGAGGGCTTCGCGATCGACTCCAACCGCGCGTTCGTCGACGCCTACATCGCCGCAGGCGGTAACAACGGCGTATTCAATTTCCCCGAGGGCATCCACAGCTGGGGGTATGCGGGCCAGCAGCTCCAGCAGATGAAACCTGACATCCAGCGGGTGCTCGGAGTCGACTCCGCGGCGCAACAGTGAGGTGCCGCAAGCCAATCCGCCACGGTGGCTGATGACCTGCGCGCACCGGGTGCTCACAGAGGAGGTGTGTGCCCCGCCCGCCGATGTTCGCGCGTTCTACGTCGATCTCGACAACATCGCGACGGTGCACCCGCTGGTCGTCGCGGTGCGCGCGACCGCCCGCATCCCGGTGGAGCAGGGCTACCGACAGAGCTATCGGGTCACCGACCGGATTCGAATGGGGCCGGTCACGCTGCGCACCACCTACCGGGCGCGGTTGACCGTTCCGGTGACCGGTGACGTGACAGCCGAAGCTCAGCAGTTCCCCGGCGTACGGCTGCGCGCCCTCGTCGGCTTCGACTCGACGTCCTGTGGCACCCGCGTGACCGAGCGCATCTGCATCGAAGCGCCTCGACCGCTGGCCCCGTTCGTCACCCGCGAGGCCGTGAAAGCGCACCGCGAGATGCTCCTGGGCATCCGGCGGAGGTTCGAGCGTTAATCCTCGTCGGTCGGCGAGGGGTCGCCCTCGGATGCGTCCAGCACACTGACCGCGATGCCGTAAGGCAGGAACCGAACCTTGCGGGACGGGTCGGTGTTGTTCTTGTTTGCCCGAAGCGCGTCCAGTTCGGTGGGATACACCTGCTCGATGTGGGCCCCGCCATCGGCGTCGACGGTGTAGATCGCCCACACCCCGTCGCCGGTCTCACCGGCGGTTTCCGGCTCGCGCCGCGGCCGCGACGAGCGGGTGAACTCGTCGACCAGGTTGGCCCAGCCGGCGCGTTCGCCGGAGGTGCTGAAGAACCTGCCGAGGCCGTCGAGCGCGTCGCGCAGCCCCTCGCCCGCCTCGCGGACGACGCGATCGAAATCCTCGGGATCGAACCCGAACGGGCCGTTGCTGCCCATCGTGCTTCCTCCTGCCGCCCCGCACCAGTGTGCGGCGATAAGCCCAGTGTGCCCGCAGGCGTGCGAGTAGTCGACTGAAGCGATCCTCAGGTGGTAGGCAACCTTATGGCAATCTCACCGGCGGACGCCTTGGCCGCCGTCGAGCGATCTCCGGCAGCAGTGGCCGCCCACGACCGCGAGGCGTGGGTGGCCGCGTTCACCTTCGACGGCCTCATCGAAGACCCCGTCGGCGCGCAACCACACCGCGGCACCACGGCGATCACCCGCTTCTACAACACCTTCATCGGTCCGCGCGACATCACCTTCCACCGCGACGTCGACATCGTGGCGGGCTCCACCGTCATCCGCGACCTGGAACTCGAGGTTCAGATGTCGGCCGGGCTGACGATGCGCATACCCGCCTATCTGCGCTACCACCTGGAAGACGCCGGGACAGAACTGAAAATTGCTGAGCTGTCAGCGTTTTGGGAGCTGCCCGCGATGGTCGGGCAGTTCCTTCGCAGCGGAGTCCGATCGGTGCCCGCCACCGTTGTGCTGTCCAAGGGACTGCTGACCAACCAGGGCATCGTCGGCACACTCGGCTTTCTCGGCGGATTCCGTGGCGCCGGCCCGCACGGCAAGCGACGGTTCGGCGAGTTCCTCACGGCCGCGAGGGCCGGTGACGAGGTGGGGGTGCGACGTTGGTTGGGCGGTGGCACGCAGATCACTGCGGGCGACCACACGCCGATGAGTGGCACCGACCTGTTGAACCGGTTGACCGGCGGCCGGCCCCGGAAGGTGATCGGCTCCGGTTACAGCCTGGTCTGCGGCATCGACGGCGCCACCGGCCGCGACGTGATGATCGCCGACGTGGCCGCCAAGCCGTTCACGATCAGGCGGATCCGCTATTACGCCGGCACCGGCAGGGCGATTTGATCACCTCGGTCGCGGGTAACCACGCACGCATGACTCCGCGCGAAGACGACGACAACAGCGAACAGGACGTCGCCGACGACGACCACGTGGCAGCCTCCCGGGACGGCAAAGCAGGCGACGACGATGGCACCTACGTCGGCCAGACGTTCTCCGACGATGCGATCGACGCGGGAGAGACCGGAGCCGAGGCACGCAGCGACGACGGTCGTTGACAGCGGGCACGAACAGGGTTCGCGACAGGTGAAGTATCGATTCGGTCGCGTCGGACGCGGTCCGCGCGCCGGACGTGAGACGGTATGAGCACCATGGCTGCCGACGACGAGATCAGCAACGAGATCACCTACGAGGAATTCGGCCGCAAATTCTTCGAGGTAGCTGTGACCGAGGAGCGCGTCGGTAACGCGATCGCCGAGATCGCGGGCGACGAGTTCGAGATGGGCCCGATCGCTCAGGGGCCGGGAAAGATCGCCAAGGTCACGGCGAAGGTCCGGATCCAGGAGCCGCGCCTGACCCGCGAGGTCGGCGCTTTGATCACGTTCGCGATCCGCATCCCGTTGGAGATCGACATGGTTGTCGACCTGCGGATCGACAAGCCGAAGTTCATGGTCTTCGGGGAGATCGCGTTACGCGCCACCGCACGTGCCGCCGATCCCTTGCTGCTGATACTCGACGTCGAGAAGCCGCGGGCCTCCGACATCTCCATCCACGTCACATCGAAGTCGCTGCGCGGCGAGGTGGTGCGCATCCTCGGCGGCATCGACGCCGAGGTCAGGCGGTTCATCGCCGCGCACGTCGCCGGCGAGATCGACAGCCCCGCGTCGAAGAAGGCCAAGGTCATCGACGTGGGAGCCACCATCGACACCGCCTGGACAGGGGTCTAGCGGCGGACAGCGTACGATTCGCGGGTGCTTCGCAAATCCCTGACGACGCTGGCGCTGACCGCCGGACTTCTCGGTGCGACGGCCGTCGTGACCGTGCCCGCCCATGCCGATCCCGTCGATGATGCGTTTCTGAACGCGGTGACCGAGGCCGGGGTGGTCATGAGTGATCCGGGCAGCGCCGTGGCCGTGGGCCAGCAGGTGTGCCCGATGTTGGCCGATCCGAGCCAGAACGCGGCCGATGTCGCCGCCAAGGTCGCCGACATGGGCGGCATGTCGCTGGGACCGGCGACGATGTTCACCGGCATCGCGGTCTCGATGTTCTGCCCGGCGATGATGTCGTCGATCGGCAGCGGCCAGTCGCCGATCCCGCTGCCGTTCCTCGGGTTCTAGGCCGCCAGGACTTCCAGTCGGGGGCGCCGGGGTCCGCGGCCCTCTCCGCTCGAGCGGCCGCGCAGGTGGCTCCAGAGCCACGGCATCAGCATGTTGCGGGTCCACAGCAGCTGGGAATAGGCCTGTGACCGCAGCGAAGGCCGTCGCGGCCGATCCGAGGACCGCACCCAGTCGTGGTTGCTGCCCGGTAGGCCGAGCGCCTCGGCGGCAGCGGCGGCGAACAGGATGTGTCCCTTGGTGGACCCGTGCACGCGGTCGGCGCTCCAGGTGTCCAGGTCTGTCATCGACGGTGCGTGGTACAGGTCGACGAGCCTGAACCCGTACCGCTCGGCGGCCGTTCTGATCACGTCGTTGATCCGTTCGACCCGCCCTGCGATCACCCGGCCGATCGGCAGTATCCGGGCCAGGTCGGGAAACGTCGTCGTCACCACCGTGGCATCGGAGGCGGCCAACCGGTCGTGCAGTTCGTCCAACTCCGCGAGCGCCTGCCGGAAGCGCAGGCCCGGGCGGGTGACGTCGTTCATTCCGATGCACACGGTGATCAGATCCGGTTGCATCGCCATCGCTTGCGGCAGTTGCTCGTCGAGCACGTCGCGGATCCGGCGACCCCGCACCGCGAGGTTGGCGTAGGCCAGGCCGGGGTAGTGGGAGTCGAGCGAGGCCGCGAGCCGGTCGGCAAAACCGACCAACCCGCCGGATTCGTCACCGTCCCAGAGTCCTTCGGTCTGGCTGTCGCCGACGGCGACGTATCGGGAGTACCGAACCACACCCGCACTCTAACGACGCACAACATCGACGACACGTCACAGCAGGCGGCCGAACCGGGTCAGATACAGCGGGCGACCGACGGCGCTCAGCTGGCGCAGAATGTCCTCGAGCCGGGTCCGAGGCAGGTCCATGCGCCATTCCGCGACCGTGGCCGACAGGCGCACCGCCCCCGGCGCGAAGCTCACGCCGGTCAGTTTCACGCCGTGCGGCAGTTCGGGCAGGCGCACAGGATAGGCCGGAGTCCGATCGGGCAGCTGCCAGCGCGACCGGCCGAACGCCAGACCGCGTGGCTTGAGCCAGAGCGTCGAACCATCCATCCGGGCGTCGACCTCCAGGTGGCCGGCCGCGGGCCGCCGCGCCAGGCGCAACCGGGCGACCCCGTCGGCGCCGACCGCCCCGGACAGTCGGGGCGCGACAAACCGGAACAAATCGTCGAGCGCCGCCGCCGGCACCTCCAGCGTCAGCTCGACCGGAGCCGCGACCAGCACCGGTGGTGTGGTCGGTCGCATGTGCACGTTGTGCAGCACCGCCGTCGCATGGGTGAACTCCGCTTCGTTCCACCGGATGTCGCGGGCGGCCAGCCGAACATCGTTGAGTTGGCCGACCGACAGCCCTCGCACGTCAAGCCGCGAGTCGAACTCGGTGACCGTCAACGTCAGGTCCCCGTTGTCGAGCCTGACTGTCCGGCGCCGGCCCACCACCAGTCGGCGCACGGTCATGAACAGGGTGCGGTACGCGGCGGCGGCTCCGCTGCTGACCGGCGCCACCGCCGCCGAGGACCACAGCGCGGTCAACATGTCGACGGGGCGGAACGGATCGAATCGGCGCAGCGAGCCGGGGCGCGTCATGGCTCCAGCATTCCCGCCGCGGCCCGTTCCGTACAGTCGGGCACATGACCTCCGTGGTAATCGTCGGCAGCGGATTCACCGGATTCGAATGTGCGCGGGCGCTGGCCCGCAAGTTCCGCAGAGAGGGTGCGGACGTGGAGATCTCGATCATCTCGCCGGTCGACTACATGCTCTACACCCCGTTGCTACCCGACGTCGCGGGAGGTCTGGTCGACGCCCGGTTCGTCGCGATCCCGTTGGCCAATGCGCTGCGCGGGGTGCAGGCGATCCGCGGCCGGGTAGACGAGGTCGACTTCGACGGGCACACGGTCACCTTCACCGACCCCGAAGAACGGTCCCGCATTCTCGAGTGGGACCGCCTGGTGCTGACACCGGGTTCGGTGACGCGGCTGTTCGACGTGCCCGGTCTCGCCGAGCATGCCCGCGGCCTGAAGTCGACGGCCGAAGCGCTCTACCTGCGCGACCACGTGCTCGAACAACTCGAACTCGCCGACGTCGACGACGATCCGGGCCGGGCGGCGGCCCGACGCACGATCGTCGTGGTTGGCGCATCGTATTCGGGCACCGAGTTGGCCGTACAGCTGCGCGCGCTCGCCGACGCCGCGGCCAAGCAGATGGGCTTCGACCCCGGCGAGGTGAATTTCGTCCTGCTCGACCTGGCCGAGCAGGTGATGCCGGAGGTCGGCGAGAAACTGGGCGCTGCCGCGCAGCGAGTGCTGCGTTCGCGCGGCATCGACGTTCGGCTCGGGGTCACGCTGAAGGAAGTGCACGCCGAACACGTTGTGCTCAGCGATGATTCGTTGATCCGCACGCACACCGTCGCGTGGGTCACCGGCGTCACGGGTGCGCCGCTGATCGAGAAACTGGGGCTGCCCACCGAGCGGGGCCGGCTCAAGGTCACCACCGAACTGCAGGTGCCGGGACATCCGGACGTGTTCGCGGCCGGCGACGCCGCCGCGGTGCCCGATGTCACACAACCGGGCAAGATCACCCCGCCGACCGCTCAACATGCCACCCGGCAGGGGAAGGTGTTGGCGCGCAACGTCGCTGCCAGTCTCGGCTACGGCAAGGCCAAACAGTACAAGCACCGCAACATGGGTCTCGTCGTCGACCTGGGCCCGCACTCCGCGGTGGCCAACCCGCTCAACATCCAGTTGTCCGGCCTCCCCGCCAAGCTCGTCACGCGGGCCTACCACGTCTATGCCATCCCGCGCGGCGTCAACCGCTGGGCGGTGACACTGGCGTATCTGACGGACCTGTTCTGGGAGCGCTCCGTGGTGTCGTTCGGGCTGTCTTCGCGGGAAGACGCCCGGTTCTCGGCCAGCGAGGGCATCCCGATGCCGAAAGCCGAGTGATTCAAACCCGGTGAACCGGGGAACTGTGACGGCATGGCTACGTATCGCGTGCTGAACCCCAAGGGCGAGGTCGTCGACACCAAGGACATCGAGAGTGCCGATGACGCCCACGCCTGGTTCGTCGATCAGAAGGCCGACCCGGAACTCGGCTGGCGCATGGAGGTCAAGTCCGACGACGGGGACTGGGACTTCTTCGACAGCAGCGAGGGCGACCGCAAATACTGACGCCCGGCGGCCTCTGGACCGAAGAACGGTGAGAACGTGCCGAAGCGCAGCGCGGGGTTGCTGCTGTACCGGGTCACCGACGGCGCCGTCGAGGTGCTCATCGGCCATCCGGGTGGGCCGTTCTGGGCGCGCAAGGATGACGGCGCCTGGTCGGTCCCCAAAGGCGAGTACGCCGAGGGCGAAGACCCGTGGAGCGTCGCGTGCCGCGAGTTCGAAGAGGAACTGGGCAAGGCACCGCCGCCCGGCCCGCGAATCGACTTCCCGCCAGTCAAGCAGCCGAGCGGAAAAATCATCACGGCGTTCGCCGTGCGCGGCGACCTCGACCTGGCCGGCACCTTCTCCAACACGTTCACGCTGGAATGGCCGAAGGGGTCGGGCAAAATCAGGGAATTTCCCGAAATCGACCGGGCGGCTTGGTTTTCCGTGGCGCAGGCGCGGTCGAAGCTGTTGAAGGGTCAGCGGCCGCTGCTGGACCTTCTGTTGGCGGCAATCGAAGACGACGAACGTCTCGGGTCTCGATCGCATTGATCGTCAACGCGCGGCCGTGAATCCGCCAGCCGACCCGCGTGCGCAGGTACTCGTCGTCGTAGCGCAGATGCCACACCAGATCGGAGGCGTGCTCGCCGCGTAGCGAGAAGTGGTGGGCGATGCAGGTGATCCGGCCCAGGGCGTAGTCGGGTTCGTCGGCCGCCGCGTATACCTCGCCGACGATCGCGTGCTCGGTCCGGGCGATGACTGCCAACGACGCCATGGCCGTTCGCACACCGTCGCGGCCGTGGTGGCGGCGTACCGGCTCCAGTGTCCGCGGCGGGTCCGGCAGGCGCAGTTCGGCGTTGTCGGTGAACAGTTCGGCGACGTCGTCGAACCGGCGGTCGTCGACGGCCGAGGCGTAGATGTGCACCAGATCGGCCAGTGCCAACCGGTCGGCTGTGCTCAGCATCACGACGTCAGCCCCAGCCGCTGCGCGCACGCCGACGCCATGTCGCGCGCTTCGTCGAGGTCGGACGTCGCCGGCATCGCGAGTATCAGGCGGTCCGCGCCGCGCTCGGAGAGTTTGGCCGCCCGCTCACCGTCGATCTTGGTGACCAGATGGCCGAGCGAGAGTTCCAGCACATCGGGATCGCGCCCGCAGCGCTCGGCCTCCTCGCGCATCAGCGAGACGAGTTCGGCCAGTTCGGCCCCGCCGACACCGAGCGGCTGGAACCCGTCGCCGAGCCGGCCGGCCCGCCGCGCTGCGGCCCTGCTGTGGCCGCCGATGTGAATGGGTATGTGCGAGAGCGGTTTCGGATAGCACATCGCGTGGTCGAAATCGAAGAACTCACCGTGGAAGCCGACGCCTTCGGGGCGGTCCTGCCACAGCAGCCGCAGCACCGCGAGCTGCTCGTCGGCGCGTCGGCCGCGGCTGGCGAATTCGGTCCCGCAGGCCTCGATCTCCTCTTTGAGCCAGCCCATCCCCACGCACAGCCGCAGCCGTCCACCCGAGAGCGCATCGAGCGTGGCTATCCGTTTGGCCAGCACCACGGGATGGTGGTTGGGCAACACGAGGACCCCGGTGGCGAGCCCCAGCCGACGGGTCTGCCCGGCCAGAAACGCAAGCAGCTCAAGCGGATCCGGCACCGCACAGTCGGCCGGCAACTCGACGCGACCGGCGGCGTCGTAGGGGTAGACGCTGTTGTACTGCGCCATGAGCACGGTGTGCTCGACAACGACGATCGATTCGAACCCGCACTGTTCCAGGTGCCGCGCGAAGGCGGCCATGAACCCGGGGTCGGCGGTGACTCCCGCGGCGACGGGCGCGATGACGGCGTATTTCATGGCAGAGGCGGGAGGCCGTTGCTTTCGCGGATGTCCCTTCGGCATTCGCGCCGGGTCTGCCCGGTCTGCTGCATGCACACCCGCACGGGGGCTTCCTCGGCGACCGGCAGGGGTGCGTCGGTCGGCTCGGTGGTCACCGTCGGGCTCGGGATGTCGCCTTCGGTCAGCGACCAGATCGAGGCGCCGGTGGTCTGCAGCGTCGAGCAGTACGCCGTCGAGCCGTCCTCCGTCGTCGCGGTGCTGCCGACGGGCGAGCAGTCGGCCCCGATCACGGCTACCGGTGCAGCGGCCGCCGTCGCCGTGGTGGTCGTGGTGGTCGTGGCGGTTGTCGGGGGAGTGGCGGCAGTCGCCGACGTGGTCGGGGCGGGGCCGGCGCGCGCGGCTTCCTCTTCGTCGGCGCGGCCGTACTCGAAGGCTGCCACCGCGATCGCCACGACCAGCAGCACGGCGAGGATCACCGGCACGATCACGCTCGCGCGCGGCAGCGGCCGTTTGGGCCGTTTGGGCTTTTCGGGCCGGGTGGCCGCTTGGGCGAGTCGGGTGGCGTCGTGGTCGTCGGGCGGGGCGGCGTCCAGGTGGTGGCCGAGCGCCCTCGCGAAATCCGCGCAGCGCGTGAACCGGTCTTTGGGGTCCTTGGCCAGGGCCTTGGCCAGCACGGGATCCAGGCTCGCGAGATCAGGGCGGTCAGCGCCGATCGCTGGTGGGGCCGCCGACAGGTGCTGGCTGATGACGACCGCCGGGTTCGAGTGCTGAAACGGCGGTGACCCGGTCAATAGGTGAAATGCGGTGGCGGCCAACGCATACTGGTCGGCCCGGCCGTCCAGTTTTTCGCCCATCAGTTGCTCGGGGGCGGCGTAGGAGACGGTGCCCACGGTCATGTTCGTCGCGGTCAGCCCGCTGATGTCGTTCTCCCAACGCGCGATCCCGAAGTCGGCCAACAGAATTCGTTCGCCTCCGGAGTCGGGACGGGCGAGCAGGATGTTCGCGGGCTTGACGTCGCGGTGCAACAGTCCGCCCTGGTGGGCGTAGTCGAGGGCGTCGGCGATGGCACAGATGATCGAGACGACCTCCCGCGGCGGCATTCCATCGGGGTATCGGTCCGCAAGCAGGCGCGCCGCATCAGTGCCCTCGACGTAGTCCATCGAGATCCAGATCTGGCCGTCGGATTCACCGCGGTCGTGCACGCCGACGATGTGCGGATGCCACAGGGTGGCGGCGATGTCGGCCTCGCGCTGGAATCGCCTGCGGTATTCGTCGTCGGCCGACACCGAGGCGGGAAGCACCTTGAGCGCGTCGCGGCGCGGCAGGCGCGGATGCTGGGCCAGATAGACCTCGCCCATGCCACCGGCACCGAGCAGTCGCACGATGGTGTAACCGGCGAACGTCGCACCATCGGCCAACGGCATGGGCGAATAGTACGAGACGCAACTACAGATCGAGCGTCAGATGGCCACCCTCGGCGGCGCGCGAGACGCAGATCAACATCTGCCCGCCGTCGCGTTCGGGTTCGGTGAGCAGCACGTCGCGGTGGTCGACGGCGCCCGCCAGCACGTGGCTACGACAGGTGCCACAGAAACCCTGCTGACACGAATACGGCGCAGCCACCCCGGACCGGCGCAGCGCGGCGAGCAGGGTCTCGTCGGCGCGGACGTCGACGGTCTCGCCGCTGGAGGCCACGGACACCGAGAACGCCTTGCCGTCGACGACCGGCGGGGCGGCGAACCGCTCGAAGTGCAGTTCGACGTCGTCGCGGCCGACCAGCCGCTCGCGGATCGCGGTCAACATCGGCGCCGGGCCGCAGGCGTAGACCGCGGTGCCGCCTGGGCACTCGCCGAGCAGCTCCTCAGCGGTCGGCAGGCCGCTGATGTCGTCGGTACGGATGCTGACCCGCGCACGCGAGGAGCAGGAGTCACTTGAGTCGCCGAAGGCCGCGACCTCATCAAGGAACGGCAGGCTGTCGCGACTGCGACCGGTGTACACCATCGACCAGTCGACGCCGAGGCGCTGCGCCAGGCCCAGCATCGGCAGGATGGGGGTGATCCCGATACCGCCCGCGACGAACCGCAGCCGCTGGGTCGGGGAGCCGTAGCCGGGCACGGTGAGCGGGAACGCATTGCGGGGGCCGTGCGAGGTCACGGTCGTCCCGGGCCGCAGCACGTCGTGCACCTCGATCGAACCACCGCCCCCGTCGGGGATGCGCCGCACAGCGATGCGGTAGGCGTCGCGGTGCGCAGGGTCGCCACACAACGAGTACTGACGCACCAGACCGCTCGGCAAGGTGATGTCGATGTGCGAACCGGGATGCCACCGGGGCAGCGGTCCGCCGTCGGCGGCAGTCAACGTCAACGCCACCACGTTCTCGTCGCGCGCCACCACCCGCCGGTCGGCGACCCGCAGCACCCGGGTCCGATCCAGTTCGGGCGGCGGTGTGACCCGCCGGGTGGCGGCTGCCAGCGTGGCCATTCCCGAGATCACCGCGTCGGCGAACCCCACCATCAGGCTGCGGCGGTCCTGCCGCAGCGGATTGGCCGGCAGTTGCCGGTAACGTTCCCGCAGACCCATCAAAGGTGCGCGGCGCGTGCGGCGGGTGAGGTGGCCAGATACGCGACGGCCTGGGCGGTCGATCCCATCTCCTCGGGCGAGTAGCCGGGTCGGAAGTACGCCAGCGTGTTGACCCCGAACAAGGTTCGGAACTTGGGCAGCAGGCCGAGTTCGGAGTCGCGCATCCGCAGTCGCTGCATCGTCGGCCATCCGATGTCGTTGTTCGGATCGGACTTGAGCAGATACCAGGTGCCGCGCTGGAAGAACGCGAACATCGCCGTCGCTGCAAGCATCATGGCCCGGATCCGGTCGGGATAGCTGTTGTGGAAGTAGACCGCGACGTCGTGGGCGACGCAGCGATGCTCGACTTCCTCGCTACCGTGCCAGCGGAACAGGTCGACCAGCGTGGGGTGGGCGCCGTGCTCGTCCCAGGACGAGTTGAGCGCGAAGTCGCCGAGCACCGCGGTGTAATGCTCGATCGCCGCGATCAACCACAGCCGCTCACACAGGTCGTTCAGCCGCCGGTCGGGGTCATCGGATTGTGTTGGCGCCAGGACCTTTTCGAACATGTACTCGACGAGGTCGAGCACCGGCGCGGGGTCAACTCCGTTGCCGACGAGGAACTCTCGGATCACGTCATCGTGGGCGGCGGCGTGTGTCGCTTCCTGGCCGATGAAGCCGCGGATGTCGTCGGCGAGCTTGGGATCGCGCACCAGCGGCAGCGCCTCGTTGTACGTGCGGACGAACCAGTGCTCGGCGGCGGGCAGCACCACGTTGAACAGGTTGATCATCGTGGAGGCCACCGGATGACCGGGGATCCACTCCAGGGGGATGTCCGACAGGTCGAAATGCACCTTGCGGGCCTGAATCTGGACCGGCCCCGGATCGATCTCCCGGGCGAAGCGGCGCGGTAACAGCATGTCAGCCTCCAGTCGAAGCCGTGTGTACGCAGTCTAGAAGAGGTGGCTGGCGACGCAGGTTTCAGGTTCGCTCGCGCTGTCAATATGTTCGTTCATGGCGGGGATCGAGAGCGTTCTCGAGTGGGCCAAGCAGCAAGTGGCGGCCCGGGTCCCCAAAGCCGATCTGGATCAACGCGACCCCGACTACATCCGAGAGCAGTTACCGGGCCTGTGGCTGTTGGCATCGCTGTATTTCCGCGCCGATGTGCGCGGTCTGGACCGCATCCCCGCCGACGGGCCGGTGCTGCTGGTGGGCAACCACAGCGGAGGCAACCTGCCGCCCGACACCTTCGTCTTCACGCTGGCGTTCTGCTCGTACTTCGGCGTCGAGCGACCGTTCTATCAGCTTGCCCACAACCTGGTCGTGTCGATGCCGGGGCTGGGCTCGCTGCGCAAGTTCGGCACCGTCGCCGCCAACCACGACAACGCCACGCTGGCACTGAAGTCGGGTGGAGCCCTTCTGGTGTATCCCGGCGGCGACTACGAGGTGTTCCGGCCGTCGTGGAAGCGCCACGAGGTCGACTTCGGCGGCCGCAAGGGCTACGTGAAGCTCGCCCGCGAGGCCGGTGTGCCGATCGTGCCCGTGGCCAGCGTCGGCGGCCAGGAAGCGGCGCTGTTCCTCGACCGCGGGCAGTGGCTGGCCAAGCTGCTGATGGTGGACAAGACGGCGCGCCTCAAGAGCGTGCCGATCCTGGTGGCGCCGCCGTGGGGCCTGACCGTCAGCGACATGGTGCCGAGGCTGCCGTTGCCGACCAAGATCGCCATCGAGGTGCAGGACCCGATCGACGCCGACGACATCGCGGCCGGTGACGACGATGTGATCGACAAGAGAGTGCTGACCAGCCTGCAAGCTGGGGTGGATCGGCTGGCGGCGCGACGACGCTTCCCGGTGCTCGGATGAGGGTGCAGCGGCGGTGCGTCATCGACGCCGACCGGGAGCGGGTGTGGAAGGTGGTCAGCGACCCCGGCTGCTATCCGGAGTTCATGTCCAGCCTGGAGCGGTGGGAGACGCTGACCGACGACCCCGCCGGACGAGGCGCCCGCTACACCGTCCACTGGAAGGTGGGCTCGGTGCCCATCGGCGGCACCGTCGAGGTCGTCGAGTTCGACCCGCCGCGCGAATTGTCGTGGATCGGGATCACCGGGGTGTCGCAGCGCGGCCGGTTCCGGTTGCGTGAGACCGAGGACGGGCGGACGACGGTCATTTTCCGGCTGTCCTACGAGTCGGCCGGAAACCTCCTGGGACTGATCGCGGACCGGGTCGCCGCGCGGCAGGTCGGCCGCAACATGGGCAAGACGTTGGCCAGCCTGCAACAGCTGGTCGAGGCCTGAGGCGTCAGGCAGGCGGCGGCGCAGCCGCGCCGGGCGCACCCTGGATCGGCACCACCGGGGTGGGCGTCACCGTGGTGACGCCGTTGCCGCCGACTCTGGGCCCTCCGGACGGCCCCATCTCGGCAATCATGTCGGCCGCCTTCTGGCTGCAGTCGAGCATCAGCAGGATCCGGCCGCCTGAGGTCATCTTCTGCTGGTCGACCAGGCACTCCGCCTGCGGCAGTACGCTGCCGAACGATCCGCCGAAGGATCCCTTCACGCCTTGGAACTTCAGGATCTGCAGCGCCTTCTGATACGGCTCGCCGACCACGTTGTAGTTGTTCGCCGACGGCTGGGACAGCGCGACACCGGCGCCGACCAGCGCCACGGAACCGACAGCGACGAGCCCACCGCTGAGCACAACAAGCTTGTTCACGGATCTCCCTAGGTCGGTGCGGTGCGAACATATCGCAGACCGTTCGAATGTGAAACCGGAGGACGACCCGCCCGCGTTACACCGTCGGACGCACCGCAGCCCGCATGATCTCGCCCAGTCTCGCTGCGTTGGCGTCCTCGAATACGTCCTCCAGCAGGAGTTTCCTGCCGTCGGGATCGCTCAGCGGGACCCTCCAGTTCGGATACTCGTCGGTGGTGCCCGGTTGGTTCTGGGTGCGCAGGTCACCGACCGCGTCGGTCAGCGACAGCGACAGCAACCGCGATGGTGTGCGACCGAGATAGTGGTGCAACGCCTCGACGATCTCGGTGGCACCGACGTCCTCGGGGTCGCCACGCAGCAGGCCGACGCGGCGCAGTTCGTTCAACCACCTCGCCTGCTGTTCGCGGTCGGCGGCCAGTTCCTCCTCGGCGGGCCGGGTCAGCAGCCCGAGTTCGTCGCGGAGTCGGACGTGCTCGCCGGCCAGGTAGCCGGCCGTCGGAGGCAGATCGTGGGTGGTGACCGCCGACAGGCAGTACTCGCGCCACCGCTCGGCGGGAAGCGGGCCACCGTCACCGTCGCGGTCGGCTTCGAACCACAGGATCGAGGTCCCGAACAGGCCGCGCTCGCGCAAGTGGTCGCGCACCCACGGCTCGACGGTGCCGAGGTCCTCGCCGACGACGACGGCTTCCGCCCGGTGCGCCTCCAGCGCGACGATGCCGATCATCGCCTCGTGGTCGTAGCGCACATAGGTGCCTTCGGTGGGCGGTGCGCCCTGCGGAATCCACCACAACCGGAACAGCCCGATGATGTGGTCGATCCGCACCCCGCCCGCGTGCCGCAGCACAGCGTTGACAAGAGCGCGGAACGGCTCATAGGCGAGCTTCTCGAGTTGGTCCGGCCGCCACGGTGGCTGCGACCAGTCCTGGCCGAGCTGGTTGAACTCGTCCGGCGGCGCACCCGCGGTGACCCCGAGCGCCAGTACGTCCTGCAGCGCCCACGAATCCGCGCCGTTGGGGTCCACACCGACAGCGAGGTCGTGCATGACGCCCAGGCTCATGCCCGCCTGCAGGGCGGTGGCCTGCGCTGCGGTCAGCTGGTCTTCGAGTTGCCACTGCAGCCAACGGTGGAAGTCCACGGCGTCGGCGTTCTCGGCGGCGAAGTCCGCGACGGCCTCGTTCGCCGGATGCTGCAGCTCCGAGGGCCACTGATGCCAGTTGGTGCCGTGCCGCTCGGCCAGTGCACACCAGATCGCAAAGTCGTCCAGGCTGGCGCCCTCACGCTCGCGGTAGGCGGCGTAGGCCAGCTGCCGCCCCGCCGACCGCGGCACCGCGTAGACCGCCTCCAGCGCGGCGCGCTTGGCCTTCCACGCGGCGTCGCGGTCGATCTGGTCGGTGCGCCGGGCCCGCGACTGCAGGAACTCGCGCGCCTTGCCCATCCGGTTGCGGCGACGGACGTAGGCGTACTCCGGGACCGCCTCGACGCGCAGGTAGATCGGGTTGACGAAGCGGCGCGACGTGGGCAGGTAGGGCGACGGTTCCATCGGCGCGACGGGAGCGGCCGCATGCAGAGGGTTGACCAGGATGAAGCCCGCGCCGTGCCGGGCCGCCGACCATACGGCGAGGTCGGTAAGGTCAGTCAGATCGCCGATGCCCCAAGATCTTTCCGACCGCACGCTGTACAACTGGGTGGCCAGCCCCCACTGCCGGCCCGCCGGCGGCTGCAGCGACGCCGGCGAGACGATGACCGGTGTGCTCGTCTCCGACGAGTCGGCCTGTAAATGCAGGCGGTGGTATCCGATCGGTAGGTCGGCGGGCAACTCGAACGTCGCCTCGCCGACCAGCCTGCCGTCCAGATCGTATGGCGGCCTGTAGTTCTCGAGTTGAAGCAGATCCGCGCGGACCGTCCCGTCCTCCAAGTGGATCCGGAGTGTCACCGGGCCGCCGTGGGTGACGTGGACCCAGAACGCCGACGTGACACCGGCCCGCCCGACGATGGTCGGCGGCAGGCGACGCGTCCAGTATTCGCGGTCGTGCGCGGTGAGCGCGGCGATGCGGTCGTCCTCGGTGGCGGCGGGGACACCCAGCGCCGCCAGCACCGAGATCAGCGTCGAACCCGCTACGGCGGTGCGCGTGCCGGTCCAGTCCTCGTATTCGGCTGCGACACCGTAGCGTCGCGCCAACTCCACCAGCGACGCGGGCGGCCCGGCCTGCTCTGTCATGGCGTCAATCTTGCCTGGCGGGGCAGCGACTCGCGGATCGACACGATCCGGTGCGTACCCGCCGCGCGTCCAATGTGAACCCACTGCGAAGAAACCGCCGCCGCAATTTCGCGGTGGCGGCACCTTCGGCGTTGATCTGGTCTGGTCGTCCTCGCGTAGGGTCGGCCGCATGGCGGCCGACCGGTTGGACACGGCGCGGGCGCAGCACCGGCGGGCCCGCATCGCGGTGGCCGCGCTGTTCTTGAGCAACGGTGCGATCTTCGCCAACCTGCTGCCGCGTTACCCGGAGATCAAGACCGACCTGCAGTTGTCGAACGCGGTGTACGGCGCGGCGATCGCGGCGTTCTCGGCCGGCGCGCTGGTGGCCGGACTGACCGCGGCGGCGCTGATCCGGCGCTACCGCTCGGCACGGGTGGCGGTCGTCGGCACCGTCGGCATCGCGGTGTTCGTCGTGGCCGCCGGCCTGGCATCGAGCCCGCTGATGCTGGCGGCGGCGTTGTTCGTCGCGGGCGCATCGGATGCGATCACCGATGTCGCGCAGAACGCGCACGGGCTGCGGTTGCAGCGCAACTACGGCCGCTCGATCATCAACTCGTTTCACGCCGTATGGTCCGCGGGCGCGATCGTCGGCGGGTTGATGGGCGCCGGTGCGATCGCGCTCGGCATCTCCCGCACCGCGCATCTGACCACCGCCGCGGTGTTGTGCTGCGCGGTGGTCGTGTTCGCCTATCCGTATCTGCTGAAGGGTGCCGATCACGACGATCATCCGGCGGTGCACGTCACCGGTGCCGGCGGGCCAGGGGCGGCGGTGTACGCCGCGCTGCTCGCGCTGGTGGTGATTGCGGTCGCGGGCGCCACCGTCGAGGACGCCGGAAGTTCCTGGGCCACACTGTATCTGCGTGACAGTCTGGATGCGCCGGGCGCCGTCGCCGCGTTCGGCTACATCGCGCTGGCCGGGGCGATGTTCGTCGGGCGGTTGATCGGCGATCGCCTGGTCGACCGGTTCGGCGAGCGGGCGGTCGTGCGCGCCGGAGGCGTCCTCACCGCCGCGGGCATGGGTGCAGCATTGGCGTTTCCGTCCGTACCCGCCACTATCGCCGGGTTCGCCGCCGCCGGTTTCGGGGTGGCCACCCTGATCCCCGCCGCCATGCACCGCGCCGATCAGCTTCCCGGGCTGCGGCCGGGCAGCGGGTTGACGGTGCTGACCTGGCTGATGCGGATCGGGTTCTTCGGAGCGCCGCTGATCGTCGGCGTGGTCGCCGATGCGACGAGCCTGCGGATCGGGCTGCTCAGCGTCCCCGTGGCCGGCGTGGTGGTGCTCGCGCTGGCCGGTGTGCTCAGTGCGCGGCGCCCGCCAACTCGATCGTGAGCACGCCCGCGACGATCAGCGCAATGCCCGAGGTCATCAACCAGGTGAGCGGCTCGGCGAACAACACCCGCGCGATCAGCGCGACGAGCGCGACGCCGCACGCGGTCCAAACCCCGTAGGCGATGCCGACCGGCATCCCGAATGCCAGGGTCAGCCACAGCAGGTAGAACGACGCCAGGTAGCCGAGCACCACGGGCGCGATCCAGGCCTTTTTGCGGAAGCCGTCGGAGGCCCGCAGCGACAGCGTCGCGACGACCTCGACGGCGATGGCGCCCGCGAGCGTCCACCACATCACGTCTCGGCCGCCCGATGCGAGCCGAGTTCGATGAGCAGGACGCCGGCGATGATGAGCCCGATGCCGGCGACTATCGGCCAGGTGAACGGGTCGCCGAACAGCAGGGCCGCCAGCACCGCGGTACCCGCCGTGCCCAACGCACCCCAGATGCCGTAGGCCACGCCCACCGGAATCCCGGCGCGCAACACCATCGTCAACAACACGAACGCGCAGACATAGCCGACGACCACCGCAAGCAACCACACCGAATGGTCTTGCGAGGCACGCAAAGACAATGTCCCCGCAACCTCAGCGACGATGGCCCCACCGAGCAACGCCCACTTGATCACGCCACCAAGCTATCGGAGGCCGGTCGTGCCGCGCGTAGCCTGGTGAGGCAGTTTTCCGTCGATGCCGAGGAGTCCTGATGACGGCCGATGCCGGGCGCACCGCCAACGACGGTCCGGTCGTCGACACCGCGAACGGTCCGGTCCGCGGCCTCGACGACGGAACCGTGAAGGTGTGGAAGGGCATCCGGTACGCGGCCCCACCTGCGGGTGAGCTTCGTTGGCGACCGCCGGAACCGCCCAGCCGCTGGTCCGAGCCGGTGGACGCCACCAGGGTCGGCCCGGTGTGCCCGCAGCCGACCGATCCGCGGATCCCGATCGATCTCGGGGCTCCACAGGGCGACGACTGCCTGACCCTGAACGTGTGGGCGGCCTCGGACACCGAGCCGGGAGCGGGTAAGCCGGTGATGGTGTGGGTGCACGGCGGCGCCTACGTCCTCGGTTCGTCGGCGCAGCCGCTGTATCACGGCCGTGCACTCGCAGCCGGCGGCGAAGCGGTGATCGTCACCGTGAATTACCGGGTGGGCGCGCTGGGATTCTTGGATCTGTCGGAATTCGGTGACGGGTTCGCCACCAATCTCGGTCTGCGCGACGTGCTGTTTGCGCTGCAGTGGGTCCGCGAGAACATCGCAGGGTTCGGGGGAGACCCCGATCGCGTGACCGTTTTCGGCGAATCCGCAGGCGCCGGGATCATCACCACCCTGCTGGCCAGCCCGGCCGCCGCGGGCCTGTTCGGCGCCGCGATCGCGCAAAGTTCACCTGCGACCTCCATCTACGATCGCGAGCGTTCGCGGCGCGTCGCGAAGTTGTTCCTCGACGAGCTCGGGGTGCGGCCTGAGGAAGCCGACCGGTTACCGTCGGTGCCCACGGCGGCGCTGCTGGCGGCGTCCAAGCGTGTGTTCGACGACATTCCGGTGCGCACCCCGGGCACGCTGGCGTTCGCGCCGATCATCGACGGCGATGTGGTGCCGGCGCATCCGGTGCAGCTGGCCCGCGACGGCCGCACGCACCCGGTTCCGTTGATCATCGGGACCAACAAGCATGAAGCCGCGCTGTTCCGCTGGATGAGGTCGCCGCTGATGCCGATCACGCCCAAGGCGATCCGCGCGATGTTCGCCGAGATCGCCGCCGAGCAGCCGGATCTGCAACTGCCCGAGGAGCAACGGATCCGCGCCGCCTACCGCGGCCGCGGCAAGGCCATCGGCATGGGCGTGGCCCGCGACATCGGGTTCCGGATGCCGTCGGTGTGGTTCGCCGAGGGCCATCGCGAGGTGGCACCGGTGTATCTGTACCGGTTCGACTTCGCCACCCCGATGCTGCGGCTACTGCGCCTCGGCGCCGCGCACGCCACCGAACTGCCTTATATGTGGGGCAATCTGGTCGCCGGCCCCAAGGACCCCACCTTCAAGCTCGGTGGGCTGAAGGCCGGCCGGGCGGTGTCGGCGCGGATGCGCCGGCGCTGGCTGAACTTCGCCGTCGACTACACACCGGCCGGCCCGGCCGGCGATCCGGTGTGGCCGCCGTACCGCGATCCCGACCGCGCCACCCTGGTCATCGACGCCCATGATCGGGTGGTCGATGACCTCGACCACGACGTGCGCACCGCGTGGGGCGATCAGGTGCTCAGCTTCCGCTGAGCCGTATGCTTTCCCCGGAGGTTTCGACGTGGACGCGAGTGCTGCCTTCTCGCACGTGTTGCCACCGCTGATGCACGACCCCGTGACGTTCGCGGTGCCGTTCTTCTTGCTGCTGCTGGTCATCGAATGGACCGCCGCCCGGCGGCTGGCGCATGAGGAGGTCGGAGCCGCTTCGGCGGGGACATCGGGATCCGAGCGCGCACCGGCCGGGGCGTATCAGCGGTCCGACGCGTGGGCCAGCATCTGGATGGGCGTGGTCTCG
The DNA here is from genome assembly GCF_010731795.1 of Mycolicibacterium celeriflavum. NCBI lineage: Bacteria > Bacillati > Actinomycetota > Actinomycetes > Mycobacteriales > Mycobacteriaceae > Mycobacterium > Mycolicibacterium celeriflavum. The sequence goes on along the minus strand of NZ_AP022591.1, from coordinate 888,792 downwards.
ATCGGCACCAGCGCAGTGCTGAACTTCATCGCACTGCTGGGCTACGCGGCGTTGTTCGTCTACGTCGCACCGTGGCAGTTGCCCGCCGACGCCTGGTACACGTGGGTGATCGCGATCGTCGGCGTCGATTTGCTCTACTACGTCTATCACCGGATGGCACACCGGGTCCGGCTGATCTGGGCGACCCACCAGGCGCACCACTCCAGCCAGTACTTCAACTTCGCCACCGCGTTGCGGCAGAAGTGGAACATCAGCGGGGACGTGTTCCTGCGTGCGCTGCTGCCGCTGGTGGGCGTGCCTCCGTGGATCGTCTTCGCCAGCTTCTCGATCAATCTGATCTACCAGTTCTGGATTCACACCGAGCGGATCGGAAAGCTCTGGGCGCCAATCGAATTCGTCTTCAACACACCCTCACACCACCGCGTGCACCACGGCATGGACCCGCAGTACCTCGACAAGAACTACGGCGGCATCTTCATCGTGTGGGACCGAATTTTCGGCAGCTTCGCCGCCGAGACCGTGCGCCCGCACTACGGCCTGACCAAGCAGGTCGACACCTACAACATCTGGACGCTGCAGACCCACGAGTACGTCGCGATCGCCCGCGACGTGCGACGGGCACCGCGATGGCGCGACAAGGTGGGCTACATGTTCGGCCCGCCGGGCTGGGTTCCTGCCGAGCCGCGCCTCGCGGCGGAGGAATCCGCCGCGCTCAACGCATGAGCCAGCGCCGGAAACGACCGGCGTCGCGACGGTCGGCGTCGTAGTGTCCGCGAGGTGGACACCGTCTTCGACGCCCCCGTCGATCGTGGTCGGGTCGAACGTTCGCTGGCGGCAAGCGCGTCGGGTTCGGTCTGGCTGAATGCCGGCAGTCCGACAATTCGGCCGCAATACCCGGCGCTGACCCGGCCGGTCACCTGCGACCTGGTCGTCGTCGGAGGTGGATATACCGGGCTGTGGACAGCGCTGCACGCCGCGCGGCGGAACCCGAACCAGCGGATCGTGTTGATCGAGGCCAATCGGATCGGATGGGCGGCCTCCGGCCGCAACGGAGGCTTCGTGGAGGCCAGCCTCACCCACGGCATCGCGAACGGAAAAGCGCGCTGGCCCAGCGAGATTCACACACTCGAGGCGATGGGGCGGGACAATCTCGACGGTATGCAGGCCGAGATGCGGGAGCTGGGTACCGATGTCGAATGGCAACGCACGGGCATGCTGACCGTCGCCACTGAACCTCACCAGGTCGACTGGCTGCGCCGGGCCGCGGCCGACGGGCAGGGAAGGTTCCTCGACAGGGCACAAGTGCAGAGCGAAGTTCAGTCGCCGACCTACCTCGCGGGGCTGTTCAGCGCCGACACCTGTGCGTTGGTGCACCCCGCCAAGCTGGTGTTCGGGCTCGCCGCGGCGTGCCACGACGCCGGCGTGCGCATCTACGAGCACACCAACGCCACCCGACTGGACTCCGGTGGGGTGGGCCTTCGGGTACAGAGCGGCCCCGCGGTGATCACCGCCCGGCGGGCGGTGCTGGCCACGAACGTCTTTCCGAGCCTGCTCAAGCGCAACCGGCTGCACACGGTCCCGGTGTACGACTACGTGCTGGCCACCGAGCCACTCACCGACGCCCAGCTGGACCGCATCGGCTGGCGCGACCAACAAGGGATCAGCGACTGTGCCAACCGGTTCCACTACTACCGCCTCACCAAGGACAACCGGATGGTGTGGGGCGGTTACGACGCGGTCTACCATTTCGGCCGCAGGGTCAACCCCGGATACGAGGACCGACCGGCGACGTACCGGCGGCTGGCCGCACACTTCTTCCTCACCTTTCCGCAGCTCGACGACGTCCGTTTCAGCCACCGCTGGGCCGGTGCGATCGACACCAACAGCCGGTTCTGCGCGCACTGGGGACTGGCCAGGGACGGCCGCGTCGCCTACGTCAACGGGTTCACCGGGCTGGGGGTGGGCGCGTCGCGGTTCGCCGCCGATGTGTGTCTCGACCTGCTCGACGGCCGGCCCACTGCGCGCACGGAACTGCAGATGGTGCGCGAGCGGCCGTTGCCGTTTCCGCCGGAGCCGCTGGCGAGCCTCGCCATCGGAGCGACACGCTGGTCACTGGACCGTGCCGACCATGCAGCCGGGCGCCGCAACGTTTTCTTGCGGATGCTCGATGCGCTCGGCGTAGGGTTTGATTCCTAGCCCGTGGCGAAAATGCGGCCGGGGCGTAACACGACGGTGATCTTCGCCGATGGGCAAGTGACGGGACCATCGTCGAGTGGTTGCTCCGCATCGGGTGCGGTTTTCCGCATGCTCGCCCGGGTATATGGAGTCCGCAACACGCGGGTGCCCGAGGCTTTATTGGCCCGAGGAGCGGAGGCGACGGTGCGCCGACCATGGAAACGCTTACTGGTGGCCGCGGCCGCCCCGATCGCGGCGCTCGCGCTCGGTTCGCCGCCCGCGCAGGCGACCCCGGGTGTGTTGGTCTACCCCGGCATGGAGATCCGCCAGGACACCAACGTCTGCACGCTGGGCTACGTCGACCCGCAGGCGAGGATCGCGTTCACCGCCGGGCACTGCCGGGGCAGTGGGCCGGTCCGGGACCGGGACGGCAACCTCATCGGCATGCAGACCGTGTTCCGTGACAACACGCCCAACGGCGCCACCGTGGACACCAACCATCAGATCGCCGACTGGGAGGCGATCGCGCTGTCACCCGACGTCGCGGTGAACAACGTCCTGCCCGGCGGCAGGGTGCTGGTGTCGGATCCCGGTGTGGTGCCGGCACCCGGGCAACCGGTGTGCCATTTCGGCGTGGTCACCGGTGAGAGTTGCGGCAACGTCGAGGCGGTCAACAACGGCTGGTTCACCATGGCCAACGGCGTGGTCAGCCAGAAGGGCGACTCCGGCGGGCCGGTGTATGTCATCACCCCCGACAACCGGGCGGCGCTCATCGGCATGTTCAACAGCACCTGGGGCCGGTATCCCGCCGCGGTGTCGTGGCACACGGCCAGGCAGCAGGCGAGCGAAGACGTCATCTCCGCCGCGTCGGCGAGCCTCGGCGGCGGTTCGGCGCCGTAACGCAGCAACTCACTTTCGGGATCGTCGCCGCGCCGGCGGTGTCCGGTTCGCCGACGCCAGTGTTTTAAGCCTTGACTTATATAAGTACTGCCTTTATCTTTAACGAGTGCACGCGTTCGACGTCCTCGGGGACGCGGTGCGCCGGCGCATCCTCGAACTGCTCGCGGATGGCGAGATGTCGGCCGGCGCGATCGGCGCCGCCATCTCCGAGGAGTTCGCGATCACGCAACCGGCCGTCTCGCAGCACCTGAAAGTTTTGCGCGACAACGGTTTCACATCGGTACGTCCGGACGGGCAACGCCGGCTTTACGCGGTCAACGGCACAGCGCTGAAGGACGTCGACCAGTGGCTTGATGCGTTCCGCCGCTTCTGGACACCACCGCTGAATGCGCTCGGCACCGAGATCGCCCGCGGAAAACGACAACGAAGGAAGGCTCCATGAAGGACATCGACGTCGACCATCAAATCAACGCGGTCAGGCGCACCGTCGGGACCCGCACGATCGAGTCGGGGGAGGCCCGCGTCGTGACCATCAGCCAGGTCTACAACACCGACCAGGAGGACCTCTGGGACGCGGTCACCACCGCCGAACGCATCGAGCGGTGGTTCCTGCCGGTTTCCGGGGAGCTGAAACTCGGCGGCTCCTACCAGCTACAGGGTCACGCCAACGGCACGGTGCTGACCTGCGATCCGCCGAAGAACTTCACCGCCACCTGGGAGAGCATGGGCAGCGTCAGCTGGATCGACGTCAGCGTCGTCAGCGAGGGCGTCGACCGGGCCCGTCTGGTGGTCGAGCACATCGCACAGGTGGACGACGACACCTGGCGCCAGTTCGGGCCCGGCGCCGTCGGCATGGGCTGGGACTCCATGCTGCTGGGCCTCGCCCTGCACCTGGACACCGGCGAGTCCGTCGACCCCGCCGAAGGGCAGGAGTGGACGACCACCGAAGACGGGCGCCGCTTCCTCAAACTGTCCGGCGAGCAGTGGTACGCCGCCAACGTCGTCGCCGGCGAGGACCCCGACATCGCGCGCGGCTCGGCCGACCGGTGCCTGAAGGCCTACTACGGCGAGGAGTAACTAGAACACGTTCTAGCCTTCGCGGCCGGGCGCGGATATCCTCGACCCGATGCTTGCCCAGACACCTGTCCAGATTGCGTGGGTGACGCGGGACCTCGATGCGACCGAACGGGCGCTCACCACGTTGTTGGGCGCCAAGAAGTGGGTGCGCATGCCCGACGTCCACTTCGCGCCGGATACGTGCACCTTCCGCGGTGAACCGGCGGACTTCGTTGCCAGCATCTCGCTGAGCTACGCCGGTGACACGCAGTTGGAGCTCATCTCACCGGTGTCCGGGCACAGCGTCTACACCGAGTATCTGGACGCCGCCGGGCCTGGGCTGCACCACATCTGCGTCGAGAAATCCTCCGTCGAGGAGTTCGACGGCGCGCTTGCCGACGCCGACGAGGTCGTCGCTGCGGGGGTGATGCCCGGCGGGATGCAATTCGCTTATGTCGCCGCGCCGGCGGCCGGCGTGCCCTACGTCGAGATCGCCTACATCCCAGACGAAATCAAGGCATTCTTCGAATACATCAAACAGGAGCAGAAGTGAACACCCAGATTCCCGACGCCCCCGACACCATAGCCGCGGCCGATGTGACGACATGGTCCGACGAGGCCGACGTCGTGGTGATCGGCTTCGGCATCGCGGGCGGGTGCGCGGCCGTCACCGCCGCCGCCGGGGGCGCGCGGGTGCTGGTCCTGGAGAAGGCCGCCGACGCGGGCGGCACGACGTCGATGGCCGGCGGACATTTCTACCTCGGTGGCGGAACCGCCGTGCAGCGGGCGACCGGCCACGACGACAGCCCGGAGGAGATGTACAAGTACCTGGTCGCGATGTCACGCGAGCCCGAGCACGACAAGATCCGCGCGTACTGCGACGGCAGCGTCGAACACTTCGAGTGGCTGGAGGCCCTCGGCTTCGAGTTCGAGCGCAGCTACTACCCGGGCAAGGTGGTGGTTCCGCCGGGCACCGAGGGCCTGTCGTACACGGGCAACGAGAAGGTGTGGCCGTTCTGTGAACAGGCCAAGCCCGCGCCGCGCGGCCACTCGGTCCCGGTGCCGGGGGAACTGGGCGGCGCGGCGATGGTGATCGACCTGTTGGTCAAGCGCGCCGCCGATCTCGGCGTGCAGATCCGCTACGAGACCGGTGCCACCAATCTGGTGGTCGAGGAGGGCAGCGTCGTGGGCGTGCAGTGGAAGCACTTCAGCGAGACGGGATTCGTGCGGGCCAAGGCCGTCGTCATCGCCGCGGGCGGGTTCGCGATGAACCCGGCGATGGTGGCGCAGTACACGCCGGCACTGGGCCAGAAGCGAAAGACCAAGCACCACGGCGAGGTTGAGCCCTACATCCTCGGCAACCCGAACGACGACGGGCTGGGCATCCGGTTGGGGATCTCGGCGGGCGGCGTCGCCAAGAACCTGGACCAGTTGTTCATCACCGCCGCCGCCTACCCGCCCGAAATCCTGCTCACCGGCATCATCGTCAACAAGAACGGTGAGCGGTTCGTCGCCGAGGACTCCTACCACTCGCGCACATCGGCGTTCGTCCTGGAGCAGCCGGAGCAGACGGCGTACCTGATCGTCGACGAGGCGCACATGGAGATGCCGGAGATGCCGCTGATCAAGTTCCTCGACGGGTGGGAGACGATCGAGGAAGTCGAAGCCGCGCTTGGCATTCCGGATGGCAAGCTGGTGGCGACGCTGAACCGCTACAACGAGCACGCCGCCCGCGGCGAGGACCCGGACTTTCACAAACAACCGGAATACGTTGCCGTGCAAGACAAAGGACCGTACGCGGTATTCGACCTGTCACTGGGCCGGGCGATGTACTCGGGATTCACCATGGGTGGGCTGGCGGTGTCGATCGACGGCGAGGTGCTGCGCGAGGACGGCTCGGCGGTTCCCGGCCTCTACGCCGCGGGCGCGTGCGCGTCGAACATCGCCCAGGACGGCAAGGGCTACGCCAGCGGAACCCAGCTCGGCGAGGGCTCGTTCTTCGGCAGGCGCGCGGGCGCATATGCCGCCGAGCGTTAGACCGGTACCGGTTCGTCGCCCCCGATGCGACTGAAACGCCACTCGCCCTCACCGAGAAGTTCAAGCTCATGGCTGTGATGCTGCTCGACCGTCTTGCGGTGGCTGACACTGACCAGGATCGTGTCCGGCAGTCGTGTCCGCACCAACTGGTAGAGCAGGAACTCCACCCCTTCGTCGAGCGCGGACGTCGACTCGTCGAGGAACACCGCTTTCGGTCTGGTCAGCAGGATGCGCGCGAATGCGATGCGCTGCTGCTCGCCGGGGGAGAGCACCTTGGCCCAGTCCTGAACCTCGTCCAAGCGGCCGATGAGATGGGGCAGTGCCACCGCTTCGAGCGTGCGCTCCAACTCTCGGTCCTCGATCGCGCCTCCTTCGTTCGGATAGCTGACCACGGCGCGTAGGTCCCCCAGCGGCACGTAGGGCAGTTGCGACAGGAACATCGTCTCGTTCGGCCCGCACGGCCGTGTCAACGTGCCGGAGGTGAACGGCCACAACTCCGCGAGGCTGCGCAGCAGCGTGGTTTTGCCTACGCCGGACGGGCCGGTGACGACCAGCGTCTCGCCAACCTCCAGCCGCAGGTCGAGCGGGTTGATCAGCTGCCTGCCGTCCGGGGTGCGGACCTCGATGTCATCGAGTCGGACGGTGCCGTCGGCGGCCGGGGTGGTCGTGATCTCCGGTAGCTCCCGGCCCTCATCGTTGGCGTTGACCAGACCGTGAAGCCGGATGATCGCGGCGCGGTAGCCCGCGAACTGGTCATACACGTTGCGGAAGAACGACAGGCCCTGCTCGATGTTGCCGAACGCCGACGCCGTCTGACTCATCGCACCGAGCGTGATCTCGCCGTTGAAGAACCGCGGGAACTGGAGCAGATACGGCGGCACCACGATGATCTGATCCATCGACAGGTTCCAGCCGTAGAAGCCCATCATCCGGTTGATGTAGCGCTTGTAGTTGGACACCACGGGGGCGAAGAGTCGGCGAAGCCCAGTGCGCTCGGCGATTTCCCCGCGATAGAACGCGACCGCTTCGGACGCGTCGCGCAGCCGCACCAGTGCGTAGCGGAACGCGGCGTTGAACTTCTCGTTGTTGAACGACAACCAGATGATCGGCCTGCCGACCCAGAACGCGATGACGGACGCAAACAGCACGTATCCCAACAGGATCCAGAACATCGCCTTCGGCACTTCGGTCTCGATCAGCGGAAGGGTGAGCGTTCCCGACAGGTTCCACAGGATCGCGGTGAACGAGATCATCGAGACGACGGCGTTGACGGCGCCGAACAGCAGCGTGGAGGTCGAGGTGTTGTTCGGGGTGTTGGGTAGTCCGCCGACGCCGGCGGTGAGGATGTCGATGTCCTGCTGGATGCGCTGATCGGGGTTGTCGATGGTCTGGTCGATGAACCGGCCCCGGTAATACGCCTTGCCGTCGAGCCAGTCCCCGGTCATCCGGTCGGTCAACCAGACACGCCAGGCCAGCATGAACCGTTGCGTGATGAACAGGTCCAACATGATCCGCGCGACGTGCATGACGGCCAGGATCGAGAAGACGAGCATCGACAGCCAGAACCCGTTTCTGCCGGATTCCTTGATCGCGTCGTCGCCGTTGCCGATGCCCGCAGCCACCACCTGGAAGCTGGTCATCATGTCGCTGCCCTGATACGTGAAGAGCACCGAGAGTCGGACACCGATGATCACCGAAAGCAGGATCACCGCCAGCCAGAGCCACACCGTGACGCTCTCCGGGCCCTTGAAGTAGTCGCCGGTGATGCGCCAGAACTGCCTGCCCCAATCCGTGAACCGGGCGATCAGCACGAGGATCACAAGGGTGCACACCGCCGCGATCGCCCACGCCTGGGCGATCCATGTCAGCGACGCCAGAAGCTCGTTGCCCCAGTCCAGCGTCGGGGCGAACATTCCCTCTTCCATTCGGGCAAGGTACCTCGACAACCTGTCGGAGGCGCTGCGCCGGGCTCACTGCCGGTCGCGCGCCGACCCCCAACCACTGCGGCTCTCTATGCTGCCACCATGAGCACCGACGCTCCGGTTCCTGCTGCGGTGAACGCCGGACACCTGATCGCCCGGCGGTTGCGGGCCAGCGGCATCGACACCGTCTTCACGCTCTCGGGTGGGCACCTGTTCTCCATCTACGACGGCTGCCGGGCGGAGAGCATCAGGTTGATCGACACCCGCCATGAGCAGACCGCCGCGTTCGCCGCGGAGGGCTGGTCGAAGGTGACGCGGGTGCCGGGCGTGGCGGCGTTGACTGCCGGTCCCGGAGTCACGAACGGCATGAGCGCGATGGCCGCCGCACAGCAGAACCAGTCGCCGCTGGTCATCCTCGGCGGTCGCGCGCCGGCGCTGCGGTGGGGGCAGGGCAGCCTGCAGGAGATCGACCACGTCCCGTTCGTCGCGCCGTTGACCCGGTTCGCGGCCACCGCGGAGTCGCCGGACGCCGTCGGGCGGCTGATCGACGACGCGCTGCGGGCAGCGGTCGGGGTCGGTGGAGCGTCGTCGGGGGTGTCGTTCGTCGACTTCCCGATGGACCACGTGTTCAGCGAGGCCACCGACACCGGCGGCCCCGGAGCGCTGAGCCGGCCTCCTGCGGTGGTGCACGCCGACGGGGCTGCGGTGGAAGCCGCCGTGCGGCTGTTGGCCGGGGCGCAGCGGCCGGTCATCATGGCGGGCACAAACGTCTGGTGGGGCCACGCCGAGACCGCCCTGTTGAAGCTGGCCGAGTCGCTGCGCATTCCGGTGCTCATGAACGGAATGGCCCGTGGCGTCGTACCCGCCGACCACCAGCTCGCGTTCTCGCGGGCACGGTCGAAGGCGTTGAAGGAAGCCGATGTCGCGCTGGTGATCGGCGTACCGATGGACTTCCGCCTCGGCTTCGGGGGCGTGTTCGGAGCCGACACCACGCTGATCGCCGTCGACCGCGTCGCCCCCGAGCGGCCACCCGCGCGACCAGTTGCCGCCAGCTTGTTCGGTGACCTCAGCGCGACGTTGTCTGCGCTCTCGGCGGCCGCCACACCCGACCACGAAGCCTGGATCGCGGATCTTCGCGCAGTGGAGACCGCGGCGCGCACCGCCGAGGCTGACGAACTTCGTGACGACCGCACGCCGCTGCACCCGATGCGGGTGTACGCGGAGCTCAACACGATGCTCGACCGCGACGCGATAGTGGTGATCGACGCGGGCGACTTCGGTTCATACGCGGGTCGCCTCATCGACAGCTACGTGCCCGGCGCCTGGCTCGACAGCGGCCCGTTCGGCTGTCTGGGCTCGGGACCCGGATACGCCCTGGCCGCCAAGCTGGCCCGGCCGGACCGGCAGGTGGTGTTGTTGCAGGGCGACGGCGCGTTCGGGTTCTCCGGCATGGAGTGGGATACGTTGGTACGGCACGGGGTTCAGGTGGTGTCGGTGATCGGCAACAACGGCATCTGGGCGCTGGAGAAGCACCCCATGGAGATGTTGTATGGGTATTCCGTGGTGGCCGAACTGCGGCCGGGCACCCGGTACGACGAGGTGGTCACCGCTCTGGGCGGGCACGGCGAACTGGTGGCGACGCCCGCCGAGCTGCGACCCGCCCTGGAGCGGGCGTTTTCCTCGAGCCTGCCCGCAGTGGTCAACGCGCTGACCGATCCGACGGTGGCTTACCCGCGCCGGTCGAACCTGGCGTAGCTTTTTGCCGCGAGCGTGCGTGTTTGCACACGACACGCCGCCCATTTTCAGCACTTCACGCACCGTCGCCGCCGCGTGAGCGCGACGAAAATCAGTCGACGCGTTCGAGATTCGCACCCATGCTGGAGTCATGGAGGTGCGCTTTCACGACTCAGCCGCCGAATTTGTGGCGATCGCAGAACCGGTGTATCGCCGAGACCCGATCGCCAACACGATCGAGTTGACCGTCCTACCGGCCGCACTGCCGGACGACGCGCTGCTGCTGTCCCTGTGGAAGGATTCGGACATCGCCGGTGTTGCACTGCAGACGCCTCCATATCCATTGACATGCAACGGTATTCCACTCGAGCACATCGATGTCGTCGCCCGCGAGGTCGCGGATAGGCGTCCCGGCCTGACGGGCGTGCGGGGTACCCGGGACGCCGCCACCGCATTCGCCGACGCCTGGAGGGAAGGCACGGGTCGATCAGGCGCAGTCGCGCTCGAGGAGCGGCTGTACCGGCTCGGCGCGTTGCAACCGCCGGCGGGTGTCGCGGGTTCGTCCCGCAGGGCAGACGACAGGGACCGCGCAGTGCTGAGCGACTGGGTGGAGCTGTTCATCGAGGAGGCATTCGGACATCCCGACACCGCCGGTGGCGAATTCGTCGACGCCGCGACCGCTCGCGGCGATCGGTTCGTGCTGTGGGACGTCGACGGCACGCCGGTGAGCATGGCGCTGCTGCGCTCGGCCGCGGCCGGGGTCTCGCGCATCGGTCCGGTCTTCACACCCGCGAACCGCCGGGCAAACGGCTACGGCTCGGCCGTCACCGCCGCGGCCGCACAAGCCGCGCTGGATCGCGGCGACGCCGGTGTCGTGCTGTTCACCGACCTGGCCAATCCGACGTCGAACGCGATCTACCAGAAGATCGGCTTCGACGCGGTGTCGGACTTCGTGCGCATCGATTTCCGCACTGTCGACTGATCACGAGGGTGCGCAGACTGCTGCCGAATTGCGGCGTGTCGGTGCGCTGACGCGCACGCTCGCGCCAAAAAGGGACGCGTACGGTAGCGGTGTGGCGAAGACGAAGACCCGCAATTCAGGTCGTGTCAGCAGTAAATTCTGGCGGCTGCTCGGCGCCAGCACCGACCGGGACCAGGCCCAGTCGATGGCCGAGGTGCGCGGCTCGGCGGAGTTCGACGAGAAGGCCGCGGCGCTCGACGACGAGCAACTGCGCAAGGCCGCCAAGCTGCTGAACCTCGACGACCTCGCCGAGTCCACCGACATTCCGCAGTTCCTTGCGATCGCCAGGGAGGCGGCCGAAAGGACGACCCAGCTCCGTCCTTTTGATGTGCAGCTGCTTGGTGCACTGCGGATGCTCGCCGGCGACGTGGTCGAGATGGCCACCGGTGAAGGCAAGACCCTGTCGGGCGCGATCGCGGCGGCCGGTTATGCGCTGGGTGGTCGGCGCGTGCACGTCATCACCATCAACGACTATCTGGCGCGCCGCGACGCCGAGTGGATGGGCCCGCTGCTGGAGGCGCTGGACCTGACCGTCGGTTGGATCACCGAGAGCTCGACGGCCGACGAGCGCCGCGCGGCCTACAAGTGCAACATCACCTACGCGTCGGTCAACGAGATCGGCTTCGACGTGCTGCGCGATCAGCTGGTCACCGACGTGGACGATCTCGTCTCACCGAACCCCGACGTCGCGCTGATCGACGAGGCCGACTCCGTGCTCGTCGACGAAGCGCTGGTGCCGCTGGTGCTCGCGGGGACCAGCCACCGCGAGACCCCGAAGGTCGAGATCATCCGGATGGTCGGCGAACTCACGCCGGGCGTCGACTACGACACCGACACCGACAGTCGCAACGTGCATCTCACCGAGACCGGCGCGCTGAAGATGGAAGCCAAACTCGGCGGCATCGACCTGTATTCCGAGGAGCACGTCGCCACCACGCTCACCGAGATCAACGTGGCGCTGCACGCGCATGTGCTGCTGCAGCGCGATGTGCACTACATCGTCCGCGACGACGCCGTACATCTGATCAACGCCTCCCGCGGCCGGATCGCCCAGCTGCAGCGCTGGCCCGACGGTCTGCAGGCTGCGGTCGAGGCGAAGGAGGGCATCGAGACGACCGAGACCGGTGAGGTGCTCGACACCATCACGGTGCAGGCGCTGGTCAACCGGTACCAGACGGTGTGCGGCATGACCGGCACCGCGCTGGCCGCAGGCGAGCAGCTGCGCCAGTTCTACAAGCTCGGCGTCTCGCCGATCGACCCCAACAAGCCGAACATCCGCCAGGACGAAACCGACCGCGTGTACGTCACGGCGGCAGCCAAGAACGACGCGATCGTCGAGCACATCAAGGAGATCCACGAGACCAGGCAACCGGTGCTGGTGGGCACCCGCGACGTGGCCGAGTCGGAGGAGCTGCACGAGAAGCTGTTGAAGGCGGGCATGCCCGCGGTCGTCCTCAATGCGAAGAACGACGCCGAGGAGGCCGCGGTGATCGCCGAGGCCGGCAAGCTCGGCAGCATCACGGTGTCCACCCAGATGGCCGGCCGCGGCACAGATATCCGTCTCGGTGGCTCCGACGAGGCCGACCATGATGAGGTCGCCGAGCTCGGCGGGCTGCACGTCATCGGCACCGGTCGGCACCACACCGAGCGGCTCGACAACCAGCTGCGCGGTCGCGCCGGGCGCCAGGGCGACCCGGGCTCGTCGGTGTTCTTCTCCAGTTGGGAAGACGACGTGGTGGTCGCGCACCTCGAACCGAACAAGCTTCCGATGGACAGCGACGAGGACGGTCGCGTCGTGAGCCCCAAGGCGGCCACCTTGTTGGATCACGCGCAGCGCATCGCCGAAGGCCGGATGCTCGACATCCACGCCAACAACTGGCGCTACAACCAGCTGATCGCCCAGCAGCGCGCGATCATCGTCGAACGCCGAAACACCTTGCTGCGCACGCCGACCGCACGTGAGGAAATCGCCGACCTCTCGCCGAAACGCTACGAGGAGGTCGTCGAGCGGCTCGGCGAGGAGAAGCTGGAGAAGATCTGCCGGCTGATCATGCTGTTCCACCTCGACCGAGGGTGGGCCGACCACCTGGCGTTTCTGGCCGACATCCGGGAGAGCATCCACCTGCGAGCGCTGGGCAACCAGACACCGATCGACGAGTTCCACCGGATGGCTGTCGACGCGTTCGCCTCGCTGGCCGCCGATGCGATCGAGGCGGCCCAGCAGACGTTCGAGACCGCGCCGTCGATCGAGGACGAGCCCGGGGTCGACCTCTCCAAGCTGGCCCGACCGACCTCGACGTGGACGTACATGGTGCACGACAACCCGCTCGCCGACGACTCGCTGTCGGCGCTGAGCCTGCCGGGCGTGTTCCGCTAGGTTGAGTCCATGACCGAGGCGCACGGCCAAGCGCCCTCGCCGCCGGACGAAACGGGCCAGGCCCGCGACCGGGTACTCACGGTGCCCAATGTGCTCAGCGTGCTGCGCCTGGTGTTGGTGCCGGTGTTCCTCTGGTTGCTGCTGGTGGTGCACGCCAACGCGTGGGCCGTGGCGGTGCTGATGTTCAGCGGCTTCTCCGACTGGGCCGACGGCAAGATCGCGCGGCTGGTCGACAACCAGTCGTCGCGGCTGGGGGAGTTGCTCGACCCGGCCGTCGACCGCATCTACATGCTCGTGGTGCCGATCGCCATGGCGATTCACGGCTCGCTGCCGTGGTGGATCGTCCTCACGCTGATCGGCCGCGACGCTGTGCTGGCCGCGACGCTGCCGCTGCTGCGCAGCCGCGGCCTGACCGCGCTGCCGGTCACCTACATCGGCAAGGCCGCCACGTTCGCGTTGATGTCCGGGCTGCCGCTGATCCTGTTGGGCCAGTGGGACGCGACCTGGAGCCGGGTGGTGCTGGCCATCGGCTGGGCCTTCCTGATCTGGGGTCTGGCGATGTACCTGTGGTCCGGTCTGCTGTATCTGCTCCAGGTGGGCATGGTGGTGCGACAGCTGCCGAAGGTGTCGCGATGACCCAGAGTTTCCGCAGAACGCTCGGCGGCTACGACCCGCAAGCGGGTCGCAACGCCCACGAGGCGGACCGGCCGACCCTCATCCCGGTGCCGTCGTTGCTGCGGTCGTTGCTGACCGATCACCTCGACCCCGGGTACGCGGCGGCCGCCGAGGCCAAGGCCGCCGGCCGACTGCGGCCCCGGTGGCAGACCCGGATCTGGCAGGTGGCCGGTGCGCTGCTGTTGGTGGTGGTGTTCGCGGTTGCGATGGCCCAGGCCCGCGCGACCGCCCCGGGCGTCCGCGAGACACAGCAGGTGCTCGCCGGCAGCGTGCGCACGGCCGAAGCCGACACCGCGGCCATCGCGGCGCGCAGGGACACGCTGGCCGCCGAGGTCGACGACGAACGGCGCAACCGCCTCGAAGGTGATACGCGCGGCCAGCAACTCCTGGAACGACTCGACGGGGCGAACTTCGCCGCGGCAGCCACACCGGTGATCGGCCCCGGCCTGACGATCACGGTCACCGACCCGGGCGCGTCCGCGGACCTCAGCGACGTCTCGAAGTCGCGAGTACCGGGCAGCCGGCAGGTGATCCTGGACCGTGATCTTCAACTGGTCGTCAACTCGCTGTGGGTCAGCGGCGCCGAAGCGCTGTCGGTGGGCGGCGTGCGGATCGGGCCCAATGTGACGGTCCGACAGGCGGGCGGCGGCATCCTGGTCGACAATCAACCGATCAGCAGCCCATATGTCGTCCTCGCGATCGGACCGCCACACGCGATGCAGGACGTGTTCGATCGCAGCCCCGGCCTGCAACGTCTTCGACTTTTGGAGGCCTCCTACGGCGTCGGGGTCAGCGTAAGCGCCGGTGACGGGCTCGAACTGCCCGCTGCCTCCGTCCGAGAAATCAACTTCGCCAAGGAGATTGGGCCGTAGAAACAGAGATGAAGTCAGATACATGATCGGAATCGCCGCACTTGTCGTCGGCATCGTGCTCGGGCTGGTCTTCCATCCCGACGTGCCCGACTTCGTCCAGCCGTATCTGCCGATCGCGGTCGTCGCCGCGCTCGACGCCGTCTTTGGCGGGCTGCGCGCATATCTGGAGCGCATCTTCGACTCGAAGGTGTTCGTGGTGTCGTTCGTGTTCAACGTGTTGGTCGCCGCGCTGATCGTCTATGTCGGTGACCAGCTGGGCGTCGGCACCCAGCTGTCGACGGCGATCATCGTCGTACTCGGCATCCGGATCTTCGGCAACGCAGCCGCCCTGCGGCGCAGGCTGTTCGGCGCCTAGACCCATGAAGACGAACGCGAGCGAGGATCGCAGCGAGGAACGAGCGAGGACCGGAGCGAGTGCGAGTCGAGGCATAGACCCATGAGTGAGCACACCCCGCAGCACGAGCAGCCGGAGCAGCACGGCCGCCACGAGTTGCCGCCCGATGCGCCCGCGCCCGACCTCGACGAGTTGCGCGGAGAGCGGCGCACGCGGTCGCAGCTCATCTTTCGGGTGTTGGCGGTGCTGCTCTGTGTCGTGCTCGGCGTGGCCATCGTCACCCAGGTGCGGCAGAACGAATCCGGCGACGCGCTGGAGACCGCCCGCCCCGCCGATCTGCTGGTGCTGCTCGATTCGCTCCAGCAGCGGGAGGCCGCACTGAACACCGAGGTGAGCGATCTGCAGCGGACACTGGGGCAGTTGCAGGCGTCCGGCAGCAGCGACCAGGCGGCCATCGAGAACGCCCAGGCCCGGCTGGCCGCACTGTCCATCCTGATCGGCACCGTGCCCGCAACCGGTCCCGGCGTCACGCTGACCATCACCGACACCGCGCCCGGCGTCCCCGCCGAAACGCTGCTCGACGTGATCAACGAGCTGCGCAACGCCGGCGCCGAGGCCATGGAGATCCGCGGCGGGGGTCCCGGCCAACAGACCTCGGTGCGCGTCGGCGTCGACACCTGGGTGGTCGGCGACCCCGGCGCCCTGGTGGTCGACAACGCGACCATGAAACCGCCGTATTCCGTTCTGGCCATTGGCGATCCACCCACGCTGGCCGCGGCGATGACCATTCCCGGCGGCGCCATGGACAGCGTCGAACGCGTCGGCGGCACCATGACGGTGCAACAGTCGGACCGGGTCGACGTGACCGCCTTGCGGCAACCGAAACAGCGCCAATACGCTCAGCCAGTCAAATGACGGCAGTGGCCAGCCCAGCCGAACGCTGAAGAACGAGGAGCGCCGTGAGCGAGATCCCAGCCGACCTGCACTACACCGAGGAACACGAGTGGGTGCTGCGCACCGGCGACGACACCGTGCGGGTCGGCATCACCGACTATGCCCAGTCGGCGCTTGGTGACGTCGTGTTCGTCCAGCTGCCCGACATCGGCGCCGACGTGACGGCAGGCGAGTCGTTCGGCGAGGTGGAGTCCACCAAGTCGGTGTCTGACCTCTACGCCCCCGTCACCGCGAAAGTGGTTGCGGTCAACGGTGATCTGGAGGGCAACCCGCAGCTGGTCAACTCCGACCCCTACGGCGAGGGTTGGCTGGTCGAGTTGCAGACCGACGCCGGCGCATTGGAGGAAGCATTGCGCGCGCTTCTTGATGCCGACGGCTACCGCAGCACGGTGACCGATTGACGGGTTGTTAGGGTTCTGCACACCGGACGCCAACTAGGGCCGATCCGGCGGTGGTGGGCACAATCGCGTCCACTGCGCGGTACGGTCAACATCAGACGCGGTATCGCCACAGCAGCCAGTTAGGAGCAGCGGGTGACGGAAAACGACCGGAATTCTGGGACCGACCAGACGTCTGACGAAGTCACCGTGGAAACGACATCGGTCTTCCGCGCCGACTTCCTCAACGAACTGGACGCCCCGGCGACGGCGGGCACCGAGGGCGCCGTCTCGGGCGTCGAAGGTCTACCTGCCGGTTCGGCGCTGCTGGTCGTCAAGCGAGGGCCGAATGCGGGCTCCCGGTTCCTGCTCGACCAGCCCACCACGTCGGCCGGCCGGCATCCAGACAGCGACATCTTCCTCGACGACGTCACGGTGAGTCGTCGGCACGCCGAGTTCCGGCTCGAAGGCGGCGAGTTCCAGGTGGTCGACGTCGGCAGCCTCAACGGCACCTACGTCAACCGCGAACCCGTGGACTCCGCGGTGCTCGCCAACGGTGACGAGGTGCAGATCGGCAAATTCCGCCTGGTGTTTCTGACCGGGCCCAAAGGCGACGACGGCGGGGCGGTCGGCTAAGTGGCCGATCAGCGTTTGCGCGAAGAGTAACGATGACAGCACCCGACACTCCCGCGCTGACTGGGATGTCGATCGGAGCGGTCCTCGATCTGCTGCGACCGGACTTCCCGGACGTGACCATTTCCAAGATCCGGTTCCTGGAGGCCGAAGGTCTGGTCACCCCGCAGCGCTCCGCGTCGGGTTATCGGCGGTTCACCGCCTACGACTGTGCACGCCTGCGGTTCATCCTGACCGCCCAGCGTGACCAGTACCTACCGTTGAAGGTGATCAAGGCGCAGCTCGACGCGCAGCCGGACGGCGAGCTACCCCAGAGCGGATCCGCCTACGGGGTGCCGCGTCTGGTACCGGTAGCGGCGGACGGCGATGCCGGGGCGGTGTCGGCGGTGGCTCCGACGCAGGTGCGGCTGTCCCGGGAGGATCTGCTGGCCCGCTCAGGCGTCGGCGACGAGCTTCTGAGTTCGCTCGTGAAGGCCGGGATCATCACCACCGGCCCCGGTGGATTCTTCGACGAGCACTCCGTGGTGATTGCGCAATGTGCGCGCGCGCTCGCGGACTACGGTGTCGAGGCGCGGCATCTGCGGGCGTTCCGCTCGGCGGCCGACCGGCAGTCCGACCTGATCGCCCAGATCGCCGGACCGATCGTCAAGGCGAACAAGGCCGGCGCCCGCGACCGCGCCGACGACCTGGCACGTGAGGTGGCGGCGCTGGCGATCACTTTGCACACATCCCTGATCAAGTCGGCGGTGCGCGACGTACTGGATCGCTGAGGATTAGACTCGAAGCGATGGCTAACAGGCTGGCTTCTTCGGCGCGGAGGGCAGACACAGATGGGTGAGGTTCGTGTGGTCGGCATTCGCGTGGAGCAGCCTCAGAACCAGCCGGTCCTGCTGCTGAGGGAGTCCAACGGCGACCGGTATCTGCCGATCTGGATCGGCCAGTCAGAGGCGGCCGCAATCGCACTCGAACAGCAGGGCGTCGAGCCGGCGCGGCCGTTGACGCACGATCTGATTCGCGATGTCATTGCTGCGCTTGGTCATTCGCTCAAAGAGGTGCGCATCGTCGACCTGCAGGAAGGCACGTTCTACGCCGACCTGATCTTCGACCGCGACATCAAGGTTTCGGCGCGGCCATCGGACTCGGTGGCGATCGCGCTGCGGGTGGGGGTGCCGATTTACGTCGAGGAGGCGGTGTTGGCGGAGGCCGGCCTCATCATCCCCGACGAGAACGACGACGAGGCAGCGGGCGCAGTGCGCGAGGACGAGGTGGAGAAGTTCAAGGAGTTCCTCGACAGCGTCTCGCCCGACGATTTCAAGGCGACCTAGCCGGACGCGTTCGTTTGTCACGGAAACGTCTCGTCGCTTCGACACGCGGCGCGCGTTTTCCCCATCCGCGATTGGGGCAGCCATACTTTGGTGGCCGGACCACTGATGGGCAGTCGAAGGCACGGCGCGAAGCGTATGCTCGACACACTCGGGCTTGGCAGAATGTGCGCCCACGCAGGTCACAGACGCGGGTTCGATCGGCGAGAGGAATCTGGAAGTGGGAGACACGCCACGTCAGGAGCAGCTGGATCTCACTGCTGCTAGCGGCCCCGCGGATTCGGAACAGACGGCCCCCCAAGAATCGTCGGCAACAGAACCCGTGCAGGCGGGGCTCTTCCCCGACGACTCCGTCCCCGACGAGCTGGTCGGCTACCGGGGACCCAGCGCCTGCCAGATCGCGGGCATCACCTACCGGCAGCTGGACTACTGGGCGCGGACGTCGCTCGTCGTGCCGTCGATTCGCGGCGCGGCCGGCTCCGGTAGCCAGCGGCTGTACTCGTTCAAGGACATCCTGGTACTCAAGATCGTCAAGCGACTGCTCGATACCGGCATCTCGCTGCACAACATCCGTGTCGCCGTGGACCATCTGCGTCAGCGCGGGGTTCGCGATCTGGCCAACATCACGCTGTTCTCCGACGGCACCACGGTGTATGAGTGCACGTCGGCCGAAGAGGTGGTCGACCTGCTGCAGGGCGGTCAGGGCGTGTTCGGTATCGCCGTGTCAGGCGCCATGCGGGAGCTGACCGGCGCAATCGCGGATTTTCCCGGTGAGCGGGCCGACGGCGGCGAGTCGATCGCGGCGCCGGAGGACGAGCTGGCCTCCCGGCGCAAGCACCGCGACCGCAAGATCGGCTGACCTCTTCCCGCAGCTGAGCGTGTAGGCGGGCGCGGCGAGCGGTAGAATCGCCCGTGCATCGCCCTGGTGCGGGAGAGTTCCGTGACCGCCAGTCACGGACGCCGAAGGAGCAACACCTCTCCGTCAACCTCTCAGGCCCCCGGACCGCGCCAGGCCCCGATGCCTCTGGAAAGCGGTAAGCCCACGAATATGGGGCGCTTACCCGCCCATGGGGAAAGGCATTTCTCGCCGCCGGAAGTGGCGGCCGGGAGCGCCGAATCTCTCAGGCGCCCGGTCCGGGTCGACGACAGAGGGAGAGGAACCCGCACGGTTTCTCTATGCGACTGGAGCATCCCCCAGTGTTCGATCACCACCAGCCCAATTTCGCCGATCGCCACATCGGCCCAGATGCCGACGCGGTCGCGACGATGCTCAAGACCATCGGTATGGGTTCGCTCGACGAACTCGCCGAAAAGGCACTGCCATCGACCATCCTCGACGCGCTGTCCAGCGACGGCATGGCCCCCGGCCTCGACCACTTGCCCGCGCCTGCCACCGAAGAGGAGGCGCTGGCCGAACTGCGCTCGCTGGCCACGCTGAACACGGTGGCCGTGTCGATGATCGGCCAGGGCTATTTCGACACACTGATGCCACCGGTGTTGCGCCGCAACATCCTTGAGAATCCCGCGTGGTACACGGCGTACACGCCGTATCAGCCGGAGATCAGTCAGGGCCGCCTGGAGGCGCTGCTGAACTTCCAGACCATGGTGACCGACCTGACCGGTCTCGAGGTCGCCAACGCCTCGATGCTCGACGAGGGCACGGCGGCCGCCGAGGCGATGACCCTGATGCACCGGGCTGTGCGTGGCCCGTCGCACCGACTGGCCGTGGACACCGACGTGTACCGGCAGACCGCCGCCGTGCTGGCCACCCGCGCCGAGCCGCTGGGCATCGAGATCGTCAGCGCCGACCTCACCCGGGGCCTGCCCGACGGCGACTTCTTCGGCGTCATCGTGCAGCTGCCCGGGGCCGGCGGATGCGTCAATGACTGGACCGAACTGGTCGGGCAGGCGCACGAGCGGGGCGCTCTGGTCGCCGTCGGCGCCGACCTGCT
This sequence comes from Mycolicibacterium celeriflavum, assembly GCF_010731795.1. Lineage (NCBI taxonomy): Bacteria > Bacillati > Actinomycetota > Actinomycetes > Mycobacteriales > Mycobacteriaceae > Mycobacterium > Mycolicibacterium celeriflavum. The sequence goes on along the minus strand of NZ_AP022591.1, from coordinate 868,451 downwards.
GGCGCTGACGCTGATCACCCCGCCAGCCGAGCTCGGCGCCGACGTCGCGTTCGGAAGCACCCAGAGGTTCGGTGTGCCAATGGGATTCGGTGGACCCCACGCCGGCTACCTGGCCGTGCACGCCAAACACGCACGGCAGCTGCCCGGCCGCCTGGTCGGGGTGTCCGTAGATGCGGATGGGTCGCCGGCCTTCAGACTGGCGCTGCAGACACGCGAGCAGCACATCCGTCGCGACAAGGCGACCAGCAACATCTGCACCGCGCAGGTGCTGTTGGCGGTGATGGCGGCGATGTATGCCAGCTATCACGGTGCAGACGGCCTCACCGGGATCGCAACCCGCGTGCACCACCGCGCCCGAGCCCTGGCCGCCGGCCTAGAAGCGGCCGGTGTGGACGTTGTGCACCGGGCGTTCTTCGACACTGTGCTGGCCCGGGTGCCCGGCCGGGCGGGCGCCGTGCGTGACGCCGCGAAGGCGCGGGGGATCAACGTCTGGTTGGCCGACGACGATCACGTGTCCGTGTCGTGCGATGAGGCCACCACCGCGGCCCACGTGGAGGCGGTGCTGGCCGCGTTCGGCGCGACGCCGGTGGACTCGGCGTTCGACGGGCCGCGCATCACGACGCGGACGTCGGAGTTTCTCACCCATCCGGCCTTCACGCGGTACCGCACGGAAACCGAGATGATGCGCTACCTGCGGTCACTGGCCGACAAGGATATTGCGTTGGACCGCAGCATGATTCCGCTTGGATCGTGCACGATGAAGCTCAACGCGGCCGCGGAGATGGAGCCGGTCACCTGGCCGGAGTTCGGCCGCCAACACCCGTTCGCGCCGGCCTCGGACACCCCGGGGCTGCGCAAGCTGATCGCCGATCTGGAGAAGTGGCTGACCGACATCACCGGCTATGACGCGGTGTCGCTGCAGCCCAACGCCGGCTCGCAGGGCGAATACGCGGGTCTGCTGGCGATTCAGGCGTACCACGCCGAACGCGGTCAGTCGGAGCGTGACGTCTGCCTGATCCCGTCGAGTGCGCACGGCACCAATGCGGCGTCGGCCGCGCTGGCGGGGATGCGGGTCGTGGTGGTGGCGTGCCGGACGAACGGCGACGTCGATCTCGACGACTTGCGGGCCAAGGTCGCCGAGCACGCCGATCGGTTGTCGGCGTTGATGATCACCTATCCGTCTACCCACGGCGTCTACGAACACGACATCGCCGACATCTGTGCGGCCGTGCACGACGTCGGTGGTCAGGTGTACGTCGACGGCGCCAACCTCAACGCGCTCGTCGGCTTGGCCCGGCCCGGCCGGTTCGGGGGAGACGTCAGCCACCTCAACCTGCACAAGACGTTCTGCATCCCGCACGGCGGCGGCGGTCCCGGGGTGGGCCCGGTCGCGGTGCGCGAACACCTCGCGCCCTATCTGCCCGGTCACCCGCTGGCCGGCGAACTCCCGCAGAAGCACGCGGTGTCGGCGGCGCCGTACGGGTCGGCGTCGATCCTGCCGATCACGTGGGCCTACATCCGGATGATGGGGGCCGGCGGACTGCGTGCGGCGTCGCTGACCGCGATCGCGTCCGCCAACTACATCGCCCGCCGCCTCGATGACTACTACCCGGTGCTCTACACCGGCGAGAACGGGATGGTCGCCCACGAGTGCATCCTGGATCTCCGCGCGATCACCAAGCAGACCGGAGTGACCGTCGATGATGTCGCGAAACGGTTGGCGGACTATGGTTTCCACGCACCGACGATGAGCTTCCCGGTCGCGGGCACGCTGATGGTGGAGCCCACGGAGAGCGAGAGCCTGGCCGAGGTCGACGCGTTCTGCGAGGCGATGATCGCCATCCGCGCCGAGATCGACCAGGTCGGCTCGGGCGGGTGGCCCGTTGACGACAATCCGCTGCGTAATGCGCCGCACACCGCGGAGTGCCTGCTGATGGCCGAGTGGGACCATCCCTACACCCGCGAGCAGGCCGCCTATCCGCTCGGTAGGAACTTCCGGCCGAAGGTGTGGCCGCCGGTGCGTCGCATCGACGGGGCGTACGGCGACCGCAACCTGGTGTGTTCATGCCCGCCGGTGGAGGCCTTCGCGTAGTTCCACGCTCCCGCCGCCGAAAAGCGTGCGGCTAACCCACGTTCGGCGCCCGAACTAGCCAAGAAACCTGGCGACCGCCTCGGTGAGTTCGGGACCCGCGGAGCTCGTCAGGTTCTGGTAGCTGCCGCCGCTGGCTTCGGCGACGGCCTGCCAGGTTTCGCGATCGGAGTCGGAGTCGAAGTCGATCACGTTGACCGCTACCGGCCGTGCCCGGTCGAATGCGCCGCGGATGTAGGCCTGCAGACCTTCGCCGTTCAGGCTCTGGTCGGTATGCGGACCCGTCGTGATCACCAGGATCGAGTTCTCTTGCCCCTGGCGGTAATTCGCCATCGCCTCGGTGTAGACCAGACGCAGCGTGGTGAACGACACCGCCCCGCCGCCCGATGCGGACTGCTCGTCCAGCGCCGACGTCAGGGCCCCCGAACGGGGGGCGCCGTCGACCTGTTCGGACAGCGGCCCGGTGCTCACCTCGGAGCGGCCCTCGGTGCCGTCGAAGGTCCACAGACCCACTGCCGCCGACGCCGGCAGCGCGCGCAGCCGGGCGTTCAGCGCGGCGACAACGTTCTCGAGCCGGGACTGGCCGCCCTCGTCGGTGGGCATCGACTGGTCGAGCATGATCGTCACGGCCGGGTTCGCCGCCGGCGCCGTCAGCGCGTTGGCCAACGTCGCCCGCATCTCGTTGTCGCCGACCGACAACGGAGCCGGCAGCGGAGCGAAGTCGACGACGTCGCTGTCCGGCGGCGTGGCACCCTCGGCGCGGAAACCGGCTTTGGAGAGTTCGGCGAGCTGCTCGGGTTTGCGCATGAACCGGGCGAATTCGCTGGCCGCACTCTTCTGTTCCTGCGACAGCCAGTCGCCCTCCAGCAGCACCGTCGGAAAATCGGCGACGGCCGGTGGGCCGGGCGGCAGCCATGAGGCAACCGTCTTGCCCGCCTCCGGCAATCCGGCGCTGCGCTGGTACAGCTGCTGTTCGGTGGTGACGACGGCGTGCACCGGCGCGGTGGCCGGATCAGCCGCGTTGAGCAGCGCATCCATCGCGGTCGAGGTCTTTTTGTCCGCCAGCTTCGGCTGATTCGCCACCAGTGTGTTCACTGCGCGCGTGCCCTGGCTCGCCGGCGCTCCGGCCGGCGCCGAGGCCGCGGCGACCGCCTCCGCGGCCAGATACGACGCATCGCTGTCGCCGCCCAGCGGCAGCGACAAGCGAAGGGAACCCCAGCCTGGGAGGTTCAGCTCCTCCAACGACGCCGGGTTGGTCTGCAACCGCGGCAATGTCGACCAGTTCTGTTCCCCCAGAGCGCCCTTCAGTTCCGGCCGGACAGCCAGCAGAACCGGCGAGGTGACCAGGGACCGGCTGTCGACGATCGTCTGTGCACCCGCGGACGCCTCGAGCCGGGCGGCGGACACCGAGCTTCCGGGGATCCACAGGGCCGGCCTTTCGCCGAGCTCGGCAGGCCAGGGACCGATGAACCCGTTGACCACCTGGTCGGATTCGGCCGGTTTGACGCCGATCTTCACGCACCGGTCGGCGACCGGGGCCGCGGTTTCGTTGTAGCGGCCGGCCAGTGTCTGGATGTGCGCGGCGATGGCCGGGTCGGCGACCACCGCGACGGCCAACTCGCCGTCCACGCAGCGCGCCGCGGCCTGGTCGCTGCGGTCGGACAGCGCGTCCCCGAAGAACCGCCACAAAATGACCGCGCCGACGGCGACGACGACCGCGACGAGCGCGGCGATGACGCCGACGCTGACGCCGCGCCTGCCGGCGGTCACCGCGCGATGGCTGCCGGTCCAGTCACCGCCCTCCCATTCGCCGCTGTGCTGCGGGCCCGCCCTGGGGGGAACGCCCGGCGGGGGAGCCGAGCCGCTCTGCGACTCGGGGTACTCGGATCCGTCGTCGTCGTAGTCCGAGTGGTCCTCGTAGTCATCCGGGCGGCCGTAACCGAGCGGGACGTCCTGCGGCTCGGGACGATCGTCGGGATAGCCGGAGCCGCCGGAGAAGCCCGCACCGCGCTCGGGATCGGTCCCGCCGAACCGGTCGAATCGCTCGGTCCGGGACTCGTCGTACCGTTCCTCACCTGCCGAATCTTCGGGATCCGGTTTGCTGTGCCTGCCCACTTCCGCCCTTACCCGCGACGTCGACCGGTCACCGGATCATGCACCGTCGTTTGCGGCCTTATATTCGCGCCGCCGGCGGTGCAGGATCGGTTCGGTGTAGCCATTCGGCTGCTCGGCGCCGGACAGGATCAGCTCCTGCGCGGCCTGGAACGCGATGCTGTGGTCCGGATCCGTTGCCATCGGCTTGAATTCGGGGTCCTGCTCGTTCTGTTTGTCGACGACGGCGGCCATCCGCTTGAGGCTGGCCACCACGTCGTCGGGCGTGATCACGCCGTGGCGCAGCCAGTTCGCCAGTAACTGGCTCGAAATCCGAAGTGTGGCACGGTCTTCCATCAGTGCAACGTTGTGGATGTCAGGCACCTTCGAGCAGCCGACGCCGGCGTCGATCCAGCGCACCACGTAGCCGAGGATCGACTGGCAGTTGTTGTCGACCTCCTCGCGGATCTCCTCCGGCGCCCAGGCCAGCTCCTTGGCCAGCGGCACGGCCAACAGCTGGTCGATGCTGGTGCGCTTCTTACCCTCGAGTTCCTTGTGCACCGCGTAGACGTCGACCTCGTGGTAATGCATGGCGTGCAGGGTGGCTGCGGTCGGCGAGGGGACCCACGCGGTGGTGGCCCCGGCCTTGGGCTGGCCGATCTTCTGTTCGACCATGTCGGCCATCAGGTCCGTCATCGCCCACATGCCCTTGCCGATCTGGGCCTTGCCGGAGAAGCCGGTCGCGAGCCCGAGGTCGACGTTCTGATCCTCGTAGGCCTGGATCCACTGGGTGCTCTTCATCGCGCCCTTGCGGATCATCGGACCCGCCTCCATCGAGGTGTGGATCTCGTCGCCGGTGCGGTCGAGGAAACCGGTGTTGATGAAGACCACCCGGTCTGCGGCCGCCTTGATGCAGGCCTTCAGGTTGACCGTGGTGCGCCGCTCCTCGTCCATGATGCCGATCTTGAGGGTGTTGGCCGGCAACCCGAGCACGTCCTCGACGCGGCTGAACAGCTCGACGGTGTAGGCCACCTCATCCGGGCCGTGCATCTTCGGCTTGACGATGTACACCGAGCCGGTCCGGCTGTTGACCAGCGGCCCGTTGTCGTCGCCGGCTTTCAATCCGTGCATCGCGATCAAGCTGGTGAACAGCGCGTCCTGGATGCCTTCGAACACCTCTCGGTATTCCGCCCCGTCGGCACCGTTCGCCGTCATGACGATCGCGTCGTTGGTCATCAGGTGACCGACGTTGCGCACGAACAGCAGGCTTCGACCGGGCAGCGTCAACTCGCCGCCATCCGGGGTGGTGTAGGTGCGGTCCTCGTTGAGCTTTCGGGTGAACGTCTCACCACCTTTGCTCACCTCTTCGGTGAGGTCGCCGCGGTTGAGGCCGAGCCAGTTGCGGTAGCCGAGCACTTTGTCGTCGGCGTCGACGGCGGCCACCGAGTCCTCGAAGTCCATGATCGTGGTGACCGCCGACTCCAGCACCACGTCCTTGATGCCTGCGGCGTCGGTGGAACCGACGGGCGACTGCGGGTCGACGAGAACCTCGATGTGCAAACCGTTGTTGCGCAACAGGACCGACCACTGCGGGGAGCCCAGTTCGCCGGTGTAGCCGGCGAACTGCTCGGGGGTCGTGAGGCCGACCGACTCTTCGTCGCCCAGCTCGACGAGCAGCTGGCCGTCGTCGATCTTGAGGCCGGTGGCATCACTCCAGGAGCCCGACGCCAGCGGCGCCGCACCGTCGAGGAAGCGGCGCGCATAGGCGATGACCTTGTCGCCGCGAACTTGGTTATAGCTGCCGCCCTTCTCGGCGCCGTCCTCCTCGGAGATCACGTCGGTGCCGTAGAGCGCGTCGTAGAGCGAGCCCCACCGGGCATTCGCGGCGTTCAGCGCGAAGCGGGCGTTGAGGATCGGCACCACGAGCTGGGGACCGGCGGTCGTGGTGATCTCGTCGTCGACGCCCGCGGTGGTGATGGTGAAGTCGTCGGGCTCGGGCAGCAGGTACCCGATCTCGGTGAGGAACGCCTTGTACGCCTCGGGGTCCAGCGGCTCGATCACCCGCTGCCGGTGCCACTTGTCGATGCGGGCCTGCAGCTCGTCGCGCCGGGCGAGCAGCTCGTCGTTCTTCGGCGTCAGGTCGGCGACGACCTTGTCCACCCCGGACCAGAACGTGTCGGGGTCGATACCGGTGCCGGGCAGCGCCTCGTTGTTGACGAAGTCGTACAACACCTGGGCCACGCGCAGGTTCCCAACCGTCACGCGATCGGTCATCATTCCTCCCTAAAGCTGTCGAACCAGCTTACCCACCGGTACCTGGCGCTATCCGCCAGCCGCGGTCGTCAGTAGCCGGTCACACCGATCGGCAAGGGCGGCCCGCAGCGGCGCGGCCCGCTCAGCAACCGTCTGCTGGACCCGGACGTATTCGGCTCGACCCGCCGGTGTCTCGATCGCGATCGGCTCGAATCCGTAGTCGCGGAGATCATAGGGGCTGGCCCGCATGTCGAGTGCGCGGGCATCTGCCGCCAGGTCCAGACAGTCCATCACGAACTCCGACGGCACCAGTGGCCCCAGCTTGATCGCCCATTTGTAGAGATCCATCGCCGCGTGTAGGCAGCCCGGCTGTTCGCTGGCGGTCTGCCCCTGCCGGGTGAGTTGCTCGGTGTTGCGCCGGGCCGCGGGCGCGGTGAAGAACCGGAACGCGTCAAAATGGGTGCACCGCAATGGCATTGATTCGACCACCGCGTCGGTGCCCGCGGCGCCGAGCCGCAGCGGCACCCGGTCGTGGCGCACCGTCGGCGCGCGGTACACCATCGCCCACTCGTGCAGCCCGAAGCAGTTCAGCCGCACAGGACGCGCCGCCGTCGCGCGCAGTAGACGGCCGATGAACCGGACGGTGTCCAGCCGGGCCAGCAGGTAGTCGCGGGACACCGTCACCGCGCCGCCCTCCGGCCGGTATCCGGTGCGGCGCAGGTATCGCTGCGCGGCCGCACCGGCCAGCGCGATCCCGAACCCGGGATGCCACGTCCGCAACCGCCCCGGCCGCAGGCTGTAGTAGGTGAACAGAAAGTCCCAGACCGGATGCGCCTCGCCGGATCGGTGGGTGTGCAGGAAGTCGTCGACGCGCCGACGGTGACTGCGCTCGCGGTCCGTCCACTCGGTTTCGCACAACACCAGAGCGACGTCAGACACGGTGCGTCCCGTCTCGCACGGTGCCCACCAGATCCTCGACCAGGTCTTCGAGCGCGACCATCGCCTCCACGCCGCCGTCGGGGGCGGTGACCAGCGCCAGGTGACTGTTGCTGCGCCGCAGCCGCGACAACGCGTCGGGCAACGGCAGCGACGCCGGCACCAGCGGCAGCGGGCGCACCATCGAGAGGTCCAGCACCGCGTCAGGGTCGTTGACGAATGCCAGCACATCCTTGATGTGCAAGTAACCGAGGTAGGTGCCGGACGCGTCGGTGATCGGGAAACGCGAGTAGCCGGTTTCCGCCAGCGCCTGCTCGACCGCGCCGACCGTCGGCCCGGCGCCCTCGCGCGCCACGGACACCGTCCTGATGTCGCGCAACGGGAAGGCCACGTCCTTGACCGCACGGTCGCGGATCTGCAGGGCGCGGGTGAGCCTGCCGTGCTCCTCGGGGTCGAGCAGGCCCTCGGACAGCGACTCAGCGATCATCTCGGACAGCTCGACCGTCGAGACCGTGACGTCGAGTTCGTCCTTCGGCTCGACACGGAATGCGCGCAGCGTGGCGTTGGCGCACCAGTTGTAGAACGCGATCAGCGGTCGGGCCACCCGGATCCACACCAGATAAGCCGGGATCAGCAACATCGCCGCCGACTCCGGCCCGGCGATCGCGATGTTCTTCGGCACCATCTCGCCGAGCAGCACGTGCAGCACGACCACGATGACCAGCGCGACGACGAACGACACGGTGTGCAGCACCGCGTCGGAGACACCGACGGCGTCGAACGGCTTTTCCAGCAGATGTGCGACGGCGGGCTCGCCGACCCGGCCGAGCAGGATGGAACAGATCGTGATGCCCAGCTGTGCGCCGGCGAGCATCAGCGACAGGTGTTCGCCCGCACGGATCACGGTGACCGCGCTCTTCTTGCCCTGTTCGGCCAGTGCCTCGAGCCGATCGCGGCGTGCGGAGATCAACGCGAACTCCGAGGCGACGAAGAACGCGTTGACGGCCAGCAGCAGCACCGTCAGCAGCACTCCGAGGAAGTCACCCATCGGCGCGGCTCCCATCGCCCGGCCCGGTGCCTGGTGCCTCGCCGCGCCGACCCAGTTCGGTCAGCTCCAGCAGGTCGATGCGGCGCCCGTCCATCCGCACCACGGTGGCCAGCCAGCGGTTCGGATCCTCCAGCGGGCCGTCGGGGTCGAACGCGTCGAGTTCGACCGACTCGCCTTCCTCTGGGATGTGGCCCAGCTTCTCGAGCACCAGGCCGCCGATCGTCTCGTAGTCGCCCTCGGGAGCGCGGAACGGGGTCGCGCCGGCGACCTCGTCGATGCGCAGCAGGCCCGATATCTGCCAGCCGCGGCCCGCGGGCACCACATCCGGCGCTTCGTCGTCGTGTTCGTCGCGGACGTCGCCGACGATCTCTTCGATGAGGTCCTCGACGGTCACCATGCCCGCGGTGCCACCGTATTCGTCGACCACGAGCGCGGTCTGCAGCCCGTTGGCGCGGATCTGCGTCATCACCGCGTCACCGTCCAGCGTCGAGGGGACCTTTGCGACCGGAAGCGCCAGCGTGGCCAGCCGGGTGGTGTCACGTTTGCCGGTCGGCACCTCGAACACCTGCTTGACGTGTGCGATTCCGATCGTCTCGTCGAGGTCGCCCCGGATGATCGGGAAGCGCGAGTATCCCGTCCTGATCGCGGCGGTCACCAGATCGGCGACCGTGTCGTCGGCGTCGAGGGCCTCGATCTTCTGGCGCGGTGTCATGAGTTCCTCAGCGGAGCGGTCGCCGAACCGCAGCGAGCGGTCCACCAGCACGGCGGTGACGGGGTCCAGCGCGCCGCTGCGCGCAGAGCTGCGCACCAGCGACACCAGTTCCTGTGGGGAGCGCGCCGACCGCAACTCCTCGGCCGGTTCGATGCCCAGCCGGCGCAGGATCATGTTGGCGGTTCCGTTGGTCAGCCGGATCAGCGGTGTGAACAGCGCCGAGAACAGCAATTGTGGCGCGGCCGACCACCGCGCCACCGGCACCGGCCGCGCGACCGCGAGGTTTTTCGGGACCAGCTCACCGAAGACCATCGACAGAGACGTGGCGATCACGATGGCCAGCACGAGGGCCAACCCCCCGGCGAACCGTTCCGGCACCCCGACGGCGTCCAGGCCGGGGCGGATCAGCCGTGCCACCACCGGTTCGGCCAAGAAGCCGGTCGCGAGCGTCGTGATCGAGATGCCGACCTGGGCTCCGGACAGCTGAAACGACAACGTGCGGTGTGCCCGCCGGACCATCTGGTCGCGGCGGTGCCCGCTGCGCGCGTTGGCTTCGACGGTGCTGCGCTCGAGCGCGGTCAGCGAGAACTCCGCGGCGACGAAGACTGCGGTGCCCGCGGTCAGCAGGGCGAACGCCAGCAGCGACAGCAGCGACGTCGCGACGCTCATCGGTTACTCGCCGCTGGGATGCCGGGCCTCGTGCCCGGCCGACTAGAGGATGGCTCGGCGTCGGAGGGTTCGTCGGGCCGTTCGGCGGGGAAGGCCCGCCCGGAATCCGAGGCATCGGCAGGTGCCTGCGGCACGAGATCCCTTTCGAGTCGAGGACTGGGAAAACCCATGGTAGCGGTTGCGCGCTGGGGCAGAAATCACCAACCGGTGGGCAGCGGATGCCCTTCAGCGAAGCCGGCCGCCGACTGCACCCCGAGCACCACCTTGTCGTGAAGCTCGGCGAGATTCGCGGCGCCGACGTAGGTACAGGTGCTGCGCACGCCGGAGGTGATGTGGTCGAGCAGGTCCTCGACGCCTCCGCGGGACGGGTCAAGCCCCATCCGGGAGGTCGAGATGCCCTCCTCGAACAGCGCCTTGTGGGCCCGGTCGAACGCGCCGTCACCGGCGGTGCGGGCGGCCACCGCCCGTTTGGACGCCATGCCGTAGCTCTCCTTGTACGGCTGGTCCTCGCGGTCGCGCAACAGGTCGCCGGGCGACTCGTAGGTGCCCGCGAACCACGAGCCGATCATCACGTTGGCCGCGCCGGCGGCCAGTGCCAGTGCCACGTCGCGGGGATGCCGGATACCGCCGTCGGCCCATACGTGAGCACCCAGTTGGTTTGCCGCTGCGGCACATTCGGCAACGGCCGAGAACTGCGGACGGCCGACACCGGTCATCATGCGGGTCGTGCACATCGCGCCCGGTCCGACGCCGACCTTCACGATGTCTGCTCCGGCGGTGATCAGATCCCTGGTGCCCTCGGCGGACACCACGTTGCCCGCGGCGAGCGGCAACCCGAGATCCAATGACGACACCGTCTCGATCGCTTCGAGCATCCTCAGTTGGTGTCCGTGCGCGGTGTCGATCACCAGCAGATCGACGCCGACCTCGGCCAGGCTGCGCGCCTTGGCGCCCACGTCGCCGTTGATGCCGACGGCAGCCGCGATGCGTAACCGCCCGCCGGCGTCGACCGCGGGGGTGTAGATGCCCGCCCGGATCGTGCCGGTGCGGGTGAGCACGCCCGCCAGCGTTCCGTCGGTCTCGGTGAGCACCGCGATGTCGACGGCCGCGTGTTCGAGCAGATCGAAAACCTTGCGCGGTTCGGTGCCGACCGGCGCGGTGACGAAGTCGGAGATGGCGACGTCGCGGACCCGGGTGAAGCGGTCGACGCCTACGCAGTTGGCCTCGGTGACCAGGCCGATCGGCCTGCCCTCGAACACCACGACCGCGGCGCCGTGCGCGCGCTTGTGGATCAGCGCGGTTGCGTCCGACACCGAGTCGTCCGGGCCGAGCACGACCGGGGTGTCGACCACGAGGTCGCGGCTCTTGACGAAGTCGACGGTTTCCTTGACTGCGGAGATCGGCAAATCCTGCGGTAGCACGACCAGGCCACCGCGGCGAGCGACCGTCTCGGCCATCCGGCGTCCGGCGACGGCGGTCATGTTCGCGACCACCACCGGGATCGTGGTGCCCGAGCCGTCGGAGGTCGACAGGTCGACGTCCATCCGCGACTGGACATCGGAGCGTCCGGGGACGATGAAGACGTCTTCGTAGGTCAGGTCGTAGGGCGGGTTGTGCCCGTCAAGAAACCGCATGTCGGCTCAAGTCTAGTTGTCGCCGAGACTGACCGGAAAATACCTAAGGTGAGTGGGCAGGCGACAGCGACCCGGCGGAGCTTGCGGAGCCGGGTGTCGTTGCGGGACTTGTAGTTGGTGGTTAGGCGGCGGGTTCGAGAGTGACCTGGTAGCCCATGGCGGTGAGTTGGGCGATGTGGTTGCGGAGCTTGCGTTCGATGGCGATGCGGTTGGTGTGATAGTCAGGGCCGAGATCGCGGAAGCGGGCGAGCGGGTTGGCGAGTAGGTGCCAGATGACGACCAGGATGGAGCGGGCGACCGCGACCAGGGCTTTGAGCTTGCCGCGGCGTTTGGCGAGGCGCCGGTAGCGTTCGCCGAGGAAGGTATCGGTCTTGGCCGCCGCGGCGGCTCCCCGAGCGCACCCTTCAGATACGGGTTGCCCTTGCCGGTCTTGCTGGCGCGGGTCACCGGCCGGACTGGATGGTGCGCGGGCACAGCTTGGCCCACGACACCAGGTGCTCTGGTGTTGGGAACCGGCTCATGTCGGTGCCGATCTCGGCCAGGATGTCTTGCGCGTTGGCGACGCTGATACCCGGGATCTCGTCAAGGCGATCGACGGTGCGCAGGGCGCGTTCGGCCTGGATCGCGGAGTCGGCCTCGATGGTGGGATCGACCCGGATCGGGTTGGTGCCGCCGCCGCTGGCAGAGCCGGGATCGGCATCGCTATCGGCACCCGCGCGGGCGCCGGGCCCCTCGTCGCTGCCGGTGTGCTCGATGGCGTGAGTGCCTTCGGGTAGCTCGTTGATGAGTTCCTCGATGCGCATGGTGAGGGTGTGGATCTGGGTGTCCAGTGCGTCGATCTGGCTCAGCAGCATGCGTGCCAACTCGGCGTGATGTTCATCGAAACGCCCGTCGAGCGCAGTGATCAGCTCTGACCGTTTGGACCTCATCTTTCCGCGGGCCAGCTCGGCCAGTCGATACGGGTCGTGCTCGCCGGCGATGAGGGCCTCGACCATGTCCCGCGTCGACAGCGTGATCATCGTGGAGGCCACCGACGAAATTTTGATCAGTGCGTCCTCGAGCAGCTTTTCCAGCCGCTGCCAGTAGCGGGTGCGGTCGCGGGTCAGATCCTCGCGCATCCGGGTGTAGTCGCGTAGCCGCCTGATCTCGGGCGGCGGCACGAACGACGGCCGCAGCAGGCCCTTTTCGGTCAGCTTGGCCAGCCAGACCGCGTCGAGTTTGTCGGTCTTGGGTCGGCCCGGCACGTTCTTCACATCGCGGGCGTTGACCAGCTGCACCGACAGCCCGGCCGCTTCCAGCAGGTAGTACCAGATCCGCCAGTAGTCGCTGGTGGACTCCACGGTGACCTTCTCGATGCCCAGGTCGGTCAGCTGATCGCCCAGCTCAGTAATGGCGCCGGTGCGCGCGGGCAGGTCCCATACCCGACTGAACCGCCGCCCCGTCTTGCCGGGTAGGCGCACGCACACCTTGCCTGTCGCCTTGGCCACATCGATGGCCGCGACCCGTTCGATAACCAGTTCATGCTCGGCGTCGGGAATCTCCACCGGCCCCGCCACCCCTGCCGCTGGCTTCTGCTTGCGTTTGCGCCGTGCTGCCACTTCGCTTGCCCTCCAATCGAACCCATCCCAGAACATCGGGTGGATCGCCCGGGGGCCTCGGTCAAGGAAACCGAAATTCTGACCGGCGTGCTCAAGGCAACAGTACGTGACCCTGCAAGGTCGGGCCCCGGCGCCAAGCTGCACAACGGGCTACAAGCCCAGAGTCTCGTCGGCGTCGACGAGGCGACCCGACCCCATTTTCACGCCTACGAGGCGTCCCACAATGAAAAAGGAAGCTGCACACAGATCGCGATTGTGCGCGATATCGCGATCTGTCCGCAGTTTCGGTGGAGGCTTACGCCTCGACCTCGCTGCGGTCGCCGCTCCACAGCGTGTGGAAGCGCTTGGTGCGGTCGGCGTCGATCCGGCCGTAGGTGTGCGCGCCGAAGTAGTCGCGCAGACCCTGGGTGAGTGCGGCCGGCAGCCGCTCCTGACGCAGGCCGTCGTAGTAGGACAGCGCCGAGGAGAACCCGGGAATCGGGATGCCGAGTTCGGTGGCGGAGACGACGACGCGGCGCCAGCCGTCGATCGCCGCCTCGATCGCGCTGCGGAAGTACGGCGCCACGATCAGCGTCGGCAGGTCGGGGTCCTCGTCGAACGCGTCCTTGATCCGGTTGAGGAACTTGGCGCGGATGATGCAGCCCCCGCGCCAGATGGTGGCCAGGTCGCCGGGGGTGATGTTCCAGTCGTACTCGGCGCTGCCCGCCTGAATCTGGTTGAAGCCCTGCGCGTAGGCGATGATCTTCGACGCGTACAGCGCCTGGCGAACGTCCTCGGTGAACTTCGCTGCGTCAGTGGGCTTTTGGCCGTGTACACCGGAGGCCAGTCCGGTGGTGGCCTCTCGCTGGGCCACCGATCCGGACAGGGCGCGGGCGAACACCGCCTCGGCGATCCCGGTCACCGGCACGCCGAGATCGAGCGCCGACTTCACCGTCCAGCGGCCGGTGCCCTTCTGCTCGGCCTCGTCGAGGATGAGGTCGACAAGTGGCTTGCCGGTTTTGGCGTCCGTCTGGCGCAGCACCTTCGCGGTGATCTCCACCAGGAAGCTGTCCAGATCGCCGGTGTTCCACTCGTCGAAGACGTCGGCGATCTCACCGGCCGACTTGCCGAGGCCGTCGCGCAGCAGTTGGTAGGCCTCGCCGATGAGCTGCATGTCGGAGTATTCGATGCCGTTGTGCACCATCTTCACGAAGTGGCCCGCGCCGTCGGGACCGATGTGCGTGCAGCACGGCACGCCGTCGACGTGCGCGGAGATCTCCTCGAGCAGTGGGCCGAGCGACGTGTAGGACTCGGCCGGGCCGCCGGGCATGATCGACGGACCGTTCAGTGCGCCCTCCTCGCCGCCGGAGATGCCGGCCCCGACGAAGTGCAGACCACGCTCGCGCATCGCCTTCTCCCGGCGGACCGTGTCGGTGTAGAGCGCGTTGCCACCGTCGATGATGATGTCGCCTGCGTCCATCGCGTCGGCGAGCTCGTTGATGACCGCATCGGTAGGTTCTCCGGCTTTGACCATGATCAGCACCCGACGCGGCTTCTCCAGCGCGTCAAGGAATTCCGAGATGGTCTCGCTGCGCACGAACTTGCCGTCGGAGCCGTGTTGCTCGAGCAACGCGTCGGTCTTGGCGACCGAGCGGTTGTGCAGGGCGACGGTGTATCCGTGCCGGGCGAAGTTCCGCGCGATGTTCGATCCCATGACGGCGAGGCCGGTGACCCCGATCTGAGCGGTACCGGTGGTCGAAGCGGAAGCGTCAGAGCTCATTCGGGCAGCCTTTCGTTGTTTTGTTGTGGTGAACGCTTCGTGGGGCGTGGGATGTCCCTATGCGGCGAACAGGCGTTGCAGTTCGGTCAGCCACGGCAGGGCCACCGCGATGGTCGGCACCACCAGCACCGCGGCTGCGGCCGAGTACGCGCAAGCGGCCAGCGCCAGGCTGTTGGGTTCCCCGCCGAGACGATGCAACCGCAGCACCGTGGTCGGCCCGCCCGCCGCCAGCGCACCCGACGGCGTGCGGCCGGACGCGCAGGCGACCAGGGCACGGGCCAGGGGAGTGGGACCGGCGATGCGCACCGCCGCGTCGTCGGCCAGCATCTCGATCAGCAGACGCACCGCGTCCAGCGCGTTTGCGCTGCGGACGAAGCGCGGAAACGCCGCGTGCACGGCGGTGAACATCTCGAGGACCAGATCGTGGCGGGCCCGCAGATGGGCCCGTTCGTGCGACAGGATGGCCGCGATCTCGTTGTCCGCCAACGTCGTCAGCGTCCCTTCGCTGACGACCACTCGGCTTCGTACCCCAGGCAGGCAATAGGCCAGCGGTTGGTCCACGTCGAGGATGCGCAACCGGTTCTTCTGCGATTTCCCGACGAGGTCCACCACCATCCGGTGATGAGCTCGTCGGCGCCGTGTCGCGATCGCGACCTGCAGTACCGCGGCGATCAGTCGAGCGCCGACGACCAGCGTCAGCGCGAAAACCACCACGTAGGCGATCCAGACCGGCCAGCCCAATACAGCTATCTCACTGGTGAACGTCGCGGTCGGTCTGCCGTCGCGACCCGGCGCGAACAGCCGACTCGCGATCGCGATGCCGGCCGAGAACGCCGACAGCACGGCCGCCAGCGCGATCGCCTGCCACAGCACGATGGCCGCCCGGGGCGCGCGGAACGGCCAGGATGCGCGGGCCAGCACGGCGGGCACCGGTCCGGACAGGACCAGCGCCATGACGGTGAAGGCCAGCGCGGACACGCTGTAAGTCTCCCTCAGCCGGTGCCCGGATTGCCAGCGGGCGGCGCGACGCCGTGCTTGCTCTCGAATTCGGCTAGCGCACGACGCAGCGCCGCGGCTTCGTCGGCGCCGACCCGCTCGACGAAGTGCACCAGTGCCGCCTCCCGACTGCCGGAATCGGCGGCCTGGTCTAGCGCGTCGACCATCAGACCCGCGACAAGCTCGTCACGGCCGTGGGTCGGCGCGTAGCGGTGGGCGCGGTCATCGCGGTGCTGGACGACGAGGTTCTTCTTCGCCAGCCGTTGCAACACGGTCATGATCGTGGTGTAGGCCAAGTCGCGATCGGCGGCGAGCGCCTCGTGAACTTGGCGCACGGTTTGGGGCTCGCGCGTGGACCACAGGTGGTCCATCACCGCGCGTTCTAGATCCCCTAGACGCGTCAACTTCGCCATGGTCAGTTCATCTCCTAGAGGCCGTGGATCCAGCTTACTACTGGTTACTACCGTGTGTCGTATTTCGCACCGTGGACAGCAGGCAGATCGCCCCGAACTCCACTCCGGCCGTGGTCACCGCCCGTTCTTGCGGCGGTGTGAAAGCAGTCACAGGGTCTAGCCGTCCTCGCGTGCCTAGCTATAGTAAGGCTTACCTAACTCGATATCGGGAGGCCCTATGACGGTTCTGGTCGACGATCCCCTCATCGCGAGCATGGCGATCCGCAGGACGCTGCCGCTGCATGAGTCGAGTCGACGGCTGCGCGCGCTCTACCCCGAGTGTCCGCGGGTGTACGGCGTCGCGGTGATGGGTGACTTGTCCCGGCGGCGATGGTGGCCGCTGGCCGAGGCGCTGACGACCGAGCGCTTGCAGGTCATGTTCGACCTGGCGGCCGAGGAGACCGACAGCCGCGCGGCCGTGGCCCACCAGTTGGCGGCGACCCTGGCCCACGTCGTCGTCGGACGCGTGGTACCGCTCCTGGTGCTCGAAGGGCGGGCATGGGACACCGGCCTGGAGAATTTGTGGGTGCACGTCGACTCCGAGGGTGCGATCGACTGGGTCGGCGTCGTCGACCCGACACTGCGGGCCCTTCCGGATGATCCGTGCTTCGGGCACGGGTCGGCCCGCGGCGGGTGCTCGACGCGCGACGGCATCGTGGCGCTGCCCAGCGAGGCTGCGTTGACGACGTGGGTCGCGCACCGCAGTCACCGCGCGCTCGGGCCTCTGTTCGCCAAGCTGAGCGAGATCAGCGCGGGCGCGATGTCGGTCGCCGCGATGTGGCACGTCGTGGGGGGAGCGGTCGTCAGCGCGGCGACCCAGGTGCCGCTGCTCGCCGGGTCGAGCGAGTGGACGAGCATGCGGCGCGGCCAGGCGGTGCTCGACGCACTCGTGGGATTCGGCTTGCCCGTGCGGGGCACGTCCCGGGCCGCCGCAGGGAAGGTCTTGCTTAATTAGGGCAGCCTTGCCTATGCTCTTGGCAGAGATCGACCGAAGATCAACCGAGAACCACCGGACCGCGCCGGAGTCCTGAGGGCTGCAGAGACCCCCGGTCCACACGGAGGATGGGCCCCACACCATTGGTGTGGGGCCCATCCGCATCCATGCGAAACCCTTCTGTGTCAAGCCTTTTCGACGGCGCCTCCGCTGTCGGCCCAGTCGCCGAACGCACCGAGGTTGTAGACCTGTTGGTAGCCGAGCTCGGTGAGCGCCTGACCCGACAGCGCCGACCGCCCGCCGGATGCGCAGTACAGGATCACGGGCTTGTCCTTGGAGAAGTGCTGGTCGTGGTACGGCGACTCGGGGTCCGCGCGGAACTCCAGCATGCCGCGCGGCACGTGCACGGCGCCTGCTACCTTGCCGCTCTTCTCCACTTCGGGGGCGTCGCGGACGTCGACGACCAATGCTCCCTTGGTGATCAGTTCCCGAGCCTCGTCGTGGGAGATCTTGGGTACCACGGCGTTGGCTTCTGCAACGAGGTCTTTCGCGGTCTTGGCCATGATTGACCTTATCTCCAACCACCCGGCGCGGTCATGATGTCGGGGAGCGTGTAGACACGTTCGCGTGACCCCCGATGCGACCCCGGACCTACGTTCCGAACTGGGCAAGGGCTTCGACACCGAGCTCGGCCTGACCTATCTCGAACTCGGCCCCGACGGCGGCCGGGCACAGCTGAAGATCGAGGACAAGCTGCTGCAGCCGTACGGCATCGTGCACGGCGGCGTGTACTGCTCGATCGTCGAAAGCCTGGCCAGCGTCTCGGCAGCCCTCTGGATCGCCGACAACGGCGGCGGGCACGTCGTCGGCGTCAACAACAACACCGACTTCCTGCGGGCCATCTCGTCGGGAACGGTCACCGCGGTGTCCGCACCGATCCACCGCGGCCGGCGCCAGCAGTTGTGGCAGATCACCATCACCGACGACGATGACCGACTCGTCGCGCGTGGGCAGGTGCGGCTGCAGAACATGCCCGCCGAGTGAGGGTCAGCAGCGGGTGTGCTGCTGAAAGCCGCTTGGCGTGGCAATATCCCGCACTATGCTGTTGACCCCGCACGAACAGGACCGGCTGCTGCTCTCGTATGCCGCCGAACTGGCGCGCCGCCGACAGGCGCGCGGCCTCAAGCTCAACCACCCCGAGGCGGTCGCGGTGATCAGCGACCACCTCCTCGAGGGTGCCCGCGACGGTCGCACAGTTTCAGAGTTGATGGTCAGCGGCCGCGAGGTGCTCGGTCGCGAGGATGTCATGGAAGGCGTTCCCGAAATGCTCGACGCCGTCCAGGTGGAGGCGACATTCCCGGACGGCACCAAGCTCGTTACCGTCCACCATCCCATCCGATGATCCCGGGTGAAATCGTCCACGGGCAGGGCGATATCGAGATCAATGCGGGCGCGCGACGCATCGAACTGGACGTCGTCAACACCGGCGACAGGCCTGTCCAGGTCGGCAGCCATGTGCATCTGCCGCAGGCCAATGCTGCTCTGGAGTTCGACCGTGACGCTGCCCACGGCCACCGGCTCGACATTCCAGCCGGTACCGCTGTTCGCTTCGAACCCGGTGTCGTCCAGCATGTTTCGCTGGTACCGCTGACCGGGTCACGCGAGGTCCACGGGCTGAGCCTACAACCGCCGGGCCGACTGGACGCCTCATGAGCGAACTGTCTCGCGCCAGGTATACCGCGCTGTTCGGGCCGACGACCGGCGACCGGATCAGGTTGGCCGACACGGATCTGTTCGTGGAAATCACCGAGGATCGCAGCGGCGGCCCCGGCCGGGCAGGTGACGAGGCGGTGTTTGGCGGCGGCAAGGTATTGCGCGAGTCGATGGGACAGGGGCGCGCGACCCGGGCCGACGGGGCGCCCGACACCGTGATCACCGGCGTGGTGATCATCGACTACTGGGGAATCATCAAAGCCGACATAGGTATCCGCGACGGCCGCATCGTCGGCATCGGCAAGGCAGGCAACCCCGACATCATGTCCGGCGTGCATCCCGAGCTCGTCGTCGGGCCGTCGACGGAAATCATCGGGGGCAACGGACGTATCGTCACCGCGGGAGCGATCGACTGCCACGTGCACCTGATCTGCCCGCAGCTCATGGCGGAGGCGCTCGGCGGCGGCATCACCACAATCGTTGCCGGCGGCACCGGCCCAGCCGAGGGCAGCAAGGCCACCACCGTCACCCCCGGGGCGTGGCATCTCGCGCGCATCCTCGAGTCGCTGGACTCGTGGCCGATGAACGTAGCCCTGCTCGGCAAGGGAAACACGGTCAACACCGACTCATTGTGGGAGCAGTTGCGCGGCGGCGCTTCGGGTTTCAAACTTCACGAGGACTGGGGGTCGACTCCTGCGGCGATCGATGCCTGCCTTACCGTCGCCGACGCTTCCGGTGTGCAGGTCGCACTTCACTCCGACACGCTCAACGAGGCAGGCTTCGTCGAGGACACGATCGGCGCGATCAATGGCCGCTCGATCCACGCCTACCACACCGAGGGCGCGGGGGGCGGCCACGCACCCGACATCATCCGGGTCGCCGCCGAGGCATACGTTCTACCGAGTTCGACGAATCCGACCCGGCCGCACACCGTCAACACGCTTGACGAACACCTCGACATGTTGATGGTGTGCCATCACCTCAACCCCCAGGTGCCCGAGGATCTCGCGTTCGCCGAGAGTCGGATCCGGCCCTCGACGATGGCCGCCGAGGATCTGCTACACGACATCGGGGCGATCTCGATGATCGGCAGCGACTCGCAGGCCATGGGCCGTATCGGGGAGGTGGTCATCCGCACCTGGCAGACCGCACACGTGATGAAGCGACGGCGCGGCGCGCTACCCGGCGATAACGAAGCAGACAACACCCGCGCCCGTCGCTACGTCGCCAAATACACCATCTGCCCGGCTATCGCGCACGGACTCGACCACGAGGTCGGATCGGTCGAGGTCGGCAAACTGGCCGACCTCGTGCTGTGGGAACCGGCGTTTTTCGGGGTCCGCCCGTACGCGGTGCTGAAGGGCGGAATGATCGCATGGGCCGCCATGGGCGACGCGAACGCGTCGATTCCCACGCCGCAGCCCGTGCTGCCCCGACCGATGTTCGGCGCGGCGCCTGCGGCCGCGGCGGCCACATCGGTGCACTTCGTTTCGCCGCAGGCTGTCGATGACGGGCTCGCCGACCGCCTGGCCGTCAATCGGCGTCTGGTAGCCGTCCGCGATGTTCGGCAAGTCAGTAAAGCTCAGATGCCTCTCAACGACGCGCTTCCCGCCATCGACGTCGACCCGGACACGTTCACCGTGCGTATCGACGGCGACGTGTGGCAGGAGGCGCCCGCCGCCGAACTACCCATGGCGCAGCGCTATTTCCTCTTCTAGGAGTTCACCTTTGACCCACTTGGCCACGCTACTCGCGCTGTCCGACTCGCGGCTCCCGACGGGCGGGCACGTGCATTCCGGAGGTGTCGAGCAGGCCGTTACAGAGGGGCGGGTCTGCGACCTGCCCACGCTTCGGGCATACCTGCGTCGCCGAATCCGTACCCACGGCCTGGTGACGGCATCGGTGGCGGCCGCGGTGCACGCCGGCGACCTCGGCATCTCCCATGCGGACCGCGAAACCGATGCTCGCACACCCGCTCCCGCCGCCCGGCGGGCCTCCCGCGCACAGGGTCGCGGCCTGGTCCGGCTGGCGCGTCGGGTCTGGCCGGACGGTGGCTGGGGCACGCTCGGAAGCACGCCGCACCTAGCCGTAGCGGCGGGCGCGGTCGGTGCGGCCAGCGGGATGACCCCCGACCTCACCGCGCTGTCGATCGTCTATACCACCATGACCGGTTCGGCGACGGCCGCCCAGCGTCTGCTCGCCCTCGACCCCGGTGACGTCGCAGCGCTGACGTTCGAGCTGTCCACGTTGTGCGAACAGACCGCCGCCGAGGCGGCCAAGGAACTTTCCGACCTGTCCGATCCGCTGCTGGACGCGCTGGCCCAGCGGCACACCCAACGCGAACGACCCTTGTTCGTCTCCTGAAAGAGAAGCGATGCCACCGCATTTCCTCGACGGTCAGCCACACCATCACACCGACCGGCCGAAGCGACGCCGAGAGCCGGGAGAGCCGCTGCGCATCGGCATCGGCGGCCCCGTCGGCTCTGGCAAGACCGCGCTCGTCGCGGCGCTGTGCAGGCAGCTGCGCGACGAGTTGTCCCTGGCGGTGCTTACCAACGACATCTACACCACCGAGGACGCCGACTTCCTGCGCCGCCACGCCGTGCTGCCCGATGGGCGGATCGCCGCGGTCCAGACCGGCGGCTGTCCCCACACCGCAATCCGCGACGACATCACCGCCAACCTCGATGCCATCGACGACCTCATCGCGGAAAACGAGCGGCTCGACCTGATCCTGGTCGAGTCCGGCGGTGACAACCTGACGGCCACCTTCTCATCCGGGCTGGTTGACGTGCAGATCTTCGTCATCGATGTGGCCGGCGGCGACAAGGTGCCGCGGAAGGGCGGGCCGGGGGTGACCTATTCAGATCTGTTGGTGGTCAACAAGACCGATCTGGCGCCGCGCGTCGGGGCTGATCTCGAGGTGATGCGTCGCGACGCGGCGACGGTGCGTGGTGACCGGCCGACAGTGCTGATCTCGCTGACCGACGACCCTGCGGCCACCGCCGTGCTTGCCTGGGTGCGTGAGCAGCTGCGGGTATCTGCGCACGCGTCGGGGAGTAGCGAGGATTCGGTCTAGTGCGTTCAGACGTCCTCGTCGTCGCCCGTCGCGACCGCCGGCCGCGCATCGAATGCACGGGCGGGCTCGCCGCACGCGAGACCGAACCCCACACAGTGCATTTGGTGTCGGTGGCCGCCACCCCGCTCGGTGGCGACGCAGTACGTGTGCGGATCGTGGTCGAGCCTGGCGCGTTACTGCGGGTGCGCACCGCAGCGGCGACGGTGACGCTGCCGGGCCCGAGAACGAATGAGTCACACGCGGTCTGGACACTGGAGGTGGCAGGAGATCTCGACGTCGATCCGCAGCCCACCGTGGTGGCCGCCACGTCACGGCACATCGCCGCTACCCGGATTGACCTCACCGGATCTGGTCGCGTCCGGCTGCGGGAGCGTGTTCAGATTGGTAGATCTGCTGAGCGGCAGGGTTTTTGGGCCGGGTCGCTGCACGCGGACGTCGACGGGTCCGCCCTGCTGCGCCATCGCGTCGAAATGGGCAGCGGCTCGGTGACCGACGACGAACTCGGCGCGCCGATGGCGATTGTCAGCGAGTTGCACTATCCGGGCAGCCATATAGAGACCGACGGCGTTGCGCTGGCGCTGGCGGGCGGTGGCTGCCTTGCCACGTGGCAGGGCGCCCGGCTCTAGCCGCTAGATCGCCATGGCGGCGCGGACTTCGGCCTCCGATGCCGAACCGCCGGCGCCGCTGGAAGTGACGCGGCCGGACTCGAGGACGTAATAGCGCTGCGACGACTCCAGCGCAAATCCGATGTGCTGCTCGACGAGCAGCACGCCCAGGTCGCCACGTTTGGTCAAGTCGGTGATGGCGGCCTCGATTTCGGCCACCACCGACGGCTGGATGCCCTCGGTCGGCTCGTCGAGAATCAGACACCTGGGCCTGGTGATCAGCGCGCGGGCGATCGCCAACTGTTGGCGTTGGCCACCCGAGAGTAGTCCGGCCCGCCGCGTCAGCAGCTCCTTGAGCGCGGGGAACAGGTCGAGCTGCTCGTCGATCAGCTGCTTGCCGTTCTTGCGTCCGTCGGCGACGACCTGAAGGTTCTCCGCCGTCGTCAGCTGGCCGAACGACTGCTGACCCTGCGGCACATACCCCAGACCACGCGCCACCCGCGCGCTCGGCCGCAGATTGGTGATGTCGTCACCGTCGAAAAGCACTCTTCCGGCACTGCATTTCAACAGGCCCACGGCTGCGCGCAGGAGTGTGGTCTTACCTGCCCCGTTGTGGCCCATCACAGCCGCCACCCCGTGCGAGGGCACCTCGACGCTGACCCCGTGCAGGACCTCGGAGCGGCCATGGCCAGCGTGTACGTCGACAAGCCGGAGCATCAGGAGTTCTCCTCGATGAGGTCGGAGGGCCCGCCCGTGGGCAAGGTTGAAGCGCCGGCGGCCGCCGTACCGAGGTAGACCTCCTGCACTTTCGGATTGGCCTGCACCTCGGCCACCGATCCCTCGGCGACGACCTGCCCGCGGGCCAGCACGGTCACCGAAGTGGCGAACGCGCGCATGAAATCCATATCGTGTTCGACGACGACGACGGTGCGCTCCGCGCCGATGCGGCGCAGCAGGTTTCCGGTCTCCTCGCGCTCCTCGTGGCTCATCCCCGCGACCGGCTCGTCGAGCAGCAGGACGTCTGCGTTCTGTACCAGGAGCATGCCGATCTCGAGCCACTGCTTCTGGCCGTGGGCGAGCACACCGGCGGGTTCTTCGGCCAGCTCGGTCAGGCCGATCGTGTCCAGGGCCACCTCGACGGACGGCAGAATCCCGCGGCGTCGGCGCAACAACGTCCACGGCGAGCGTCCCGCGCCCGCAGCAATATCCAGGTTCTGCAGCACGGTCAGCTGTTCGAAGACACTGGCCGTCTGGAAAGTCCGGCCCACCCCCAGCCGCGCGATCTGGTGCACCTTCTTGCCGAGTAGCTCCAAGCCCGACTTGTTGACCGAGCCGGTGGCGGTCACGAGCCCGGTGATCGCGTCGATGACAGTGGTCTTGCCCGCGCCGTTCGGGCCGATCAGGAACCGCAGGTCGCCTTGAAACAGTGTCAGGTCGACGTCGCTGACCGCCTTGAAACCGTCGAAATCTACCGTCAGACCGCGGACTTCGAGGTACTCGGTGCCCATGCCGACGTTGCCACCGGCCACCGGTCGCACTTTCGCACCTGTCATGTCGATGCCCCAACCTTCTCCGCATCCGGATCGGTGTCGGCCGCGGCGGGCCGCTCCGCCTCGGGCAGCGGTCTGGGTCTGCGCTTGTGCCACCGCCCGTACAACGCACCGAACCCGGCGAAACCGGCGGGAAAGAAGCCGACGACGACGATGAACAGCAGCCCCTGAGCGTATGTCCATTCTGATGGAAAGCGTTCGGAGAACAGGGTTTGCGCCCACGCGACACCGATCGCGCCCAGCACCGGTCCCAGCAGCGTCGTACGTCCGCCGATCGCCACACCGATCAAAAACGCGATCGACGGAAGGATGCCGACCTGCGATGGCGCGATGAACCCGACAATCGGTGCGAACAGCGCGCCGGCGATGCTGGCGAAGAGCGCGGCGACGGTGTAGGCGACCACCTTGATGTTCGCCGGGTCGTAGCCCAAAAAACGCACCCGCTCTTCGCCGTCGCGTACGGCCACCAGCAGCTCGCCGTAACGGCTCTGCATGAGCTGCCGGACCACGGCGACGACGAGGAGCAGCACGCCGGCGGCGATGAAGTAGAGCATCCGCCGGTTCACGGGATCGTTCAAGGTGAACCCGAAGAACGTACGAAACCTGTTGAGCCCGTTGCTTCCCCCGAGACTGGTTTGCCCGACCAACAGGATCGCCAGTGCCGCGGCCAGCGCCTGCGACAGGATCGCGAAATACGCGCCTTTGACGCGGCGCTTGAAGACGCCCAAGCCCAGCGCCGCGGCGATGACCGTCGGCAACACCACGATCGCCAGCAACGTGAAGGCGGGGGAGGCGAACGGCTGCCAGTAGGACGGCAATTCGCGCACCCCGGCGATCTGCATGAAATCGGGAACGTCGTCGCCGCGGATCTGCGCGTCGGCGATCTTCAAATGCATGCCCATCATGTAGCCGCCCAGGCCGAAGAACACGCCCTGGCCGAGCACCAGCATGCCGCCGCGGCCCCAGGCCAAACCGATACCGACGGCGACGATGGCGAAACACAGGAACTTGCCGAGCAGGGACAGGCGGAAGTCGGACAGGACGACGGGCGCCACCCCGAACAGCAGGACCGCTGCGACGCCGAAGCCAACCCACGTCTGCCAGCGGCCCAATAGGACCCTCATGCGAGACTCCTTGTCCGAACGGTGAACAAGCCCTGTGGACGCACCTGCAGGAAGACCACGATGATCACGAAGACAACCACCTTGGCCAGTGATGCTGTGGTGTTGTACTCGATGAACGAATTCAAGAAGCCCAGGGCGAACGCCGCGATCACGGTGCCCTTGATCTGGCCGAGCCCACCGACGACGACAACCAGGAACGCGTCGATCAGGTAGCTCTGCCCGATGGTCGGGCTCGTCGAACCGATCAGCGTCAGCGCCACACCGGCCACCGCCGCCAGTCCCGACCCGATGAAAAACGTTGTGATGTCGGTCTTGCGCGACGAGATGCCACTGGTTTCGGCCAGGTCACGGTTCTGCACGACCGCGCGGATGCGACGTCCCATGGGGCTGACCTTGAGCGCGGTGGCCAGCGCCGCCACGCACGCGATCGCCAACACCAGGATGAAGATGCGCGTCCTGGGCACCACCGCCCCGAATATCTCCATACCGCCGGACAGCCACGGCGGCGCGACAACGTTCACCGCCGGCGCGCCGAAGATGTCGCGGGCCACCTGCTGCAGGATCAGCCCGACGCCGAACGTCACCAACAGCGTGTCGAGCGGGCGGTGATACATCCGTTGAATGAGCGTCACTTCCAGCAGCGCGCCCATCGCACCGCCGATGACGAAACCGACCACGAGCGAAATCAAGAGCGACGCACCGGCACTCGTCACCATCTGCTGCACCACATAGGCGGTGTAGCAACCCACCATGATGAACTCGCCGTGCGCCATGTTGATGACGCCCATCTGGCCGAACGTCAGGGACAACCCCAGCGCCGCCAGCAACAGGATCGAGCCGAGGCTCAACCCCGTTGCCAGCTGTCCGATCAGGACATCCATCTCAGCTGGAGAGCCCCGCTGCCCACGGATAGGACTTCAGGTACGGGTCCGGCTCGATCGGGCCAGGCGACTCCCAGACCGTGTAGATGAGCCCGTCGGGACGGATCTCGCCGATGCGGGCCGTCTTGGTGATGTGATGGTTCTCGCCGTCGATGGTGACCAGGCCTTCGGGAGCGTCGAAGGTGACCCCGCCCGCGTTGTCCTGAATTGCTTTGACATCGAACGACTTCGCCTTCTCGACGGTGTTCTTCCACAGGTACACCGAGACGTAAGCGGCTTCCATCGGATCCGATGTCGGCTTGTCGGCGCCGAACTTGTCCTGGTAGGCCTTGACGAACGCCTTGTTGACCGGATTGTCGACGGTTTCGTAGTAATCCCACGCGGTCAGCTGACCGGTGATGTTCTGCACGCCGATGCCGCCGACCTCTTCCTCGGCGATCGACACCGACACCACCGGCATGGCCTGCGGCGTCAGGCCGACGTTGCGGTACTCCCGGAAGAACGCGACGTTGGAGTCGCCGTTGAGGGTGTTGAACACCGCGTCGGCGTCGGCGGTGCGGACCTTGTTGACTATCGTCGAGAAGGCCGTCGAACCCAGCGGGGTGTAGTCCTCGCCCTTGATCTCGATGCCGTTGGCGTCCGCATACGCCTTGATGATCCGGTTGGCGGTCTGGGGAAACACATAGTCGCTGCCCACGAGGTAAAGCGACTTGACGCCCTTTTCCTTGAGGTAGTCCAGCGCAGGGACGATCTGCTGATTGGTGGTGGCGCCGGTGTAGAAGATGTTCTTCGACGACTCCAGGCCCTCGTACTGCACCGGGTAGTACAGCAGCGAGTTGGCGCTTTCGAAAACGGGCAGCATGGCCTTGCGCGACGAGGAGGTCCAACCGCCGAACACGGCGGCGACACAGTCGCTGCTGATCAGCTTCTCGGCCTTCTCGGCGAAAATGGTCGGCTCGGACGCCCCATCCTCACCGACGAGCTGGAGTTGCTTACCCATCACGCCGCCTGCGGCGTTGATCTGCTCGACAGCCAGGTCGATCGCGTGGCGCACCGTCACCTCGGAGATAGCCATGGTGCCCGACAGCGAGTTCAGTGCACCTATCTTGACGGTGGGACCGGAAGTGTCCACGCATGACGCGGCGCTTGCCGAATCCGATTCGGTGGCCTTGCTTCCGCAGCCGGACAGCAGTAACGCGATCGCGGCGACGACGCCTCCGGCCCTGAAGGCCGAACGTTTCAACGAGGAGCGTCGGACAAGTCGCATGGACAGCCTTTCCCGAGAACAGCAACGCTCATCGCCGACGAGCGTTGATAGTCAAGCGGCACGTGAGACACCACGCGGTGTCGAACTGGGACGTTAGATCGGCTGTGTTTCTACGAAATGTCTGTATGTGACGAACAAATTAACCTGTGGCTTGCCAGGCGTTGATCGGCCGTTTGCCGGGTGCGACGCTCGCCGGGCCTCGGCGCTGTTCTCCACGAACACGTGGGTTCGGCTATGTCGCACCGCCGTTCACGATGCGCCCGAGTACGCCAATGGCGCTAAAGCGTGTGGAACGCTGCGGTCGAGTCGCCGGAGGGGTAGGGCGGTTTGGCTGAGGTAGATGAAGCCTTCCTGCGCAATCAGGGTCGTTTCGTAGTGGTGGTCGATGCGGCGGCTGTGGTTGTTCCATTCGTTGGTGCGTTCGACCACCCAACGTCGCGGTGCGACGATGAAGCCGTGGCCGGGTTTGGGCCTGGAGATCACGTCGACGGTGACGCCCGCCTTGGCCGCTGCGGTGGTGAGAGCCTGCCCGGTGTAGCCCTTGTCCCCCCACGCGTGGCTGATGGTCGGCGCGATCGGCTTGGCCTTGGGCAGCAGTGTGGGATATGCAGCCCCGGTGCTGCAGGTCAGTTGGTGTGACGACAGCGGCGACCAGCACACCGGCGGAGTCGATGAGCACGTTGGCGTTTGGCGCCGTCGATGTTGTGTGCGCCGTCGAAGCCACGCTGCCCGGCTACCGGCGATGCTGTGACCGACGAGGTATCGACGACGGCTGCGGTGGGCCGTCGGCGCCGCCGGGATCGGGTGCGGGCTTCGCCGGCGGACCGCGGTAGAGGATTGGCGCCCGGGTGCTGTTGTGGCGCCAGCGCAGGAAATGCTTGTGGGCGGCCGATCATGACACGGTGAAGTCGTGCGCAGGTGCGGCCACGCGCAGCCGGTGTGCAGCACGTAGAGCATGGCTGGAAATGTTGGGAGGTACTCGCGGCAGCGGTGCGGTGGGCAGGGCCGCGCTCCCTTTGGATGGTTGGGCACCAGGTAGCGGGCGGTGCGCGCTCACGCGGTGTTGGACAGATCGGCGCGGTAGCGTCGGCGGAGCTGACCGGGTTTGGGGTCACCTGATTACCGGTAGTGATCACCGATACCGACATGTCCGCGCTGGCTGGGGCGCTTGTCAGTATCTTGTGAGACGTTGATCGGTGATGGCGCGGCACACCACATTCCGGTTCTGTCTCGATCCGACGGTCGAGCAGTGTGAGGTGCTGGCTCGTCATGGCGGGGCGTCGCGGTTCGCGTTCAATCAGTGTCTGCGGATCGTGAAAACCGCGCTCACCCAACGTCGCACCGATGCCGGCGTGCAGGTGCCGTGGACGGGGTTCGATCTGATCAACGCGTTCAACGCATGGAAGAAATCCGAGGACGCCGGCCGGGTCTTCACCGTCGACTCCCAGGGCGTCGCCGAAGTGGCGGTGACAGGCTTGTCGTGGCGGGGTGAGGTGTGTCAGCAGGTGTTCGAGGAAGCCGCTGTCGATCTGGGCAGGGGCCTGACAGCGTGGTCGGATTCACGCTCGGGCAAGCGAGCGGGCCGCCGTGTCGGCTTCCCGCACTTCAAGAAGAAGATCGGCACTATCGCCTCGTTTCGGCTGCGCAACAAACACGCCAAGGGCAAACCGCCGGCGATCCGTGTCGGCGATAACAACCGGGCCCGCTCGGTGACGCTGCCCGGCATCGGTCTGATCTCGGTCCATGACGACACCCGCCGGCTACGGCGGATGATCGCCAAACACCGAGCGAAAATCTTGTTCGCCACGATCAGCTACCACGGCGGCCGGTGGTGGTGTGCGTTGAACGTCGAAGCCGCCGACTTGCACCCACGCCAGCAGCACCCGGCGCGCACCGACGACACCGGCGGTTGGGTGGGGGTGGACCGTGGCCTATCGGCGTTTCTGGTCGGCGCCACCATCGACGGCACCGAAGTCGCCCGCATCAGCGATGCACCCAAAGCGCTGGCTGTCGGGCTCAAACAGCAGCGACGGCTAGCCAAGTCGTTGTCCCGCAAGCAGAAAGGATCACACAACCGCAAGCATGCCGCCGCCCGGCTGGGCCGCCATCATCACCGTGTCGCCAATATTCGACGCCATTTCCTGCACCAGGTATCAGGCGAGCTGGTCAAGACCCACGACCGGCTCGTCATCGAAAACCTCAACGTGGCAGGCATGCTGGCCAACCACCGCCTCGCCAGGGCCATCTCCGATGCCGGCTGGGCCGAGTTCGCCCGCCTACTCAAATACAAGCAGGCCTGGCGCGGCGGCCAGCTCCTCGAAGCCGACCGCTGGTACCCATCGACTCGCCGCTGCCCCCAATGCGGGTCAGTCAACACTGCGATGACGCTGGCCGATCGGGTATTCACCTGCACGTGCGGGCATACCGCCGACAGGGATACCAACGCCGCGGTGAATCTGGCCCACTGGGGCCAGGCCCACCACGATGACCTTCATCGATCCCCGGACCCCCAAGCAGGAGGCCGGGCCACCAATGCCCGCCGACGAGACGGCACTGGCCAACACCCCCGTGTTGGTGAAACCAGCTCGGATGACGCGGGAACCGACGTTCACACCGCACCAGCGGCCTGAACCAACGAACGCCCGAGAAGGGTGGTGCCGAACACTCAACCGAGTTGTCCGACACGCTTTAGCCGGCGACCCTCTCGGTGTCGCGTACCCCCGCCGCGATCTCCTCGAGCTCTTCGATCCGGGTGCGGGCGTAGGCCTGCTGTTCGGTGATCGTGAGGTTGCCGCGCTGCGTCGACAGGAACGTCACCGTCCACGACAGCAGCGTGGTGATCTTGCGGCGGAACCCGACCAGGTACACGAGGTGCAGCACCAGCCAGGCCAACCACGCGATGAAGCCGCCGAACTCGAGCGGACCGATCTTGGCGACCGCGGAGAATCGCGACACCGTGGCCATCGAGCCCTTGTCGAAGTACTGGAACGGTTCGCGGGCAGTGGGGTCGGCGCCCTTCAACTCGGCCCTGATCGCGTTGGCGGCGTACCTGCCGCCCTGGATCGCGCCTTGCGCCTGCCCGGGCACGCCCTCGACGTGGGCCAGGTCGCCGACCACGAACACGTTGGGGTGGCCGGGGATCGTCAGGTCGGGCCCCACCAGGACGCGACCGGCCCGGTCGACCTCGACGTCGGACTGCTCGGCGAGATCGCGGCCCAGCGGGCTGGCCTGCACACCGGCCGACCACACCTTCGTCGCCGATTCGATGCGCCGGATCGTCCCGTCGGAGTCCTTGACCGTGATGCCGTTGCGGTCCACGTCCGTGACCATGGCGCCGAGTTGGATGTCGACGCCCATCTTCTCCAGTCGCGCCTGGGCCTTCTTGCCTAGCTTCTCACCCATCGGAGGCAGCACCGCGGGCGCCGCGTCGAGCAAAATCACCCGCGCCGTGGTCGAATCGATATGGCGGAACGCGCCTTTGAGCGTGTGGTCGGCCAATTCGGCGATCTGCCCGGCCATTTCGACGCCGGTCGGGCCCGCGCCGACCACCGTGAACGTGAGCAGTTTCTCGCGCCGGGCCGGGTCACTCGAGCGTTCGGCCTGCTCGAACGCGCTGAGGATGCGCGCGCGTAACTCCAGCGCGTCGTCGATGGACTTCATGCCGGGAGCCCACTCGGCGAAATGATCGTTGCCGAAATAGGATTGGCCGGCGCCGGCGGCGACGATCAGCGTGTCGTACGGAGTGACGTAGGTATGACCCAGAAGCTCCGACTTGACCGTCCGGTCGGCGAGGTTGATGTGAGTGACGTCGCCGAGCAGCACCTGGCAATTCTTCTGCTTGCGCAGGATCATCCGCGTCGGCGGCGCGATCTCGCCGGACGGGATGATGCCCGTCGCCACCTGGTACAGCAGCGGCTGGAACAGGTGGTGGGTCGTCTTGGCGATCATCTTGACGTCGACGTCGGCCCGTTTCAGCTTCTTGGCAGCGGTCAGCCCGCCGAAGCCTGATCCGATGATGACGACTTTGTGCCGATCAGATGCAGTGGCTCCGGGATGGCTCATATTGGGCTCCTCGACGGTGTCACGTGCAGAGTTCTACCCGTAACGGTAGTCGCCCGAACCTGCGATCGACGATTCCGGTTGCTGTGGCATTTCCCACGCCGGCGGCGCGATCAGCCGCCGAGAAGTGGCTTGAGATGCTCACCGACCGCGGTGATCCCGCCCGGCTGATACCCGTTCAGACTCGTCACCGGGCTGAGGATCACGCCGTCGACGCCGGCGTCGAGAACCTTGGACTTCACCTGCTCGACGACCTGCTCGGCGCTGCCGTAGACCGCCTGCTGCTTGAAGTCGTCGGGAATCACGTCGCCCGTGACGTTCTCGTCGATGATCGCGACGACCAGCATGCTCGTCTCGAGCGTGGCGGGGTCGCGGCCGATCTCCTCGCAGCGCTCCTTCACGACCTGCACTTTGCGAGGCAGCTCGTCGAAGCCCGCGATGAGGTTGAGGTGGTCGAAGTGCCGCGCGGCCAGCGGAATTGTCTTCTTCTCACCGCTACCACCGATCATCAGCGGAATGTGGCCGCGGAAGCGGGGCTCGGCCATGGCCTCTTTGGTGCGGTAGTACTTGCCATCGACGGTCGGATGCTCGCCTTTGAGCATCGGGAGAATGATCTCCAGCGCCTCGTTGAGCCTGTTGAACCGGTCGGTGAAGGTCCCGAACTCAAACCCCAGAGAGTCGTGCTCCAGTTCGTACCAGCCCGTGCCAATGCCCAGGATCGCGCGGCCCTGGCTCATCACGTCCAGCGTGGTGATCGCCTTGGCCAGCAGCGTGGGATTGCGGTAGGTGTTGCCGGTGACCAGCGTGCCGAGTTGGACGCGCTCGGTGGCGGCGGCCAGTCCACCCAACGCGGTGTACGCCTCGAGCATCGGCGCATCAGGCGTACCGAGGCCGGGCAGTTGGTAGAAGTGGTCCATCACGAACACCGAGTCGAAGCCGGCGGCCTCGGCTTCTTGGGCCTGCGCGACGACGGTGGGGAAGATCTGCGCGACGCCGGTGCCGTACGAGAAGTTGGGGATCTGGAGTCCGAGTTTGATGGTCACGGGGGCTACGTAACCACAACTCACCGCGGGGGTCAGCCCGCGTCAGCTCCGGGCGAACGGCGGAATAATTCAGCCGAAGTCCGTCAGCGCACCCTTGCTGACGTGCAACGTCTGGCCGGTGATGTGGCGCGCCGCAGGGGTGGAGAGGAAAAGCGCGAGCCGGGCGATCTCGTCAGCCACCGATGGCGGGGTACGCGACAGGCCTTCGTAGCCCGGTTCGGTGCTGCGTCCCGACGCCACCGCGTTGACCGTGATGCCGCGGGTGCCGAACTGCGCGGCCTGGCCCGCGGTCCAGTTGGAGATGGCGGCCTTGATGGCCGCCTCAGCGCTGCCTTCTACCGGGTGTTCGGGCACCACGGTGACGATCGAACCGCCCGAGCGCAGGTGATCGCCCAGGATCTGCACGGTCAGCACCGCTGAGACCACAGTCGAGTCGAGGGCCTCGCGCCACGCTTTGGCCAGCTCCGACAGGGAATAGGTGCGCGGGTCGCCGCCGTCCCAGCGAGGCGCGGGCACGTTGACGATGGTGTCGAGGTGATGCGGGAACTGCGGTCGCGCCGCTTCCAGGCTCGTGGCATCTGTGTTGTCGAACACGATCGCGTCGACGTCGAGTTCCTTGGCGGCGACTTCGAGGTCCTCCCGGTTGGCGCCTGCGATCACGACCCGGTGACCGGCGTCGCGGAAGCCTCCGGCGATCGTGCGACCCAGATCGGTGTCACCTGCGGTGACGAGCACCTCCATCGCGGACCTCCTTGTCGTGCCAACGCTGAACCCAGCGATCCCGGGCAATGTTACTGGACAGTAGCTAGGGCGCGAAACCGGCGCGCGGGCGCATGTGCCATAGGGTTTTCCCGTGACGTGGAGGGCGACGGCCGGTTGAGTATCTCGGCTGGGCTGCCGCGCTGGCTGTACCTGCCCGCCGCGGTTGGTGCGCTGTTCGTGGCGGTGCCTCTTGTTGCAGTGGCCGCGAGGGTGGACTGGCCGAATTTCGTGCACCTGATCAGCAGTGAGTCCTCAATCAGCGCGCTGCTGCTGAGCCTGCGAACGGCGACCGCGAGCACCGTGATGTGCCTGGTTTTCGGCGTGCCGATGGCCCTGGTGCTGGCCCGCAGCGACAGCCGGCTGATCCGGGCGGCGCGGCCGCTGATCCTGCTGCCGCTGGTGCTGCCTCCGGTGGTCGGCGGTATCGCGCTGCTCTACGCGTTCGGCCGACTTGGCCTGATCGGGCAGTACCTGGAGGCAGCGGGTGTCCAGATCGCATTCACGACCACGGCGGTCGTGCTCGCCCAGACATTCGTGTCGCTGCCCTTCCTCGTCATCGCGCTGGAAGGGGCCGCGCGGACGGCGGGTGCCGATTACGAGATGGTGGCGGCCACGCTGGGCGCCCGGCCATCCCGGGTGTGGTGGCGCGTGACGTTGCCGCTGCTGACTCCGGGCCTGGTGTCCGGTGCCGTGCTCGCATTCGCGCGCTCGCTAGGCGAGTTCGGCGCCACGCTCACGTTCGCGGGCTCCCGTCAGGGCGTCACCCGAACACTGCCGTTGGAGATCTATCTGCAGCGGGAGAGCGACGCCGACGCCGCGGTGGCGTTGTCGTTGTTGCTCGTGGTGGTGGCCGCAGTCGTGGTACTGGGCCTGGGCAGTCGGCGGTTGCGGGGCGACAGTGCCTGGTAGCGCGGCGTGACGGGGATCAGCCTGCGGGCCGTTGTCGAGCATCGGGGCGTGGACGTCGAATTCGACGTCGCCGCAGGTGAGGTGCTGGCTGTGCTGGGCCCCAACGGGGCGGGCAAGTCGACGGTGCTGCACGTCATCGCGGGCCTAGTCCGGCCCGACGACGGTGTCGTGCGCGTGGGGGACCGAGTGCTCACCGACACCGCATCGCGGATCGACGTGCCGACCCATGACCGCCGCGTCGGAATGCTGCTGCAGGATCCGCTGTTGTTTCCGCATCTCGATGCCGCTGCCAACGTCGCCTTTCCGCCCGGCAGCAGGCGCCCCGAGCATTGGCTTGCGGAGGTCGACGCGACCGATCTGGCCGACCGCAGGCCCCGCCACCTGTCCGGTGGCCAGGCGCAACGGGTGGCACTGGCCCGTGCGCTGGCCGCCGAACCCGACGTGCTGCTCCTCGACGAGCCGTTGAGCAAGCTCGACGTCGCGGCCGCTGCTGCGATGCGCAAGGTACTGCGCCGGGTGCTGGTCCGCGACGGACGGTCGGCGGTGATGGTGACCCACGACTTGCTCGACGTCGTGACGCTAGCCGATCGCGTGTTAGTGCTCGATTCCGGTCATGTTGTCGAAAGTGGTTCTGCTGCAACTGTTCTGGCGACTCCGCGCAGCGGGTTCGGCGCGCGGCTGGCGGGAGTGAACCTGGTTCGCGGTACGGCGGGCGACAGCGGCGTGCTGACCACCCGGTGGGGCGCCGCCTGGTACGGAACCGCCGGCGCGGACGTGACGGCGGAAGGTTCGGCGGTGGCGCTGTTTCACCCGGCGGCCGTCGCGGTGTACCGCGAGCGACCGCACGGCAGCCCCCGCAACACCGTTGAAGTGACCGTCGCGGAGGTCGACGGCCGCGGGCCCGTGATCCGGGTGCGGGCCGAGGAACAACCCGATGGCGGCCCCGGGATCGCTGCCGACATCACGGCGGACTCTGCGGCCGAACTGCGCCTGGCGCCGGGCGAACGAGCGTACTTCTCGGTGAAGGCGCAGGAGGTTTCCATCCACCCGGCCCCGTAACGGACATCTGGGCCGGTGCGAAAAACGAGTCAGACGACCGTCGACCTCCGGCGGCGAACGCGGTTCGACAAGCCCGCGCCACGCGTGGGGTCACTGTCGTGTCAGCAATTCCCATTCGTCGAGCCTTGCATGATGTTTCCCGTTCTCAGCAATCTCTCAATTGAACACTTTTTGAGCAATACGCACTTGCGTCACGGCGGTAACACGGTAGTTTCTTCTGCATGGATCAGCCGGACGCGATTTCACTCCCTCGCAGGGGCCTCTCCAAGACACTGGCGGTCGCGGCGCTGACCGGCGCCACCGCCGTGGCGCTAGCGCTGCCAACGGTGGCGCAGGCGCAGCCCGAGCCGACGCCCCCGCAACCGCCGCCGCCCGGCAACACGTTCTTGCAGGGGCCCCCGCCGCCACCGCCGCCACCGCCCGGCGCACCCGCGCCCGCTCCGCCGCCGGGTGCACCCGCGCCCGCTCCGGCACCAGGAGCACCTGCGCCGCCACCCGCTCCCGGTGCGCCCGCACCCGGCCCCGCGACTCCCGGTGCGCCCGCGCCGGCGCCTGGCGATCCGAATGCGCCCGCCCCACCACCCGGTGACCCCGGGCGCGTCGAAGCGCCCGCAGGCGGGCTGAGCTACGTCGTGCCTGCGGGTTGGAAGGTGTCGGACGCATCGCAGCTGTCCTATGGGCAGGCGCTTCTGACCAAGATCGCACCCGAAGGCGCCGAGCCGCCCAATGACACCAGCATTCTGCTCGGCCGACTCGACCTGAAGCTCTTCGCAGGCGCCGAGACCGACAACGCGAAGGCCGCACAGCGGTTGGCGTCCGATATGGGCGAGTTCTTCATGCCGTTCCCCGGCACGCGGATCAACCAGGAGACCTTCGAACTCAACGCAGACGGTATGCCGGGCGTCGCCTCGTACTACGAGGTGAAGTTCACCGACACCAACAAGCCGAACGGCCAGATCTGGGCCGGTGTCGTCGGCAATCCGGTCGAGCCGGGAACGCCGCGCGGGGAGCGCGCGCCTGAGCGTTGGTTCGTCGTCTGGCTCGGCACGGCGAACAACCCTGTGCCGAAGGAAGAAGCGGTGACGCTGGCCAACTCGATTCGGCCGTACACCGGGCCGCCGGCGCCGGCGGATCCGAACGCGCCGCCGCCACCTCCGGCAGATCCGAACGCCCCGCCGCCTCCGCCACCCGCGGATCCGAACGCTCCGCCGCCTCCGCCGGATCCGAATGCGCCCCCGCCCGATCCGAATGCGCCTGCGCCGCGGCCCGGCGTCGGGGTGGCCGTTCCGGTCGCACCGCAGAACGCACCGGGGATGCTGCCTCCGCCCTGACGGAGTCAAGGCTTCCGCCACGGCATCAAGCCGCGGCGGAAGCCGAATTCCTCAGTGGGCGTGCGGCCGTCAGGGCCCAACCCGCGGTGGGTTCGCGGTGGCGACGTTCACGATGACGCAGTTCGTGCCGCCGAAGCCCATCGCGCCTGCGGTTTGACACCGTTCGAAGTTTCCGTCGGCGTTGACCGGGCCGTCGCAGATCGTCCCGCCGCCCCACGGCGTCCAACCTCCCTGGCATCCCGCGTTGGCCGGGGCGGCGAATGCGATGCCGCCGGCTGCCAGCGCGCCGACCGCCAATGCAACAAGTGTTCTCATCTCACCCTCTCCCTTCCCAGTCCACCGTTGTCTCCAGGTTATGCCGTTGTCATGACCGAGGAATCGGGGTTTTCCCCACCGCTTCGAGAGTCAACAGCGTTTACCACATTTGTCTGGCGCACCGCCGCGGTCGTTAGCGTCGTTCGCTGAGAGTGAAGATGCTCGATCCTGGGCTGGTGCACTCGTGATCGGTCGGGCGACGATGAGGTATGGCGACCTCGACCATGACCGCGTGGCAGGTTCGACGACCGGGGCCGGTGAGCACTCGGCCACTCGAGCGGGCACGGGTGGAGGTGCCGCGACCGATGCCCGGCGAACTCCTGATCGCAGTGCGGGCATGTGGCGTGTGCCGCACCGACCTTCACGTCGCCGAAGGCGACCTGCCCGTGCATCGCCGACAAGTCATCCCGGGCCATGAGGTGGTCGGCGAAGTGGTCGAGGTGGGCCACGGCGTCAGAGCCGAGTTCGCCGTCGGCGACCGCGTCGGCATCGCATGGCTGCGGCACACCTGCGGGCGATGCCGGTATTGCATCAGAGGCGCCGAGAATCTGTGCCCCGAGTCCCGCTACACCGGCTGGGACGCCGACGGGGGATACGCCGAATTCGCTACTGTGCCAGCGGCATACGCGCATCCGCTGCCGGCCGGCTACTCCGACACCGAACTGGCGCCGCTGCTGTGTGCCGGCATCATCGGCTATCGCGCGCTCATGCGCGCCGACCTGCCGCCCGGCGGACGGTTGGGAATCTACGGGTTCGGTGGCAGCGCGCACCTGACCGCCCAAGTGGCGATCGCGCAGGGCGCCGAAGTGCACGTGATGACCCGCGGGGAGGCCGCCCGCGCGTTGGCGCTGTCCCTGGGCGCCGCCTCGGCTCAGGGCGCGACGGACCGCCCGCCCATCGCGCTCGACGCCGCGATCCTGTTCGCACCCGTCGGGGATCTCGTGCCGTCCGCGCTCGAAGCGCTCGATCGCGGCGGCACGCTGGCCATCGCCGGCATCCACCTCTCCGACATTCCGGTGCTGAACTATCAGCGCCACCTCTTCCAGGAGCGCCAACTGCGATCGGTCACCGCAAACACGCGAGCCGACGCCCGCGCCTTTCTGGCCTTCGCCGGTGAACACCGCATCGAAGTGACAAACCCGCAGTACCCGCTCGATCGGGCCGATGAGGCGCTGCGCGATCTCGCCTCGGGCCGTGTTTCCGGAGCGGCGGTGCTGATCGTCTAGAGTTCCGGCGCGGCGGCCGACGTCAGGCCGACAGGTGCCACACCAGCGCGGCAGCCAGGGCGCCGAGCCCGTTGAGCGACCAGTGCAGCGCGATCGGCGCGATCAGGCTGCCGCTGCGACGCCGCAGCCAGGTGAACACGAACCCCGCGACCGCGGTGGCGGCCACCGCCAACGTCACGCCCGCGACGGTACCCATCACCCCGCCGCCGAAGATGCGGGTGAAGCCGACGTTACTGCTGGTCAAACCCAGCGAGGTGGCGATATGCCAAAGGCCGAACAACAGCGAGCCCGCCGCCGCGACACCGCGGAAACCCCAGGCGCGGTTCAACGCGCCGTGCAGCACCCCCCGAAAGGCCAACTCCTCGGGGATCACGGTCTGCAGGGGAATGATCACCATCGACGCGATCAACGCGCCGGAGATCGTGGCGTAGTTGTTGTTCATGAACATCGGTCGCGTCCACGGCAGCAGCGCGCCGATCGCGATCACCGACAGCACCACCCCGACGGCCGCCAGCGCGTAGCCGGCCCCAGACCTCCAGTGTTCGCGGCTCAGGCCGAGTTCGGCCCAGCCCAGCCCGCGGGACCGGACAAGCACCAGCAACCCGACCGCGGCCGCGGGAACCGTCGCCACGCTGGCCCACGGAGTGGTGAAATGCGCGATCAGGTTGGTCAACGCCAGCACCACCACGACCACCGCGATATCGACGTAGGCGCGGACGTGATGCAGCGCGGACAGCTGTTCGACCAGCGGATGCGGACGCTCGGCTAGCACGGCTTGGTCGGACACGAAGATCCAGTCTAGCGGTCGTTCTCGCTGAGCGAATCCTGCGAGAGCGAGGGGGCGCGGTAGTCGGGGTCCCAGGTCCACTCCGAGATCGCCGGATCGTCCTCTCCGTGCTCACGGGTGTAGCGCCGGGCCGCCAGGCGGGCGTCGGCCATTTCCTGACGCAAACCGGCCGCGCTGCTGCCCAGCCCGTCGACGCGGTCGATGACGTCCATGACGAGGTGGAACCTGTCGAGGTCGTTGAGCATCACCATGTCGAACGGCGTCGTCGTGGTACCACGCTCCTTGTAGCCGCGCACATGCAGTTGGTCGTGGTTGGCGTGGCGGTAGGTCAGCCGGTGGATCAGCCACGGGTAGCCGTGGTAGGCGAAGATGACCGGCTTGTCCGTGGTGAAGATGGAATCGAACTCCCGATCGGACAGTCCGTGTGGATGTTCGGAGTCGGGCTGCAACCGCATGATGTCGACGACGTTGACCACCCGGACCTTCAGCTCGGGCAATCGCCGGCGCAGGATGTCGGCGGCGGCCACCGTTTCCAGGGTCGGGATGTCACCGGCGCACGCGAGCACCACGTCCGGATCCCCGCTGCCGCTGCTCGCCCACTCCCAGATTCCGAGCCCCCGGGTGCAGTGCGCGATCGCGGAGTCCATGTCCAGATAGGTCAGCGCCGGTTGCTTACCGGCGACGATCACGTTGACGTAGTGCCGGCTGCGCAGGCAGTGGTCGGCCACCGACAACAGCGTGTTGGCATCGGGCGGCAGGTAGACGCGCACGACCTCTGGCCGCTTGTTGGCGACATGGTCGATGAAACCGGGGTCCTGGTGCGAGGCGCCGTTGTGGTCCTGGCGCCAGACATGCGATGTCAGAAGGTAATTCAGCGACGCGATCGGGCGCCGCCACGACAGCTCCCGGCTGCTGGAGAGCCATTTGGCGTGCTGGTTGAGCATCGAGTCGATGATGTGGACGAACGCCTCGTAGCAGTTGAAGAGCCCGTGCCTGCCGGTCAACAGGTAACCCTCGAGCCAGCCCTGGCAGAGGTGCTCGGACAACACCTCCATCACCCGGCCCTCCGGCCCGAGATTCTCGTCGTCGGGCCAGATTTCGGCCTGCCACGCCTTGTCGGTCGCCTCGAGGGTGGCCGACAGCCGGTTCGATGCGGTCTCGTCGGGTCCCATCAACCGGAACCGGTCGGCGTTGCGGGCGATGACGTCACGCAGGAACGTGCCGAGCACCCGTGTGGCCTCGGCCGACTCGGAGGCGGGCTGATCGACCGCCACCGCGTAATCGGCGAACGCGGGCAGGTCGAGATCCCTGAGCAGCAGCCCGCCGTTGGCGTGCGGGTTGGCGCTCATCCGCCGCTGCCCTTTCGGCGCGATCGCACGCAGTTCCGGCCGCAGCGCACCGTCGTCGCCGAACAGGTCCTCGGGTCGGTAGCTGCGGAGCCAATCCTCAAGCTGCGCACGGTGTTCGGGATTGGTGTGGGTGCCCGACAGCGGCACCTGATGCGACCGCCAGGTGCCTTCGACCTTCTTGCCGTCGACCTCTCGCGGACCGGTCCAGCCCTTCGGAGTCCGTAACACGATCATCGGCCACAGCGGGCGGCCGGCCTCACCATCCAGGCGGGCGGCCCGCTGGATCGCAGCGATCTGGTCGAACGCCTCGTCGAGCGCGGTGGCCAATTGCTGGTGCACGTTGGCCGGGTCAGCAGAATCCGGGCCTGCCACTGTGATGGGCCGGTAGCCGTAGCCGAACAGCAGCGACTCGAGTTCCTCCTGCGGGATGCGCGCGAGCACCGTCGGATTGGCGATCTTGTATCCGTTCAGGTGCAGGATGGGCAGCACGGCACCGTCGGTGACGGGGTTGAGGAACTTGTTCGAATGCCAGCTCGCCGCCAGCGGGCCGGTTTCGGCCTCACCGTCGCCGATCACACAGGCCACCACCAGATCGGGGTTGTCGAACGCCGCGCCGTACGCGTGCACCAGCGCATAGCCGAGCTCGCCGCCCTCGTGGATCGACCCTGGCGTCTCCGACGCCACGTGACTGGGGATGCCGCCGGGGAAGGAGAACTGCCGGAACAACTTTCGCAGACCTTCGGTGTCCTCGGAGATGCCCGAGTACACCTCGCTGTAGGTGCCTTCCAGGTAAGCGTTCGCGACCAGGCCGGGGCCGCCGTGCCCCGGTCCGGTGATGTAGATGACGTTGGCGTCGCGGTTGCGGATGATGCGGTTCAAGTGCGCGTAGACGAGGTTGAGCCCTGGCGTGGTACCCCAGTGGCCGAGCAGCCGGGGCTTGACGTGCTGCGGCGCGAGCGGCTCCCGCAGCAACGGATTGTCCAGCAGGTAGATCTGTCCGACGGACAGATAGTTCGCCGCGCGCCAGTACGCGTCGATCAGCGAGAGTTCATCGTCGGACAACGTAGGGGACAGTGCCTGGGCGGTCATCTAACTCATCATCGTCGTGGCTTGTGAACAACGCGTGTGGTCCTGGTACCCACTGCACCAGAACCTACGCATTAGCCTGTCGAGCGTGTTGGGATTCGCGGTGCCGCAGTATGGCGGATCCGCGCGCGCCGACCTGGCCCGGTTCGCCAAGACGGTCGAAGACCTCGGCGCGGACAGCCTATGGGTCGGGGACCGGCTCATCACAGCTGTCCAGCCCAGCGTCGGTTACGCGGGTTCCGACACCATTCCCGAGCAGTTCCGCACCGGACTGGATCCGTTCGTCGCGCTGGCGGTGGCGGCCGCCGTCACCAGCCGGGTCCGGTTGGGCAGCAGCGTTT
The DNA here is from genome assembly GCF_010731795.1 of Mycolicibacterium celeriflavum. Lineage (NCBI taxonomy): Bacteria > Bacillati > Actinomycetota > Actinomycetes > Mycobacteriales > Mycobacteriaceae > Mycobacterium > Mycolicibacterium celeriflavum. The sequence goes on along the minus strand of NZ_AP022591.1, from coordinate 826,794 downwards.
TCGTCGCACCGTGGTATCCGCCGGTGCAGCTGGGCCGCCAACTGACCGCCCTCGACGTGGTCAGTAATGGGCGGCTGCTGCCCGGCTTCGGCATCGGCTGGTCGCCCGAGGAGTTCCAGGCGGCGGGCGCGCCGTTCCGCCGCCGCGGTGCGCAATTGGACGAGCTGCTCGATGCGCTGCACGCCCTGTGGACGACGAATCCGGTGGCTCACGACGGCGAGCGCTGGTCGATCCCGCCGTCGTGGGTCGACCTCAAGCCGGTGCAACAGCCGCCGCCCATCTACCTCGCCTCGTTCACAGCGGCCGGCCTGAGGCGGATCGGCGCGCGCGGCGACGGATGGCTGCCCGCGGTCAACGTGCCCGGCGGGGTGTTCCCGGAGATGCTCGACCGCCAGCGCCGCATCATCGACGACGCCGCCCGCGCGGCTGGCCGCGATCCGTCGGCCATCCACACCTACCTTCGTGTCAACGTCGCCGAGGGCACGCCGATCGAGCGCGTCGCCGAGGCGGTGCGGACGCTCGCCGCCGCCGGCTACCCCGACGCGTTCGTCGACCTGATGTACGTGGCCGCCGACACCGACGAGCACCTGCGCTGGGCCGAACGGCTGCTGGCCGCATGAGCGAGCCACTGCTGGCATCCGTGCGGGTGCTCGATCTGGGCGGTGCTGAATCCGACGCGGTGTGCCGGCTGTTCGCCGACCTCGGCGCCGACGTGCTGAAGATCGAACCGCCGGAGGGGAGCGACGCGCGCCACGCGCTGCCGGCCGTCGCCGGGACGAGTGTGCGGTTCGCGGTGGACAACGCGAACAAGCGCTGCGCGGTCCTCGATCCCGCCGAACCCGGCGACCACCGGCGCCTGCTCGATCTGGCGAGCACCGCCGACATCGTCGTCGACAGCGGAAACCCGCGCGGCGCTGCTCGATTCGGAACGTCGTGCGCCGAGCTGGCGCGACGGTTCGACCATCTCGTGGCGCTGTCGGTCACCGACTTCGGCACCGCAGGCCCGTACGCGGCGTGGCGGGCCACCGACCCGGTGCTCTATGCGCTGTCGACCGCGCTGTCGCGCACCGGACCGACCTCCGGGACTCCGGTGCTGCCGCCCATCGGGCTGGCATCGGGCACGGCCGCAGTGCAGGCGGCGTGGGCGGCGCTGGCCGCCTACTACCGCCGGTTACGCGACGGCACAGGCGATTACATCGACTTCTCGCGATTCGAGGGCGTGCTGCAGTCGCTCGATCCGCCGTTCGGGTCGGAGGGGCAAGCCGCCGTCGGCCTCAAGAAGACCACCGAGATCTGGCGCGGCAGGCCGCGTAACCAGAACATCTACCCAATCTTCGCCTGCACGGACGGACATGTGCGGGTCTGCCTGCTCTCCGCGCGCCAGTGGCGCGGAATGCGCGCCTGGCTGGGCGAACCGGAGCAGTTCGCCGATCCGAAATTCGACACGATCGCCGCGCGGTACGCGGCCTCGCGGGAACTCAACGCGTTGATCGCCGACTTCTTCGCACCGCAGACGATGGATGCCCTGGTGGCGGAGGGGCAGGTGCGGGGAGTGCCGCTCGCCGCGGTACTGACACCGGCGGAGGCGTTGGCCTCCGAGCACCTGCGCGTCGTGGGCGCGTTGACCGCAGCGGAATTCGCGCCCGGAGCTCAGGTCGACGCGCCCGCGGGGCCGTTCGTCGTCGACGGACACCACACCGGGGTGAGGTGGCTGGCCCGGTCTCCCGGGGCCGACGAACCTCGTTGGGCCGGTCAGCCATCGCACGCGCCGCGCGCAGAGGCGGCGGTGAGCCAGCGCCCGTTCGACGGGATGCGGATCCTCGACCTCGGCGTCATCGTCGCCGGGGGCGAACTGGGCCGGTTGTTCGCCGACCTCGGTGCCGAGGTGATCAAGATCGAGAGCGCCGCCTATCCAGACGGGCTGCGGCAGACCCCGCCTGGTCAGGTGATGAGCAGATCATGGGCGTTGACCCACCGCAACGAGCAGAGCCTGGGCATCGACCTGCGCACCCCCGCGGGCGCCGACTTGTTCGCCCGCTTGGTTGCCGATGCCGACGCGGTGCTTGCCAACTTCCGGCCGGGAACACTTGCCGCGCTTGGGTTCTCATACGACCGTCTGCGAGAGCTGAACCCCAGCATCGTGCTCGCCGAGAGCAGCGCCTTCGGCTCGACGGGGCCGTGGAGCGCGCGGATGGGTTACGGGCCGCTGGTGCGCGCGACGACGGGGATCACCTCGCTGTGGACGTCGGCCGACGGCGGATTCTACGACGCGACGACGGTTTTCCCCGACCATGTGGCCGCGCGGATCACCGCGATCGCGGCACTGGCAGCGCTGATCCGGCGCGACCGCACCGGGGGACCCGCGCACGTACACGTCTCACAAGCCGAGGCCGCGGTGAACCAGTTGGCGACGCGTTATGTCACCGAAGCGGCGCGCGCGGCACAACTGCCGGTGGTCGACGACGCTGCCGTGCACGGCGTGTACCCGTGCACGGGCGACGACGAATGGTGCGTGATCTCGCTCCGGACCGATGCCGACCGCGAAGCGTTGACCTCTCTCACCGACGGCCTCGACATCGCCGAGTGGACCCGCGCCCGGGACAAGACGGCGGTGGCGCACGCGCTGCAGGAGGCGGGGATCCCCGCAGCGCCGATGAACCGCGCCGTCGATGTGCCCGCCGACCCGCAGGTACGTTCACGAAACGTGTTCGCCGCCATGGGGCATCCGCTGTTCGAGGAGCCCATGCTCACTGAGACCGGGCCCGCGCCGTACACCAACATTCCGCCCGCGGAGATGCGGCCGGCGCCGATGCCGGGGGAGCACACGCGCCAGATCTGCCGGCAGATCCTCGGCATGACCGACGAGGAAACCGACCGGCTCATCGCCGACGGCGCGCTCTTCGCCTACCAAGGAAGGCCGTGATGGACCCGAGGACACCGGTGTTGGCCGGCTACGGACAACTGAACCAGCGCGACGAGAACCCCGACGCGGAGCCGATCGACCTGATGGTCGCGGCCGCGCGCGCCGCCGCCGATCCGCGGGTGCTCGAAGCCGTCGACTCGGTGCGCGTCGTCAGCCTGCTGTCCTGGCGGTACCGTGATCCGGGACTGCTTCTGGCGCAACGGATCAAAGCCGACTTTGCCACCACACGTTACACCGGAGTCGGCGGCAACACACCGCAGTCACTGGTCAATGAGGCGTGCCGGGACATCCAGAACGGCCGCGTCGACGTCGTCCTGATCGCCGGCGCGGAAACCTGGCGCTCCCGAACCCGGTTGCGGGCCAAGGGCATCAAGCCCCAATGGACTCGCCAGGACGAGTCGGTTCCGATGGCCGAAGGCGCCGACGACGGGGTACCGATGGCCGGACCCGCCGAGATCCGGATCCACCTGGACCGACCGGCCTATGTCTACCCGATGTTCGAGCAGGCTTTGCGGATCGCAGCGGGCGAGTCCAGCGAGGAGCACCGACGTCGGATCGGCGAACTGTGGGCGCAGTTCAGTGCGGTGGCCGCGACCAATCCGCACGCCTGGAGCCGAGACCCGGTGCCGGCGGAGCAGATCTGGCAGGCCGGTCCGGACAACCGGATGATCAGTTGGCCGTACCCGAAGCTGATGAACTCCAACAACATGGTCGACCAGGCGGCGGCGCTCGTCCTCACCTCGGCCGAGAAGGCGGCTCATCTGCAGATTCCCAGGGACCGCTGGATTTTTCCGCACTCGGGCACCGACGCGCACGACACCTACGCGATCGGGGAGCGCGCAGAGTTCTACACCTCGCCTGCCATCCGGATCGCGGGTCGGCGCGCCTTGCAACTGGCAGGGCTGGGCATCGACGACGTCGAGCTTGTCGACCTCTACTCGTGCTTTCCGTCGGCGGTGCAGGTGGCCGCCAACGAACTCGGGCTGCCGATCGGGGACACCGCCAGACCGCTCACGGTCACCGGCGGGCTCACCTTCGCCGGCGGCCCGTGGAACAACTACGTCACCCACTCGATCGCCACCATGGCCGAGCGGCTGGCCACCCGTCCCGGCCAGCGAGGCCTGATCACCGCGAACGGCGGTTACCTCACCAAGCACAGTTTCGGCGTCTACAGCGCCGAACCGCCTGCGCACGAGTTCCGCTGGGAAGACGTGCAATCGGAGGTCGATCGCGAGCCGACCCGCGCCGGGCTGGTGGAGTGGTCCGGGGCTGGCACGGTGGAAACCTGGACGACGCCGTTCAGCCGGGAAGGCTCGCCGGAGAAGGCATTCCTCGCGGTGCGCACGCCCGAGGGCTCGCGCGTGCTGGCCGTCGTCACCGACCCGGCGGAGGCAGCGGCCACGGTCGCCGATGACATCGCCGGCGCCAAGGTCAAGGTCGACGCGGACGGTACCGCCACGATGCTCTAGGGTGCGTTCGCCGGCACCTCGGCGTACTGCGGCTTGAATCCTTCTGGGGCGAACGTGAAGCCCCGCCCGGTCGCCTCGCTCATACATGAGACGCCGGCTTCCTGCACATTGCAGCGAAACCCGGCGGCCGCCAGAATTCGGTTGAACCCGAGCACCTTTGCGTTCTCGAGGACGAATTCCGGCTGCTCCAGCGCGACGAACCGCGGCTGGGCGTCGCGCTCGACGATGATCGCGTTCGGCGTCGTCTGCTCGCCGTCGGCGTTGGGTACCGTTTCCGGTTCGCCGGTGATGTTCAGGCTCGACCGCCACGATGTCGCCGACTGGCAGCCGGCCTTGTCGCGCGGCACGATCGCACACGCCCAGCGTCCGCTCGGGGTGGTGAAGTAGTAAGCGGCCTTGCCTGCCGGATGGGCGACGTAGTCGAACGCGTTGACCAGGTGCCTGCTGTTCGGCGCTGGGAGAGGTGTGCTGGTGGTCGACGTCGGCGGGGAAGCCACGCGCGGCTCGTCGGTGGTCACGATCCGCTCACCCGAACAACCCACCGCAAGGACCGCGACGGCCGAGATCAGACATAGGACACGCATTTCGGTTCTCAAGCGTGCCGGAACGCGATTCCGGCGCTCGACGCGGGGGTGCCCTCGGCTCGTCAGTCGGTCACCATGGCTCGAAGCGTCTGCGCATTGCGCACCGCGTGGCCGCCCAGGTCGTTGTTGAAATACACCAGGACACGTCTGCCTTCCCGGTCCCACGCCAGGATCCGCTCCGCCCAGCGCCGGAGCTCGTCGTCGGGATAGGAGCCCGCGTACATCGAATCCTGGTCGGGGCCGTGCATCCTGATGTACACCAGCTCACTGGTCGCCAGCGGAACGCAGCGCAGCCGCGCACCGCTCATGATGACGTACGCGGCTCCGTGACGTGCCAACGTCTCGTACACCGCCGGGTCGTCCCAGGAGGGATGCCGCAGCTCCATCGCCACCGGGATCCGATCGGGCATCAGCTTCAAGAAGTACTCCAGGCGGGCGTCGTCGCGTTCCAACTCCGGATGCAGTTGCACCAGCAGCGCCTCGCTGCGGTCGCCCAGCAGGGTCCAGCACCGGTCGAACCGCTCGATCCACGGCTCCGGCTCCCGCAGCCGCCGGTAGTGCGTCAGCCCGCGTTGGGCCTTGACCGACATCGTGAAGCCTTCGGGCAGTCGTTGGCGCCACCCGGCGAACGCCGAGTCCTTCGGCCACCGGTAGAAGCTGGCGTTCAGTTCGACGGTGTCGAACTCCTCGACGTAGCGGGCAAGTCGCTTGGCCACCGGTGTACCGGCGGGGTACAGCACGTCGGTCCAATGGTCATACGACCAGCCCGACGTGCCGATCCGGATCATGTCGCCTCATTCACGTGCCGACACGGTGTCGCGTAACTCGTCGTCGAGCGACACCCTGACCAGCGCCGCGGCGAGTTTCGCGTTCCTACGCGGGGCCAGCGCGGCGAGTTCCTCGGTCCCGGCTGGCAATCCGAGCTTTTTGGCTGCCGAGACGGCCCGCTTGTCGAAGTACGGCCGGACCCAGGTCCAGACGTCCTGGACCTCGCGCAGGAAGATGTCCGCGCCGGTGTCGCCGATGCCCTTGAACTGCTTCAACAACCGCGTCAAAGCCGTCACGTCGTGGCTGCTGGCCTCCGCGAGCTTGCGCAGATCCCCGCCGTACTCGTCGACGACGGTGGAGGCGATGTCGGTCAGCCGGGTTGCCGAGCTTTCGTCGTACCGGACGTAGTGGGCGCGCCCGAACGCATGGATCATCGCGGTGCGGTCTGCTTCGAGGGCGGCCTTGGGTGTGCGGATGCCCGCGCTGAACAGCTCGTGCGCGGCCGCCACAGCGATCGAGGCGTCGATCGGCTTGCTGGCCAGCATGCACAGGGTCAGCAGCTGAAAGAGCGGCATGGGTCTGTCCGCCAGCCGGATACCCGCCTCCTGCGCATAGGTGGTGCCCGCATGTCTCAGCAGGTTCGCTACCAACTTCTTGCGTGCCGCGGCCTCCATCTCGGCTGACGTACCCCTGCTATTTCGGCGGCAAACTTCTGGCGTAGTCGAGTCCGCGGCCCACCCAGGACTGCAGCTGGCGTTTGGTCCGGATCCCGTCGTCGGACACCCGCAGCCATCCTCGGGTTTCCCTACCCGCCATCACCATTGGTGCGACGTGGTCACGCGACAGCAGCTTCGAGGTGTCGTCGGGTGGCACCCGCACCATCAGGCCGCCCTGGCCGCTGGCCGCCACCGCCATGTTGCCGTTGATCAGGAACGCCAACCCGCCGAACATCGGCTTCTCCTCGACTCCACGGACGCCGCTGAGGAGTTCTCGGATGCGGTCGGCCAGGTCCTCGTCGTAGGCCATGAGACGACGTTAGCGTCAGCCCCCGACAATTACTCGCCGCCCGCGCTGACCGTCCAGGAGCCCACCCGGTTGTACGCGGAGTCGTAGACGTCCTGCCTATCTCCGGGTTCGAGGTCATCGAGGTCTTTCATCGCCCCGTCCCAGTACCGCAGGATCCTGCCCAGCTCACTGCGGGCGTCGGCGTCGTCGGGCAGGTTCACATCGAGTACGAATCTCACCGTCGCTTTGTACCCGCATTGCCTTGTTTTTGCGCTCAAGGTCGTGATCCGTTGCGGGACCACGACCCTGAGTGCAATCTTCGCGGTCAGGCGGCGACGGTGGCCTGCGCCTGCGCCGGTTCCAGTGCCTGCGCGACGATGTCCGCGACATCGGTCATCGGCTTGACTTCCAACGACTCGAGGACGTCGGCGGGAACATCGTCCAGATCCGCCTCGTTGCGCTGCGGGATGAAAACCGTTGACAGTCCGGCTCGTTGCGCCGCCAGCAGCTTCTGCTTGACGCCGCCGATCGGCAACACCCGGCCGTTGAGCGTGACCTCACCGGTCATACCGACGTCCGAGCGCACCTGCCGTCCGGTGAACATCGACACCAGTGCGGTCACCATCGTCACGCCCGCCGAGGGGCCGTCCTTCGGCACCGCGCCTGCCGGCACGTGGACGTGGATCCGCCGATCCAGCGCACGGGGGTCGACGCCCAACTGCTCGGCGTGGGAGCGCACATAGGACAGCGCGATCTGCGCCGATTCCTTCATCACGTCGCCCAACTGTCCGGTCAGGGTCAGACCCGGCTCACCGTCGGTTGCCCCGGCCTCGATGTAGAGCACATCGCCGCCGAGCCCGGTGACCGCCAGCCCGGTCGCCACCCCGGGCACCGCAGTGCGTTCGGCCGTTTCCGGCAGGAACCGCGGACGACCAAGGTACTCAACGAGATCCGGCTCATCGACAACGATCGGGCCGGCTTCGGTAGCCAGCTTCGTCGTCACCTTGCGCAGCGCCTTGGCCAGCAGCCGCTCGAACTGGCGGACCCCGGGTTCGCGGGTGTAGTCCGCGGCGATCTTGCGCAACGCGTCCTCGGACACGGCCACCTCGTCCTCGGTCAGCGCCGCCCGCTCCCGCTGCCGGGGCAGCAGGAAGTCGCGGGCGATCGCGACCTTGTCGTCTTCGGTGTAGCCGTCGAGTTGGACCAGTTCCATGCGGTCCAGCAGCGCCGACGGGATGTTCTCGATGACGTTGGCCGTCGCCAGGAACACCACGTCGGACAAATCGAGATCCAGGTCCAGGTAGTGGTCGCGGAACGTATGGTTCTGCGCCGGATCCAAGACCTCGAGCAGCGCCGCCGCGGGGTCGCCGCGGAAGTCGGAGCCGACCTTGTCGATCTCGTCGAGCAGCACAACGGGATTCATCGAACCCGCTTCGCCGATCGCCCGCACGATACGGCCGGGCAGCGCGCCGACGTAGGTGCGCCGGTGGCCGCGGATCTCGGCCTCGTCCCGCACACCGCCGAGGGCGACGCGGACGAACTTACGGTCCAGTGCCCGTGCCACGCTCTCGCCCAGCGACGTCTTGCCGACACCGGGCGGGCCGGCCAGCACCATCACCGCACCCGAACCGCGGCCGCCGACGACCTGCAGGCCTCGCTTGGCGCGCCGCGCCCGCACGGCCAGATACTCGACGATGCGCTCCTTGACGTCGTCGAGGCCGTGGTGGTCGGCGTCCAGGACCGCCCGCGCCGCCACCAGATCCGTCGCGTCCTCGGTCCGCACGTTCCACGGCAGCTCCAGCACGGTGTCCAACCAGGTGCGTATCCAGCCGCTCTCGGGGCTCTGATCGCTGGACCGCTCGAGCTTGCCGACTTCGCGCAGCGCTGCCTCGCGCACCTTCTCGGGGAGGTCGGCGGCCTCGATGCGGCTCCGGTAGTCATCAGAGGACCCGGTGCCGTCGTCATCGCCGAGTTCCTTGCGGATCGCCGCCAACTGCTGGCGCAGCAGGAATTCCTTCTGCGTCTTCTCCATTCCCTCGCGGACGTCCTCGGCGATCTTCTCGTTGACCTCGACCTCGGCCAGCTGATCGCCGGTCCACTCGATCAGCGCACGCAACCGCGCGGCCACGTCCGGGGTCTCGAGCAGCTGACGCTTCTGGACCTGCGTCAGATAAGACGCATACCCCGCGGTATCGGCCAGTGCCGAGGGGTCGGAGAGCTGGTTGACGAAGTCGATGATCTGCCACGCCTCGCGTCGCTGCAACATCGCCAGCAGCAGCTTCTTGTACTCCGCGGCGAGCTTGACTGTCTCCTCAGTCGGCTCGGCGTCCGTCACCTCGGTCACCTCGACCCACAGTGCGGCACCCGGCCCGGTGGCACCGGCGCCGATGTGCGCGCGGCCTTCGCCCCGCACGATCGCGGCGGGTCCGCCGACCATGCGGCCGACCTGCACGATCGAGGCCAGCACACCGTATGACGGATACCGGTCCCCGAGGCGCGGAGCGATCAGCAGCTCGCCGGACTCGCTGGCGCGGGTGGCGTCGACTGCGGCGCGCGCGGCCTCGTCGAGCTCGACGGGCACCACCATTCCCGGCAGCACGATCGACTCGCTCAGGAACAAGACCGGAACTGTCTTGGCTTCAGCCATCAATCCTCCAAAGTTTGAGTCTGATGCGCTCAACCTTTAGGCAGTCTGATTTGTTCCCGCGGTCGTTCACTCTGCGCGTACGGCCCGAAAGTGCGCGAACCCGGACACCCCGAAAGGGCAGGGAGCCTGCCGTTCGGGGGAAACGGCAGGCTCCCTGTTGTGGGTGGATCTCGGCGGTGGCCCTAGGCGCTGGCCTGTGCTCCCAGCACCCGCTGCAGGTCAGGCTTCATCATCTCCAGCTGCTGACCCCAGTAACCCCAGCTGTGAGTGCCCTGAGGCGGGAAATTGAACACGCCGTTCGTGCCGCCCGCGGCGACGTAGTTGTCCCGGAAGGTGACGTTGGTGCGCAACGTGAACCCTTCGAGGAACTGCGCGGCCATCAGGTTCTGACCCGCAGTACCACCGTCCAGATCCGACGGCGTACCGGTGCCGCAGTAGATCCAGATGCGGGTGTTGTTGGCCACCAACTGGCGGATGTTGACCATCGGGTCGTTGCGTTTCCACGCCAGATCCGATGAGGGACCCCACATGCTTTCGGCGTTGTACCCGCCGGCGTCTTGCATCGCCAGCCCGATCAGCATCGGCCACCAGCCCTCGGAGGGGTTGAGGAAGCCCGACAGTGATGCCGCGTAGATGAACTTCTGCGGGTGGTAGATCGTGTACGTCAGCGCGGTGCTGCCGGCCATCGAAATACCCACCACGGCATTGCCGTTCTGCGACACACCCTTGTTGGCTTCCAGCCATGCCGGCAGTTCCTGGGTCAGGAACGTCTCCCACTTGTAGGTGTAGTCCTGGCCGTTACCCCGCGACGGCTGGTACCAGTCGGTGTAGAAACTGGACTGCCCGCCGACCGGCATCACGACCGACAACCCTGACTGGTGATACCACTCGAAGGCCGGGGTGTTGATGTCCCAGCCGTTGAAATCGTCCTGGGCGCGCAGGCCGTCGAGCAGATAGACGGCGTGCGGTCCACCCCCCTGGAACTGGATCCGGATGTTGCGGTTCATCGCCGGGGAGAACACATCCAGATACTCGACGGGCAGGCCCGGGCGCGAGAAGGCTCCCGCGGTCGCCGAACCCCCGGCGAAGCCGATCAGCCCGGGCAGCGCGGCCGCCGTGAACGCGACCACCGCCATCCGGCGCAACAATTTTGTACCGGTACCTCGGCACCTCTCGAAGAACTTCATAACGGCAACCAACCCACCTTTCATCGCTTCCACAAGCAATTGCCGTTGCTGTGCAGGCGTAATGAAACACGTCCTGGCAGTGGGACTGTCGGCTCGACATGCAGTTACGACGTCGCGGTTGGCTAACGATTACGACTCGGCGAGGACTCGAGAAGCGAGGAAGTGAGCTGTTACCTGTGAGAACAGCGGTACCTATGTGGTTCGGCGAGGAGGGTCCGACACGCCGGGTCTCAGCCGGTGCAGTTGGGTGACATGCCGCGGGCCGAGTTCGCTCAGAGAACCCACGCCGAGTAGCCGCATCGTGCGGTTGACCTGCTGCGACAGGATTTCTATCGCCCGGTCGACGCCTGCCTCGCCGCCCGCCATGAGGCCGTAGAGGTAGGCGCGGCCCACCAACGTGAAACGCGCGCCGAGCGCGATTGCCGCAACGATGTCGGCGCCGGACATCACTCCGGTATCCAGCAAAATCTCTGCGTCGTCGCCGACCTCGCGTGCGACACGCGGCAGCAGGTGAAACGGCACCGGTGCACGGTCGAGTTGGCGGCCGCCGTGGTTGGACAGCACGATGCCGTCCACGCCGAGGTCGACGACCGCCCTGGCATCGTCAAGAGTTTGAATTCCCTTGACCACCAACTTGTTCGGCCACTGCTGCTTGATCCACGCGAGGTCGTCGAAGGTCACCGTCGGGTCGAACATGGTGTCGAGATACTCGGCCACGGTGCCCGGCCACCGGTCCAACGACGCGAACGACAACGGTTCGGTGGTGAGCAGGTCGAACCACCAGCGGGGGTGGGGGACCGCGTCCAGCACGGTGCGCAGTGTCAGCGTCGGCGGGATCGACATACCGTTACGGGTGTCGCGCAGACGCGCGCCCGCGACCGGCACGTCGACGGTCACGAGAAGCGTGTCGTAGCCCGCCGCTGCAGCGCGCTCGACCAGCGCCATCGACCGGTCCCGGTCCTTCCACATGTACAGCTGAAACCAGTTGCGCCCGTGCGGGTTGGCGTCCTTGACCTCTTCGATGGAGCTGGTGCCCAAGGTGGACAGCGCAAACGGGATGCCGGCGCGCGCGGCGGCGCGGGCGCCTGCGATCTCGCCCCCGGTGTGCATCAGCCGGGTGAAGCCGGTCGGCGCGATGCCGAACGGCAGCGCGACGTGGCCGCCGAGCACCGTCGCACTCGTGTCCACGCTGGCGACGTCGCGCAGAATCGCGGGGTGAAATTCGATGTCGCGGAACGCCTGCCGGGCACGCGCCAGCGACAGTTCCTCTTCGGCTGCGCCGTCGGCGTAGTCGAACGCCGCCCTGGGGGTCCTGCGTTTGGCGATGCGTCGCAGATCGTCGATCGTCAGAGCCGCCGCCAGTCTGCGCTGAGTCGCGTTGCGCTGCGGCTTCTTGAACTGCAGCAGCGGTGCCAACTCGCGGGGCCGCGGCACCCGGCGTTTCACTATGGTGCACCTGTCATTGAATCGCACAGAGTAGCTTGCCAGACTTGCCGATGAGATGGCTGACGACAAATCGGTATCTGCGGGCGATCCGTTCGACCTGCAGCGCTTCGTCGACGCTCAGCGGCCCGTGTACGAAACCGTGCTGACCGAACTGCGCGCCGGCCGCAAACGAAGCCATTGGATCTGGTTCGTGTTTCCGCAACTACGCGGCCTCGGCAGGAGCGCGATCGCGGAGCGTTACGGGATCTCCTCGCTCGCCGAGGCGAGGGCCTATCTCGGTCATGGGGTGCTGGGCCCGCGTCTGCGGGAGTGCACCGAACTGGTCGCCCGCAGCGGGCGGGGGTCGGCCGACGACTTGTTCGGGTGGCCGGACAACCTCAAGGTGCGGTCCTCGATGACACTGTTCAGCCGAGCCACCGACGACCCCGACGTTGCGGCCGTGTTCGATCAGGTGCTGACGAAGTACTACAACGGCGAACCGGACCCACTCACCGTCCAACGGCTCACCGCGGAGCGATGATCAGCCAGCCGTGCGGACCGACTTCGGTCGTGGTGACGACATCCGCCGGTGGCGCCCCCGACCCGGCGAGGACCTCACCTCGATCGAATCCGAGGTCGGGCAACGAGATCGGCAGCGCCTCGTCGTCGATGTTGAGCGCGACGATCAGCGCCTCGGACCCGGCGCGGGTCTGGTAGACGTACTGCCGGTTGGTCAACAGCAGCGCTGCGGTGCGCGCCGTGTGCAACCACGGATGGCGTCGGCGCAGCCCGATCAGGTACCGGTGCAGCCGCAGGACGTCCTCGCTGTGTTCGTCGACAGCGACCGGTGCAGTGTCGAACTCCGGGCGCACCGCGTCGTCGCCGCCGAACCTTTCCTCTTTGATTCCGCGGTAGGCGAACTCGTCACCGGCGTAGACACTCGGCGTACCGCCGGTCGTCATCTGCAGCACCAAGGCGTGCTCGAGATGGCGGATGTCGTCCAGGCGGCTGGCGATCCGGGTGACGTCGTGATTGCCGACGAATGTCGCGGGTACGAAGGTGTCGAGAAACTCGTTGTGGCGCACCAGCGCCCAATCGAGCTCGTGAAAGTTGCCGTCGTTGAGGCTGCTCCAGACGGCTTTCCACAGCTCGTACTGGGTAACCGAGTCGAAGCCCGACGCGCGCACCCGCGCTGCGTAGTCGCCGTGCAGAATCTCGGCGAGGAAGTATGCGTCGGGGAACTGTTCGCGGACCCGCGGGAGCACCTGCGCCCAGAATCGGTCCGCGACGGCGTATGCGGCGTCGAGACGCCAGCCGTCGGCGCCGCGGTGCAGCCAGTGGGTCATCACGTCGACGACGTAGTCCGCCACCGCAGGGTTGTCGTGATCCAGCGCGACCAGGTCACCGTGGCCCTCGAACACCTCGACAGCTCCGTTTCGCGTTCGGAACCACGACGTGTTGGCGAAACCGGTTCCGACATGGTTGAAGACACCGTCGAGCAACACCCGCAAGCCCCGGCGGCGCGCCTCGCCGACGAGCGCGTCGAAATCCTCGTCGTCACCGAGTCGCGCGTCGATGCGGAAGTGGTCGGTGGTGTCGTAGCCGTGGCTGCGCGAGGAGAACACCGGCCCGAGCGCGATGCCCGAGACGCCAAGCGCTATCGCGTGATCCAGCCAGTCGACGATGCGGCGCAGCCGGTGCTCCTCGGGGCCGGGTGACGGGTCGGCAGGGTAGGCGCCGACGAAGCCGAGCGGGTAGATGTGCCACCAGATGACGTGTTCGACCCAGGCCGGTTCGGGCGCCACCGCACCACGCGAAGACGCGGTCATGGCCGGAACTTCGCCTCGTAGAGGGCCTTCATCACGTCGCTGAACTCCGCGGCCGGCCCGTCGACCACGACACCGGGGGCCACCGTCGTGATCGGCAGCGGCGCGACGGGCGGGGGCGGCGCCTCCCATTCGGTCAGCCAGCGGGTCAACTGCGCCGACGACGTGGCGTACACGATGCGCCCGAGGCCGACCCAGGCGTGGCCCGCCGCGCACATCGCGCAGTGCTCCCCGGAGGTGTACACGGTTGCGGCGGCCCGCTGCTCGGGAGCCAGGTTGGCCACCGCCCAGCGGACGATCGCGAACTCCGGGTGACGGGTCTGATCACCGTCCTTGACACGGTTGCGGTCCTCGAACAGTGTCCGGCCGGTCCCGTCGACGAGCAGTGAGCCGAACGGTTCATCGCCTTCGTCGAGCGCCTCTCGCGCCAGCTCCACGCAGCGACCGAGGCGGGCGAGATCGTCGTCGCTGATGGCCACCCGTCGAAGTCTACGGATCAGTCGCAACAGGGCCGGGAGACCTCGAGCCGGCAGGCACACGAGGCGCGGATCGGCACGTCGGCGCGGGCCGCGGCGAGCGTGAGCTGTTGACCGATGACCGCCGCCTCGGCATCGCGGCCCAGCCGCTGCAGGCATTCGTGGTAGCCGTGCAGGCTCCACACGTTGTTCGGATGCTGGCACGGCCGCGGCAGCGCCGGGTCCAGCCCGAGGTCGGCGGCGTAGACCGCGGCGGCCTCCTCGACGTGACCCCGTTCGAGCAGCAGCGCGCCGTATGCGTGCCGGGTCGGCTGCATCCATCCCCAGGGTTCGTCGTAGGGCAGCGCGTCGTCGAGGTCGACAGCGCGCCGCAGATGTGTAAATGCTTCATCGTATTCACCTGTCCGGTAGGCGATCTCGCCGTCGAGCATCGCACCGGCGATCGCCAGGATGTCGAGCACGGTGTTGTTGAACAGGTACCGGCTCGCCGGAATTCGGCCGTAGGCGGCGGCGAACTCGTCACGCTCAGCGTGCGCCTGGCTCAGATTGCCCATGGCGGCGTGGGCCACACCGCGGCCGTAGTGGATCGTCGCGGCGGTGCTGCAGTACAGGTCCGTGTCCTCGGGCAGCGGCTGGGCGATCAGTTCCTCCCAGCGGCCGAACCTGACCAGCACGTGCGTGCGCAGCGGCACGAACGCCTCCAGCCAGTCGGCCATCGGCGGGGACTCGATGGCCAGAAGCTCCGGGCTGAGCTGGACCGCGAGTTCCTCGGCGGCGGCGAACGCGGTGCGCGAATTACCCTCGAACATCGCCGAATACACGACGAAATGCAGGTTGTGCGCCCGGTACAGGGAATAGAAGTTCAGCGGTCCCTCGCGTGCGACGAAGCGTCGATCCACTTCAATGGCCGACTGGTTCGCCGTCACCGAATCGTGGTAGTTGCCGCAGAGCACGTCGATGTGGCTGGGCATGTGTTGCAGGTGACCGGCGTCGGGCACCAGGTCGCGCAGCAGGTCTGCGGCGGGCAACGCATCCTGCGGGGCCGCCGACATCTCCATGGCGTGCACATAGATGTGCAGGACGCCGGGGTGTCGGCGGCCGGTTTCAGTGGCCAACGCGTCGTCGAGGATCCGCTTGGCCGCCAGCACCCGCGAGTCGGGGGCGGGCTCGCCGGTTCTGGTGTCCCACAACGCCCATGCGGTCACGTTGACCAGCGCGTCGGCGGCCAGCGCCTGAACGTCGACGTCGTCGGGGTAGGCCTCCGCCAGCGCCGCCATCGCGTCGGCATAGCGCACAGCGCCTGTATCCAGTGCCGCGGTGTCGTCCGGATCGTCAGTGGGGAAGCGCGACTGCAAGGCGTCGATCAGGCCGCGTTCCACCGCCGATGCGCGACCGTCGGCGGCGAGCCGCAACTCCATCCGGGCGCGGGCCAACGAGGCGGCGGCATCGACGCGATCGAAGGCCTCCCAGCCCTTGTTGTAATTCGGTCCGATCGCATACGCCACCCCCCAGCGGGCGATCGCGAGGGCGGCGTCCAGTTCGAGAGCCCGGTCGAAGCAGCGGACAGCCTCCTCGTGGTTGAACGCATAGGACCACACCAGGCCGCGGTCGAACCACACCTGCGCCTGCGGCGACGGCGTGTCGATCGGCCGGTGAAAGGAGCCGAGGTCGTAGTAGGTTTCGTCGTCGACCGAGATGCTCATCAACGCACGATAATTCACCGGTGCAGCGCTGACGAGTATGACGAGCAGGAACTCTCGGGCGGGCGTGCTTCGTTGTGGCCTCATGCCGACCGTCACGACATCGTTTCCGACCCTCACCGAACAAGCCGAGACATTGATCCAGCTCGGTGTGCATGACCTGGCCCGGCTGCCCGCCGGCCGGTTGCGCGAGATGTGCGCGCGGCCGGCGGGTCGGCGCGCGCTGCTGATGGTGCATCCCGAGCTGGTGCCCGCGTCCGCGTTGGCGCCGCTCGTGCGCCGCAACGCCAAGCCCGGCTTCGTGGTGTCCGACATGGACGACGTCGACGACTTCACACCCATCGAGTCGGTGCTGCTGCCGGACGACGCGCTGTATGTGGTGCGCGACCCGGATCGGGGAGACGCGATGGCGAACTGGAGTCCCGACGAAGCGCTGCCCGCCATCGTCGGCGCCGGGCGCTCGCCGTTGACACTGACCGAAGGCCTGCACTGGTTGTTGCACCAGCCCGACACGTTGCAACGCAACCGTTGCTTCATGACCATCGGATCGCGGCTGCGCAAGCCGTCGGGTGCGTTGGACGCCAGGACGCCTGCCCTGTGGATCAGCAACGGCACCGGCCGCGACGGCGCCGCCAACCGTGACGCACCGAAGGTCGGCTGGTGCTGGGCCGGCAATCGGCACACCTGGCTGGGGTTCGCCTCGACCGGCGGGCGTGAGGTACTGGGCTAGGAATTCATTCAGCCGTAGCGCGCTCGCGGATAGCGGCGATCCCGGACAGGCTACGGGTGATCGACGCGATCTCGGCGACCAGCACCCGGGCGGCGCCGTCGTCGCCGGTGAGCCCGGCTGCCCGCTCGCGCACCTGCTGGTTGGCGGCTGTCAATGCCGCGAGGTCGACGGTCCAGGGTGTCCCCGGGTTCGGTGGCGCCCCGCGCAGCGCATCGATGAAATCGTCGACGGCGGCGATGAATTCGGGGGTCAGCGACGTGGGCGGACGACTCGGCAGGTTGTCCTCCAACGCGGTGCAGGAGGTGGTGACGGCGTTCACCGCGGTGCGGTACGAGCGCAACCACCGGCGTAGCTCGCGGGACTCCATCCGGGTGGCACCCGAGGCGGCTTCGAATCCGGCGCGGGCGCGGAACGCGTGTTGCCACGCCGAGGACACGGCGTCGGCGGGGTGGTCGAGTTGGTGCACGTAAGCGCGGATGACCGTTGCGGCATAGTCGATCTCGGTTTTGAGCAGCTCGCCTGCCCGGTGATGCAGCCGGGTCAGCGCGTGGTCGGGTAGGGCCACATGGGCCACCACCGCGAGGCCGCCACCGATCACGACCGAGAACAGGCGGTCCTCGAGCGTCGCACCGGAGGTGGCGGCGTCGATCTCGAGGAGGAACACGGCGGCCGCCGCTACGGCCGCGCTGGTGGCGATGTATCCCACCCTGTTCGCGGCATATGTCGAGGCGAGGCAGAGCGTGGCCAGCACGGCGGCGAACAGTCCGGTCGGGTGCAGCAACAGTACGATCAACGAGGCAATCAGGATTCCGCTTGCGATGCCCGCCAGTCGCCCGACGCAGCGTGTGTAGGTGTGGGCGGTCTCCGGCCGCAACACCATCAACACGGTGAGCAGGATCCAATAGCCGTACACGACCGGCGCGAACCGGTCGGCTGCCGCACCGATCGCGATCGCCGCCGACAACCGGATGGCGTGCCGAAGAATCGGCGACGTCAGCGTCATATGCGCCCGCACGGCAGCAACGGCCGCGCGCAAGGGGTTGACCAGATCGGGCCGGTACAGATCGGGGAATCGCAGTTCCGCGGCTTCGTGCAATTGTTGCGAAAGTCGTTTCGCAGCAGCATCGTCTGAACTGTCGAGTGCCGCTACCGCGGTGTCCAAGCGGACCAGGGCGTGCTCGGCATCCCGCCTCGCGGTGCGGCTGTGGTCGGCGATCGCCTGCAGCACATCGGCTGCAGCCGCGAGCACCCGTGAGACCGCTTCTCGCCTGGCGTCAGGTGCGCCACGCAGCGTGCGCAACGTCGCCATGATCCGTTCGGGCACCCGATGCCCGCCGCGGTAGGCCTCGGGATGACGGCCGGCTTGCGTGTCGACGAACGCATCGCGCAACGACGGCATCAGTATCGCGGCGGCGGGGGACTTGGCGTCCTGCTCGCCCTCATGCGCAGCGAGGGCCAGTGTTCGATATGCCTCGGTCAACGCGTCACGTTGAGTGCGCCACCGCTGCGGCGGCCAGACGGCGATCAGCCCGGCCTGCACAGCGGCAGCGGCAATCGTCAGGATGGTCGGCACCAACACCGACCCCGCCGACGGCGCCAGGGGTGGCGCGATCGCCAAAACGGCGCCGGCCGCGGCGGCGACGAGGCCCGCCTTGGCCCCGACCGCCCACTGCAGTCCCGCGGCGAAGCACCACAGCGCGAGCACGGCAATGAACACGACGTCGAACGAAGAAGCCAGCGACCCGAGGAAAACCGCGGCACCCATTTCCACGGCCACGACGAGAACCCGGGTGATCCGCCCGCCGGGGCTGTCCTGCAGCGCGATGGCACCGGCGACCGCCGCAGCGCTCGCGGCCCACACCGCGGTCGCGCCCGAGTCCCACAGCAGCGCGACGGCGGCCACCGCCAACACCCCGAGCAGGCTCCTCGCCACGGCCCCCATGTCGGGCATGGTCGGCCGGAAGGCGTCGATGATCCGGCTGCGTGTGCTCACCTGTTCATTCTGACGCCTCCGCGGGTTCTCACGGCTGCAGCACACGCGTCGGATCGGTGGTGTTTGCGCCGGCGTATCCGGGTTGATTCCACGCGTCGCCGGGCGCCCGGCAGCTGCGGTGTGTCAAATATCGTGTGGCACAGGCCAAAGCTGCCGGCAACCACCGAATCCGATCCTCGACCGAATCGCCTGCGATTACGCGGGTCCGCGGATAAAGTCAGCTGACGTCTCACGAGAAGTACCGAGCGCGTCCGCGATCGCCTCCGATGGCCGGCCGCGGCAACGAAGGGAATCGTCATGAGCACGGCGGCCGAGCGTGCAGCTCAACTCGATCTGGTGGCCCGGCTGAAATCGGCCTATCCCGAACTGCCGGATGCGCCCACCCCGGATCTCCTTGATCACCACCGGATCACCGCGTACCTCAAACCCGTTCATGACGTCGGCGGCGAGCCGGATGCGCCGATGAAGTACGAGAACAAGCAGTACGAACTCTGGGAGCACATGACGTATGTGATCTGCGAGGTCCTTGCCTGGCGCGGCATCTGGCTCTCGGAGGAACGCCGCCGGATCGGCAACGTCGATGTGGGCAGGGCCGAATACCTGGGTCTGCCGTACTACGGCCGCTGGCTGTTGGCCGTCGCGCGGGTGCTCGTCGAAAAGCATCACATCGGGCTGACCGAGTTGAGCGAGCGGATGGCAGAGGTCAAGGCACGCTACGAGGGCGGCCTGGCCGGAAAGACGCTGGAAGCCAGGCCTAAGTCCGAAGGTGATGGGGCGCAGGTCAAGCGCAATGCCCATCACAAGCACGCCGTGGGCAAAGGCGACCCGCAGGTCTATGCCGGCCAGGCCGGCGAGCCGAAATTCAAGGTCGGCGACGCGGTCGTCGTGCGCGAGCTGCCGGTGATCTTCTACACCCGCACTCCGGAATACGTGCGCGGCGCCAGAGGCGAGATCGCGACCGTCGCCTATGAGAGTCCGGCGGCCGAAGACGAGACCTGGGACCGGCCGGCCAAACCGGAATGGTTCTACGTCGTGCGGTTCACCATGTCGGAGTTGTGGCACGGCTACACCGGCACCGGCGACGACGTCATTCAGACCGAGATCCCCGAACATTGGCTGGAGGCCGCCGCATGACCGGTCACGACCACGACCACGACCATGACCGCACCGTCGCGCCGATGGTCGACGAGATCACCGACTTCGAAGTCCTCGAGATCGCGCTGCGCGAACTGTGCATCGAGAAGGGCATCTTCACCGCCGAGGAGCATCGGCGCTTCACGGAGTTCGCCGAGCAGATCGGGCCGACTCC
Organism: Mycolicibacterium celeriflavum; assembly: GCF_010731795.1. Classification (NCBI taxonomy): domain Bacteria; kingdom Bacillati; phylum Actinomycetota; class Actinomycetes; order Mycobacteriales; family Mycobacteriaceae; genus Mycobacterium; species Mycolicibacterium celeriflavum. The sequence goes on along the minus strand of NZ_AP022591.1, from coordinate 806,752 downwards.
GGCGGCCACCCTGGTGGCCAGGGCATGGCTGGATCCCGAATTCAAGAAGCTGGCTCTCGCGGAACCCATGACTGCCAGCAAGGAGGTCGGCGTCGACTGGATGGAACCGACCGGCTTCGGCACACCCAGCGACTTCACCGCGTTCGAAATCCTCGCGGACACGCCGACACTGCACAACGTGATCGTCTGCGCGCTGTGCTCCTGCTACCCGCGCCCCATCCTGGGCAACTCACCCGAGTGGTACCGCACCCCGAACTACCGCAGGCGCATGGTCCGCTGGCCGCGCCAGGTGCTGGCGGAGTTCGGCCTTTATCTGCCCGACGAGATCGCCATCCGGGTACAGGATTCCAATCAGAAGCACCGGTTCATGGTGATGCCCATGCGTCCCGAGGGCACCGATGACTGGACCGAGGAACAACTCGCCGAAATCGTCACGCGTGACTGCTTGATCGGCGTCGCGCTGCCGAAAGCAGGGGTGACGACCAACGTCATCACCGACACCCGGCCGGCCGTTCACCCTGTACCGAAAGCATGAGCGGCACACCGGATTCGGCGGGCGTCGAGCGGGCAGCGATCGCACCACTGGAAGAGATCGCCGAGCGCAACCAAGTCTGGTCCCGGATGGCCGCAAAGTACGGGGTCCAGAACCCGGTACCGCCGTGGAAGACGAGCCTGGACGGGATGTGCGATGCGCTCGACCGCGCCGCCTGCGCCGCCGACATCCCGGATTTCAAGCAGCGCCGCGACGAGGAGGACGTGCTGTCGGCGACGCGGTATTCGAACCTGCCTTATCCGGAGAACCAGTTGGTGTCGCTGGCCCACTCCCTGGTGGCGCGCGGCATCATCGGTGAAGAGGAACTCCAGCAGCGCCTCGCCGCGATCCGCCAGCGGCTGGAAGCCTGAGCGCCGCCAGGCATTAAGTTCGCTTCGTGGAGAAAGTCATCATCACTCTGCGGCGGCCCGAGGCCGACGAGACGTGGTGCCAAAGGATGCGTTCGGAGGTCGCGACCGACCTGCTCGCCCTGGATCTGCCCGGGTTGGCCGTCAACGTCCGCGATGACGTCGTGCGCGACTCGTTGATGACGCTGACGACGCTGGACCCTCCGGTGGTCGGGTTCGTCAGCCTGTGGACGCAGCAGTACTACGGCTATCAGGTGATGGCCGCGGTCACGCGGCTGCTCGGGGAGGCGGACGACGTCGCCGCCTACCTGGTCACCGAATCGGTACCACTGCCCGCGCCGGACACTGCGCCCGGTGAGCGCACCGTCGGACTGGCCAACGTGGCGCTGCTGCGCAGGCCCGAGGACCTCGACGAGGCGACGTGGCGGAGGCGGTGGCACATCGACCACACGCCGGTCGCCATCGAGACACAATCGACCTTCGGCTACACCCAGAACGCGGTCGTGCACGCGCTGACGCCGGGCGCGCCACGCATAGATGCGATCGTCGAGGAGCTGTTCCCCGCAGCGGCGACCTCGGATCTGCACGCGTTCTTCGGTGCGGCCGATGACGACGAGTTGCGCAGCCGGATGGACCGCATGGTGGCCAGCACCGCAGCGTTCGGCGCCAACCGCGACGTCGACACGGTACCGACCAGTCGTTACGTCTACCGAACTCCGTTCGCCACGTCGTGATGGAGGAGCGGCGCCGCCCGGTGGGACTCGTCTCACCCGCCCGCGGCTGCCACATCGCGCAGCGCTTACGCTGCTGCCGTGGCTGACACGACCTTGCAGATCGCCGACGACAACCGGGTTCGCACACTGACCCTGAACCGGCCCGAGGTGCTCAACGCATTCAACGAGGAGATGTACTACGCGACCGCCGTCGCCCTGAGCGAGGCCGCCGCTGATCCCGAGGTCGCAGTTGTCGTGCTGACCGGTGAGGGCAGGGCGTTCAGCGCGGGCAACGATCTCGTCGAGATGCAAAGGCGCATCACCGATCCCGCGTTCAACGAGCAGGGCAGCCACTTCACCACCATGGTCGATGCGCTCGCCGACTTGCCGAAACCATTGATATGCGCCGTCAACGGTGTCGGGGTCGGTATCGGCGCAACTATCCTGGGCTACGCGGATCTGGTCTTCATGTCGACAACAGCTCGGCTCAAGACACCGTTCACCAGCCTCGGTGTCGCGCCCGAGGCCGCGTCGTCTTACTTGCTGCCGCGGCTGATGGGCCGCCAGAACGCCGCCTGGCTGCTGATGTCATCGGAGTGGGTGGATGCGGACGAGGCACAGCGAATGGGGCTGGCATGGAAGGTATGTGCGCCCGAGGAGCTGCTGCCGGAAGCTCGCCGCCACGCCGACATCCTCGCGTCTCGGCCCGTCGCGAGCCTGATGGCGGTCAAGCAGACCATCACCGCGCCGACCCGGGACGGCATCGCCGCCGCGACCGCCAGGGAGATCGAACATTTCGCGGTGTTGATGGGTGCCGCGGCGAACGCGAGCGCGCTGGCCGAGTTCACCGGTAAGCGCGAGGCGGACTAGCCGCGCGCTACCGACTGACCGCCCTCGGCGTCGGTTCGTCGACCTCGACCGCGACCTCGGCGTGCGCGGCGAGGATCGCCCGCAAGGTGCGCCGGCATCGCCCGCAGTCGCCGCCGGCGCCGCAGGCCTCGGCGATCTGCTTGGACGTGCGAGCCCCGTTGGCCACGCATTCGGTGACGTCGTGGCTGGTGACTCCTGTGCAAAGGCAGACAAACATCGGTCAGCCCTGCTTCTCGACGCTCATCAGGTGGGCGAACCGACCGACGAACTGGGTCGGATAGGCGCCGAGGCCGACGTTGGACATCCACTCGGCAGCCGCGTCCGGGTGATCGATCCACTGCCTGGCTGCGACCTCGTCCTCGATTTCCTGCAGGATCATCACTTCGTGTCCGTCGTCCAGGGCGCGGTAGACCCAGATCTTGCGCACTCCGCTGCGCTTGAAGCGCTCGATCCCGTCATGCACCTTGACCATCAGCTCAGACACGTCCTCGACCGACGACATGACGCCCACCACCACCCGGCCCACGTGATCCGCGGGCGAGGGGGCGTACAGGTCGATCTTCTCGACCACTTCGCCGCCGAAGACCGGCGGAATGTCGTCGACTCCGGCGACGTCGAACCACTCGAAAACCGCCGACGAGCGCAAAACGTCGCGAATTGACCGGGCGTTGCGGATTCCAATTGTGACGAGCACGCGGTTCGGCTCCCAAATCGACGTGTAGACGACGACATGATGGGCACCAATTGATTGCAAATTATCGTGGCGCTTCTTGAGCCATTTCCACATTCGCTCGACGTCATCGACTCGAAAGTCGCATGCGAGAATCAGCGAGTGCAGATCGTACTCACTCATCGATTCTCACCGCCTGTCTCGACTCCGGTCCAATGGTTAGCGCAGTCTAACCTTACTTAGCCTAGGCAGTCCAGACTAGGGCCCGCATCAGGCCCTCGAGGCGTCGCGACGGCTTGTCATTGAGCCGAAAACACGCCCCGCGCAAGCATTAAAGCGCGCTTGTCGGCCATAACTGGACTAGTTTGGAAGGTGCACAATCGAAGCGATGCCTGACCAGCCCTCAAGTGCCCTAGGAGCCACCATGCAAGGCGATCCGGACGTCCTGAAATTGCTCAACGAGCAATTGACGAGCGAACTCACAGCCATTAACCAGTATTTCCTGCATTCGAAGATGCAAGCGAATTGGGGCTTCACCGAACTCGCCGAATACACGCGTAAAGAGTCGTTCGAAGAAATGAATCATGCGGAGGACATCACCAACCGCATTCTCATGTTGGACGGCCTGCCCAACTATCAGCGGTTGTTCTCCCTGCGCATCGGTCAGACCCTGCGTGAGCAGTTCGAGGCCGACCTGGCGATCGAGTACGAGGTGCTGGAGCGCCTGCGTCCGGGCATCATCATGTGCCGCGACAAGGGCGACGCCACCTCGGCCACCGTGCTGGAGAAGATCCTGTCCAACGAGGAAGAGCACATCGACTACCTCGAGACCCAGCTGCAGCTGATGGACAAGCTCGGCGACGAGCTCTACGCGGCACAGTGTGTGTCGCGTCCGCCGACCGCCTTATAGCCGGCCAGCTTTCTTTTCCCCCGCGAGCGTGCGCGTTTGCGCAAGACACGCCGTGCTTGTTGCAGCGTTTTGCGCACGTTCGCGGGGTAACTCTCGTCAGGGTGCGTAACTTTCCTAGCCTGGCTAACGATATGTGTGTGGAAAGTTCCGCCTCGGAAGGGAGACATGACCAGCCAAGCCGCGCCCAACGCCGCCGCCGACCGGGAGTCCGGCGGCGCGCTGATCAGCAGGCAGCGCCGCAACGTCATCTTCGTCGCGGTGCTGCTGGGCATGCTGTTGGCAGCCCTCGATCAGACGATCGTGGCGACCGCGTTGCCGACGGTGGTGGCGGATCTCGGCGGCGCCGGCCACCAGTCCTGGGTGGTCACCAGTTACCTGCTCGCCTCGACGATTGTCACCGCCGTGGTCGGCAAGCTGGGCGACCTGTTCGGCCGCAAGACCGTGTTCCAGGTCTCGGTGGTGTTCTTCCTCGTCGGGTCGGTGCTGTGCGGCATGGCCGGGTCGATGGCGGCCCTGGTGGCCTCGCGCGCCCTGCAGGGCATCGGCGGCGGCGCGATCATGGTGACGGCGATGGCCGTCATCGGCGAGGTCATCCCGCTGCGGGAGCGCGGACGGTACCAGGGTGCCCTCGGCGCGGTGTTCGGCGTCACCACGGTGATCGGCCCCCTGCTCGGCGGGTTCTTCACCGATCACCTCAGCTGGCGCTGGGCGTTCTGGATCAACGTCCCGATCGCGCTCGTCGTGTTCGCGGTCGGCGCCGTGGCGATCCCGTCGCTGGCGAGGGCCGGTAGGGCGGTGATCGACTACGCCGGCATTCTCTTCATCGGCCTGGGGGCGTCCGGGCTGACCCTGGCGACCAGCTGGGGCGGCAGCACCTACCCGTGGTCGTCGGGAATCATCACCGGCTTGTTCGCGGCCTCGGCCGTCGCGCTCGCGATCTTCGTCTGGGTGGAATTGCGTGCGGCCGAACCGATTCTGCCGATCCGGCTGTTCGCCAGCCCGGTGTTCACCGTGTGCTGCATCCTGGGCTTCATCGTCGGCTTCGCCATGCTCGGGGCGTTGACGTTCCTGCCGACGTTCATGCAGTTCGTCGACGGCGTGTCGGCGACGGAATCCGGCCTGCGGACCCTGCCCATGGTCGCGGGCATGCTCATCACCTCGATCGGCAGCGGGAGCATCGTCGGGCGCACCGGCCGGTACAAGGTGTTCCCGGTCGCAGGCACCGCGGTCATGGCGGTGGCGTTCCTGTTGCTGTCCGGCATGGACGCCGCGACGCCGACCTGGCAGCAGTCGCTGTTTCTGTTCATCCTCGGCACCGGAATCGGCCTCTGCATGCAGGTCCTCATCCTGGTCGTCCAGAACACGTCGAGCTTCGCCGACCTCGGAGTGGCGACGTCGGGCGTCACGTTCTTTCGGACCATCGGAAGTTCCTTCGGCGCAGCCATTTTCGGCAGCCTGTTCGCCAACTTCCTCGCGAGCCGGATCGGCCCGGCGCTGGCCGCCAGCGGAGCGCCGCCGCTCGCTGCGGATTCGCCGCAGGCACTGCACACGCTGTCCCCGGAGATGGCCGCGCCGATCATCGACGCATACGCCGACTCGCTGGGCCGGGTGTTCCTCTACGTCGTGCCGGTCGCGGTCGTCGGCTTCGTCGTCTCGCTGTTCCTGAAGGAAGTGCAACTGCGTGAGATGGAAATGGTGTCGGCGTCCGACCTCGGCGAGGGCTTCGGGATGCCGAGCACCGAATCGCCCGAGAAGATCCTCGAGGTGGCCGTCGGCCGGCTGTTCCGCGATTCGCCGGACATCCGGTTGCGTGCGCTTGCCGCGCAACCCGGCTGCGATCTCGATGTCTGCCAGATGTGGGCGCTGCTGCAGATCTACCGGCAGAACCAGGTGTTCGGCTCGGTCACGCTGACCGACATCGCCGAACGCCTGCGCGTGCCGCACGAGGTCATCGAACCGGCCTTCGACGATCTCGTGCGTCACGGCCTCGCGCTGCGCACCGGCGGCCGGCTGTGGCTCACCCAGAAGGGCATCAGACAGGTCGATGCGATCTCGACCGCGATCGTCGGGCGCATCGTCGAGAAGCTGGCCACCTCGCCCTCGTTCGAGGGACGTCCGGACCGGTTGCAGGTGGAGGCGGCGCTGGAGCGAATCGCCCATCGCATGCTGGTGCAGCGCGACTGGACCGACGACCGCGCTCAGCTGGTCGCCACGGGCTGAGACCAAACTAGAACGCGTTCCAATTCTGCGGCTCCCGGCGTACGATGCCGTCATGAGCCGCATTGGGGACTTCGCCGACGACGACGCCGCCGCCTGGGTGGTGAAGTCGCCGGACATCGGTGTCGCGATGGCAGGTTTCACCAACGCGGTCTACACCAAGAACCGGCTTCCCATGCGGGTGCGTGAACTCGCACGGATGGTCATCGCGCTCGACAACGAGTGCGTCGTCTGTCAGAACACCCGCGACGCAGAGGGTTTGGCCGCCGGCGTCGACGAGGACCTCTACGACCACGCCGCCGAATGGCGTACCTGGCCGGGCTACAGCGCGCAGGAGCGCATCGCAGCGGAATTCGCCGAGCGCTTCGCCAGCGACCACACCGGCCTTCGCGACGACGAGGACTTCTGGGACCGCTGCCGCGAGCACTTCAGCGACGAACTACTGACCGACCTGGCGTTGTCCTGCGCGATGTGGCTGGGGATGGGCCGCATGCTTCGCACGCTCGACATCGGCCAAAGCTGCAAGATCACGCTGTAAGCCGCAGCGCGACCGCGCACAATGGCTGTCGTGAAGCCAGTGGCAGCCAAGCCCCTCGCGGCCGCGGCGATCGCCCAACTCGAAGCCGATGGGGTCGCCACTCTGATCGGCACGGTCGTCAACCCGGCCGGGCTCACGCATGCCAAGACGGTGCCGTTGCGCCGCATGGGGGCGTTCGCCGATCCCGGGCTGGGTGCCAGTCCGGTCTGGCATGCCTTCGCGATCGACCACACCGGCATCGTTTACAGCAGAGCGATCACGCCGGTCGGTGATCAGCGGATCCGCATCGACCTCAGCGCGCTGCGCATCCTGGGCGACGGGTTGGCCTGGGCGCCAGGGGCGTTCTTCAACCAGGACGGCACACCCGATCCGCACTGCAGCCGCGGGGCACTGGGCCGGGTGCAGAAGCGACTGACGGACGAGGGTCTTTCCGCCGTCGTCGGACACGAGATGGAGTTCGTGCTCGTCGGTCCCGACGGCGGGCGCCTGCAGTCGCACCTGTGGGCGCAGTACGGGTTGGCCGGCGTGCTGGAGTTCGAAGGGTTCGTGCGCGACGTCACCAACGCCGCGACCGCATCGGGTGTCGCGATCGAACAGTTCCACCCCGAGTACGGAGCCAACCAGTTCGAGATCTCGCTGGCCCCACTGCCACCCGTCGCGGCGGCCGACGCGCTGGTGCTCACGCGCATCATCGTGGGACGGGTCGCGCGGCAGTACGGCATGCGGGTGAGCCTGTCGCCGGTGCCGTTCGCCGGCGGTGTCGGATCCGGCGCACATCAACACTTTTCTATGAAGCGGGGGGATACCGAGCTGTTCTTCGACGGCACCGGCGTCAACGGTATGACTCGGGAGGGCGAATCGGCGGTCGCGGGTTTGGTCGCCGGCCTGCCCGAGGCGCAGGGTGTGCTCGCCGGTTCGGTGTTGTCCGGCCAACGTATGCAGCCGGGAAACTGGGCCGGTGCGTATGTCTGCTGGGGCACCGAGAACCGGGAAGCCTCAGTGCGATACCTGATCGGCGGGCCGAGCAACCCCTACGGCGCGAACATCGAAGTCAAAGTGGTCGACCCTTCGGCCAATCCGTATCTCGCGACCGCGGCGATCCTGGGTCTTGCGCTGGACGGCATCGAACGCCGGCTGCCGCTGCCGCCGGAGACGACCGTCGACCCCGCGACGCTGACCGACGCCCAGCGTGAGCAGACGGGCGTCGTTCTGCTACGCGAGAAGCAGATCGATGCGCTCGATGTGCTGAACCGATCGTCGTTGATGCGAAAGATCCTCGGCGACGAGGCCGTCGACGCCGTGGTCGCGGTGCGCCGCTACGAGCACGACAACTACGGCGCGCTGAGCCTCGAGGAGATCGCCGACAAGTTCCGGCTGGCCTGGAGCGTATGACGATCTAGACCAGGCCGGTCGTGTTGCAGGGGCCGTAACGGGTTGATCACCGGCACCTGTTGCCGGAAAACAACCCGTTAGAGCACAAGAACGTATGACGACTAGACCAGGCCGGTCGCGTCGAACACCCACGACATGTCGGCGTTGGCGAAGTCTTCCATCCAGGTCGGCGGCGCGTTGTTCGCCAGCGCCCCCATGTCCCAGTAGTCCTTCCACAAGGTGATCTTGCCGTTCTCCACGCGATGCACGCTGACGAACTTCAGGATGGCGGATTCGCCGGTGGCCCAGTGCCATTCCTCGTGATGCTCGTACATCACGTCCGCACCGTTGTCGAGCATCAGGCCGTTGAAGTTCTCGTAGGACGCCAGCGGCTCGAGGCCGATCTTGAGGCGCTTGACGATGTCTTCGGGCCCACGCGCGGCGGCGGTCGGACCGACCGGCATGTCGAGGTAGATGCAGTCGTCGGACAGGAAGGTCTTCACCGTCTCCCAGTCACGCGCCGACAGCGCCTTCCACATTCCGAGCACCGTATCGCTAACTGACACTGGCCAGTTCACCTTCCTGTCGCGAGAGCGCCGGCGCCTTGTGCGCCGCACGCAGAAACCGCCCGGTCCGCCGGTTGCCGACGAGGTCGGTGAGTTGGCCGTCGAGGAACACCGCACGCCCGGAAACCAAGACGGCGGTCACGGTGTCGTCGTTGCGGTTGACCATCCGTGAGAGCCCCCCGTACTGATCGACTTCCGATTCGGCATAGCGGTCCAGCGAGTCGTCGAGATGCGCGGGGTCGACGACGACGACGTCGGCGCGGTCTCCGATGCGCAGATGGCCGGCGTCGATGCGGTACCAGTCGGCCAGTTCTCCGGTGATCCGGTGCACCGCGTGTTCGATCGTCATGAACGGCCGTCCGGTCTTCTCGGCGTCGTGCACATGGCGCAGAAACCGCAGACCCATGTTGTAGAACGTCATGTTGCGCAGGTGTGCACCGGCGTCGGAGAAGCCCATCTGAATTCCGGTGTCGTGCGCCAGCTTTCTGAGCACGTCGGGCCGATGGTTGGAGATCGTGGTGCGCCAGCGCAGCGCCCGTCCGTGGTCGAGCACCAGGTCGAGGAACGCGTCGACGGGGTGCAACCCGCCGCGGTCCCGGCCGACCTCACCGAACGACTTGCCGACGACCGACGCGTCGGGACAGGCGACGATCTCGGCGTCGAAGAAGTCGCGCTGCCATACGCGGATACCCAGCTTGCTCTCGTACTCCTTGCGGAAGCGGCGGCGGTAGGCCTCGTCGCGCATCAACTCGTTGCGCTCGACCTCGTCGCGCATGTGCAGCGCCGCGGCACCCGCCCCGAACTCCTCGAAGACGACCAGGTCGATGCCGTCGGCGTAGACCTCGAACGGCACCGGCAGATGCTGCCACCGGAAGTTGCCGCCGAGCTTGTTGACAAGCCGGGCGGCCGGACCCAATGCGTGAATGCTGTACGGGTTGGATTTCACGTCCGCCGCCGACAGCAGGCTGGTCTTGAGCGGATTACGGACGATGCCCAGCGACTGCGCCAGCTGCGAGCCGAGGTTGAGCGGGTTCTGGATGTCCGGGCCAGACTGCAGCACCCGCCCGGCGCGGCGCAGCAGCGACTTCAGCCGGCGCAACTCCCGTGGCTTGGCGTAGGTCGACGGTAGCGTCCGCGACCGGCAGACGTCGCCGTCGAGCTTGTCGAAAAGCAGTTGTTGCGAAGACATTCCGACGAACCCGGCCTTCAGCGCCTCGGCAAGCCAGCGCTCCATCTGCGCTTGTTCGCCCTTGGTGGGTCGCACGTCCTTGCGGGTGGCGCGGTCCAGACCCATCACCGCAGCCCGCATGTCGGAGTGCCCGATGAAGGCGGCGACGTTGGGGCCGAGCGGCCGCGACTCCAGCGCCTCGATGTACTCCTCGCAATTCGACCAGGTCTTGTGCTGCTCGACCGCGCCGATGACGTGTTCGCGGGGGATCGCTTCCACCCGGCCGAAGATGTCGCCCGCGTCGGTGGCGTCGACGTGCACGGTCGACAGTGAGCACGAGCCGAGCATCACGGTGGTCACGCCGTGTCGCAGCGATTCGGCCAGGGCCGGGCCGTTGAGGACCTCGACGTCGTAGTGGGTGTGGATGTCGAGCATGCCCGGCAGCACCCACTTGCCGGTCGCGTCGATGACCTGGGGGCAGTCGGTCGCGTCGAGGTCGTCGGTGCTGACCGCGACGACGCGGCCGTCGCGAATACCGAGGTTCCGCACGGCCGACGGGGCACCGGTGCCGTCGAACCAGCGACCGTTGCGGATGATCGTGTCGTAGCTCACCAGGCCATAGAACAGTCCGAGTTGACGAGTGTCAATGAAAATTGTGAACAGATTTCTATTTCTGTCTACTGATGGGCTTGACGTGCACTGTTCCGACATCGAATGCGGGGGCATACTCGCGAAGGTGACCCCGCTGCAGCGCTACATCGCTGAAGAGATCGCCACCGACCACGTCGACGGGCTGCTGTCGCGGCGCGAGGCGCTGCGTCGGCTCGCCCTGCTCGGCGTCGGCACCGCCGGGGCGACGGCGTTGTTCGCCGCGTGTAGCCAAACCCGAGAGCCCGCGGCGGAGGCGCCGGTGACCTCGAGTGACCCCGCAACCGCGAGCGCGCCGCCACCGGGCGCCGAGAACGCCCTGCCCACCGCGCCGATCACCTGGGCCGGGCCTCGGGGCGAACTTCAGGGCGCCTGGGCCGAAGCGCCGACCGCCCGGGGTGGCGTTCTGGTCATTCACGAGAACAAGGGACTCAACGACCACACCCGCTCGGTGGCGGGACGGTTTGCGGGCATCGGCTACTCCGCGTTGGCGATCGATCTGCTCTCGGCGCAGGGCGGAACGGCAACGTTCGCCGACCCCGCCGAGGCGACGGCCGCTTTGGGCAAGATTCCGCCCGAGGAGGCGCTGGCCGACCTGAGATCCGGTGTCGATGAACTTCAGCGACGCGTGCTCGGCAAGAAGGTCGCCGCCGTCGGGTTCTGCATGGGTGCCGGTTATGTCTGGCGACTGCTGGCCGCCGGCGAGCCGCGGCTGTCGGCGGCGGTACCGTTCTACGGCCCGACGCCCGAGAACCCGGACTTTTCGCGTTCGAAAGATGTTGCGGTGCTGGGTATTTACGCCGCTGAGGATCAACGCGTGAACGCCACGGAGCCCGTCGCCAGGGCGGCCCTCGAGAAGGCCGGCCTGGTGTTCGAACTGGTCACCGAACCCGACGCCGACCATGCGTTCTTCAACGACACCCGCGAGCGCTACAACGCCACCGCCGCGGCCGACGCCTGGCGCCGTGTACAGGACTGGTTGTCGCGCTACGTAGCCTGACGCGCCCCGCCATCTAAGCGAGCGGTGTTAAGGCGTACTTCGCCCGACCGTCACCGCCTCGTTGGCGACCGCACACGCATCGCGGCCACATTGAGCGCATGCGGGTTGTGCAGGTAGCGAACTTCTACGGCCCGCGCTCGGGCGGCCTACGCACGGCGGTCGATCGACTCGGTGCCGAATACTGTGCACGCGGTCACGAGGTCTATCTCGTCGTGCCCGGAGCACGGTCCGAGTGGCGGGAACTGCCGTCAGGAGTCGTTCGAATCTCGTTGCCCGCCCGCAGGATTCCGTTCACGGGCGGCTACCGAGCGGCGCTACCCGGTCCGGTGACCGCACTGCTGGAACAGCTAACCCCCGACGCCCTCGAGGTGTCGGATCGGCTCACGCTGCGTTCCCTGGGCGCTTGGGGCCGACAGCACGGCGTCGCCACGGTGATGATCTCGCATGAGCGCCTCGATCGCCTTGTCGGGCAGTTACTTCCGAAGCGGGCCGCACACAAGGTCGCCGACGCCGCGAACCGCCGCACCGCCCAAAGCTATGACGCGGTGGTGTGTACGACGGGGTTCGCGCGTGACGAGTTCGACCGCATCCACGCCTCGAACGTGTTCACCGTGCCGCTGGGTGTGGACCTCGACCAGTTCCATCCCCGGCACCGCTCCGCGTCGGTCCGGCAACGCTGGGCCCGCCCGGAGCAGACGCTGCTGGTGCACTGCGGGCGCCTGTCGGTGGAAAAGCACGCCCACCGCAGCATCGACACCGTTGCGGCGCTGCACGCGACGGGCGTCGACGCGAGGCTGATCGTCGTGGGGGACGGGCCGCTGCGCACGCGACTCGAACGGCAGGCCGCGCGCCTGCCCGTCCACTTCACCGGCTACATCGGCTGCCGCGACACCGTCGCGTCGATCCTGGCGACCGCCGACGTCGCGTTGGCGCCCGGCCCTCACGAGACGTTCGGACTGGCCGCACTGGAAGCGCTCGCGTCTGGGACACCAGCGGTGGTGTCGCGCACGTCGGCGCTGACCGAGATCCTGGACGCAGGAAGCGGAGTGGCCGCCGACAACAACCCGGTCGCGATCGCGAACGCCGTCGCGTCGGTCATCAGCCGCCCAGAAACCGTGCGACGCAACGAGGCCCGCCGCCGCGCCGAACACTTCACCTGGCCGAGGGCCGCGACCGGCATGCTGCGGGCGCTGCGCGTGTACTGACCCAAACGGCGGCGAAACGGCCATTTGCGCACCCTCACCAGGGCGGGGTTCCTAAGATCTGGGAATGATCAGGTCGCTGATGGTTTCGGGTCTCACCGTCGCCCTGAGTTGCCTACCGATCACCGCCGCGGCGGGCGCCGACCCGCAGACCCCGCCGTGCACCTACACGCTGTCCCCGCCGCACGTCGTCCAGGTGTCGGGCACCGAGATGGTCGCGGTGACGATGTCGCCGGCGGGATGCGACGGCGCCGTCCCGTATCAAGCGGTGGCGTGCGTCCAACTGCAGGGCAGCCAGGGCCCGGGGCGGTGCGAGCAGAACAACGGCCTGTTGCCTGCGCGGGTGTACTTGTCGCCGCACCAGCCCGGGGCGACCTACGTCGCCACCGGTCGAGGCTGCTCAACGACGGGTAATCCGCCGCAACCGGTCTGCGAGCCGGTGGGCCCGCTGACCGCGACGCTGTAGCGACCGCGGTCCGTTCCGTTTAGCCGGGCCTGCGCCCGGTTACCCGCAGAATTAGCGGGTTCGTCAATGAGCCGGATCGACCGATCGAAGGAGCCGACATGGATAGCAACGTCATCGTGTGGATCGTCATTGCAGTCGTGGTGATCGCCGTCATCGCTCTGGTCGCGTTCCTGGCACGCAATGCGCGCACCAAGCGCCGCCACGTGGAGGCCGAGCGGCTGCGAACCGAGATCGACCAGAAGTCGCAGCACGTCGAGAAGCGCGAGACCGTGGCCCAGGAGACCGAGGCGCGGGCCCGCGCCGCGCAGGCCGAGGCGGAGGCGAAAGCCGCCGAGGCGGCCCGGTTGCAGGACGCCGCGCGCACGCATCGGGACGCGGTGACCACCAAGCGCGACGAACTCGACGAACAACGCGCCCGCGCCGACGCCCTCGACCCCAGGGCCGGCACCACCGATGCCGCCACCACAGCCGATGGGACGCCCGCGGATCCCGCCACCCGTTCCGACCACACCCGGGCACCGGAACAGCGCCGTCCGTGACCGGCCGGGCCAAGACCGCGTCGGCGGTGTTGTTCGACGTCGACGGCACGCTGGTCGACTCGAACTACCTGCACGTGCACGCGTGGTATCGGGCGTTCGAGGACGCCGGCCACCCCGTTGAGGCCTGGCGCATCCACCGCTCGATCGGGATGGACGGCACGACGCTGGTGAACACGCTGGCAGGACAAGCCGGCGCTGCGGTGTGTGAGCAGGCCAAGGACCTGCACTCGCGCTATTACAAGGAACTGGCTCCCCTTCTCAAACGGTTGCCCGGCGCGCAGGAACTGCTCGAGGCCGTCCACAAGCTCGACATTCGAGTCGTGCTAGCGACCTCGGCGCCGGAGGAGGAGTTGTCGGTCCTGCGTGAGGTACTCGACTGCGACCAGTTGGTGTCCGCGGTGACGTCGTCGAAGGACGTGGACACCGCCAAACCCGAACCCGACATCATCGAGATCGCGCTCGAGCGCGCCGGCGTGCCGGCCTCGCACGCCGTCTTCCTGGGCGACACGGTGTGGGATATGGAGGCCTGTCGGCGCGCCGGAGTGGACAGCATCGGGGTGCTGAGCGGGGGAGTGTCGCGTTCAGAGCTCGAAAAGGCCGGGGCTCAGCGGGTTTTCGAACATCCTCTCGAGCTCTGCCAACACCTGGACGACACCTCGATCGCGGCGCTGGCCAACATCGTCGGCGCCCGCTGAGCGGCGACTGCGGTCAACGGGGTAGCGCGTACCGCAGGATTGCCGCGACGCCGTCGGCCGGAGCGATGCGCTCATCGGTGCGGATCAGCGCGGCACCGGTCGCGATCGCCGCCATCGGAAGCGCCTCGTCGGCCCGCAGGGTCTGGGTCGGAGCCGTCCCTAGTTCGGAGAGCACGTTCGCGTTCGGTGCGATCGTCGCGAGGTCGTCACCGGCGACGACGGTCGCATCACCGACGTCGCCGATGATCAGCGTCTCGACCGCGCCGGCCCGCAGCGCCGCGGTGACGCCGGCGAGGCCTTCGGTCGCCATGCCTTCGCCGCGGCCCACCTCGGCGCTGAACCGTTGTGCGGCGTCGTCGATCGCAGCCAGGCGACGGTGCTGGAACTCCTGGTCGATCGCTTGCTGCAGGTCCGCGGCGTCGAAACCGCTGTGCCGCGCCCCGACATTCACGTCGACGACCAGCGCGGTGACCCGTTCGGGCAGTTGCGCGACCAGGTCGGTGCGGGACTGCACTTCGCCGACGACGAACACCACCACGGGTCTGGCGTCGTCGACCAAGGCGGTGAGCTGAACCGCGACTGCGCGGATGTTCTGTTGGCGCGCCCCCTCGGCGGCGCGTTGCGGGTCGCCGTAGCCAGGCGTATCCGCCCCCGCCGCCTTGTGCACCGGGTACGCATCGCCGTCGACCGTGTCCGACACCGCGGTGCCCTCGCGGTACAACGTGATGTCGCCACCCTCGTGGTCGACGATCACCACTGCGTACGTCGGCCGGTCGAGGGCATGTTCGACGACCGGGACGATGTAGGGCAGCGTCGAGACCCGCACGATGGGTCCGATCGGCCGGATGAGGTGCTCATTGACCAGGACGCCGTCGCGGCTCGCCACCACGGCGCGCCCCCTGCGGCCGACCGGCGGAGTGGTCTGCACGACGGCCTGTTCGATGCTCTGGGTCACCGTCGGGTCGGCGCCCTGCTGCTCGAGTTGCTCACGCAGCGACCGCCACTTCAACTCCATCTGCGCGGCTGCGTCCGCGGTGTTGTGCGAATCGTCGAAGTACACCGACGCGTAGGGGCCGTTCGAGGTCAGCAAGGTGCGGAAGTGTTCGGATTGCATGGACGTGGGTTACCCGTCGAGCAGCTGACGACACAGGTTATCCAGTGCACGGGCACGCGAGCGACTCGGTTGCGCTCAGCTCGGCGGTGTCCACGACACGGGCAGTCGCTTGATCCCGTGGATGAACGGCGACAGCAATCGCGCCGGCTCGTCGGTCGCGGCGATATCGGGTATCCGCCGGTGCAACTCCTCGAAGACGACGCTGATCTCGCGCCGGGCCAGGTTCGCGCCCAGGCAGAAATGCGCGCCGCCGCCGCCGAACCCGGCGTGGGGGTTGGGATTGCGTCCCACGTCGAAGGTCCACGGGTCGGCGAACCTGTCCTCGTCGCGGTTCGCCGAGCAGTACCACAGCGTGGCCTTGTCGCCGGCGGCCATCTTGACGCCGCTCAGTTCACAGTCCTCGGTGAGGGTGCGACGCATGTAGATCACGGGGGCGGCCCACCGGACGATCTCCTCGACCGCGGTAGGGGCGAGCGTTTCGTAATCGGCCCACCACCGCGCCCGCTCGTCGGGGTAGCGGGTGAGCGCCAGCACGCCGTGGCTGATCGCGTTGCGGGTGGTCTCGTTGCCGGCGACCACGAGCAAGATGAAGAACGACGCGATCTCCGCCGACGTCAGCCGTTCACCGTCGACCTCGGCCTGCACCAGCGCGGTCGTCAGGTCTTCCTGGGGACGGGCCCGACGGTCCTCGGCGTGGGCGGTCGCGTAGGCGCCGATGTCCATCGCAACCTTGACGAACTCCTCGTAGTCCTGCGCGATGTCCTTGTCGCCGAAGCCGAGAATCACGTTGGTCCAGTGGAAGATCTGCTGATGGTCGTCTTCCGGGATGCCCATCATGTCGCAGATCACCTGCAGCGGCAGCGGACCCGCCAACTCCCCGACGACTTCGCCTTGGCCGTCGGGATGTTCGGCGATCATCGCCTCGACGAGACGCCGGGCCCGGTCGCGGACCGACGCCTCGGTGCGCGCCACCACCCTCGGGGTGAACGCCCGGCTGACGATGTTGCGCAGGCGCAGATGACGCGGGTCGTCCATGACGATCATCGAGCCGAAGTACTCCGACAGTTCCGGGTTGGCATCGTTGATCGTGATGCTCGGGCTCGAGCTGAAGATGTGCGGATGACGGCTCGCGTACCAGACGTCGTCGAACCGGGTGATCGCCCAGTGCCCGGGACCCTCCTGAACACCGGGTGTCTCGAGCGGGTGATGGAAGGACACCGGCGCTTCACGGCGCAGCGTGGCGAACGCACCGTCTCGGAAGTCGTCGGATTGCACCCAGAACTTCCAGGAGCCCAGGTCGATGTCGGACAACGGCACGTGCGGCGGCGCTGTGCCGTTCACCCGGGTCAGCTGAACTCCGGACGTATGCGGTGTCACGATAGCCACCCTTCCGAGGGTAGGCCGTGCGCGGCCGCAGAAGCGGAAATTCGTTAGGACAGCTGCCAGTTCATGTTCCCGGCGAACGCCCGGGCGTCGTCGGAAATCGTGCCGAGCTCGTGGCAGCGTTGAATGTAGCCCTGCACCATCACCAGGAAGTTCATCGGGTTGTAGGCGTCTTCCTCGTAGCTCCACTTGCCGTCACCGGCATATTTGAGCACGGTGAGCACCGGTGTGCCGTACACGCTGCCGTCGCCGGGATCCTTCATCGTGTTGACGTTCCGGTTGATGACCCAGCCCTTGTCGACGTCGATCGAGTACCACTCGACGGGATAGAACGGCATTTCGCTGCCCGGAAAGGTATTCATCGTCGGGACGATCCAGTCGCGGATCGCCTCACGTCCGGACATGTTGCCCAGTGCGTGCTCGACATACGTGGCGTCTTCGGTGAACTGGTCGGCATAGCTCGCCCAGTTCCACGTCTGGCCGATGTCGACCACCACATCCTGGTAGCGGCGGAACGCGTCCTCGAGTTCTTCTCGTGACCATTGACCCATCGCACGCTCCCTCGGTTTCGTCGCTCAACTGGCACCTTCCTACCAAACCTGTCGGCGCCGCGAAGCGTTTCAGGCAGGGCGACAACGCAATACGCGCCTCCTGGCGAGCGGGACGATGCGCTGATCCTGGGCCGCAACGGGTTCAGCCACGTTAATGTCTGAGCCATGGCTCTCGGCATCGACGCCCAGGTGCTCGCGGAAATGGCGCCGCTTCTGGCCGCGGTCGGTGACATCGCGCCCGCGCCGGTGGGCGACGTCGAGTCGCGGCGGGTCAACGGACACCGAATGTTCGACTCGGTCGCCGCCGCATGGGCACCCGCCGCGGGCATCGAAGTCACGCAGTATTCGTTGAGCACCGACGACGGCACGACGCTACGACTCGGCTGGTACCACCGGGCGGCGGCACAACCCGGCAGCGCGGCGCTGTATCTACATGGCGGCGGAATGATCTTCGGGCTCGAACACATCGGGCGCATGTACGACGCAGCGGTGCGCGACTACGTGGCTGCCTCCGGCGTGCCGATGCTGGTCGTCGACTACCGCATCGCCCCGGAGCACCCGCACCCGACGCCGGTCGAGGACTGTTTTGCGGCGCTGAGCTGGCTGGCCGGAAACGCCGCGACGCTCGGTGTCGACCCCGCTCGGATCGCCGTGATGGGCGACAGCGCCGGCGGCGGCCTGGCGGCGGCCGTCTGTCTACTGGCGCGGGATCGCGGCGGGCCGGCGATCGCTGCACAGATTCTGATCTACCCGATGCTCGACGACCGCCCCATCACCCCCGACCCGGCCCTGATGCCGTATCTGACATGGACCTATGACGACAACCTCACCGGTTGGGGCGCATTGCTCGGTGCGGACGCCGGGACGGATTCCGTGCCGCCGTACGCCGCGCCGGCCCGCGCCACGGACCTGCGCGGGCTCCCGGACACCTACCTGGACGTGGGTGATCTCGACATCTTCCGCAACGAGGACATCTCCTATGCGCGCCGACTCGCCGACGCCGGGGTGCCGACCGAGTTGCACGTGTACCCGGGTTGTCCGCACGCGTTCGAGGCGCTGGCCAGAAACGCCGGCGTATCGCGGCGGGCGATCAGCGATCGCGTACGTCGCCTGCGCAGCCTCTGATCACCGCACCGACGCCGCGCGTCAACCGCCGTCGGGCGATTCGACGACGGCTTTGATGCGCTCGAGCGTCTTGCGCATGTCGCGAATGTTGCGACGGCGCCGAAGCTGACCACCCAGCACCGAGAACACCTTCATCGGCATCGAGTCGGTCAGCCGGAACGACTCGGTGACCTCGGTGCCGCCCTCGACGGGGGTGAGCCGGTAGTGCCAGTTGTTCACCGGTTTGTCGCCGAGCAGCACCGCGAACCCGAACTCGCGGCCCGGTTCACAGGCGGTCACCTCACATGTCGTCCAATACACCGGCCCGATCTCGTTGCGTTTGACGTGCCCGCGGAACCGGGCGCCCAGCGCCGGGCCGGTCGCGCCGCCGAGCCATTCGGCCTCCATCACCTCAGGGGAGAATTTGCCGGTGTTGCGCACATCGGCGATCAGGTCCCAGATCCGCTCCGCCGGCGCCGCCATCGACACCGTCACCGCTCCGTCCACCGCTGCCTCGCTCTCTCGCAAGCGTTTTCCGCACCCTAGCGTCCATTCGATCGGATGCACCAGAAACGCGCTTCGCACGTCCTACCGCGACGAGATGTCCCCGTACAGATCGGGCCACGGCGGACGACGCACCATCGCCACCCCGGCAAGCGTCGCCGAGACCAGCCCGACCAGGATGCCCGTCAACGCAATGCGCGTCACGTCGACCGCGGGTCGCCATGCGGCGTCGCCGTCCTTGACGACGAACACGCCGGCCGGTTTGGTCAGCACCCTGACGTTCGCCTCACCGCCGCGCCGTGCCCGTCCCCGTACCTCCGCGACGGGAATGACGGTTGTGCCGTCGGCCGCTTCATAAGGCTGGCCGAAAACACGGGACGCGCCGGGATCGAAGTCGAGGGTCTCCAAGAGTTCTGCACGCAGGTCCATGGCCTCATGCTTACTACCGACGGCCGGTGGTGGCAGCCGATCGGTCCGACGTGCTTGCTGACTGCGCGCAGAACCGGGCGCCCGTTACTCGAGCTCGAGGTCGTCGTCGGGAACCGGCACCTCGATCGACTGCTCGATGAGATCCGCCTCGTCGGCGTCCCACGTGCGTGCGGTCGAGTCCGCAGCAGCATCCAGCCAGGTGTCGTCCTCGTCCGGGTCCACCGGGATGCGCTGCTCCGCGACATCTGCTTCAGGAATGGCTTCGGGAATGCCTTCGCCGAACGCGAGGCCGTCAGGTCTGGTCATGATCGGTCTCCGTTCCACTTCTCGAGGGACTACTGACATGCACCTGCCAGGATAGTGCGGTTCCCAGCAGCACGACACACTGCGCTGGGCGCTCGAACATCGCGGCTTGGCCCGATGACCAGGGCAATGCCGTCTCCGGGCAAGCGCTGTGCGTAAACTGCCACCGACGGGGGAGGCTCTCGAACCGTGCGGAGCTTCGAACCTGACCACTTCCAACGCCAGAGGCTGACCGTGCCAGAAAAATCGACCGACACCGCCCAGGACCTGACGCCGCATTTCGAGGACGTGCAGTCGCATTACGACCTGTCCGACGACTTCTACCGGCTGTTCCTCGACCCCACCCAGACCTACAGTTGCGCCTACTTCGAGCGCGACGACATGACGCTCGAGGAAGCGCAGCTCGCCAAGATCGACCTGTCACTCGGCAAGCTCGGACTTCAGCCCGGGATGACGCTTCTCGACGTCGGCTGCGGCTGGGGCGCGACGATCAAGCGCGCAGTACAGCGCTACGACGTCAACGTCATAGGGCTGACTCTGAGCAAGAACCAGCAGGCCCATGTCCAGAACGTGCTCGACGAGCTCGACAGCCCCCGCAGCAAGCGGGTCCTGCTGCAGGGCTGGGAGCAGTTCCACGAGCCGGTCGACCGCATCGTGTCCATCGGTGCATTCGAGCACTTCGGTCGCGACCGTTATGACGAGTTCTTCAAGACCGCCTACGACGTGCTGCCTGCCGACGGCGTGATGATGTTGCACACCATCGTCAAGCCCAGCAACGAAGAGTTCGAGAAGCGCGGCCTGCCCATCACCATGACAAAGATCCGGTTCTTCAAGTTCATCATGGACGAGATCTTCCCGGGCGGAGATCTACCGCAGGTGACCGCCGTCGAGGAGCATGCAACCAAGGCCGGCTTCAACGTCCGGCTCGTGCAGCCCCTGCGGCTGCACTACGCGCGCACCCTGGACCACTGGAGCGCCGCGCTCGAGGCGCACAAGGACGAGGCGATCGCCATTCAGTCGCAAGAGGTCTACGACCGGTACATGAAGTACTTGACCGGTTGCGCCGACTTGTTCCGCGAGGGTTACACCGACGTCTGCCAGTTCACCCTGACCAAGAGCTAACGGCGCCGCAGCGCCCGCCACAGCCGCAGCGGCAGCAAGCCGAGAAGCGGTGCACGCCTGCCCAAGTCGTCGGTATCGCGCTTGTTGAACGCGGTGGCGTACCGCAGTGCGTCGGCCGCGGACGGGTAATCCTTGGCGCCCTGCGCTTCGCCGCAGCGCTCGCACCGCCACCGCATGGTGCGACCGTCGACCCGAAATGTCGGGTCGTGCCCGAATACGCGACACGCCAACGTCATTGCGTCGACGCCTCGGGCGGCGCAGGCACGTCCGCGGACTCCTCCTCGTCGGCCGTCGTCAACGGCAGCGCCAGGTCCTCGAGTCGCTGACCTTCTGCTTTCACGCCCAGTATCAGTTCGACGACTCCGCCGACCGCCATCACCGCCGCGCCGATCAGGAACGACACCGCGACGAGTCCGCGGTCGCCGGACTCGATGAGTTGGCCGAACAGCAGGGGCCCGGTGATGCCACCGACCGCGGTTCCCACCGCGTAGAAGAACGCGATCGCCAGGGCGCGTGTCTCCATCGGGAATATCTCGCTGACGGTGAGGTACGCCGCGCTGGCGCCGGACGACGCGAGAAAGAAGCAGACGCCGAGCACGGCCATGAACATCCACACCCCGCCCATCTCGGAGACGAACAGCACCGTCAGCAGGACGGCGACGGCAGCCGAACCCAGATATGCCAACGCGATCATCGGTTTTCGGCCGACGGTGTCGAAGAACCGGCCCAGCAGAATCGGACCGGCGAAGTTGCTCAGCGCCCAGAGCGCATAGAACATCGGCACGACGCCGGACGCGACGTCGAAGAAGTTGCTCAGCAGGGTGCCGAGGTTGAACGTGAACGCGTTATAGAGGAATGCCTGCCCGATGAACAGCGCGAGGCCCAGCACCGCCCGGCGCGGGTATTTGGTGAACGCGACGCGGGCGATCTCCCGGAACGAGATCGTCTTGCGTTGACGCACGGTCAGCGTTCCCTCGGGTTCTGAGAGTGACTGCCCGGTCTCGCGCCCCACCTCCCGCTCGATCGCACCCACGACGCGTTCGGCTTCGTCTTCCCGGCCGTGAATGAACAGCCAGCGCGGGCTTTCCGGAACGTTGCGCCGCACCACGAGCACGACGAGACCGAACAGGGCGCCGATTCCGAACGCGATACGCCATCCGACGTCGGCTGGGAAAATCGACTTGTTCAACAACAGCAACGCACCGGCGGCACCACCGGCCGCGCCCAGCCAGTAGGAGCCGTTGATGATCAGGTCGACGCGGCCGCGGACGCGGGCAGGGATCAACTCGTCGATGGCGGAGTTGATAGCGGCGTATTCGCCGCCGATGCCGGCGCCGGTGAAGAACCGCGCTATGTAGAAGTACCACGGCGCGAACGCGAAAGCCGTTGCCACCGTGGCGGCTAGGTAGACCCCGAGCGTGAGCAGAAACAGCTTCTTGCGGCCGAACCTGTCGGTGAGCTGCCCGAAGAACAAGGCGCCCAAGCACGCGCCGGCGATGTAGATCGCTGCTGCGATGCCGATTTCGCCTGCGTTCAACTCGATTCCGCTGCCGCTCTCGGTCAGTCGCGAAGCGACGTTGCCCACCATGGTGACTTCGAGGCCGTCGAGGATCCACACTCCGCCGAGCCCGAGAACCACGCGCCAGTGAAACCGCGACCACGGCAGCCGGTCCAACCGGGCGGGAACCTGCGTGGTGATCGTGCCGGTTTGCACCCCGGGACTCATCGGCAGCCTCCTCGACCGTGGCAATCGGTGAGGGGAGTACCCCAGCTAGCGACGGTTCACCCAGGAAGGGCTTCAGCTCAACGGAGCGGCACCGGCTGCGAGATCGCGTCGATCACGGCCGCGGGTGCGTCAAGGGACACAAAAGTCCTCGACTCGGGCACCTCGACCAGCGTCGAGTGCGGGAACACCGCGGCCAGACGTCTGCCGAGCGCGGGTGTGAAGGCGCGGTCGCGCTGACCCCACACCAAGGTGACCGGCTTGGTGAAGCGAGGCAATCTGGTGGCCACATCCGTCAGGTCCGTCCGGGCGACCGCGCGCAGCAGACGCGCCAGATCGCGACGGATCCGCACGTCGCTGCGGGCGGGCTCGAGCCATGACGCGGTCAGCCGGGGATCCGGCTGTGCCAGAAGGCCGAAGCCGAGCGGGGAATGACGCAGCGCGGTCACCCTCATCAGGTCGAACAACACCTTGATCGAAATCGGCCCGCGCAGCAGCGCGAACACCACGTTGAACGGGAACGGCGGAAACTTGTCGAAGGCATCGCAATTGGTGAGCACCAACCGTCCGATTCGATCGGGGTCATCGTCGACGACCAACTGGCACAGACCACCTCCGGTGTCGTTGCCGACCAGCGTCACATCCGACAACCCGAGCGCAGCAATGAAATCGCGGACCATTCCGGCCACCGCGTGCGGCGACAGCTCAACCCCGGGATTCACCGGAGTGGTGTGCGAACCCAGTGGCCAGGTGGGCAGGTAACAGCGGTAACCCTGCCGCGCGAGCCCGTCGGCCACCCGATCCCAGAGACGGCTGTCCACGAGAATGCCGTGCACGAAAACCACGGGCGGATGTGGCGAGTCTTCCGGGCCCAACACGCGGTAATCGATCGTGGACTGTTCCAACGCGACCTGCGGCATGTTCGCTATCCTTTCCGTGCAACTTACAAGCACTCGGTATGAAAGTTACGTGCACTCTGTATGAAAGTCAATGGTCGGGCCGCCGCCGGCTCACGCGGTCGCCGCACCCAGGCCGAGCGCACCGCCGCAACGCGCGCTCAACTGATGAGTGCAGCTCGGAAATTGTTCGCGGACAAGGGATTCGCCGAGGTATCGACGCAGGCCATCGTTGCGGCCGCGGGTGTCACCCGAGGTGCGCTCTATCACCAGTTCCGAGACAAGGCGGGCCTGTTCGAAGCGGTGTACGAAGAGATCGAATGCGGCATGGTCACCGACATCGCGCGTGAGATAAGTGCACGGCAGCCATTGGATCCGCTGGAGGCCATGCGGGTCGGTGCTCGGCTTTTCCTGGACTGCTGCGCCGAACCCGACGTGCAGCAGGTCGTCCTGATCGACGCGCCCGCGGTGCTCGGGTGGGGTCGCTGGCGCGAGGTCGGAATGAAGTACGGCCTCGGGGTCATCGAGGGGATGCTCGCACACGCCATCACCGAGGGCGCCATCCCGGAACAGCCGCCGCGCGCCACGGCGCACGTCGTGCTCGGGGCGCTCGACGAGGCCGCACTGTATGTATCGCGGGCGGCCGATCGCGCGCAGGCGCGCCGCGACATGGATGCCGTCCTCGACCGCCTGCTCGACGGGATCGCCGGGCTTTAGCTGGGTGCGCGCATCGTGTCAGCAGCCGACGGGACTCGACTCGCAGTAGGGAGTCGTGCCCGGAAAGCGGTAGCGGTGTCCGGCGACATATCGGTAGATCGCGTCTTGAAGCGAGCGCATGCCCGGAATGCGGTACACGAGCAGCGGAAGCCGGGCGCCCAGTGCTGCCGCGACCGCCGCATTCATCGCCTCCGCGCCGGCGTAGACATCTCCCGAGTCGTCCAGCCAACGTGCGGCATCGAGGATCTGCGACTCGGGAACGCCCAACCGTTGCGCGACACCCTCGCCCTGCAGGGGCTCGATCCGCATGTCCCCGGTCCGGTTCAGCTTCTGCACGAAGTACACCGCGCGGGTGCACATCCCACAATTGCCGTCGAAGAACAGGGTTCCGGCCATGACCCCATTGTCCTCCTGGGCGCCGCGCCGTCCAACCGGGGAGCACACTGAGCTCGTGGACCTGGTGACACTGGACGACATCGAGGAGGCGGCCGCGCGCATCCGCGCCTTCGTGCTGCGCACGCCGCTGCTTCCGGCGCCGTGGGCGGGCGACGAAGAACGGCCGCTCTGGGTCAAGCCCGAGAGCCTGCAGTCGATCGGGGCGTTCAAGGTGCGGGGCGCGTTCAACGCGATCGGTCATCTCGACGAATCCGTGCGCACCAGGGGAGTGGTGGCGTACTCGAGCGGAAACCACGCCCAGGCGGTGGCGTACGCGGCGGCGGTGTACGCGGTGCCGGCGCACATCGTGATGCCCGAGGAGACGCCGAACGTGAAGGTGGCGGCCACCCGCAGTCACGGGGCGCGGGTGGTGTTGTGCGCTGCGGGACAACGGGAGCGGGTCGCCGCCGAGGTGGTGGAGGAGACCGGCGGCGTCCTCATACCGCCCTTCGACCATCCCGACATCATCGCGGGGCAGGGCACGATCGGGCTCGAGATCGCCGAGGATCTGCCCAATGTCGACACGGTGCTGGTCCCCGTCAGCGGCGGCGGTCTCGCGTCCGGTATCGGAACGGCGGTGAAGGCGTTGTGTCCCAACGCCCGGGTGATCGGCGTGGAACCAGAACTCGCGGCCGACACCGCAGAGGGCTTGCGCGTCGGGCACCGGGTCGACTGGTCGATCGAAGCGCGCAACCGCACCATCGCCGACGGCCTGCGCTCGCAACCTTCGGAGCTGACCTTCGCCCATCTTCGGCATGTGCTCGATGACGTCGTCACGGTCACCGAAGACGAAATCCGTTCGGCGGTAGTGAAACTCGCTGCGCGCGCTCATCTTGTGAGCGAACCCAGCGGTGCGGTGGCGCTGGCCGCGTACCGTAAGGGGTCCAGCCTCGCGGGCCGAACGGTGATCATCGTGTCCGGCGGTAACATCGAGGTTGCCTTGCTGCGAGAGATCCTGGGCGCATGACCGTCGACCCGCCCGTCAGTGCACGCCCTCCATGTGACGGCTGATCCACGGCGCCAGGGCGAACAACGTCACGCCCGCCGCCACCGCCACCGCCCCGATGATGCCGAAGTAGGCGAACTCCCGCGCGGGGTCGTAGTAGCCGGCCAGCACCCCCGACATCGAGGTGCCGAGGCCGACCGAGAAGAAGTACAAAGCCATCATCTGGGCCCGGAACGCTTCGGGCGCAAGCTTTGTGGTGGCCGATAGCCCGATCGGCGACAGCAGCAACTCGCTGATCGCGAACACTGCCATGACGCCGACCACGAACAGCGCGGGCACCGCCCGGCCGGTGGTGCCGGCCATCGGCAGAAACAGGAGAAACGCCAACCCCATTCCGATGACGCCGTACGCGAACTTGCGCGGGGTGGTGGGCGCGCGCTCGCCGAGTCGGGTCCACAGGATCGCGAAAAGTGGTGAGAGCGCGATGATCCAGACCGGCTCGATCGACCCGATCCAACTCGACGGCGCCGTCCACCCGAAGACCGACCAGTTCATCCGCTCGTCGGAGTAGACCGCGAGCACGGTGAAGATCTGTTGGAACAGTGACCAGAACACCGCATTGGCGACGAACAGCGGAATGAACGCGCGCACCCGGGTCCGTTCGACGGTCGAGACCTTCGCGCTGGTGAGCATCACCGCGAAGTAGGTCACCGATGCCGCTACGATGACACCGGTCGTGACCTGCGACAGGTTCGACAGCTGCACCACACCTGTCGAGAAGACCACGACGATCGCCACGACGCCCACCAGCGCCACACCTGCTGCTCGGCCGAATGCACTGCGCGGCAGCGGGTTAGGCACATGACGGCCGTGGTCGCCGAGGTTCCGTCGGAACACGACGTACTGCGTCAGCCCCAAAGCCATACCGACAGCGGCCGCGCCGAATCCGTAGTGGAAGCCGACGCGGGTTTGCAGAAGGCCGGTGATCAGTGGGCCGGTGAACGCGCCCAGGTTGATTCCGAGATAGAACAACGTGAATCCGCCGTCGCAGCGCGGATCGCCCTTGTCGTAGAGCGTGCCGAGCAGGGAGGACGCATTGGCTTTCAATGCACCCGAACCCAGCGCGACCAGTACCAGACCCGCGGCCACGCCCGCCAATCCCGGCACCACCGCGAGCGCGATGTGGCCGAACATCACCACTACACCGCCGTAGAAAACGGTGCGCTCCATGCCGAGTATCCGGTCGGCGATCCATCCGCCGAGCACCGTCGACAGGTAGACCAGCCCGCCGTAGGCGCCGACGATGCCGGTGGCCGTGCTCTGGGGAAGATCGAGACCGCCGTCGGTGGCCGAGTAGTAGAGGTAGTAGCCCAGAATCGTCAGCATGCCGTAGAAGGAGAACCGCTCCCACAGCTCCACTCCGAACAGGTTGGTCAGCCCGATCGGGTGCCCGAATACCGTGCGGCCGCTGGGTGCGCCTTCCGTCTGCTCGACTGCTGCCATGGGACCTCACCCTGCCACGGGAGTATGCGTCCCGGGGGCTGATCATGCGTGATTGCGAACGGCCCCTTGGCAAAGGGGAACAGCCGATGCTTACAGGGGTGGAAGCGGCACAGCACATTTCGGTTCATCCAATTGTCGGCGGCGACCCGCCCGCTCGCCACTGCCCGGCGGAGCCGGCGGTGCGCCTTGCTGTTACGGTCGCCTGCGGTGGATGGACGTCCGAAGGGGTGTGTGTGGACGCCGTACTGGGCTTGTCGGTGACACGATCTGCTGTCGGCCTTGTCCTCGTCGAAGGACAGGATGCCGACGGCGCGACCGTCGACCGCGATGCCATCGAGATTCTTCCTTTTCGTCGGTCCTCGCCACGAGAGACCTCCGATCAGGCCGCGGCGGCGGTGCTGCGGGCCGAGGCGCTTGCCGCCAATCGTGGCCACCGGTTGCATACCATCGGCGTGACGTGGAGCGACGACGCCGACGTCGAGGCCTCGCTGCTGCTCAGGTCCTTGAGCGACTGCGGATTCGACAACGTGATGCCGGTCCAGTTGCCAGAGGCGTCGGAGGCGTTGGCCTGGGCTCTCGCGGAAATGATCGGTAACGACGTCACCGCGGTGTGCGTGGTCGAGTGCGACACCGTCATCGCGCTCGTCGTGAACATGCGAGAAGGCGCGGTGCAGACCGCGGTCAACCATTCGATCCACAGCGAAGAGTCGTTGACCAGTTGGCTGAGCGCCATATTCGCCAAGGCCGACTGGCGGCCCGAGGCACTGGTCCTGGTCGGATCGGGCGGCGATTTCGACGCGCTCATGCCGTGGCTGGAAACCACGCTGTCGGTGCCGGTGTTCGCGCCTGCCGAGGCCGAGCTGGCGTTGGCCAGGGGCGCAGCGCTCGCCGCCGCCCACGGCCGCGAGTTCACCTTCGCCGACGAGCAACCGCTGCGTCGCACGCAGAAGCAGCGGCAACGCCACACCACGCAGGTCGGCCCGCTGGCCATGCTGGCCGTCGGTACGGTCACGTTCGTGGTTTCGGTTTCGGCGGCGATCAGCATGCAGGTCGGGCTCGGGAAGAACACCACGCCGGCCGAGCCCAGCCCGGCTGCCAAATCGTCGCCCGATATGGCAGCGGCCGCCGATCCCCGTCCGGCCGCTGTACCCGCGCCCGCGGCGGTGCCCGCACCACCACCGCCGGTCGTGACCCCTCTTCCCGCTGCCGAGGTGCCCTCCGAGCCGCCTGCCGCGGCCGTCGACATCCCTGCGGCGGTCGACATCCCCGCAGAACCGGAAAGCCCGCCCCCAACGGTCGCGCCGCCCGAAGCGCCAGCCGTCACCGTGCCGGGCGCACCGGTGCTGCCGCCGGAATCGAGGGCGCCGGGCTTGGTGCCGGCCCAGCCCACCCCGGTGCCCGAGCGCAAAGGTCTCCTGCAGCGGATCAGGGACCGGTTCTCCAATATCGGCGACGACGACCCCGCACTGCAGCAGGCACCCACGCCGGCCGCGCCGCCCGCCGGACCTGCGCCGCCTCCGCCGCCCCCAGAAGCACCACCCCCACCGCCGCAGCCCCCTGCGCCGCCACCCCCGCCGGTGCTGCCACCTCCGTGACCGCAGGCGTCGCGGCTGTGATCGGTGTGCTGGATACCGGCGCACTCGGTCCCGGCTATCCGTTGCTGGCCGTCACCCGGTTCGCCACACGCGCGCCGATCGACGTCCCGTGAAACGATCTGAGCAGCACATTCGATAAGTGCAGTGAGGACGACGCCCGCCTGCGCGCAGACATGCGCAGGCGGGCGCCCATTGCGGTTGCCGAGGTAACCGCACGAGACGAACTAGGATAGAAGTGTGCTGAAGCTTCGAAATGCGCTGGCGGTGGCGAGCCTCGCGGTGCTCACCTTGGCGGGGTCCACCGCGACCAGCGCTGCGGGCATCACGACGCCGACCGACGTGGCCAGCATCCAACCGGCCGGACAGACGGTGGGTGTCGCGCATCCGGTGACGGTGACCTTCGACCGGGCGATCCGTGACCGGGCGGCTGCCGAGCGGAGCGTCGAGTTCTCCTCGCCCGCCATGCCCGCCGGAGCGCCTCCCGGAAGCTTCACGTGGGTCAACGACCATGTGCTGCAGTGGGATCCGGCCGAGTTCTGGCCGGCGCACTCGACCATCACGGTCTCGGCAGGCAACGCGAAGGCGAACTTCCAGACCGGTGCCGCGGTAGTCAGCGTCGCCGACATCGGCGCCCATACGTTCACCGTCAGCATCGACGGAGAGGTCGCGCGCGAGATGCCCGCGTCGATGGGCAAATACGGATTCGCCACACCCACCGGGTCCTTCACGGTTCTCGAGAAGGACAGTGTGGTCATCATGGATTCGCGCACCATCGGTATCCCGCTGGACGATCCGGAAGGCTACAAGCTCACCGTCTACGACGCGGTTCGGATCACCTGGGGCGGGGTGTACGTGCACGGCGCGCCCTGGTCGACGGGTTCGCAAGGGTACGAAAACGTGAGCCACGGATGCATCAACCTCAGCCCGGACAACGCCGACTGGTACTTCAACACCGTGAGCCTCGGCGACCCGGTCATCGTGCAGTACTAGCGGGCGGGCGCGGTCACGCCGGCTGGTGTTCGGCGTGCAGGTTCTTCGCGGTCGGGGAGTTCTGTACGCGGGCCGGATCGGGGTAGGTGCCGAGCACCCGGTCGGCGGTCCCCGAACTGGTCACCGTGAACCAGTAGTGCTCGTTCTTGAAGTGGTGGTGGCGATGGTTGCGCCAGATCGCCCGATAGAGCGCGGTTTTCGGCTTGTAGTCGCTGTGGATCAGGTAATGCGTCCACTCGTAGGCCAACCCGAGCGTGCCGATGCACACCAGGTACGTCAGGCCCATACCCAACCGGGGGAACGCCAGTAGTCCGATCGCGACCGTCAGCGGCAGCACCCAGGTGGCCAGCGACTTCCACGGGATGAATATCAGCGGAATGTCACGCGGATGGCTGTGGTGGGCCCGATGCTCACGGGCGAGCAGTGGATCGATTGTCAACGGCCCCAGCCGCTTCGGACGCCAATGCAAGATGCAGACGTGAATGATCCACTCGAAGAACGGAAACAGCGCGAGCATCACCACCGGGACGATCGCGTCGGTGATCTGCCAGTCACCGACGGCGATGCGGGCCACCAGCGCGGCGACGAGGGTGCTGCCGATCATCCAGGGCGAGGGGTGTTTCCAGAATTCGCGCTGTGCGTGCCTGAGCGTGAAGCCCGTGCGCGCATTGCGGGTGGTCGCGGTCGTCACTGCCGGTCCTCCAGATTGCCGAGGGCGTCGAGAAGCGCCGTCGTCGCAGGTTCGAGAAGGGCCTGGGCGGCCGTTCGGGCCCGCGGTGGATCGCCTGCGGTGATTGCGTCGGCCAGTTCCCGGTATGCCTGGGGCCTGCCGACCTCGTCGGCCATCACGGTGGCCAGCGCGGGCAGCGCCGGTTCGTAGGTGGCCCGCAACGTGTTGTACATGAGCCGGAACGCGATTGAGTCGGCGCCGTCGACGATGTGGTCCCAGAACGTCAGCGCGTGGCGTTGTCGTTCGACGGGATCGTCCTCGGCCCCAAGGGCATCCACCGCTTTCTCGAGTGGTTCGGCCAGGTCGGCACCGCACCGCTCGGCGGCCAGTTCGGCCACCTTGGGTCCGTTGTGAAGCCGGGTCTCCAGAATGCTGCGCACGACGGACAAGTCGAGTTCGCCGGCCCGGATGAGCAGGCGCGGCAGCAGATCCAGGCCCGCATGACGGCGGAAGTCGCGCACGGTGGTCGCGTCGCCCTGGCGCACCTCCACCAGGCCCGCTGCGGTGAGCCGCTTGAGCGCCTCCCGAACGGCGGGCCGGGAGACCCCCAGGACCTCGGCGAGCCTGCGCTCGCTCGGAAGCGACTCACCGGGTTGCATCTCGCCGCTGAGCACCTCGGCGACGATCTGCTCGAAGACGTCCTCGGGAACTGAGCGACGGTTCACCGGTTGAAGTGCCATGCCGCCAGCCTGCCATCGAAACAGGCCAGAGGTCAAGTGGTCTTACCAGTGCCCGTCAGATCCCAGCGAGCCGTGTTTTCATCATCTCGGCCAGCGTCAACGTCGCGGACAGCGGACGCACCATGACGGTGAGCTCCCTGATGGCGCCGTCCTCGTCGAGTTGGATGAAATCGCAGCCCTCGATCTCCTTGTCACCGACCTTCGCCTGGAACACGAGCGCGTGGTCGCGGGCGTCGGCTGCTCCGATCTCCCGGGCATACCGGAAATCGTCGAAGACCTCCATCACCGCAGCGAGTATCTGCCGCAGCGCATCCCGTCCCTCGTAGGGCGTGAAGACCACGGGGCTGCGGAAGACGACGTCGTCGCGGCACAAGGCCATGACGGCGTCGAGATCGGCCGCTTCGACCGCGCGGCGGAATTCATGAATCACGGCGCGCTCAGCAGTCGGCTTCGATGCGGAACGTGGCGGTGACCGCGTTGCTCGGGTTGTCGGTGAACGAGCCGTCCGCCGAGCCGGTGATCGTGTACTTGCCGCCCTTGCCCTTCACCTCGGCCTCGCCGACGTTGCCTTTCCAGAAGTTTCCGCTGAAGCCATCGAAGTCCTGGAATGTGACCGATTCGGCGGTGACGACGTCTCCGGTGTTGATGGTGGCTGTGAAGCCCTTGGCATCGTCGGGGGTTTCGATGGTCCACATCCATCCGGTCTGCGTACACCTCACCGCGTGGGGGCCGCCGGTGCTCTTGCCGTTGATGGTTACCTTCGCGGTCGTTCCGCCGAGCGCGGCGGGTGGCGACGAGCAGCCCGCGGCACCGGCGACGAGGATGACGGCAGCCGCCGCGACGAGTCGGTTGTCCATGTCGTCAGACTCTATTGGTGTCGGCGGCCGTACATGCCCGGTTCCGTCGGACTACCGGCGCGACGGCGGGTTTCACCGCAACGCGGCCGCGGTCACCTCGTCGGCGGGCAGGAACGCCTCGATGGACAGCTCGGCGGCGGTCAGATCGAGCGCGGTGCCGAAGGTCGTCACGGTGGACAGGAATTTCAGCAGCCTGCCGTCCGGCGCGTACAACTCGAGCGGCACCGCCACGCCGCCGACGTCCGGTGAGCCGTCGGGATCACCTGGGTAGGAATCGATTTCAGCCAGCAGCGCGGTCAGTTCGTTCGACCCGCTGACGGCGACCTCGCGGCGCAGCCGCTCGACGAGGTGGTGTCGCCACTGGCCGAGGTTGCGGATGCGAGGTGCCAGCCCGTCGGGATGCAGGGCGATGCGCATGGCGTTGGGCTCTTTCAGTAATTCTGGCGCAACACCGTCGAGCAGCACGCCGGCCCCCGAATTCGCCCGCACGATCTGCCAACGCCGGTCCACCACAACGCAGGGGAACGGGTTGTACGCATCGAGGACTCGCTCGATCCCCGCGCGAACCGCGGCCATCTCCGGGTCGTCGAGGGAGCGCTCGGGATACACCGGGGCGAGGCCGGCCGCCAGCAGCAGCTGGTTCTGTTCGCGGCGCGGCACGTCGAGGACGTCGGCCAGCCGCAGCACCATCGCCCGGCTCGGCGTCGACCGGCCCGTCTCGATGAAGCTGACGTGCCGGGGTGACACCTCGGCCGCGATGGCGAGGTCCAGTTGACTGACCCGGCGCCGACGACGCCATTCCCTCATCAAGGCACCGAACGTCTGGGTCTGCACGCGCGCAGCGGTCATGGTTGCCAGTGTCGCCCAGCACGATGGGCGCGGCCATTACGTCGCAGGTAATTGCGCCGGTTACCTCAGGGGAGCAATGTCGGAGGTGTCCATCGAGCAGAGGAAGGAATCATGGAGACCGTCGAGCCCGCTTCGACACCGATTCCGCGGTGGCTGCGCTTCGTGCTGATCTCCGACCGTGCCGGGTCCGCGTGGTACATCGGCGCCGGCTTCTTCTTCGCGCCCGTGCTGGCAGTGCTGTCGCCATGGCCGACGGTGACCGCCGTGCTGTGGGCGGTCATCGGATTCTTCGGTCTGTGGCTGGGACTGCTGGGTATCGCGATGGCGACCGGCCTGGCGATGGTGCTGCGGTCGAACGCCGAGATACCCGAGGAGTACTGGCGCTCGATCATCGACTACTGACTACGCCTTGCCCGCTCCGGTGTAGTCGACCTGCCAGTGCTTGATGCCATTGAGCCAGCCCGACCGTAGCCGCTCGGGTTCGGCCAGCGGCCGCAGATTCGGCATCTCGTCGGCGATCGCGTTGAAGATCAAATCGATCGTCATCCTGGCCAGGTTGGCGCCGATGCAGTAGTGCGCGCCGGTGCCGCCGAAACCCACGTGCGGGTTGGGGTCTCGCAGAATGTCGAACGTGTACGGGTCGTCGAAGACCTCTTCGTCGAAGTTGGCCGAGCGGTAGAACATCACCACCCGGTCGCCCTTCTTGATCTTCACGCCGGCCAACTCGGTGTCCTCGAGTGCGGTGCGCTGGAACGAGGTGACCGGGGTCGCCCAGCGGACGATCTCGTCGGCGGCCGTCGCGGGTCGTTCCTTCTTGAACAGCTCCCACTGGTCGGGGAATTCGGTGAACGCCATCATGCCCTGGGTGATCGAGTTGCGCGTCGTCTCGTTGCCCGCCACCGCGAGCAGTATGACGAAGAAGCCGAACTCGTCGTCGGAGAGCTTGTGGCCCTCGACGTCGGCCTGCACGAGCTTGGTCACCAGATCGTCGCCCGGATTCTTGGTCCGCTCCGTGGCCATCTGCATGCCGTAAGTGATCAACTCGACCGATGCCGCCGTCGGATCGTTCCTGCTGTATTCCGGGTCCTGGTCACCGACCATCTGATTGGACCAGTGGAACAGCTTCATCCGGTCTTCCTGCGGGACGCCCATCAGCCCGGCGATCGCCTGCAGGGGTAACTCGGCCGACACCTGCTCGACGAAGTCGCCAGAACCCTCGGCGGCAGCGGTTTTGGCAATGTTGGCCGCGCGCTCGCGCAGTTCCTCGCGCAGGGACTCGATGGCCCGGGGGGTGAATGCGCGCGAGATGATCTTGCGCAGATGGGTGTGGTGCGGTGCGTCCTGGTTCAGCAGGACAACCTTGCCGGCCTCCAATGACGCGGAGTCGGCCTCGTCGCGGTACCTCGGCAGCGCAGTCTTCGCGTTGCTGGAGAACACGTCGCTGCGCCGCGAGATCTCCTTGACGTCCTTGTGCTTGGTCACCACCCAGAAACCGGTGTCGCCGAAGGCCAGATTGCCCTTCGTCTGCTCGTTCCACCATATGGGCGCCACCTTGCGCATCTCGGCGAGCTCATCGACCGGCAGTCGCTCTGCGTAGATGTCGGGATCGGTGAAATCGAACCCGGGCGGGAGATTGGGAGTCGGCATCGATGCTTTCCTCACATGACGTGGTCTAGTTCCCCTATCGCATTGCTACACCACAGTTGGGGAAGGGTGAGGCGGGTTCGGCGAAAGTCCGCCGGAAAGCGAAGTGAAACGTGTTCCGCAAGGTGCGGATATTGACCGTCTCGACTCAACGGGCACAG
The DNA here is from genome assembly GCF_010731795.1 of Mycolicibacterium celeriflavum. Lineage (NCBI taxonomy): Bacteria > Bacillati > Actinomycetota > Actinomycetes > Mycobacteriales > Mycobacteriaceae > Mycobacterium > Mycolicibacterium celeriflavum. Next base: position 772,043 of record NZ_AP022591.1, on the reverse strand, counting down.
GTGTAACAATTCTGCGACACTCTTCGAAGCAACAGTGACGCCGTCGACGCGCCAGTGCCGTCGTGCGACGGTCACCCGGAAAGGGGGCCCTGGTGAGGATCGTGATCGACCCGAAGAAGCTGTCGTTGCTGGGCGCGGGGATCGCCGCGGCGCTGTTCGGCGCGCCGCAGGCCTTCGCCGATCCCGCAACGCCCGCGCCGCCGCCACCGCCGCCTGCGGGCAGCGCATCCGTGGTGGCGGCCGCTGCTCCGGCCCCTGCGCCCGGTGATGCTCCGCCAGCGCCACCCACCGAAGGTGTTTCGCACCTCCCGAGTCCGGAGGCGCTCCCGCCGGGAACCACCTTGGACCCGAGCATGAAGCCCAACCAGCGCCCGAAGGTCAGCTATCTCAAGGATCTCTGGCACGCCGTGCAGAGCCAGGAGATCAGCGGCAAGGAAGCGTTGATCATGGGTCTCGCGCAACGCCCCCTGAACACGCCCTCTCCGGAGCAGGCACCGGGGCCCAACGTGCCGATCTCACCGGCCGGACCCGCGGGCCCGCCGCCCGCTCCCGCGCTGCCGTGGCTGCCGGCGCCTCCACCGCCCGCACCCGTTTCGCCCGCGCCACCGGCGCCGGCGCCCGCGCCGCCGGCTCCCTAGCCGCAGACTCGAGCCAGAAGCGAGCGCACAGTTTTCACGTGCGACGCCTCGATCCTCGCCCACAGCGCGCGGACGATCGAGTTGTCATGACGCACGAACGTTTGAAATAGCAAGCCGCCTTCCTTGCGGCGCAACAACAGTTCGCCGGGCATTCCGATTCGCGAGGGTGCACCGAGCAGCACGAAATCGTCGTCGCCCGCGCGGATGTCCCACCCGAGTATGGAGCGGTCGGATCCCGGCAGCCGCAGCTTGAGTCCGATCGCCGACCATGCCGAGAGCAGTCGGGCTCGCATGCTCAGTGGAGCGCCCTCCAATATCGTCCGCATCCACTCTTCGGCGCCGCAGTCGCCCGGCCGACGGACGTCGACCTCGAACGCGTCCACATAGTCGATCCGGCCGAGCATGCTCGGTGTCCGGGATAGATCTACCGCGGGGATCTGCCGGACCCGGTTGGCCGTGGCTTCTGTGTTGGTCATCGGGGCCTGCTCTCGGGTTGTCGCGTTGCACTCGACCGGCCTTGCCATAGGCGGCCGATGTCGCGCAGCATCAGCGGATAGACGATCAGATGGCGGAACGGCGCGATCGCTACGAGGTACATCCGGCCCATCACGCCATTGGGCCGGACCAGAACAGCCATCTGGCCGCGGTGTGTGCCATGCACGTCGGCGACCCAGCCGACATGCAGCACCCCGTGGACAGTGTGATTGGCGATCTCCATCGCGAACTCCTCGTCGGTGATGTACACCGGCTGAAAGTGAGCGTCAGAGGTCGCCAGTTGCGTTGCGGTGTCTCGTAAGTCGGCGGTGAGTCTGTCTCGCAGCGCCTGGACGCGTCCGCCCAATCCGGCCTCCGGTGTGTCGAGCCCGAACATCTTGCCGATCGACCATCGGATGGTGAACAAAGCGCGCACGATGGGAGAGTTCCTGCCCGGATCGAATGTGCGCCATAGCTCCACCAGTTCACCGAAATCGTCGCGTCCGCCCGGCGTCGGCAGCGCCCAGACATCGAGAACCCGGAAATCCTCGGTGAATTCGTGGATCCGCCAAGGCCGGCGGACGTGCGCTGTGTTGTCGAGTCGCTCACCACCAAACATACATCACTGTATGCTTGAATTCTAGGTGGCGTCAAGGCTGTAAGCACATAGGGGAAAACGATGGTCGCTCAGACCCGGACACCGCGGGCCGTGTGGATCGACGCTGGGCTGAAGGCGCTGGCAGCGGGTGGACCCGACGCGGTGCGGGTGGACCTGCTGGCGAAAGCGTTGGGCGTCACCCGCGGCGGCTTCTACTGGCATTTCGCCAACCGGCAGGCTTTCCTCGGCGCCCTGCTGGAATCGTGGGAGCGCCGAAGCACCGACGACGTGCTCGACCGGGTGGAAACCGAGGGCGGAGACGCCAGCGCCAAGGTTCGCAAGGCCGGCTTGCTCACGTTCTCCAAGGAGCTACTTCCGGTCGACCTGGCGGTGCGTGACTGGGCCCGCCGCGATCGGACGGTCGCCAGGCGGCTGCGCCGTGTCGACAACCGTCGGATGGAGTATCTGCGCGCTCTCATCGGCACCTTCGTCGACGACGCCCACGACGTCGAAGCCCGGGCCATGCTGGCGTTCTCCTTGGCGATCGGAAGCCGCTTCATCGCTGCCGACCACGGCGAACTCAGCAGACGCGAAGTCGTGGAACTGGCCACGCAGCGACTGCTGCATGAGTGATTTCGGTGCCGTTGGTCGCGCGTGGCGAGACCGGCTACACCGAAACCGCAGGCTCGACGGCCTCGATGCGGGCGGGCACGTGTTTGTGCCACGGCGTGCCGGCATATGCGTCGCGCCAGTCGCTCGACGTCAGCGAGTTCGGCGCCACGCCCGTGGTGTGGGCCCGGCCGTCGTCGTCGACGAAATCGAGCCCGAACCCGTTGGGCAGCGACGCATGCCCCGGCAGCATCGCCTCGCTGATCTCGACGCTCGCCTCACCGGAGCCCGCCGCCGTGGTGATCCGCGCCCTGCCGCCGTCGACGAGTCCGAGCGCTTCGGCGTCCTCAACGCTGACCCGCAGGGCGCCGTCGCGGTCGCGCTTGCGCCACGTCGGGTCGCGGAAGATGTCGTTGGCGGTGTAAGCGCGCCGTTCGCCCGCCGACAGCACGATCGGGAACTCCGCGGTAACCAGATCCGGGCGCTGCAGCTCCAACGCCCGGATCTCTTCGAGCATCTCGGGCATGTGTAACGCGATCTTGTGGTCCGGGTGGCTGATCAACGCGAAGTCGTCGCTGTACTCGTGCACCGTGAACGTCACACCCGATCGGCGTTCCAGGATCGCGTCGAACAATGCGTTCCCGTCCGCGTGGCCCGCCCGCCGTACTGCGTCCGGATAGCTCATCGCGGCCTTCTGCGCCAATCCCCACAGCGCTGCCGCACCGGAAAGGCCTTCTGGCAGTGTCGGTCCCAGGGTTTCATAGAGGACGAACGGCAACACCTTGGCCAGCGTGGGACTGGTGGCGACCGCCTGGAGGAACGCCTGCGTGTAAGCCTGCCGGCCCTCGCTCGCCGCCGTCCGCAGCGGTTGCAGATCGGCGTCGTCGACGAAATCCAGCGCGCGCATCAGCCGGGCCCAGATCTCCGGTTCGGGCAGCGTGCCGTCGAGCGGTTCCAGTAAGCGGTGACGCAGATGGAAGGTGTTGTGCGGGAACTCGAGATTGAAGAACGTGCACTCGCACTTCTCGTACTGGCTCGCGGCGGGCAACACGTAGTGCGCCAGTCGCGCCGTCTCGGTCATCGCCACGTCGATGACCACCATCAGTTCGAGGGACGCGAACGCCTCGCGGCACGCCGCCGAGTCGGCAAGCGAATGCGCGGGATTGCTGCTCTCGACGATCATCGCCCGGAACCGGTCCGGGTGGTCAGTGGCAATCTCTTGAGGCACAACGTTGCTCGGGATCAAGCCGCCCACGATCGGCGCACCCGTGACGGGGGTCCGGCCGACCTCAGGCGTATGCCGGAACAGCGGCCCGAACGACGAATGCAGGTGCTGGCCGCCGCGCTTGGCGAAGTTCCCGGTGAGGACCCACAACAGCTTGTTCAGATACGAGCACAACGTGCTGTTGGGCGCCTGTTGGACGCCGAGATCCTCGAATACCGCGACGCTGCCCGCGGTTCCGATGCGTCGCGCGGCGGCGCGGATCAGTTCCTCGTCGACCCCGCATCGCAACGCGTAGGCGCCGACCGGCACCTCATGCAGCGCGTCGCGTACGGGTTGCACCCCGTGCACGTGCTGGGCGAGAAAGTCTTCGTCGCAAAGGCTTTCCTGCACCAGCACCGCCGCCAGCGCCGCAAGGACCCAGGCGTCGGTGCCCGGTCGCACGCGCAAGTGGTAGTCGGCCATCTTCGCGGTGTCGGTGACGACCGGGTCGATGACGATCATCGATCGACCGGGGTCCTTGGCGATCGTGTTGAGCACGGTCCGAGCGCGCGGGAAACTCTGTGACATCCACGGGTTCTTACCGATGAACACCGACACCTCGGCGTGTTCGAACTCGCCGCGGGTATGGCCGCCGTAGAGATGCGCGTCGACCCACGCCTCACCGGTCTTCTCTTGGGCCAGAGCGTTTGACCGGTAATGCGAGCCGAGCGCCTTGAGGAACGCGCCGCTGTAGGCGCCGCCGAGGTGGTTGCCCTGCCCTCCGCCTCCGTAGTAGAAGATCTTGTCGCCCCCGTAGGCGTCGGCGATGCGCCGGAAGCCCTCGGCCACCTCGGCGATCGCGGTATCCCAGTCGATCTCCTCGTAGCTTCCGTCGGGTCTGCGCCGCATCGGTGATGTCAGCCGGGCGCGGTTGTTCTGATAATGGTCGAGCCGCAGCGCCTTGTTGCACGTATAGCCCTGCGACGCAGGATGCGCCTTGTCACCGCGGATCTTGACCAGCTTGCGGTCGTCGAGTTGCACGACGATGCCGCAGTTGCACTCGCACAGGATGCACGCGGTGGGCTGCCAGTCATCGCTCATCGCTCGGCCTCACTTTCCGTCGCGGTCTCGAGAAGCGCCCGAAGTTGGCGGTGCACGAGGTCGAGTGGCTTCACGTCGCGGGACGCTCGGGCGACGACGATGGCGCCCTCGACGGCGGTCAAGACCAGCGCCGCCAGTTCCTCGGCGCGGTCGGTGGCGATGCCGTCGGCTGTCAGCCGGTCGGCGATCAGCGTGTTCCACCGGGCGAACGCGGCCGCGGCCCGCTCGACCACCGGCGCGAGTTGATCACCCTTGGCACCGGATTCGACGGCCACCGCGACGACCGGACATCCGGCGCGAAACTCGCTGTCGATGAGCTGCTTTCGGAAACCGAGCACCAACGCGTCGAGCGCATCGACGCCGCTGTCCGCCTCCTCGATTTGCGAAGCGACATACGCTCCCGCGAAATCGACAGCCTCGCAGAGCAATTGGGTGCGCCCACCGGGGAAGTAGTGATAGGCCGAACCCCGAGGCGCACCACTGTGTGCGAGTACGTCGGCGATCGCCGTCGGGTGCGCGCCGCGTTCGCGGATCAGCACCGCCGCGGAGGCGACCATCCGCTCACGATGACTGGCCATGCGCCGATGTCCTCCATTCGACAGAACTATGTATGTCACCTTACATAATCGGCGGACCGCAGGCTAGTAGACCTCCGCGAACGTTCATTACCGCTCGAATAATCGGCGGATCTTCGAGCGGTGATGAACGTTCATCAGCCTGGGCTTGAGGGGTCTTCTTGGCCGGGCGGGGGAGTCGGCAGGCCCAGCCGGTCCTTGATGTCGTCGATCTTGGCCTCGATGCGCTCGAGGTCTTCGGCGTCGACCTTGAACAGCCAGTGCTTGGCCCCGAGCAACAGGATCGCCTGGAAGATCAGTTGCAGCCACTCGCTCTGCCAGTTCTCGAAAGTGCTGGCGAAGAACTGGTGCAGGTATTCGCCCCACTGGAAGGGCTGGCCGTGCTGCTGCTGGGTACTGGTGAACTCGGCCAGCTGCGTGACGAACTGGCCGGCCCAGGACCCGACGAACAGCAGTAGAAGGATGTAGACCGCGCCCCACCGTCTGATATGCGTCATGGGTACGGCGTACCACGCCACCATGAACGCCGGCTCTCGAAACGCCGACGGCAGTGCAGGCGAATCAGGCGGCCGCGGCCGAGCCGAGAATCAGACCTCCGCGGCCGAGCCGCGAATCAAACGGAAGCGGCCTCGTTGATCGCTTCGAGCCGGCCGGTGGCCTCGAGGTACTCCTGCACCCAGCGCTCGATCACCGTCGAGGTCTTCTCGACCTTGGTGAACTGGCCGACGACCTGACCGATCGGGTTGAACGCCACGTCGACGGACTCGTTCGGGTACTTGTGGGTGGCGGCGACCGCCATGCCCGACACCATGTACTGCAGCGGCATCCCGAGGGGTTTGGGGTTGTTCGGGTCCTCCCACGCCTCGGTCCAGTCGTTGCGCAGCATCCGCGCGGGCTTGCCGGTGAACGACCGGCTGCGCACGGTGTCGCGGCTGGTGGCCTTGACGTAGGCGGCGTGCTGCACCGGGCTGTTCTCCGACTCCTCGACCATCACCCACTGGGATCCGGTCCAGGCGCCTTGTGCGCCGAGCGCAAGCGCGGCGGCGATCTGCTCGCCGCTGCCGATTCCGCCGGCCGCCAGCACGGGCACCGGCGCGACCTCCTTGACGACTTGCGGCCACAGCACGATCGAACCGATCTCACCGCAGTGGCCGCCGGCCTCGCCGCCCTGGGCGATGACGATGTCCACGCCGGCGTCGGCGTGCTTGCGGGCCTGCGACGGCGATCCGCACAGCGCGGCGACCTTGCGACCCTCGTCGTGGATGTGCTTGATCATCTCGGCGGGCGGAGTGCCCAACGCGTTTGCGATCAGCGTGCACTTCGGATGCTGCAGCGCGACCTCGACCTGCGGGGTTGCGGTCGCCTCGGTCCAGCCGAGCAGTTGCAACGCGTCGTCGTCGCTGTGCTCGACCGGCACGCCGTGATCGGCGAGGACCTTCTTGGCGAAGTCGATGTGCTCCTGCGGCACCAGATCGTTCAGCGTCTTCTTGAGCACCTCGGGCGACAGGTCGGCCGCATCCATGCCCTCGTACTTGTTGGGGATCACGATGTCGACGCCGTACGAGTGGTCACCGATGTTCTCGTCGATCCACTTCAGCTCGATCTCGAGTTGCTCGGGGGTATAGCCGACGGCCCCGAGCACGCCGAAGCCGCCGGCCTTGCTCACGGCGACGACCACGTCGCGGCAGTGGGTGAACGCGAAGATCGGGTACTCGATGCCGAGGTCGTCACAGATGGGGGTGCGCATGCCTGCTCCTTGGTGGGCCGCCACAAATTGAAACGTGTTCTAGTTTAGCCGCCAGGCCGGTCTCAGGGCCAGTAGGGGTTGGGATTATTCGGGCGGCAGGTCGGCGACGAAGGACACCTCGTTGCCGTCGGGATCGGTGATGTCGACGACCCTCACCATGCCCGCGATGTCGACGGGTTCGCCCGCCGCGATGCCTGCCCCGGCCAACTCCGCGACCACCCCCGTCAGGTCGTCGACCCCGATGCGCACCGCCGACCTGCCGGCCCGCTCGGCATCCGTGATGAGTTGCAGCCACGCTGTCGCAGTGATCTGCCACTCGGCGACGCCTTCGATCGGCTCGAGATCCGGTCCGCGCCCCATGATTCGGCTGTACCAGGAACGCGCGGCGGGATAGTCACTGGTGGCGACGACGGCGGCGATGTCGTTGAATTTGCTTGGCACGCTTGCTCCTCGACGGGTCAGTCGTATCCGATCAGCCTTCGAAGCGACACCCGCCTGCGGTCGCCCGAACCCTCGACGCGCAGCACCGGCCAACCGTTCTCGGCGGCCATCGTGGCGAGGCCGGGGCGTGGGTTCACCGGGCGCGGATTGCCGACCAGGGCCATCAACGCCGCATCCTCATCGCCGTCGGCGTAGAAGTAACTGCGTTGCAATGCAACGTCATTGGTCTCACAGAAGGCCTGCACCGCGCTGGACTTGTTGCGTCCCCAGATGACCGGCTTGGCGATCCGGCCGGTGAGCCGTCCGGCCTCGTCGAGCTCGAAATGGTTGCACAGTACGTGATCGATTCCGGTGAACCGGGCGACCGGTTCAGCGTGGATGGTCAGCGCCGAACTGCTGAGCACGACCGTGTGTCCGCGTTGCTGGTGTGCTTGGACGATCTCGTGCATGTAAGGGAACACGCGCGCCGCGATCCGCTCGATGAACAGCCGCTCGCCGAGTTCATCGAGTTCAGCCAGCGACTCGCCGCGCAGGTAGCCCGCCGCGCGGGTCAGAAGCCGCTCGAACTGCATGCGGCCCAGCCGGTAACGCACCGACGCCTCGACGACGCCGAGCACTTCGCCGATGCGAGCCTGCCTGCGCCGGATGCGGTCGGCCGCGTGCGCGGTCGCGGTGAAGCCGTCGACGAGCGTGCCGTCGAGATCGAAGAACGCGCCCACGTCTGGCCCGGCTGGACTCGCGGCGATCTCGGCGATCGGGTCGGGTGCTGCGGTTTGCGCATGCATGGCGCGGTCCAGCCTAACCACCGGCGGTTTCAGCCCTTGGATGACAGCCCCGGACCGGGTCGACGCTCCCATGGGTCACACCGATCGACGGTTTACAGGACCCTTATCGCAACTGTTCTGCCGATCGTCGAAGGGTGTGACTCGTGATGCTACTGACCCGCGTACAGGCCCTTCCCGGTGACGAGCGGCATGTCGAGGGTGGTCCGGATACCCGGCGGGGCCGCGACCACGTCGGGGATGGCGTTCACGATCCGGCCCGCCGCGGCCAGGATGGCGGCGTAGTTGTGGTCGCCGTTGCGGCTCGTCGGGCAGATGTCCATGGCGTAGGACGGTTCGCCGATGATCTCGACGCGGTACGACCCGCCGGGCTGCGCGGGCTGGGCCCAATCCGGTCGCAGGTCTTCCCGCAGTCGGGTGACGTGCTCGACGACGATCACCGGCCTGCCCTTGACCATGCCCTCGATCTGGAAACGGACCGCCGCGACGGTGCCCTTCTTGATGGTGCCGACCGCGACCTCGAAGTCTTCGGGAGCGGGTTCCTGTTCGACGGCGTCGCGGATCTCGTCCACCTCGATGCCCAGGCCGGCCGCGAGCTGACGGATGGCCGTGCCCCAGGCGATGCTCAGCACACCCGGCTGGTAGAGCATCGGCAGGTCGCCGATCTCGTTACCGAAACCCATCACGTCGAACATCACCGTCGCGCCGTCGTAGGTCGCGTAATCGGCGATCTCCATGGTGCGAATCTGCTCGATGCTCTGACACGTTCCGGCCAGCGCGAACGGCAGCAGGTCGGTGACGAACCCCGGATCGACACCGGTCATGAAGACTGTCGAATCACCCTCTCGCGCAGCGTCTTCCACCCGCTGGATGTACTTGTCCGGGATCACTCCCCACGGATACTGCAACACGCCGAGACCGGATCCCACGACGTCGATGCCCGCTGCGAGGATCTTGCGCACGTCGGCCATCGCATCGGGCAATCGGGTGTCGCCCATCGCGCAGTACACGACGCAGTCCGGCTTGTCAGCGATGATCGCGTCGAGGTCGTTGATCGCGGTGACACCGGTGCTCACGCTCAAACCGGCCAACTCGCCGGCGTCCTTACCGACCTTGGCATCCGATGAGACCCACACCCCGGTCAGGTCGAACCGCGCGTCGTTGACGAGTTGCTTCAGCGCGAGGCCGCCGCAGTTGCCGGTCCCGACGAGCGCCACACGAATAGCCATGGCGAGCAGTATGCGTGTTGCACAGCCAAATTGGAACAGGTTCTAGTTCGCCAGGAGCGTGCGGTAGCCTGACGCCCCATGGGACGCGTGGACGACAAGGTTGCACTGATCAGTGGCGGTGCGCAGGGGATGGGCGCCGCCGATGCACGGGCGCTGGTGGCCGAGGGCGCCAAGGTCGTTATCGGTGACATTCTCGATGAGAAGGGCAAGGCCCTGGCCGACGAGATCGGCGAGTCCGCCCGATACGTCCACCTCGACGTCACACAGGCCGACCAGTGGGAAGCCGCCGTGGCCACCGCCGTCAACGAGTTCGGGAAGCTCAACGTGCTGGTCAACAACGCGGGCACGGTGGCGCTGGGCCAGATCGGCCAGTTCGACATGGCCAAGTGGCAGAAGGTCATCGACGTCAACCTCACCGGAACCTTCCTGGGTATGCAGCACTCGGTGGAGGCGATGAAGGCCGCCGGCGGCGGCTCGATCATCAACATCTCCTCGATCGAGGGGCTGCGCGGCGCCGTGATGGTGCACCCGTACGTGGCCTCGAAGTGGGCAGTGCGTGGGCTGACCAAGTCGGCGGCGCTCGAGCTCGGCGCGCACAACATCCGAGTGAACTCGGTGCATCCCGGGTTCATCCGGACGCCGATGACCAAGCACTTTCCGGACAACATGTTGCGGATCCCGCTGGGTCGCCCGGGCCAGCCCGAAGAGGTCGCGACGTTCGTCGTCTTTCTGGCCAGCGACGAGTCCAGCTATTCGACCGGCGCCGAGTACATCATGGACGGCGGCTTGACCAACGACGTGCCGCACAAGTAGCGCCCCGAACGCTTTGCGGCGCCGAGGCGTCGGTCAACCCGACACTCGGCGACCCGTAGTGTCGTAGCTCGTGAGCGCACGCGCGGGCATCGTCGTCACCGGTACCGAAGTCCTCACGGGCCGGGTACAGGATCTCAACGGACCGTGGGTCGCGGATCGGCTGCTGGAGTTGGGTGTCGAGTTGGCGCACATCACCATCTGCGGCGACCGGCCGGGCGACATCGAGGCACAGTTGCGGTTCCTGGCCGACGAGGGCGTGGACCTGATCGTCACCAGCGGCGGCCTCGGCCCCACCGCCGACGACATGACCGTCGAGACGGTGGCCCGCTTCGCCGGCCGAAAGCTGGTGTTGGACAACCGCCTCGAGGTCATGATCGCCGACATCGTGTCGCGTCTGATGGCGCGCTTTCCCAACGTGGACGCCGACGCCGTGCACGCCGCCAACCGCAAGCAGGCCCTCGTGCCGGACGGAGCACACGTGATCGATCCGGTCGGTACCGCGCCGGGAGTGGTGGTGCCGGGCAAGCCGACGATCGTCGTGCTGCCCGGGCCGCCGCGTGAACTGCAGCCGATGTGGCCGATCGCGGTGCAGACGGCCGCTGTCCAGGAGGCGATCGCGGGGCGCACCGCGTACCGACAGGAGACGGTCCGGATGTTCGGGCTGCCGGAGTCCGGCCTCGCCGACACGTTGCGCGACGCCGAGCGCAGCCTCACCGGTTTCGACCGCCTTGAGATCACCACCTGCCTGCGGCGCGGCGAGCTCGAAGTGGTCGCCCGCTACGAGCCCGATGCCGCCGAGAGCTACGGCGAGCTGATGACGTTGCTGCGCGAGCGGCACGGCGAGGCGATCTTCTCCGAGGACGGCTCACGCGTCGACGACCAGGTCGCCCGGCTGCTCGGCGGTCGACGCATCGCGACCGCCGAGTCCTGCACCGGCGGGCTGCTGGCCGCCCGGCTGACCGACCTCGCGGGCTCGTCGGCCTACGTCGCCGGTGCGGTGGTCGCCTACGCGAACGACGCCAAGGCCGGGCTGCTCGACGTGGACCCCGCACTGATCGAGACGCACGGCGCGGTCTCCGAGCCCGTCGCCGAGGCGATGGCCGACGGCGCGTTGAGCAGGTTCGGCGTGGACACCGCCGTCGCGATCACCGGCGTCGCCGGTCCGGGCGGCGGGACAGCCGAAAAGCCGGTGGGCACGGTGTGTTTCAGTGTCAAGCTGGCCGACGGCCCCGCGGTCACCAGGACGCTGCGGCTGCCCGGCAACCGCGCTGACATCCGCGAGCGGTCCACCACCGTCGCGATGCACATGCTGCGCCGGGCGCTGAGCTGAGCCCTCGCCGCGTTCAATCCGCGTACACGCGGGTATTCCGGCGGCGAGATGACACTGGCGCAGCACCGATTGATCGCCGACGGGGCATATCTGATGACCGCGGCCGAACTCGATGCGGGCCTCGGCGCCGACCGGAACGCCTGGCAGCGGTTCGGCCGGCACTGGGACGCCCTGGCCGACGATCCCTACGCCGCAGAGTTGGGCACCCGGCGCCTACGCCGCTACGGACATTTCGCGTTCGTCCCCGCCGACGCCGCCATCGACCCCATGCCGCACGACGCGTTCGTACAGCCGCAGGCATCCAACCCGCTCTATGTCGACCGTAGCCGCCACTTCGAGCCGCTGACCGACGCATTCGTCGAAGAGCCACTGCTGCAACGGTTTCTGCGGCTGCTGGGCCAGGTGGCCACGATGCTGGACGACCTACCCCGCTGGAGTGTGAAGGTCACCCCGTTCCGTGTTCTGGCCTCGACATCAGACGGTGGCGATCCCACCCCGGAAGGGCTGCACCGCGACGGTGTCACCCTGGTCACCTCGCTGCTGATCGGGCGCGACAACGCGGTGGGCGGCGAGAGTTCGGTGTTTTCCGCCGACGGCCGCCATCTGCTGTCGACCACGCTGAGCGAACCGGGCACACTGTTGCTCGGTGACGACCGGCGTACGTTGCACGGCGTGACGCCGATCCGGCCGCTGGACGCGGCGAAACCGGCGCGTCGCGACGTGCTCGTCGTCACCTTCGCGCCGATGGCGTCGTAGCGCCGCGCGTGCGGACTTGGTCCGCCGTTCCGATACCGTGTCCGTGAAACACAGGAGGAGCACGATGACGGCAACCGCGCGCGACGAGATGTCCCAACGCGCCGTAGAGGCCGGATGGGACCGCCGAGACGCCGACCGCGCCGACTACTACACCCGACCTCCGGTGCGAATACACGTGATCTGGCAGGGACCCGACGGGATCAGCGGCGGAGCGCTGTATCACGACGACGTCCTGATGGCCTACACCCGCGACTTGGCCACGGTGACCGGCTGGCTGAACCGCGGAGCGTAGGCGCCACGACTACCTGCGCCCGATCGGCGTCCTAGGACCGTTCGTCGGCGGCGTACTCGTCCCAGACCTTCATCATCGTCTGCAGGATCTCCTCGGCGCGGCCCAGTCCCGCGAGGTGGCTTTCGCCGGGCATCGGGTACAGCTCGGCGTCGGCGAGCCTGGACACCACGTGCTGCCCGTGCGCGTACGGGACGATGTGGTCGGCGTCGCCGTGCCACCAGCGCACCGGCACCTTGATCTCGTCGAGCCGGAAACCCCAGTCGCGGGCGAACACCACGATGTCGGAGAACGGCGCGGCCAGTTGTTTACGGCTGCCATTGAGCAGGTCGTCGAGGAACATCGCCTTGATCTCCGGGCGGGCCAGCAGTCGGCGGTCGCCCTCCGGGGAGACCCGGCCGTACAGGTCGGCAGCCGGGGAGGCGACCGGCTTGATGAACCGGATGAGTGCCGATGCGACCAGGCCGATCGGCGTTCCCGCGTACTGCAGCAGCGGCGCGACGCGGGTCCCGAGGTTGCCCATCAGGCCGCCTGTGATCGCGTCGGAACCGACCGTGGGGGCGACGCCGCCGATCACACCGGCGGCGACCACCCGGTCGGGCATCGCCGCGGCGCAGCCCAGCGTGTACGGGCCGCCGCCGGACAGGCCGACGACGACCATCTTGTCGATGCCGAGGGTGTCGGCGATGGTGCGCAGGTCGTCGGCGAACGCGACGACGGTGTCGTAGCGATGCGGGGTCGACGATCCGATACCGGGCCGGTCGAGGCCGATCAACCGGATGTTGGCCTTCTCGGCGTAGACACGCGCTTCCATCGGGATCTGGCGCCGGGCCCCGGGGGTGCCGTGCAGCCAGAAGATGGCGCGGCCCTGCGGAGCGCCGAACTCGGCGAACCCGATCCGACGATCGTCGCCGACAGCGACGTTGCCTTCGAGCTTGGGGCGGGCGATTGCGACAACCATGTCCGAAGTGTCTCATGGCGCGTCGGCGCCGTTTTCGGCTATGCCACCCGGAATACGTACGACGCGGCGGTGGTGACGCGGTCGTCCACGCCTTCGTCGCGCATCAGCACCCGTACCGCGACGGTGCCGTCGGGCCCGGGTACCGGTTCGGTGTCCACCCGGAACGGGCCGGCTTTGCCGCGGGCCATGAACATGACATGGCACGACACCCCGTGCAGGCGGTCAGTGCCGGCGACGCCGGCCGCGGCGTCGATCGCCGCCGTCTCGAGGATGACGAACTGCGGCCCGACGTGCAGCGCCGCGTCGGGCGACGCCACCTCCACCGACAACTCCGGCAGGCCCCAGCGACCGTCGGGTCTGCGGTGGCCGCCGAACACCTGCCACAGCGGCGGCAGGTCGGGGGAGTCGACCACCTCGAGGGGATTGGCCTCCATCCGGTCCAGTCCTTCCGGCGGCGTGCCGATGCTGACGCCCTGCCCTTCGATCAGCGCAAGGACCCGGTCGGGCTGATCGGCGTCGACGATCTTCGCCCGGCTGTAACCCATCTGGCGGCCGACCCGTAGTTCCTCGGACACCACCTCGATGCAACGGACGTCGAGGCCGGGATCGAGCAACTGGCAGGAATGGATCACCGGGTTGGGCACGGCCTCCAGATCGGACATGTGCCCGCTCTCGGGCGCGCAGATGCCCAGCACGGCGAACAGCAGCCCACCCGCGGCGTCGCGCATATCGCGGCGCACGGTGACGGTGTTGTCCTCGTCGACGAGGTCCATCTGCGCGTAGCTGCGGCCGATGTAGCGGTAGCTCAGCAGCCCGCCCCACCGCCTGCGCAGTTCCTCGGCGTACGCCTCGGGCGAATCGGTCAACTCACGGATGTCGCCCAACATCGGGCACTCCCATCTCGATGCGACATCGACGGCGGTCTACAGCAGTCGGCGCGGCGATCTTTCCATCTGGTATCCGGCGGGGAACGTCATCTCGATCACCCGCAGTTCGTCGTTGGCCTTGGACTCCAGCTCGAGGACGACACAGCCCTCGCCGAAGTCCTTCGCCTCCAACACCGTGTAGTGCTGACCGCCACCGTTGACATCGACGATCGGGTCGCCTGAGCGCAGTGCCTCGACCGCCACCAGGCCGGGGGCTTTTGCCGGGTGTGCTTCCACCCGGCTTACGGTAGGCCAAACCGTAGGCGCAGTCGGCTGTTTCAGCCGCCACGCTCGCGGCCCCTTGCTCGGTTTCCCGTCGGAGCGCGCCCACATCGGCCATCATGGCGCTATCGAGCCGGCGCCTGGGGAGATGATGCCATGGACAGTACGATGCAGGACTTTCCGCTGACCGTGACGGGGATTCTGCGGCACGGCACCCGGTGGTCCTCGAGCCGCAAGGTGATCACCGCGACACCCGGCGGACACCGGGAGATCAGCTACGGCGAATTCGGAACACGGGTTGCGCAGCTCGCGCACGGGCTACGCGCGCTGGGGGTGACCGACGGGCAGCGGGTCGCCACGTTCATGTGGAACAACCAGGAACACCTGGAGGCCTACTTCGCCGCGCCGTGCATGGGGGCGGTGCTGCACACGCTCAACATCCGACTGGCCGATGAGCAGATCGCGTTCATCGCCAACCAGGCCGAGGATTCGGTTGTGCTGGTGGACATGTCGCTGGCCGGGCTGCTGTCGCCGATCCTGCCGCAGTTGACGACCGTGCACACGGTGGTGGTGGTCGGCGACGGCGACGTTTCCCAGCTCGGCGCGTCGGGTCACACCGTCATCCGCTACGCCGACCTCCTCGACGGGCAGCCGCTGGACTACGACTGGCCCGAACTCGACGAGAGAAGCGCTGCCGCAATGTGTTACACCAGCGGCACGACCGGTAACCCGAAGGGTGTGGTCTACAGCCACCGCTCGAGCTATCTGCATTCGATGGCGGTGTGCGCGGCCAACAACCTCGGCCTCGTCGACGGTGACCGGGTGCTGCCGGTGGTGCCGATGTTCCATGCGAACGCGTGGGGGCAACCGTATGCGGCCATGATGGCCGGCGCGGACCTGGTGTTGCCCGACCGCTTCCTGCAGGCCGCTCCGTTGGTCGACATGATCGAACGGCACCGGCCCACCGTCGCTGCTGCGGTGCCGACCATCTGGAACGACGTCCTGAAGTTTTTGCACGCCAACCCCGAGCGCGACATCTCTTCCCTGAAGCGGGTCGCCTGCGGCGGTTCGGCCGTGCCCCTCGGGATGATGAAGGAATATCAGGAAAGGTACGGCGTGGAGATCCGCCAGGCATGGGGGATGACGGAGACCTCACCGCTGGCGGCCACCGCCGCACCGCCGCCGGAGGTCACCGGTGAGGAGCACTGGACGCTGCGCGCCTCGGCGGGCCGCGTCTTGTGCGGGGTCGAGATCCGTATCGTCGACGACGACGGCGCCGTGTTGCCCAATGACGGAAAAGCGGTGGGCGAGATCGAGGTTCGAGGACCGTGGATCACCGGCTCCTACTATCAGAACGCCGACCCGTCGAAGTTCGACGCGGGCTGGTTGCGCACCGGTGACGTCGGCCGCATCGATCCGCAGGGATTCATCACGCTGACCGACCGCGCCAAAGACGTCATCAAGTCCGGTGGCGAGTGGATCTCGTCGGTGGAGTTGGAGTTGGCGATCACGGAGCATCCCGCGGTGTTCGAGGCCGCTGTCGTCGCCGTACCGGATGACCGGTGGCAGGAGCGCCCGCTGGCGGCGGTCGTCCTCGGCAGCGACGCAGCCATTACCGCCGCGGAATTGCGGAAACACCTGAGCGACAAGGTCGCCCGGTTCTGGCTGCCCGAGTACTGGACGTTCATCGACGAAGTACCCAAGACCAGCGTCGGCAAGTTCGACAAGAAGCTGATCAGGTCCCGGTACGCGGACGGTGAATACGACGTCGTGGAGTGCCGGGACTAACCGCCGCGCTCCGCGGTCAGCGCCCATCGGATCCCGCCGACAAGAACACGACCCGACAGTCGGATCACGGTCGCCTCGACCGGCGGAAAATACGGCAGCATCAGCGGCATTCGCGCCCAGGCCGGCAGCATCGCCACCGACGTCGCCGCGAGTATCCCGTAGGGGGCCCTGGCCGCCATCGGCAGCGGAGGAGTCAGCAGCAGGAAGCGGGCGGCGTCGCGGGCGGCGGCGGTGCCGCGCAGTTCCGGCCGGAACCGCTCGATCCGCTTGGCCAGCTCTTTCTCGCTACGCGGCGGGTCGGCGACGCCCAGCGCCGATGC
This sequence comes from Mycolicibacterium celeriflavum, assembly GCF_010731795.1. NCBI lineage: Bacteria > Bacillati > Actinomycetota > Actinomycetes > Mycobacteriales > Mycobacteriaceae > Mycobacterium > Mycolicibacterium celeriflavum. The sequence continues at coordinate 755,240 of NZ_AP022591.1, read as the reverse complement.
CACCAGGGCGGTGTCGGCGACGTAGCCGTCTCGGCCGGCCTGGTCCAGTGGCGTCTCGCCGTACAACTGGTGCGCGAGCAGGAAGCTGTCGACCTCGGCGATGTGCACCCACTCCAGCAGATGCGGGTCGGCGGCATGGTAGGGCCTGCCGTCCGCAGCGACGCCGCGCACCCGTTGATGGATGCCGCGGACGCGGTCGACCGCGCGCTGAGCCTCGTCGGCGGGCCCGAAGGTGGTCACCGCCAGGAAGGTGCTCGTCCGCTGCAGCCGGCCCCACGGATCACCGCGGTAGTCGGAGTGTTCGGCGACGCCCGCCATCGCCAACGGATGCAGCGACTGCAGCAACAACGCGCGGAGACCGCCCACGAACATCGAGGCGTCAGCGTGCACCCGGCGGATCGGCCGGTCGTCGGCGAACCAGCGCGGTCCGGGGGTGTCGTGGATGCGCGTGCGATTGGCAGGGCCGTCGGGTCCGGCAACCATGCCGAACAAGCCGCGGCCAAGGCTCTTGCGCACGGCACCCAGATCCGGCAACACCGTCATACCTCAACGGTACGGCGCGGTCAGGGTCGCGCCAAACACCCGCCGAACTGGTCCGGGACTGTGATCTGTGGTTTACCGTAGCGACGGAGGTCAATCCCGTGAGCAAAGCACACCACCGCGGATGAGGAACGGGGAGGCAGACATGCGCCGATCGATCCGGTTGATGACCCTGGCCGCCGCGGTCGCCGTGGCCGCGCCCCTCGGACTGGCGAACAGCACCGGCAGCGCCGGGGCGGACGGGCCCGTCGGTGCCGTGCGGGGCGGCACGTTCGTTCCGTTGAATCAAGTCCTGCGACGCTGCGACTTCAGCGCGACCGAATTCAACGGTCCGACCGGCTACGCGCGCGCCACCAGCGTCATCCGCACCAGTGGTTCGGGCGTTTCCGCGGATGTCGAGATGAACACCGCGATACCGAACATGCGCTACGACGTCCGGCTCATCCAGTCACCGCGGTCGTCGGCGGCCACCTGCCACGGCGGCGACCCCGGAGTGGCGGCGGGCGTGTTGCAGATCAACGGGGCGGGCTACGGCGCCGTCACCCTGAACGACGCCGTCGAACCGGGCGCAACCGGCGTATGGGTGTTCATCACCCGTCCCGACGCCTTCTCCCAGAACCCCGCGGAGTTCTACACCAGCGACTGGATCGAAGACGTCTGACGCGTCAGGCCGCAACCACGACGGTCAGATCGCCGCCGCGTCGCTCCACCCGCATCCCGGCGCGCCGCGCGACGCCGGCAACCCCGGCCGCATCGTCGGGTTCGGCTCGGCTGGTGGCCAGGACGCGCGCGAGTCGCCCCTTGTGCGCCTTGTTGAAGTGGGTGACGACGGTACGTCTACCGTCTGGGTGCTCGGCGACCACGTCGACGCGGACCGCGTCGGGCAGCCGACCAAGCGACGCGTAGGAGCCGGACCGCAGGTCGACGATCAGCTCGTCGGCGGCCAGCCGGGTGAGCACGGGCTCCAGCAGCGGACGCCACCGCGCGGCCAACGTCGGCCGCCCCGGCAGCTTCGAGCTGGCCGAAAGCCGGTACGCCGGTATCGGATCGTCGGCGCGTAGCAGTCCGAACAGCGCCGAACCGACGGCCAGTCGGGCCCGGGCACGGCTCGCGGCGGCGCCCCGCAGCGATTCCACATCAAGGGCGTCGTAGAGGACACCGGTGTAGCGGTTGATCGCGGGCAGCGTCGGTGCGCTGCGCAGCTGCGCGTTGCGGTCGACCTCGGCGTCCTGCGCGTCTGACAGGCCGAGTGCACGGCGGCACGCCGACCGGTCTCGCGTCAGCTTCACCAGCTCATCGAGCAACTCGGTGCGCAGCGGTTCCAGCTCCGGCGAGCTGAGCGACTCCAGGCGCAGCGGTGGCCCATCACCTCCGGAGCGCTTGGTCTCCGAGGGCGGAAGAAGCACGATCACGCCGCAGAGGCTATCCGGGCGGGCGCTTCGGTCAGGCCGGTGGCAGGGGTGCTGGCGGCGGCGGCGCAAACGGGTTCGTCGGCGGTGGCGGCAATGGGTTCGCCGGTGGCGGTGCCGGTGCCGGGGGCGGCGGGGGAGCCATCGGAGGGGGAGGCGGCGGCGCGAACGGGTTCGCCGGTGGCGGAGGGGGCGGAGGCGCCACGGGCGGGGCCGGCGGCGCGGGCTGGTGCCCGGCCATCATCACCACGGGTGCGGGCGGCGCGCCGGGGACCATCGGTTGCTCGGGCGGCACCGGCAGGAACATGTGGTTGGTGAACTGGTCCTGGTAGGCCCCGCCACCGCCGATCTTGACCCCGCCGCTCTCACCGGACGAGACCGGGGTGCCGTCGGGGAGCGTGGCCGCAGTGTGGCCGCTGTTCCAGCCGACCACCAGCGCACCGGGCTGAGTGCCGTACTGGAACCCGCGCTCGAGCAGCTCTCTTTCGATGTTTCCCGTGTTGAACCGGTCGCCATAGACGGGCCGACCGGTCGCCGCATTCGTCACCCAGGACACCAGGCCGGAGCAGTCCGTACCGGCAGGGGAGTCACCGCCCGAGACGTACGGCGTGCCCGACACTTGGTTCACAAGCGTCAAGAGCGTGGCAAGAGCAAACATGCGCCGGGACGTTACAAGTGGCGTTGCAGTGTCACCAAATTCTGTGACAGCGTTCACAACCTGTGCGTTCTATTGCGTACTTCACGAATATCATTGCGGATCGTGGCTTTTCGTATCTGCTTAGCAACGTCGGTTGCCAAAGGTGGATTATGCGCTCCGACAGACGGTTTGATTTACACCGCGCACGCGTGCGAGCGAAACCAATTGGAAATAAGTCCTTTTCAGTATGGTCTGCCGAAAGTGCGAGCGCAGCTCAGCCGTACGCCAGCAGCAACGGAACCGTCTGCTCAGCGAAGGTCAGCGAGCCGTGGTGCCCGATCAGCGACGATTCCAGCGGCTCGACGCTGCGCCGGACCACCGCCGCCGCGCCCCGGGCGGCCGCTACGACGTCGCCGATGCGGGGCCACACCGCATCGCTGACGCGCTCGCCGAACCACCTCGCCTCGATCGCCTCCTCGCGTGAGAGCACCCATGCCCGCTCGCCCAGCGTGGCGCGCCACGTATCGAGCACATCGCTTCGGGAGCCGTCCTCTATATAGATATGTCGAGCCCGCGGCTCTCCGCCGATCGCCTGTACGCCGTCGAGCAGAGCGGGGGTGGCGTCGACATCCACGGTCTCGGCTTCGGAGACCTCGACCATGCCGTGGTCGGCGACCACGGCCAGCAGGCCGCCGGCCGGCAGGGCTTCGACCACCGACTCGACGAGCCGGTCGATCTGGCGCAACTGCATGCGCCACGGCGGTGACCCGGGACCGTGCAGGTGGCCGAGCATGTCGAGTTCGCTGTGGTAGCCGTAGCAGAATCCGTTGTCCGACAGAGTATCCCGGACGGCAGACGCAAGGTCGCCGAGCGCGTGCACGCCCACATAACGCCCTCCGCGCAGCACGGCGCGAGTGAGCCCGGAGCCGGTGAACTCGGCGCCGGAGATCACGTTGACGGCGACGCCCACCGACGCGGCCCGCTCGAAGGTGGTCGGCCGGGGCTGCACCTGTTCGGGAAGCACCGTGCTCCGAAGGTCTTCGCCCCACGGGTGCGGCCGCCAGCGCAGCGCGTTGATCACGCCGGTTTCCGGCAGCCGGAACGAATAGCCGACGAATCCATGCTCGCCGGACGAGCAGCCCGTGCCGATCGCCGCGAGTCCGGCGGCGGTGGTCGAGGGAAATCCTACGGTGAGCCTCTGGCCGCGAAGACCCGCCAACACCGGCGCATCGGCGGCGTAGGTGTCGAGCAGTTCGGCGCCGAGTCCGTCGATCAGCAGGACACACGCCCCGGCGATGTCGCCGGTGAGGCCGATGCGGTTGTCGAAGCCCGCGACGCCCATCGCCGAGAGCACCGACGGCACGACATCGGCCAGGTGCGCGAGGTCAGGATCCGGCGCCGGCAGGTCCACACCGCGAGCCTGCCACACCCGGGAGCAGCCCTGGCGGCCCCTTGTTTCCTTGACACCGCAATGACCCAGCTCAACGCGTCTTTACCCGCCCTTGACCGCATGTTGAATCGGCCGTCAGACGATCCATATGTGATTACGCTTCAACAGGTGGAGCTGGGCGTTCTGGGGCCTCTCCAGGTCCGGCAGTACGGTCTGCCGGTCACCATCCCGGGCGCCAAGCCTCGGGCGATCCTCACCGTGCTCGGCCTGCACGGCGATTCGGTGGTGTCGGCAGCGACGCTCGTCGAACTGCTCTGGGGCGACGATCCACCGCGCACCGCCACCAAGGCGCTGCAGACCCACATCTCCGCTCTGCGACGCGCCCTCGGGGACGGCTTCGTGCTGACGGAAGGCACGGGGTGGAGTCTGCGCACCACCGAAGTCGACGCCATTCGTTACAAGGCGGCCGCGAAGCTGGGTCGCGACGCACTGGCTGCCGGTGATGCGGGCCAGGCGGTAGCCCACTTCGACGAAGCGCTGGCGCTCTGGCGCGGTGTCCCTGAGCTGCCGGACGGCACACGCGGGTCGTCGGAGAAGACACGCTGGATCGAAAGCCATGCCGCCCTGGTCGAGGACCGGGCCGACGCACTGCTTGCAACAGGCCGTGCCGCCGAGATCATCGGCGAGCTCGAAGCCGCGGTCGCCGACGCGCCCCTGCGCGAGAGGCGTTGGGGCCACCTGATGCTCGCGCTTTACCGCGCCGGCAGGCAAGGCGAAGCCCTCGGCGCCTATCAGCGGGCACGGTCGGTGCTCGCTGAAGAGCTTGGTGTTGACCCCGGACCCGACCTTCGCCGGCTCGACGCAGCTATCGTCGCTCAAGACCGGACCCTGGAAAGTCCTGTGTCACAACATCTTCAGACCGTGACCCGCGCTGTCACGTTTCTACTCACCGACATCGAGGGATCGACCGCAGCATGGGAGGCAGATCCCGACGCGATGGCGCTGGCACTGGCCCGACACGACGAGTTGGTCGAACAGGTGGTTACTTCTCGCGGAGGTCGACTCGTCAAGACGCGCGGCGAGGGCGATGCCACCTTCTCGGTTTTCGACCGGCCGTCAGCGGCGTCCGCCGCCGCCATCGAACTGCAAGAAGCGATCCGACACGAGCCGTGGGCGTTGCAAGAACCGATACGCATCCGCGTGGCATTACACACCGGAGAAGTGGAGTTGCGCGACGGTGACTACTTCGGTCGGGCGGTCAATCGCGCCGCCCGGCTCCGGTCGCTGGCGACCGGCGGCCAGATTCTGTGCTCGGGCGCGACAGCCGAACTCGTCATCGACTCGTTGTCCGACGATGTCGTGTTGGCCGATCTCGGGATGCGCCAGTTGCGCAATCTGGCGCGGCCGGAGCACGTCTTCGAGCTCCGATTGATGACCGCCGACGATGATGCGGCCGCGCCGTCGAGCGAAGTGCCGATGGAACGACCGCCCGTGCCCGCAGCCCTCACCGGCGCCGGGCCCTTCGTCGGACGCGGCCGCGAGCTCGAAGGACTCTTCGCCGCGTGGCAGACCTCAGAGGCCGCCGGCACGCGCGCGGTGCTGATCGCCGGCGAACCGGGCGTGGGCAAGACCCGGCTGGCGGGCGAGTGGTCGCGGCTTGCCTACGAGCACGGCGCCGTCGTCCTGTACGGCCGCTGCGACGAGGATCTCGGGGCGCCGTATCAGCCGTTCACCGAGGCACTGCGTTCGCTGATGCCCTGCCTCAGTTCCGGCCGGCTGAGGGGATTGCGCGGCGTGGAAGCACTGCTGCCGTTGGTTCCCGGGTTGGTCGACGTGCTACCCGACCTGGCCGCGCGTGCGCGCGCCGACCCGGACACCGAACGCTACGCACTTTTCGACGCCGTCGTCGCGCTGCTGGCGCTGGCGTCCACGACCGCACCCGTCGTCGTGATTCTCGACGATCTTCATTGGGCGGCCAAACCAACCCTGCTGTTGCTGCGCCATCTTCTGCGCTTCGGCGAGCACGCCCGTGTGCAGATCCTCGGCACATACCGAAGTACCGACCTGGACCGGTCGCACCCTCTGGCGGCGATGCTCGCCGATCTTCACCGCGACGGCTCCGCCAGTCGCCTTCAGCTCAGCGGCCTCGATGAGGTCGACGTGAGCGCATATGTCGCCGAGGCGGGTTATGACGACGAAGAACTCGCCCGAGCGTTGGCGTCGGTCACTGGCGGCAATCCGTTCTTCCTCATTGAGGCGCTGCGCCATGTCGATGAGAGCGGCGGCCGGTGGGATCCGAGCACGCTTCCGCAGGGCGTTCGGGAAGCGGTGAGCCGCAGGCTGTCTCGACTCTCACCGGAGACGAACAAGGCACTGGCAGCCGCAGCGGTCATCGGCAGCCGATTCGCGCTCGAGCTGGTCGAGCGGGTGCTCGACCAGGACCTTGTCGATGCTTTCGACGAAGCGTGTAAGGCCGGCATCGTCATCGAAGAACCGGGCGGTCACTACCGGTTCAACCACGCCCTGGTGCGGCAGTCGCTGATGGCCGAGCTCGCATCCGTGCGTCGCATGCGGCTGCATCAGCGCATCGCCGTGACACTGGAGAGCGATTCTGGCGACGACGACGAACTGCTGGCCGAACTTGCGCACCACTACTTCGAATGTGCGTGGGCGGGAAACGCCGCCAAGGCCGTCGATTACTGCCGCCGTGCCGCCGACCAGGCGATGGCACGGTTGGCCTACGAGGGCGCGGGCGACCTCTACGACAAGGCGCTGCATGCGCTCGAGGAACTCGATGATGAGTTGCCCGACCGCGACGATCTGCTGATCGCGCGCTGCGAGGCGCTGCTCGCAGCCGGCGATGTGGTTTCGGCGACGGGCGCGGTGTCGCAATTGCAGGAGGCAGCGAGCGATTCCGTCCGGCTGGCCGCCTGGGGTACGTGTTTCGATGGCCAGTTGTCGATGCTCACTGATCCCGAGCGTTTGGATGAGATCGAATCCGCCGTGGCAACGGCGGCAGAGAAGCTCGCCGAATTGGACGATGCGGCGGGGGAGGCCAAGGCGCACACGGTGCGGGCCGGGTGCCTGGGCCGGCTCGGGCGAGTCGGCGATTGCGAGACCGCCCTGGACCAGGCTCTGACTGCGGCGCGGCGTGCGCGTGAACACCGCCTGGTCAATGCCGTGCTGGCGAACGCCCCACTTGCGGCGTTGTGGGGCCCGAACCCGGTTCCGCGGGCGGGCGGGCGGTGTCTCGATGTCGTTCGGCTGCTTCGCATCACAACAGGGTCTCCGGTGGTGGAGGCGACGTCGACGAGGTGCCAGGGGGTGCTGGACGCCTTTCGCGGTCGTGCCGCCGCGGGTCGTCAGTTGATCGATTCTGCGAGACGGTCGCTCACTGAACTCGGGATGCGGCATGCGTTGCTCGAGGTTGACCAGTTCGCCGGAATCGTCGAGCTGGTCGCCGACGATCCGGCGGCCGCCGAAACGCCGTTGCGTCGGGCCTACAACGGTTTTCGTCGGATGGGGCTCGACGCAGACACGGCTGAGACGGCGGCGTTGTTGGCGCGAGCGTGTCTGGCGTTGGATCGGGACGCCGATGCCGACGAATTGTGTGCGGAGAGTGAGCGTCTCGCTGGCCATGCGTTGAAGGCGTCGATCACGTGGCGCACCGTCCGAGCGCAGCTGTTGGCACGTCAATGCGATCACAATGAGGCGCGCCGGGTGGCCGAGGAAGCGGTCGCGATGGCCGGGCGCACCGATGCGTTGGTCGATCACGGCGATGCGTGCTTGGCGCTGGCGACGGTCTTGACCGCCGTGGGCGACATTGTTGGCGCGAAAGCGGCCGCTGAAAACGCGGTTGACCTGTACGAACAGAAAGGCGCTGCGGCGCTTGCCGAGAAGGCACGCCGCTACACTGGCGCCGAAGTCCCAATTGCCTCAACTTCAGCCGAAGCCCCGGACGTTGAGCCGGCCAACACTTGCGTACGGACGCTCGCAAGGCTGAATGATGCGGCCGCCCGCGAGGCCTGGGACGAGGCAGAGCAGCTGTTTGCATCGCACGTCTCAGCCGAGAGTCATCGGAAGATTGTCGGCTATCCGCAAACGGACCTTCCATCTGGCGAGTACTCGTACCAGATGAGCCACTTCCTGAAAACGGGCATGGTGCGATACCGGTTCGTTCCCATCGCGGTGCGCGGCGAACGCCTTGCCCTCACGCGGCTGAAGGTCGGCACTGCCGACCTGAGTTCCGGGGCGCCACAGGACGAAATGCTCCAAGTCGTCGGGCTCGACGAGGAGGGTCGGGTCGCACTGCAAGTCGTGTTCGACGTCGAAGACATCGACGCCGCCATGGCTGAACTCGACGCCACTTATGCTCGGCTCGGAAAGCACAGCCCACGACCGGTACTCGAGAATAGCGCGAGCCGGAGCGAGGCTCGGCTATACGAGCTCTGCGCCCAAAGGCGCTGGGACGAATTCGGTTCCGTGGTCGCCGACGACATTCGGATTGAAGACCGACGCAGCGGGCTCCACTCCGAGCACCATGGCCGCGCCAAGTTGCTCACTGAGGCGAAGACGATCGGTGACCTCGGCACTGAGAGTGTCACGTCAGTCGTCCTTGCGATCCGCGGAGAACGCCTCGCCCTCGTTCGCAACCTCTTCTTGGGCCGGGACAAGGGCCCCGATGCGTACCGCACCGAGCTACTCCGGATCGTTGAGGTAGACACTGACGAGCGGATCGTGGCCCACATCGTGTTCGACCTCGACGACTTCGAGGCCGCGGTCGAGGAGCTCGACGCCTGCTACCTCGCCGGCGAAGCGGCACCGTACGCGAACACATGGTCGGCTATCGCGAAGGGGTATGCCGCAGCCAATCGCGGCGAAGTCGCCGCGACCGTCCCGGACGCGGTGAATGTCGACCACCGCCAACTCGCAATGATCGAGTCAGGCGAGTTAGTCACCTACCTCCGCGAAACGTTGAACGGGCTCGCGAACATCAGCACGTACCTGGAGGCCGTGCATCGGCTGACCGACCTCGGCGCGGTTTCCACCCATGTGGGTGCAGGAACCTCAAGGGAGGGATTCGACGCCGAGTGGCGAATGATCAACGTCATCGTGGTCGACGGCAACCTTGTGAGCCGTTGTGAGATCTTCGACGAGGCCGACGTCGACGCTGCGATCGCGAGGTTCGAGGAACTAGCTCGGTCGGCGCCGCGGCTGGAGAACGCGGCAAGCCGAGTGCGCGATCGCTACATAGAGCACTTCGCTACCCGCGACTGGGACGCCATGGCGGAGATGCTGGCCGATGACTTTTCGACCGACGATCGTCGGCGGGTCGTGAACGCCGGAATTCGACGTGGTCGCGATGCCGAAATCGCTGACTTGCGGGCTATCGCGGACGTGGGGACCGAAGCCATAACTTCGACCGCCATCGCGACCCGCGGGGAGCGCCTCGTCCTCTGTTGCATGCGATCCTCGGCCGGCGAGCAACCGGAGGCGTTCCACGTCGAGGCTCTAGACATACTCGACGTAGACGCCGACGAGCGGATCGCGGCCCACATCGTGTTCGATCTCGACGACATGGACGCCGCCTTCGAGGAGCTCGATCGCCGTTATCTCGCAGGCGAAGCGGCTGCCCATGCGCATACATGGTCGCTCGTGGCGTTCGGCTACGCCAGACTCAACCGACATGAGCTGCCGCCGACAGCGTCGGATTGGGTGACGATCGACCACCGGCATGGTCGAGCATTCCCGCCCGGCGAGATGGCTGAGTACATCCTTGCGACGTGGGATGTTGCTCCCGACATGAAGATTCATGTCGAGGCTGTGCATCGGCTTAGCAACCTCGGGGCGGTCGTGACCCACGCGGCATACGGAACCTCGCACGAGGGTTTCGACGCCGAATGGCGGGAAGTCGTCTTGCTGATGTTCGACGGGGACGTGGTCAGCCACACCGAAATGTTCGACGAGGCCGACCTCGACGCCGCTCTCGCGAGGTTCGACGAACTCGGCCGGCGAGCTCTCCAGCTGGAAAACGCGGCAAGTCGAGTAGGCGAGCGCTACTTCGTGCAACTCGCAGCCGGCGACTGGGACGCCATATCAGACTTAGTGGCCGACGACTTCCTCCAAGACGATCGTCGTCGGGTCGTGGGCGCCGGTGTCCGACATGGTCTAGCTGCTCAGATTTCAGACATGCAAGCTTTTGCCGATCTCTCGATCGCGAGCGTCACATCGACTGTCGTCGCGACCCGCGGCGAGTACCTCGTCCTCAGTCGTGTCCGCTTCGCGTTCCGCGATCAAGGGTCCGAGGCGTTTGTCACGGAGTTAATCGGGGTTGGTGAGGTCAACGCGAATGAAAAGATCACGGCGGCCATCGCATTCGATGCCGACGATATCGACGCGGCCTTCACGGAGCTCGATCGTCGGTATCTCGCAGGCGACGCGGCGGCCCACGCGCACACGTGGTCGATCATCGTGCGGGCCAATGCCGCACTCAACCGGCGCCAACTTCCCGCGACAACGCCAGACTATGTGAGTATCGACCACCGGCGGGCGACAGCGTTCGCACCCGGCGATCTGACCGCATACATCCGGGCCGGATGGCATGTGTCTCCGGACCTCAATAACTACATCGAGGCTGTGCATCGGCTGAGTGATTTCGGAGCGGTATTCACCCACGCCGCGAAGACGTCGCACGAGGGCTTCGACGCCGAATGGCGGGTGGAAGAACTTCTGACGATCGAGGGCGAGCTCATCAACCACTGCGAGCTATTCGAAGAGGCTGAAGTCGGCGCTGCACTCGCGAGATTCGATGAGCTCAGTCGACCGGCACCGCGGCTGGAGAATGCGGCAAGCCGTGCGGAAGAACGCTTTCGTACGAACTTTGCAGCTGGAGACTGGATCGCATTGGCCTGGGTTCTGGCCGATGACTTTTCAAATGACGATCGTCGTCCGGTGGTGGGCGCAGGTGTCAGACACGGCCGAGATGTCCAAATTGCAGACATGCGGGCTATTGCCGAGCTCTCGATCACGAACATCACATCGACCGTCATTGCGACCCGCGGCGAGCGCCTCGTCCTTGTTCGCATCGGCTACTCGTTAGGCGATCAAGCGTCCGAGGCGTTCCTCACAGAGACACTCAGCGTCGTCGAGACCGACGCCGACGAGCGGATCGTCTCGTTCGTCTCTTTCAATCCCGACGACATCGATTCTGCCGTGGAAGAACTCGATGCCAGGTACCTGGCAGGCGAAGCGGTGGCTCACGCGGATACGTGGTCACTCACCGCACGGGCCTATGCAGCATTCAACCGTCACCAGGTAAGCCCAACGACGCCAGATTGGGTGAACATCGACCACCGTCGCGGGATATCTTTCGCGTCTGGCGACATGATCCCGTACATCCGAGCTGTATGGAATGTCGCGCCGGACACCAAAGTTCACATCGAAGCGGTGCACCGGCTGAGCAAGCTCGGCGCGGTCATCACAGCCGCCGGCCACGGCGCCTCGCAAGAGGGATTCGACGCCGAGTGGCGGTACATTCACCTTCTGACCTTCAAAGCCGACCTGATCAGCTGCGGTGAATTCTTCGATGAAACGGACCTCGACGCGGCGCTCGCGCGGTTCGACCAGGTAACCAGGCCGGCACCGCGACCGGAGAACACGGCAAGCCGAGTGTGTGAGCGCTACCGGTCATCTTTCGCGACGCGTGACTGGGACGCGGCTGCCGAAATGCTGACAGAAGACCTCTACAACGAGGATCGCCGGCGAGTCGTGAACGCAGGCATCCGACATGGTCGGGACTCCGCGGTGCAGGACTTGCGGGCGGCCGCCGACCTCGGGGTCCCCGTTTTCACGGCAATTGATATCGCGATCCGCGGGGATCGCCTCGCCCTCAGCCGTGGCGGAGCGCCCTATGACGATCGAGCGGGGGCGTTCCGCGTCGATACCCTACAGATAGCCGAGACCGACGCGGAGGGGCGAATCGCAGCGATCGTCACGTTCGATCCCGATGACATCGGCGCCGCCTTCGTTGAGCTCGAAGCCCGTTTCGTCGCAGGCGAAGCGGCAGCCCACGCGCACACCTGGTCAGTCGTCGCCCGAAACATCGCGGCGTTCAATCGGGGCGAGCCCCCAACAACGACACCGGACTGGGTCAACGTCGATCACCGTCGCGGTCCGGCGTTCGAACCCGGCCACATGGCGTCCTACATCCGTGCGACGTGGGAGGTCGCGCCGGCCATGAATGTCTACATCGAGGCAGTGCATCGGTTGAGCGATCTCGGAACTGTCTTCGCCCAAGTGGTGCGTGGCACTACACACGACGGCTTCGACGCCGAGTGGCGGGACGCTGTCCTTCTCACCATCGACGGCGATTTGATCAACCGCATTGAAGTCTTCGAGGAGGCAGACCTCGATGCCGCCCTCGCAAGGTTCGACGAACTCGTCAGGGCGCCGCGGCTGGAGAACGCGGCAAGCATAGTTGCCAGACGCTATCTGGAACGATTCGCGGCTCGCGACTGGGATGCGATGGCAGAGATGTTGGTTGCCGACTTTTCCAATGACGATCGTCGTCGGCTTGTGGGCGCGGGCGTCCAACACGGTCAAGAATCCACGATCGCAGACATGCAGGCGATCGCCGACCTTTGGCCCGCGAGCGTGACACCAACAGTGATTGCAACTCGTGGGGAACGTCTCATCCTCATGCGTGCCCGCTTCTACTCGAGTCGCGATCAAGGACCAGAGGCGGCGTTCCGCACCGAAGTCCTATGCATCGTCGAGATCAACGCCGATAACCGGGTCGTCGCAAGCGTCGCGTTCGACCTCGACGACATCGACGCCGCATTCGAGGAACTCGACGCTCGGTATCTCGCAGGCGATGCGGCCGAGTACGCCTCCACATGGTCGTTCCTCGCCAAGGCCTTCGCTGGGTTCAATCGGCACGAGCTGCCGCCAACTACGCGTAACTGGGTCAATATCGACAACCGCCACGTGACCACGCACGCGCCCGGTGATCTGTACGCGTACGTTCGCGCTTCCTGGGATCTCGTGCCCGACATTCGCAACTACGTCGAGACCGTGCATCGGTTGAACCACCGTGGTGCGGTGGTCACGCGGGCATCAATAGGAACCTCCCAAGCCGGATTCAGCGGCGAATGGCGAGTACTGACCCTAGTCACCGTAGATGGCGAGTTGATCGACAGAGTGGAGCTTTTCGACGAGGATGACCTCGACGCCGCGCTCGCGAGGTTCGAAGAGTTGCAACCGCGGACGCCGAAGCTGGAAAACGCGGCAAGCCGGGTAGGGGAGCGCTTCCTGGCGCACTTCGCGGCCCACGAGTGGGGCTCGATGGCCAACCTGTTCGCCGCCGGCTATTCCCAGGACGATCGCCGTCGAACTGTGAACTCTGGGATGCGACACGGTCGCAATAGCGCGATCGAAGACATCCGCGCGGTCGTCGACGTCGGGTTGTGGGCGAATCTATCGTTCACCGTTATTGGGACCCGCGGCGGACGGCTCGCACTCAACTATTTTCGCGCCTCGGCCCACGACCCGGAGGCAGCTCAACTTGATGTCCTTCAGCTCATCGAGATCGACGCCGACGATAAGTTCACAGCGTGCGTCGTTTTCGACCCTGACGACGTCGATGCTGCCTTCCAGGAGCTCGATGCCCGATACCTCGCCGGCGAGGCCGCCGCCCACGCTCAGACGTGGTCTGCCACGGTAAGGGTTTTCGCCGGGTTGAACCAGCACAAAGTTCCTCCAACATCACCCGATTGGATACACATTGACCATCGGCATCTCGCCACGGCCCAAGCCGGCGATCTGCCCGCCTACCTCAGTGCTGGCTGGGAAGTCACACCGCATGCCAGTACCTACATCGAGGCTGTTCATCGTTTGAGCGACTTGGGAATTGTCTTTACTTATGTGGCGTATGGAACCTCGCAAGAAGGCTTCGGCGTCGAGTGGCGAGAAATCAGCATCATGATGTTCGAGGGCGACTGCATCAACCGAGGTGAAGTCTTTGACGAGGACGATCTCGAAGCCGCACTTGCCCGCTTTGACGAGCTCAGTCAGCCGATGCCGCAGCTCGAAAACGCGGCGAGCCGAGTGTCCGACCGTTGCTTTGAGTACTGGGCCACCCGTAGATGGGAGGCGCTAACACAGATATTCGCCGACGACATTTCAACGGACGATCGGCGTCGAGTGATAGGGGGGTTTGTCCAACAAGGTCGAGACGCCGTGATAACAAATAGCCAGGCGTTAGTCGACTTCGGGATGTCGAACGTGACGTCGGAAATTATTGCGACTCGCGGCGAGCGGCTTGTCCTCAAGCGCGCGCTCTACACGGGCGGCGATCAAGCGCCCGAGGGTTTCCCCACGGACATACTCTTTGTCTTCGAAATCGACACCAACAACAAGGTATCGACACACGTTGTTTTCGACCCTGACGACGTCGATGCTGCCTTCCAAGAGCTCGACAACCGCTATGCCGCAGTCGAAGCCACCGCTCATGCACGCACATGGTCACTCATCGCGCGGAACTACGCAGCGTTCAACCGTCACGAGTTCCCCTCGGCGACACCCGACTGGGTGACCATCGATCACCGTCGAGGGGCATCATTCGAGCCCGGTGACCTGGCCGCATACATCCATTCATCGTGGGACATCACTCCCGACATCACCGTCTACATCGAGGACGTGCATCGGCTCAGCGACCGGGGGGCCGTCTTCACACAGATTTCAAACGGCTCTTCGCAGCAGGGGTTCGAGGTCGAATGGCGCGAGCTCTGTCTCGTGACGGTCGACGGCGAATTGGTCAACCGTGCCGAACTGTTCGATGCGGCCGACATCGACGCCGCGCTCGCCCGGTTCGACGAACTCAGCCGGCCGACGGGACAACTCGATAACACGGCGGTAAGGGCGTGGGCGCGCGCAGTAGATGCGTTCAATCGTCGCGACCGACGCGCATTCTTTGATGCGACTTCTCCAAACGGACGAGTTGACGACCGCCGGAAGGGCTTGGGTGCCCGCCACGCCGGGATAGAGCGCCGGAAAGCAGCGGATGCACTGTTCGAAGTGCCCGAGAGCTGGCGGACGGACATTGCTCCTCTCGCGGTGAGAGGCTCAAACCTCGCACTGATCCGGCAGACCTACCGTGACACCGCAGAAGCCGACCGACCGATCACCGTAGAGCTCATGTCAGTCGTGGAAGTCAGCGATGACGAGTTGGTTGGCGACATAGTCAACTTCGACCTCGATGACATCGGCGCCGCGTTGGCGGAACTCGACGCCCGCTACCTCGCCGGCGAGGCGGCCGAGTACGCGCAGGTGTGGTCGGGCTTCGCGGACACCTACGCGATGTTCAATGGGCAAGAGGTCCCGCCATTGTCGAACTGGGTGACCATCGACCACAGGGTGCGCGAAACCTTCTCCGAAGGCGACCTCGCCGCGTACATCCGTTCGGGATGGGATGTCGCACCGAACACCACGCAGTACGTCGAGTGCGTCCACCGGTTGAACCACTTCGGCGCAGTCGTCACACACGCGGCCTACGGAACTTCGCAGGAAGGCTTCTATGCCGAATGGCGGATGATTGCCCTCCTGACGCTCAAAGGCGACACGAATCGCTGCAATCTGTTCGGCGAAGCCGACCTCGATACGGCGCTCGTCCGCTTCGATGCGCTCAGTGCATCAGCGCCTCAACTCGAGAATGCAGCAACGCGAGTTCTCGCACGTGCGATGGCTGCTTTCAACCGCCGCGACCTTGACACCTATCTAGCGGTTGTCGCTGCAGACGGACGGTACGAAGACCGGCGCAAAGGGCTGCGCGACGAGGGCACGATCAAGCCGGACTTCGCGCGCACCTTGTTCTTTGAGGCGGCTACGAGTTGGCAGGCGGAGGTTGAGCCAGTCGCTATCAGGGAACCTCGCCTGGCGTTGTGCCGCGTGGTTTTTCGCGATCACAGCGAGGTCGAGCGCCCGATCGCCGTGGAGACGTTGGTTCTTGCCGAAGTGACCGATGACGGATTGATGACCCGCTTCGTAGTTTTCGACCCCGACGATATCAACGGCGCGATGACTGAGCTCACCGCTCGCTGGGTCGCTTCCGGCGTGGTCGAGCATCCCGAAATCATCGAGGCACACCGTCGGCTGCTCGTCGACATTGCTAACCAACATGACTGGGATACGTTCGCAATGCTCAGCGCTGGCGCAGCGTATGTCGGACACCGACAGCTGGCAGTCGGCGCGGATACGATCGCCGACTACATCTCGTCTATCCGTATGTTGGCTTCACTCGTTCCTGATCTCTGGCTTGAGCCGGCCGAGATCCTCTCGCACTCCGCTTTGGGCGTCGTGTCCTACGTTGTCGTGAAGGGGACGTCAACCGAGGGGGCGCCGATTGAGCTTCCGCTCGTCATAGTCGTCCTATTCGATGGTGATGAGATCAGCCGTGTCGAGACCTTCGACGCCGACCAGCGCGGCTCGGCCCTTGCTCGATTCAGGGAACTCAACGCGGCCTAGACTATTTGGAGTCGACTTTTGGCAATACGCGCCGGGTTCAACGGCCGGCGAGGGAATTGCCGCGGCGTTACAGATTCGAGTTACAACAGGATTCATCGGAAGACCGGTCGATCGTCCACTACCAACGAGGCCGCCTCGCGCTCGCCCATCCACGAGGAGTTCAACAATCTCTGGTGTGGCGTCGCGATGAGTTGTGCCCTCCGGTGCAGTCTGATCTGCATGGGCAAACTCATCTATGGCTTCAACGTGTCGGTGGACGGGTACATCGCCGACGCACAAGGCAACATCGACTTCAGCGATCCGAGTGAAGAACTGCACCAGTACTGGAACGACTTCGAGCGGGAGACCGCCCTGTCGTTCTACGGCCGCCGGCTCTACGAACTGATGTCTGCGTACTGGCCGACCGCTGACAAGGCCCCGGATGCCACCCCGATGATCGTCGACTACGCGCGCATCTGGCGCGACATGCCCAAGGTCGTGTTCTCGCGCACCCTGGAATCCGTCGACTGGAATTCCCGCCTGGAACGCGGCGACCCTGTCGAGGTGGTGACGAAGCTGAAAGCCGAAACCGACGGCAGACTCGAGGTGGCCGGCGCGACGCTGGCCGCACCGATCGTGCAAGCCGGACTGGTGGACGAATACCGGATCGTGGTCACGCCCACCGCCGTGGGCGGCGGCACCCCGTTCTTCCCGACCCTGCCGTCATGGATCTCGATGCGACTGTTGGAGAACCGCACCTTCCCGGGTGGCACGGTCCTGCTGCGCTACGAGGCGAAACACGACTGATCGGACATACCCAGCCGCGAGCTGCGGATGCACTACTGCGAACTGCACGGTCAATACCGCGGTTGACACGCAGCCATCTGGCTGCCTATCGTCAGACATGCAGCCATCCGGCTGCATATCGGAGATGGCGGGGATGGACGACGTTTTCCGGGCATTGGCCGACCCGAACCGGCGCCTGCTTCTCGACAGCCTCAACGCCCGCAACGGCCAGACCTTGCGGGATCTGTGCTCGGGGGTGTCGATGGCACGCCAGTCGGTGAGCAAGCACCTCGCCGTGCTGGAGGAGGCCAATCTCATCACCACTGTGCGGCGGGGGAGAGAGAAGCTGCACTACCTCAACGCCGAACCGATCAACGCGATCGCCGACCGCTGGATCACTCAGTACGACCGCGCACGGGTGCAGACCCTCGCGGACCTCAAAACCGCATTGGAGACCCAACCGATGAGCAGCAAAGAGTTCGTGTACACCACCTACATCCGGACCACACCTGAACGGTTGTGGCAGGCCATCACCGACCCGGCCTTCTCGGACCGCTATATGGGCCATGCCATTGTCTCGGACTGGGAGAAGGGCTCGACCTACGTGTGGGCAGACCATGGGCTCGAGATCGCCCACCCCGATCAGGTCATCCTCGAATCCGATCCGTACCGCCGGCTGGCCTTCACTTTCCATACGTTCGTTCCTGAACTCACCGAACTGGGACTCGACTCCGAGACGATCGAGAAAGCCGCGAATGAACGCCGGTCGAAGGTGACTTTCGAGATCGAGCCGGTCGACGAGGGCCAGGTCAAGCTGACCGTCGTGCACGACGACTTCCCACCGGAAAGCACGGTCCGCGAACTGATCTCCGGTGGCTGGCCGTGGAAGCTCGCCAACCTCAAATCAGAACTCGAGCAGTCATGACGGGCATGCCTGCCATCACCGACCGGGCGACGTGGCAAGCGGAAATCGATGCGCTGCGTATCCGGGAGAAGGAACACACCCGTGAGGGTGACACGATCGCCGCGGCTCGTCGACGGCTCCCCATGGTCGAAATCGACGCCACGACAAAGCTACTCGGCCCGCACGGACCGGTCACGGTTCTAGACACGTTCGAGGGCCGCAGCCAACTGATCGCGTATTACTTCATGTGGTACCCGGGCCATCCAGCACCCCAGCAGTGTGAAGGCTGCACGTGGTGCACCAGCCAGGTCACCGAGTTGTCCTACCTCCATTCGCGTGACATCACCTACGCCGTGTTCTGTCAGGGTCCCTACGGCGAAAGCCGTCGCTACCGCGACTTCATGGGTTGGAAGATGCCCTGGTACTCGGCACAGGAGTCCCTGGACACCCTGCTCATCGGACGCCAACAAGGACTCATGCACCTCGTGTGCTATCTGCGGGATGGCGACCGCGTCTTCGAAACGTATTGGACGAACTACCGCGGCGTAGAGGCCATGGACTACAGCCTCGCGCTCATGGATCTCACCGTGTACGGACGGCAGGAGGCGTGGGAGGACTCGCCAGCGGGCTGGCCAATATTCCCGCTCGCCGAGGACGGCCAACCAATGCGCAGTAACGGACGTCCGATCGCCCAATGGTCGCGACTGACAGCAGGTCGCTCGGATGATCTAGCGCCGAAATAGACAGGGAGAGAGAGTAAATGAAAACACCACCAATTGTATCGGCGCAGGAATGGGACGCCGCGCTGAAGGAAATGCTCGTCAAGGAAAAGGAGCTCACCCGCGCGCGAGACGCGTTGGCGGCGCAGCGTCGGCGGATGCCCTGGACACCTGTCCAGAAGGAGTACGTGTTCGAAGGGCCCGACGGCAAGGCGAGCCTCCTAGACCTATTCCAAGGCCGCCGACAGCTGATCGTCTACCGGGCGTTCTTTGGGCCGAAAGTTTTCCATGGGCCCGCCGATCAAGGGTGGCCCGATCACGCCTGCTGCGGCTGCTCCTTGATGGCCGACCACGTCCCCACCCTCGCCCATCTCAACGCCCGCGACACCACGCTCGTCTACGTCTCGCCGGCGCCGCAGGCAGACATCGCACGACTGAAGGCGCGGATGGGTTGGGAGCACATCCCGTGGTACACCTTCCTGCCCGGAAAGGACGGAGCTTTCGACAAGGACTTCGGCGTAGACGAGTGGCACGGTCACAATGCGTTCATTCGTGACGGCGATCGCGTCTTCCGCACGTACTTCATCAACGAGCGTGGCGACGAGGCGTTTGTCACGACCTGGGGCTACCTCGACATGACCGCATTGGGGCGCCAAGAGGATTGGGAGGATTCGCCGGAGGACTATCCGCAGACCCCACCCTACGAATGGTGGGACTGGCACGACGAATACGGCACACACGAGCCGTCGCGGTGGTTCGGCGATCCCGACCCCGACAATCCCGACGACCAGCGACCGCCGCGCAGCGACTAGGACAGGCCTCGCTCAAATTGTGAATCTGTGGCGATTTTTCACACGATTTTCCGCCAAGGTTTCACACGGGGCGCCCCGATCAGCGACCAACGACGAAAACGACTAGGACGGCACGCTCGCCAGCGCCTGAGCCACGCATTCGACCCACCGGTCCTCGTCGACGGCCGTCCACGCTGTCTCACCCCCGAAGGCGCTGGAGATCACGAGATCGGGTGCGAGGCTGCCCAACAGCGCGACACTTGCTCGGAGCGCGTCGGCGTCACCACGGCCCGGTACCAGGAAGGTGGCCCACGTGCCTTCAGCGGTGGGGAACATGGTGTCGCCGGTGAACAGGTATTTTTCACCGCTGGTGCCGGTGACCAGATAGCTTGTGCTACCGGGTGAATGGCCCGGTGTGGGAATCACCTCGACACCGTTCGCGTCGACATGGCGCGTAGTGCCGACGGGCACGTCGACGCGGCCATGTTTCGCGATGGCGTCGATCTCGGCTTCCGGCGCGTACAGTCGGCGGCCGAACCGCTTCTCGATCCGCGCCAAGTTCGGACCCGCCTCGTCGAGGTGCGACAGGTACTGTGCAGCGACCCCGCCGAGGGCGTCGATTGCGTCGAAATCCGCTTCCGTGGCCGGACTGTAGAACAGCACATTCCCGCACGGACCACGCCACAGATAGGCGTGCGTCGTGAGTCCGGGAAGTGGCGTGTCCATCCGGGTCTGCCAGAGGTCATCGCGTAGTTGGAGCATTTCCTGCGTCGTTGAAGTAGCCATGCCACAACCCTGCGACCTCAACTAATGTTGAGGTCAAGTCATTTCTCCCCGAACTTCGATGCCAGGTGCCACCATCAACAGATGGCGCACTCACACATAGCCGCCACGGCAGCCGTGGCGGCCGTCGCCGCGTCGATCGTGTTCGCGCCCAATGCCTCAGCGGTCTGCTACTCCGCCGAGTGCGTACCCAACGTGGCGCGCAACGTCATCGAAGGCGCGCCGTGCAAACCCGGAAAGTACTTCAACTACGGACTCGGCCCCACCGGCGCGACGTTCGTCTGCAACAAGATCGGGGTCTGGACCGCTGCCGGTCCACTGGTCGGGGTGCACAACGTCGCGATGGACTGTCCGGAGCGGAATCTGTCGGCTCAAGGCTCCGACGGGGTGGCCTTCGTGTGTGCCGACATGGGCGGCGGCCACCTGCGGTGGGCGCACCGCATCGACACCGCGGAGTGATCAGAGTGTGGCGGCGATTCGGACCGCCACGTCGGCAGCGACCTCGAGCGTCGCTGGATCGGTGGCCGGGTGATACCGGTCGGCCGCCGGGTCATACGTCGCGCCCGCTATCGAGCCGTGGTCTGCGGGCAGCACCACACAGTCGACCGGCCATCCGCTGCGCTCGAGCGTCTCGGCGAACCCGCGGCTCACCTCGGGGGGTACGACGTCGTCGTGCTCGCCGTGCAACAGTGTGAACGGTACCGGGTCGCCACCCAACTGCTTCGGTAGCCGATCCCCGGAAATCGGATCGGGAACCATGAATGCGCCTGCGAGACAGACGGTGTGGGTCACACCGAACTGTCGAGCGTGGATTGCCAGGCCCGCCGCCGCGAGCCCACCCATCGACCAGCCGACAACTATCAACGGCTTGTCGTCGGCGCGTTCGCGCGCATAGCCGGCCGACGCCAGCAGGTCCGCCCGGCCACGGTCGTCGGCGTGCGAGTCCCAGTCGGCGAGCACAACCGCAAGCCCCCGTTCGTGTACCCGTTCGGCCAGCGGCCGCATCGCGGTGCGCGAATCGGTCTGCGCGCCGTGCCACATCAGGACTGTCGGTTGGGACGCGTCTCCGAAGACGTCGGCGGATCGGCCGGGGGAGTACTCGACGGTGTGCACGGACTATGGAGTGCCCCGATGATCCCGGCGCCAATCGCGCCTGTCACCGCCGGCGCGCATACCTGTCGACGAATCGCTTCAGGATGGTCCGCGGGTATCGGACATCCCATTGGCGGGCAGCCGATTTCAGCGTTTCTGCCGACTCGGGCGGAAAGTAGCCGTGGTCCTTGTAGACCTCGATGCGGGTCAACATGCCGTCGAGATCCAGTTCGGGATGGAACTGGGTGGCGTACACGTGGCGTCCGACCCGGAACGCCTGCACCGGGCAGTCCGGCGACGAGGCGAGACGCACGGTGTCCGACGGAAGCGAGGTCGCACCCTCCCGGTGCCCACCGAACGCGTCGAAGACGTCGGGCACCTCGGCGAACAACTCGTCGCTGCGGCCCTCGGGTGTGACCGTGACGGTGACCCCGCCGACCGGTTCGGGGTGTGTCCGGTCCACCGTGGCGCCGATGACCGTGCCGAGGGTGCCGACGCCGTAACAGCAGCCGAGGAAGGGGAAATCCTGGTCGACGAGGCGGCCGATGAGGTCCAGTAACTCGGACTCGACCCGCCGCTGCGTCGCCGACTTCGACTCGGCCGTGTCGCTGACGTTGTATGGCCCGCCGCCGAGGATGATTCCGGACCAGTCGGCGAGATCGATGCGGCCCAGCGATTCGTGGGTCAACCGGATGCGCCGCATGCCGGAGGTGTTCAGGCCGGCGAAGCGCATCATCGCCCGGTACTCGTCGTCGGCGGCCTCGTCCTCGCCGCGGATGGACAGCAGTAGGAAGGGCGCGGGCGTAGTTTCTGGCGCCATTCTTGTCTCCACGAGTGAAACCTAAGCGCAGCGCAGCGAGCAGACGCCGATCAATGACGTGCGTGTTTTCAATCGCACAATACAGATCGACTGCAATTTGCACTACGATTTGTCTTATGGGAACACTTACGATTCGCACTGATCCGGAGGTCGAGCGTGCGCTGGCTTCGCTCACCAGCGAAGGGCAGTCGCGTTCCGAGGTTGCTCGCGCAGCAATCCTGGAGGCAGAGCGTGCTCGCCGCCGCGCACGCATGCGGGCCGAGGCCGAGGAACTGCGCAACGATCCGGACGACGTTGCGGCCTCACGGGAGCTCGCCGCCGAGATGGACGCCATCCGTGCGTGGTGACCTCTATCGCCTGAAAGCGCCGAAGGATGTCCGCGGCCATGAGCAGGCCGGATCTCGGTACGCCGTCGTCGTGCAATCAGATGATCTGCCTCTGTCCACATGGATCATCGCGCCAACGTCGACAGGCCGGCGCGCAGCCACGTTTCGACCCGAGATCGAGATCAGCGGCACCAAGACCCGCGTGATGGTCGAACAGCTCACCGTTGTCGATCCGCAACATCGCCTTGGAGAGTTCGTCGGTCGACTCGACACCGTTGAAATGCAAGCGGTGGACGAAGCCCTTCGAGCCATGCTCGCTCTTGACTGACAACGACAACGCCCCGCGAGCCGTAACTCGCGGGGCGTTGTCGTTGTTATGCGGACGATCAGTCCAGTTCGAACCGATCGTTGTTCATGACCTTCACCCAGGCGGCCACGAAGTCCTCGACGAACTTGTCCTTGCTGTCGTCCTGCGCGTAGACCTCGGCGATGCCACGAAGCACCGAGTTCGAACCGAACACCAGATCGTTGGCGGTGGCCGTCCACTTGGCCGCCCCTGAGGAACGGTCCCGGCCCTCGTAAACGTTCTCGGTCGTCTCCGACGGCTTCCACTCCGTGCTCATATCGACCAGGTTGACGAAGAAGTCGTTGCTCAGCACGCCTGGCCTGTCGGTGAACACGCCGTGCTTGCTGCCGCCATGGTTGACGTTCAGCACCCGAAGGCCGCCGATCAGCACCGCCAGCTCCGGAGCCGTCAGGTCGAGCATGTACGCCCGCTCAACCAGCAGTTGCTCCAACGGATTCTTCTCGCCCGGCCGCACGAAGTTGCGGAACCCGTCCGCTCGCGGTTCGAGCACCGCGAACGACTCCACGTCGGTGTCCTCCTGGGAGGCGTCGGTGCGGCCCGGCGCGAAGTGCACGTCGATCTCGAAACCGCCGTCGCGGGCGGCCTTTTCGATCGCCGCCGAACCGCCCAACACGATCACGTCGGCCAGCGAGATCTTCTTGCCTCCGGTGGCCGAGGAGTTGAACTCCTGCTGGATGCGCTCGAGCACCGGCAGCACCTGAGCCAACTCAGCGGGCTCGTTGGCTTCCCAGTTCTTCTGCGGCTGCAGCCGGATCCGTGCGCCGTTGGCGCCGCCCCGCTTGTCGGTACCGCGGAAGCTCGATGCCGACGACCAGGCCGTCTTCACCAGCTGCTGCACGGTCAGGCCCGAGTCGAGCAGCTTCGATTTGAGCTGGGCGATGTCCTGCTCGTCGACCAGTTCGTGGTCCACCTGCGGAACCGGGTCCTGCCACAGCTGCGGCTCGGGAATCCACGGCCCGAGGTAGCGGCTGATCGGGCCCATGTCGCGGTGCATCAGCTTGAACCAGGCCTTGGCGAAGGCCTCGTCCATCTCTTCGGGATGGTCGAGCCAGCGGCGGGTGATCTCGCCGTAGATCGGGTCGATCCGCATCGAGAGGTCGGTGACCAACATCGTCGGCTTGCGCGGCGGGCCGCCGAACGGGTCGGGGATGATCGCCTCGGCATCCTTGGCCTCGAACTGCCACGCACCGGCGGGGCTCTTGGTCAGCTCGTACTCGTAGCCGTAGAGCGTCTGGAGGTAACTGTTGTCCCACTTGGTCGGGGTGGGCGTCCAGACGACCTCGAGGCCGCTGGTGACGGTGTCAGGACCCTTACCGGAGCCGAACGGGCACTTCCAGCCCAACCCCATCTGTTCGATCGGGGCGCCCTCGGGCTCGGGTCCCATGCCTTCGTCCGAGCCCGCACCGTGGGTCTTGCCCAGCGTGTGGCCACCGACGATCAGCGCCGCGGTCTCCTCGTCGTTCATCGCCATCCGGCCGAACGTCTCGCGGATGTCGTGTGCTGCGGCCAACGGATCCGGCTTGCCCTCCGGGCCTTCGGGGTTGACGTAGATCAGGCCCATGGTCGTCGCCCCGAAGGGCTCGGCCAGCTGGCGGTCGCTGTCGTTGGTCCCGCCGTAGCGCTTGTCGGTGCCCAGCCAGGTGTCCTCCTGGCCCCACAACATCTCCTCGGGCTCCCAGATGTCCTCGCGACCGAACGCAAAACCCATCGTCTTGAAGCCCGACTGCTCCAGTGCGGCGTTTCCGGCGTACGAGATCAGGTCGGCCCAGGAGATCTTGTTGCCGTACTTCTGCTTGATCGGCCACAGCAGCCGGCGGGCCTTGTCCAGGCTCGCGTTGTCCGGCCAGCTGTTGAGCGGGGCGAACCGCTGGGCGCCCTGTCCGGCGCCGCCGCGGCCGTCGAAGATCCGGTAGGTGCCCGCGGCGTGCCAGCTCATCCGGATGAACAGGCCGGCATAGCTGCCGTAGTCGGCGGGCCACCAGTCCTGCGAGGTGTTGATCAATTCGAAGACGTCGCGCTTGAACGCCTCGAGGTCGAGTTTCTTGAACTCCTCGGCGTAATTGAAGTCCGCGCCGAGCGGGTTGCCTTTTTCGTTCTGCTTGTGCAGCACCGACACGTCGACCTGTTCGGGCCACCAGTCCCGGTTCGTCAGCGGAGCGTGCGCCTTCGGCTTCGGCGAATCGATAACCGGGTTCTCGCTCTCACTGTCACTGGCCGTCTTGGAGTCGGCGTGAGGGGGGCGAGCGTCAGAGGTATCAGACACAGCGTTCCTTCCGGTGGGTTGATTGGGCTGTGATCACGGTCGTGATCGGGAAACTTGCGATACCGAGCAGTCAGGGCACAGACCCCAGTAGATGACCTCGGCCTCATCGAGCACGAAGCCGTCCAGCGCGCCATCGGGATCCGATGGCGTCAGGCAGGGCGCTTCGCCGACGGCGCAGTCCACATCCGCGATGACACCGCACGATCGGCACACGACGTGGTGGTGGTTGTCGCCGACGCGTGACTCATACCGGGCGAGCGAACCCGAGGGCTGGATTCGACGAACCAACCCGGCGCTGGTCAGCGCGGCGAGCACGTCGTACACGGCCTGCCGCGAGACGTCCGGCAGAGCGAGGCGCACCGCGCCGAAGATCGTTTCGGTGTCGGCGTGGGGGTTGCCGTAGACCGCCTCCAGCACCGCGAGTCGCGGGCGGGTCACGCGGAGATCGACTGCGCGCAGCCGTTCCGCGTAGTCGGGCGTCGAAGGCACGTTGTCAATATGCCGCGTTATCTGGAATGAGTCAAGACTTGATTCGACACCTGATTCTGCGGCGTGTCGCGAATTTGGGCAGACCCGTTGCTGCACTGACCGAAGTGCCTCGTCGCCAATGCTTTTCGACGTCGCAGGGGCCGTTTCACAGTGATTTCGCGCGTGTTCCGGGCAGCGGCGCTGCTGGTACTGTTCCGAAGCTGCCGGGTCGTGACCCGTCTGTGGTCAGGCGGAGGTGGACCACCCGGCGAGACCCGACAGCTACGGACTTCCGCGAAGAGAGTGTTGTGCGCACCGGCGAAATCAGAGCCCTTTCCGGCCTGCGCATCGTCGCCGCCGTGTGGGTGGTGCTGTTTCACTTCCGACCGCTTCTGGAGGAATCGGTGCCGGGCTTCCGCTCGGCGCTGGCGCCGCTGCTCAACTGCGGT
The DNA here is from genome assembly GCF_010731795.1 of Mycolicibacterium celeriflavum. NCBI lineage: Bacteria > Bacillati > Actinomycetota > Actinomycetes > Mycobacteriales > Mycobacteriaceae > Mycobacterium > Mycolicibacterium celeriflavum. Next base: position 728,998 of record NZ_AP022591.1, on the reverse strand, counting down.
GCGCAGGGCGTGGACCTGTTCTTCATGCTCAGCGGGTTCGTACTCACGTGGAACTATCTCGATCGCATGGGCCCGTCATTCTCGTGGCGGGCGACCCTGCGCTTCCTCTGGTTGCGCTTGGCCCGGGTGTGGCCGGTGTACCTGGTGACCATGCATCTGGCGGCGCTGTGGATCATCTTCACCCTGCACATCGGCCATGTGCCGTCCCCGGCGGCCGACACCTTGACCGCCACGAACTACATCCGCCAGGCGCTGATGGTCCAGCTGTGGTTCGTGCCGTTCTTCGACGGTTCCAGCTGGGACGGGCCGGCCTGGTCGATCAGCGCCGAATGGCTGGCCTATCTCCTGTTCGGCGCGCTGATCCTGGTGATCTTCCGGATCGCGCGAGCGACGCGGGCGCGGGGCTTGATCGCGCTGGCCTTCGTCGCCACCATGCCGCCGATTTTGCTGCTGCTGGCAACCGGCCTGTTCTACACACCGTGGAGTTGGCTGCCGCGAATCGTCATGCAGTTCACCGCCGGCGCGCTGGTGTGCGCCGCGGTCCGCAAGCTGCAACCCAGCGACCGGGCCCGACGCGCCGCGGGGTACGCCGCAGTCCTGCTGGGCGGGGCGATCGTCGTCATCCTCTACCTGCTCGACGCGCATCCGTTGCCCAAGATCACCGACGGTGCGGGGTTGGTCGATGTGCTGTTCGTGCCCTTGCTGTTCACGCTGGCCATCGGGTCGGGCACCTTGCCCTGGCTGCTGTCGCTGCAGCCGATCGTGTACCTGGGACACGTGTCGTTCAGCCTTTACATGGTCCATGAGCTGGTGCACACCACCTGGAACTGGTTGGTGGCGCAGTTCGAGCTGCACCTGTCGCCGGACTTCACGGGCAAGTTGATAATGGTTGCCTTGCTCGGTGCCGCGCTGACCGGCGCGGTCATGCTGTACCACTTCGTCGAGGAGCCTGCCCGGAAATGGATGCGCGGCATGATGAGCGCCCCCACGCGTTCGGATACCCCTGGCAAGTTGCCGACCGTGTTGCACCCGCGCGAACGAGCAGAGGTGTTCTCGGCCCGCGCGGGATGACCACGCGAGTCGCTGCTGTGCTGGCCTCGTCGCAGCCCTACGCTGGAGCGGTGAGGCGCGTGGTGACGGTTGTGGTTTCGATCGCACTCTTGATCGTCGCGGGATGTCAGCACCGGGAACCGCTGCGCGACAAAGAGATCGTCGAACTCAACTTCGCGGTCAACCGCATCGCGGTGATCGGCGACTCGTACACGACCGGCAGCGACCAGGGCGGGCTCGACGCGAAAGGATGGCCGACACAGGCGTGGCAGATCCTGGCCCGACAAGGGGTGGCCACCACCGCCGACGTCGGCGCCGAAGGCGGGGCCGGCTACGGCATCCGTGGTAACCGCGGCAGCCTGTTCGAGGATCTGACCGCCGCCACAGTGAAGCCCGACGACACGCTCGTGGTGTTCTTCGGTTCTCGCAACGATCAGGGTGTCGAGCCCACCCAGCTGTCGATCCTCATCTACGGCACATTCCAGTTGGCGCGTCGGATCGCACCGTCGGCGCGCCTGCTGGTGATCGGGCCGCCGTGGCCGACAGCCGACGTCCCCCCTGAGGTGATACGTATCCGCGACACCCTCGAGTACCAGGCCGAGCTGGCGGGTGCGACGTTCATCGACCCGATCGCCGCGCGCTGGTTCGTGGACAGGCCCGAGCTGATCGGCTCCGACGGCGTCCACCCCACCGACGCGGGCCACACCTATATGGCCGAGAAGATTGCGCCGCTCATCGGCGCGCAACTGCCGCGCGGCATCTGATGCGCCTCGGCGGACGCCTGTACCAGCTGCTGACCCGGGTGTTGTCGCTGCGGATCATCGTGATCGTGGCGGCGCTGTCGGTGGTGGCGCTGGTGATCACCCTCGGCGCGTGGGTGTGGTTCGGCGTCACCAACGACCAGTACAGCCAGCTGGATCGCCGCCTGGACTCAGTCAGCAGCCTCGGCGACATCAGCACGCTGCTGCGCACCGCCCAGCAGGCCGACGTCGACCCGCCCATCCCGGACGGCGGGCTGGTGCGCACGGCGCGGGTTGACGGCGTCACCGTCTCGATACCCGAGGACATCGTGTTGCCGAAGTTCGACATCGGCTACGCCGACACGACCATCGATGGCGTCGAATACCGCGTGCGCACTTTCGCCGCCGGTGACGCGTTGATCGCGATCGGCGCACCGCTGGCCGAGACCCAGCGCCGGATCGACGAGTTGCACCGCCGGGTGCTGCTGATCTGCGGCGGCGTGATCGTCGGCACCGTGCTCGTCGGCTGGGTGATGTGGTCGATCATGATCAACCCGTTCCGCCTGCTCGCCCAGCAGGCGCGCGCAATCAACGCGCAGTCGAAACCAGACGAGGTCCAGGTGGTGCGCGGCGTGCAGGAGGCCGTCGAGATCGCCGAGGCGGTCGAAGGAATGCTTGCCCGCATCGGCGATGAACAGCAACGCACCAGGGCGGCACTGGAATCGGCACGCGACTTCGCCGCGGTGGCGTCGCACGAACTTCGCACCCCGCTGACCGCGATGCGCACCAATCTCGAGGTGCTGTCCACGTTGCAGATGCGCGACGAGCAGCGCCAGGAGGTGATCGCCGACGTGATGCGCACCCAGAGTCGCATCGAGGCGACGCTCACCGCGCTGGAGCGTCTGGCCCAGGGCGAGCTGACGACCGTCGACGACTTCGTGCCCGTCGACATCACCGAACTATTGGACCGGGCCGCGCACGACGCGATGCGCAACTATCCCGGTCTGCGGGTGTCGCTGGCCTCGTCGACGACGGTGCTCATGGTGGGGCTGCCGGCCGGGCTGCGGCTCGTCGTCGACAACGCGATCACCAATGCGATCAAGCACGGCGGCGCTACCGAGATCCAGCTCGGCGCCGAGAGCTCGGGCGAAGGCGTGAGAATCACCGTCGACGACAACGGCTCGGGGATACCGGAGGAGGAACGGGCCGCTGTTTTCGAACGGTTCTCGCGCGGCTCGACCGCGGCGCGCGCCGGTTCGGGGCTGGGGTTGGCGCTGGTGGCCCAGCAGGCCGAGCTGCACGGCGGAACCGCGACGATGGAGACCAGCCGGCTGGGCGGCGCGCGGCTGGTGCTGAGCCTGCCCGCCCCGAGCTGAGCTGGATACCATCCCGAGATGGCGAAACTCGAGTTGTCGCGCGAATTGGCGTTGAGCCCACAGGACGCGTGGGAACACGTCTCCGACCTCAACTCGCTGGGGGACTGGCTGGTGATGCACGAAGGTTGGCGAAGCGAGTTGCCCGACGAACTGTCGGTAGGCACCACGATCGTCGGGGTGGCCGGCGCCAAAGGTCTGCGCAACAGGGTCACCTGGACCATCAAGAAGTTCGACCCGCCCCAGCTCATCGAGGTGAGCGGAAACGGCGTGGGCGGCACCAGGTATGGGCTGACGATGACCGTGGCGCCGACGAAGACGGGCAGCGCGTTCACCCTCACCCTCAATCTCGGCGGAGCGCCGCTGTTCGGGCCGATCGGGTCCGCGGCCGCGCGGGCGGTCAAGGGCGATATCGACCGATCCATCCGCAAGTTCGAGGAGCTCTACTCCTGACGGTTGGGCCTGACGGGTTGATCGGTCTTGAACCGGGTACGACCCTTTCGTGTCACAAACCATGGATCTGACTGTTCTGGACCCTCGTACCGGGGACATGGTGACCCGGATTCCGATCACCGACCCGGCGGCCTGTGGCGAAGCCGTAGCGCGAGCGCGCGCGGCGGCGCTGACGTGGGCGCGCACCCCCGCCGCGGAGCGCGCCGAGGCGCTGACGAGGGCGGCCGCAGCGGTCCGCGAAGCGGCGGCCGAACTGGCCGAGCTCAACGAGCGTGAGACCGGCAAGCTGCGGGACGACGCGGTGGGCGGAGTCGACGCCGGCGCGGGCACGTTGGTGCAGTACGCCGAACTCGGCCCGGTGCACCGCGGCCGCAGCTTGCACGGGTCATGGGCGGCGACCGACCTGATGGTTCCGGAGCCGCGCGGTGTCGTGGCGGTGCTGACCCCGTGGAATGACCCGGTGGCCGTGGCGGCGGGCCTGCTCGGCGCGGCGCTGGTGACCGGAAACACGGTGGTGCACAAGCCAAGTGAACGGTGCCCGGCAACCGGTCGACGGTTCGCCGAGCTGCTGGCCGAGCAGCTTCCCGACGGTGTGCTGGAAATCCTCGACGGCGACGGAACGGTCGGCGCCCAGCTGGCCTCGGCGCAGGACGTCGACGTGGTGGCACATGTGGGCAGCAGTGCGGCCGGGCGGGCGATCGCGCGGGCGTGCGCGGAGCGCGGAGCCAAGACCGTGCTGGAGAACGGTGGGAACGACGCGCTGATCGTCGACGACGGGGTGGACCCGCGGTGGGCGGCCGAGCAGACCGCGTTGGGCGCGTACGCGAACGCCGGGCAGATCTGCGTGTCCGTCGAACGGGTTTTCGTGGTCGAGTCGATAGCCGACGCGTTCCTCGACGCGTTGGTCGAAGAAGCGCGCGGGTGGGGCGAGCGGATCGGGCCGATGGTCGATCGGCAGCAGCGTGCGGTGGTGCAGGACCACGTCGATGACGCGGTCGCCAACGGCGCGCGCGCCTTGATCGGCGGTGAACCGGGACCCGGCCCGGGTGCGTTCTACCCGCCGACGGTGCTGGCCGACTGCACACCGGGGATGCGGGTGTTCCGGGAGGAGACGTTCGGTCCCGTCGCGCCGGTGCGGGTCGTGCCCGACTTCGAGACCGCTCTGCGCGAAGCCGCCGACGATCGCTACGGGTTGGCCGCCACCGTGCTGACCCCCGACATGGCGCACGCGCAGGAGGCGTGGCGGGCCCTGCCGGTCGGCACCGTCAAGATCAACGACGTCTTCGGCGGCGCGCCCGGCGGGGCGTCGCAACCGCGCCGCGCGAGCGGGAACGGGTTCGGCTTCGGTCCGGAACTGCTCGACGAGATGACCGTGATGAAGGTCGTGCACTGGTCGCCGCCGCCCAGTTGAGGCCGCGGTCTAGTTGTACTGACCACAGAGGTTAGGTACGCGGGTGGCGGGTGGTTGGCCGCCGAGTGCAGTGTGGCCGCGGTGGTGATTGTAGGTGTGTAGCCAGACGCTGAACTCGTCGCAGCGTTCTGCGTCGCTGCGGTAGAGACGGGCATAGGCCCATTCATCGGCCAGCGTGCGGTGGAATCGTTCGACCTTGCCGTTGGTCTGGGGCCGATAGGGACGCGTGCGGCGGTGTCGGATCTCACCGAGCGCTTCTGCGAAGGGCCGTGATCGGTAACAGGCTCCGTTGTCGGTCAATACATTTCGCACCGTTATCCCGCATTCGAAGAACCAGGCGTTGGCGCGCAGCCAGAACTGTGCTGCTGTGTCTTTTCGTTCGTCGGCCAACAGCTCGCTGTAGGCCAGCCGCGAGTACCCATCAATCGCGGTGTGCAAGAAGTGATAGCCGCGCGCGGTCTCGCCGTACTTAGCGACGAGCCCGCTGCTCTTGTCGGCACGCGAGTTGTGTCTGCCCACCGGTTTACCCAGAATCCGCCACCCACCGCCGGCGGGGATCTTGCCAAGTTTCTTGACATCGACGTGCACCATCTCGCCGCAGCCGGCCGACTCGATCCGGCGGATGACGCGGTCGGTCGGGCGGTCCAGCCAGCGCAGCTTGGCCAGGCCATATCGGGTCAGCACCCGGTGCACGGTGGAGGGATGAAGTCCTAGCAGGTAGCCGATACGCGCTGGCCCCCAACGGCGGATCACCCGGACTTTGATGATGCGACGTTCGGTGCGCGTCGGCGTCTGGGTTGGACTGCGATGCGGCCGTGAGCTGCGATCAGCCATTCCAGCGGCCCCAAGCTCACGATAGCGGCCAGCCCACCGGGCCGCGGTGGTCACCGCGACCTGGAAGCGTTCGGCCGCCCGCCGCAACGGCCAGCCTTCCTCAACGATGCAACGAGCCAGCCTCAAACGACCGGTTTCCGACAACGGGGCATTACCGTGGACCACGAAGACCTCCGGAGTGAGTGGTGTGTTCCTAGACAGCTCGCACTTCACTCGGAGGTCTTCGTCATGTCACCACGCCACGCCGTCACCAACGTCTGTGGTCAGTACATCTAGTCCTCCTTGCGGATCAACCGGCCCAGTGCCTCCCGGTCGGGGGCCAGCAGCTCCTCGATTCTCGGCTGATTGACGTCGGCCACGATGATCTCGCCGACCTCCTGGTAGACGTCGCTGAAGATGCCGTGCGACTTCATCTTCTCGGTTTGATAGATGTTGTCCTCGGTCGGCGTGACGTAATACACGATCTCGGCCTTGAACCGGTGGATCAGCCACAGGTGCACGACGCTCATCAGCCGCTTCTGGCGCAGCTTCTCGGCGAAGGTGTTCTGGTCACGCACCGTCAGGATGCTGCGGCCGTGCCGGTCCTTGATCGGGTCGACGATCACGTTGGCGAGCTTCTCGTCCTCGCCGTCACGCTCGCCGTAGATCCCGAGTTCGAGCACATCCGACCCGGGCCGCGTCGGCCGTAGCTGCACCCGCAACTTCTCGTCGAGTTTGTAGTGCTCGCCCCACAGCGCCAGCCACTCCTCGAGCAGCTTCTTCGGCACCTCGGTCTGCACCAGATGCTGATGCTGGGTCGAGCCCTTGCCCATCGCCTTGGTGGTCGCCAGGCGGCCCGACGAGGCGGCCAGTGCGGCATCGCTTCGCGGTCCGCCGACGAGCGTCTGCGGTGTGCGGTAAGGAGATTCGACCAGTCGCATCTTGCGCTGCAGGCGCGCCAACGCGAGCATGCCGTCCTGTCGCAGGGCGGTGGCGAACTCCTCGGATGCGACGCCGTCGACCTGGTGCCCGCCGTACGTGATGAAGTTGAAGACGAAACCCATCTTCCCGAGTTCCGCAGGGAACGCCCGCATCTCGTCGTCGGTCATGCCGGTGGTGTCCCAGTTGAAAGAGGGGGACAGGTTGTAGGCCAACATCTTCTCGGGGAACACGGCGTGGACCGCCTCGGCGAACTCGCGCGCGTCGGCGAGGTCGGCGGTCTTGGTCTCCATCCAAAGGATGTCGGCGAACGGCGCGGCGGCAAGCGACTTGGCGATCGCGTACGGGATGCCACCGCGGACCTGGTAGTAGCCCTCCGGGGTCTTGGCGAGTTCGCAGTCCCAACCGACGGCCGCGCCGAGCTCCCTGGCCTTCTCGCGCGCGGTGTACAGCGGTGCGAGCCGGGCGAAATCGCGCCACTCCGCCACACTCATGTCGAGTTGTTCGCCTTCACTTTCGCGGAACTCGAGTAGCTCGGCCACCGCCTCCCCATAGGTCATCAGCCCGGCATCGACCTGCCAGGCGTCGACGCACTTCGACTCGACGTCGTCGAAGATCTCGTCGATGGCGCTGTCCGGCCGCTCTCGGTACGCCGAGGCCGCCTCCGCGACCGCGTCGCCGATGCCGTGGCGGTCCAACCACGTGTTGGCGGTCGCGTACTCGCCGTCGGGCAGCGCATAGAGCAGGTGGCCGTTGAGTTCGCTGACGCCCGCTTCGTAGAAGCGGCGCATCATCGCCAGATAGCAGGACTTGTATGACGGCACCTTCAGGTTCGTCACGCCCAGCAGGAACGGTTGGTCGCGCTCGTCGGCGCGGCTGTCGATGAGGTTGGCCGCCTCGGCGTCTGTGCGGGCCACGATGATGCCGGGCACCTTCATGATGTCGAGTTGGAAACGCGCGGTGTTGAGCCGTTTGATCTGCTCGTCGGACGGCACCAGCACCTTGCCACCCTGATGGCCGCACTTCTTGGTGCCCGGGCGCTGGTCCTCGATGTGGTAGCCGGGCACCCCGGCCTCCACAAACCGGCGAATCAGGTTGCGCACGTGCGGATCTCCACCGTGACCGGTGTCGGCGTCGGCGATGATGAACGGGCGGAAGTCGACGGCAGGCGTCGCGTCGCGCTGCTTGTCGGACATCTGCATCCGCAGGTACTGCTGGTTGCGGTCCGCGGTGAGCAGCGCGCGGACCAGACCGGCGGCCTCCTCGGGCACCTGGCTCAGCGGGTAGCTGGCCAAGTCGGGCCCGGGGTCCTCGGTCGTGGACCCCTTGGCCGACGTCGCCCAGCCACCGAGGTAGATGCCCTCGATGCCCATTCGTTTCATCGTGACGGCCTGCCCGGGCGAGTAAGGGCCGAACGTGGTGATGCTCTTCTTCTGCGCGAACAGTTCGCGAAGGCGCGCGTAGAACGCGGTCGCGGCCTCACGGGCCACGATGTAGTCGGAGGGGATCGTGCCGCGCTGTTCAGCGACTTGGCGGGCCGAGTAGAGCCGGGTGATCCCGTCGAATCGCGGGCTGTCGAAGTATCGCTGAGTGGCGGCAACGTCGCGCTCGAACGGTGTCTGGGGCGCTGCATCCGCTTCGATGATGGCCATGAATTCACCCTACGGCGACCGCTCGGCTGACGCTGCCGTTATCAGCCGGGCCGACCGCGCCAACTGCGCGGGGAGGTGCCGTGCATCCGGCGGAACTGCCTGGAGAAGTAGCCGGGATCCGCTATCCCGACCTGACGCGCCACCTCCTGGATCGACAGGTCGGTATCGGCCAGCAGCCGGCGGCTCTCGGCCATGCGCCGTTCGATGATCCACTCCTGCACGGTGCGCCCGGTGCGCCGGCCACGGCGACTCCCCGTCCTCGCCCAGCGCCACGGGGTCGAAGAAGACTCCGACACCGTCGCCGGAGCGGTCCACCCGGCTCGGATCGAGCACCTCACCGGCCGCTGCGACATAGACGACCCCGGCCGACGAGACGTACCACAAGGCGGGAAAGTCGTGGATGTGGCGACCCCGCTCGAGCACCTCATCCCGGCCGGCGCGGACCACCGAGACGGGGGGGTGTGTCGGGACCCGTCGGATACTGGTACATCGGTACGCCACTTCGATGCCTGACCAACCGGGATGCCAGCGCCATATGACGAAAGATAGTCCTGGTTTCTGCAAAAATCACCCAACTTACCTAGGGTGCAGGCGTTCACGATGGAAGCATGACCGAAGATCATCCAAACTCTGTCACCGGCGCCATGGGTAACCGACACGACTATTTACCCCCCGCGGGCCACGATGCATTTCTGCCGGGCTACGACCTGCTGACCCGATTGTTGGGCATGAACAGGGTCTACGACGCCCTCATCAACCAGGCCGACCTCGCGGCCGCGAGGTCGGTGCTCGAAGTCGGTTGCGGGACGGGAAATGTCAGTATCCGCGCGCAGCGCCGCTATCCGGCCCTGACGACCGTCGGCTGCGATCCCGACCCGCGAGCGCTTACCCGTGCTCAACGAAAGGCTCGCGGCTTGACGGGAATTCGGTTCGAACGGGGCTACGTCCAGAAGCTTCCGTATGCCGAAGGCGAGTTCGACCGGGTGCTGTCGTCGATGATGTGGCACCATCTGGATGGCGATGTGAAAAGCGAAGCCGCACGGGAAATCTTCCGTGTCCTACGGCCCGGCGGCAGCCTGTACCTCGTCGATGTCGGAGGCGACATGACCGCCGACGACGGGCTGGCGGCACGACGCATGCTCCGCAGCGCACATGTCGCGGGCAATCTCGGCGACGCGATTCCGCGGCTGTTGCGCAGCGTCGGCTTCGATTGCAGCGAGGTCGACACTCAACGGCATCGCTTGGTCGGCAGGCTTACCTACTACCGGGCTGTTCGCCCGACGTGAGCGTGGCGACGATGTGTTCGGCGATCGCCAGTGCGGACGTCGCGGCCGGCGACGGCGCATTACGGAGTAGGACAACGCGATCGCGGATGCTGATCCGGAAGTCGTCGACGAGTCCGCCGTCGGCGTCGAGGGCCTGGGCCCGCACGCCCGCGGTGCCGGGCACCACGTCGTCGTCACGCAATGCAGGCACATAGGCACGGGCGGCCGTGATGAACCGTCGCCTGGACAAGGAACCGGCCACCTCCCGGATTCCCGTGCGCCAGTGCCGCCGGGCGAACCGCCAGAAGGCCGGCGTTCGCGCGATTTGGACCGCATCCGGCATCGACACCGTGCGCCACGAATAGCCCTCTCGCGCGAGTGCCAGCACGGCGTTGGGTCCGATCAGCACCTCGCCGTCCACCCGCGGGGTGAGGTGGACTCCGAGGAAGGGATAGCGCGGGTCGGGCACGGGATACACCAGTCCGTTGACGAGATCGCGCCGGTGCGGTTTCAAGGTGTAGTACTCGCCGCGGAACGGCATGATCACCGGATGCGGGTCGTCACCGGCCATCTCGGCCAGCCGGTCGCTCTGCAGACCGCCACACACGACGACCCGGTCGAATGCGGCCTCTTCGCCGCCGGCCGCTGTGCGGGCGCTGATCACCACTTGGGCATTGCCGGGCCGTATGTCCGTTATCTCATGTCCCAGAAGTACTTTCGCGCCTGAGTCCACGGCATCGGCGGCAAGTGCCCTTGTCACCTCGGCGTAGTCGACGATCGACGTGGACGGCGAGTGCAGCGCGGCGAGACCTCGCACATTGGGCTCGAGTTCGCCAAGTTCCCCCGCGCCGATGATCCGTACTCCCGGAACACCGTTGGCCAGTGCCCGTTGCTCGATGTCGGCAAGCCGCACCCGCTCTTCGTCGGTGAGTGCCACCAACACCTTGCCGCAGGCGACCCTACGGATCCCGCGCTCGGCACAGAACGCCTCGAGTAGCTTTACCCCGCGACGACAGAGCACCGCCTTCTGCGAACCGGGTTGGTAGTACAGGCCCGCGTGCACCACGCCGCTGTTGCGTCCGGTCTGGTGTGACGCGAGGCGGTCTTCCTTCTCGAACAGCGTTACCCCGCAGTCCGGGCGGCGCCGCAGAATCTCCCGGGCCACCGCGGCGCCGAGGATGCCGCCGCCGACCACCGCGACCCGTTCACTCATAGCCAGTCCAGCGCTGGCATCGGGGGAGTAATCACTGTTCGGTTACGGTACTGCATCTCATTAACTCTGAGCCATGCGCGAATTGGCATCTTCGGCGGTTCTGACGGTACAAGTGAGTACAGCGCCATCGGTATGCGCGCAGTCGAGAAAGTTGACCTACCCATGAGATGCATCTACGCCTTGGTGATCGGTGTCGCCCTGTTGGTGACCATCCCTGGGGTGGCCGCCGCCGCGCCGTCCCCCCGGTCCGCGGCCAACCAGCAGGCCGTTGACTCCGTGATCGCGCGCGGCCTTTCGCAGCGCGGTGTGCCCTTCTCGTACGGCGGTGGTGACGCCAACGGGCCCACCAAGGGTAGCGGCACCGCCGACAACGTCGCGGGGCTGGACCGCGAGGGTCACGTCGTCGGGCTCAACCCGGCAGTCAGCACCGTCGGTTTCGATGCCTCCGGTCTGATGGTCTATTCCTTCGCCGGCATCGGGGTCAAGCTGCCGCGGTCGTCGGGCGCGCAGTACACCGTCGGTCAGAAGGTGTTGCCGTCGGAGGCATTGCCCGGTGATTTGATCTTCTACGGCCCCAACGGAAATCAGAGCGTCGCGCTTTACCTCGGCAACGGGCAGATGCTGGAGGCCACCGAGCCCGCCGTCACGGTCTCGGCGGTGCGCACCACCAACATGGCACCGTACCTGGTCCGCATCATCAAGTAAGCGCGACGAACTCAGAGCCTGGGGATCCCGTCTGCGACGGCACTCAGCTTGTCGGGATTGGCGACGTTGTGAATGGTCGCGATGCGGCCCTCGTCGTCCAGATCGACGGTTAGAGTCGCGATGATCCGGCCGGCACCCCGCAGGACCATGCCCGGCCCACCGTTGATCTCCACGACTTCTGCTGCCATGTCGCTGATCTCGACGCCCTCGTACGGCCGCCTGGCGTTTCCGGCCAGCCACCTGGCGACGTTTCCGGCGCCGATGACCGGACGCATCGCCTGACGCACCTTCCCGCCGCCATCGGTCCACAGCGTGACCTCCGGCGCGAGAAGTTCCATGAGCGCGTTGATGTCACCGCCGACGGTGGCGGAGAAGAATTGTTCGGTGGCCTGCCGCTTCCTGACCCGATCCGCCTCGAACCTCGGCCTGCGGGCCCGGACGTGTTCACGGGCCCGGTGCGCGGCTTGGCGCACCGCCGACTCCGAACGCTCGACCGCTTCGGCGATCTCGGCGTAACTGAAGTCGAACACGTCCTTGAGCACGAACACCGCGCGTTCCAATGGGCTGAGCGTCTCCAGCACGACGAGCATCGCCATGGACACCGAATCGGCGGTGGCGACGTTGTCGGCGGCGTCGACGTCGGTCAGGATCGGCTCCGGAAGCCATGGTCCCACATAGGTTTCGCGCTGACGGCGGGTCGCACGTAGCCGCTCCATCGACAGGTTCGACACGATGCGAGCCAGATACGCTTTCGGGTCGGACACCTGTGACCGATCGTCCGCCGACCACTTGAACCAGGCGTCCTGCACCGCATCCTCGGCGTCGGCGGCCGAACCGAGGATGCGGTACGCGATGGAGAAGAGCAGGTTGCGGTGATCGGCGAACGCCTGCTGGTCGGCGTTCATCTCGTGGATCGGCCGCCGCGGCGCCACATGGCTGCGCCGATTGCCGGGACCAGTTTCAACAGGCGGTAGGTCATCCACAGGCTCGAACTCACCGTCTCTTTGTACGCCGCCGCGACCGGGCCGGCCAAGTAGAACCGTCCCGGGGCGTCGTCGGCGCGGGTGAACTGGATGACAGCGTCGTGGCGGCCCAAGCTCACCGGTTGGTGAACATATCCGAAGCGGAACCTCTTGGGGCTCTTGCCTTTCAGATCTCGGGCGATTGACGCCGCGGCGTGCACCGCGGTGGGTATGCCGCTCTGGCAGGTGCCGTGGATGACACCGTAGCCTTGGCGGACGGCGGCCGCGTCGCCGACCGCGTAGATGTTCGGCCGGGTGACCGAGCGCAATGACGCGTCGGTGAGGATGCGGCCGCGGTCGTCGACAGCCAGCCCAGCGGTCGCGGCCAGGGGGGAGACCCGCACGCCGGTCGTCCACAGCACCGCCCGCGCACTGACGACTTCCCCGTCGGCAAGCGCGACGCCGTCGGCCATCACCTTCACGATGTCGACGCCGGCGCGTACCCGCACGCCTAGCCGCTCCAGCCCCGCGTGCACCCGCGCTCGCGCCCGCTCACTCATCATCGAACCGGGAACCTGGCGGCTCAGCAGGACCACATCGAGTTCGGGATGCTGCTCGGCGATCTCTGCTGCGGACTCGATGCCCGTGAGCCCGCCTCCGGCGACCACGACGGTGCCGTCGCCGAGGCGGTCCAGCTGCGCGGCGAGCAGTTGGGCGTCGTCGGCGCTGTCCAGCGTGTAGGCGAACTCGTCGGCACCCGGCACGCTGCCGGTGTCGGCGACACTGCCCAGCGCGTACACCAGCGTGTCGTAGCGCAGGGTTGTCGTGTCGTCGACGCGGATGGTCTGCGCCTCTGCGTCGATGCCCGTCACCCAGCCTTGGACGAACTCGACGCCGGTACCGGCGAGCCGATCGGAAATCTGCAGGCCTTTCAGCGCCTGCCCCGGACGCGACTTGGTGCAGCCGGAGCCGTTCGGTGAACCGGGCCTGGGCACTGACCAGGGTGATGTGGACGTCGTCGCGGCGCTTCAGGCGCCCGGCCAGGCCGGTGGCCGCCGCCATACCGGTGTAGCCACCACCGAGGATGAGGATCTCGTACATGGTGTTGCCTTTCTCGTTCTCCGTTGACAACCCCAAGACGTATCCGGTCACCCAATTTGTGACATGTCGGCGCTATGGCACGGAAAAGCGCAGCTCGGCGCTGCCGATCTGGTTGAGCGGGTCGGGGATCACCGCTGCGGCTTGCACCCCGCCGTCGCCCTCGGTCGCGGCCGCCACCGTCGCGATCACTGCTGCGGCATTCATCTGCATGCGAGAAGTAGATCGTGCCGGCGCCGATACCGATCCCAACATCGCCGCGACGGTCTTCTGATAAAGAGGACGGGTGACGTCGACATTGGGATCTGCCGAGAGCATCGCGGGGCGGGTCCGCACCATGCGCGAGACCGTACTGGGCGAGGCCGGTGAGTCGGAGCGGCTGCGCACGCTCAGCCCGGCGGTCGTCGAGGCGATGTGGGATGCCGGGCTGATGACGGCGTTCAACCCCGCACCCGCGGGCGGGGTAGAGCCGTCGTTCGCCGAGATGATCGAGACCTGGATCGAAATGGCTTGGCAGGACGGCTCGTTCGGGTGGGTCGGTATCGCCAACCTGCCGTCGTCGTTCGCCGCGGCCGCCTACCTGCCCGACGCCGGATTCGCCGAGGTGTTCACCGCACACGACAATCGCGTGACCATGGGCGGGCAGTTCTTCCCCAATGGGCAGGGCACCGCCGTACCGGGCGGTTACCGGCTGACCGGGTCGTGGAGCTTCGGGTCGGGAATCGGGCATTCGCAATACGTCGCCGCGGGCTTCCTGCCGATGGACGGCACCGAGATGCGCTGGGTCAGCGAAGGGGTGCCGGACATGCAGGTCGCGGTGCTCCCGCGCGAGCAGGTGAGCTTCAACGACGGGTGGCACGTGCAGGGACTCAAGGGGACGGGCTCCTACGACTACAGCGTCGATGACGTGTTCGTGCCGGCTGAACGGACTTTCGCGTTGTTCACCCGTGAGCCGCTGCGCGGATCGTCGCCCGCGACGCGGATGGGAATGATGCCGGTCACCGCCGCCGGTCATGCGTCGTGGGCGCTCGGGGTGGCCAAGAGCATGCTCGACGACGTCCAAGAGCTTGCCGAGACAAAGTTCCGGATGAGCGACATGGCGTCGCTGGCCAGTCGGCCGACCTTCCAGAAGGGGCTGGCCCACCACGTCGCGGCGTGGCGGGCAGCGCGGCTGCTGGTGCTCGACGCGTTCGAGACGGCCGAAAGCGCTGTCGGAGCGGGGCAAGCTCTGACCCCGGCGCTGCGCGCAGACATGCGAGTGGCCGCCGTCTACGCCACCGACGTGGCCCGCCAGTGTGCGGAGTGGGCACATCTGGTCGCGGGCACCAGCTCGATTCGCGAGGGCACCCGCCTGGAACGAGCGTTCCGCGACATGTACACCGGCACCCAGCACGCGTTCATCAGCGAGAAAATAGCGATCGACGCGGCCCAGATCTGGCTCGGCGTCATCGACGACCAGTTCGGCCTCTAGTCAGCCTGTGCGCGCGACGAACTCGGCGATGATGCGGCCGAGTTCCTCACCCTGTTGCTCCTGGACGAAATGGCCGGCACCGGCCACTGTCGTGTGGGGTTGGCCCTTCGCGCCCGGAACGTGCTCGGTGAACACCTTGTCCCAACCGCGCGTTGCCGGATCCCCGTCGGAGTACGCGGTGAGGAACGGCCGCCGCCACTCACCCAGCGCGGCCATGGTGGTACGACCGATGGCGGCCCCGCGATCGTTACGTGTCAACGGAATCAACGCGATCATCTGGCGCAGCCCGGCCGTGAACCTGCGGTCGGGAAACGGTGCGTCGTAGGCGGCGAGGACATCTGGCCTCAACGGCCCGGCCACCGCGTCGAGAAAGAAGCTCGGAACCAGTTCCGGTGAGCGTTGGTAGTACGCCACGTAGTCGAGCAGAGTCTCCTGGTGGATGACCTGTCCATCGCCGACCGCGTGGTGGGGCCACTCCAACTTTCCCGCAAGGCCGGGGTCGCACGTGTGCAGGATGGTATTCGTCGCAACGACGCGCGCGAACCGGTCGGGATCGCGGGCCAGCACGCTGAGCCCGATGGGTCCGCCCCAGTCCTGCACGACCAGCGTGACATCCGACAGGTCCAGTCGGGTGATCGCGCTGTGCAACCAGTCGATGTGCCGGTCGAACGTGTAGTCCGTCGGGTCGGTCAGCTTGTCGGACCGGCCGTAGCCGATGTGGTCCGGCGCGATCACTCGTAGTCCTGCGGCGAGCAGCACGCCAATGACGTGCCGGTAGAGATACGACCAGGTGGGCTGACCGTGCAGCAGCAAGGCAACAGGCGCCTCGGGCGGGCCTTCGTCGACGTAATGCATCCGCAGTGGGCCGGTTCCGCGCGATTCGACCTCGACGTAGCGGGGCTCGAACGGATAGTCGGGCAGCACCGCGAAGCGCTCGTCCGGAGTCCTGATCACGGCCATCGGGGTCACCTGCTGGTGGAATCGAGGGCGCCGTCAACGATCATGGCGCGCAGCGTCTTTCGGTCGAACTTCCCGCTGGGCAGTATCGGGATACGATCGCTGGAGGCCGCTATCCAGCGTGTGGGCACCTTGTAGGCCGACAGGTGCGCGCGGGTGTGGGCGGCCAGCGAATCGAAATCGATGCTCGCGCCGACCGGCACGACGACCGCACACACTTCCTCCCCACGCGTGGGGTCGTCGACGCCGAGCACGAGACACTGTGCCACGTCGGGGAATTCGGCGACGACGGCCTCGACCTCCAGCGGCGACACGTTGGCGCCCGCGGCCTTGATCAGCTCGGTGGTCCGCCCGACGTAGAACAGTCGTGGGTCGCCGTCGCGGCGGTAGACGCGATCACCGGTGTGGTACCAGCCGTTTTCGTCGAACGTCTCCCACCGCTCCCGTTTGTTGTAGCCCGTCATCACGCCGATGCCGCGGACGAGCAGTTCACCGACCGCCCCGTCGGCGACGTCGTTGCCCTCGTCGTCGACGATGCGCATGTCGGTGTACGCGAAGCCGCCCGCCGTCTCGGACATGGTGCGGTGCACGGGAAATCCGTCGGGCACGCCGACCATCGCGATGTCGAGCGGCCCGTCGCACAGCGCCGGCGCACTGCTCAGATCGCGGTCACTGAAGCTGGGATGCTCACGCAACCGCTGGGTGAACGCCGGCCATCCGACAACCCCTGCAGCCCGCTCCCGTTCGATCATGTCCAGCGCAGTCTCGGCGTCCAGGCGTGGCATCGCGAGCACGGTGACGGGTTCGTGCAGTGCCCCGGTGGCGGCGAGCAGCCCGCCGACCCAGAAGAACGGCATCGCGCACAGGATGCGCGGCGGCCCTTCACTTTTGGTCAGCGCGCGGATGGCGCCCGGCCACGTCGACGTCTGCCGCACCAGCGTGCCGTGGGTGTGCATGACGCCTTTCGGGTCCGCGGTCGAGCCCGAGGTGTGGATGACGACGGCGAGATCGGCAGGGGAGACCTCGGCCTCGGCGGCGGTCAGCACCTCGGCAGGGACACCGTCGGCATCGCTGTCCCAACGAGTGGCCCAGCCGGGAACCGGATCGTCGACGAACACGATGCGGCGCAGGTAGGGCGCGGCCGCCAGGGCCAGCCGTCCGGCCGGCTGGCTTGCCAACTCGGGCCAGGCCGCCTCGAAGCGCTCGCCGACGTCGATGGTCAGTACCCGCCTGGGAGCGATGAGGATCGCGATGTCGGCCAGCCGCGCCACTTTGGCGATCTCCGCTGGCGTGTAGAGAGTGCTGAGGGGGACGGCAATCGCGCCGATGCGCGACACCGCCAGCCACCAGATGACCCAGTCGACCCCGTTCGGGAAGAACAGCCCGACGCGCGTGCCTTTGCCGACGCCCGCGCGCAGCAGCCATTGCGCAAGGCGCGCCGAGCGCTGCTGCGCCTCTCGGTAGGTGAGCCGATCCGCCGGGGTGATCAGGTAGAGGTGCTCGCCGAACTCTTCGCAGGCGCGCTCGAGGAGCTTGGGGATTGTCGGGCGTGGCTGCTGCGTCACGCAGTGATTGTCTCCGACGCGCGCTGGGCGACCGCACAAGGCGGCCGCCCAGCGGCGTCTGCTGACCTCAGGCGCCCAGCGTGGCCTGGATGTCGCCCTTCATCGCGTTCAGTTGCGAACCCCAGTAGCCCCACCCGTGGGTGCCGTTGGCCGGGAAGTTGAACGTGCCGTTGCTTCCGCCCGCGGCCTCGTAGGCGGCCTGGAAGTTCTTGTTGCTGTCCAGCGTGATGGTCTCGAGGAACTGGCCGGCGATGTCGCCGCCACCGCCGAGTTCCGACGGGACGCCGTTGCCGCAGTACACCCAGATGCGGGTGCCGTTGCTCACCAACCGGCCGACGTTGACCGTCGGATCATTGCGCTGCCACGCCGGTCCGCCGGGCGGGCCCCACATCGCGGTGGCGCTGAAGCCGCCCGCGTCGCGCATCGCGACGCCGACCAGCAGCGGCCAGACGCCCTCGGAGAGGTTCAGGAAGCCCGACAGCGATGCCGCGTAGCGGAACTGGCCCGGGTGGTAGGCGGCCAGGATCAGCGCCGCACTGCCCGACATCGACAACCCCACGACGGCGTTGCCGCTGGACGAGATGCCTTTGTTGGCGGCGAGATATGCCGGCAACTCCGAGGTGAGGAAGGTCTCCCACTGATAGGTGTAGGTGCCGCCGTTGCCCACCGCCGGACTCTGCCAGTTGGTGTAGAAGCTTGACATGCCGCCGACAGGCATCACGACCGACAGCCCCGACTCGAAATAGTTCTCGAACGCCGCGGTCTCGATGTCCCAGCCGCTGTTGTCGTCACGGGCACGCAACCCGTCGAGCAGGTACACCGCATGGGTGCCGCCGCCCTGGAATTTGACCGGGATGTCGCGGCCCATCGCGGCCGACGGGACCATGAGCGTCTCGACCGGCAGACCCGGTCGCGAATACGCCGCAGCGGTGGACGATCCGCCCGCTACTGCGACCAGGGCCGGAATCATCAGGGCCACCATGGCGCCGGCCATCAGCCGGCGCGCCCAACTGTGTAGCAATGTCATCGCCTGGACTTTCGTGTTGAGGGATACCGCCGAGCGGTCGTCGCGGACGTGCCGGACCGGCGCCGGTGGCCGGCCGCCGACCAGATGCTGCTGCTTCACACCTGCCGCGTACGGCGAGAACCGCCGCGCAACCGCTGCTGACTGTTTGTCGGCCCCGGACAACACCGCGTTACGGAAACCGTGCAATCGAAGCTGTGAGCGTCACCGTTCGGTAATCGGCGACTTTCTCCGGTGCACCCGTGCGGCGAATAGCGTCGGTGGTGCCGAGACGAAGTTGTCGAGATGACACCTGTTGTTCTGGGAGGGATGGAGCGATCCGAACGCCGGGCGCTAGCCGTGACGCCTAAGCGCGTAGGCCTTGAGTTCGGCCGACAGGGCGTCGGCGGTGAGCAACTGTGGAAGCAGCGACGGGTCGGACATCCGAGCTCGGAAGGCCATCTCGATGGTGACGTCGTGTTCGGGGCGGTCCTCGACGTAGATCTCGTCGCCCGCGCGCACCGTTCCGGGTGTGATAACCCGAAGATACGCACCGGGTTTCGCGGCTTCGGTGAAGGTCTTGATCCAACGGTCCAGTTGCAGGAAGGCCGAGAAGGTGCGACACGGCGTGCGGGGCGCCGACACTTCGAGCAGCAGTCCGTCGGTGCCGACGCGCCAGCGTTCGCCGATCCGCGCCTGCGTGACGTCGACCCCTGACGTGGTGAGGTTCTCGCCGAACATGCCGTTGATGAGCGGGCGATCCAGCCGGGTTTCCCACTCGTCGAGGTCTTCTCGTGCGTATGCGTACACCGCTTGGTCATCCCCGCCGTGCAGCTTCGGATTACCGATGGTGTCGCCGACGAGTCCGCTGCCCAGACCGCCCCTCATCGGGCCAGGCGCGCGCACCATCACCTCGTCGTCGGCGGCCACCTTGTCGATGCCCGTCGACCTCGACGGCGCGTCCGGATTCACCCGCACTCGAGCGACATTCACCGACAGCACTTTCGTCACCCGCACAGAGTAACGGCGGCCGGTGCGGCGACGCGGTTCGAGAATAGCGACTTCACGATTTCTACTACGTAGCGTAGTATTCATCGCGAAGCCGCCGACTCCAATCGAGGTGTGTGCCGTGAAGTGGAGTTTCGCCCAGGTCGGTCTGCTGATCATTGCCACCTTTCACGTCATCCAGGCGGTGATCGGGTTCATCGTCGAACCGAGTTTTGCGACCGGCCCGGACGCGCCGACCGCGCAGATCCTCGGAATGGATTACAACGGCTGGCATGCGGTCGCCGGGCTGGCACTGTTCGGGCCGGGACTGATTTTCGCGATGCGTAAGTCGTGGTCGGTGCTGTACCTGCTCGCCGCGGCGGTGGCGGGCGCGCTGCCGGGCGTCTGGGCGTTCTTCTCGCACCAAGTCGCCTATGTGTTCACGTTTCCCAACAACATCACCGACGCGGTCGTGCACCTGGTGACCGCCGCGGTGATGGTGGCGGTGGCCGGTATTCAGATCCGCATGGATGGCGGCTTACGCAACTCGCTTGCCGATCTGCGTCGGGGACCCTGACCCGTGAATCGGTTCATTTCGATGACGGATCAGCCCGAAGCGTCCTGATCGTCGGCCGAGGGCACGCCTTCCGGCGGAGGCGTGGAATACGCCGGAGCGGTCGGCGGCACCGACTGTCCAACGTCATCGCCCTGTGAGGTTTCCTCCCGGGGAGGTTCGGGTGAGCTCATCGATTCTCTCCTGGTCCATAAGGCTTCCTGCACTGCGATACCCAGCGGCCGACCCGGGAAACGCCGGCGCCACACACTCGCTTGTTGTGATCGGTAGCCGAACAGACTTCGTGCAATTGCCGCGACGGCGCCGAGCGTCGGCGACGATGAACACGAGGGACCGGCCATGACCACAATTCTCAAGACGAGGCGAACGCTTGGCGTGGCATTGATGTCGGTCGGCGTTGCGATCGCCGGTGTCGGATTGGCGACGGGCACTGCCCAAGCGCTTCCAGGCCGGCCGGTGCCGATGCAGGCCTGGCCCGGGTGTCCGGAGGAAAGCCCCGCGGGTCCATGTCGCTGGTGTCCGGGGGACCCGCCGGTGCAGACCGGCAATCTGCGGGTCAACCCGGTGGTATGGGACCAAACCGTTTGCCACACTTACTGGTACGTCTACCACGGGCAGGGCAACGTCGCCCAGAACATCTTCGAGGGAGCGGCGCCACCGCCGCCACCTCCGCCGCCGCCCAACTTCACTCCGCCGTTGCCGCCGGGCTGGTGCTGGTCACTTTTCCTTCCCGGGCCGTGCCCCTAAGACCGCGCGAAGCCGGACATCGTTGCGTAGCAACGTAATACACTCACCGGCGGAGTCGATACAGCCAAGCGGTGAACAAGCGCGTCATTGGCGGCGATCGCCGGTATGGTTAATCGCCATGCCGCACTCGGCCTTCGGTCACTCGGACTGCGAGCGCATCGCGGACGGAGTGTTGGCACAACCCGTCCTGGCGCTCACCAGTTTGGCGTACGTAGCCGCCGGCGTGGCCGTTCTGTGCTGGGCACTGCGGGGCAGGGGAGTGTTGGCGGCAGCGGCAGGCGGCACGCTTGTCGCAGTGGGCTTCGGCAGCATCGCCTACCACGGGCCCCAGCCGGAGTGGGCGGGTCTGGTTCACGACTGGCCCATCGTCGCCGCGGCGGCGGTGTACACGGTCGGCTTGGTCCGCGGCGTACGCGGGAAGCGGCGGTCGGCCTGGTTCACAGCGGCAGGCATTCTCGCGCTCGGCGTGGCGGCCTACGTGGCAGGACGATCCGGCTCGCCGCTGTGTCGACCGGACAGCCTGTGGCAGTACCACGGCGCTTGGCACATCCTCTCGGGCACCGCAGGGGGAGTGGCCGCCTGGGCCATGATGTCCGCCCGAGGGCCGGCGCAGATGACGATCGCCGGCGACTAGCACAGCGCTGGATGCGTCGCTGTGAGGCGACGACAGTATCCTGCACGTCAATGGCGCTTGATCGAACGCCCGACACCGGTCGCGTCCGCCGCGGCTTGCGAAATGCACTGCGGGGCCGCCGCGATCCGGCACCCATTGCCGGCCAGCGGCGGCGGTCTTCGGACGGAATGGGTGACGTGCACACCCGCAAGGTTCTCGACCTCACGATCCGCCTCGCAGAGGTGATGCTCTCATCGGGGTCAGGAACAGCGGACGTCGTCGCCACCGCCCAGGACGTGGCTCAGGCGTACCGACTGACCGACTGTGTCGTCGACATCTTCGTCACTACCGTGATCGTGTCGGCGTTGCCGACCGCCGACAGCCCTCCCGTCACCATCGTGCGAGCCGTGCACAACCGGTCGACCGACTACACCCGACTCGGTGAACTCGACCGACTCGTTCAGCGGATCACCTCCGGCGGTGTGACCGTCGACCAGGCCCACGAAGCCATGGACGAGCTCACCGAACGGCCGCACCCGTACCCCCGCTGGCTGGCGACAGCGGGGTGGGCCGGCTTCGCTCTGGGCATCGCCATGCTCCTCGGGGGCGGCTGGTTGACCTGCTTGTTGGCCGCTGCGACGTCGGCGGTCATCGACCAGGTAGGCAGGCGTCTCAACCGCATCGGCACACCGTTCTTCTTCCAGCACGTCACCGGTGCGGCGATCGCCACGTCGGTCGCCGTGGCGGCTTACCTCTATGCCGATCTGGGACCGACCGCGCTGGTTGCCACCGGCATCGTGATGCTGCTGTCCGGATTGACGTTGGTCGGCGCGATGCAGGACGCGGTGACGGGCTACATGTTGACCTCGATCGCCCGGCTCGGCGAAGCGGTGTTGCTGACATCCGGAATCGTCGTGGGCATCATCGCGGGACTGCAGATCGCCGAAATCGCAGGCATCTCGATTTCGCTGCACGTGGATGCGACCGAATCCTTCATCGCTCCGAGCGGAGCGTTGCCGATCTCCTTGGCCGTCTTCGGTGCGGCGCTGGCGGGCGCATGCCTGACCGTGGCGAGCTACGCACCGCTGCGAGCCATCGCCACCGCCGGACTCGCGGCCGGGCTCGCCGAGGCTGTGCTGGTCGCATTGAGCAAGGCAGGATTCGGTCAGATTTTCGCCAGCGGGGTCGCCGCGGTCGGTGTGGGTCTGGTCGCCACGCTGATCTCGATCCGGCGGCAAGCTCCCGCCTTGGTGACGGCCACCGCGGGCATCATGCCGATGCTGCCGGGCCTTGCGGTTTTCCGCGCCGTGTTCTCGTTCGCCGTCGACGGTGACGTCGACAATGGCCTGCGCCAGATGATGTCGGCGATCGCCATAGCTCTCGCCCTCGGCAGCGGTGTGGTGCTGGGGGAGTTCCTCGGTTCACCGCTGCGTTACCGCGCCGGCCGGATCGGCGACTTCCTCCGCAAGGAGGGACCGCCAGGCCTCCGCCGGGCCGTTGGCCGTGTCGTTCGGCTTCGGCCCGCCGAAAGCCATCCGACGACCGGGGTGCCGAGGACGCGAAGCGTGGCGCTGGAACCGGCGCCGACCGATGGCCCCGACGACGAAAGCGGCGACGCGCCCGACAGCGACGAAGCCGAGAAGCAGTGAAACTAGAGTGGCGTTTGGCCACTTTCGAAGAAGGTTATAAATTCAAGTATCCGATTCGGTCTCAACGCTGGAGGCGTGCTCATGAGCTTTCTCAAGACCGCTCTACCTGCGGTGGCAGTCGCAGGTGGGCTGACCGCAGGAGTTCTCGGCCTGGGTGCTCCGGCAAGCGCCCAGCCGCCGCCGCCACCGCCGCCCGCGCCGCCGGCGCTGGCGGCAGAGTCGCCCCAGGCGGCACCGCGCCCGGCGCCGCCGCCCGGCGAACCGGTTCCGCCCTGGGCGCCGCCGAAACCCGCCGAGTTCTGGATCGGCGAGCCCGTCGTATGGATCTCCGGCTGGGGCGGACGTTGGGGTGTGTGGAAGAACGGTCAGTTCATCACGCTGTCGTCAAACGTCGTCACCGGTGGCGGCTGACCCCGTCTCGAGAATCAGCTCGAGGCGTCCAGGATTTTGATCGCGAAGATCAGTGAGTCGCCGGGCTGGATCCCAGCGGCCGGCTGACCTTCGGGATAGCCGTCGGCAGACGTCATCGCGACGGCGACCGTCGATCCGACCTTCTGTCCGGCGATCGCCTTCTGGAAGCCCGGCACGACGCCGTCAAGGGGGAAATCGACCGGCATGCCGCGTTCGTAGCTGTTGTCGAACACGGACCCGTCGCGTCCGTTGACGCCCATGTAGCAGACGAAGACCGTCGCCGTGTCTGCGACGACCGGTCCGTCGCCGGGCTGCAACGTGTGCACCTGGGTCTCACTCACGCTGAACGGTGGCTCGACCTTGATGAGCGGTGCCGCCGTCGCGGTGGAACCGGTGACCGCGACGCTGCCGGTGTCCCCGTTGAACGTCCACTCCGGCGTGCCACCGTCTTGCGGCGGCGCCGTCGGACACGTTGCGGCGGCCGGGTCGGCCGTTTCGGTGACCGACGGGATGAACTCGTCGGCGAGGGAGGACGTGGTGGTCGATGACGTGGTGGTTGTCGACGAAGCTTCCGTATCGGAGCCGCACGCAGCGAGCGTCATGGTCAAGGAGGCAGCACAGGCCGCGAGCGCCACGGAAGAAGACACACGAGATAGGTTCACGGCCGTCACGCTACCGACAGCCGCAACAACGCCGCCGCTAGGTGCGCTTGAGTGCGAGAACCGGGATGGTGCGGATACCCGCGGTCTTCTTTTCGTAGTCGGCGAAACCAGGATAGCGACGGGCTTGTTCGCTGAAGATGCGATCGCGGTCGGCGCCGGTGACCTCGCTGACGCTGACGGTGTGGGTGTCGGTACCGAGTTCGATCTGCGCGGTTCCGGCCGCGGTGAGGTTGTAGTACCACGCAGGATTGGTCGGTGCGCCTGCCTTGGAGGCGAAGACGTAGATGGTGTCAGGATCGTCGTCGTCGTCTGGCAGGTACATCATGGGCGTGACGCTCTGCTTGCCGGTTTTGCGGCCGGTGTGGTGGACGAGGACCATTGGAGCGCCCTCGAAGTTGCCGCCCACCCGACCGCCGTTGGCGCGGAACTCGTTGATTATCTGGGTGTTCCAGTCATCAGGTGCGCTCATCGTGGTGTACTCCCGTGCTCGGTGCTCAGATGGTCGTCGAGGTTGTCTATACCGACCCTATGACGGTGTGCCGATTGGTCATCGAGACTTGGACTCGTCGCTGTCCTCCAGGTAGACCAAGCCGTTGCCGTCGGGGTCGGTGAAGGAGAACATCGCCGGCACTCCCTCCATCAGGACCAGCGTTTCATTGTGCAGGGTGACCCCCGCCTTACGGATCGTGTCGTGGGCTTGTTGGGCATCCGTGGTGCCCAACCGGATCGCGACCGGGATCTGGCTGTCCGGCGGCAGAAGCACCAGGGCGACACTCGAGCCCGGCGGCACGACCTCGATCATTCGCGCACCCGGCCAAACCTCCACGTCGGTGCGGAGTTCGAAACCCAACACCTCGGTGTAAAACTTCAGCGCGGCGTCCTGGTCAGCCACCGGAACCGACACACTCAGCACTCTCGTTGTCATCGTCATGCTCAGTAAGACTGCGCCGCAGACCGAGACTCATCGCCGTGCCACCAAGTCGCCGGCACGCCGATCGGCTTACCGGTGTTAGCGTCGCGCTTGTGGGAGCAGAGCGGCCGCAGCGCTGGAACCACAACATTCACTACCACCGGCTCGTACTCGATGCCGTGCCTGTGGAAGCTTGCTCCGCGCTCGACGTGGGGACGGGGAACGGATTGCTCGCCGCCGATCTAAGTCAGAAAGTCCCGGAGGTCGTGGCGATCGACGTGGATGACGACGTGCTGGCAGCCGCGCGCGAGGAAGTAGACGATGTCGACTGGATTCTCGGCGATGTCATGGCCTACCGATTCCAGCGCACGTTCGACGTGGTCGCATCCGTCGCAGCGTTGCACCACCTGCCTGATCTCAGGTCCGCTCTGCGACGTTTCGCGGAGTTGACATCACCCGGGGGTGTTCTGGTTGTGGTAGGCCTGGCGCGCTCGACACGTCCCCGCGACTTCGCTATCGACGTCCTCGGTGTCGTCCAGCACCGGTGGCTGTCGTGGCGCCGAGGCTATTGGCAGCACACAGCGCCGATCGCATGGCCGCCACCTCACTCGTATTCGGAAGCGCGCCAGTGTGCGGCAGAGGAGCTTCCCGGTGTGCAATGGCGACGGCTGCCAATGTTTCGCTATGCGTTGACCTGGAGAAACCTCCCGATCGACCGGGCCGGAATGAGAAAGGTGTAGCGATGCATTCGCACGAAGAGGACGTGCAGTTCATGAGCGACCTGCGTGAGTCGGCTCCCGAGATGGTCTCTGCCTTCTTTGGTTTCGACAAGGCTGTGTTCGGTAAGAACTCAGGCAACCTTGAACTCGCCACCCGTGAGCTCATCGCGGTGGGAGTGGCCGTCACAACGCAGTGCCCATACTGCATTGCCGATCATGCAAAGCGAGCCGTGCAGGCGGGAGCGACGAAGTCGGATGTCGCCGAGGCCGTGATGGTCGCGGCAGCATTGCGTGCCGGAGGCGGGGTGACTCATGGTTGGAAGGCCATGAGGAGCATCGCCGACAGCGAGTGATCGGCCTGCGCATTGACCGTGCACTGATGGTTGGACACGCAAGTTCGGCCCTGGCGTAGTTGAGCATTACCGGCAAGGTGAACTGGCAAATACCCCTGGTGTAGCAGTCTAGATGGGCGAAATACGTTGAGCTGATGGAGGTTACGAAGGCTCTTCGTCGGCGGGGGAGTCGTCATTTGTGCCCAGGTGGTGCAGCACTCGTTCGTTGAGGGTGGTGATCATGTCGAGCTCAGCCGGGGTGAACAGGTCGATGAAGTTGCGGCGGACGTCCTCTACGTGGCTCGGTGCCGCCTCCTCGATAGCGGCGCGTCCCGCTGGCAGCAGACAGACCATGGTGCTGCGGGCGTCGTTTGGGTTGGGCTCGCGGCTGATCAGCCCGTCCTTCTGCATGCGCCGCACATGGTGGGAGAGACGGCTCTTCTCCCAGGCCAGTGCGTTGCACAGGGCTTGGGCGGGCATGCGGCCTGCGTCGTGAGCCGAAAGCGCCGCCAGGACCTCGTAGTCGGCCCCGGACAGGCCCGATTTCTGCAGGCGGCGGCTCAGGTGGACTTCGATCTGTTGATGCGCGTGTATGAACGCCCGCCAGGCGCGGTCTTCACGAGCGTTCAACCAGTTCGGCTCCATCGGCCTCCATGCTACCCGATTGGTTGACGCATCAACATTCTGGGCATATGGTTGACGCGTCAACATTTCTGATAGCCAACCAAGACGGGATATGTCATGAGCAGCATCAGCATCATCGGCACCGGCAACATGGCCAGCGCCCTGGCCGGCCGGGCGCTCGCTGGCGGCAACGCAGTCGAGATTGTCGGCCGCGACCCGGCCAAAGCCAAGAAATTGGCCGCCGTGCTCGACGGCGCCACTGTCGGGACGGCCGGGACCACGCCGGCGGGGGACATCGTCATCCTCACCGTGCCGTACACCAACGCCGCGACGGTAATTGGCGAGTACGGGGATTCCCTGCGCGGCAAAGTCATCGTCGACATCACCAACCCCGTCACCCCCGATTTCACGGGCTTCGTCACACCAGAGGGCAGTTCCGGGGCGCAGGAGATCGCCAAGGCCGCCCCCGCCGGCGCGCATGTCGTCAAGGCGTTCAACACACTGTTCTCCGGCGTCTTGGCGACCGGCCCAGCCGGGGATCGCCCACTGGATGTGTTCATCGCCGGCGACGACGCGCAGGCAAAGGCACGCGTGTCGACATTCATCGAGAGCCTCGGACTGCGCCCGATGGATACCGGTCAGCTGGCAATGGCGCGTGCCCTGGAGAACGTCGCCCTGATGCAGCTGGGCCTCGTCGCCCACTCCGTCAAGCACACCGACTTCGTCCTCGGCGTCAGCATTCTGCGCTGAGCACCCGCACCACCACCTACCCTCAAAAGGACAGCAGCATGCGAGTTTTCGTCACTGGCGGGACCGGCCATTCCGGTTCGTACATCATCCCCGAGCTCGTCGCCGCCGGGCACGAGGTCACCGGCCTGGCCCGGTCGGACACGGCTGCGGCGGCGGTGTCCGCGCTCGGCGCGAAGGTGCGTCGCGGCAGCCTCGAGGATCTCGACGGGCTCAAGGAGGCGGCCGCAGACTCCGACGGCGTCATCCACGTCGCACACAGGCAAGACCTGCTTCCGTCCGGCGGGATCGACGCCGTGGCCGCCGCGGAGCTGCCGGTCGTCCTCGCGTACGGCGAGGCGCTGGCGGGCACCGGAAAGCCACTGGTCGCGGCCGGCAGTATGGGCTCGCCCGGGACACTGGGCCGGCCGGCCACCGAGGAGGACCCTGCCCTTCCCGGCGGCGATGAGTTCAAGGGCACTCTGCGGGTTCGTAACGTCGTAGAGCGCGCCGTAGTCGGCCTCGCCGAGCAGGGAGTCCGGTCTTCGATCGTGCGGCTTCCCACCATCGCGCACAGCACGACCGATCGTGCCGGTTTCCTCCCCTCGCTGATCGCGCTCGCGCAGGAGAAGGGCTTCGCCGGCTACCCCGGAGACGGCGCGAACCTGTGGGGCGCCGTGCACATCCGCGATGTCGCCTCCTTGTTCCGCTTGGCGCTGGAGAAGGGCCCGGCCGGCAAATATTGGCACGCGATTGAGGACGGGGGCATCCCGTTCCGCGAGATCGCCGAGGCCATTGGCAACCGTCTGGGCCTGCCCACCGTGAGCGTTCCCGCCGACGTCATGATGCTGCCGGGATACTTTGGGTTCCTTGCGAATCTGGTCACGATGGACATTCCGGCGAGCAACCTCATCACGCGCCGGACGCTCGGCTGGGAACCCGCTCAGCCAAATCTGCTCGCCGACCTGGACAACGGCAATTACTTCTCCAGCCGGCTGACGGCCTAGTCGTGACCACCATGTGTCAGACACCTCTGCCGTCCGGCGTTGCGCTGCAGCGGAACCTTGCGGATTTCATCGGCATGCGGTCCCGGGAACTGCGCACGAACGGGGAGTGACGGACATTTGCTGGCGTTCGTTAGAAAACCTTGGGGCACAATAGTTTTCGACAGAGGGGGACTATCGGCTACCCTGCAGATTCCGCATACTCATCGTCAAACTGGGGCTGAGCTCGCCGCCGGATTGGGCGCGCGACCCCGTCCCGGTCGACAGTTCCCGCCTGCGCCGGGCGCTTCCGTTCCCGCGGGGATGGCGTTGTCTATGAGGACGACTGCGATGGCGGCGGCGGTGGCGAAGGTTTCGGTGCCGAGGATCCGGTTGCGGGCCGAGGCGCCATCCAAGAGCAGCGCCAGTTGTTCGCCGAGCTGTTCGGGGTCGGTGGCGCCGGCCTCGCGCGCGGTTTCGGTAAGCCGCGCGGCGAAGGCCTTCTTGTAGTCGCGGGCGTGTACGCGTGCCGGGTGACCCGCGTCGTTGATTTCGACGGCCGCCGCGATGAACGGACACAGAGGCGCCTGAATGTCGAAGGCGGCGAGGAGCCGTTCGCGAGGCGTCAGGTCAGTGCGGTCGAACACCTCGGGAAGAATTTCGGGATCGAATCGGCGTAGGTGTTCGGCGATCAGCTCATCCTTGCCGGTGAAGTGTTGGTAGAAGGTGCGTTTGGACACCTGGGCCACCGCGCAGAGCTGGTCCAGGCCAGTGTTGTTTATGCCTTGATCGCGGAACAGTTGTCGTGAAGCGCCGAGGATGCGCTCTCGTGCGCCCCTGCCGCGGCGCAGGCCTCGCGGCCCCTTCTCCAACTCCGTCATGCGTTCAGCGTAGCCCAAATTGGGTACGGATTGGTGTACATAGCTTGCGCTTTACTCAGCCGTCGAGTACGTTAAGCACTCAGATCGGTGTACATAACATCGGCGCTATCGGATGGATGGAGCGATCGTGGGAAAGCTTGATGGCAAGGTCGCGGTGATCACCGGCGCGACAAGCGGTATGGCGCTGTCCGGAGCCAAGTTGTTCGTCGACGAGGGAGCCCACGTCTTCATCTCGGGCCGACGGAAGGACGCGCTGGACCAGGCCGTCGAACAGATCGGGCGGAATGTGACCGGCGTGCAGGGCGATTCGGCCGACCTCGATGACCTAGACCGTTTGTTCGACACGGTCAAACAGGAAAAGGGCGCGATCGATGTGTTGTGGGCAAGCGCCGGGACAGGCAGACAGAACAGGCTCGGCGAGATCACCGAGGAGGACTTCCACGACGCCTTCTGGCTGAACGCGCGCGGCACGCTCTTCACGGTCCAGAAGGCGCTGCCGCTATTCAACGATGGCGGCTCGATCTTCATGACCGGGTCGAACGCATCGCTGCGGGGCTACCCGAATTGGAGTGTGTACGCGGGGAGCAAGGCCGTGCTGCCCGCCTACGCTCGGGTGTGGGTGTCCGAGTTGAGGGACAGGAAGATCCGGGTGAACGTGCTGACCCCCGGCCAGGTCGCCTCGCCGATGTTGGCGGAGGTGATGGACGAGGAGATGAAGGCACAGTTCGAGTCGGTGATCCCACGGCGAAAGATGGGCCGCCCCGAGGAGATCGCGTCGGCCGCGTTGTTCCTCGCCTCCGACGACTCGAGCTATGTCAACGGCATGGAGTTGGTGGTCGACGGCGGCACCACAGTGATATGAGCGAGTGACGACGGCATGTATGCCGACACAAACGTGCCGAACCGCGGCGACCAGCGCAGAAGAGTACCGTCCTTCCGATTTCCGGAGACCGTTCTGGCGTGGGCCCATTCGGGTCGTCGCACGGATGAGCCCAACCGATCAGGTCTCACAAACCACAAGCAACAAACGAATAAGGAGTAACCATGCCCACGTTCGCCCCGAATCGCGACGCCGTGGAATTCTTTGTCGACTGCATGCACGGCGGCGCAGACAACGACGCTCTTTCCGGAATCCTCGCCGAGAACGTGGTGCTGTATGGCCCGCTCGACGATGAGCCACTCACCGGGCGCGAGGCAGTCCTGGAAGCCATGCGGTCGGTCGGCACGGTGGCGACCGACCTCACCTACAAGGAAGTCCTCAGCGGTGAGACGCACCATGCCGCGTACTTCCGGCTGCAGATCGAAGACACCGTGGTCAACGGAATGGATTACATCCTGCTCAATGCGGACGGCAAGATCGCCGAGGTGACCATATGGTGGCGCCCGCTGCCGTCCGGCGTCCAGATGCAGGGGCGCCTTGCTGGTCTCCTCGGAATGCCGCCCTGGAAACTTCTGACAGATACGGAGTCCGTCAGGTTCGACCGCCAAGCATTTCGACGTACTGGAGGAGGCTAGACGAGAGGGGCCGACGTGGTTGACAAGTGTCTATTCCCGGATCTAGTTCTCATGACCAAACTGGTTGTATGCCAAGATTATTCGGATAGTCTCGAGTCGAACTGTCCAGCTCGAGATGACACGTCCGTACAGTTTGGATCGATGCCCCCGCAAAGCATGTGATCGATGCGACTCGCTGTACCGCCGCGACCTCGGTTGCTGAAAACGGGGAAGGGGAGACGTGTGGACCGGCGGAAGACGCAATGTCCGCACGAGTTTCATGAATAACAGCAGTTATCCACGAGATTCTGATGCGTGTCGCTTGAGCGGCGAGATCCGTGACAAGTGGTCAGCTGGCGGTACCGCTACAAAACAGGATTACAATTCGTCGACACCTGGCATGGCAAGTGTAATAACGTTGCGATGTGACCGACTACGACATCGAGGCGGTGGATCGGCTTCCCTTCGCGTCCGCGGAGAAATCAGAGCGCTATCGGACCGAGAACTACCAGGGCGCCGTGGGCCTGAACTGGTACACCAGCGATCCCACGCTGCAAGCGACGATGGCCTACTATCTGCAGCCCGACGAGCTGGCGTTTGCCGAACCGCTGCTGTCGCGCATCGGTGAACTCATGGGTGGCCCCGTCGCGCGGTGGGCCGAGGAGACCGACCGCAACCCGCCGCGCCTCGAGCGTTACGACCGGTGGGGCCACGACATCAGCCGGGTGGTCATGCCGCCGTCATTCGTCGAGTCCAAGCGCGCGGTGCTCAACGCCCAGGCCGAGTTGCGCGAGGATGCCCGCCGCGCCGGGGTGAACCCCACGCTGATGCTGTTCACGTCCAATTACCTACTCGACCAGGCCGACATCGGGATGGGATGCGCGTTGGGCACTGGCGGCGGGATGGTGCAAGCCTTGGTCGCGGCGTACGCGCCGTCCGATGTGCGCGACCATGTGCTCGCCAAGTTCGCGTCCGGCGAGTGGGCGGGGGAGACCGCGCAGCTGTTGACCGAGCGCACCGGCGGTTCGGATCTCGGAGCGCTGGAGACGACGGCGACGCGGCACGGCGATGCGTGGCTGCTCAACGGCTTCAAGTGGTTTGCCTCGAACTGCAACGGTGAGGCGTTCATCGTGCTGGCAAAACCGGAGGGTGCGCCCGACTCCGGCCGCGGCGTCGCCAACTTCCTGGTGCTGCGCACTCGACGCGACGGTTCCCGCAATGGCGTGCGGATCCGCCGGCTGAAGGACAAGCTCGGCACTCGCTCGGTTGCTTCCGGCGAGGTGGAATTTGTTGACGCCGAGGCGTTCCTGCTTTCCGGCGAGCCCACCGCCGATGCGGGCGCGGCCGACGGCAAAGGTCTGGGCCGCATGATGGAGCTGACGAACGCAGCGCGACTGGGTATCGCGCAGTTTGCTTTGGGCAATGCGCGGCGGGCACTGGTCGAGTCGCTGTGCTATACCCGAAGTCGGCAGGCGTTCGGCGACAAGCTGATTGACAAGCCGTTGATGCGCCGAAAGCTGGCCGAGATGATCGTCGACGTCGAAGCCGCCCAGGCGCTGGTTTTCGACGGCATGGGGTTCGCCAACCACCGGCAGCCGCGCCGGGTGCGCCAGCGCATCGCGGTTCCCGTTACGAAGCTCAAAGCCTGCCGGCTGGGCATAACCATGGCATCCGACGCGATCGAAATCCACGGTGGCAACGGCTATATCGAGTCCTGGCCGGTGGCCCGGCTGCTGCGCGACGCACAGGTGAACACCATCTGGGAGGGCCCCGACAACATCCTCTGTCTGGACGTGAAGCGGGGGATCGAGAAGGCCAATGCACACGAGCCACTGCTGCAGCGGCTACACGACGCGGTGTCAGTATCAGACGACTCGAGTGATGGAGTCACAACACGTTTGGTGTCGCAGCGCATCGAAGATCTCGACGCAGCAATTACCGCGTGGACGAAACTGGACGGCGCGGTGGCGGAGGCGCGGCTGTTCCCGCTCGCCCAGTTCATGGGCGACGTGTACGCCGGTGCGTTGCTCATCGAGCAGGCCGCCTGGGAGCGCGATTCTGGGCGCGGGGACCGCAAGGCGCTGGTGGCGCGGTTGTACGCGCAGCGGTACCTGGCCGACCGCGGACCGCTGCGCGGCATCGACGCCGAAAACGACGAGGTTATAGAGCGTTTCGACGAACTGGCCGAGGGGGCACTGAGGCTTTAGTGGGCAAGAGGTAATTAGCTGGGCATCACCTCTACAAACCCGTACCGCAGCGACGCCCTGCAGCGCACCGCCTCCGGGGCACCCGAATTTATCGGTAACCCGCCATATTCGACCTGGTCGTATTCCTTCGGTTGTAGGTGGCAGGTGAGGACGTTTCGGCCGGCTCGACCGGGTGGATCCTGCCCGTATTTCCGGCAACAGCCCGATAGTCGATCGTTTGTTTGAGTTAGCCGATCAGTTCGTCAGTATTTCACTCGAAAGTTGCCGACGAGCTGAAACTGGTTGTTATCCGTATCGGTGATTGGCCACAGTCGTAGCCCTGATTCGCTTCGATGATTTCGCCTGGGTCCAAACCGATCTCGCGGAGTTCCCGAGCGCCTTCCTCGATGTCCGACACGGCTAGGTTGAGCATCCCGTTGCCGGCAAGCTGGCGATCCTCGGTAACCTGCACCCAGGCGCCGTTGGTGACCTGCCATTCGATCAGATTCGACATCGGATTGTTGTCAGGTTCGCGGCCGAACAGATTTGTGTACCAGGACCTGCCGGCCTCGATGTCGCTCACAGCGAGCACGGCCAGTACGTAATCACCGCTTAGGCGCGTAATCACGACGGGCTGAACGGTTTCGGCGATCCGTTCACCCTGAGAAGAGGTGTATGTTCGCGGTCATGAGAAATGCCGCCACCGAACTGAGTCCAGTCGAACAGACCGCGCTTCTCACTGTCTACGCCAGAGCACTCGACAGTCGCTGGCGCCAACCGATCCTCGGCGACACGCTCGCGAGCGACGTGGTGGGCAAGATCGACTACGACTTTGCGGGTCTCGGCGTGCAGACCAGCGTCGTTTGCCAGACCGCGCTGCGCGCGAAGTTGCTCGATGACCGGGTACGCGGCTTCGTCGGGCGGCACCCGAATGCGGTAGTAGTCGATCTCGGGGCCGGGCTCGACAGCCGCTTCTACCGGATTGGTCCTCCTTCGTCGGTGGACTGGTACAACGTGGACCTGCCGGGGATCATGGCGGTGCGCGACGAGGTTCTACCGGCCAACCCGCAGTCGCATTCGGTGCCGGTGTCGCTGGCCGACAAGCGCTGGGCCGAGGCGATCCCGAACGAACGGCCCACCATGCTGGTCGCCGACGGACTTTTCGCCTTTTTGACCGAGCCGGTGATCGTGGACATCTTCCGCCGCATCACCGAGTACTTCCGTTCCGGCGAACTCGCGTTCAACGACTACGGCGGGATCGGCCTAGCCAGTCGGCTCGCGATCAAGCTGGCTCCGCAGAAAATGTTCAAGGATGTCGGAAATCAGTGGGGCTACGCCGGCTTCAAGGATGCACATCATCCACAGACTTGGAATCCGCGGATGAAGCTGGTCGAGGAGGCCAGTCTTGCGCACCAGCCGGAGGTCGACCTCTTTCCCGGCTGGGTACGTATCGCGACGAAGCTGATGGGCCAGACCAAGACCGGGGCCCGTAAGGCGCGAATTCTCCGCTACGCGTTCTAACGCCGCTCGACGAGGCCGCCGTTGTCATCGGGGTCGCGCAGTTGAAATCACTGCGGTGTATACCCACGCTGCACTGGGTCGAGTATGTGAGTTGACGGAACTTCAGCCGATGGTGGCCAGTCGGGGAAGGGCTTCGCCGCAGAAGAGTCGATGGGTCTAGTAAGTAGTAGTCCTGTTTTGCCCGGAGGACCATTGCGGAGGGTCCGGCATCCAACTTGACATAATGTGGCTTATCGGCACTTTGTAGTGCCTGGTTCTTTTGCCGCCGAGTGCACGCCTCACGTACCTCTGTGGTGCTTTTCCGCACCTGGAGCGTGCACTCGACGTCGCATCTCCGCGCGACTGCATCTCCACACGACTGTGGTGAAAGCGTTCTCACGGGGTTATGGGCGATGCGTCCACTCAACCTGTCGCGCCCGGGAGTACTACCTGCCCGCGCGCCGGCAGCGAATACCCCTCGCTACATCCAGGGGGTCCAACTGACACTCTTTCGTCACTGTGACGAATTGCCCATGGCTCGCTGTATGGATTCCACGTGCGAATCCTGCTCGTAATCAACGCTTTTTGATCGGATCGAAGGAACGCACCGGCCCCGCAATATCCGCAGCCGGCTTCAGCGCGGGCGGTAGATCTGGGCACGGTGATCGATCGCAACGATGACGATGGCGTGCTTGTCATCGTCGATGCGAAACAGCACCCGGTAATCGCCTCGGCGGGCGCTGCGGTAAGCCGCCAGTTCGCCCCGCAGGACCTTGCTGAGCCGCTGTGGGTTCTCAGCAAGCGGGCCGGTGATGAACTCGATGATCGCCATGGCGATCTTGCCTGAGGGGCGCCGCAAGTCACGGCGTGCGGACCCGGCTACGTCGACGTGGTACGGGCGGTCCTTTGTGGTCACCGTGGCGGAAGGCCGAACTCGTCACGCAGCGCATCGCCGTCGACTGTCGAGCCCTCTGCGTATTCGCGTTCGGCCGCGACGATGGTGTCGCGGATCCCGGGCTGTGAAAGCCAATACACAGTCTCCTGCAGCGATTCGAGGTCATCGGCCGACATCAGGACGGCCGCAGGTCGCCCGTGCTTGGTGATGGTAATGATGTCGTGCGTGGCTTCGGCGTCATCGACCAGCGCCGACAGCTTGTCTTTGGCCTCGCCGAGCGGAATCGATCGCATGCGGCCCATTATAGCCACACATCTAGCCGTAAACTAGCCTGAGATATGGCCACGCTCCGGACGCTGCGATGTGCGCATGCTCCACTCCCCCGCAATTCGCACCTCTTGAGCACGCACCGTTACCGGCACCGGCGCGAGTTGCACTGTGGCACAGTGCTATTCGGTGCTATGGTTTTGCCTGGCCCGTCGAGCGTCGAATTCGATGGGAAGTGTTTTCGGGCCTCAACAAATCTGCATATCTGCGCCAGCCGACACCTTTCTCATTGAATCTGCGCCGAGGACGTCGTCTTGTCGCTGTCAGCGGCACGTGAAAACTGACCCCGGCGCGGCAACTGAATTTTGACCCCCTGGTCCGGTGGCCTGGCTCTAGTCGAGCCAGGAGGACCAGAAGGGAATGTTGTCTGTGGAAGATTGGGCCGAGATCCGTCGTCTGCGCCGTGCCGAGGGCCTGCCGATCAAGGTGATCGCGCGGGTGCTGGGGGTTTCGAAGAACACCGTGAAGTCGGCGTTGGCCTCGGATGTGCCGCCGAAGTACGAACGGCCACCGCGGGGTTCGATCGTCGATGAGGCTGTACCGCGGATCCGCGAACTGCTGCAGGCCTATCCACGGATGCCGGCGACGGTGATCGCCGAGCGGATCGGCTGGACCCGCTCGATCCGGGTGCTCTCGGCGCGGGTGGCTGAGTTGCGGCCGGTGTATCTGCCGCCAGATCCGGCCTCGCGCACCGCCTATGCCGCCGGAGAGATCGCCCAGTGCGATCTGTGGTTCCCGCCGGTAGAGATCGCGGTCGGCTTTGGCCAGACCCGCACCGCCACCCGGTTGCCGGTACTGACGATGATCAGTGCCTACTCGCGATGGCTGATGGCCATCTTGCTCCCCACCCGGCGTGCTGAGGATCTGTTCGCTGGGTGGTGGGAGCTGATCAGCCGGCTCGGCGCGGTGCCGCGAGCCTTGGTGTGGGACGGTGAGGGTGCGATCGGGCGTTGGCGCGCGGGGCGCGTTGAGCTGACCAAGGAATGTCAGGCCTTTCGCGGGGTGCTGGCCACCAAGGTCATCGTCTGCAAGCCCGCCGACCCGGAAGCCAAAGGGCTTATCGAACGAGCCCATGACTACCTGGAGCGTTCGTTTCTACCTGGCCGCACCTTCGCCTCGCCGGCCGATTTCAACACCCAGATGACCGATTGGCTGGCCGTGGTCAACACCCGCACCCGCCGAGCGCTTGGCTGCGCCCCGACCGACCGGATCGAGGCGGATCGGGCGGCGATGCTGGGATTACCGCCGGTGGCACCGGCCACCGGCTGGTGTTCGTCGTTGCGGCTGCCACGTGATCACTACATCCGCCTTGACGGCAACGACTACTCGGTGCACCCTGCCGCAGTCGGGCGCCGGGTGTTGGTGCGCGCCGACCTGCAACGGGTGCACGTGGTCTGCGACGGCCAACCGGTGGCCGAGCATGCGCGAATCTGGGCGACCCATCAGACGATCTCTGATCCGGTGCATGTGGAGGCGGCCAAGGTGTTGCGGCGTAGAAGAATCCAGACCCCGACACCGCCATTAGAATCCGAGGTGCCGGTGCGCGAGCTGTCGTCCTATGACACCGCGTTCGGGGTCGATCTCGATGGTGGGGCAGCCTGATGGGGACTACCAAAACCACCACTGCGGCCGGCCGGGACGTCGCCGGCGAGCTGGCCTATCTGACTCGCGCACTTAAAGCCCCGACCCTGCGCGACTCGATTGCCCGGCTAGCCGAGCGGGCCCGGGCGGAGAACTGGACCCATGAGGAATACCTGGCGGCCTGTCTGCAACGCGAGGTTTCGGCCCGCGAATCCCATGGCGGTGAAGGACGCATCCGCGCCGCCCGATTCCCGGCCCGAAAGTCATTGGAGGAATTCGACTTCGACCATGCCCGCGGACTCAAACGCGACGCCATCGCTCACCTGGGCACCCTGGACTTCGTCGCCGCCCGCGACAATGTAGTCTTCCTCGGCCCACCCGGCACCGGCAAAACCCACCTGGCGATCGGACTGGCCATGCGGGCCTGCCAAGCCGGCCACCGGGTCCTGTTCGCCACCGCCGCCGAATGGGTAGCGCGACTGGCCGAAGCCCACCACGCCGGGCGCATCCACGCCGAACTGACCCGACTCGGGCGCTACCCGCTGCTCGTCATCGACGAAGTCGGCTACATCCCATTCGAACCCGAGGCCGCCAACCTGTTCTTCCAACTGGTCTCGGCCCGCTACGAACGGGCCAGCCTGATCGTCACTTCCAACAAGGCCTTCGGCCGCTGGGGCGAAGTGTTCGGTGACGACGTCGTGGCCGCCGCCATGATCGACCGCCTCGTGCACCACGCCGAAGTCATCTTCACTAACGGAACGCAAACGGTCTTGGGTTGACACTGGGTGCGGGACTGGCAACGGTTTGCCTGTTGGGCTGGTCGGCTGTGGCGGGTCGGGTGGTGGCGGGTCCAGCGCGATGCGGAGCCGGATCTGGACGTGCCAGCCGGTGACCCGTACGTCTTCGACGAGTAGGCGCAACAGCTGTTGTTTCTGGATGTCGTCGAGAGTGTCGATGACGGCGTGGATGCGGGCGGCGAAATCGTGGACGCGGCGGCGGAGCTGGTTGTCGCGGGCGAGCGCAGTTCGTTCGTGAGCGAGGCTGGTTCGCTTGTGCTGCAGCTCTTTCGGCGTGCGGCGACTTCGGTGGCGCGGCGCTGCATTTCGGGAAGTTCGATAAACCCACCCTGGTAGAGGTCGATCAGGCGGCGCCGTTCGGCGTCGGCGGCGTCGATCTTTCGGTCCAGCCGGGCCAGTTCGGCGCTGAGGAGTTCGTCGTCGGGGATGGGCGTGTGCAGGGTGACCGCTTGTTCGCCGGCCAGTAGTTGGTCGGGTGGGTGATCGCGGCGCGAATGTGGTCGAACACGAATGTGTCGAGCGCGTCGGCGCGGATGTTGCGTTCGGGGCAGCGGTGTTGTTCGCCGCCGGCGCGCAGCGGGTCGTGGTTGCGGCAGTAGTAGTAGCGGTGCCAGATCCGTTGCGGCCGCGCATCTTGTGGCAGTTGGTGCCGACACCGCAAACACCGCATTTGACAAGGCCTTTGAGCAGCCACTGGCCGGGTTCGGCGCGGCGCGGGCTCCACTTGCTGTTGTCGGTGGCGACTCGGCTTGCGGCCTGGAACAGCTCGTCGGAGATGATCCGGGGGCATTCGATGGGGATCCATTCGTCGCGGTCGCGCGGGACCTGTCGGTTGCGGCGGGTGGGGCGCCGGTCGGGCACCGATTCGGTGCGGTTGTAGTACACCCGGCCGATGTAGGCCTCGTTGCGCAGCAGCCGGCTGAGCGTGGAATGGCCCCAGGTGGGTTTGCCGGTCGGCGAGGGCACCCCGTCGGCGTTGAGCCGGCGACAGATTTCGCGCACGGTGATGCCGGCGGCGCGGTCGGTGAAGATCCGCCGCACCACCGCGGCCTCGGGCTCGTAGACCTCGTGGTGGGCCTGGCCGGTGGCGGGGCTGCGGGGAATGCGGCGGTAGCCGTAGGAGGCTTTCCAGGTGACGATCTCGCCGGCGCGGGCTCGGAACAGTTTGCCGCGCCGGTATCGTTCGGCGATCTTGGCTTTCTCGTATTCGGCGATCACGCCTTGGACCTGGGTGAGCAGGGTGGCTTGCGGGTCGTCGGCGGCCAGCCCAGGCGAGTCGGTGAATGCCACGGTGACCCCGAAGCGGTCCAGCTCGTCGAGCACCAGCACCTGGTATGCGTAGGCGCGGGCGAGCCGGTCCGGCGACAGGCACCACACCCGTTCCACGAGCCCGGACCTCGGCGGCATCACGTAACGCGTCCAGGCCGGGGCGGTCCAGTCGGGCGCCGGAATGCCCGTCGTCGACGTACTCGCCAACCAGCTCGTCACCGGCGGCGGTGATGTGATCGCGCAGCAGCGCCAGCTGTGAGCCGATGGTGCCGCGATCGGCTTGGCGCTCGGTGGACACCCGCGCATACAGCGCCGCCCTCACCGCAGGCCTGTCCCCGGTAGTGCCAGTGCAGCAACCGAATCCACGCGTGCGGCGGCGTCGAGCAGGAACTGATAGCCCGCGGCCAGTGCCGACACGCGCGGATCCTCGTGCGGTGTCCATGCCGGACGGGCAGCGGCGAGGAGTTCGGCGACGAACACCGGCTCGGCGCTGGGCCACGCGATCAACCCCGTCAGGCCGCGGCGGGCGAACCGGGCCGCAGCCAGACCTGCCGGTAGCCGGGAGTGCTCGAGCACGTGCGCGCGCAGTGTTTCGTAGTCGACCTGCGCCGCTTCGACCGGCGGCCAGAACGACCGGGCGCTCACCGGTCGCGCACCCGCTCGATGGTGCGCCGGTGCAACCGCACCCCGAACCGGTCGGCCACCTGTTCGGCGATCTGGGCCCCCGACCCGGCGTCGGCGCGGATGAACTCCACGATCTCCGGGCGCAGCTTGATCGGTCCGCGACGGCCCCGCCGCTCGTCCACCAGTCCGGCCATCCCCGACTGGTCGAACGCCGCCGCCACCAGATAGAACGCTGCGCGCGAATAGCCGTGTGCTGCAGCAACTTCCGATACCGGCAGGCCGTCCACCAGACGCGCCCGCAACATCTCGTACTTCACCTGCACCTTGTCGGAGGCCAGAAAGAAACCTGACTCGCCGGTGAACAACGGCGCCAACACCCCATCCGGATTCGGATGCAACAACCCCGCCTCGGTCAGCGCCCGAAGCCGTGTCATGTCGCTCACCGGCCTCACCTCCCACGCCCGAGCCTAAGCCCCTCCATCCGTGGCGTCTATTATTTACTGCCGCGTGTCGGCGATCGACGACTGTAGATACAGCGAGATAGCGATCAATATCCCAAATACAGCGACTCATGCGGCATATAACACTAGATATGCGGTCATCATCACTAGACATCCAACTCACTCCGAACAACCGGCCGCCGCCGTCGACGGCGGTGATCAGGATGCACATACAACCCGGGGACAGCCTCCGCCGGAGCCAGAACGACGGTCAACTGCAGCTTTGCGTTCCGTCGGTGGCCCTGAAAGGAGACAGCTACCGACTCAAAGACCGAGACCTTGGCCGCACACCTGCCGCGACCACCACCACTGAGGAATAATCACCAACCACCACCGGCAGGGGGTCAATTTTCACCTGCCGCCAGGGGGTCAATTTTCAGCCGCCGTCGACAGTCGCCGCGCCGAGACCTGGGCGCAGTACGGCTCGGCTTCCGGCTCGCCCACGACGGCTCGCCGTTCACCCGCTCCCCGTCTCCCCTATTCCACCGACGATACGTCACTGTGACGAATTGGCTTGTGGCGCCGGCTTATTGACGCGACATGCTTTGAATTGAATGGTCGGCCAGGAGCCGAGCAATTTCCTCCCGCCTCGCCGAGCGCGGCTGCGCCAACCCGGCTACGTCGATGCGTCTGCATGGTTAAGAAGTTGCTTGACTTTCCAGCGGTCGGCCGCAATAGTTAAGTATGTGCCTAACCAATCCGCTTCCGATCGGATCGGCCGCGTGTTCCAGGCGCTCGCGGACCCGACCCGACGGGCGATCGTCGAGCGGCTGGTGCGCCGCCCAGCGTCGGTCAAGGCGCTGGCCGAGCCGCTCACGATGTCGCTGCCCGCGGTGATGCAGCACCTGCAAGTGCTCGAGGCAGCCGGCGTGATCGTCACCGAGAAGGTCGGCCGAGTGCGTAGCTGCCGGATCGAACCCAAGGCGTTGCGTGAAGCCGAGCAGTGGCTCGGCCGCCAACGAACGGAGCGGGAACGGCAGCTTGATCAGCTCGATGACTATCTGAAGGGAAATTGATCATGGAGATAACCCACTCGACGTTCACCCTGGAGCGTCGCTATCCGGCCTCGGTCGAGCGGGTCTTTCAGGCTTGGGCGGATCCAAAAGCGCGGAGACGCTGGATGGCCCAAGGGGCCGAGCACTCTCAGGACTTTGTGGTAGGCGGACTCGAGACGGTCAAGGGGTTCGATGGAGAAGGTCGTGCTCTCACCTATGAGGCGCGCTACGCCGAAATCGTGCTCAACGAACGAATTCTCACGACGTCGACCCTGCACACCGAGGACCGACTGTCGACGGTCTCGGTAACCAGTGTCGAGTTCCGGGCAGAAGATGCCAACACCTGGGTGGTGCTGACCGAGCACGGAGTCTATCTACCCGGACAGGAGCAGCCCGAGTGGAGAGAACACGGAACCGCGCAGCAATTAGACACCCTGGCAGCGGAATTCGCCGCAGTCGCTGATTCAAAGGAGCACTGACCATGGCGCATGTTGAGTTCGTCCTGGCCGTCGTCGCGGTCAGTCATATCGACGCCGGCCGGGCCTGGTACACCACGCTGTTCGGACGCGAACCCGACAACAACCCGATGCCGAACCTGGTCGAATGGCAGGTCACCGACGGCGGCTGGGTGCAGGTGACCGAGGACCCCGCGCGTGCGGGCAACGGCATGCTCAACTTGGCCCTGTCTGACTTCGAGGAAGGCGTTCGCGAACTTCGCGAGATGGGTCTTGGCACTGGCGAGATCATCGACGCCAACAAGGGCGTACGACTATTTCCGATCACCGATCCCGACAACAACATGATTCAGCTGGTCGGCAACTTCCGGGTGAAGTACTAACTAGGACGCTGCGCGGCTCTGTATCGATGCGGAACACTCCCCGCTGCGCCACGGGTAACTCGCCGCAATCCCTCGCAGCGCTACGCTCCACACCGAACTCCATTGAGCTGAAGGCGGTTATGACGATGACAGGGCAACGTTCATGGTGGGGTTGGGGAACCAGCGCCGAGGCGCTGTCGCCGGCCGAGGCCGCCGAGTTGGTCTCTCGGACAAAGGCGATGCTGCCCGATCACGATTTCACCGACCATGCACCGCCGCAGCCAAGCGCACTCGGCATCGCACCGTCCCGCATTCGTCCACCGGCCGCCCTTTCCGACCTGTGCAGCACTGACCCCGTCGACCGGTTGTCTCACGCGCGCGGTAAAGCTTTCCGGGATGTGGTGCGCAACTTGCTCGGTCAGATCGAGCACATTCCGGACATAGTCGCTCGGCCCCGCACCGAACGCGACGTGGTCGACGTGCTGGACTGGTGCTCAGCGACCGCAACGCCGGTGATTCCCTACGGCGGAGGTAGCTCGGTGGTCGGCGGTGTCGAGCCTCGGTTCGACGGGCCGGCGGTCTCACTCGACTTGTGCCATCTGAACCAAGTCCTCGACATCGACGCCACCAGCCGCGCCGCACGCATCCAGGCCGGCATCTACGGCCCCGCGCTGGAGAGCCAGCTGCGGCCGCACGGCCTGACGCTGCGCCACTACCCGCAGTCATTCGCGTATTCCACTCTCGGCGGCTGGTTGGCCACCCGCGCGGGCGGGCACTTCGCCACCCTCTACACGCATATAGACGACCTGACGGAGTCGATGCGCGTTGTCACACCCGTGGGCGTCAATGAGTCTCGGCGCATGCCGGGTTCGGGCGCCGGCCCGTCGCCGGACCGCATGTTTCTTGGCTCCGAAGGCATTCTCGGCGTGATCACCGAGGCGTGGATGCGGCTGCAGCGCCGGCCGGTGTGGCAGGTGAGCGCCTCCATCGCCTTCGATGACTACCACCGCGCGGTGGGCGCCACCCGGGCGATCGCCCAAGCCGGCCTGTACCCATCGAACTGCCGACTCCTTGACGCCGCCGAAGCGTTCATCAACGCCGGCGTGACGGTCGGTGGCGGGCTGCTGCTGGTCGCATTCGAGTCCGCCGATCATCCCGTGGACAGCTGGCTCGACCGCGCCGTGCAGTTGGCCGCCGACCACGGCGGCACCGTCAGTTCACGACGCAGCAGGGACGCCGCGACTGAGCATTCGGCAGCGGACGGCAGTCGGGAAGCAGCAGCGACGTGGCGCTCCTCGTTTCTGCGGATGCCCTACCAGCGAGACGCGCTGGCTCGACGCTCGATGATTGTCGAGACATTCGAAACAGCCTGCACCTGGGACCACTTCGAGGCACTTCACCGCGCCGTCACCGAAGCGGCACGCACGGCGATCGCCAAGGTCTGTGGTGCCGGGGTCGTCACCTGCCGGTTCACCCACGTCTATCCCGACGGGCCCGCCCCCTACTACGGCATCTACGCCGGGGGCCGCTGGGGCGGCACCGTCACGCAATGGGATGAGATCAAGGCCGCCGTATCCGAGGCCATCATCGCCAACGACGGCACCATCACCCATCATCATGCCGTCGGCCGCAACCATCGAGTATGGTACGACCGGCAGCGTCCAGAACCGTTCGCGGCGGCGCTGACCGCCGCCAAGAGCATCGTCGACCCAGCTGGTGTTCTCAACCCGGGCGCCGTGCTCCCGAGCCCGCCCCGTCACCCATAGGCGTCACCGGTACAACTGAACGAAACGTCAACACGCGCCGGACCGGAAACGAGAAGTGGCAGAGGCTTTCCGGCAACACTGGTGCCCCCGCTCTCCCACTGTTCGTTAGCGCTACGCCGGTGTGACGCAGCCTCCTCAGGCCCCGTACGGTATGCGTTTGCCCAATCAACGGACAACCTGATCACCGTGCGGCATCGTTGTCACATGAGCCCAAAGGTTCCCACCCCCAAGGAGATCAAGGAAGCCGCGCAATCGGCTGCCGAGACCGCACAGTCCCTCGCGAACGAAGCCATGCGCATCCCGCCGGCGTCGATACAGCTGGCCAGTCAGATGCCGGATCTCATCGAGAATCTGGCCGCTGCAACAGAGCGCCTCAACGCGGCGATCGACCGCGCGGAACGCTATCTCGCGTTGGCCGACCCGATGATCCGGACCATGGATTCGATCCTGCCGCAACTCGAGGCGCTCGTGGCGACCGGAAACGACGTGTACAACTCCGTGTCGCGTATCCCAGGGGTTTCCACCGTCGGCCGGTTCGCGAGTCGAGGTTCGAGCC
Organism: Mycolicibacterium celeriflavum; assembly: GCF_010731795.1. NCBI lineage: Bacteria > Bacillati > Actinomycetota > Actinomycetes > Mycobacteriales > Mycobacteriaceae > Mycobacterium > Mycolicibacterium celeriflavum. The sequence goes on along the minus strand of NZ_AP022591.1, from coordinate 684,203 downwards.
AGCCGCCGAGCAACAAATCCTCAGCAGGCCGGACGACGCGCAAAAAGTCCTGACCGCAGCCTTGTGAGCCGCGATCACTCGTAGTTGATCTCGCCCCTGGGAAACGGTCGATTTCTGAAGTCGATCTGCGCCGACGGATTCGCCACCGCCGTCACCATGCCGGACCCGAACGCGCCCTGGCGGTCGAACAGCGTCGCGGTGCCCACTGCGATGCCGTCGGCGGCCCAGTGCGAGTCGCCCTGCACGAGAATCCAGTCGTCGACCGGCAGGCGCGCCATCGCGACAGTCAGATCCCCGTTGATGTAGCCGATTCCGTCGGTGCCGAGGTTGGTCACCAGGCTGGTCGACTCCGCTACCGTGACAGCCCGGACGAAGGACGAAACCTTCTCGCCGGCAATGATGTTCGCGCTCGAAAAGTAAAAGCGCTTGCGGGAGGTGTTCTGGTGCGCCGCAGGCGACCGTGTCCATCCGCCGTCGTCGCTGCCGATGTAAGGCGCCAGCGCGTCGTCCGGCTGAGGCAACTCGGGAACGGAATCCGGGGTGGCCCATTGCTGTCCGGGTGGCTGCGACGACCGCCGGTACTGCACGAGGGTGGCATGTGCCACTGGGCGGCCGTCCTGCACCACATCGCATTCCGCGTTGCGCACCCGGCGTCCGTCCCGTATCAGCCGAACCTCGACGGTGGTGGGGACGTTTCGCGCGGCCCGAAACAGGTCCACCGTGAGCCGCGTCGGCATGAACTCGGCTGAACCGTGGTGGTTCTCCAGCGCCTGCGCAGCCAACCCGACGATGGCCGGACCGTTGAGGTGGTCATCGCCCCAATGGCTTTGGGCGAACCTGGTCGGCATGAGTCCACCGTCCGCGGTTGGGCTGAAATAGGCAGGCTCGGTGGTCATTGGCGGATCTTCGCACAGGGCGTCGGCGGGTCGACGGTCAGGTATTGCGGCCGCCGTTGACGCCGAGGATCTGCCCGGTGATGTAGCCGGCCTCATCGGAGATCAGGAAAGCGCATGCCGCCGCGATGTCTTCGGGCTTGCCCATGCGGCGCACGGGTGTCGCATCGATGGTGGCCTGGATATCGCCGAGGTTGCCGCGCGCCTCGGCCGCGCGCAGCATCGGGGTGTCGATGAAGCCGGGCGGCACGGCGTTCACCGTGATGCCGGCCGGGCCGTACTCCAGCGCCAGCGTCTTGGTCAGCCCGTTGACCGCCGATTTCGCCGCCACATAGTGCGCCATGTACGGCGCCCCGGAGTGGGTGCTCGAGGACGAGATGTTGACGATTCGCCCCCAGCCCGCTTCGACCATGTCGGGCAACACCGCCTGGACGCAGTGGAACACGCCGTTGAGGTTGACGTCGATGACGCGCTGCCACTGCTCGAATGTGATGTCGCTGAACCGGGAGAACCCGTCGAGGCCGGCGGCGTTGACCAGGATCGTCACCGGCCCGAGGCGGGTGCGGACGGCCGAGAGCGCTGCGTCGACCTGTGAACGGTCGGTCACATCGGCGGTGAAGGCCAACTCGTCGTCGTTCGGCGTCAGGTCGACGACCGCGACGTGGTACCCGCCGGCGCGCAGCCTGTCCACGATCGCGCGTCCGATCCCCGAGCCGCCGCCCGTGACCACCGCTGTCTTCATCTGCTCATCCCTTTCGTCGATGCGTTCTGCGCCGTGGCGTTCGCAATCCCAGCGTTCGTCTACCCGCGTCCATCAGATGTGTGGCCAGCGCATCGTCGTCGAACTGCACCCACATCGGTCCCACCGCTCCGGCCATGCCCGCGAAGACCATCGCCGCCTTGATCTGCCCCGCCGGGCCCGGTTCGACATCGGCGAGCAACCTCAGCTGCCGGGTGATCAGATCGCTCCAGTCGCGACGTTTTTGCAGCGCGGTGGCCACGCTGGGGTCGGCGGCCAGCACCGCCACGAGCCCGCGGTTACGCACCGCCACATCGGCGTAACCACTCAGCATCCATTCCGCCCTGGCATGTGGGGTGCTTCGTGTTTCGGCCGCTTCGACCACCGAGCGCAACTTCCCCAGTATCGGCTCGAGTACCGCACCGAGAAGCTCCTCACGGGTCCGAAAATGGTGGTATATCGCGGCTTTCGTGAAGCCGAGTTCATCGGCGATCATCTGTAGTGACGTCCCGGCGAAGCTGTGCCGGGTGAACAGCGTGACCGCGGCGTCGATGAGCCGCTGCCGGGTGTCCGTGGCGTCGCTTCTGTCCATCGCGGCGGTCGCCATCACCAAATCCGTCTGCTTTACGATCGTCAAGTTTTTACTAGTCGATCGTAAAGCTACCAGACGACCGCCAATGACCCGTCCGGCTTCCCCCGCACCCTCGTCTCGAACCGAGCGCTCATCCGCTCGACCGATGCGCGCAGCCATTCGGCATCCGGGCCCGTGGCGCGCTCGAGCCGCATCCGGCGCATCCTCAACGGCACCAGTGTCAGCTGGGTGAGACGGCCGCTGTGGCGGTCGATCGACGCGAAATAGAGCAACCGCAGCTCGTGCCGGAACGCCTCGTAGGTGGCGATGCCCTCGTAGTCGTCGATCGTGTCGCCGCACCCGTAGAGGATCAGCTTGCCCCGATACACCTCGATGGGTCGCGGATGGTGTGACGAATGGCCGTGTACGACATCGATGCCCTCGTCGATGAGCCGATGCGCGAAGCGGATTTGCGCCTCGTCGACCTCGTAGCCCCAATTCGAACCCCAGTGCATCGATACGACGGCGATGTCGCCCAGCCGCTTCTCGGCCAGGGTTCGGCCGGCCACCGCCGTGGCGGCGCGGTCAGACGGTTCGGAAACTAGTGCCAAACCGGGCCGGCTGTCCGTTGCGCCCCAGCCCAAGGGGATGCCGCTCGAGGGGAAACCGATCGCGCTCACCACTACGCGGGTGCCATCGGCGATCGGTACGATCACCGGGCGCTCCGCCGTCCTGATGTCTGATCCGGCTCCGGCGCAACGTGTTTCATGTCCGACGACGCGCAACGTTTCGGCCAGCCCGGCATGACCGAAGTCGAGACTGTGGTTGTTCGCGAGCACGCAGACGTCGGGTCGGATCGCGGTGAGGCAACCGATATTGTGCGGATGCATCCGGTAATGCACCGCTTTTCGGGGTGCGAACTCGCTGCTTGTCGTGACACTCGTTTCCAGATTGAGCACGCGAACGTCGGGATTCATCTCGTCGAGGATCGACAGCGCATCTCCCCACGGCCAGCTGACGTCGACCGGCGCGGGAACGGGTCCGTTGGTGCGCTCGGCGAGCCGCACGTAGGTTCGGGCGTCGGAGACCACCGATTCGCGCAGCGTCGGGTCCCCCGGATGCGGCAGGATCTGATCGATCCCGCGGCCGGTCATCACGTCTCCGGTGAGGAAGACGACGGCATCGGAGCCAGTCGCGCGTGACACCGTTTCATTGTCCGCCGGTCAGGGTCGACGGGCACGCACCACCCACATGTCGCGTCTGCCCGCTTTCCGGGCCTCGGCCTCGATGTCACCGAAGCCCGCGGAGCGGCACTGCGCCACAAAGGAATCGACCTGCTGCCGCGTCCATCCGTGACTGGCGATGCCCGTCGCTCCCGCCGGGGATTGACGCTCGACGGCGAGCAGTCGGCCACCCGGGGCCAACAGCCGGTGCGCCTCGCTCAGCCCGGCCTCCACGTCCTTCCAGTGGTGCACCGTCGCCAGCGACCACACCACCGTGGCCGAACCATCCGGCAGCGGCACGTGTTCGGCGACGCCCTGTCGCCAGTCGATCGCCGCGTCGCGCGTGCAGAGGCGGGCCAGCCGCAGCATCACCGGGGCGGGGTCGACGCCGGTCGCCGTCGCGCCGCGCCGCGCGGCCTCGCGCACGGCCGTGCCGGGGCCGCAACCGATGTCGACCACCCTGTCCTGTCTGGACACCCCGGCGGCGTCGGCGGCCAAGCGGGCATTGGCACGACCCAGGATCAGAAAGGCAAGCCCGCACAACGCTCCCACGGCGCCGGAGAAGCCCGGGTGGTCGGCGTGGTGGTTGGTGGGCATTTCCACGGGAGATTTCATGAACCCGAGCTTGCCGGTTCAAGTCGGCTTGAAGTCAAATGGCGTTATGGAATCGATCCCGATCGGCGAGGCTGCGGCCCGGCTGCAGATGACGTCGTCCGCGCTGCGCTACTACGACGAGCGCGGCCTGGTGTGCCCGCGGGCGCGCCGGGCCGGCAGGCGCATGTACGGGCCAGAGGAGCTTCGCCGGTTGGCGTTCCTCAAAATCTTTCACCGACTGGGGCTGCCGCTCGATACCGCCGCCGCGGTCCTCGACGCGCCCAGCCCACAGTGGCGCGACCTCGTGCGCGAGCAGATCGCCCACCTGGACGGCGTCATCGCCCAAGCCCGCGGCGCGCAGGACTTCCTCACCCACGCACTGCATTGTCCGACGGATCACCCCGTGCGCGAGTGCCCGACGATGACCGGCGCACTGGACCGGCTGGTCGACGGCATGTCGGTCGAGGAACTAGCGTCCGAGCGCGGCGGTGACGCAGGCTATACCCGCCGCGGTTTCGGGGTAGGCACTGTGGACGACCGTGAAGGGGCCAGTCACGCATGAGCAACATCAACTTTCTCGAGCTGCACGGTGACCGCGTCGCCTATCGAGACGTCGGCGACGGCGAAGAGGCGTTGTTGCTGATCCACGGGATGGCCGGCAGTTCCGAGACGTGGCGGGGCGTCATTCCCCAGTTGTCGCGGAAATACCGTGTGATCGCGCCCGACCTGTTGGGACACGGTCAATCCGACAAGCCGCGCGGCGACTACTCCCTGGGCGCCTTTGCGGTGTGGTTGCGCGATCTACTCGACGAGCTGAAAATCTCCCGTGTCACGGTGGTCGGGCAATCGCTCGGCGGCGGCGTGGCCATGCAGTTCGTCTATCAACACCCGGACCGTTGTCAACGGCTGGTGCTCATCAGCAGCGGCGGTCTGGGCCCCGATGTGGGTTGGACGCTGCGGCTGCTGTCGGCACCGGGTTCGGAGTTCCTTCTCCCGCTCATCGCTCCGCGGGCGGTGCTGGCCGCGGGCAACAGGTTGCGCAACTGGTTCTCCACCGCCGGCATCCAATCGCCCCGAGGCGCGGAGATGTGGAGCGCCTACTCGTCATTGGCGGACGCCCAGACCCGCCACGCCTTCCTTCGCACGCTGCGCTCCGTCGTCGACTATCGCGGGCAGGCGGTCAGCGCCCTGAACAGGCTGCACGTCGCATCGGAGATGCCCATCATGGCCATCTGGGGTGATCAGGACCGCATCATCCCGGTCGACCACGCGTACGTGGCGCAGGAGGCGCGACCCGAATGCCGGCTCGAAGTGCTCGAAGGCGTCGGCCACTTCCCGCACGTGGAACGCCCCAGTGAGGTGGCGGATCTGCTCGACGACTTCATCACCACGACGCGCGACGGTGCACACCCGGCACCGGCGCCCGCGGACCACCCGACATAATCAGCGGAACACCAAGATGGGCTAACGATCGGAGCGGGCGTGGTCGACACCGACGCGACGCGCTCGACCGGTCGCCCGCCGCTGCAATCGCCGCGCCTGCTGGTCGCCGGGCTGTCCATCGTCGTGCTCACCGTCGCGGTCCTGCAGACCGCCGTCGTTCCCGTGCTCGGCATCATCGCCGACCAGCTGGACGCGTCCATCGTCGGGGTGAGCTGGGCGGTCACCGCGAACCTGCTCGCCGCCGTCGCCACCACCCCGCTGCTCGGCCGGCTCGCCGACCTGCACAGTAAGCACCGGGTGCTGCTCGGCGTGCTCGTCGTCGTGCTGGCCGGATCGCTGCTCGCGGCCACCACGTCGTCGCTCGAACTGCTCATCATCGCCCGTGTGCTGCAGGCGGCGTCCTACGCCCTGTATCCGATCAGCATCGCCATCCTGCGCGAGGAACTGTCCTCCGAGCGGCTGATGTCGGCAATGGCGGTGCTGTCCGGCACGTTGGGGTTCGGCGGCGGGACGGGCCTTGTCGTGGTCGGGTTGCTGATGAGCGGTGACGCCGGCTATCACCGGGTGTTCTGGTTGACGACTGCGTTCACCGTGATGGTGATCGCCATCGTGCTTCTGGTGGTGCCGCGGCGCCCGCGCAGTGTCGCCGGATCCATCGACTGGCTTGGCGCCACCGGGTTGGCGGTGGGCCTGTCGGCACTGCTGCTGGCGATCACGCAGGGCCAGACGTGGGGGTGGACGTCACCTGCCGCGCTCGGCTGCACATTGGGCGGTTTGGCCGTGCTCACCGGCTGGTGGCGCTGGGAGCGGCGGGCGAGACAACCGCTGGTGTCGACGACGATGCTCACCCGGCGGCCGATCATGCTCACCAACCTCGCCACGATCTTCGTCGGGATGGGGCTGTACTTCGCATTCCTCGGGTTGACCCTGTTCGTCCAAATACCTCGTGACGGTGCGGGTTACGGCTTCGGTGCGACGGTGTTGGAAGCCAGCGTCGTCTATCTGTTGCCCGGCGCGTTCACCGGATTTGTCGTCGCGTTGGTCAGCGGGCGCTACATCGACCGCTTCGGTGCCCGGCCGGTGCTCATGGTGGCGGCTGTGGCGGGCCTCGCCGGGTTCCTGTTCATCACGTTCGCCCACTCCCACACCTGGCAGGTCATCGTCGCCGGCATCCTCGCCAACGCCTACATCAGCCTCGGCTACGGCGCGCTGCCGGCGCTGGTCGTCAGCGAGGTCGGCGCCGGCGAAACCGGTGTGGCGACCAGTATGAACGCGATCGCACGCACGATCGGCAGTTCGATGGCCGCGGCGCTCGTCGCCATGCTGCTCAGCCGGTCGGTGCCCGGCACCGGTGTACCGATGGAGAGCAGCTTCTTCGCGATCTTCCTTTCGGGCGCGGTGACGGCCATGTTGGCGTTGGTGTTGATCGCGGTGTCACGACCGACGCCACGGCGCATCGATTCCGTCGAGGCGCGCTACGAGTCGCGCGCCATGAACCACGAATGGGGCTGATGACCCGGCTGTGATTCAGCGCAGCGCGGCGAGGTTGGTGACCGACTTACGCACGTCGGACTCGATCACCTTGGCGACCAGCTTGCCGATGCGGGTGTTCAACAGTCCGCCGGACAGGTCGGCGACCACCTGGAACGTCGAACCCGGTTTCTCGTCGCGGACGCAGAGAGTCATGCAGATGCGGATACCCGGCCTGCCACGGCCGACCATCTCGATGACCTTCGGCTCGTCATAGCGGGTGACGCGCCAGTGAATCGTATTGCGGAACCCTTTGACCTTGATCAACGAGGACACACAGGTACCGACCTCGATCTCCGACGGCACGTCGCCGCGCCAACCACCGAAGATCGTCAGCCATTCGTCGAACCGGCTCAGATCCGAGGCCAATTCCCACGCCTTGTGCGGCTCCAGATCCGATGACACCGAAACATCCACTGCTGCCATGCCCAATGCGGTACCCGGCGAAGCGGGACGGGTAAACGGTATTTCCCCCGACCAGCGCCTTCGACTGGAAAACTGACCGAGACACCGGAGGAGGATCCGCACTGACCGGCTCACACACCACAGCGGTTGACCGATCATCGGGCCATGGCGAGGCGACCCGTCCCACAGGCGCCCCGGTCATCGAACTCGACCACGTGACGAAACAGTTCGGCGCCGATGTCGCTGTGGCCGACGCGGACTTCTCCATCGCATCGGGCGAGTTCTTTTCGATCCTCGGTCCGTCTGGCTGCGGCAAGACCACCACGCTGCGGATGATCGCCGGGTTCGAAAGCCTCAGCGCCGGCGCGATCCGCCTCGAGGGCGCCGACGTGTCCCGGGTGCCGCCGCACAAACGCAATGTCAACACGGTGTTTCAGCACTATGCGCTGTTTCCGCACATGTCGGTGTGGGACAACGTCGCTTATGGCCCGCGCAGCAGGAAGCTGGACAAGGCGCACGGGAAAGGCACCATCCGTAAACGGGTCGGCGAACTCTTGGAGATCGTGCGGCTGACCGATTTCGCCGACCGCAGACCCGCACAACTCTCCGGCGGCCAACAGCAACGCGTCGCGCTGGCCCGGGCGTTGGTGAACTATCCGAGCGCACTGCTGCTCGACGAACCACTCGGCGCGCTGGACCTCAAACTCCGTCACGCGATGCAGCACGAGCTCAAGCGCCTCCAGCGCGAAGTCGGCATCACGTTCGTCTATGTCACCCACGACCAGGAGGAAGCGCTGACCATGAGTGACCGCATCGCGGTCATGAATGCCGGCAACGTCGACCAGATCGGCACCCCCACCGAGATCTACGACCGACCCGCAACTGTTTTCGTCGCGAGTTTCATCGGGCAGGCGAACCTGTGGGCGGGGACGCAGACCGGCCCCGTCCACAGCGACTTCGTCGACATCGAGGCGCTCGGGGCCCGGTTGACGGCCCGGGCCGGCGAGACCGCGATCGAACCCGGCGGGCAGGCGACGCTGATGGTGCGCCCGGAGCGCGTCCGCGTCTCGATCGATGCGCCGACGGGCGACGTCGCGGCTGTGCGCGCGACCGTCACCGGCCTCACCTTCCAGGGACCTGTGGTGCGGCTGACGCTGGCCGCACCCGACGATTCGACGATCGTCGCCCATGTCGGCCCCGAACAGGATCTGCCGCTGCTGCGGCCGGGCGACGAGGTCCACGTCTGCTGGGCGCCCGATGCCTCGCTGGTCCTTCCCGCGGCCGACATCCCCACCGCCGAGGACCTCGAGGAGATGCTCGACGACTCCTGAGTCGAAGGCTGTCGACCTCCTCCCCTCCCTCCGATGAAAGGCACAGCCGTCATGTCCGCTCGCATGGAAGCAGCAGAGTCTCACCGCGTGTCACGTCGACGCTTCATCGGCGGGGGCACCGCGGCGGCGGCCGCACTCGCGCTCGGTCCGTCCTTCCTGGCGGCGTGCGGTTCCGACACCAGCCCCTCAGGCACCACCACCGAGGACGGCGGACCGGCGAACGGCACGCTGCGGATCTCGAACTGGCCGCTGTACATGGCCGACGGATTCATCGCGGCCTTCCAGCAGGCCTCGGGCATCACCGTCGACTACAAGGAGGACTTCAACGACAACGAGGAATGGTTCGCCAAGGTCAAGGAACCGCTGTCACGCAAGCAGGACATCGGCGCCGACCTCGTGGTGCCGACGGCGTTCATGGCAACCCAGGTCCGCAACCTGAACTGGCTCAACGATTTCAGTGAAGGCGGTATACCGAACAAGAAGAACCTGCGTCGCGACATGCTCGACGCGCAGATGGACCCCGGTCGCAAATTCAGCGCTCCGTACGTGACGGGCATGGTCGGCCTCGCCTACAACCGCGCCGCCACCGGGCGCGAGATCACCAGGATCGACGACCTGTGGGATCCGGCATTCAAGGGGCGCGTCAGCCTGCTCTCGGATTTCCAGGACGGCCTGGGCATGATCATGCAGTCGCAGGGCGCCGACCCGGCGTCGCCGAACACCGAGTCGGTGCAGAAGGCGGTCGACCTCGTCCGTGAGCAGAAGGACAAGGGGCAGATCCGGCGGTTCACCGGAAACGACTACGCCCCCGACCTGGCCGCAGGCAATGTCGTGATAGCACAGGCCTATTCGGGCGACGTAGTGCAGCTGCAGGCCGACAACCCCGACCTGCAATTCGTGGTCCCCGATTCCGGCGGCACCGACTTCGTCGACACCATGGTGATCCCGTACACGACGCAGAACCAGAAGGCCGCCGAGGCGTGGATCGACTTCGTCTACGACCGGGCCAACTACGCCAAGCTGATCGCCTTCACGCAGTTCGTGCCGGTGCTCTCGGACATGACGGCCGAGCTCGACAAGATCGACCCGAACCTGGCCAGGAATGAACTGATCAACCCGCCGCAGGCCACGCTCGACCGGATCAAGGCCTGGGCGCCGCTCGAGGACGAGCAGAAGCAGCAGTACGCCACGATGTATGCAGCCGTCACCGGCGGTTGAGGCATGGCAGACGTCGCCGACAGCGGTCGACAGCGCAGCAGGATCGCACCGTATCTGATGATCCTGCCCGCGATGGTCTACCTTGCGGTGTTCTTCGTCGTGCCGTTCGTCTCCTTGGCCCGGACATCGCTGTCGACGACGAGCGGCTCGATCTTCCTTCCGACGCTGACATTTTCGTGGGACTTCGCGAACTACTCCGAGGTGTTCGGCAAGTATCAGGACCAGATTCTACGGTCATTCGGCTACGCCGCCACGGCGACGGTGCTGTGCATGCTGCTGTCTTTCCCGCTTGCCTACGTGATCGCATTCAAGGCCGGCAGGTTCAAGAACCTCATCCTCGGCCTGGTGATCCTGCCGTTCTTCGTGACGTTCCTGATCCGCACCATCGCGTGGAAAACCATCCTGGCCGACGACGGTTGGTTGGTCGACGCGCTGGACGCGATCGGGCTGCTGCCCGCCGAGGGGCGGCTGTTGTCGACCAGTTGGGCCGTCATCGGTGGACTCACCTACAACTGGATCATCTTCATGATCCTGCCGTTGTACGTCAGCCTGGAGAAGATCGAACCGCGGTTGATCGAAGCCGCCAGGGACCTGTACTCATCGAACGCCCGTAGCTTCACGAAAGTGATCCTGCCGCTGTCGATGCCGGGCCTGCTGGCCGGCAGCCTGCTGGTCTTCATCCCCGCCGCGGGCGACTTCATCAACGCCGAGTATCTGGGCAGCACGCAGACGACGATGATCGGCAACGTGATCCAGCAGCAGTTCCTGGTGGTCAAGGATTATCCGGCCGCGGCGGCGCTGAGCATGGTGCTGATGGGCATCATCTTGGCGGGCGTCCTGCTGTACACGACGACGCTGGGCACGGAGGAACTCGTATGACGCTGCAGGCGATGAACGCCGCGACGAGTCCGGCGCCGGCCAAGCGGGTCAAGGGATCTGCGCGATGGGGCGACATGCTGCTGCGGATCGTCGCGGGCCTGGTCCTGCTGTATCTGTTCCTGCCGATCTTCGTGATCGTGCTGTTCTCCTTCAACGACCCCAAGGGCAAGTTCAACTACAGCTGGCAGGGATTCACGCTCGACAACTGGGCCGATCCGTTCAAGTACCCGGCGCTGACCGAGGCGCTGCGGTTGAGCATCAACGTGGCGGCGGTCTCGACAGCAGTCGCGCTGGTGTTGGGCTCGCTGGTGGCGATAGCGCTTGTGCGCCAACGGTGGTGGGGACGACGCGCGGTGGACACCTTTCTGGTGCTCCCGCTGACCGCCCCCGAAGTCGTGATGGGTGCGGCGCTGCTGGTGCTGTTCCTCGACCTGGGTTGGGCCACCGGCTACCTGACGATCGTGTTGGCGCACATCGCGTTCGAGGTCAGCTTCATCGCGATGACCGTGCGCGCCCGGGTGCGGGGCTTCGACTGGACACTCGAAGATGCATCCATGGATCTGGGCGCCGGCCCTGCACGCACCTTTTTCCGGGTGACGCTGCCGCTGATCGTCCCGGGCGTCGTCGCGGCGGGCATGCTGTCGTTCGCGTTGTCGCTCGACGACTTCATCATCACCTACTTCGTCAGCGGTTCGACGGTGACTTATCCGCTGTATGTGAATGCGGCCGTCAAGGCTGCGGTACCGCCGCAGATCAATGTGCTCGCGACGGCGATCCTGGTGATCAGCCTCGTCCTGCTGGCGGGCGGAACCCTCTACCGCCGCAAGCGGATCGCCGCGTAACCCCTTACTTTGCGCGAGCGTGCGTGTCAGCACACGACACGCCGCGTTTTTTCGGCGGTTTGTGCACGCTCGTCGGCCGCCAACCCGCTTGGTCAGAGCCGCGCCAGGGCGAACGGGTAGCTGAAGGTGCCGCCCGGCGCGCCGTCGCAACCTCTGGCGAAGGACGATTCGAGCGTGCCGGCGCGCGTCGCCGCATTCCAGGAGTAGACATCACGCGTAGGAATGACCGGCCCGTAATACACGTTCCCGCACCTCAACCCGTCCGGGACATCGACGGTCAAGGTGTAACGTCCGCCGGCGAGCCGGGCATCCCCGCGGTAGGGAAACGCTCTTGCGTTGGGCTGCGGTATCGCCTGAATGCGCAGGCATTTGCCCGGGCACCGGGAAATCGCCCACAGCCATGTGTGGAAGTCGTAACGACCCTCGATCACCAGGTGGAAGTTGCCGTAGGGAGTGTCGGCGTGGGCAGCGCCGGGAGTGATCAGGGCGGCGACTGTCAGGGCGGCACCCAACAGTGCGGCTCTCACGGCGCCTCCGAGTGGTCAAGCGGTGTCATAGTCATGACCATCGTCGGCGACGTCGGCGCCGGTGCCGCAGGACTGTCCCGGTGGACGGAACAACTCCTTGTCGAGACCGGTCACCTGCGCCACACCGCTTTCGGCTCCGTGGCACAACTGTTCTCATCCTTCACCCTTCACATCGACGCCCCACTCTGTCAGCGATTCTCGAGTCGGCGACCGGTTTCCCGCTGAGCGGGCGGTGATTCAATTCGCTCACGACGGCGCACTTACTTTGTAGTGTCGGCGGTGACCAGTGGTGAGGAGCAGGCATGCGGTTCTTCCGAGCGGCGGGGTTGGCGACGGCACTGGTCACGGGCGCCATCTCAGTTGTAGCTACGCCGGGCGCGCATGCCTCCGACGACGAATGGGGTCTCAACGGCACCTACATCGCTACGTCGAACGGCGAATGGTCCAAGACGAACGAGGTGTTCCGTGATCAGGCGAGCCTGCGCAGCACCTGGACCATCTCGACGGAATGCAGCTATCCGACCGAGTGCACCGGCACTGTCGCCAGTGACTTCGGTTGGACCGCACCGATCTACAAGACGGGCGGCGTGTGGTACGTCAAACACACCGTCGAGAACTGGGTGCCCTGCCCCGATGGCACGGCGGCACCCGGCTTGCAGGTGTTCCGGTTCGTGCCGGTCGTCGAGGACGGCAGCATGACCGATCCGGCGTCGACGACGCTGGCGGGTGAGGATCAGACAACCGGGCTCAGCGGCGCGTGCGGTGTCAGCAAGGCCGTCTTCATCAACATGCCGTTCAAGCTCGTCAAAGCCGGCACCTGACCCTCACCCGGACGTCACGAAGAAATCCTGCCACGACCGCGGACCGGCGGTGGCCGCGAGGTCCGCCTTGCGGAACACCTGCCCGTCCGGTGTGGCGTACTGGCCCGTTTGCGGGTCGTAGGTGGCGAATGCCACCGAAGGGCCGCCAGATGTACTCGGCGCGAAGGCGCTTGGGGTCGCAGCGGGCGGGGGTTGCGCCGCGGGTGGAGCGGCTTCCGGCGGTACCGCCGGCGGCATCGGTGTGCCTTCCACCGGTGCGTGGATGCGCTCACCGAAGTCCACCCGGTCGTCGGGCGGAATCCCCTGGGCGATCAGGTTGGGGTTGATCGGATAGGGACCGAGCACGTGCTGGCGCATCGCCAGCGGTTCGAAAGGCTTGTCGCTCTTGCATTGCTCGACGGTCGCCGCGCGCTTCCCGGGTTGTCCCATGCAGGGGTAGTTCCTGGCGCCGCGAACCCCGATCGGCGAATCCTGCGGCAGCTTGCAGTACAGGCCCTCCGGGGTGTCGACGATCGTCTCGTCTTCCGGCGATCGCCACATGCTCGGCGGCAGGAAGCCGACCGTGCACGCGGGTGGGTCGTTCATCACCGCGGTGAAGTCGCCCAACGCCATACCCGTTGGATTGTTCCGGGACACACCGACGGTCTGGGTCGCGGCGACGTAGGGCGGGAACAACACGAGCAGTTGCTCGAGGGAGGCGTTGTAGGTCACCCCCACCTCGCCGATCGCGGTGAGGTTCGCCAGCAGGACGGGCAGGGCGGCTTTCACGTCGTTGAACAACCGTGACGCCTCATCGGCGGCGTCGGGTCCGACGTCCAGGATGGTCCGCACCTGTGGGTCGTTGGCCTCGAGTTGGGCGGCGATGCCCGCTACGCTGCGCGCCCAGGTCCGGATCGCGTCGGCGGACTGCGCTTGGCCTTCCAGCAGCGGTCGGCTGTCGTCGATCAAGTTCCGGGTACGATCGGCGACCGCGTTCGCGTCGCCGACGATCGTCGCCGACGAGTCCAACAGCGAGCCGAAGTCGTAGCCGGCGCCGTTGAGGCCTTTGAACGACTCGTCGAGCAGATCGCTGATCCGGTCTTTGGGAATGCTGTCGAGCAACAGGCTGGCCTGATCCAGCATCGGGCCGACCGCCTGCGGAAGCGTCGTGTGCTGCTTCGGGATGACCGAACCGTCTGCCAGATAGGGGCCGTTCGCGTCGTCGGGGTTCAGGTCGACGTACTGCTCGCCGACCGCCGAGACGCTACGCACATCCGCCCGGGTATCGGCGGGGATCTTCGGTGAGGTGGCCAGCGAGAGCGTGGCGACGGCACCTTCCCGCGTGGGCCGCACTTCGAGAACCTTGCCGACCTGCACGCCGCGATAGGTCACGTTGGAGAACCGGTACAAGCCTCCGGTGCCGGGTAGTTCGAGCGTCACCGTGATCCGCCCGATGCCGAGCAGGGTCGGAACCTGCATGTAGCTGAACACCATGACCGCCACGCCGACCACCGATGCGATGGCGAAGATGATCAGCTGGTTCCTGACGAAACGGGTGAGCATCAGTTGCCTCCCTCAGCGGGTGCGGGCCCGGGCAGCGGTCGCGCCGGCTGCATATTTGGGTCCGGTACTGGCTCGGGCGCTCCCCCCGACGCGTGGTCGGTCACCCCTGAATCCTGTTCGTGCGGTGGAGCATCCACCAGCTGCGGAATATCGGCCACCTCTGTCGGAGCGGGTGTGATCGGGGCGTTCAGCGGGTCGAGTGTGTAGGTCAGATACCAGGGGTCGCCCGGCGCAGGAACCATGGGGGCGCCTTCCTGTCCCCACCGCGTACCCAGGAACAGGCCTCGCTTGAGCCTCGGAATGGTGAAGTCGAAGACGATGAACTGGTTCATGTAGTCGCCGCGAATGGCGCGGTCGATGAAGCTCTGCGTGTAGGGGAAGGTCGGCGCGTAGGACAGCACCGTGCCGAGGTCCGGCCCGACGTCGGCGAGCGCCCGTAGCGTCGGCTCGAGGTTCTCCAGATTGCGCACAATGTCGGCCTGGGAGTCGTTGATCAACCCGCTGGCGGTGTCACTGAACCGCCCGAGTTTTTCCAACGCCTCGGTGATGCGCGGGCGCTCTGCGACCAAGACATCCAGCGCGGGCGGAATCCGTTGCAGCGCAGCGCTGATCGCATCGCGATGGTCAGCGAATGTGGCGGACATCCGGTGCATCGCTGTGATGGAGGCATTGATGTCGTCGCGCTGGGTGTCGAGCATGCCGACGAAGTCGTTCAGACGCATCAGCAGATCCCTGATCTGGCTTTCGCGTCCGTTGAGCGCCGCGTTGAACTCCCTGACGATGTCGCCGACCTGCCCGAGTCCCCCACCGTTGACGACGACCGACAGCGACGACAGGGTCTGCTCGGTGGACGGATAGGTCGATGACTGGTTCAGCCCGAGCGTCGAGCCCTTCTCCAGCCTGCCAGTCGGTGCCTGGCCCGGTGGCGGGTTCAGCGCCAGATGCATCGAGCCGAGCAGGCTGGTCTGACCGACGGTGGCCACCGCGTTCGCCGGGATGACGACATCGGGGCGAACGGAGATCTCGACATCGGCGGTGAAGTTGCGGACCCTCATTCCGCTGACCGAACCGACGACGACGTCACCGATCATGACCGGTGAATTCGGCTCGAGCGTACCGACATTGGCTAGTGTCGCGTGGTAGACGACCGCGTCCTGGCCGCGGCCCACGGTGCCCGGCAGCGCCAGCGAGTTCAGCCCGTCGAACGAGCATCCGGTCACGGTCAGAGCGACACTGGCCGCGAACAGCACCAGGCGACGCAGTGCTTTCGGTGCGGTCACGACGGTGCCCCTGCCGTAGGCGGTGTTGCCGATGTCGGTGCCTCGGCCGGTAACAGCATGTCCCGCAAGCTCTTCGGCTCCGGAGCGGGTGCCGCGGGCAGTCCAGGCGGAATCGGCGCACCCGGGAACAACGCCGGCTGCGGCGGCGCGGGCAGTCCGTTCGGCGCGTAGGCTCCCGACGGTCCGGGCGGCGTCCCCGAGCCCGCCGGGGGTGGCACGTCGCCGGCGCCGGTGTAGGCCGACACCACCGGCGAGATCTCCGGCGGCAGCGGGGCGCCGCCAGCGCCACCCGGCGCCAGGTTCGGGTCGGAGTACACGAGATTTCCGGGGCTGGGCGACTTTTGCAGGTAAGCGTTGACCGGCATCGGCAGGTAGTTGAAGTTGAGCAGGCGCAGTGCGGGTCCCAGGTACTCGGCGCACAGTTTGGCCGATTCGGGCGCGGTGGCGTTCTTCACGGCCGCGATCGACGAGCAGACGAGTTGCACGGGGTTGGAAAAATTCGACATGGCGAAGGCGCCGATCATGGTCCCGGTGTCGGGATTGTAGATGTTGTAGCCGTTGCCGATCGCGTTAGGCGCAACGTGCAGCACGTTTTCCAATGTCAGTCGGTTGTCCGCGAGGTTCTGCGTGACGGCGGCCAACCGCTGGATCTGTTCGGCGGTCTGGTCCCTGCTGCCCTCGATGAACCGCGTCACCTCACCGACCGCTTCCGACAGGTTGGTCAACGCAGCGTCGAGATCTGACTTGCTGGCGTCCACCACGCTGGTGACCGTGGCCAGCCGGTCCTGGAATTGCACGATCTGGGTGTTGCTGTCGCGTAAGGCTGTGACGAAGGTTTCGAGGTTTTTGATGATGTCGACGATGTTCCCGCTGCCGTCGGCCAGGATGCGGCCGACTTGCGACAGCTGCCGGATCGTCTCGCGCAGTTTGTCCCCATTGCCGTGCATCGCGTTGGCGGCGCTGTCGATGAACCGCGAGACGGATGTGCCGGACACGCCCTTCCGAGGGCCCAGTTCCGTTGCCAGCCGCGTGAGTTGATCCTTGACTTCGTCCCATTCCACGGGCACGGCAGTGCGGTCGACGCCGATCACGGCGCCGTCGGGCATGGTGGGTCCGCTCGTCTCATAGGCGGGCGCGAGTTGCACATACCGCGCCGAGACCAGGTTCTGCGCGACGATGACAGCCTTGGCGTCGGCGGGGATCGGGACGTCGTGGTCGACCGAGAGCCGCATCCGGGCCTGCGCCCCGTCCGGTTCGATGGATTCGATCCTGCCCACTTCGACGCCGGCGACCCGCACCTCGTCGCCGGGATAGATGGCGGTTGCGGAGGTGAAGTATGCCGTGATGGTCTTCGGCGCGAAGTAGACCTGGTGCACCACAACGGCCGCCCCCGCGACGAGGAGGCCGGACAGTACCACCAGAAGCACGGCTGTCAGCCGCTTACGGCCAATCATCGCGACCCTCCCGGAATGCCGTTGGAGGGGAACGGGAATTCAGCTCGGGGCCCCGCGTT
Organism: Mycolicibacterium celeriflavum; assembly: GCF_010731795.1. Classification (NCBI taxonomy): domain Bacteria; kingdom Bacillati; phylum Actinomycetota; class Actinomycetes; order Mycobacteriales; family Mycobacteriaceae; genus Mycobacterium; species Mycolicibacterium celeriflavum. The sequence goes on along the minus strand of NZ_AP022591.1, from coordinate 666,852 downwards.
GTCCGGCGGCTGACCGGCATTGACACCCCGTCGATAGCCCCAGATGTAGTCCAGGAACGGTTGCAGCGCCTGGCCGGGCAGCAGGTTACCGACGAACGCGTTGTAGTAGAAGCCGTTGTTGACCGCTTCTCCCTGGGTTACCTGGTATTTGGCCAGACCGTCGAGCGCCTTGACGATGTTGTCGCGGTTGCGTTCCAGCATCTCGTAGACCGAGTTCAGCTTCTCCAGGGTCGGGGCGAGCTCCTGCTCGTTGTCGTGCACCATGCCGGTCAGGTGTTGGGCGACCGCCGAGGTGTTGGCCAGCAGCGTGACGATGGCGTGCCGCCGCACTTCCAAAACCTCCATGAAATCGTTGGCGTTGAGGATCAGCGTGTTGAGTTGCTTACTCCGTTCGGACAACACACCGGTGACGTCCGCGGCGCTGTCAAGCAGCTTGCCCAATGTCTCGTCGCGCCCGTTCAGCGACTGTGACAACCGGCTCAACCCGTCGAAGGTGGGTCCCAGTTGTGGGGCGATCCGATCGATCGTCTCCGACAAGGTATCGAGCGAATGGTTCAGCGACGCGGTGTCGGTCGCCGCGGTGTTGGCCGTGAACTCGCTGACGGCGTCGGTCAATGTATATGGCGACGCGGTCCGCGGCAGCGGTATCAGATCCGAGGCGCTCATCCGGCCGTCGCCCGCGGGCTCCAGGGTCAGCATGCGCTCACCGAGCAACGTCCCGGTGCGGATGTGAGCGGTGGTCTGCGAGCCGAGTCGCACCCCGCTGTCGACGCTGAAGGTGACCAGCGCCTTGCCCTTGCTCAGCGCGACATCGGACACCGAACCGACTTTCATGCCGGACACTTTCACGTCGTTGCCCGGCGTCAGCCCGCCTGCCTCGACGAACAGGGCCTGATACTTGATCGACGTGGCCAGCGACCACAACCGTTCGGGCTGCAGCCCGATGGCGATGATCAGCACGATCAACACCACGCCGATGAAACCGGCGCGGACGAGCGAAGACCCACGGTATTTCAGCATCAGGGCTCCCCGCATCGTCCGGTGTTCTGGATGATCCACGGGAAGTAGGCGGTGCGGCCTTGCAGATCGGTCACCCGCACCGACATGCCGCACAGGTATTGGTTGAGGAAGCTGCCGTAAGCGCCGAGCCGGACCAGCTTCTTGTAGTTCTGCGGCGCCTTCTGCAGCGAGATGTCCAGCAGCGGTGTGTCTTTCTCGAGCAGCGGGGCGACCCGGTTGAGCTGGTCGACGCCTCCGGCCAGCGGCGGACGCGCCTGGGTGAGCAGGTCCGCGAGCGACGCGGTGCCGTTGTCGAGGGCCGTGATGGCCTCGCCGATCGGATCGCGGTTTTCCGCCAGGCCGGAGATCAGCTTCTCCAGGCGGTCGACTGCGCCGGAGAACTTGTCGCCGTCCTTGGCGATGGTGGCCATCACCGCGTTGAGGTTGTCGATCAACTGCCTGACCGTGTGGCCGTTGTCGGCGATCGCGTTGGTGAACGACGACGTCTTGGCGAACAGCGATTCGACATTGCCGCTCTCCCCCTGCAGGATCTGGATCAGCGAGTTCGTCAACGCGTTGACATCCTGTGGATTCAGTCCGCGGATAACGGGTTTCAGCCCACCGAGCAGCAGGTCCAGATCCAACGCGGGTTCGGTGCGCTCGCGTGGAATCTGTGTTCCCGGCGGCTGTATCTTGGTCGAGCCGGGCCCGTCGAGGAGTTCGAGATACCTGTCCCCCACCAGGTTGAGGTAGCGGACCGCCGCAGTGGTCCCGGTGGTGAGCACGACGTCGGGTGAGGCGTCGAATTCGACCACCACCGTGTTGTCCGGTTGCAGCGCGACGTCGTTGACAGTGCCGACCCGGATCCCCGAAACCCGCACCGAGTCACCGCGCTTCAGGCTGGACACGTCGGTGAACACTGCGGAGTACCCGCACGAGGGCCCGCTGCGGTACTGCCCGAAGATGACGAACAGTGCGCCGGTCAAGATCAGCATCACGGTAACGAAGGCACCCAGCTTGAGCGCGGTCCCCATATTCCTCATCCCGGCATACCTGTCTGCGCGGTGTTGCGGGGCGGGCCGTCGATCGGGCCGAAGAGGGCCTGCTTCAGTGCGCCGGAATTGAGCAGAATGCCTTGGTTTCCGTACTGCGCCCGGTTGGCGTCGATGTCGGTGACGACGTACGGCGCCCGGGTCTCGTATCCGATGTCCGGAAGTCCGCCGCACTGGGGACCGCCGGTCGCGGCAACCTTCGGCAGGTTTCCTGGGTACCGGTAGCGTTCGGAGCCCAACACGAACGAGTCCAGCAGCAGCACACCGGGAACCGGTGACGGGGGCGCGGTGGCCAGCGGAACCATACCCGCCAAAGCGCAATTCAGTGCCGCGTTGTATTCGTTGGTCAGGTCCGTGGTCGGCACCAGCAGACGCATGACTTCGGTGATCTGTTGTCGGTTGCCGCCGATCACGTCGTTGCCGATCTCGGCGAATCCGATGGCGCTCAACAGCAGGGCGTCCAGGTCCTGGTGCTTTTCGACGATGGTGTCGCTGAGCCGGCTGGCGCTGTCGGCGAGGGTGACCAGATCGGGAGCAGCGTCGGCGTAGGCGTTGAGCACCTGGGGTGCCACCGCGATGTCGGCACTCAGATTGCCCAGGCTCGGATTGAGCTTGGCCAACATCGTGTCCATATCGGACAACATCTGGCCGAACTTGTCGCCGCGGCCGTTGACCGCCGAGGCGAATGCGCCCAATGTCTCGTTCAGCTTGGCCGGTTCGATCTTGGACAGCATGGCGACCAGTTGCTCGAAGATCGTGTTGATCTCGACGGTCACGTGATCGGCGTCGAGGACCTGCCCAGCGCGCAACGACTGCGGCGAGGGGTTCGACGGTGGCACCAGCGCCACAGATTTCGCGCCGAAGACCGTCGACGAGGTGATGTCGACACGCACGTTGGCCGGGATCAACTCCATCGCCGAAGGGTCTATCGCGAGGTGGATGGCGGCTTGCCCGTTGGGCAGGGAGTCGATCGAGTCGACCGTACCGACCTGTGCGCCATGCAATTTGACCCTCGCGTCGGGGTTCATCACCAGTCCAGCGCGGTCGGCAATGACTGTGACCGGCTCGGTGTCGGTGAAGTCTCCGCGGAACAACGCGACGGCCAGGGCGATGATCGCCCCGATGGCCACGACGGTGGCGAGACCGGCCGCGGGTCGCGCGTAGTTGCGCGGACCATGCGCAGGTGATGGCTCCTCGATGATTGTCAACGTCCTACCTAGCCCGAGAGGTTGAAGTTGCCGTTGGAACCGTAGATGGACAGCGAGACCAGCAGGGTGACCGAGACGACGACGACCAGTGAGGTGCGTACCGCGTTGCCGACCGCGACGCCGACACCGGAGGGGCCCCCGGAGGCGAAGTAGCCGAAGTAGGTGTGGATCAACAAGATGGTGATCGCCATCAGCACCGCCTGCAGGAACGACCACAACAGATCGATCGGGTTCAAGAAGGTGTCGAAGTAGTGGTCATAGAGGCCACCGGACTGACCGAACAACACCACCGTGGTGAACTGCGACGCGACGAAGCTCAAGATGACCGCGATCGAATACAGCGGCGTGATCGCCACCATCCCGGCCACGATCCGGGTACTGACGAGGTATTCCACCGGCCGGATCGCCATCGATTCCAGCGCGTCGATCTCCTCATTGATGCGCATCGCGCCCAACTGCGCGGTCACCCCGGCCCCGAACGTGGCCGCCAACCCGATCCCGGCCACCACCGGCGCGGCGATCCGCACGTTGATGAACGCCGCCAAAAACCCGGTCAGCGCCTCGATCCCGATATCGCCCAACGACGAATAGCCCTGCACCGCCAGCGTGCCGCCGGCGGCCAACGTCAAAAACCCCACGATCGCGACCGTGCCGCCGATCATCGCCAACGTGCCCGCCCCCATGGAGATCTCGGCGATCAACCGCACGATCTCCTTACGGAAATGCACCGCCGCATGCGGCACCCCGGCCAACGCCCGCAGATAAAACAACATGTGATCGCCGATGCGACCCAAAAACTCCACCGGCCGCCGCGCCCCGCGCGTCAACCGCGGATAGGTGCTACGGATCACCGCCACTGTGCCCATCGACAACCCGCCCTCAGCCCGTCGTCATCCGGATACCGATCGCGGTGACCACCACGTTGATCACGAACAACGCCATGAACGCATACACCACCGTCTCGTTGACCGCATTACCCACCGCCTTGGCCCCACCACCGGTGATCGTCAACCCCCGAAAACACGCCACCAAACCCGCGATCAACCCGAACAACGCCGCCTTGACACACGAAATGATCACCTCGGGCACCCCGGTCAACAACGTGATCCCCGCCGCGAACGCCCCCGGATTCACATCCTGAATGAACACCGAAAACGTGTAACCCCCCAAGATCCCGATGATCACCACCAAACTGTTGAGCAACAACGCCACCAACCCCGAAGCCAACATCCGCGGCGTCACCAACCGCTGCACCGGATTGATGCCCAACACCTCCATCGCATCAATCTCCTCACGGATCGTGCGCGACCCCAGATCAGCACACATCGCCGTCGCACCCGCACCGGCCACGATCAACACCGTCACGATCGGACCCACCTGCGTCACCGCACCAAAGGCCGCACCCGCCCCGCTCAAATCAGCCGCACCCAACTCCCGCAACAAAATATTGAGCGTGAAACTGACCAACACCGTGAACGGAATCGCCACCAACAACGTCGGCGCCAACGACACCCGCGCAATGAACCAACACTGCTCCAAAAACTCCCGCCACTGAAACGGCCGCCGAAACACAAACCGCACCGCATCAGCCGACATCGCAAACAACGCACCAACCGCCTGCATCGGCCCCGCCAGACTCCGCAACGGCGGCAACCCAGCAGACCACCGCTCCGGTGCGCTAATCGCCACTGACCCCAACACCTTTCAATGTGCACATCGCGAAGCGGACGCCCATGCCTCGACGGGCAAGCGTCGCAGTGAATATCCCGGCCACACAGTGAGCGTCCCGCTTACCGGGAGGTCCGATCAGCGGAACAGTGCGACGCCATGGCGGCCTCGCATGGCAGGCTGACATCGTGACCGACACCGCCGCCTTCACCGCCCGAGTCGAGAACGACCTCCGCGAAGCGCCGACGCCTTCCGGCGTGCTGCGCTACTACGACGTGGGTGAGGGACCCGTCCTGCTGTTCCTGCACGGTTCCGGCCCCGGGGTCACCGGGTGGCGCAATTTCCGAGGGGGGCTCCCGACCTTCGCCGAGCGCTTCCGTTGTCTGATCCTCGAATTCCCGGGATTCGGGGTCAGCGACGACTTCGGTGGTCATCCGATGGTCACCGCTCAGGGCGCCGTTGTGCCGTTCCTCGACGCGTTGGGAGTCGATCGCGTCGACATCGTGGGCAATTCCATGGGCGGCGGCGTCGGAATCAACTTCGCGATCAACAATCCCGACCGTATCGGCAAGCTGGTGACCATCGGTGGTATCGGCACGAACATCTTCAGTCCCGGGCCGAGTGAGGGCATTCGACTCCTGCAGGAGTTCACCGAGGATCCGACCCGGCAGCGGCTCGTCGACTGGCTCAACTCGATGGTCTACGACCAGTCGCTGGTCACCGAGCAGTTGATCGAGGAGCGGTGGCGCCTGGCGACTGACCCGGAGACGCTTGCCGCTGCGCGGCGCATGTACGGCAAAGCGGCTTTCGCGCAGATGATGGCGTTCATGCGCAGCAGCGACGCCTCGTTGCCGTGGGCGCAGATGCACAGGGTCGCGGCCCCCACGCTGCTGACGTGGGGACGCGACGACCGAGTCAGTCCCCTTGATATGGCGCTGATTCCGATGCGCAGCATTCCCAACGCCGAACTGCACGTGTTCCCGAACTGCGGGCACTGGGCGATGATCGAGGCCAAGGAAGCGTTCGAGAGCACCGTCCTCGGGTTCCTGGCCCGTCCCTGACTATCGTTGCGTCGCTCCGGCGTCCACCGGCAGCGTAGCGGCGGTGATGTAGCGGGCCTCGTCGGAGGCGAGGAAGAGGCTGGCGTTCGCCACATCGACGGGGTCGACCCACGGGATGTCGAGCATGTTCATCGTCCGGGCCGCTTGCGCGAATTCCTCTCGGCTGGGCGGCCGGTCGAGATCCGGCCGGAATGCACTTGCCACCGCGTCGTTCTGGATCATCGGCGTGTCCACGTTGGTCGGATGCACCGAATTGGCCCTGATGCCGTACGGAGCCAGGTCATGCGCCAAGCTGCGCATCAACCCGACGACGCCGTGCTTGGCCGCGGTATAGTGCGCCACACCGACCAACCCACGAAGTCCAGCAATGGAACTGACCAAGACGACCGATCCCGATCCGCGCCTGATCAGATGCGGGACGGCGACCTTGCATGTCCGCCACACACCGGTCAGGTTCACATCGAGCATCGTCTGCCACGCCGCCTCGCTGAGCTCCGTCGCCATCCCCCGCGACGTGATACCCGCGGTGGCGCAGACGATGTCAAGTCCACCCAGTTCGGCGACCGCGCTATCGGTGGCCTCCTGCAGTCTCTCGGGGTCACGCACATCCACGATGCCGGTGACGATGTTGCGACCGTTGGCGCGGACCATGCGCGCCGTCTCCTCCAAATCCGCCGGCGTCGCCGCGGGTACGACGACGGTGTCGACGGGACCGCAGACGTCGAGCGCGATCACGTCGGCGCCCTCCGCGGAGAACCGCACGGCCTCAGCCCGGCCGATACCCCGAGCAGCGCCGGTGATCAGCGCGACCTTGCCGGCCAATCGCCCCGTCATGCCGTCGTCTTCTGCGTCAGTCCGGCGTCGACGACGATCTGCGTGCCGGTGATGTAGCGCGCCTCCTCGGAGGCGAGGAAGACGACCGCATTGGCGATGTCGACAGGCTCCACCCACGGCACCGGAAGCAGATTGCGGGCCGCCAGCACCTCGGCGGCGTCTTGGGCCGTCGGGTTGGGGAGGTCGGGGCGCAGTCGCTTGAACGTCGCCTCGTTCAGTACCATCGGCGTGGCCACCGCACCGGGATGGACGGTGTTCACCCGGATGCCACGGGGCCCCAGTTCGTTGGCGAGCGTGCGCGCCAGACCGACGACGGCGTGCTTGCTGGCCGTGTAGTGGGCGGTGTTGGCGGTGCCGCGTAAACCGTTGGTGGAGCTGATGATCACGACGGATCCGCCGGCCTCGCCGATGTGAGGCACGCAGGCGCGCACGGTGTGCCACACCCCGGTCAGGTTGACATCGAGCGTGTGGCGCCACGTGTCCTCGTCCAGCTCCCACGCCGGCGCGCCGGCGGTGTGAATACCGGCGTTCGCGATGACGACGTCCACACGGCCGAGGCGCGCTGCCCCGTCGCGCACCGCGGCCTCCACGGAGGGCAGGTCGCGGACGTCGGCCACGCCCGCCGCACATCGGCGGCCTCGGGATTGCACTTCTGCTGCGGTGGTTTGCAATTCGTCGGCATTGGCTGCGGTGTCCATCGCGATCACGTCGGCGCCCGCGTCGGCGAAACGCTCACAGTGCACGCGTCCCGTGCCCCTCGCTGCGCCGGTGACGACGACGACCTTGCCGTTCAGTCCCGACACTTACGACGCCTTGAGCAGGTTGAATCCCTTGTAACCCGCGTTGGCCACCTCGTTGCAGATGTCGAGGTAGGTTGCGAACCCGCCGAGGAACAGCATGAATCCGCGTGGTTTGCCCGGCACGTTGGCGCCCATGTACCAGGAGTTCGCCTTCGTGAACAACGTGGCCTCGGCGCGCTGGTTGAGTTCGGCTGCCCAGTTGTCTACCGCGTGGGAGGTCGCCTCGAGCCCGGTGTATCCGTACTCGTCGAGGTGGGCGATGGCGTCGGCGATCCAGTTCACGTGGGCCTCGGCGTGCAGAACCATGTTGGCCAGCACAGCGGGCGCGCCGGGGCCCGAGACCACGAAGAGGTTGGGAAACCCGTCCACACCGAGTCCCAGATAGGTGCGTGGCCCGTCAACCCAGTTGTCGCGCAGCCTCTTCCCGTCGCGCCCGACGATGTCGATCTTGGCCAGTGCGCCCGTCATCGCGTCGAAACCCGTGGCGAGCACGATGGCGTCCAGGTCGTAGTGTGCGTCAGAGGTGTTGATACCGGCCGCGTCGATCGACACAATGGGAGTCGTGCGGACGCTCACCAACTTCACGTGCGGCTTGTTGAACGTCTCGAAGTAGTTGGTGTCGGTGCAGATTCGCTTGGTACCGATCGGGTGGTCGTTGGGAATCAGGAGTTCGGCCACCTGCGGATCGTCGATGACGGCACGCACCTTCTCCTCGTAGAACCTGCGCGCCTCGTCGTTGGCCGCCATGTCGATCATCTGGTCGCTGAAGGTCTTGGAGAACAGCACTCCACCCAGCTGCCAACGCTTCTCGAAAGCCTGCCTGCGTTCCTCGGCGCTGGCCTCCATCGTCAGCTTCGGGTGCGCGATGTGCGGGGAGCCGCCGCCGCTGCGCCAGGACAGCCGACGCCGTTCGGCATAAGTGGCCTTGATCTGCGCGCGGTCCTCATCGGACAGCGGCCGATTGCCGGCAGGCACACTGTAATTGGGGGTGCGCTGGAAGACGTAGAGCTGTGCGGCCTGCTCAGCGATGACCGGAATCGACTGGATGCCAGATGATCCCGTACCGATCACGGCCACGCGCTTACCGGTGAAGTCGACGGGTTCATGCGGCCAATGAGCGGTGTGGTACAGCTCGCCGGCGAAACCGCCCAGGCCGGGAAAGTCCGGGGTCAGCGCGGCCGACAGTGGGCCGGTCGCCATGATGCAGAACCGGGCGGTGAGGACCTGGCCGCCGTCTGTCGACACGGTCCACCGCAAGGTGTCGTTGTCGAGCACCGCGGAAACGACCCTGGTGTTGAGCGTGATGCCGTCGCGCAGGTCGAGCTTGTCGGCCACCCAGTTCAGGTACCGCAGGATCTCGGCCTGGGTGGCGTACTTCTCCGACCAGTCCCACTCCTGCTCGAGTTCGGATGAGAACGAGTAGCAGTAGTCGACACTCTCCACGTCGCACCGCGCGCCCGGGTAGCGGTTGTAATACCAGGTTCCGCCGATCTCGGGAGCCGCTTCGAACACCCGCACCGACAGGCCTTGCGAACGCAGCTTGTGCAACGCGTACAGCCCCGCGAACCCCGCACCGACCACGACCGCGTCGACGACAGCATGTTCACCCGAGATGCTCACGCCATCACGGTAGGCCGTTACACCTCCACGCCCGGGTCGATTTCCCGTTGACCGGACAATTCCGGCGGAGTCGTCCGTCCATCGGAACTGCTCGTCGACCCGCGCGACGTCAACCGTCAGGATCTCCACATGTCTCGAGCCGAAGCGTGTGGCACGCGAGTCGACGCCACCGTCGCCGTCGACCTGGACGGCGCTCGCCACCAGCTGCGATGGCCGCGCGACAGGACCCTCGTCGACGTGTTGCTCGATGCGGGCATCGACGCGCCCCACTCGTGTCGCGAAGGGCACTGCGGGTCGTGTGTTGCGACCGTGGTGTCCGGCGAGGTCGACATGGACACGTGCGACATCCTCGAACCCGCGGATCTCGCCGAAGGCCTCATCCTGGGCTGCCAGGCCCGACCGGTCAGCGATGAGGTCCGGATCGAATACTGACGCCGATTCTCGTCCGCTGACCGGGATTCGGCCCCGTACGGACGCCGTCTGCGATAGACCATCAATCAGGCCCACACAGTTAGGACATCAGCATGAGCGAGCGCGTACTCGACCGGGTGATTGAGATGGCCGACCAGTTCACAGAACAAGCGGTCGAGGCCGAGAAGATCGGGCGGTTGACCGACACCACGGTCAAGGCGATGAAGGCCGCGGGCTCGATCCGCCTGCTGCAACCGAAGAAGCACGGCGGCTACGAGGCCCATCCGCGGGAGTTCGCCGAGACGGTGATGGCGACCGCGGCGCTGGACCCCGCGGCGGGCTGGATCAACGGTGTGGTGGGGGTGCATCCGTATCAGCTCGCCTATGCCGACCCGCGGGTGGGCGAAGAGGTCTGGGCCGACGACATCGACACGTGGATGGCATCGCCGTACGCGCCGCAGGGTGTCGCGAAGCCGGTCGATGGCGGCTATCTCTTCAACGGCCGGTGGCAGTTCAGTTCCGGCACCGACGCGTGTGACTGGATCATCTTGGGCGCCATGCTGGGCGACGCCGACGGCAAGCCGTTGATGCCGCCGCAGATGCTGCACATGATCCTGCCGCGCTCGGACTACGAGATCGTCGAGGACTCCTGGGACGTGGTGGGCCTGCGCGGCACGGGTTCCAAGGACGTCATCGTGCGCGACGCCTTCGTGCCGGAATACCGCACGATGGACGCGACGAAGGTGATGGACGGAACCGCCCAGCGCGAAGCGGGCATGACCGAACCGCTCTACCTGATGCCGTGGTCGACGATGTTCCCGTTGGGCATCTCGGCCGCGACGATCGGGATCGCCGAGGGCGCTCTGGCCGCGCACCTGGATTACCAGCGTGAGCGGGTCAACTCCAGCGGGGTGGCGATCAAGGACGATCCGTACGTCATGTACGCCATCGGCGAGGCGGCCGCGGACATCTACGCCGCGCGCCAGGAGTTGCTGACCAACGCCGATCGCATCTACGACATGGTCGCCGCGGGTAAGGAAGTCAGCTTCGAGGACCGCGCCGCCGGTCGCCGCACGCAGGTGCGGGCGGTCTGGCGCGCGGTGTCGGCGGTCGACGAGATCTTCGCCCGCTCGGGCGGTAACGCCGCACGCATGGACAAGCCGCTGCAGCGGTACTGGCGCGACGCGCACGTCGGGCAGGCCCACGCAATCCATGTGCCCGGCACCGTGTACCACGCGTCGGCACTGAGCTCGCTGGGCGTGGACCCGCAGGGCCCGCTGCGGGCGCTGATCTAGTGGGGATCCCGATGAGCGATCTGAAAAGCCTTGGCTACGTTAAGGTTCAGGCCACCGACATCGAGCGGTGGCGTCATTTCGCCTTCAAGGTGCTCGGCTTCGCCGAGGGTTCGGGCCCGGACAACGACGCCCTGTACCTGCGAATGGACGAGCGCGCCGCCCGCATCATCGTGGTGCCCGGCGACGTGGACAAGATCGTCACGGTCGGTTGGGAAGTGCGCGACCACGCCGCGTTGAAGCGGGTCAAGGCCACGCTGGAAGGCGCGGGTGTGGCGGTCAAGGAACTTTCTCTGGCCGAGGCCGATGCCCGGCGCGTGGAAGAAGTGATCGCATTCGACGATCCCGCGGGCACGTCGACGGAGGTCTTCCACGGCGCAGTCCTCGACCACAGCCCCGTGGTGACGCCGTTCGGCGCCCGGTTCGTCACCGCTGACCAAGGACTCGGCCATGTGGTGCTGCCCGCCCTCGATGTGCCGGGACTGTTCGACTTCTACACGGAAGTCCTCGGATTCAAGTCCCGCGGCGCGTTCCGGGTGCCGACACCACCGGAGTTCGGCCCGCTTCGCGTCCGGTTCCTCGGCATCAACGAGCGCCACCACAGCCTGGCGATCTGCCCCGCGATGACGCTGCGCGATCCCGGCGTGATTCATCTCATGGTGGAGGTCGACAGCCTCGACGCCGTCGGCCAAGCGCTGGACCGGGTGAACAAGGACGGCTTCCAGTTGTCCTCGACGCTGGGCAGGCACACCAACGACAAGATGGTGTCGTTCTACGTGCGCGCACCCGGCGACTGGGACATCGAGTTCGGCACCGACGGCATGCGCGTCGATGAAAATCATTACACCGCTGAGGAAATCACGGCCGACAGCTACTGGGGCCATGAATGGGTGTCGGACCTGCCGGCGGCCATGCGGCCATGACCGTCGACGACGTCACTCCCCTGCCCGCTTCGGAGATCGCGCGCTGGGACGACGAGGCCGATGTCGTCGTCGCCGGATTCGGTATCGCCGGTGCCGCCGCGGCGGTCGAGGCCACCCGTCACGGTGCCGACGTCCTGGTCCTCGAACGCACCGGGTCGTGGGGTGGCGCGGCGTCGATGGCCGGTGGCTTCATCTACCTCGGCGGCGGTACTCCGATCCAAAAAGCTTGTGGCTTCGATGATTCCGTCGAAAACATGATGGCATTCCTCAACGTCGCGATGGGGCCCGGTGCCGACGAAAAGCGCATCGCCGACTACTGCGAGGGCAGCCTGGACCACTTCGACTGGTTGGTCGAGAACGGCGTGGTGTTCAAGCCCGAATTCTTCGGCGAGCCCGGATGGGAGCCGATGGGCGACCAGGGCCTGATGTTCAGCGGCGGTGAGAACTCCTACCCCTTCAACACCATCGCCATGCCGGCGCCGCGCGGCCACGTCCCGCAGATGTCGAACAAGGTGCAGGGCGAGTCGAGCGCCGGGTACATGTTGATGAAGCCAATCGTCGAAACGGCCACGGGCGCAGGGGCGCGGGCGTTGTACGACGTGCGGGTGCAGCGATTGATTGTCGAGTCCGACGGCCGCGTGGTCGGCGTCGTCGCACGCCGCTACGGCGAGGACGTCGCCATTCGGGCGCGCCGCGGTGTGGTGCTGGCCATGGGCAGCTTCGCCTACAACGAGGCGATGGTCGCGCAGTACGCCCCACGCATAGCCGGGCGTCCCGCCGCGTCGATCGAGCAGCACGACGGGCAGGCCATCCGGATGGCGCAGGCGCTGGGCGCCGATCTCGCGCACATGGACGCCACCGAGGTCGCGATCTTCATCGATCCGCAACAGTTGGTCCGCGGGGTTCTGGTCAACGGCCGCGGGCAACGCTATGTCGCCGAGGACACCTACCCCGGACGCGTCGGCCAACTCACCCTCTATCACCAGGACAACACCGCGTACCTGGTCATCGACGGCGATGCGCAGGAAGAGGCGATGGCATCCCTGTCGCCGCAGATGATGATGCGTCCCGCCAGCTGGGTGTGCGACACCGTCGCCGAACTCGAAGCCGAGATCGGCCTGGCGCCCGGCTCGCTGCAGGCGACCGTGGCGGCTTACAACGCGGGGGCGGCCAACGGCGAAGACCCGCTGCTGCACAAGAAGCCGCAGTGGCTGCGTCCGATCGGAACGCCCGTGGGCGCGATCGACCTTCGCGACAGCACGGGCGGCTTCACGCTCGGCGGACTGCTGACCTCGTTGGCCGGCGAGGTGCTTCACGTCAGCGGCGAACCCATCGCGGGATTGTTCGCCGCCGGCCGCTGCACCGCTGGCCTGGCTGCGTGGGGCTACGCGAGTGGCGTGTCGCTCGGCGACGGCAGCTTCTACGGCCGCCGGGCGGGACGCAGCGCCGCCCGGGCCTGAGATTCGCGGGTCCTCTGCCGCGCGTATGGGAGAGGATGCACGGATGAAAGCCGTCAGCTGTGAGCACGGGAACCTGTCGGTCGTCGACCTGGCGACACCGCAACCCGCGCGCGGGCAACTGTTGCTCGAGGTGCGACGATGCGGGATCTGCGGATCGGACCTCCATGCGAAGGACCACGCCGATGAACTGACCGGCGTGATGGACGAGATGGGCTATCCCGACTTCATGCGCGGCGACACGCCTGTCGTGTTGGGCCACGAGTTCTGCGGCGAGGTCCTCGAGCGCGGCCGAGGTGCCGCCAAGGAGTTCAAGGCGGGCACCGCGGTGGTCTCTTTCCCGTTGTTGCGCGCATCCGGCGGGGTACACCTGACCGGGTTGTCACCGCTGGCGCCGGGCGGCTACGCCGAGCGGGTTCTCGTCGAGGCCGCGATGAGCTTCGTCGTCCCGAACGGGCTGGACGTGGACACCGCGGCGCTGACGGAGCCGATGGCAGTAGCGCTACATGCGGTGCGCCGCAGTGAGATTCGCCGCCGCGACACCGCGATCGTGATCGGCTGCGGGCCGGTCGGCCTCGCGGTGATCTGCCACCTGAAGGCGCTCGGCGTGCAGACGATCGTCGCGAGCGACTTCTCCACCACCCGCCGCGAGATGGCGTCGCTCTGCGGTGCGCACGTCGTGGTGGATCCCGGCGTCGAATCTCCATACGCTGCCACCGAACAATCCGGCGCCATCACCCGGGCTCCAGAACTCTATGAATTGGGCGTGGGCTCGATGGAGAAGTTGCGCCGACTGCCCGGTTGGTCGCACCTCTACCGCATGGCCGACGCTGTCGGCGCTGCGAGTCCGAAGCGTCCAGTGGTCTTCGAATGTGTCGGCGTGCCCGGCGTGATCGACGGCATCGTCGGCGCGGTACCCGTGCAGACCCGGGTCGTCGTGGTCGGGGTGTGCATGGGCACAGATGCGATCCGGCCCGCCATGGCGATCGGCAAGGAGATCGACATGCGGTTCGTGTTCGGATACACGCCGCTGGAGTTCCGCGACACGCTGCACATGCTCGCCGACGGCAAACTGGACGCCTCGGTGCTCGTCACCGGCACGGTCGGACTGAACGGTGTGGCTCGGGCCTTCGAGGTGCTCGGAACCGCCGAGGCCCACGCGAAGATCCTCATCGATCCGCGGAGCACGGCTGTCGCACCCTAGGCCGTCGTCCAGAATCCCCAGCTCAGGCGCGTGTTCGACGACACACCGCCACCGAACGTGTGACAGGCTGCACATTTGTGCTACAAATAGTCATATTCCTATTAGGAATGTGAATCGTCGTTACAGCAGCCGCCCGGAGGCCTCATGACACCGCCTGTTGAAACCCCCAGCGCAGTGATCGATCGCGTATCGCTCGTTCTCGACGCCTTCGACGGTCCTGGCCGGTTGACGCTGGCCCAGATCGTCCGGCGCACCGGGCTGCCCCGCTCCTCGGCGCACCGCATGCTCGAGCGCCTGGTCCAACTGCGCTGGCTTCGCCGCAGTGGACGGGACTACGAACTGGGCATGCGCCTGGTGGAACTGGGCTCGCTGGCCGTGCATCAGGATCGGATGCACCGCGCCGCGGTCCCATTGCTGCACGATCTGCATCGTGCGACCGGCCTCGTCGTCCACTTGGCCGTCCTCGACGGATCCGACGTCGTGTATCTGGAGAAGATCGGCGACGGGATGAGCGCGGCGCTGCCCAGCCGTGTAGGCGGGCGCCAGCCGGCACACTGTTCGGCCGTCGGCAAGGCGATGCTGGCCTTCAACACCGACGCCTGGGACGGGGTCGACCTCTCGAACCGCCGCACCCGGTACTCCATCAGCACGGCGGCGCAGCTGTCGACCGAACTGGCAAAGGTGCGGGCGCACGGGGTCGCGTTCGACCGCGAAGAGTCGCTGGCCGGATTCGGTTGTGTGGCAGCGGCTATCGGCGGACCGAACGATGCGGTCGCCGCCGTGTCGGTATGCGGACCGATGAGCAGGATGGCGTTCGACCAACGTCTGGTGGCGCCGGTGCGGATGACCGCGATGGGGATCTGGCGCAACGTCGAAGACGGCCCCAAGCGCGTGGCCCCGACGCTGCAGCAAGCTCGACCGCTTCGTGGCGGACCGACATTGCGGCCGGTGGCCGGGCGGGAACCGGCGCTGCAGTACGCGTGAACCTCGACCCCCAGATCGCCTCGCTGATCGAGGCGCTCGACTCCGGGTTTCCGCCCGTGCACACGATGACCGGCGCCGAAGCGCGTGCGGCGATTCGAGCGCGTCTGGTTCCTCCGGCGGACCCCGAACCGGTTGGCGCGGTAAAGGACTTGCAGATTGCCGGCGCCGACGGCCCGATCGCGGTGCGGATATACCGGCCGTCCGCGGCGCGGCCGTTGCCCGTGGTGGTGTATGCGCACGGCGGAGGTTTCGTGTTCTGCGACCTCGACAGTCACGATGGCTTGTGCCGAAGTCTCGCGAATCTCGTTTCCGCCGTGGTTGTCTCGGTCGACTACCGGCTTGCTCCGGACCACCGCTGGCCCGCCGCGGCCGAAGACCTGTACGCGGCGACGCGGTGGGTGGCGGACAACGCCGCAGAGATCGGTGGCGACGCGAACCGCATCGTCGTCGGCGGCGACAGCGCGGGTGGCAATCTCGCGGCGGTGGCAGCGCTGATGGCCCGGGACCGCGGCGCGCCGGCGCTGGCCGCTCAGCTACTGCTGTATCCGATGATCGCTGCCGACTTCGACACAGAGTCGTATCGCTTGTACGGCAAGGGTTTCTACAATCCGCGGCCTGCGCTGCAGTGGTACTGGGACCAATATGTCCCGTCGCACTCGGACCGCACGCATCCTTACGCCTCGCCGCTGCACGCGAACCTCGATGGCCTGCCGCCAGCGGTGGTCGTGATCGCGGGTCACGATCCGCTGCGCGACGAAGGCGCCGCATATGCGGACGCGTTGGCGGCCGCGGGCGTTGCGACCGTGCGATGCGACTTCGACGGCGGCATCCACGGATTCATGACGATGCCGATGCTCGACATCGCGCACGAGGCCCGGCGGCGGGCGGGCCGGGAACTGCGTCAGTTGCTCGCCGGCTCGCCGGATAGCTCGGCCGTCGCCCTGTAGCGCTGATCGGGATCGAGCACGCAGTGCGTGCGCCCGAACACCGTGACCATGCACTTGTTGTTGTGCGTACACCGACTGCGCGCACCGGGATCGGCGATCATCGTGTTGACGAGATCAGGCTCGCGCAACAACGCTCGGCCCATCGCGACGAAGTCGAAGCCCTCGTGCAGACCTGTTTGAATGTGGTCGCGGTTCGTGATACCGCCCAGCAGAATCAGTTTGGTATAGCGGACCACGGGCACGAACTGCCGTGCCGCGTCGAGCATGTAGAGGTCGCGGTACGGATAGCTGCCCATGACGCGCTTACCCGCCAACCGGACGCCCGGGCGCAGCGCATTCGGCATCACCTTTGCGAACTCCTTGACCGGCACGTCGCCGCGGAACAAGTACATCGGCTTGTACACCGACGAGCCCTGGGTGAGCTCGATAGCGTCGAGCGTGGCATCGCCGTCAAGCAACTGAACCGTGCGTAGCGCCTCGTCGATCCAGATGCCGCCGGGCATGCCGTCGTCCATGTTCAGCTTCGCGGTCACGGCGATCTGGTCCCCCACGACCTCACGCACCCGCGCCGCGATCTCACGCACGAACCGCGACCGGTTGTCGATCGAGCCGCCGTAGCCGTCTTTGCGCCGGTTGATCAACGGGCTCAGGAAGGAGCTCGGCAGGTAGAGATGCCCGAAATGGAGTTCGACGGCGTCGAACCCAGCGTCGACCGCCACCTGTGCTGCTGCTGCGAATTGTTCCGTGACGGCGGTGATCTCGTCGCGCGTGATCTCTCGGCAGTACGCGAACGACGTCGGGTTGACGAACCGGCTGGGGGCCACCGCGGTGACGCCGGTCAGCCGCTTCTGCGCGACGACGCCGGCGTGGCCGAGTTGCGCCGAGATCGCCGCACCCGCGCCGTGCACCGCGTCAGCGAGCCTCCGAAGCCCCGGCAGCGCCGCCGGGCTCATCACGATCTGTCCGGGCGCACTGGCACCTTGTTTCGACACGCAGCAGTACGCAACCGTCGTCATACCCACGCCGCCCTCGGCGAACGCGACGTGGAAGTCGATCAGATCGTCGGTGACCATGCCGTCGGGCGATCGGCCCTCGGAGGTCGCCGCTTTGATCACGCGATTGCGCAGCGTCACCGGCCCGAGCCGTGCCGGGTCGAACGGATTCATGGCACCACGATGCCGTCCGGATCAGGCATCCGAACGGGGCAATCCCGATGGATGGGAACGGACAGCATCATGCCGCTGGGCCCGCATATCGTCGGACCCATGGGCGCCGTTTATGTCGTCGATCGCGTCATCACCCGGCCGGGGTGCGCCCGAGAGTTCGTCGACACTTACCTCGCCGAATACGCGCCAGGGGCAAGAGAACGCGGGATGACGTTGCGCGAGATCCTGGTCAGCCCGCCGATTTGGTTCGAGGACCAGTCGAACGTCGTCACGGCGACCTGGACGCTGCCCAGCCCGCGGGCCTGGTGGGAGATGACGTGGCAGGGCCGGCCGGACCCGTCAATCGGGCAGTGGTGGGAGGGCGTTGCCGAGTTGATTGTGGAGCGAACCCGCAATGTCGCGGCGGCGGCCGACGACGTCGACGGGATGGGCGATGTTTAACGTCGTCCGACTGATCGACACCGCGGACGACACGGCCCGCGACCGCCTGGTTGAGGAACTGCGCGATGCGGCGAGCAACAGCGGTGCGGAGCGGGCGCTGGTTCAGCCGACGCTGCCCGGCGTGCGCAACGGCGGCGATCTCCTCATGCATCTGCGGTTTCGACGTGCGGCCGAATGGGCCTCGATTGCTGCGTCATTCGACGCCATGCTGTCGGGGCCTGCGGTTGGCCAGGTCAACGGCGCCACCTATACCGGCAGCGCGATCACCGCTTCGGAATGCCGAGGCAGCGTCTACCGGACGCTGCTGTTGCGGGTGCAACCGGACACCGATGAGGCGACAGTCGCGCGGTTCGAAGCCGATCTTCGGCTACTCCCCCGATATGTCACGTCGATCTGCACATGGCAACTCAGCCGTGTCGAGTCGGCGGTCGGAACCTCGCCGTGGACCCATGTCTTCGAGCAGGAGTTCACCGATGTCGAGAGTCTGATGGGCCCGTATCTCATGCATCCGATCCACTGGGCCTACGTCGATCGCTGGTTCGACCCGGAATGCCCTGAGGTCATCGTGCGTGACCGCGTCTGCCACAGCTTCTGCGATCGTCGGAGTGAGTCACGATGAATCCTGATGCGCTGCAGCGTCTTCTCGACGAGCGCGACATCGAGCGCGCGCTCTACACCACCGCACGGGCGATGGACGACCATGACTGGTCGGCTGTCGCCGAGGTGTTCGCCGATGACGCGACGGGCGACCTTGGCACGGGACCGCTCGTCGGCAGTGGCGCCATCGTCGCGCTCATTCGGAGCTATCTCGACGCCTGCGGTCCGACCCAGCATCTGCTGGGCAACGTGATCGTCGACGTCGCGGGTGACTCCGCGGTTTCGCGGGCTTACGTTCACGACCTGCATCTGTCCGCCGACGGTGCGGAGCGCTTCTACACCATGGGCGACTATCGCGACCGCTGGGAACGGCGGGCGGGCCGGTGGCGAATCGTCGAGCGCATCAAGGTCAACCGCGCACACGTCGGCCCGCTCGAGAGCGTCTTCGGCGGGTGATTTCGGTGCCTTACCACTCGCTCAGCGACCGGTAGCGCACCGAAATCGCTGATATGGGGGGCGGTTTGTCAAGTGGGCAGGGTGAGGCGGCGGCCGCAACCGTCGTCGCGGCCGCCGCTTCGTTGACCAGGTGAGCAGCCGTTGGTGTCGAGCGTGTCTTATCGACGCGTGTCAGTCTGATATGCGCGGGTTGGTTACCGCAGGACGGGTCTTCGAGTCGGAGTGGATCGCAGGTCTACTGATCGAGCGTGATCAACTTGCAGGGCAACATGATTGCTCATAGCGATTTTCGCGGGTCACTCCAAGACGCTTGCCGACACCTCGATACGCCCACCTGGACGATCGGTGGCCTCAGTCCTCCATGACGGCCAATGACCAGCACCAGCCGGCCAGCTCGCGAGCGATGGCGGCGTTGGCCACCACGGGGCGTTTGCGGCGTTCGTTGAATCGCACCCAGCGGGCGTGCAGTCGTCGGTTGGCGTGCTGGCCGCGGGCCCGTGCCGCCGCCGAGGCGGCATCCCAGCGTCGTCGCATCACCTCGCCGGGCCGATACGCTGGCCGGTGATGCCAGGCCGCCTCGATCAGCAACCGGCGTGCGTGGGTGTTGCCGGTACGGGTCAGCCCGCCCTGGGTCCGATTGTCTCCCGTGGAGTACTCGCAGGGCACCAGCCCGAGATAGGCGCCGATCGAGCGGCCGGTCAGCCGATGCCAGTCACCGATTTCGGTGGCCAACCCGAACGCCGTCAACGTGGAAACACCGCGCAGACACCCCAGCCGCGTCACCACCGGGGTGAACGTGGAATCGGCGGCCATCGCGGTGATGGCTGCATCGAGGCGGTCACGGCGAGCGGTGGTGGTCAGCATCGTGTCGAAGGCGGTGTCGTAGGCGATCGCCAGCGCGGGGTCGTCGAACCGCTGGCTTTGCAGCCATCGCTCGTGATTGCGCGACCAGGCCGTCCCGCCGTAGTAGACGATGCCCCGGCGCAGCAGCAGCTTCGAGAGCCGGTTGCGTGCGGCCATCAGATCTTTGCGGCAGGCCTCACGCGCGCGGAACAGATCGCGTGCGGATTCCTGCTCAACACTAGGGATCTCGACTTCCACAATTTCGCCCAAATGTAACAACCGGGCCAGATGGCGAGCATCGCGTTTATCGGTCTTGACTCGATCACCGACCGGACGCTGCAGCTTCGACGACGCGGCGACCGAACACCTGATCCCGGCGGCGTTGATGCTGCGCGCCAACACAAACCCCGTCGGGCCGGACTCGTAGGTCGCGGCCACCGGACCCGGAAGGTCGTTCAGCCACGCCACGATCTCGCCGTGATCCGGGGTCAATCGCCGCTCGAAGAGCTCTCCGGTGTCACCATCAAGACCGCACGCAACCACCGAACGTGCGTGCACATCCAAACCAACACTCGTACGCTGAACCTTCACTGGGGCCTCCCACATCTGTGGCTCTACCGGCCAGGACCACTTCCTGACGGCAACCCACGTTCACATGTGAGCGAGGCCCCAGCCCCCCATACCGTCTACATGCCAGCCGGGAGGATGTTGGGGTTCGCCGTCGCGGGCGGTTCCAGCGGCGGCAGCACCGTCGCACCGTCGAGGCTGTGCACCGCAAGCCGTTGCGACCACGGATAGTGCAGGCTGAACGCGACCAGACCGGTGCGTTCGGCCGCCGGCCGGTGGCACATCGCCAGCACCGTCTCGGCCAGGTACTCCACCGGTTCGGTCGGAAAGGAGTCGGGAATCAGTTGGGACGCACCGGGTGTACGAATCGCGGTGGACGGGCCGACGCAGTTGACCGCGATGTCGTCGTCGAGCAGTTCGGCCGCAACACCCTGGGTGAACCGGTGCAGCGCGGCTTTGCACGACGCGTAGATGACGTCGCCCGACGTCTTGTTGTATTCCCGGTACGGCCGCACCGGTGCGATGCCGGTCACCGACCCGATGTTGACGATCCAGCCCGCGCCCTGCTTGCGCATGTGTGGCACGGCGGTCTTGGTAAGCACGAACGGCGTGCGTAGGTAGTGCTCGAGGGTGCGGTCGAAAGTGTCGAGAGCCATGTCCTCGACCCGCGCGTAGTCGGCGAAGCCCGCATTGTTGACCAGGATGTCGAGTCCACCGGTGTGTTCGACGACCTCGTCGACCAAACGCTCGCGCTGCTCGGGGTTTTCGAGGTCGGCGGCGATCCCGAGCGCTTTGCCACCAGCGTGCTCGATCAACTCGATGGTCTCGGCGATTGTGCCCGGCAACGCAGTCACCGCGCCACCGCGCACCGACGCCGAGGGTTCGAACGAACGGGCCGTCACGACGACCGTGGCGCCTTCGGCCGCGAGTCGTTGCGCCACAGCACGCCCGATGCCACGGCTGCTGCCCGTGACGAGCGCTGTCCTACCTTCCAGCAATCCAGTCATGACAGCTCGAAGTGTTCTTCGATGGGCGCCCGATGCTGGTGCCACACGTCGACCAGGCGATACGGCGTGGCTACCACGACACGGCCCGAACCCGACCGGTAGTAGGTGTGTGCGTTCGGCGTGTGGCACCACACTGTCCGGGACATTGCGTCGTCGATCTGGTCGACGTACTCGTCGTAGGCCTCGCGCGTGACCTCCATGGCGGAGGCCTCACGCAGCGCCATCAGATGCAGGCATTCGATGATGTAGTGCGCCATCACTTCCATCGAGAAGTTCGCGCCGGCCCCGTGACCGGGACTGTAATTCGGCGCCGAATTGATGAACATGTTGGGAAAACCGGGCACCGTGCCGCCGCGGTACGCGCGTGGGCTGTCGCGCCACTCATCTTGCAACGTCCGACCGCCGCGACCACGGATGTCAACCGTGGACAGGAAGTCGAGATGGTATCCGGTGGCGTAGATGATGACGTCCACGTCGATCTGCCTGCCGTCCTGCGTGACAATGCCTTTCGGGTTCACCGCGGCCGGTTCGCTGGCCTCCACGTCGACGTGGTCTCGCGTCAGCGCCGCGTAGTAGCCGCCCGGGTCGCGAATGATCCGCTTACCGTAGGGCGCGAAATCCGGTGTCACCTTCTTCGCCAGTTCGGTTCCCTCACCGAAGGTTTCGGTGATGTAGGTCAGGCACATCTGCAGAAGTACGTCGTTGGCCTGCGAGATCGACAGGTGGTCCTTGGCCCACTCGGGATCCCGCAGGATGACGGGATAGTTGTTGTCGGCGGTAGCCCAGTACGACTTCAGCCGGTGCCAGTTCGCGTAGTACGGCAGGTGGCGGCCCAGGAATCGACGGTGCTCCGGAACGTCGTCGGACGGCCGCTTGCGCGGCGCGACCCAGTGCGGCTGTCGTTGGAAGACCGTCAGATGCTCGACCTCGTTCACGCAGGCGTCGACGATCTGCACGGCAGTGCATCCTGCGCCGATGATCGCCACCCGCTTGCCGGTCAGGTCGAGCGACGGGTCCCACTGCGCCGAGTGAATGCTGATGCCCTCGAAGGTCTCCCGCCCCTTGAGGTCCGGCCACCGCGGGCGGTTGAGGTAGCCCGCGGCCGTGACCACCACCGTGGCGTGGCTGACGTCGCGGTTGCCGTTCCGGTCGACCGCGTGGATCTGCCATTGCTTGCGCTCGTCGTCCCACCACAGAGCTTCCACCTCGGTACCGAACCGGGTGTGCTCGCGCAGGCCGTACTTGTCGGCGAGGGCAACCAAATAGCTCTGGTACTCCGCGCCCTGCGGGTAGTAGCTCGACCAGTCGGGATTCACTTCCCGCGACAGCGAGTAGTACGCCGACGGAGTGTCCACCCCGATCCCGGGATACCTGGTCGTCAGCCAGGTGCCGCCGACTTCGTCGTTGCGGTCGAAGATCTGGTAGCGCACACCAGCGTCGGCGGCGGCGAGCGCGGTGATGATGCCGGCGATCCCGGCGCCGATGATCGCCACTGTCGTGGTCTCCGGGATCGGCACCGTGCGCGGCAGCGTCGGTTGGGACAGTTGGAAACCGCCCTGTTCGAGCAGCAGTGGAACGAACTCGTCCTCGACGTCGGAACCGAGTGCCAGCGGCAACAGCCGGGCGAACAGTACCGGGTCGTCGGGCGCCGGGGCGTCTGGAGGCCGCGGAGAGTCGATCGCCTCGATCACGGCCGTGACGAGCGCGTCCCTGGTGTCGGCATCGGTGGTGCCCGCGCGCTCGGGCGGATCCGGCACGTGGGTGATCTTGGGTCCGTACCGGTCGACGACTGATGGATCGCCCGTCAGCTGCGCGAGCACCGCGACCAGCACACCAGCGTCCGCATCGCGCAGGTGCGCCCTCAGTTCGTCGCGGTCGACCGTCGACTCCGGGTGCGTCGGCCTGGCTTGAGCATCAGCAGTCACGTCGTCGAGTATCGGAGCGCAACAGTCCGGCGAGCACCGTCCTGCCTACTGAGCGGGACACCAGCCGGTGACGCACCGGCGCCGGCCATACGCTGCGGCCATGCAACCGGACACGGTGGTAGACCAGGCGCGCCGTCACACGCTGGGCGACATCCCCCGCCGGTCGGCCCGTAAGCAGCCGGACAAGGTCGCGATCATCGACGGCGACGTCGCCCTGACGTTCGCCGAATTCGACCACCTGGTGGATAGAGCAGCGGCGGCGTTGCGGGACAACGGTTTCTCCCCGGGCGACCGAGTGGCGCTGTTGGCGCACAACTGCTGGCAGTACGCCGTGCTGGCGTTCGCCACCGCCCGCGCCGCAGTGGTGCTCGTCCCGATCAACTTCATGCTCACGGCCGAGGAGATCTCCTACATCCTGGCCCACAGCAAGGCCAGCGGATTCATCGGCGAAGCCGATCTGATCCCGACGGCCGAACAGGCGATGCGGCTCGGCGGTGAGGTGCGCACGACGGTCGCGCTGATGCCCGCCGGCCAACCCGCACCAAAAGGCTGGGGCGACTTCGCGCAATGGCTGACCACCACCACGGCCGCCCCGGCACCGCCCATCGAGGACGACCAGCTGCTGCGGCTGATGTACACCAGCGGAACCGAGTCGCGTCCGAAGGGCGTGATGCACACCAGCCGCAGCCTGATGTGGCAGTACATCAGCACGATCGTGGCCGGTTCGATGTCGGGTGACGACGTCGAGATCCACTCGCTGCCGCTCTACCACTGCGCGCAACTCGACAACTTCCTCGCCACCGACATCTACCTCGGCGCCACCAGCATCATCCTGCCCAGGCCAGACCCCGAGACGGTGCTGCGCACGATCGCCCGCTACGGGGTGACCAACTACTTCGCGCCGCCGACTGTGTGGATCAGCCTGCTGCGCTGCCCCCTGTTCGACGCGGTGGATCTGTCCAGCCTGCGCAAGGGCTACTACGGCGCCTCGGCCATGCCGATCGAGATCCTCAACGAGATCCGGGAGCGACTGCCGAACCTGCGGTTGTGGAACTTCTACGGGCAGACCGAGATGGCGCCGCTGGCGTCCGCACTGGGACCCGACGAACAGGAGGCACACGGCGGCGCGGCCGGGCGCCCGGTGGTCAACGTCGAGACGACCATCCTCGACGAGCACGACCAGCACGTCGGAACGGGCGTCGTCGGTGAGATCGCCCACCGCAGCCCACATCTGATGTTGGGCTACCTCGACGAGCCCGCCAAGACGGCCCAAGCGTTCCGCGGCGGCTGGTTCCACTCCGGTGATCTCGGGTACTACGACGAGCACGGCCTGCTGCACGTGGTGGACCGCAAGAAGGACATGATCAAGACCGGCGGTGAGAATGTCGCCAGTCGCGAGGTCGAGGAAATCCTCTACCGGCACAGCGGAGTACAGGAAGCAGCCGTGTTCGGTGTCCCGCACGCGACCTGGGTGGAATCCGTGGTGGCCGCGGTGGTGGCACGCAACGGCGTCACGCTGACCGAGGACGACGTCATCGCGCACTGCCGCGAACATCTCGCCGGCTTCAAGACGCCCAAACACGTCTTCTTCGTCGACACGCTTCCCAAGAACCCGAGTGGCAAGCTGCTGAAACGCCAACTGCGCGAACGCTTCGGCTCTGAAACGCTCACCCACTGAAGGGATCACCCCGGCTGTGTTCACAGGACGTATCGCACGGTTCGACGCGCCCGGACAACCGTTCGAGATCGAAACCGTCAGCTTGCCCGAGGCCGGGCCAGGCGAGATTCTGATCAGGGTCACCCGCACCAACATCTGCGGATCCGATCTGCACGCCTGGCACGGAACCTTCGCGACAACCGGACTCGGTGGTCAGCTGCCCACCGTGCTGGGCCACGAAATGGTCGGTGAAGTCGAGGCTCTCGGCCACGGCGTCACCGCCGACTCCAACGGCATGCCGCTACAACGCGGTACAAGGGTCGTGTTTCCCTACTTCTTCTCGTGTCACCACTGCCGCAACTGTCTGAAGGGTCGGCGCAATGCCTGCCTGAACCTCACGATGGCGATGCTGGGCCGCGCCGACGAACCACCGTATTTCGTGGGCGGCTACGGCGACTACTTCCTGCTGCCCAGCGGCGCGGTGGTCTACACCGTGCCCGACACCGTGTCCGACGAGATCGCTTCGGGCGCGAACTGTGCTTTGTCCCAGGTGATGTACGGCTTCGAGCGCGTCGATCAGCAGCTTGGAGAAGTCGTTGTGGTGCAGGGCGCCGGCGCGCTCGGCTTGTACGCCGTCGCCGTGGCGAAGGCGCGCGGAGCGAGCCTCGTTATCGCGATCGATGGAGTGCCCGAGCGCCTGGAGTTGGCGACGGCGTTCGGCGCCGACGCGGTGATCGACATCAACGAGGCCGCCACGGTGAAGGATCGGGCGAAGATCGTGCGCAGGCTGACGGACGGGCACGGCGCCGACGTGGTCGTCGAGGTGGTCGGCCATCCGTCGGCCATCGACGAAGGTCTCAAGATGCTCGGCCAGTTCGGCCGCTATGTGGAGATCGGCAACATCAACGTGGGCAAGACATTCGAATTCGATCCGTCCCGGTTCGTGTTCGCCAACAAGACGATGGTCGGCGTCTCGCTCTACGACCCGCCTGTGCTCTCCCGCGCACTCACCTTCCTGGAGCAACATCAGGACAAGCTGCCACTGGAACGCCTTGCAGCAGCGCACTATCCGCTCGACGACATCAACGAGGCGTTCGCGGCCGCGGACGGCAAGCGCGACGTCCGCGCCAGCATCGTCCCCTGACCGTTGACAAGATCATGCACGACTACCCGCGTAAAACGCTGTCCATCGACGCCATGGAAAGACCCTGCTGCAAGAATCACGGCACAGGCAGCGCATCAGCCGGTGGCGGAGCCACCAGTGACCCAGAAGTGGAGGAGCCAGTGACGTCGCAGGTTTCGCTCCCCCGGCTGGTACCGCCCGCCACCGTCGAGCCGGCAACCACGGAACCCCTGCGCGCCGAGGTCCGCGCCTTCCTGGCCGAGCAGCGCGCCGCGGGCACGTTCAGCCCGTCAGTCGATGCCTGGCTGACCGGGTGGGACGAGAAGTTCACGGCCGCGCTCGCCGCCAAGGGCTGGCTCGGTATGACGGTGCCCGTCGAGTACGGCGGCCACGGGCGCTCGTTCGTCGAACGCTTCGTGGTGACCGAGGAACTGCTCGCCGCCGGGGCACCCGTGGCCGCGCACTGGATCGCCGATCGGCAGATCGTGCCGTCGCTGTTGAAGTACGGCACCGAACTGCAGAAGTCGGAGTTCCTGCCGAAGATCGTGCGCGGCGAGTGCTACTTCGGCATCGGGATGAGCGAGCCCGACTCCGGTTCTGACCTGGCGAGCGTGCGGACGAAAGCGGTTCGCGTCGACGGTGGTTGGAAGCTGACCGGCACCAAGGTGTGGACCTCCGGGGCCCACCACGCGCACGCGTTCATCGCGCTGGCACGCACCGCGCCGGTGGATCCCGACAATCGGCACGCCGGACTGAGCCAGTTCATCATTGATCTCCGCGCGCCGGGAGTGGAGATCCGGCCGATCATCTCGATGAACGGTGCCCACCACTTCAACGAGGTGGTCCTCGATGCGGCTTTCGTGCCCGACGCAATGGTGTTCGGTGCCATCGGCGACGGCTGGCGACAGGTGACTTCGGAACTGGCCTTCGAGCGCAGCGGACCCGAGCGGTTCCTGTCCACGTTCGTGCTGCTCGCCTCGTGCGCCGAACACATGGCGTCGCAGCGCATCTCCCCCGATGCCGACCTCGGGTGGCTCGTGGCACGCATCGCCGGCCTGCACCAGATGTCGACCGCGGTGGCAGGTGCACTGGAGCGACACGCCCCCGCCGATGTGCCCGCGGCTGTCGTCAAGGTACTCGGCACCACCACCGAGGGCGATATCGCCGAGTTCGCGGGCGAGTTCGACGACGGCGACATCGATCCGGCGTTCACGGAACTGGTTTCGGCTGCGGCGGATCAGCGGCCGGGTTTCACGCTGCGTGGCGGAACCAACGAAGTGCTGCGCGGCGTGATCGCGCGCGGATTGGGTCTGCGATGACCGAGAGCTCGATGATCGGCGTCGACCGGGCCCTGGTCGACATGATGGATGCCGTCTTCGCCGAGTATCGCGGGACTCAGCCGCAGGCAGACGATCGACTGTCGCGACAACTCGTCGAGCTTGGACTGGCGCGGCTGACCGGACCGGAGGAGGCCGGCGGTAGCGGGGCCGGCTGGTACGAGGCCGCCGAATTGCTGTCCGCCGCGGCCCGTCACGGCGTGCGAGTTCCGTTGGCCGAACACGACTTGCTGGCGTGCTGGCTGTTGGACGCGACCGGGCTGCCCAGCACCGGCGCCGTGCGCACGGTGTGTCTGCTGGACGAGCACGGCGCGTCCCGCGGTGTGCCATGGGCGGCGGGCGCTGAGCGGATCGTGGTGGTGTGGAATGCCGGCGGCGAGTACCGTGCCGCCGACGTCGACACCGAAAGGCTGGCCGTCACTGCAGGCTTCAACACGATCGGCGAACCGCGCGACACCGTCACCGCCGACGTCTCGATCCTGGACGGGACATCCGTGCCCGCGGACCTCGTCACTCAGCTGTGGCTGAAGTCGGCACTCGTGCGGGCGATTCAGGTGTGCGCGGCGCTCGATCGGATAGTGCAGCTGTCCGTCGAGCATGCGACGTCGCGTGTTCAGTTCGGTCGCCCGTTGGCCCGCTTCCAGGCCGTGCAGCATCTGATCGCCGATCTCGCCGCCGAGGCCGCACTTGCTCGGGCGGCGACCGAGGCCGCACTGACGACGGCCGTGAGCACCGACTGGTCGGGACAAAGCCTCGAGTTCCGTGTCGCCGCGGCCCGTTCGTGCGCCGGACATGCGACGTCGGTCGTGGTGCGCAACGCGCACCAGGTGCACGGCGCGATTGGCACCACGCAGGAGCACCGGTTGCACGAGTTCACCCGGGCGGCGCTGGCCTGGCGCTCGGAGTTCGGTTCAGTCCGGTACTGGGACCAGCGGGTGACCGACGCAGCGCTGGCGGCGGGCGCGTCCGGTCTGTGGAACCTGGTCACCGGCTGACTCGACGAATCAAGGTCAGCGGAACGCGCGCCCATCACAGCAAGTACTCGAGCCCCAATCGGCTGTCTATACCGATCGCGGCGTTGTCACGCGGCGTCGGGTGTCGGTCCTGCCCGACCTTCGTTGTCGCCGTTCGAGGTCCGTCCGTCGACGACTTCGTCGGTTATGTCGTCGGGCGGTCGGTGAAGACGCTCGGGCCGATGGTATTCGTTGACGCGGGCTTGCCCTGTGTCGAGCTGTGGGGGTGGGATCCACTCGACGTCGTTGTCTTCGTTGATCCGTGTTTGCCAACCGCCTGGGCCGACCATGCGGTTATCGGGACCACACGCCAAACCGAGTTCGTCGACATTTGTTTGTCCGTCGTCGGCCCAGTCGCGATCCGCGTGATGGGCTTGGCAACCATAGGCGGGCACGGTGCAGCCCGGCTTCGTGCAGCCGCCGTCGCGGGCGATGAGCACGATCCGCTGAGCCGGCGAGGCCACGCGCCGAGCGCGAAACAAGTCCAGCGCCGACCCGGTCGCCTTGTCGAACACCGCCAGGTAATGGTTGGCGTGTGCGGCCATCCGGATCACGTCGGCGATGGGGATGACGGTGCCCCCACCGGTGACGCCAACTCCAGCCCGGCTCTCCAATTCCTGCAGTGTGGTGCGGACGATGATCGCGGCCGGTAACCCGTTGTGCTGGCCCAACTCACCGCTTTCCAGCACGCTGCGCCCGACCGCGACCAGCGCGTCGTGCTGACGCTGCGCCAGACTGCGGCGGTCGTTATCGATCTGGGCCTGTGTCGGCGTACCCGAAACGCAGGGCTGCTCGTCGTCAGGGTTGCACATGCCCGGCGCCGCCCACTTCGCGAAGATCGCCTCATATATCGCCCAAGCTTCGGGAGTCAGATTGCCTCTGAACGGGACCATCTTGTCGGATCCCTGCGGTCCCTTCGACACGCCGCGACGCCGCGCGCGCTCGGTGTCATCGGGTTCGGGACCATCCTGGTCGAGCAGGAACAAGATGCGCTCGGCGTTGTCCTTCAATTCCTTCGGTCCCACGCCGATCGCGGTGCGCACCAGATCGACTTCGATCTGGGCGCGGGTGTGAGCGTCGACGGCGGCCGGGATGCGCTCCATCGCCTCGCACACGACCTTGACATGCTCGCGGTTGATCGACCCGTGGGCTTGGGCTAGCGCGGTGCAGGGCAACTCCGGCTCGAGCGGTTCACCGGTCAGTGTGCGGCGTGGCGCCAACTGGGCGGCCTCGTCGAGCCGGCGGCCAGCCTCGCTGGTCGAGATGCGCCACCGGATCGCCAGCACGTCGCGCCAAGACTTGGCCCCCATTTCGGTGGCGGTGGTCTCGGTTTGCAGACGCGCCAACATGCGATGGCTCTGCGCCGGCAGGCGGCAGCCGAGGGTTTCGAGTTCGTCGAGCGCGTCGATCAGGTCAGACTTGGTGAGCGCCTCGATGGGCAACGCGGCCAGTTCGTCGTATGCGGCGCGCAGCGCGGCAACTGTGGCCTGCACCGCTTCCGAATTCATGACTCGAACATATGTGCGAATTTTAAGAAGTCCGCGACGTATTTCTGAAAAGTTCCATGAGAGGCCGCCGCAAATTGTTCCAACGCTTCGGAGCCGAGCTTGCCGACAGCGTTGCGAGTGAGTGGCGACGTTCCGCTGACCGGACACCACGGTGTCGCCCCAGAGCCTTTGGCGGTTCACTGCAACGGTGAGCAACGAGATTTCACTGTCCGAACTGCAGGAGTTCATCGCCGCCTACTGGTACGCCTACGACGAGGCGCACTACGACGAGATGGCGGCGGCTAAGGCCGAGGACATGCGGTTCATCACCCGCAGCGATTCGGGTGCAAGCCCATTCGAGGAGCTGATGTCGCCCGAACTGCACGGCCGCGACGCCGTCATGGAGTGGCTCACCGACCACCGCAAGCAGAGCCCCTACCCGCTGCGTCACCACGCCACCAACCTGCACCGCACCGGCACCGACGGCGGGGCCACCCGCGCCCGCTTCTATATCTTCGTCAACCAGATCGCGAACTTCGTGCCGTTCGCGGTGTCCAGCGGTGTCGCCGAAGTCGCGGTGCGCCGCGGCGCCAGCGGGCTCGAGTTCACCGAGATGGAGATGGTTCTCGACACCACCAACTCGGTGCTGCTCTCCGAACTCGCCGCCGAGACCGCAGCATCCGGCAGCTAGTTCGGTGACCGCTCGCGAGACCTTCTCCGGCGGCGTTGCGGTCATCACCGGCGCCGGTAACGGGATCGGTGCCGGTCTGGCCCGCCATGCCGCCGAGTTGGCGATGACGGTGGTATTGGTCGACATCGACGCTGCCGCGATCGCCGCCCTTCGCGACGAACTGCCCGGCGCGGTCGACATGGTGTGCGACGTGCGCGACGCCGATGCCATGGAAAGACTTGCCGCCCGGGTGTACTCCGAGGTCGGGCCGGTGCGGTTGTTGGTCAACAACGCCGGCGTGGAGCAGTTCGGCTACCTGTGGGACACGCCCGTCGCCAATTGGGATCGGTTGGTGGCGATCAACATCAGCGGCGTGTTCTACGGGGTGCGCGCGTTCCTGCCGCACATGCTGGCTGCCGACACACCGTCGTGGGTGTGGAATCTGTCGTCGATCGGTGGCGTGGCGGCCGTGCCGTTGCAGGCGCCGTACATCATGAGCAAGCATGCGGTGCTCGCACTCACCGAATGCCTACGCCTGGAAGTGGAATCGGCCGGTCACGCCGACCGGATCCATGTTCAGGCGGTGCTGCCCGGGGCCGTGAAGTCGAACATCTTCGATGCGGCGGGCGGCGTCGACGGTGGTGATGTCCGGGCGGCCGAGTCGCAGCGGTCGGCCATGATGGACATCAAGGCCGAGGCGATGGACCCGATCGAGGCGGCACGAGTGGTGTTCGAACAGTCGGCCGCCGGCGACTTCTATCTGCTGACCCAGCCCGAATACGTCGGCAACGCGATGGCCGAGCGCGCCGACATCCTTGCCAACCGCCGTCCGCCGGTATTGCGCACCAAGCGTCGATTCGATCCGGCACATCGATGACCACATCGAAGGCAGCTGCGCCGATGCTGGATCGGGACGCCGCCGCACGCGTCGCGGAGTTCGGTGTGGTGCCTCCGATGCGTCAACGCGGACTCGCCGCGGTCCGCGACGCGCTGGAATCGGCTCCCCGCCCGCCCATGCCGGAGATGGCCGAGGTGGAAGACCGGATGATCGACGGGCCGGTCGGTGAGATACCGCTGCGTATCTACCGGCCTCGCCCGGATCCGGCGGCCCCGGCGATGGTGTACTTTCACGGCGGCGGCATGGTGCTCGGTTCGAACCACTCGTTCGAACCGTTGGCGCGCAATCTCGCCGACAAGTCCGGCGGCACCGTGGTTTCCGTCGAATACCACCTCGCGCCCGAGGCACCTCCGCCGGCCCAGTTCGACGATGCGTACACCGCGACGTCATGGGTAGCGGCACACGCCGGCGAACTCGGCATCGATGCGAGTCGACTGGCGGTGGCCGGCGACAGCGCGGGCGGCACCCTGGCCGCCGCCGTTGCGCTGGCCGCCCGGGATCGCGGCGGGCCGAGCCTGTTCGCCCAGGTGCTGATGTATCCGGGCCTCGACAAGGATCTGACGGTGCCGTCGGTCAGAGCCCAGCCCAACGCTCCGATGCTCTCCCTCGTCGACATCGAGTACATGCATGAGCTGGCCCACGGCCCCGATCATCCGTACGCGGTACCCGCACATGCGAATGACCTGTCCGGGCTGCCGCAAGCCATTGTGGTGACCGCGGCGGCCGACCCCATTCGCGACTGGGGCGAGCTTTACGCCCAGCGACTGCAGGACGCCGGAGTGCAGACCACCGTAACCCGTTATCCCGGTGCGTATCACGGCTTTCTGATGCGCTCGGACGTCACCGCGCGAGGCCGCTTGGCGGTGGCCGAAATCGGCGCGCTGATGCGTGCCAAGTTCGCCAACCCACTGCCGTTCTAGCGCGAGCAGGAATGCGCCGAGACAACGGCTTCTGAGGGATTTCGGTCGATTTTCGTCAATAACCGTAGTCTCGGCGGGGAATGCGTGTCCCGATCACTGGACAGGTGGCGAACCGAATGTCCGCGACCGCACCACAATCGAGCCATGCTTACCGAACAGCAGCGCATGGAGCTTTCCGACGTTCTGCGGCCCGCCTCGCCGCCGCGTGAGATCGACAACGTCTACACCGACGATCAGCGCGAGCGTCTACTCGACGTGGTTCGCACCCAGGGTCCGTGGCGGCTGATCATCGCTCAGCACTTCGCC
The DNA here is from genome assembly GCF_010731795.1 of Mycolicibacterium celeriflavum. Lineage (NCBI taxonomy): Bacteria > Bacillati > Actinomycetota > Actinomycetes > Mycobacteriales > Mycobacteriaceae > Mycobacterium > Mycolicibacterium celeriflavum. The sequence goes on along the minus strand of NZ_AP022591.1, from coordinate 633,979 downwards.
TCGGCGGAGGAACTGATGGCCACGATGAGCGGCATGTTCCCCGAGGGCTTCGAACCCTCACTCGACTTGTTCCTGACGCCGACATTCCGAGGCTACCTGGCGAATTACGGCACCGTGCTCTACCCCGAATTGCACGACTGCTTCTACAACCAGCGGTTCGTGGACTACGCGAAGAGCTACTGGAACGCCGAGTACGCCAAGCCGGAGATGATGTTGTTCAACATCAACGGGCCGTGCGCCAACCGCGATCCCGGCCACCTCGACTCCCCCAGCTTCCGCGGTGTGCGCCACGAGAACGCTCCGACATGGCTCACCAGCGTGATGGGCAAGTCCGGGCTGTTCCAGGACTACCTGATCAAGATGGCTCAGGTCATCACATGGTTCTCGCACGACGAGAGCAGCGGCTTCACCTACTGGCCGGACGGCCCGCTCAAGCCACCGCAGCGCCTTCTGCCGCCGGTCTACAACCGCGGTGTGCTGGTGCAGAACGAGATGATGGTGCACCGCGGTGAGGCCAACGGCCCGCTCGGGCAGCAGGTGCCTGCGGGGCTGGCGTTCGACACGGTGTTCACCGGCGACCCCACCGATCGCGACCACTGGCTGCTGAAGAACGGCGAGGACGTCATCGCCCGTCACCACACCGACGAACTGCGATTCCTGGTGCACTGGTCGGCCGAGGTGTTCACCGACTTCGACGAACTGAAGAAGAACATGGACGGCAGCGACGACCTGACGGTCGCCAAGGCCATCGACATGCTCGTCGACGACGCCGGCAAGAAGGGCGTCAAGCTGAACGTTCCCAGCGAGCCGCTGCACGATCCGGAGTTCATTGGAGCGCTCAATGCGGTCTACGACCTCGGCGGGCCATCGCAATACCCTGACGAAGCCCCGATCTCTGCGTTCCAACTCGCCTGAGTAGAAAGGCCTTTGAGCATGGAGCGCTTCAACGATCGGCGGATCATCGTGACCGGTGCCGGTTCGGGCATCGGCGCGGCGACGGTCGCCCGATTGCTCGAGGAGGGTGGAACGGTCGTCGGCTGTGACGTCTCACCGGACGGCCTGGCGGCGACGACCTCTGCGGCCGACGACGCCGGCATCGGTAAACGGTTGACCACTGCGGTTCTAGACGTCTCGGACGAGGCTGCGGTGGCGGAGGCCGTCGATGCCGCGGTCACCGAACTGGGTGGGCTCGATGTGCTGGTGAACGCCGCGGCCATCCAGCGCTGCGCCCACACTCATGAGCACACGCTTCAGGACTGGAACGCCACGCTGGCCGTCAACCTCACCGGCACCTTCCTGATGACTCGGCGCGCCCTTCCCGCATTGCTTGATTCCGGTCGCGGCGTGGTGGTCAACTTCACCTCCACCGCAGCGTCGTTCGCGCACCCCTACATGGCCGCGTATGCGGCGAGCAAGGGCGGGGTGCTGGCGTTCACGCACTCCCTGGCTCTGGAGTATTCCAAGCAGGGCCTGCGTGCGGTCAACATCCAACCCGGTGGGGTGGCAACGGCTTTGGCGAACTCGACACTGGACAAAATGCCCGACGGCTACGACCTGGGGCTATGGGCGAAGCAGACGCCGCTGCTGCACGGCCGCGAGAACGAGATCTTGGGTGACCCGAGTGCGGTGGCGTCGGTGATCGCCATGGTCGCGTCCGACGATGGCGCCTTCATCACCGGTACCGAGATCCGCATCGATGGCGGCGCGCACGCCTAGCGCTCAGCGCACCACCACGTCGCTCGTCGGCCAGCCAAACTCACCAGTCTCATAGCGCCACGTTTTCCAGCAGAAGTCCGAGTAGACGTCTGCAAAACGTGGATCGGTGTGACAACTCCGCCTTAGGCGGCCAATCGCTCAGCGCACCACCACGTCGCTGGGCACCCGCGGTGAGCCCAGCATCTCCCGGTGCGACGGTGGTTGCCGGCCATCGTCATCGGTGATGTCGTAGCGCTGCGCGAGTTCGGCACCGATCAGGGTGTGACCGCTGAACGCGTCGAGCTCGGGATCGCGGTACAGCGCGTCGATCACACGCCCGGTGAACTCGGGCGTTTCGGCGTGTTCGGCCATGGCGGCCAAGGCATCCGGCTTGCCGTCGAACGCGCCACGCATCTTCTCGGTCAGCAGGATGCCCATCCAGATCGACGCGGTGCTCACCCGCGTGCCCCGGAAGTCGACCGCCATATCGGCCGCCATCTTGTCGATGCCGGCCTTCTGCGCGCCGTACGCCGGGCCGTGCATGTAGCAGACGGACCCGGGCGAGGACGTGAACGCGATCAGCCCGCGCGGTCGATTCAGCATCAGCGGCGCGGCGTAGTACGACGCGACATACGCCGAACGTAACCCGACATCGAGGATGTCGACGAGTTCAACGTCCTTCTCCCAGAACGGCTTCGGATCGGTCAGCGCGTCGTGAACCGCGGCGGCGTTGTTGACCAGCAGGTCAAGACCGCCGCACTCGTCGGCCACCCGCGCGAACAGCGCAGCGGTCGCAGCGTCGTCGCGGTGGTCGACCTGTACCGCGATCGCTCCGTCGCCGGCATCGGTCACGGTCCGACCCGTCGTATAGACCCGCCAGCCTCGCGCGAGCAGTGCCCGGGCGATACCCCGACCGGCCCCGCGGCTCGCACCCGTCACGACAGCGATCGGTGCGTCGACGTTTTTGGTCATCAGACGAGACTACGGCGCGATGTGCCCCGTCTCGCTAGAAGGTGACGACGACCTTGTCGGTCGCCCCAGGGGTGGAGGCGGCCTGTAGCGCCGCACCGACGTCCTCGAACGAGAAGGTGTGGCTGACGATCGTCTTGTATTTCTCCCAGTTCGCCACGATGTCGCCTGTCACGTCGAAGATCTCGGTCGGATAGCCCATGGAACCGACGATGGTCAGCTCGTTGCCCATGACGTTCATGAGATCGACGCTGACCGGCTCCTTGTGCACGGCGACTATGCCCAGTTTGGCGCCGGTCTTGGCGGCGGCCAAAGCCGTGTCGATGACCGCGGGAACACCGGCCGCATCGAGGTAGATGTCGGTGCCCGCCTTGTCCGGCCAGATCGATTCACCAGCACCATGCAAAGCGAGGAGCCGCTGGACGACGTCCTCGTCGGCGGAGTTGATCACTGCGTCGGCGCCGACGGCGAGCGCCTTGTCCAGGCGCGCCGCCAGGATATCGACGACGACCACATGGTCGACCCCTTGCGACTTCAATCCGATTGTGGCGCCGAGCCCGATCGGTCCCGCACCGAACACGACGACCCTGTCGGCGGGCCCCGGCGTCACCTGATTTATGGCGTGGCGGGCCACCGCCATCGGCTCGTTGAGGGCGGCCACCTCGAACGGGATGTGGTCGGGCACGACCTCGAGGCTCTTGCCGCGCACGGCGTTCTCGACAAGAAGGTACTCCGCGAGCGCGCCCGCCGGACCTCCGTTGCCGATGATGCCACCGGGCGCCGCCATCGGGTTGACGACGACGTGGTCGCCGACGGTGATTTCCGTGACGGCGGCGCCGACGTCGATGACCACGCCGGCGGGTTCGTGACCGAGCGGCATGCTGCCCTGACGCGGCGGCAACCCGCCCGCGGCAATGTAGAACAGATCGGAACCACAGATGCCGCAGGCCCGCATCTCGACCAGGACGTCGTCGGGTCCGGCCGCCGGCGTGGGCGCCTCGACGACATTTGTTTCGCCGGGTCCCGTGACGATTGAAGCCTTCATCTGCTGCCGCCTCCTATACCACGCTGTAGCCGCCGTCAATCACCATCGCCGATCCTGTGCAGTACGAAGCGCTTTCGCTGCACAGGAACAGGATCGGGCCGGCGATCTCGGCCGGCTCTGCGAACCTGCCGAACGGAATATGGTCGAGTTGTTGTTGTTTGACTTCGGGGGCGTAATCCATCGCGGCCGTCATCCGGGTGGCGACGACGCCGGGCACGACTGCGTTGACTCGGATGCCGTCGCCCGCCCATCGCACCGCGAGGTTGCGCGTCAGGGACAGCACACTCGCCTTCGCCGAGCCATATCCGGGCACGATCGGTACGGCGCGGATTGCCGCCATCGACGCGAGCATGACGACGCTCGCCCCTCCGACCGCCCGCGACTTCTTCAGAGCATCGTGGCACGCGGTGGTCAGCCGGAACGGAGCCAGCAGGTTCAGGTCGACCGACGCCGCATACCCGTCAACAGTCGCTTCGTCCAGTCCGCCGGGAAAAGTGCCGCCCGCGTTGTTGATCAGGATGTCCAACTCGGCGATCGACGCGGCCAGCGCGCCGACGCCCTCGGCATCGGTCATTGCCAGCTGGCGGTACGACATGCCGTCGAGGTCCACGTCGTAGTCCTCGGGCCCCTGCTTCGTACCGGTGACCGTCACCTGCGCGCCGCTGTCTCGCAGCAATGCCGCTGTGGCGTGGCCGATTCCGCTGGTGCCGCCGGTGACCAGAGCGGTGCTTCCGGTGAAATCGAACCGCAGCCCGTTCATGCGGACAGCTCGGCGATCTGCTTGCGGAGCCAGGCAGCCTCCCAGAAGTTGGTACTCGCCTTCAGCAACCGTTCGTGGGCGGCGATCAACACCCTTTTGGCCGCGTTGTCTGGCTGGGTCTGGTTGACGATCTCGGCGAGACGAATCGCTCGTAGGGGATCTTCGGCCGCGAGCAGCGCCTGCGCCCGACGCACGATCGCCTCCGCGCCTGCCAGCTCGACCAGGTCGGACGAGATGGACGCCGGCGCAGAGGGATACAACTCCGTGGTGGAGCGGTGATGGAACCAACCGGCGTAGCTCTCCCACACGGCGCGCACGTTCCAGCGCACCATCCCGTAGCCCTCGCCCACTTCCAACTCCGGCGGCAACGTGATCTCCCGCATCAGTGTGTGTACGTCCTTGCCGGCGTTCATGCCCGCGACGGTCTGATCATGGATGTAGGCCACCGCGTCCCGCAATCTGGTGAGCTCGGCGCGGATGCGCTCTCGGCCGTTGATGGGTCCGAAGTGGCCGGTGAGGAGTACCTCGGCATCGAGGCCGCGAACCTTCTCGATCGATTCGATCACGGTCAACGCGTCTCGATAACGGTCACCCCGCATCGTCACGAGATTCGGGATATGGCCGAATAGCGCACCGAAGACGTTGCCGCACAGGCACACCCGTTCCTCGGGCAGCCAGATCACGAGGCTGTCGGTCGTTTCCCCTCCCGGGGTGGCGTACAGCTCGAGGTGGCGCCCGCCAAGGGTGATTTGGAGCTCGTCATCCACGACGATCGTGGGAGTGGGAACGCTCTGCGGGGCCGGTGCGGTACCTGTGCGTGCGGTGGCGTTGGCGATCGCGCTCGCAACGGTGTCGGCGAACGCGAAGGCGGAGTTCGCCACCCTGAAGGGCGCCAACAGCTCGTTGTCGCGTCGCCATGTCTCCCAGTTGGCCTGGGCGACAACATCGGTGCCAGGCTCGATGAAGACGTCCGTACCACCGACGTGGTCGTAATGGCCCTGGGTGAGGATGACGTACCGAATTGGGGATGTGTCGACCGCGTCGTAGTTCGCACGGTGGACCGGGCCCTCGAACCCCATACCGGTGTTGACGACGATGCGGCCGTCGGGGGTCGCCAGCAGGTAGGAGTTGGACAGGCCGGGCGACATCCACACGCCTGCAGACACCTCCTGCGCCGCGGGTGCGTCGGCACCGGCGATCGCATCGGCGCCGGGACGGGTGCGATAGATCGGTTCGTAGATAGTCACGCCTCCTCCTTCACATCGAACCGCTCGAAGTAGAAGTCGAAGCGAGAACGGATTTCGTCAGGCGAGCGGTCGAAGTCTCGTCTCAGGTCATAGCGCATACGGCCATGTTTGCCGCGCGGATTTTCATCGAGATAGCGCTGCAGCGCCGCCCTGGCCCCGGGGGGCAGGTCCTCACCGTTGAGGTCATAGAGTCGCTCAAGGATTCTCATCTCGTTGCCGCCCAGTTCGTGGAACCGGATGTCGACGCTGCGGTCGTCCCCGATGACTTCGCGGTCTCGCACGCAGGCGCGAAGCAGCCGCTCGATGCGGTCGACCCAGTAGTCGACAAGGCCTCCCGGATCGATGTCCGTGCGGCGCATGCGGTCCCCGTAGGCCAGCATCGTCACCGCCGACTGGATGACGGCCACCGGATCACGATGGGTGAACGCGACCGTCGCATCGGGGAAGGTGCGGATCAGTGGCCCGAGCTGTTCGGCGTGCTGCGGCGATTTGAGTACCCATCGGCGCGGGCCACGCAGGAACGTCAGCGCCTTGAGGACCGTACGCAGAAACGCATAGTGCTCGTCCTGGTCCAGCCCGAGATAGTAGTCGCGCCAGCGCGGCACCCGGGCGTGCCATTCCAGCACATAGCTCGCGAAATCGAGATCCAGGAGTTCGATCTCCTCCTCGATGGCTTCGGGAAAGCGATCGTGCATCGTCTCCATCAACGGCGTCATGGCTTTTGACGTCTCGTACTCGGCCGCGCATCGGGCATACCTCGGATCCATCCCATCCACGCCAGGCCCCTCGCCGCGCAGGGGAAACGGCTCCTGGCTCTCCCAATACGGCAACGCGCGACGCCGCGAGTCGGCGGCGATCAGGTTGACCAGATGGGTGGTTCCCGACCGCGGTAACCCAACGACGATGATCGGCTGCTCTATCTGGATCTCGTGGATCTCTGGATATCGCCGTAGCAGATCGACGAGTAGCAGGCGCGCGCTCAACAGCCGCACTATCCGGTTCCGCAGGATCAGCCGGTTGAGGTTGGTGTTGCCGGAGTCGGAATCGACAGCCGCGGCGTACATGTCGAGCCGCGACCGGAATCCGAGGGGCCCGAAATCGCTCATGCCGGTGCGCTCGACCGCGTCAGCGATGAGGGCGTCGGGGTCGAGCTCTATGCGCAAGCCGGCGACATGATCGAGCACCTGACGCTGAGTGGCGGTGAGACGAGGTGAGACAAGGTCGTCGATGATCACATCGGTCCCCGCCATGAGCGTGCCTCCCGCCCTGAACTCGCTGGTGTCGAATATTCGTTGTATTGTCCGAAAATATGACGTTAAAGCTAGGCGGGTCCGAACCACAGGGTCAAGACCCTTCGCCGCCGACCAGCCGGGTAATCGCCGTCGTCGAGTTGCTGGCCGAGCACGGCGGCACCGGGCTGTCGCTGGCCGATATCTGCCGTGAGCTGCGGATCAGCCGATCGACGTGTCACGCGATCTTGCTCACGATGTGCGCCAGGAGATGGGCATTGCGTGACCCGCTGAGCGGGAGGTACTCGGTGGGACCGGCCCTCGCGGCGCTGTCGCGCCTGCCCGCATCACTGCCGCAGACGCTGCGCGAACCGCTACACCGCCTCTGTGTGTCGATCGACATGCCGGTGTGCATATCCGAGGTCAATGCCGAATCGATTCTCGTCGTTGATTCGGTCGCGCCCGGTGGTGCGCGCCCGTCCGTGGCTTCCGGCCTGCGTCTGCCGTTCGTCGCTCCCTTCGGCCGAGAATTCGTGGCGTGGGCGGCCGCCGACGAACGGAAAGCATGGGTGGACCGCGCGGGCCCCGTCAACGATGTGTTCCGTGCTCGAATTTCGAAGGTGCTCAAAGAGATCCGTCGACGTGGCTACGGCATCGAACGACTGAGCGATCCCCTGTTACGGGTGTACACCGCGATGCAGGCGCTGGACACGGGTAGCGCACCGGACGCCGTCTCGACGCGGCTGGCGGGCGCGGTCGCCGATCTGACGGTCGTGGACTTGCTGCCCGACGAACTAGACGACGCAGCTCAATACCCGCTGGCGACGATCTCAGCACCCATCTTCGACACCACCGACGCCGTCGTCATGTCGGTATCGGCTCAGCCATATCGACGGCTCGGCGCGGGCGCGGTCCGCGACATCGGGGCGCAGGTCCTCGCCTTCGCGGAAGCTGTCCGACCGCTGGTTTCGCAGCACGCCGGCAGCACACGCTAGTCGACGATTTCGTCGAGTATCGGGACTGAACCGCGGCGCGCTGCGTTCTCGATCGACTCGCGAAGCGCCGCGCAGGCCAGGACCAGGCCACACCCGTGATGCTTGAGCGCCTCGGCCTCGCGCAGTTCCGGGCAGCTGGCCATCGCGTCGGCGTCCCACTGGACGCTGGTCTGCTCCCAGCTGCTCTTGCGAACCAGTACGCGAGCACCGCAGTTGCGGCAATCGACAGGAACCAGCGGTGAGTCCTGCAAACGGTTGTCGGTGCGAGTACCCATATGAGTCTTACCCGTTGGCCGCCTGTGCGATGTTCGCTTCGACCTCCTGCTGCCACGCTTCGCGTGGGCGGGTGACGTCGATCTCGTATTCGAACCGGTCCACCATGTCCGGTGCCACGTGGGCGACATCGACGTAGAACTGCTCATACCAGCGGCGCAGCTGATATACCGGCCCGTCCTCCTCGCACAGCAGCGGGTTGTCGATGCGCGCCTTGTTCTTCCAGATCTGCACATCCTGCTCGAATCCGACCTTGACCCAGTCACCGAGCGCGATCGCGGCCTGCATCGCCGCGTCCTCGGGAAGGTTGGCCGACTTCTTGACGATGATGCCGTACTGCAGGACAAACGAATTGGCGTCGATCGGGTAATGGCAGTTGATCAGGATCGTGTTCTGGTCGTCCGTCTCGAAGTGGTAGGTGAGGTCGTCGATCATGAATGAGGGGCCGTAGTACGACGCCACCGAGGTCGTGCCGAGCAGTCGCGGCTGGCCCTCCGGATCCGGGATGTCCCCGCGGGAACCGCTGTTCATGTACTGCGTCGCAAGGTGCCCTTCGAAGATGTTCTTGAAGTGCGTCGGCATCGAGCCGTGGATGTAGAAGAAGTGCGCCATGTCGACGACGTTGTCGATGATCTCGCGGCAGTTCGTGTTGACCACCGTGGTGTACCAGTGCCAGTCGGTCCACTCGTCGCTCGTGGCGCCCTCGATGCGCGGAATGGTCACGTCAGCGGGCGGCGGACTGCCCTCGGGGTCGTTCCAGACGAACAACATCCCGTCCTGCTCGAGCGTCGTCCACGTCGCGGTGCGCGCCAGGCGCGGTGTGCGCTTGCTGTAGGGGACCCGCTTGCACCGGCCGTCACCGCCCCACCGCCAGTCATGGAAGGGACATGCGATCTCGTTGCCCTTGACCGTTCCCTGACTGAGGTCGCCGCCCATATGCCGGCAGTAGGCGTCGAGGACGTTGATCTTTCCGTCGCCGCTGCGGAACACCACCAACTTCTGACCGAACGCGCTCACCGAATGCGGTTGGCCGTCACCGAAATCACGGATGAGCCCCAGGCAATGCCAACCCCTGGCGAACCGGGTTGGCGCCGCCCCAGCTTCGATCTGTCGGACCTCGACATCGGACTCTAACGTCATTGGACCTTTGTACTCCCGTACGCCAGGGCGCAACACCGAGCGTTCCGCTCATCAGGACGCCTGGTGCCCTCGGGCGCCGAGACGGCCTAGCTTCAGGTCGTGACCACTGCGCCGCACCCCGCCATCCCCTCGAGCGTGACCGTTGAGGACAGCACCGTCGACCTTCTGGTGGTGGGATCCGGTACGGGGATGGCAGCCGCGCTGGCGGCCCACGAGCAGGGCCTGAGCGTCCTGATCGTCGAGAAGTCCGATTACGTCGGCGGTTCGACTGCACGCTCCGGTGGGGCGCTGTGGTTTCCCGCCAGCCGGGTGCTCGAAGAGAGCGGTGGCGGCGACACCGCGCAGCGGGCTCAGACGTATCTCGATGCGGTGGTCGATGGCACCGCACCGGCACAGCGATCCGCGGCATTTCTCGCCCACGTCGATGCGACCGTGGAGCTGCTGCGGCGGACCACGCGGATGCGGCTGTTCTGGGCGAGGGACTACTCGGACTATCACCCCGAGGCGCCCGGCGGTTCCGCGGCGGGCCGGACATGCGAGTGCCGCCCGCTGGACACCGCCTTGCTCGGCGAGTACCGCTCGCGACTGCGTCCCGGTGTCATGGAAGTGAAGATCCCGATGCCGACGACGGGCGCCGACTACCGCTGGCTCAACCTGATGTCGCGGGTGCCCCGAAAAGGTTTGCCGCTGGTGGTGAAACGACTCGGCCAAGGCGTCGGCGGTCTGCTGTTGGGCCGTCGATACGCCGCGGGTGGTCAAGCCCTGGCGGCCGGACTGTTCGCCGGTGTGCTCGAGGCCGGCATCCCGATCTGGACCGCAACGTCGTTGCGGCGCCTCACCACCGATGACGACGGCCGCGTGACGGGTGCGGTCCTCGACCACCGAGGCCATACGATCACCGCCGTCGCCCGCCGCGGCGTCGTGCTCGCGGCCGGCGGCTTCGACCACAGCATGGACATGCGTTGGAAGTTCCAGTCGGAATCGCTCGGCGAACATGCAAGCCTCGGCGCGGAGACCAACACCGGCGACGCGATCCGCGTCGGCCAAGACGTCGGCGCCGCAATCGTTCTCATGGACCAGTCGTGGTGGTTCCCGGCGGTCGCTGCACTGCCCGGCGGTGCGCCCAAGGTGATGCTGGCCGAACGGTCACTGCCCGGATCGCTGATCGTCGACCAGACGGGTAGCCGGTTCGTCAACGAAGCGACGGATTACATGTCGTTCGGCCAACGGGTGCTGGAACGTGAACGCGCGGGCAACCCGGTCGAATCCATGTGGATCGTGTTCGACCAGAAGTATCGCAACAGTTATGTCTTCGCCGCCGACCTGTACCCACGGATGGCCATTCCCGCGGCGTGGTACGACGCCGGCATCGCGCACCGCGCCGGCAATCTAGCCGACCTCGGCCGCAAGATCGGCGTATCGGAATCACAGTTCGTCGCGACCATGCAGCGGTTCAACGAAATGGCCTATGCCGGACAGGATTCCGACTTCGGACGCGGCCGCAGCGCCTACGACCGCTACTACGGCGATCTGACAGTGACGCCGAATCCGAACCTCCGTGCGCTCGTCCGCGGCCCCTACTACGCCGTGAAGATGGTACTCAGTGACCTGGGCACCTGCGGCGGCCTGCGCGCCGATGAGCGGGCCCGGGTGCTACGCGAGGACGGCACCGCAATCGACGGGCTGTATGCGATCGGGAACACCGCCGCCAACGCGTTCGGGGCCACCTACCCCGGCGCCGGCGCGACGATTGCGCAAGGCTTGGTGTACGGCTACATCGCGGCTCACGACGCGGCCGCGGGATAGTCAGTCGTCGGCTTCGGCCTTCTTCTCGATCTCGTACCAGTACTCGGGTGCCGGCCACGGAACCTTCGTCCGGCCGCCTTCCCCCGCCTTGGGGAACGAAGCTTGAGCCTCGTCAAGCTCTTTGATCATCTTCAACGCCAGTTCGCGCTCATTGGCGTAGTACCGCTCGGCCCACTGCAGCGCCACCCGGGCGTATGCCCAGGACGGATCCGCGCCGGCCCATCGCGCGTCCTTGGCGGCGTTGCGGTGCATCTCGTCGGCATACGCCACGTGTTCCTGCAGCACCTCCTTGAGCCGTTCGGGCGTCGTCAGATGTCCCAACGTCACCCGCAGCAGCGGCGCGTGCTTGAGGTTCGGTGGATCCACCGGCGCTTCATTCGCCCAACGCGTGACCGCATCGAGACCCGCTTCGGTGATCTTGTACAACCGGCGGTTTCGCGCACCCGTGTCGTCCGAGCGCGAGGTCACCAGACCGAGTTTCTCCAACTTCTTGAGCTCGGTGTAGATCTGGCTGTAGGCGGGGCTTCCGTAGTAGAAGCGCATGCTCCAGTCGATCCACTTGCGGATGTCGTAGCCCGAGAGTTCGTACTCGTAGGACAGCATGCCCAGCAGCGCAAAACTGGTCGCCGCCAGGTTCGGCTTGGCGCCAGACGCGTCGTCGGTCATTTGCCCAGCCTAACAACGGCAGGTCAGATAGGTCGTCGCCTCACCACTGGCCGGGACGTGGTGTTGCGACCCGCCGCCGAATTCCGCACGCTGAGGCGGTGACGACTTCTGAGCTCGAGCAGCTGCGGTCGGTCTACGAGCCGCTGGCACAGTCGGTACGCCGACTCATCGACGTCAGCATCCGCTCCCAAGCGGATGAGTCGTCGGTGAAGTCCGTGATTGACAAGATCGACGGCGCGACAGCGGAACTCGAGACCGCCGCGCTGCGCGAGGGCTCGTTCGGCCTGGAGCACACCGGAGACGGACAGCTCATGGCATGGGGCAACGTCGTGATGGGAGTGCGCAACCCCGTCGCTCCCCCGCTGGTCGTGCACCACGAACCCGACGGATCCGCGTGGGCGGAGTTCGTGCTCGGCGCGGCATTCGAAGGCCCGGCCGGACACGTGCACGGCGGGGTGTGCGCGATGCTGCTCGATCATGTTCTCGGCGCCACCGCGCACCAACCTGGAATGCCCGCGGTCACCGGCACGTTGACGCTGCGCTATCGTCGCGGCACCCGACTGGGACTACCGCTGCGCGCCGAGGCGCACGTCGAGCGCGTCGATGGTGTCAAGACTTTCGCGATCGGACACATCGCCGACGACGAGGGCGTCACCGTCGAGGCCGAGGGCATCTTCATTCACCCGAGGACAAACAATCGTGACGACGGAAACCGCTAGACCCGACCGGAAAACCGCTATTCGACGGGCCGTCCGCCGCGCAGGCTGCCAGAATCAGCTGTGGACATCGAACACCCGGAAGCGCACAAGCGTGGGGACGACGGCCGCAACGAGACGGAAACCCAACGGTTGGACCGCAATTGGGCGAGCCTTCTGCAGGAGTTGCGGGTCGCCCAGACCGGAGTCCAGCTGCTCACCGGCTTTCTGCTGATCTTGCCGTTCACCGACCGCTTCTACGAGCTCGACGTGGTCATGCAGAGGGTGTATCTGCTCACCGTGGCCTGCTCGATCGGGGCGACCATACTGCTGATCGCCCCCGTCAGCATGCACCGACTGTTGTTCCGCCGTCGCCGCATGGGAGCGTTGGTGTCCTCCGCGCACACCTACGCGCTCGTCGGCATGCTGCTGCTGGGCGTCGCCCTCGCCGGCGTGGCGACGATCATCTTCGACACCGTCGTCGGGCGGACCCCGGCCTGGATCGCCGGTGGCGTCTCTCTGCTCGCGCTCGCGCTGTTCTGGTACGCGCTGCCGATGCGCCGACGTGGCTCCGACGGCCACATCATATTGACGTTTGCGCTCTGATCCGCTTGGGAACTCCTGGGCCATGTTGATTCGACGTATCGCGCGCCCGATGCTGTCAGCAGCCTTCATCGCAAGAGGTGTCGAGGCATTACGTAGCCCGAAACCGGCGGCCGACGCCGCACGCCCGACCCTGGAGGGCTTGAGCAAGCTGCCCGATCCGGTCGGCACCAACGTGCCCGCTAACGCCGAGACGGTCGCCCGCGCCACTGCGGCCGTCCAGATCGGTGGCGGACTCCTCCTGGCCACCGGCAAACTGCCACGATTGGCTTCGGCGGCGCTCGCGCTCAGCGTGGTGCCGGGCAGCCTTGGCGGGCATACGTTCTGGAGCGAGACAGATCCGCAGCGCAAAGCCGACGAACGCCGCGCGTTCATCACCGACGTCAGCTTGATCGGCGGGCTGATCATCGCCGCGGTCGACACCGAAGGCAAACCCTCGCTCGGGTGGCGGGGTCGACGCGCGGCGCACAAGGTGTCCGAAGCGGTCACCGCGGCGCTGCCCGTCGGCGCGGCCGCCGGCGGCACACTCGCCGACAGCGCACTCGCGGACAAGGTCGGCCACGGTCTTCATGTCGGCGCCGAACGGGGCCGCGAGCTCGCCTCCGTCGCCCGCGAACGCGGTGCCGAACTCGCCGAGGTCGCGCGCGAACGCGGACCGGAGATCGCCGAAGTCGCACGCAAACGCGGAGCGGAACTGGCCGAGGTCGCGCGCGAACGCGGACCGGAAATTGCCGAGGTCGCACGCAAACGCGGAGCGGTCCTCGCCGACGTGGCGCGCGAGCGCGGCTCGGAGTTCGCGGATGTGGCTCGCGACCGCGCACCCGAACTGGCCGAGACCGCCCGCGGTCGTGCCGCGGAGCTCGCCGAGACCGCGCGCAAGCAAGCCGAGACCGCGCGCAAGCAGGCCGAGCAGGCGCGCAAAGAGGCCAAACGCCAACAGCGCAAGCTTCGCTGAGGCCTTCACCGGCGCGCACCAAAGCGGCCCTTACCGGTGCCGGTCACCGGTACATTGACCCAGGTGACTAGCGGAAACTTCGGGCCCGAGCCCGGCCAGTACGGCGGCTATTCGACGAGCGGGCAACCCGGTGGCCTGCTCCTACGCTGGCTCGCCCGGCTCATCGACGGGATCCTCGTCGGGATCGTGAGCTGGCTGCTCGCCTTCGCGACCGACAGCGCCTCCAACACCATGGTCACCGGGCTGTTCACCGGCGTCCTGATGTTCCTCTACTTCTTCGCCTTCGAGACCATCCAAGGCTGGACGCCGGGCAAGAAGATCCTCGGGCTCAGCGTCCGAGGCCCCGGAGGGGCGCCCAAGCCGACCGCCGCCCAATCGGCCATCCGCAATTCCTGGACGCTGCTTCCGGTCATCCCGTTTGTCGGAGGCCTGCTCGGGTTCATCGCGATCGTCGTCATCGCGGTCACGATCAGCGGCAGCCCGACCAAGCAGGGCAAGCACGACGAGCTCGCAGGCGGCACTCAGGTCGTCAAGCGCTGACAACGACTCGGGACGTCAGATGAGCAGCCCGAGTATCAGCACCAGTACCAGGCCGGTCACCGACAGCACGGTCTCCATGATCGACCAGGACTTGATGGTCTGCCCCACCGTCATGCCGAAGAACTCCTTGATCAGCCAGAAGCCCGCGTCGTTGACGTGTGAGAAGAACAGCGAACCCGCGCCTACGGCGAGCACCACCAACGACACCTCGCCGGTGCTCATGCCCTCGACCAGGCCGAGCATCAAAGAAGATGCGGTGATCGTGGCGACCGTCGCCGAACCCGTTGCCAATCGGATCAACACGGCCAGCACCCAAGCCAGCAGGATCACCGAGACGTTGGCGCCCTTGGCCCACTCGGCCAATTGGGTGCCGATACCGGTGTCGACCAGCACCTGCTTGAAGCCGCCACCCGCCGCGACGATGAGGATGATGCCTGCGACCGGCGGCAGCGACGATTCGATGCACTTGGTGATCTGAGCGCGGGTCATCGCGGCGCCCCGGCCGAGGGTGAAGATTCCGACGATGACCGCGATCAGCAGCGCCATCAGAGGGCGGCCCAGAATGTCGAAAGCCTGTCGCAGCACATTGCTCTCGTCGTCGATGAAGATGTCGGCGAGCGCCTTGCCCATCATCAGACCTACCGGCAGCAGTACTGAGAACAACGTGATACCGAATTTCGGCCGGATACGGGTCGCCGTCTGCGTCGCAACGCCGCCTTCGACCTGTGCGGTTTGCGCGCCGCCACCACCGCTGCCACCGATGTCGTCGGCCTCGAACCGGTCTGGAATGTCGATGACGACCCAGCGGCCTGCGAGCTTGCCGAATAGCGGCCCCGCGACGATGACGGTCGGAATCGCAACGGCCACACCCAAAGCCAGCGTAATGCCGAGGTCAGCGTCCAACAGGTCGATTGCGGTCAACGGGCCTGGATGCGGGGGCACCAACCCGTGCATCGCGGAAAGGCCCGCCAGCGCAGGTATCCCGATGGTTATCAGCGAGAGGCCGGACCGCTTGGCGACCAGATAGATGACCGGCATCAGCAGAACCACGCCAATCTCGAAGAACATCGGTAAGCCGATGATCGCGCCTACCAACGCCATCGCCCACGGAAGCGCCCTCGGGGAGGCGCGTCCCACGATCGTGTCGACGATCTCGTCGGCGCCTCCGGAGTCGGCGAGCAGCTTGGCGAACATCGCCCCCAGCGCGATCAGGATGCCGACGCCGGCAGCGGTGGTGCCGAAACCGTCGCCGAAGGAGTCGAGCACGTCACCGATGTTCACACCGGCGACCACACCGACGGCCAACGCGCCGAAGATCAACGCGAGGAAGGGATGGAGCTTCGCGACCGTGATGAGCACGACGATGAGCGCGATACCGACCAACGCCGCGGCGATCAGCTGCCACCCCGACGCGACGGGCTCAGGCAACTCGGTGTCGGCCGCCAGCACGGCGAGTGTCACGTTCATCGGTTCTCCTCGGTTCCGCGCGTATCAGTTGAGGCGATGTAACTTTCGATGATGGCATCGATGCTCTGGTCGACATCGATGTCCACGCCGCGCTCATCGGGTTCCAGTGGTTCGAGCGTGTCGAATTGCGAGGCCAGCAGTGAGGCGGGCATGAAGTGACCGGGTCGGCTGGCCTGACGCCTGCCGATGACCTCCGGTGTTCCAGCGAGATGCAGCATTTCGATGTCGGGACAGTGACGCCGTAGCTGATCGCGATACTTGCGCTTGAGCGCCGAACAGCTCATCACCCCGCCGGTGGCGCACCGCTCGGCCAGCCACTCACCGATCGCTTCCAGCCACGGATAGCGGTCGTCGTCGTTCAGCGGTTCACCGGCGGTCATCTTCGCGACGTTCGCCGGCGGATGGAAGTCGTCCGCGTCGGCGAACGGAACGCGCAGGCGCTGCGCCAGCGCAGCGCCGACGGTCGATTTCCCCGAGCCCGAGACGCCCATGACGACGATCGGTGAGGCCATTGATCCACCTACCTAGTTGTGTTTGGCGTCACACAGCTTGCCTTAAAAGGCATACTATTGCAATACCATCACACAAAGATATGTCTTTAAGCATGCGGGAAAAGCTATGAAAAGATGTATACGTGATGCCTGAACCAATCGTCGGCGCGTTGCACGGCGGTCTACTCACTGCGCTGGGGACGGCGATCGTCTCGGGTGAGTACCCCGCCGGTGCGGTGCTGACCCTCGACGGCGTGAGCGCGCGGCACGGGCTGTCGCGCAGCGTCGCGCGCGAGGTGATCCGCGTGCTCGAGTCGATGGGCATGGTGGAATCGCGGCGCAGGGTCGGCATCACGATTCAGCCCGCCGACAAGTGGAACGTATTCGACCCCCGGCTGATTCGGTGGCGGTTGGATGCCGGTGACCGCGCCGCCCAACTGGTTTCGCTTTCAGAGCTGCGCCGCGGCTTCGAACCCGCCGCTGCGGCGTTGGCCGCGCGCAGGGCCGATCCAGATCAGTGCCGCGCCATGGCAGCCGCCGTTTCGGACATGGTGGTGCACGGGCGGGCCGGTGACCTCGACGCCTATCTGGAGGCCGACAAGCTGTTCCATCGCACTTTGCTGGATGCCAGCGGAAACGAGATGTTCCGTGCACTGGACGGCGTGGTCGCCGAGGTGCTCACCGGACGAACGCATCATGGCATGATGCCCGAGACACCGAACCCGGCCGCCATCGATCTGCATGACGAGGTCGCACGAGCGATCAGGATGCGCGACGAAGTAGCCGCCGAGAAGGCGATGCGGGCAATCATCGACGAGGCGAGTTCGGCTGTATCTGAGGAGTTTTCAGAGCCGAGCTAGACCGCGAGCCGCATGTTGGCGCCGTCTTCAGGAGTCGTTCCCGGTGTTCGAGTTTTGTGCGCGGTCCCCGGCAACCCGTCCGGGAGGCTCATGGTTAACTTCCGACGTGGACAGGCAACCAACACTGGCGCGCCGATTCTTCGAGCGACTCGAACCCGTGCACGCCATCACCTATTTCGCTCCCGAGGCTCGCTCAGCGCTCGACGGCCTTGGCTACAAGAGCTTCTGGATGGGCTACTTCGCGGCCCGGTCGGCACCGTTAGGGGTGGTGCCCGCCGAAGTGGTGACGGCCGCGTTCTACAACTTCGCGCCGCACCGCGTCGCCAAAGCCTTGCCCGCGGCATGGGATGTCGCTGCGCCGGCCGACGCGCTGCGCGCTCGGCTGGAATCCGCGGTAGCGGCGCTGAAGCGGTACGGCGTGGGCGACGGCGACGACGTGACCGTCGCGGCGGATCTGGCGGCCGAGGTTGCCCGCAACGCCTCGGTGGACGGTCGCCCCTTGTTCGCCGCCAATGCGGCGCTGCCGTGGCCGGACGAGCCGTTGGCCAAGCTGTGGCACGCGACCACCCTGCTGCGGGAACAGCGCGGCGACGGCCACGTCGCGGTGCTCCTCGCCCATGGGATATCGGGGCGCGAGAGCAATGTCCTGCACGCCGCGGCTGGCCGGGTGCCAAGGGAGATGATCATGCGCAGCCGCGACTACGACGACGAGCAGTGGCGGTTCTACGAGGACCGGCTTGCGAGCCGCGGGCTCCTCCGCGGCGGCGGCCTCACCGACGCCGGTCGGGACCTCAAGCAGCGGATCGAAGACTGCACCGACACACTTGCTCTGCCCGCACTCGACGCCTTGGACGATGACGAGGTCGAGGCGCTGTTTCGCGCCTTGACCCCGATCACCCGCAAGGTGATCGCGGGCGGCGACCTGCCCGTCGCGACGCCGATGGGTCTCAGCCGCGACGACCTCGACGACGACAGCGCCCACCTCGCGTAGTCGTCGCGGGGTACCTCTGCCCCGCCCCCTCTGCGTCGCGAGCGTGCGTGTTTGCACACGACACGCCGCGCTCTGACGACATTTTGCGCACTATCACGGCACGCTGAGTGTCGTGATAGTGCTCAAATCGGTAGTGCTGTTCGCCCTCGCCGCAGTGCTCGAGATCGGCGGAGCATGGCTGGTGTGGCAAGGCGTGCGCGAGCACCGCGGCTGGTGGTGGATCGGCGCGGGTGTGATGGCGCTCGGCGCTTACGGTTTCGTCGCCGCGTTTCAACCCGACGCCCACTTCGGCCGCGTGTTGGCGGCCTACGGCGGGGTCTTCATCGCCGGTTCGCTCGCCTGGGGCATGGTCGCCGACGGCTTCCGGCCCGACCGATGGGACGTTGCGGGTGCACTGATCTGCCTCGTCGGCGTGGGCATGATCATGTACGCGCCGCGGTAACGCACGCTCGTCGCCTCGCGAGCGTGCACGAAGCGCTGGATTTTCGCGGCGTGTCGTGTGCAAACACGCACGCTCGCGCAATGAAAGTGGGCTCGCGCGGGAGCTGGCATGCCTACGGTTGGTTGCGGTTCCACTCCAGCCAGCCCACGCCCGTACGGCCGTCGGCCGTCGTCACCGTGGCCCATGCGCGCGGGAAGTGGCTGATGCGGCCGTCGGGCGAAGTCAGCAGAACGGGTGCGTGGCCGCGGACCTCCACCGTCGCGGTGACGTCACCGGGAGCGAGAGTGAGCGTTGTCTGCAGCGGTAAACCGTTGTCGCCGAACGTCTCTCGCGCCGTGACGGTTTGCAGTTCAACCAACGGCTCGTCGGGCGCTTGCACATAGCCGATTCCGATCGGCGGCGCGCCGGGAATGCGGATGTCGACGCCGTGCAGATGGGTGCCGTCGTCGAGGTGCAACGCGCTCCACACCCAGTCCATCGCCCACCAGTCGCGGACCCCCCAAGAATGGTCGCGCTGCCCGGGCACGTCGGTGAACGTGAACTCGCGGCCGTCGACCCGAACGGCGCCAGACACCGTGCACGGGATCTCGTAGCGCGGGGTCATCCGGTACAGATACGGTGTGCCCGCGGTCGTCCACTCCAATTCCATCGACACCTCGACCGGTCTGCCCGGCTCGTCACGCAGCAGTGCGGCCGGATCGTCGTACGCCTGACCGCGTCCGCGCATGGTGACGCGGTAGGTCTTCAGCGGTTCGGTGGCCGTGAGTACCAGTTCGATGGCGCCGGTGTCCTCGAAGTCGAGCAGCGCGTAGGTCGGGATACCGGGACCGCACACCAATCCGTTGACCCACGACGTCTTCAGGTTCGGGTACAGCCCGAGCCGCACCCATCCCCCAACCTCCTGTTGCGGGTCGACGAAGTCGTAGTACCAACTTTCGTTCCATAGCGGCTCATCCCCGGCGGGATGTTCGCCTTCATCGTCTACCGATGGGCAAAGCGGTTCTGGGACAACCGGTTCGGGCAACACGCTGAGCGCGTTGACGTCGAGAACGTGCTCGCAGTGGCGCGTCAGCATGGTCATGAACATCTCGTCGCCGCGGTCGGTCCGCTCGACCAGCATCGAGGAGATGATCGCCATCATCACCCCGAAGAAACTCTGCCTGCGCACGCCGTCGCGGACGTCGTCGAGGCTGATCGGCGCGTCCGGTCCGAGCGCCCGGTGGTAGGCGCCGAGCAGCGCGTCGTAGTGCTCGCGACGCACCTCGACGGGTAGCGCGCAACCCAAGAAGTAGGCGACGTCCGTCATCGCTGGACCCCATGTGACGGTCTGCCAGTCCACGACGGTGAGCGGTCGGTCGGCGCCGGGTTGACCGAACAGCATGTTGTCGAGGCGGTAGTCGCCGTGCACGAGTCCTCTGACGCGGTCGGCCGCAGCCTCCGCGCCCAGATACCCGTCGAAGCTGCCGACCAACCGTTCGCACACCAGGCGGTGCTCGGGCGTGATCTTGTCGGCGTAGCGCTCGGCGAACCCGGCGTACAGCCCAGAGATCAGCGCCTGGTCGACCGGTGCGTCACGGTTGAGCCAGTCGGCGCTGGCCGCCGCCGCGTCGCCCAGCAGCGGGCCGTGCAACCGGCCGAGTTCGGCCAGCGCCAGCATGGCCTGTTCGGCTGATGCGCCGCGGATTTCGTCGCCGACGATCGCGGGCCCCGCGTCGCCGAGCAAGAGATGGAACGCGCCGGTGTCGGCGTTGAAGGCGGACGAGAAGCAGGGTGCGACCGGTCCGCCGATGCGTGGCGCGATGTCGGTGTAGAACCGCACCTCGCGTTCGTAGAGGCCGAGGGCCAACCCGGTCTGCCTGCTGACCGGGTCGCTGGCGGCGACCTTGAGCACAACCGACGCCGGCCCGTCGTCGCCGTCCGTATACGTCAGCGCGACGCGGTAGCACTCGCTCATCTGGCCCGTGCCGATGCGCTCGTAGGAGAACTCCGCAACCGGTGCGCCAAGCGACGATGTCAGCCAGTCGGCGGTCAAGTCTGCGGGTCGCTCGACGACGTCGGTCGTGGGCACTGGTCACCTCCGTGTGACATGGGCCGGGTGGCCTCTTATCGCGCGGCCAGCGAGAAGCCTTCCCACGCCTCCCTGCGAGCGGCATGGGGGTCGTACTCAATGCGTGGACGCTGATCAAACACTCGCACAGCACGGTCGGCGGTGGTGTAGGCGGGCCAGTCGGCACCGGGTACACCCGTGCGGGCGAACTCGCGCCAACGGTGCTGCACGTCATTGCTGACGCGCAGCGCGGTGCGGCGATCGCCGACCGCGGTGAGCAGTCGACCGAACTTCGTGCGGTACACGTCGAAGACGGCCAGCAGTTCGGTGGCGTGCGTGGCACCCAGCCCCGACCAACGCAACGGGCGCGGCGCGTAGTCGTAGCGGTACAGGTAGGTCGGGGCATGGCGGCTGTGCGCCTCGGCGATCTGCCACGCGGCCGAGCCGAACGCGAAGTCGCTGCCGAATTGGATGCAGGCGGTCTGATCCGGATACCCCGGATACGCCGCCGTGATCCGTTCGCGCTCTTCGGGTTCGGTTTCGGCGAGCAGCCGCTCGATCATCGGCTCCGACATCGGCAGCAGCTTGAGGAAGCGGCCGAACAGCCGCGCCTCCTCGGCGTTCGTTCCGACGATGAGCGGCACCCGGTGCGCCTTGCCGCTGCGCATCGCCTCGATCGGATCCAGCGGCAGATAGTCGGTTCCACTGGTGGGCCCCGCGGCGAAGGCGCCGAGCATCTCGCGCTGCCCCTGTTTGACGAGCCGTTCGAACGCGTTCACCAGGGCGGCCGGGCGGGCCGCCATCACCGTGTCGGCGCCGTCGTGCTCCCCCGCCCCGAGCAGCGCCGCGAACCTCGTCGCGTACTGGGCCGCCACCTCCGGGGTGCGGACCATTCCCGCCGCCGGACTCTCCGAAATCGCCTGGGCGAACAGACCTTTGGCCGCGGGTACGGCGAGCAATGTCGCCACGGCATGCGCACCGGCGCTCTCACCGAAGATCGTCACCTTGTCGGGGTCGCCGCCGAACACCGCGATGTTGTCGCGGACCCAGGTCAGCGCCATCACCAGGTCGCGCAGGTACAGGTTGTCGTCGAACGTGACGTCCTTGTTCGACAACGACGACAGGTCCAGGCACCCGAGCGCACCCAACCGGTAGTTGACCGAGACATAGACACAACCATTGCGTGCCAACGCCGCACCGTCGTAGATCGGCGTGGCCGAACTGCCCATGAAGTAACCGCCACCGTGGATGAAGACCATCACCGGCAGCGCCGACTCCGATCGCTTCTTCGGGCTCACCACGTTGAGCGTCAGGCAGTCCTCGCTCATCGGCTGGTACTTGCCGGGCGCCAGCATCGTGTACATGCGTTGCTGCGGCGCGCAGTTGCCGTAGCCGTGGCAGTACCGCACACCGCGCCATGGCTGCACCGGTTGGGGCGCGCGCAGTCGCAGCGGACCCACCGGTGGGCGGGCATAGGGAATGGCTCGCCACCGGTTCACCCCGTCGCGGGTGAAACCCTCGACCGTGCCGGAGGAGATCGTTGCGCGGACGGTGTGTTCGTGCATCACCCGACGGTAGCAATCGTCTTCCGCCGCGCCTGGTCATGGATTGCGTGTCGGACCGTTAGCCTGGCCGTATGCGAATGGCTGTGCTGATCGCGTGTGTGCTGGTAGCAGGATGTTCCTCGACAACCGGCGGGCAGGCCGAACGAATCGAGCCGATTCCGCCGGACCCCTCGGCGAGTTCGCCCTCTGCCACCACGACCACGCCGAGCACCACCAAACCCGTCGCCCCGCCCGCACCGGGCGCGCCGCTCAACGCCGTGATCGCCTGGATCGAGGCGGGCGAGCCCGCTGATGACGCGCGCTACCACACGGCCACCCGCGACGGCCAGACCACACAGCTCGGCGACGACGTCGCGTTCACGACGCCGTCCGGCAAGACCAGCTGCATGACCGACGCCGACTACAGCGACGGCGCCCTGGCCTGTCTGGTGGACCTGCTCGACCCGCCGCCGCGCCCGGCGAACGCCTACGGCGAGTGGAAAGGCGGCTGGGTCGACTACGACGGCAGCAACCTGACAGTCGGGTCCGTGCACGGCGATCCCGGCCGGTTCACCGTCGGTGACGGTCCCGAGCTGCCGTACGGCCAGACCTTGGCGTTCGGCGACTACCGCTGCCGCGCCGATTCCGTCGGGCTGTTCTGCGTCAATTACGCGAACCGGTCGGCGGTGAAGTTCAGCGACGCCGGCATCGAACCGTTCGGGTGCCTGCAGCCGGTCACCGCGCCGCCGCAGACGGGCGAGAAGTTCAGCTGCTGACCCGTGTCGCCATCCGGTAGCGGGTCATTCTTCCGACCCTGCTTCGCCGCCTTCGTCGGTGCCCGCGTCATCGGTGTTGCCCGCCCAACTCTGCGGCCCCAACTTGCTCGGGATTTCCGACCAGCCCTGAACGAGCTTTCCGGGCGCCTCCGCCCAGCCCTGAACCAGTTTGCCGGGCGCCTCCGCCCAACCCTGAACCAGTTTGCCGGGCGCCTCCGCCCAGCCCTGGACCATCTTGCCGGGGGCTTCGGTCCAGCCCTCGACGAGTTGCCCGGTGTAGCTGTTGCCGCCGGTTGTGTGTGCGCACGGTGAGCAACTGACTTCGCCGGTGTCGGCGGGTGCCGGCGCTGCGGTGACGAGCGCTGCGGCTACGAGTCCTCCGGCGACGGTGAGGTGTTTCACTTCTTGCTTTCCCCTTTTGTTTGCTGCTCATCGTAGCGACAAGCCAGCGAGCCTGCAGTCCGAGGGCGCAGTGGACTACCGGGGAGGCCGGTGCGTCATCGCCAACCGTCGGCGGCCTTCGCAGCCTGCATCAGCGCGTCGCACAGTTCCCGCAATTCGCCGGTGTCGGCGCCTTCCTCGATCGCCGTCGCAACGTCTTCGGCGGCGCATCTGACCTGGTAGACCCGGTCGGAGAGCTCGGCGGCCTCCTCGGGGCTGAGGACGACCGCATCGGGGGCCAGCGAGGTGCCCTTGATCAGGCTGCGCTGCTCGTACGCGCGTTGCCGGCAGGACTGCCTGCAGTACTGTCGGCGCCTGCCCAGCCCCACGTCGTCGACCACACGGCCGCACCAGCGACATGATTGGGGGCGTAGACGCTTCTTGATCCCGGGTGCCACGGCCGTGACTGTAAACCGCGGCTCCGGCGATTCCCGGTAGCATGGACGGTCGAGTCGGGAACTTCACAGCGTGTTGCTGCGTTGTTTGACCGAATCTTTACGCGCTGATCGAGGAGTGTTTGACGATGGCTGATCGTGTCTTGAGGGGAAGTCGCCTCGGAGCCGTGAGCTACGAGACCGACCGCAACCACGACTTGGCGCCGCGTCAGGTCGCGCGCTACCGCACCGACAACGGTGAGGAGTTCGACGTCCCGTTCGCCGACGACGCCGAGATTCCCCACACCTGGCTGTGCCGCAACGGCATGGAGGGCACCCTCATCGAGGGTGACGCCCCCGAGCCGAAGAAGACCAAGCCGCCGCGCACGCACTGGGACATGCTGCTCGAGCGCCGGTCGGTCGAGGAGCTCGAGGAGCTTCTCAAAGAGCGCCTCGACATCATCAAGGCCCGCCGGCGAGGCTAAGCGCTCAGCGTGTGACGCCGACCCCGCGGGCGCGGTTGAAGCGGCCGCGGATGCCCCACTCCGCCACCTTGAACAGGGCTTCGCGGATGTTGGACCCGCTCATCTTGGACTGACCGAATTCACGTTCGGTGAAGGTGATCGGCACCTCGACGACGACGAACCCGTTGTTGATCGTGCGCCAGGTCAGATCGATCTGGAAGCAGTACCCCTTCGAATCGACCGCGCTCAGGTCGATCTTCTCCAGGACCTCGCGACGGTAGGCGCGGTAGCCGGCGGTGATGTCGTGGATGTCCACGCCGAGCAGGATGCGGGAGTAGCCGTTGGCGGTCCGCGACAGCACCAAGCGTCGGCGCGGCCAGTTGCGCACCTCGCCCCCGGGCACGTAGCGCGAGCCGATTACCAGGTCGGCGCCGGCGTCGACGGCGTCGAGCAACCGGTACAGCTGCTCGGGCGGATGACTGCCGTCCGCGTCCATCTCGACGAGCACGGCGTACTCACGGCTCAATCCCCACGCGAACCCGGCCAGATAGGCCGCGCCGAGGCCGCCCTTGGCGGTGCGGTGCATGACGTGGATGCGGTCCGGGTCGGCGAGCGCCAGCTCGTCGGCCAACGCGCCGGTGCCGTCGGGACTGCCGTCGTCGACGATCAGGACGTGGACTTCTGGGCGCGCCTGCTGAACGCGACCGACGATCAACGGCAGGTTCTCCCGCTCGTTGTAGGTGGGGATGATGACCAGCGTGCGCTGGCTTGGGCTTTCCCCCGGGACCCGGCCCGTCGTCATGTAGCTCCTCTACCTTTGTTGTCGCCGCTCAGTCGACGACGCACAAAGCCCCCATTGTGCAGCATCGCGGCGAGCAGACTGCCGACGCCGACGGCGATGAGCAGCCCTTCCACCAGGGGACCCCATCGGGTTGCCGCCGTGAGCTGCGTTTTCAGCCTCACCGCGCGGTCGAGGTACGCCGGTTCGTAGAACGCGGTGCGGGCCAGTTCCCGTCCATCCGGGGCGATGAACGCGCTGATGCCCGTCGTTCCCGCCACCACGACGTAGCGGTCGTGTTCGATCGCGCGTAAGCGGGCGAACGCGAGTTGCTGCTCGCTCATCGACTCGGTGAAGGTCGCGTTGTTGCTGGGCACCACGAGCAGTTGCGCGCCGTTGCGCACCGCCTCGCGGGGCGCCCGGTCGAAGATCACCTCCCAGCAGGTGGTCACCCCCACCGGCACACCAGCGGCGTGCACCACCCCGGTGCCGTCGCCCGGAATGAAGTACCCGGCGCGATCCGCATGTTCCGAGAAATGGCGGAAGAAACCGCGCCACGGCAGATACTCGCCGAAGGGTTGCACGATCTGTTTGTCGTGACGCTCAACGGGCCCGGTGCCCGGATTCCACACGATCACCGAGTTCGTCGAGGTGGGATTTTCACGGGTGGCGCCGGGGGCCTCGACCACTGCACCGACCAGGATCGGCGCGTCGATCGCCGCCGCGGCGTCGGAGATCAGTTCGCGCGCATCGGGGTTCGCCAACGGGTCGATGTCTGAGGAGTTCTCCGGCCAGACGACGAACAGCGGCCGGGGCGCCCGCCCGGCACGCACGTCCTCGGCCAGTCGCATCGTCTCGCGCACGTGGTTGTCGAGCACGGCGCGCCGCTGGGCGTTGAAGTCCAACCCGAGTCGCGGCACGTTGCCCTGCACGACCGCGACGGTGATCGACTGGTGGTCGCCGGCGCCGGCGCCGGACTGACGAACGTGCGGCCACGTCAGCGCGGTGACCAACAGCACCACGCTGATGCACACGCCCGGCACCACCACGGCGGGCGGCGCTGCGTTGCGCCCGGTGTCCCGCCGCCACCACTGCACCACCTCGAGAACCATTGCCGCCAAGGCGAACCCGACG
This sequence comes from Mycolicibacterium celeriflavum, assembly GCF_010731795.1. Taxonomy (NCBI): domain Bacteria; kingdom Bacillati; phylum Actinomycetota; class Actinomycetes; order Mycobacteriales; family Mycobacteriaceae; genus Mycobacterium; species Mycolicibacterium celeriflavum. The sequence goes on along the minus strand of NZ_AP022591.1, from coordinate 607,552 downwards.
AGCACGACGGCGAAGGACAGCAGCGGCGGTCCGCCCAGTTGTGCGATCGAACGCAGCGGGCTCTCGGTCTGGCCGTAGGCGACGACGCCCCAGGGGAACCCACCGAACGGCACCGTCGACTTGAGCCACTCCTGTGCCGCCCACAGCCCGGCGAACCACAGCGGCCAGCCAGGCAACCTGCGCACTGCTACCGCGGCGGCGCCGAACAGCGCGGGAAACAGCGCCTCCACGAGCGACAATCCGATCCACGGTAACGGGCCGACGAACGCACCGACCCACGGCAGTAGCGGCAGGTAGAACGCCGCGCCGAACAAAAAGCCGTACCCGAAACCGCCACGCACCGTTGTGGTTTCGCGGGTCAGCACCCAGGCCAGCAGCGCAAATGCGACGAAACCCAGATACCACCAGCCGAACGGCGGGAAGCTCAGGCACAACAGCAGGCCCGCAACGATCGCCACACCGAGCTGCGGGAGCCGGTCCACCACGGCCCGACCGAACCGTCTTGCCCTGGAATCGTTTTCAACCATGGAGGACGACACCCCGGTGGACCGTCTGCCGGCATCGCGGCGACGGGCCGTCGAGCCGCGGCAGCGGTGGCACACGCGACCGCTGGTCGGTTGACCAGCGCTGCACCGCGTCGGCCGGGGCGCTCACCTCGAGTTCGTCGGCCTCCCAAATCGCATACGACGCCGGCGCGCCGGGAACGAGGGTGCCGGTTACCCCGTCCCGCACCCCGGCGGCGCGCCAGGCACCGCGAGTGAGCGCCGCGAACGCCGCCCGCGGCGACAACGCACTGCCCGGCGTCCGGTGACGCGCCGCTGCGCGCACCGTCGCCCACGGGTCCATGCCGGTGACCGGGCTGTCCGAGCCGAATGCAAGTGGCACGCCTTGAGATGCTAACAGCGCGAACGGGTTCAACGATCGGGCGCGGTCGGCGCCGAGCCGCTGGGCGTACATACCGGTTTCGCCGCCCCAGAGCTCATCGAAGTTCGGCTGCATGCTGGCGAGCACGCCCCACGCGCCGAGCCTCCGGGCCTGTTCTTCGGTGATCATCTCCAGATGCTCGAGCCGGTGCCCGCAGCGGGCGAGCGCGGGAGCGCCGAACGTCGCGACGACGGACTCGAACGCCTCGACCACCGCGGCGACCGCCGCGTCGCCGATCACGTGGAAGCCCGCCGTGATGCCCGCCTCCGTACAGGCGTGCAGGTGAGCCGCGATGGCCTCCCGGTCCAGATAGGTGTTGCCCACGCAGTCGGGCGCGTCGGCGTACGGCCCCTGCAGCCAGGCCGTGCGCGACCCGAGCGCCCCGTCGACGAAGAGGTCGCCCGCCAGTCCCCGGGCACCGGTGCGCTCGATCAGCTCGCGCGCCTGACCGGCCGTGGTGACCGCTTCGCCCCAGTACCCGACGATCTCGACGCCGTGGTCGAGGGCGCGGATCTCGTCCCAGTCGTCGAGGCCGCCGATGTCCGGTCCGGCGCATTCGTGCACGGCGACGATGCCCGCCGCCGCCGCCGCGTTCAGCGCCGCCGATCGCGCGTGGGCGCGCTGCGCCGGGGTCAGCCGGGCTCGTGCGGCGGCGCGGACCAGATGGTGCGCGTCGCCGGTCAGCGGTCCTTGCGGGGTGAAGCCGGAGGTCTCGGGCAAGCGCGGCGCCAACCGGCGCAGCGCGGTGGACGCCGTGGCCGAGTGGACGTCGACCCGCGCCAGGTAGGCCGGCCGGTCACCGACGACCGCGTCGACGTCGTCGGTGCCGGGCGGGATGGACTCGGGCCAGTTCGACTCGTCCCACCCGTGTGCCCAGATCGAGTCGTCCGGATGGGCGCGGGCGTAGTCGCCGAGCAGTTGCAAGCAGTGCCGCAGCGAGGTGGCGGGCCGCAGGTCGAGCCCGGACAGGGCAAGACCGGTGGCGGTGAGGTGGATGTGGCTGTCGACGAAGGCCGGCGCGACGAATGCGCCGCCGAGGTCGACGACCTGCGCGTCGGGGAATTGATTGCGGCCCACGTCATCGCTGCCCAGCCATGCGATCACACCGTCGCGGACGGCGAGTGCCGTGGCGTCGGGCATGGCGGGGCTGTACACCCGCCCGTTGAGCAGAAGGGTTGTCACCTACGGGAGGTTCTCACGCCCCTCGTCGGCGCGGTGCGAGGCGGTGCGGGGCGCGCCCTCCACCGCGGGCGGTTCGACGTCGACGACATCGACAACCTCGCCGTCGATGTAGTCCCGCCGCGTCCTGGCCGCCCCGTAGCCCGCGACACTAGCGGTGATCAGCGGCATCCGGCGCGCAGCGAGCGCGGTCAGCAGTGGGCGGGCCGCCGCGCGCGTCGGCGGCAACAGCAACAGCGCACCGGCCACCGAACTGGCCAAACCCGGGATCACGACGAGCACCGTGCCGAGCGCGACCAGCACGCTGTCGGCGGCGGCTCCGTGCAGGTTCGCCGGGGTAAGACCCCTTCGCAGCCGGCCGAGATGACGCCTCACCTGCGATCCGGCCAGGACGAAGCCGACCACGAACGTCGCGAGCAACAGCAGCAGCGTCCAACCGACGCCGATCGTCGACACCAGGGCCGCCACGACCGCGATCTCGATGACCACGTAGAGCAGGAACAGCCGAATTGCCATACGCGGTAAACGTCCGGACGACCCGTTCGGTTCCGTAGATTGACCACGTGACGACGATCAAGATCGACACCCCGGACGGCCCGATCGACGCGTTGCTCGGTGTCCCGGACGGCCAGGGGCCGTGGCCTGCGGTCGTGGTGGTGCACGACGCGATCGGCTACCGCCCGGACAACGAGGCGATCTCGGCGCGAGTGGCCGCTGCGGGCTTTCTCGCGATCTCGCCGAATCTGTACTCGCGCGGCGGGCGGGCGCGCTGCATCACGCGGGTCTTTCGCGAGTTGCTCACCAAGCGCGGCCGCGCTCTCGACGATGTGTTGGCCGCACGCGATCACGTGCTCGCGATGCCGCAGTGCACGGGCGCCGTGGGGATCGCGGGGTTCTGCATGGGCGGACAGTTCGCCTTGGTGATGTCGCCGAAGGGGTTCGGCGCTTCGGCACCGTTCTACGGCACGCCGCTGCCCCGCCCGTTGGACAAGACGCTGACCGGCGCGTGCCCGATCGTCGCCAGCTTCGGCCGGCGAGACCCGGCGGGCATCGGAGCCGCAGACAAGCTCCGAAAAGTTCTGCAAGACAAAGGCATCCCTGCAGACATCAAGGTCTATCAGGATGCCGGGCACAGCTTCGCCAACAAGCTGCCCGCCCAACCGCTGCTGCGGATCACCGGCTTCGGCTACAACGAGGCCGCCACCAACGACGCCTGGAATCGCGTGTTCTCATTCTTCGGCGAGCACCTGACGGCTACACCGCGGGCTTGACCACCGGCTCGATTTCGATGCCGATGTGCACCTTGTCGATGCCGCCGCGAAACAGCGCCTGCGGGATCCACCACCACGCGTGGTACCAGTAACGCTTGGTCACCCTGTCGAAGACACGGCGGGTTTCCGTTTTGGGCAGTACCCGGGCGACGGCCTCGACAGGTTCGCCCTTCGGCTTGCCCAGCACGCCGGACTTCTGGATGGTCACCCGTGGGGTGTTGGCGATGCGCTTGGTCTTCCACGAGCCGTCGTCGGTGATGACCAGCAGCTTGTCGCCGTCGGGAGCACCCCAGATCGGTGTCGGCTTGGGCCTGCCGTCCTTGGTGAACGTCGTCAGCAGGATGTACTTCGAGTTCGCGATGTCATCGAAGGAGTCCGCCATTGTCACCGGGGCTTGATCTCGATGGTCACGTTGTTCTTCATTCCGCCGCGCAGCTTGGAGAAGAAGTTGAAGGTCTTGCCCAGCAGCCCGTAGCGCTTGCCGATCGCGTCGTAGGTCGCGCCGTTGGCCGATTTGTCCAGGACCGTCGCGACCGCCTCGACCGGCTCACCTTTGGGGTTGCCGCGCACGTCGCACGGCGCGATGGTCACCCGCGGGGTGTAGCGAATCCGCTTGACCTTCCACGACTTTTCCTGCGTGATCGCCACCAGCGCGCCGCCGTCGGACGCCGCCCAGATCGCTGTCGGCTTGGGCCTGCCGTCCTTGGTGAAGGTGGTGAGCAGGATGTATTCGGACTTCGCGACATCGGCAAAGGTGGCAGGCACGCCACCGAAGATACTGTGCCGACGTCGACTCTGCTCGGATCAGCCCTCGAGATCGCCTTCGGCCTCCAGCAGCACCCGGCGCAATCCGTCGAGGGTGGCCTTCTCCGGCGCGGCCCACATGCCCCGGTCCGCCGCCTCCAACAACCGTTCGGCCATACCGTGCAACGCCCACGGATTGGATTCCGCCATGAACTTGCGGTTCTCGTCGTCGAGGACGTATTCCGCAGACAGCCGCTCGTACATCCAGTCGGCCATCACCCCGGCGGTCGCGTCGTAGCCGAACAGGTAGTCGACCGTGGCGGCCATCTCGAATGCGCCCTTGTAGCCGTGCCTGCGCATGGCGTTGATCCACCGCGGGTTGACCACGCGGGCGCGGAACACCCGGGTGGTCTCCTCCGAAAGGGTGCGGGTCCGCACGGCGTCCGGACGGGTGTTGTCGCCGATGTAGGCGGCCGGGTCCTTGCCGGTCAGCGCCCGCACGGTGGCCACCATGCCGCCGTGGTACTGGAAATAGTCGTCGGAGTCGGCGATGTCGTGCTCACGAGTGTCGGTGTTCTTCGCCGCGACCGCGATTCGACGGTATTGCCGGCTCATGTCATCACTGGCGGCGGAGCCGTTCAACCCGCGGCCGTAGGCGAAGCCGCCCCAGGCGGTGTAGACCTCGGCGAGATCTCGGTCGTCGCGCCAGTTGCGGCTGTCGATCAGCTGCAGCAGGCCCGCCCCGTAGGTGCCCGGCTTGGAGCCGAAAATCCTTGTGGTGGCGCGGCGTTGGTCGCCGTGTTCGGCCAGGTCGGCCTCGGCGTGGGCGCGGACATAGTTGTCCGCGTCGGGTTCGTCGAGGTTCGCGACGAGCGATACGGCGTCGTCGAGCATCGTGACGACGTGCGGGAACGCGTCGCGAAAGAACCCGGAGATGCGCACCGTGACGTCGATGCGCGGCCTGCCGAGATCGGCGAGCGTGATCGGTTCGAGATTGACCACTCGCCGCGAGGCCTCATCCCACACCGGCCGCACACCCAGCAACGCAAGGACTTCGGCGATGTCGTCGCCGGCGGTACGCATCGCGGACGTGCCCCACACCGACAGGCCGACCGACCGCGGCCAGTCGCCGTAGTCGGTTCGGTAGCGCTCCAGCAGCGAATCGGCCATCGCCACACCGGTTTCCCACGCCAGACGGGACGGCACCGCTTTGGGGTCGACCGAGTAGAAGTTGCGACCCGTGGGCAGCACGTTGACCAACCCGCGCAGAGGTGAACCCGACGGGCCCGAGGCGATGAAGCGACCGTCGAGCGCCCGCAGGATGTGCACGATCTCCTCGGCCGTGCCCGCCAGCCTGGGCACCACCTCGGTGGCGGCGAACCGCAGCACCGCAGCGACGTCGGCGTTGTCGGTCAACATGTCGACCACGTCGGGATTCCATCCCGAATCCTGCAGCGCCGCAACGAGTTCGCGGGCGCTCGCCTCGGCTGCGTCGACGGCGGTGCGCTCGTCGTTGCCGTCCTCTGCCAAACCGAGCGCCTGTCGCAGCCCGGGCACCGAGTGCTCGCCGCCGAACAACTGTCGGGCCCGCAGGATGGCCAGCACGAGGTCCAGTTCCTCCTCACCGCTGGGCGTCTGGCCGAGGATGTGCAGCCCGTCGCGGATCTGGACGTCTTTGATCTCGCACAGCCAGCCGTCGACGTGCAGCAGCATGTCGTCAAACGAGTCCTCTTCCGGCCGCTCCTGCAACCCGAGATCGTGGTCCATCTTCGCCGCGCGCATCAGCGTCCAGATCTGCTGGCGGATCGCGGGCAGCTTGCCGGGGTCGAGTGCTGAGACATTGGCGTGCTCGTCGAGCAGTTGTTCCAAACGCGCGATGTCGCCATAGGTTTCGGCGCGGGCCATCGGCGGGATCAGGTGGTCGACGAGGGTGGCGTGCGCGCGACGCTTGGCCTGCGTGCCCTCCCCCGGATCGTTGACCAGGAACGGATAGATCAACGGCAGGTCGCCCAGCGCGGCGTCGGAGCCGCACGCCGCCGACATGCCCAGCGTCTTGCCCGGCAACCACTCCAGGTTGCCGTGCTTGCCCAGGTGGACGATCGCATCAGCGCCGAACTTGGTGTCGATCCAGTGGTAGGCCGCCAGGTAGTGGTGACTGGGCGGCAGGTCGGGATCGTGGTAGATGGCGACCGGGTTCTCGCCGAAGCCGCGCGGTGGCTGGACCATCAGCACGACGTTGCCTGCCTGCAGTGCCGCGATCACGATCTCGCCCTCGGGATCGGCGCTGCGGTCGACGAACAACTCGCCCGGCGGCGGGCCCCAGTGCTCGACGATCGCGTCGGCCAACTGGGCAGGCAGCGTGGCGAACCAGGCGCGATAGTCCTTGGCGGACACTCGAATCGGGTTACCCTCGAGCTTGCCTTCGGAGAGCCAGTCGGGATCCTGTCCGCCCCGTTCGATCAGCGCGTGGATGAGCGCGTCACCATCGCCGGAGGCGATGATCGTGCCGAGGTCGCCGGCTCCGGGCGCGTCGTCGATGCGGTAACCGTGCTCGCGCATCGCGCGCAGCAGCTTCACCGCGCTGGCCGGAGTGTCCAGTCCGACGGCGTTGCCGATACGGGCGTGCTTGGTCGGGTAGGCCGAGAACACCACCGCGATCCGCTTGTCGGCCACCGGGATCGCGCGCAGCCGCGCGTGCCGCACGGCGAGCCCGGCGACGCGGGCGCAGCGCTCCGGGTCGGGCACGTAGGAGATCAGGCCCTCGTCGTCGATCTCCTTGAACGAGAACGGCACCGTGATGATTCGGCCGTCGAATTCCGGCACGGCGACCTGGGACGCGACATCCAGCGGCGAGAGCCCGTCGTCGTTGTCCTCCCACTGCGCCCGGGAGCTCGTCAGGCACAACCCCTGCAGGATCGGGACATCCAGGGCGGCCAGATGCGCGACGTCCCAGCTGTCGTCGGTGCCGCCGGCCGACACGGAGGCCGGGGTCGCGCCACCCGCGGCGAGCACGGTGGTGATGAGCGCGTCGGCGGTGCCGAGCAGTTCGAGCAGTTCAGCGTCGGCGGTGCGCAGCGATGCGCAGAAAACCGGCAGGGCGCGTCCCCCGGCCTCCTCGATCGCCTCACACAGTGCATCGACGTAAGCGGTGTTGCCCGCCAGGTGCTGGGCGCGGTAGTACAGCACCGCCACGGTGGTGCCGTCGTCAGAGCCGCCGTCGCGGTGCGTCACGCCCCAGTTCGGGGTGCTCTCGGGGCGGTTGAAGCCAAAACCGGTCATCAGCAGCGTGTCGCAAAGGAACGCGTGCAGATGGCGCAGGTTGGACACACCGCCCTGGGCCAGATACACGTGCGACTGCAGGGCGACGCCCGCGGGCGTCGTCGAGTGGCCCATCAGTTCGGCGTCGGGCGTCTGTTCACCGCTGACCACGACGGTCGGCACGCCGCTGGCCACCGCCATGTCGATGCCGTCCTGCCATGCGCGGTATCCGCCGAGGATCCGAACCACTACGACGTCGGCGCCGCGCAGCAGGTCCTCGAGCTCGCCGTCGACGAGCCGCGACGGGTTGGCCCACCGGTAGTGCGCACCGCTGGCACGTGCGGTGATCAGGTCGGTGTCAGAGGTGGACAGGAGGAGGACGGTGGGATTGCGAAACGGCTGAGCCACCCACCATTACTACCCCACGCCCGTCACCTCGTTCCGCGAGCGTGCGAGTCTGCACAAGACACGCCGCCCCGCGACAGCAGGGTGCGCACGCTCGACACCCACTGAACGTGCGGCAACGCCCCGATCGGGTTAGCGCCGGTTCCAGCGGCCGTAGGTGCTCTGCGGATACGGCAGCCCGAGGGCGGCGACGAGCACAACCAGAAGAGCGGCGAAAACGATGAGTTCGAACATCGTTGTTCCTTCCTGACATCGCTTACTGCACACACGTGCAGTAATCCGGAACTTACGACGTCAGCGCCCATTTGTGACCGTTGTGTGTGGCACGGATCACTCGATCCATCGATGTGACGACCGTCACTACTCAGCCGGTGCGAACCTCGAAGTCGGCGACATCGGGCACCTGCAGCAGCTCGCGGTGCCGGCTCGGCCGCCAGGGGAACAGCTCAGGTAGGCCGTCCTTGCCGAGATACCAGCTGTTGCATCCGGTCAGCCAAACCGTTTGTGGCATAGCGGCTTTCATGTCTTCGTTGTATTCCTTGGTGGCCGCCTCGGTCGGCGCCGCCGTCAACACCCGGCCGTCGTGGATCTGATTGATCCACCACATCACGTAATCGGCCTGATCTTCGGCGATGATGACCAGCGACTGGTTGCCGACCGGCGAATGCGGGCCCATCAGCATGAACAGGTTCGGAAAGCCGGGTAATGCGACCGACCGGTACGCGTGCGCGCCGTTTTCCCACAACTCATCGAGCGTGCTGCCATCCGGGCCGACGATCTCCATCGGGCGGACGTATGCGTGAGCGTCGAACCCGGTGGCGAACACCAGCACGTCCAGTTCATGGCGCGCGCCATCGGCGGTCACGACGCCACCGGGTTCAATATGGTCGATCGCCTCGGTGACCAGATGCACGCCCGGTTTCTGGATCGACTGGTAGTAGTGACCGGATAGCACGATGCGCTTGCACATGGGCTGGTAGTCGGGGGTCAACTTGCGACGCAGTTCCGGGTCGCGCACGGACAGCCGCAAGTTCCAGCGACACATCGCCGACATCAACCGTCGCTGCCAGCACCGCTCAACCGTCGCGCGGCCCAACGAGTTCTCGATGTAGGTCTGCCAGAAGCGATAACCCAGTCTGTTGAGAATCGGCCAACGTTGTAGCGCCGCTTTGGTTATCGGGCGATAGCGCATATTCGGCGACGGGTAAACCCACTGCGGCGTGCGCTGGAAGACGGTGAGCTCGCGCACCTTACCGCCGAGTTCCGAGGTGATCTGCACACCCGTTGATCCGGTCCCGATCAACCCGATTCTCTTGTCGCTCAGTGACAATGAATGGTCCCACCGTGAGGAATGAAACGACGGCCCCGCAAAGGTTTCAAGCCCTGCGATGTCGGGACACCGCGGCACGCGCAGCACGCCGGTCGCGGTGACGAGGACATCGAATGGCTCTTCACCGGCCGAGGTGCCCACCCACCACCGGCCGTCGCGGTGATGAGCAGACGTCACCTCGGTGCCGAACCGGATGCGGGAGCGGATGCCGCGTTCGTTGGCGACCTGCCGAAAGTACGAGTGGATTTCGGGACCGGGCGCCATGAACCGCGACGAATTCGGATTGGGCTTGAAGGAATAGGAGTAGAACCGCGATGGCACATCGCACGTCAGCCCCGGATAGGTGTTGTCGCGCCAGGTCCCGCCGACGTCATCGGCCGATTCGTAGATGACGTAGTCGTCGATGCCCGCCTCTTGCAGCTTGATCGCCATGCAGATGCCCGACATGCCCGCACCGACGATCGCGACCTTCACCGCCCGCTTCTCTGCCATCAGGCCTCCTTCGGCGAGAGCAAAGCGTACGCCGGAATCGGGCGGTTATTGACGCGATCGCCGCTATTGCGCGGTCACGAAACCCTGCGCCACCATCCAGTCGCGGGCCACCACGCTCGCGTCGCGGCCCTCGACGTCGACCTGCTTGTTCATCTCGATGATCGCGTCATTCGTCAGTGCCGCGGTGACCGGCGCCGTCACCTCGGCGATCTGCGGATGTGCCTCGTAGAAGGCGCGTTTCATCGTCACCGACGGGTTGTAGTGGGCGAAGAACTGCTTGTCGTCGGTGAGCACGACGAGATCGAGCGCGGCGATGCGGCCGTCGGTGGTGAACACCTCACCGAAGTCGCACTGTGTCGCGTCCGCGGTCGCCTGATAGATGATGCCGACCTGCAGCACCGGGGTCTGCGCACGCGCGGGGTCGAACCCGTAGGCCGCCGCCATCCCGGGGAAACCGTCCTGGCGGGCGCGGAATTCGGTGTCGACACAGGTGCGAGCCGCGGCCGGGTTTCGCCTGACCAGCTCGGCGTACTGCGACAGCGTGCGCACCCCGGTCCGCTCGGCCACCGCCCGGCTGGCCGCCAACGCGTACGTGTCGTCCATCGGCCCGGGTTTCAACCACACCATGTCGTTGCGGGCCAGGTCCTCCTCGCGGACCGCTTCGAACTGCGCGCGGCTGTCGGGGATCGGCTTCTCATGGCCGAGGTAGTTGATCCACGCGTTGCCGGTGAATTCGTAGGCGACGTCGACCTGGCCCGACAATTGCGCCTCCCGGGTGCTGCGCGAGCCGACGATGCCGGTGAGGTCGCGCACGTCGGCGCCGGCGGCCACCAACGTGTACTCGAGGATGTAACCGAGGATCACCTGTTCGGTGTATTCCTTGGAGCCCACCGTGATTGGCACGCCATCCAACGCTGGGTGCGGTTGAATCGAACCCGGCCCGACCTTGAGCGGCACCGCGCCACCCGCGCCGAGGCCGCAACCGGCCAGCAGCAGCGCACACGCCATCGCGACGCCGATCCTGCGGCGGATCATCGAAGACCCTTGGGGTTGAGGTAGAACTCGGCCAGCCCGCCGAGCCAGTCGACCAGCAGGGCCAGGCACACGGCCAGCACACTGCCCAGGATCAGGGTCACGTTGTCCTGCAGCTTGTATCCGGTGTCGATGAGTATGCCCAGCCCGCCGGCGTTGACGAGGAACGACAGCGTCGCGGTCCCCACTGCCAGTACCAGCGACGTGCGAAGGCCGGCAAGGATGTACGGGATCGCCAGCGGCATCTCGACCCGCGTCAGCACCGAGCGTCGGGACATGCCCTGCCCCAGTCCGGCGTCGACCAGCGAGCGGTCCACCTGACTGATGCCAAGAATGGTGCTGGCCAGCACCGGCAGCAGTGAGTACAGCGCGATCGGCAGGACACCGATCCAAAACCCGGTCCTACCGGTCCACAGGAACAGCAGCACCAGCAGACCGATCGCCGGCGCCGCCTGCCCGACATTGGCGACGCCCATGAACACGGGCCGCAACAGTTTGGCTCCGGGGCGCGTGACGAGCACACCGAGCGGAACGCCGACGGCGAGCACGATCGCGGTGACCGCAATCGTGATCAGCAGATGCTGCCAGATAAGCGTCGCGATGTTACCGGGGTTGATGTTCTCCTGCTGCGTGGCGGTCAGGTCGCGATTGAACGCCCAGAACAGCACTGCTGCAGCGACAATCAGCACCAGCACGGGCTGGATGAGCAGCCTTCTGCGCTCGCCCGGGTCGGCGCGGGCCGACTGCGTGGTGTCCGCGAGGGCGGTCACGGCTGCCCGTCCGTGCTCGCCTCCGCCGAGGCGCGCAGCCAGGTGATCGTGTCGATGAGCGTGTCGAGCGTGACCACACCCTCGTACCGGCTGCCCGCGCCGGTCACCACGGCCGAGGCGTGCTGTTCGGCCAGGATCGCCTCCAGCGCGTCCTCCAACGTCGACTGTGTGCTCACCACGTCGAGCGATTCGGTGGCATCGGCCAGCGAGGTGGCGTTGGCGAGCTTGCTCTCCCGGACCCAGCTGACCGGGCGGCCACGGTTGTCGAGCACCACGGCCCAGTCGAACTCGCTGCCGGCCAGGGTGTTTCGCACTTCATCGATCGAATCCGTCTGGCGCACCGAAGGATGCGGTCGCAGCTCGACGTCCTTGATCCGCATCAGGCCGAGTTGGCGCAGCGATGCGCCGGAACCGACGAATCCGGCGACCGTGTCGTCGGCCGGACTGGCGAGGATGTTCTGCGGCGTGTCGTACTGCAGCACCTTGGACTGATTGCCCAGCACCGTGATCCGGTCACCGAGCTTGACCGCCTCGCCGAAGTCGTGGGTGACGAAAACGATTGTCTTGCGCAGTTCGCCTTGCAGCCGCAGCAGTTCGTCCTGCAACGTGCTGCGCGTGATCGGGTCGACCGCACCGAACGGTTCGTCCATCAGCAGAACCGGCGGATCGGCGGCCAGCGCACGCGCGACACCTACGCGCTGCTGCTGCCCGCCGGAGAGTTGACGCGGATATCTTTCGGCGTACTGCGCGGGTTCCAGACCGACCATGTCGAGCAGTTCGTCGACGCGATCGGCGATGCGCTTGCGGTCCCAGCGCAGCAGTCCGGGCACCAGTCCCACGTTCTGGCGAATCGTCATGTGCGGGAACAGGCCGGCCTGCTGAATGGAGTAGCCGATCGAGCGGCGCAGCTCCGTGGGCCGGATCGACAACGCATCGTTGTCGCCGATCATGATCTTGCCCGATGTCGGTTCCGACAGCCGGTTGATCATCCGCATCATCGTGGTCTTGCCACAGCCGGACGGGCCGACGAACACCACGATCTCCCCGGCGGGGATGTCGAGCGACACGTCGTCCACCGCCGGGCGGTCGGCACCGGGATAGACCTTGGACACGTGGTCGAGCACGATGCGCACACCAGTGCTACCGTGCGATTCGGTGTCCTCGCGTGCGATTTGCGTTGTCATCGAATGCCTTTCGAAGTGGTGAGGCGACCGACGAGCACGAGAATGGCGTCCAGCGCCAGCGCGAGAACGACGATGAGCAGCGTGCCGGTCAGCGCCATCGGAACGGCGGTCGGGCTGCCGACGCGAGCCAAGCCGGTGAAGATCAGGTTGCCCAGACCGGGTCCCTTGACGTAGGCGGCAATGGCCAGCACGCCCATCGACATCTGCGTGCTGATCCGCATCGCGGACAGGATCGACGGCCACACCAATCGGAGTTCCACCCGGGCCAGGGTGTCGAGCCTGCTCATCCCGATGCCCCGCGCCGCGTCGGTGAGCGCGGGATCGACCGCGTTGAGGCCGACGATGGTGTTGCGCACGATCGGCAGCAGTGAGTACAGCACCAGGGCGGCGATGCTGGGCACCACCCCGAGCCCGAAGAGCGGGATCAGCAGACCGAGCAGAGCGAATGCCGGCACGGTCAGGATCACGCTGGACGTCGCTGTCGCGAGGTTGGCTGCCAGCGGGTTGCGGTAGGTCAGCACCCCGACCACCACCCCGACGATCGTCGCGATGAGAACGCTCTGAACGACCGCGCTGAGGTGTTGGTACGAGTCGAACACCAACTGCGCGTAGTGGGCGGTGACGTACTCCCACAGTGCTCTCACGGCGCTGCACTACCCGATCTTGATCGGACCGAAACGGCGCCCGGTTCGATTCGCGTTGAGCAGAAAGCTTGTCGTCGCACCTTCGGACCGCGAACGTAGCGACTTGATTCACGCATCGTCTGGAGGTTACCCACGTGCCGTCATCTCTGAGGGTGAAAAAGCTCGGCGCCCACATCGGCGCCCGTGTCGACGGTGTCGATCTCAGCGCGGGGATCGATCCGGAAATTGCGAACGCGATCAATGCCGCCATGCTCGAACACAAAGTCGTCTTCTTCCGTAATCAGCACAAGGTCGACGACGACGCTCAGCTGGCCTTCGCGCGGGCGTTGGGCACCCCCACGGCCGCACACCCGACGGTCACTTCGCGCGGGGACCGGCTGCTGCCCATCGATTCCCGCTACGACAAGGCGAACAGTTGGCACACCGATGTCACGTTCGTCGACCGGATCCCGAAGGCATCGATCCTGCGGGCCGTCACCCTGCCGCGTTACGGCGGCACGACGACGTGGGCGTCCACCGAGGCCGCGTACGACCGCCTTCCAACAGCGTTGCGCGCGTTGACCGAAAGCCTCTGGGCGGTGCACACCAATCGATACGATTACGCGTCGCTGCACGACGAGCCGAACACGTCACCGACCACCGAACAGCGGTCCTACCGAGAGGAATTCGTCTCCGACGTCTACGAAACCGAGCATCCCGTGGTCCGCGTGCATCCCGAGACCGGCAAGCGAGTGCTGCTGCTCGGCCATTTCGTCGAGAAGTTCGTGGGACTCGGCACGACGGAGTCGGCAGCGTTGTTCGATCTGCTGCAGAAGCGAATCACCAAGCTCGAGCACACTATTCGATGGGACTGGCGGCCCGGCGATGTCGCGCTCTGGGACAACCGCGCTACGCAGCACTACGCCGTCGCCGACTACGATGACCAGTATCGACGGCTCAATCGCATCACTTTGGCCGGCGACGTCCCGGTCGACGTTCACGGCCGCCGCAGCCGCTCCGTCGTCGGTGACGCCTCGACCTACTCCGAAGTGGTCAGTCCTGTCGCGCTGGCCAGCTGACGACGACTTCGGCCCGAAGGGTTGCGGGCGTACCGTGAACGGGTGGCCAGGACCCGCGAGCAGGACGCCTGCCCCGGTGCGCTGCAGGTGCATCGGGCCGCGGACGGTGCGCTGGCGCGGATGCGGTTACCGGGCGGCGCCATCACGACCGTGCAGTTGGAGACGCTCGCGCGGGCGGCCACCGACTGGGCTGCGGGCACGCTCGAACTGACCTCGAGGGGCAACCTCCAGATCCGTGGCGTCACCGACACGGCTGCGGTCGCCGACGCCGCGGCGTCCGCCGGTCTGCTGCCGTCGCCGACCCACGAACGCGTGCGCAACATCGTCGCCTCACCGCTGTCCGGGCGGGTCGGGCCGGCCGCCGACATCCGTGCGCTGATCACCGACCTCGACGAGGCGATCTGCGCCGATCCGGAACTGGCCGCTCTGGGTGGCCGGTTCCTGTTCGGCATCGACGACGGCCGCGCCGACATCTCGGGCCTAGGCGCGGACGTCGGCGTCCACGTCCAGTCTGATACCGCCGCGCTGCTATTGGCGGGCCGCGACACCGGTGTTCGCCTGGCGCTGAACGATGTGGTGCCCGCGATGGTCGCGGTGGCGCGGCGATTCGCCGCCGGCCGCGGAACCGCTTGGCGCGTCAAGGAACTCGTCGATGCCGACGCTCTGCTCGGCGATCTGATCCCGTCCGAAGCGCCGGGAGCGACGTGGCCAGCGGTCACGCGGCCGCCCGTCGGTTGGCTCGTCCAGCACGACGGCCGCGTCACGTTGGGCGCCGCGGTTCCGCTCGGCGTGCTGCCCGCCCGGACCGCCGAGTACCTGACCGCGATCGGGGCGCCGATGGCGATCACGCCGTGGCGCTCGATCCTCGTCTTCGACCTCGACGAGGAAGCCGCCGACGTCGCCCTGCGCGTCCTCGCGCCCCTGGGACTCGTGTTCGACGAGAACTCCCCCTGGCTTTCGGTCAGCGCGTGCACGGGAAGCCCGGGCTGTGAGCACTCGAGGGCCGATGTCCGCGCAGACGCCGCCGCCGCGGCTGCCGATCCAAGCCCAGTCCACCGCCATTTCGTGGGCTGCGACAGGGCCTGCGGCAGCCCGCCTGCGGGTGAGGTGCTGGTGGCGACCGGAGACGGATACCAGGCGCGCGACACGCCCCCGTAGGGTGATCGCGTGCTCGACTACATCCGCGACGCCGGGGAGATCTACCGGCAATCGTTCGCGACGATTCGCGACGAGGCGGACCTGGCTCGGTTCCCCGACGACGTGGCGCGCGTGGTCGTCCGGCTGATCCACACCTGCGGACAGGTCGACGTCACCGACCACGTGGCGTTCAGCCCGGACGTGGTCGCCAAGACCCACGCCGCACTGGCCGCCGGGGCGCCGGTGCTGTGTGATTCCTCGATGGTCGCCGCGGGCATCACCCGCTCGCGCCTGCCAGCCGGAAACGAAGTGGTCTCGCTGGTGGCCGACGAGCGAGCGCCTGACCTGGCCGACCGCCTGGGCACCACCCGGTCGGCGGCCGCCGTGGACCTCTGGGCCGACCGGCTCGGCGGTGCCGTGCTGGCCATCGGCAACGCGCCGACCGCGCTGTTCCGGCTGCTCGAACTCCTCGACGACGGCGCCCCGACGCCCGCCGCGGTGCTGGGCGGACCGGTCGGCTTCGTCGGCTCCGCGCAGTCCAAGCAGGAACTCGTCGACCGGCCCCGCGGAATGTCGTATCTCGTGGTGACGGGCCGTCGCGGCGGCAGTGCGATGGCCGCCGCGGCCGTGAACGCGATTGCCAACGAACGAGAATGAGCGACACCAGGGGAACGCTGTGGGGCGTCGGGCTCGGACCCGGCGACCCTGAACTCGTCACCGTCAAGGCGGCACGGGTGATCGGAGAGGCCGACGTCGTGGCGTACCACAGCGCGCGGCACGGCAACAGCATCGCGCGCGGCATCGCGGAGCCGTATCTGCGGCCGGGCCAGATCGAGGAGCACCTGGTCTACCCGGTCACCACCGAAACCACCGATCACCCCGGCGGCTACGCGGGAGCGATCGAGGACTTCTACCGCGAGTCCGCCGACCGCATCGCCGCCCACCTGGAGGTCGGCCGCAACGTGGCCCTCCTCGCCGAGGGCGACCCGCTGTTCTACAGCTCCTACATGCACATGCACACCCGGTTGACCGAGCGGTTCGACGCGGTCATCGTGCCGGGGGTGACGTCGGTGAGCGCGGCTTCGGCAGCGGTGGCCACTCCCCTGGTCCAGGGCGACGAGGTGTTGACGATCCTGCCCGGCACACTGCCCGCCGATGAGCTCGAGCGCAGGCTCGCCGACACCGACGCAGCGGTGATGCTCAAGTTGGGTCGCTCGTATCCTGCTGTGCGCAAAGCTCTTTCGGCGACCGGCCGGTTGGACGAAGCCTTCTACGTCGAGCGTGCGAGCACGCCGCGGCAGCGGGTGCTTGGCGCAGGCGACGTCGATGACGAATCGGTCCCGTATTTCTCGCTGGCGATGTTGCCGGGGCGACCGCGTCACGCACAGACCACCGGCAGCGTCGCCGTCGTGGGCCTGGGACCCGGCGACCCGAACTGGATGACCCCGCAGTCGCGGCGCGAGCTGGCCGCGGCCACCGACCTCATCGGCTACGGCCCCTACCTCGACCGCATCGCCGCCCGCGACGATCAGCGCAAACATCCGAGCGACAACACCGACGAGCCGGCCCGCGCGCGGTTGGCCTGCACGCTGGCCGAACAGGGCCGCGCGGTCGCGGTGGTGTCCTCCGGTGACCCCGGCGTGTTCGCGATGGCCACCGCCGTGCTGGAAGAAGCCAAACAGTGGCCTGACGTCGACGTGCGGGTGATCCCGGCGATGACGGCCGCGCAGGCCGTCGCCAGCCGCGTCGGCGCCCCGCTGGGCCACGACTATGCGGTGCTCTCGCTGTCGGACCGGCTCAAGCCGTGGGACGTGATCGCCGCGCGGCTGACCGCGGCCGCGGCGGCCGACCTGGTGCTGGCGATCTACAACCCGGCCTCGAAGACCCGCACCTGGCAGGTCGGGGCGATGCGAGAGCTGCTGCTCGAGCATCGCGACCCCGGCACTCCGGTGGTGATCGGCCGCGACGTGTCCGGACCCCGCGAACAGGTCACGGTGGTGCGACTGGCCGACTTGAACCCCGCCGACGTCGACATGCGCTGCCTGCTGATCGTCGGCTCCTCGCAGACGCAGTGGTATTCCGGCGACGGCGACCGGGTCTTCACGCCGCGCCGCTACCCCGGCTGAGCGGTGACCGCGATGACCCCGTGCGCGCCGCGTTCGGCGTCGACCATCGCGTGCGTCACGAACGGGTAGTGCCCCGGCTGCTCGAAGCTCAGCTCCACGAATCCGCCTTGGGCCGCGGACAATCCGAGCGTCTGCGCGCCGCCGGGACCCCGTCGCAACCGATAGTCGCCCTCCGACCACACGGTGTCGAACTGGCCGCCGACGACGTGGAAGGAGCTGCCGCGGTTCGGTCCGGCGGCCAGCACCCAGATCCGAACCCGCTCCCCGACCCGGGCGGTCAGCGGCGCGTGGTCGTACTGGTTGGCGTAGCCGTTGAAGACCACCAGGTCTGGCTCGTCGGTGGCGACTTTGGCGGCGTCGACTTCACCGCCCGGCGGACCGAGGTAGTACTCGGACTGCACCAGCAGGTATTCGCGGTGGACCGGTGCCAGGTCCGGCGGATCGACGATCACCGCGCCGAACATGCCGTTGGCGATGTGTACCGACATCGGCATCGTCGAACAGTGATACAGCCACACCCCGGCGCGCGGCGCGGTGAACCGGTAGACCAGTCGTTCGCCTGGTTGGATCGTGCGCATCGGCACGTCGGGGGCCAGCGCCCCGGCGTGGAAGTCGATCGAGTGCCCGATGGTGCCGTCGTTGACGAGGGTGATCTCGAAGACGTCGCCGACCTTGCCCCGCAGCGTCGGTCCCGGCGCCTTGCCGCCAAATGTCCACAGCCGCTGGGTGATTCCGGGTGACACCTCCCGCTCGGTCTCGGTGACCGACAAGGTGATGCGGTGGTCCGGCGTCGCCGCCGCCAGCACTGGGTCGTGCGGCACGAAACCCGCGCCCGGGTGCGCGGTGAGGCTGCGCGCGATGTCGTCGGCGCTGATCGTCGGGGCGACCGTTTCCTGTGCCGGGGCACCACCTGTCCGCACCGCCATGGTCATGCCCATCTGGCGGTGCCCGGCCACCGAACACCAGCCGTCCAGGTCGGTGCCGATCACCCCGGCGTCGAGCACAGCCGTCTCTCCCGGCGTGAGGCGCCCGGTGCGTGTCCCGTTCGACAGCACCAGATCGTGGCGGTCGGAACCGGTGTTGACGAGTGTGACCACCAAACGGTTTCCGGCGGGCACCTCGATGGTGTCGGGCACATAGCGCATGCCCTCGACGTGCACCTCGACCTCGGTGGTCTGGCCCGTCGCAGTCACCGACGCTGTTGGGGCCGTGGAGATACCGACCGCGGCGGGGTCGGCGGCCACGGCGGCTGCGGCCGTCAGCACCACCACACCCAGCCCGGCTGCCGCGACTCCGAGCCGGTGCCGAGCCGACGGTCCTGCCGGGGGCGGACCCGGCGTCGACGGCGTATCGCGATTCTTCCGTGCCAGCCACACCGCCCGCACCAGCAGCGGCAGGAACGCGGCGTACGCCGCCAGCACCAACACCGACGCAGCCATCCGCACCAAGCTCGGCGTCGGCAGCACACACAGCAGCAGCGCGAAGTTGGCGACCGCCAGCCGCCACGGCGCACCGCGCTCCAGTTCCGTTGTCGCCGCGATCGCCGAAGCGCGACCGCCGACCACGATGGTCGTCAGATACGAGAGCGAGCCCAGCAGAACCTGCACCAGGAAGCCGGCGAGCACCGCGACGGTGAGCGGGCCGGCCCTGTCGAGCACCGCAGGCCACGTCGGTGCGGTGGCGAAGGCGACGACGGCATAACTCAGCGAACCCAGTAGCCACACCACTCCGGAAAACACCGACAGCGTCGCGAAGCTGCCCGGCCGCTTGCGGCGCACCTCGTCGAGGTGAGGCATGAGCACATAACCGGCCGCGGCGAGGTAGCCGAGCGCGCCTGCGGCGGTCAGCACCGGTGAGCCGGCCACCGCCCCCAACGCCCCCACACCCAATCCGGCTACCAGAACAGGCAATCCGCGCCGGGCGGCCACCTCGACACCGTCGGCCATCCGGGTGCGCAGCATCGTCGGCCACAGCGTGACCAACGTGCCGAGCACCGAAAGCCCGACAAACCCGAACAGGTTCACCGCCGCATGGGCGATGACGAACCGGTCATGGCTGGTGCCAGGCAATGCTGGGTTCGCCATGGCCACGCCCAGGCCGGCGCCGACCGAAAGCAGCGCTGCCGCAGCGACGTAATAACGCACGGTGTCCCCGAAGCGCGAAGGCAGTGCGCGGCGCAGTTGCCGGATCAGCGTGACCGCGTGGATCAGCGCGACGGCGCCGACCGCGACGCCACCGGCCAGTATTACCGGCCAGAGGTCGACGATCATGCCGGCGACCACCGCGACCGCACCGACGTTGAAAACCCCGATGCGCCAGGCCTGCCCGGCCCGCGACGGATCCGGCGGCCGGCGCAGCAGCGCATCGGTGAAGTGGCGGCTCCAGATGAGGATCGCGTTGCCTGCCGCCCCCAGTCCGAGCAGATGGATCAGCAACCAGCCGGATATCGGCACGGATCGGTGCACCAGTGCCACCACGACAAGCGCTGCAAGCCAGGCGAATACGATCGACCCGACTCGCAGATGCCATCGACTGCGGTTCATGCGGGTACCCCGACCGGCTGGGCCGTGGCGGCCAGCAGCGCGAAGCCTCCGGGCGCCAACAGCGCCGCCGGTGATGGAATTCTCTTGTCAGTCATGCTGTTTCACCGCGTGGTCCGGCAGGAACAGCCGGCAGGCACCGGGCTCGGCGAAAGGGATCAGGTCGAGGCCCGGCCCCGTGCGCGCGTCGATGCTCTGCAGCAATCCCTCGACGATGCCGAGGTGGACTTGGCAGACCACGCTCGGATAGCGGCGGGCGGCGTCGAGCAGCGGACAGCGGCGCAGTGCCACACCGCGCTCGGCGCCGTCGTCGTCGTCGGGAGCGAAGCCCAGCCGGGTCAGCGCGTCGAGCACTGTCGTCCGCGGGTCGCCGTCGGAGCGGGTGGTCCCCTCGACCAGCTCGCGTCCCCACTCGACGCCGGCGGCGCGCGCGTCGCGCTCCGGGTCGGCGCTGGTGCGGGCCAGATGCCCGGCCAGCGCAGTGGCAAGGCCCGCATAGTCGCGGGCCAGCAGGGTGGGATCGGCGGCGGACGGCCGATACAGGGCGGCCGGCCGCCCGCGTCCGACGGCGGGTTCGGTGGCGCGCTCGACGAGTCCGAGGTCAACCAGCGCGTCCAGGTGTTCGCGGACGGTGTTCTGATGCAACCCCAGCGCGGCGGCCGCGTCGATTGTCCGGACCGGGGCGTGGGATCGCACGTGCTCGAGCACCCGCAGCCGCTGCCCGGACAGCGGCACCTGGCCGGTCGCCGAGGGCACCGGCGCGGGGCCGAGAGGCGATGCACTATTTACCACGGAAATTATTGTAGTAAATTGCGAGTAGTTGGACCAGCGCACCGGAAAGGAACCCATCATGACCATCAATGAGGTGATCGTCGCGACCACATCTGCCGACGCGGAGGCGGCCGATACGGTCAGGAACCATCACGCCGAGCTGGCCGGACGTATGCAGGCGCTCACGGAGGCGATGCTGTCGGCCGCCGAGCGCGGCGCCGACTTCGAGGCGGCGCGTGCGGCCGCAACGGAGTTTCTGACCGGTGAGCTGCTACCACACGCCGCAGCTGAAGAGGCCCGTCTGTATCCCGCGGCCGCCAACACGGAGCGCGCCAGACCGTTGATCGAGTCGATGATCGCCGTGCACCACATCATCGGCGGCCTGGTGGACCGGATTCAGACCGAGACGTCACCAATGCGCGCCGCCGCGGCCGGTCATGCGCTGCGGGTGCTGTTCGATACCCACCTCGTCGACGAGAACGATCGGATCCTGCCGATCGTGGCCGCCGACCCACACGTCTCCCTCGCGGACGCCCTCGGTGGGATGCACGAGTTGCTCGGCGGCCATCACGGCGTCGAGGGCGGGCACAGGTGCGGCTGCGAGTCCGACGCCGGGGAGCCCGTGCTCGACGTGCGCGAGGTTCCACACTCGATCCGCCACGCGACCGTCTTCGGCGCATTCGACGCCGTTCCGGTCGGCGCCAGCATGGTGCTGGTCGCGCCGCACGACCCGGTGCCGTTGCTGCGGCAGCTGCACGACCGCACGTCGGGGCGGATCTCGGTGGACTATCTCGAGCGCGGACCAGAGGCGTGGCGGCTGCGCCTCTCGCGACTCTGACTGGCTGCCGCCCAGCCTCGTTGACGACTGTCGCCCCTACCGATAGCGTTTCGGCGCATGACCATTCCCCGCGGTCCGGCAGATGTGACGCCGGGCTGGCTCGGTTCGGTGCTGGGCGTTGACGTCGAAGCCGTTGACGTGATGCCGATCGGCACCGGCCAGACCGGCGCCACGTATCGGGTGGCGGTGACGTACTCCACGGAGCAGACCGCGCTGCCTGCCACCTTCGCGGTCAAGCTGCCTGCGCAGGACGATGCCGTTCGTGAACGCGTGGCGCTCGGTTACCGCTCCGAGGTCGAGTTCTACACCGACGTCGCCGACAAGGTGGCCATCCCGGTCCCCGAATGCTTTCACAGCGACATCACCGACGACGGAACTGATTTCGTCCTGATACTCGCCGATATGGCACCCGCCGTGCAGGGCGATCAGATCGCCGGATGCACCGAGCGGGAGGCCCGGCTGGCGGTCGAGGCCCTCGCGGGCCTGCACGGCCCCACCTGGTGCGACGGTGTCTGGCTGCAGCTGTCGGGGATCGCGATGCCCAAACCCGGCGACGAGGCGGCGGCCACCGGCATGGGTGAGGTGTGCCGGATGGCGGCCGAGATCACCATCGACAAGCTCGGCGACTCGATGAGCGCCGAGGACCGCGAAACCCTCGCCTCGGCAATGGCGTTGGTGACTCCGTGGCTGTTGGCAGAGCCTGGCCGGTTCGCGGTGATGCATGGCGATTACCGCCTCGACAACATGCTGTTCGACCCTGACCGCAGGCGCATCAGCATCGTCGACTGGCAGACAGTCGGGGTCGGCCTGCCTGCCCGCGACCTTGCGTACTTCACCGCGACCAGCCTGACACCGCAGATCCGGTCAACCGTCGAAAAGGACCTCGTGCAGGTCTACCATGAGGCGCTCGCAAGTCACGGTGTCAAGGATTACGCCCTCGACACCTGTTGGCGCGACTACCGGTTGGGAGCGGTACAGGCTCCCGTGCTCACGGCACTCGGATACGCATTTGCCTCGTCGACCGAGCGCGGTGACGAGATGATCCTCACCATGTTGAGCAGGGGCTGTCAGGCGATTCGGGAGCTCGAGACCCTCGAGCTGATCAAGTCGTACCCATCGCCCTGACCCACGTGACCGCGTCGTCGACGGTGGCGACCGTCGCCACCCCGGACGGCAGCGGCGGGCGGTCCACCATGACCACCGCAATTCCAAGGGCCGCAGCCGCATCCAGTTTCGGGCGGGTCATCTGCCCGCCACTGTTCTTGGTGACCAACGCGTCGATGCCGTGCTCACGCAGCAGCGTCAGTTCGTCGTCGTAGCGGTACGGCCCGCGCGACAGCACCACCTGGTGACGACGCGGCAGATCCTGGGCGTCGGGCGGCGTGACGGCCCGAATCAGAAACCACGCGTCGACGTCCTTGAACGCCGCGGCGCCGGAGCGCCCGGTGGTCAGAAACACCCGCCTGAACGGCTCGGCGGCAACGGTTTTCGCCGCCTCGACATCAGAGCTCACGACGAGCGCGTCACCGGTCGGCCAGGCCGGCCGCACCAACACCAGATGCGGCAGACGCAACTCGGCGCAGACGACAGCAGCGTGGGCGGTCATTGTCGCCGCGTACGGGTGCGTGGCATCGACGACTGCGTCGACCCCGTTGTCGGACAGCCAGCGCCGCAGCCCGTCGACGCCGCCGAAGCCGCCGATGCGCACCTCGCCCACCGGTAACGCGGGGTGGGGCACCCGGCCGGCGAGCGAACTGAGCACTTCGATGTCGGGATGCAGTCGAGCGGCCAGCGAGCGGGCTTCAGATGTTCCGCCCAGCAGCAGTATTCGCATCAGTGTCGGCCCCGCCGAATCCGATCCGACGAGTACAGGTAGCTGTCGGTGAACCCCTCGGCCGCCAGCACGTCTCCCACGATGATCACCGCGGTGCGGGTGATGCCCGCCGCCTTCGTCTGCACCGCCAAGTCCGCGAGCGTGCACCGCACCACCTGCTGCTGCGGCCAGCTCGCGAACGCCACCACGGCGCAGGGTGTTTCGGGCTGGTACCCGCCGGCCAGCAGCTGCGGGACGATCGCGTCGATCTGCGCGGCCGCGAGATGCAGCACCAGCGTGGCACCGGGCGCCGACAGCGTCGACAGATCTTCACCGTCCGGCATCGCGGTCGACAGCGTCGCCACCCGGGTCAACGTGACCGTCTGCGCGACACCGGGAACGGTGAGCTCGCGGCCCAACACGGCAGCGGCCGCGGCGAAAGCCGGTACTCCCGGCACGATTTCGTAGTCGACACCGAGATCCACGAGGCGGCGGCATTGCTCGGCGAGCGCGCTGTAGATCGACGGATCGCCGGAATGCAACCGCGCCACGTCGAGGCCGGCGGCGTGGGCATCGGCGAGTTCGGTGACGATCTGTTCGAGCGTCAACGGGCCGGTGTCGACGACGCGGGCGTCCGGCGGGCACAGCGCCAGCAAGTCCTCGGGCATGATCGAACCCGCGTAGAGGCAGACCGGGCAGCGGCTCAGCAGTCGGTGACCACGCACGGTGATGAGGTCCGCCGCGCCCGGTCCGGCGCCGATGAAGTAGACGGTCATCTTCTGGTCACCGCCCACTGCGTGATCGGCATCGCCGGACGCCATCCGGTGAACCCGCCGAGCGGCTCGCCGCGGTGGTGCTCGAAGCGCCGGAGCTCACCACCCTGTTGTGAATACCACTGGGCGACAAGCGCTTCAGTCTCCACCGTGACGGCGTTGACGACCAGCCTGCCGCCGGGGGGCAGCCGGTCGAAGCACGCCTCCAGCAGCCCCGGCTGCGTCAGGCCGCCGCCCACGAAGACCGCGTCGGGCGCGGGGACGGACTCGAACGACTCGGGCGCGGCGCACTGCACCTCCACCCGCGCGCCGAACGCGACCACGTTGTCGGTGATGCGGTTGCGGCGTTGTTCGTCGCGTTCGAAGGCGATCGCCCGACACCCGGCGCCGCTGCGACACCATTCGATCGCGACGCTGCCCGATCCGGCGCCGACATCCCACAGCAGTTGACCGGGCCGCGGCGCCAGCGCCGCCAGCGTCACCGCCCGCACCGGTTGCTTGGTGAGCTGGCCGTCGTTGGCGAACATCTCGTCGGGCAGCACCCCGAGTTGCCGCTCGTCGGGCAGGTAGCGCACCGCGACCACGTTGAGGTCGTCGACGTCGTCCGGGGGCCGCGCCGCCCAGTCGCGTGCGGTGGCGGTTCGGCGGCGCTCTGCAGGACCGCCGAGTTGCTCGAGCACGCTGACCTCGGAGTCGCCGCGACCGGTGTCGGTGAGCAGGCGTGCCAGCGCCGCAGGGGTCGCGCCGTCGCGCGACATCACGACGGCCTGCCCGCCGCGGCGCACCGCGGTGTGCGGGTCGCCCTGCACCAGGCTGATGACCTCGATCTCCTGCACCGCCCACCCCAGCCGCGAACAGGCCAGTGTCACCGACGACACGTGCGGCAGCACGGTCACCCGCTCGGCGCCGTAGAGGCGAATCAGCGAGCTACCCACGCCGTGCAGCAGCGGGTCGCCGCTCGCCACCACGTGCACGTCTCCGTCGACGCCCTCCAGCAGCGCCTGCAGGGCGGGCAGCATCGGTGTGGGCCACTCCCGGCGCGCCGCGGTGACGGTGTCGTCCAGCAGCGCGAGTTGGCGCCGCGAACCGTAAACCACTGTTGCCCTTTGTAGTTCGGACTTCGAATCCGGTGACAGTCCGGCCATCCCGTCGGCGCCGATACCGACCACGACGATCATCGCGGCATCCTCCGCCACACGAACCGCGGCGTGACCCGGAACGCGAATGCCAGCAGTGCGAGCGGCGCGGGCACCCACACCACGCCTCGCCTTCTGCGGAGTGCGCGGACGGTCGCGTCGGCGACCTTCGCCGGTGTGGTCGACAGCGGCGCCGGCGACATGCCCGCCGTCATCCGCCCGATCACAAATCCGGGCCGCACCAACAGCAGGTGCACCCCCGAACCGTGCAGGGCGTCGGCCAGCCCGCGGCAGAAGCCGTCCAGCCCGGCCTTGGCGGACCCGTACACGTAGTTGGCGCGGCGCACTCGCACGCCGGCGATCGACGAGAACGTGACGATCGACCCGGATCCTGCGCCGCGCATCGCCGCGGCGAGCACCGTCAGCAGGCTGGCCTGTGCGACGAAGTCGGTGTGCAGAATCGCCGCGGCGTGAGCGGCATCCTTCTCCGCGAGCGCCTGGTCGCCGAGCACGCCGAAGGCCAGCACCGCGGTGCCCATCGGCCCGTGCTCGGCGATGATCGCGTCGACCACCGGACCGTGCGACGCGAGGTCATCGGCGTCGAACTCACGCACGTGCACGGCCGTGGCGCCCGCCGCGCGAACGGCCGCCGCCTGCGCCTGGAGGTCATGGGCGCGCCGGGCCGCCAGCAACACCGTCGCTCCCGGCGCCAACCGGGTCGCCACCTCGACGCCGATCTCGCTGCGACCGCCGAAAACCACGACCAATGCCGGACGGGTGTCAGCCGTGTCTGTCATGGCAGCGATTATGTCCTGCGCTACGGTGAAGCCCGATGGCGAAGGCAACTACCCGGCTGACCGATGACGCGCTGGCATTTCTGTCCGAGCGTCATCTGGCCATGCTGACGACGCTGCGATCGGACAATTCACCGCACGTCGTCGCCGTCGGCTTCACGTTCGACCCGAAGACCCACATCGCCCGCGTCATCACCAGCGGCGGGTCCCAGAAGGCGGTGAACGCCGATGGGCAGGGCGTCGCGGTGCTGAGCCAGGTCGACGGCGCCCGCTGGCTGTCGCTGGAGGGCAAGGCCAAGGTCAACGCGGATCCCGACGCCGTCCGTGACGCCGAGCTGCGGTATGCGCAGCGCTACCGCACACCCCGGGTCAACCCGAAACGCGTCGTCATCGAGGTCCGGGTCGAGCGGGTGCTCGGGTCGTCGGACCTGCTGGACCGGGTCGAGGCCTAACTCGCGCCCGTGGGCACCACCACCAGCTCGTGTGGCCGGGTGTTGAGCGCCATGGCACCGTCGGCGGTGACGACCACGATGTCCTCGATGCGCGCGCCCCACTCGCCGGGGAAATAGATACCGGGCTCGACGGAGAAGGCCATGCCCTCTTCGAGCGTGAGCGTGTTGCCCGCCACGATGTAGGGCTCCTCGTGCACTGACAGCCCGATGCCGTGGCCGGTGCGGTGCACGAACGCGTCGGCCAGCCCCTCGGCGGCCAGCACGTCGCGCGCCGCGGCGTCGACCTGCTCGGCGGTCACCCCGGGCCGGACCGCCGCGACCGCGGCCTGCTGCGCGCGCTGCAGCACCGCGTAGCGCCGCGCCACGTCGGGATCCGGCTCGCCGATGCTGTACGTGCGGGTGGAGTCGGAGTTGTAGCCGGGCTCATACGGCCCGCCGATGTCCACGACGACGATGTCGCCGGCCCGCAGTTCTCGGTCCGAACACTCGTGGTGCGGGTCGGCCCCGTGCGGGCCCGACCCGACGATGATGAACGCCACCGCCGAATGCCCCTCAGCGACAATGGATTCGGCGATGTCGGCAGCGACGTCGGCCTCGGTGCGGCCGGGCGCCAGGAACTGCGGCACCCGCGCGTGCACCCGGTCGATGGCCGCGCCGGCCTTGCGCAACGCATCGATCTCGGCGGCGTCCTTGATCATCCGCAGCCGCCGCAGCACGCCGGTGGCCAGCACCGGCACCGCGCCCAGCACATCGGCGAGCGGCAGCAGATGCAGTGCGGGCATCGAGTCGGTCACCGCGACGGCCTTGCCGCTGCCGAGCGCCTGCCCGACGAGCGCGTACGGGTCGTCGCCGTCGACCCAGTCCTGCACCGCCAGGCCGAGTTCGGGTACCGCGGAGTGTTTGAGCGCCGCCAACTCCAGGCGCGGCACCACGATGGTCGGGTCGCCGTCGGCGGGCAGCACCAGCGCGGTGAGCCGCTCGAAGGTCTGCGCCCGCGAGCCGACCAGGTAGCGCAGGTCGTAGCCCGGCGTGATGACCAGGCCCGCGAGGCCGGCATCGGCCGCCGCGGACGCCGCCGCGGCGAGTCGGTGCGCGTAGACATCGGAGCTGAATCGACTGGCGCTCATGCCATGAGGCTAATCCGGCGACGGATGCACTGGCAGGATGGCTCGCATGTCATCCCTCGTGCTGCTCGACGGCGCCAGCATGTGGTTCCGCTCGTATTTCGGAATCCCGGACAAGATCAAGGCGCCCGACGGCCGCCCGGTCAACGCGCTGCGCGGCTTCCTCGACGCCGTCGCGACCGTGATCACCCGCGAACGTCCCTCGCGGCTGGTGGTGTGCCGCGACGACGACTGGCGACCGCAGTGGCGCGTCGACCTCATCCCGTCCTACAAGTCGCACCGGGTGCTCGAGGAGCACCCCGACGGCGAGCCCGATGTCGAGGTGGTGCCCGACGACCTCACGCCGCAGGTCGACATGATCTTCGAGATTCTCGACGCGTTCGGCATCCCCACCGCCGGAGCGGCCGAGTGTGAGGCCGACGACGTGCTCGGCACCCTGGTCGCCCGCGAACAACGCGATCCCGTCGTGGTGGTCAGCGGCGACCGGGATCTGCTGCAGCTGGTGCGCGACGAGCCGGTACCGGTCCGGGTGCTCTACCTCGGCAGCGGGTTGGCCAAGGCCACCAAGTGGGGGCCGACGGAGGTCGCCGAGAAGTACGGTGTGCCGGTCGAGCGCGCCGGGCCCGCATACGCCGAGCTCGCGCTGCTGCGCGGCGACCCGAGCGACGGCCTGCCCGGCGTGCCGGGAATCGGCGAGAAGACGGCCGCGACGCTGCTGGCGCAGCACGGCTCACTGGAGAAGATCCTCGCCGCGGCCAACGACCCGAAATCGAAGATGAGCAAGGCGTATCGGACGAAGCTGCGCAACGCGGCCGACTACATCGAGGCGGCCGGCCCGGTGGTCAAGGTCGCCACCGACGCCGATCTGGACTGGTCGACGCCGTCGGACGCGCTGCCGCTGGCCGCCGAACATCCACGCAAGGTCGTCAAGCTCGCCGAGACCTACGGCGTCACGTCGTCGATAGGCCGGCTGCAGAAGGCCCTCGACGGGCTACCCGACGGCTGAGCCGCCGCCGGCCCGCTACTTGGGCCTGCCCACCTCGTAGGTGCCGTCGTCGTCCTGGAACGTGACGGTCACCTGACGCTTGGTGCCGTCGATGCTGACCTCGCAGTCGAACGTCGCGCCCTTCTCGACGGTCGGGTTCTGGCCGTCGTTGCACTTGACGTCCTTGACGTTCTTGGCACCGTAACCGTTCGCCTCGTCGGTGAGGACCTGCTGCACCCCGGACTGTGCGGCGTCGATGTCGAGCTTGGTGGTGACGAAGAACCCGGGCTTCCAGAACCCCAGCACCAACACCACCGCGACGATCACCGCGGCCAGCAGGCCGATCACGCCGCCGATCACCGCCATCGAGCGCTTCGAGCCATCCTCGGCGCCCGGCTGCTGGTACTGCGGGTACTGACCGTACTGGCCCGGCTGCCCGTACTGCCCCGTGGGCGGCTGGCCGTACTGCGGCTGGCCCGGCTGCTGCCCGTACTGGCCGTACTGCGGCTGCCCGTACTGACCGGGCTGCTGGTAGGCCTGCGGGTTGTACTCGCCGGGCTGCTGGCCGTACTGCGGCTCGGTCGCCGGATACTGCTGCGGCGGCTGGTACGCGGGCTGCTGGTACCCCGGGTACTGCTGCGCCTGTGACGGGTCGTAGGCGGGTGGCTGCCACTGCGGCGCGGCCTGCGTCGGTTCGCTGCTCTGCGGCTGCGGCTGCCACGGCTGGTTGGCCGACGACTCGCTGGACGGCTGGTCCGTCGGCTGGTCCGGCTGCTGGCCGGGCCATGACTGCGTCGGATCAGATCCCTGCGGTCCGCTCATCTCACTCCTTGATCGACCGCGGCCGAGCCGCGAGTACATCCGGTGTCGTGCTTCAACACCCTACCGTTGCATGCACTTGCGATGACATATTCAGGCGGGCGCAGCGGCCTCGACTTCTTCGTGCCCCGACTGATCTAACCGGTGTCGACCGCCACGACGCCGCGGCGAATGTCGTTGATCGCGCGTTTCGCCGTGGTCCGCAGCGCCGGGGTCGGTGCGGCGTTGCGCACCTGGTCGAGCAGGTCGAGCACTTGACGGCACCACCGGACGAAATCGCCCGCCGACAACGGCGAACCGCTGCCCGCCGCGTCGGAGGCGGCCAGCGCGCTGGTCAGGTCGCCGGTGGTGGCCCACCGGAAGATCGCCGCGACGAAGCCGTCGTCGGGCTCGCGGCTCTGGTTGATGCGGTGACGTTGCTCGTCGGCGCGCAGTTCCGTCCACAACCGCCGGGTATGGTTCAGCGCCCGCCGCAGCTTGCCGGTCGGAATGTCGGCCCCGTCGCGTCCGCCCGGCGTGTCGCCGCGGGATTCGTAGAGCACGGCCGAGAGCACACCAGCCAGTTCGGCCGCGTCGAGCCCCTCCCAGATGCCGGTGCGCAACGCCTCCGCCACCAACAAATCACTCTCGCTGTAGATCCGGGCCAGCAGCCGACCGTCGTCGGTCACCTCGGGGTCCTCCGCAGGCCCGGTGATGAAACCGCGTTCGGTCAGCAGCACCACGATCCGGTCGAACGTGCGCGCCAACGAGTTCGTCGCGGCCGCCACCTTCTGCCGGATCTGTTCGTTGTCGCGCTCGATGCGCAGGTACCGCTCGGCCAGCCGGGCCTTCTCCTCCCGGTCGGGCAACTGGTGGGCTGGGTGGGTGCGCAATTGTTCTCGGAGCGCGGCTAATTCGGGGTCGATGTCGCGTTCCTCGCCGGCTTTGCCGCTGCGCTTGGCTTTGCCTGCCGGGATGTCGAGGCGCGCCGCCGCGGAGTTCAGCGCCGACGCCAGGTCGCGCCGAGCACGCGGATTGCGGTGCTCGACCCGCTTGGGCAGCGGCATCGAGCCCAGTGGCGCCGAGGTGCCCGAGTAGTCGGCGGACGAAATCCGTCCGGCCCACCGGTGTTCGGTCAACACCAGCGGTCGCGGATCGTCGTCGTCGCGCGCCGGTTCGAGCACGACGGCCAGCCCACCGCGGCGACCGTGGGTGATCGTGATGATGTCGCCGCGGCGCAGCGCAGCCAGCGCTTCGTTGGCTGCCCGGCGCCGCTGCAGCCGCGACGCCCGCGACTGGGCGCGTTCACGTTCGGAGATCTGTAGCCGCAGCCGGACGTAGTCGAGAACACCGGCATCGCGGCCGCCGGCGAGTTCGGCGGCGATCTCGTCGAGCATCCGCTCACCGCGCTCGATGCCTCGCCGCAGGCCCACCACCGACCGGTCGGCCTGGTACTGCGCGAACGAGCTCTCCAACAGTTTGTGCGCTTGGGCCGGCCCCATCTGCTGAACGAGGTTGATGGTCATGTTGTACGACGGCGCGAACGAACTACGCAACGGGAAGGTCCGCGTCGACGCCAGCCCGGCCACCTCGGCTGGTTCGACGTCCGGCGTCCACAGCACCACCGCGTGGCCCTCGACGTCGATGCCGCGGCGGCCCGCGCGCCCGGTCAACTGGGTGTACTCCCCCGGCGTCAACGGCACATGCTGCTCGCCGTTGAACTTGACCAGCCGCTCCAGCACCACCGTGCGCGCGGGCATGTTGATACCCAAAGCCAGTGTCTCCGTGGCGAATACCGCCTTCACCAGCCCGGCGGAGAACAGCTCCTCGACGGTGTGGCGGAACACCGGCAGCATCCCGGCGTGATGGGCCGCCAGTCCGCGCAGCAGGCCCTCGCGCCACTCGTGGTAGTCGAGGACGATCAGGTCGGCTTCGGGCAGGTCGCCACAGCGGCGGTCGACCACCTCGGCGATGCGAACCCGTTCCTCGTCGGTGGTCAGCCGAAGTGAGGACCGCAGGCACTGCCTGACCGCAGAGTCGCAACCCGCGCGCGAGAAGATGAACGTGATCGCCGGCAGCAGTCCTTCGCGGTCCAGCGTGCCGATCACATCGGGACGCGACGGCGGGCGGTACATGCTCGGTCGATCACGGTTGCGGCCGCGGCCGCGCGGCTGCCAGTCGACCAGCCGGTCGGCTTCGCGCCGATGTGCGATGTGTCGCAACAGCTCCGGGTCGACGAGCAGTTCCCGGCCCTCTGCTTTCGGAGCGCGGGACGCGCGCGTGGCGCGGTAGTCGAACAGGTCGAACAGCCGCCTGCCGACCAGTACGTGCTGCCACAGCGGAACCGGCCGGTGCTCGTCGACGACCACCGTGGTGTCGCCGCGCACCGTCTGGATCCAGCCGCCGAACTCCTCGGCGTTGCTGACCGTCGCCGACAGGCTCACCAGGCGTACCTCGTCGGGCAGGTGCAGGATGACCTCCTCCCACACCGCGCCGCGCATCCGGTCGGCCAGGAAGTGCACCTCGTCCATGACGACGTACGAAAGCCCCTGCAGCGTCGGGGAGTTGGCGTAAAGCATGTTGCGGAGCACCTCGGTGGTCATGACCACCACGTCGGCGTCGCCGTTGATCGACTGGTCACCGGTGAGCAACCCGATCTTGTCCGGCCCGTAGCGGTCCACGAGGTCGTTGTGCTTCTGGTTGCTCAGCGCCTTGATCGGCGTCGTGTAGAAGCACTTGCCGCCCGAGGCCAGCGCGAGATGCACGGCGAACTCGCCCACGACGGTTTTGCCCGCGCCTGTCGGTGCGCACACCAGCACGCCGTGCCCGTTCTGAAGCGCCTCACATGAACGACGCTGGAAGTCGTCGAGTGCAAACGTCAGCTGCTCGGTGAAACGGGCCAGCTCGCAGCCCAATTCGCTAGGTGGCATCGTCATCGACCACGTGCCGCGTCGAGGTCGGCACGGTGCTGGGCGCCTCGACGGGCTCGGCGGGGCCGATCGGCGCCGCGACGTCGTCGGGCACCTCCTCGAGCGCGGCGCGGCGCGCCTTGCGCCGGTCGTGAAGGCGCGCGATCTGGATCGCGAACTCGAGCAGCACCGTCAACGCGAACGCCAGCGCCAGCATCGAGAACGGATCCGAACCCGGGGTGAAGAGCGCGGCGAACACGAACATCGCGAAGATCAGCCCGCGCCGCCACGCCTTGAGCCGCTCATAGGTCAGCACACCGACCGCGTTGAGCATCACGATCAGCAGCGGAAACTCGAAGCTGAAGCCGAACACCAGCAGCAGGTTGATCAGAAAGCCGAAGTACTGGTCGCCCGACAACGCCGTGACCTGCACGTCGCTACCGACGGTGAGCAGAAAGCCAAGTGCCGTGGACAGGACCACATACGCCAGTACCGCGCCGGCGATGAACAGCGCGGCGCCGACGGTGACGAACGCGACCGCGAACCGACGCTCCTTCTTGTACAGCCCGGGGGTGATGAACGCCCACAGCTGGTAGAGCCACACCGGGCAGGCCAGCACGATGCCTGCCGTGAGACCGACTTTCAGGCGCAGAAGAAACTGGTCGAACGGCGAGGTTGCCAGCAACCGACACGCCCCGTCGGCGGTGATGTCAGCGCGCGCGGAGGCCGGCAGTTCGCAGTACGGACCACGCAGCCAGTCACCGAGGCTGGGCAGCCCGAAGACACCGTGGGTGTACCAGAGGAAGCCCAGGACCGTCGTGACCACGACCGCGGCCGCCGCGATCAACAGCCGGGTGCGCAGCTCATGCAGGTGCTCGACCAGCGACATCGTGCCGTCGGGATTGGCGCGGGAGCGCCGCCGGCGAGGATCGAGCTTCTTGATGAGTCCTGGAGTCTGCACGGCATGCCTACTGACGCGGCGACGCGGCCGCGGCTAGGTGATCGGTGACGATCAGGCCGGACGTTTGTCCGACGGCTGCTCGGTCTCCGGCGCCGTCTCTACCCGCTCCGAGGCGATCGGCGTCGGCGGAGCCGCTCGGCCGGCGGCATCGGACTCACGCGTGTCCGATTTCGAATCGGCCTGCATCTCCTTGATCTCCGATTTGAAGATCCGCATCGACTTGCCGAGCGAGCGCGCCGCGTCCGGGAGCTTCTTGGCACCGAAGAGCAGCACGAACACAGCGATAACGATCACCCAGTGCCAGGGTTGTAGACCACCCAATTTGGTCACCTCCAGACGTCGCGGCCAGTCTACTCGTTGACCCCGTACTCGCTCAGCGCCGCGGCGGCCGAGTCGCGTACCCGGGCCGCCAGCTCGGCGGGCTCGAGCACGCGCACGGCCGACCCGAAGCCGAGCACGAACCGGGCCATCCAGTCGTCGGAGGCATACGTCATCGCGGCCTCCCAGGCGCCGTCGGGCAGCTCGCGGATGACCCGCAACGGGTAGTAGTCGAACATCCAGGCCGCCGAGCGGTCGATCAGCAACGTCGCCGACGGCAGCGAGGGGTCAGCGTCGAACAGCGAGGTGTCCGGTTCCGCCTGCACGGCCGGTGGGGGCGGCGCCGACGGCTCGTCGAGGACCTGCGCGTCGACGATGCGGTCGAATCGGAACAGCCGCACTCCCTCGGCCGACCGGCACCAGGCCTCCAGGTAGCTGTGGTCGCCGACCAGCACGACGCGGATCGGGTCGACGGCCCGGCTGGTCAGCATGTCGTGCGACGCCGAGTAGTACTCGATCGACAGCGCGCGTCCGTCGCGCACCGCCTGCCGCACCGCCGCGGCGGCCTCACTCTCCACGGGCGCGGGCTCGTCGACCGCCGTGCCGCCGTGGCCCACGGTCCCCGCGGCCGACTCGATCTTCGCGATCGCGCTGCGCGCGGCCTCCGGGTCGACCATGCCCGGTATGTCGGCCAACGCCCGCAACGCGACCAGCACGCCGGTCGCCTCCGGCGAGGTCAGCCGCAGCGGGTGGTCGATACCTGCGGTGAAGGTCACTTCGATTGTGTCGCCGGAGAATTCGAAGTCGATGAGGTCACCGGGCCCGTAACCCGGCAGGCCGCACATCCACAGCTGGTTGAGATCGTCGCGCAGCTGGTTGACGGTGACGCCGAGGTCCGATGCGGCCTCGGCGTACGTGATCCTCGGGTTGGCCTGGAAATACGGCACCATGTTGAGCAGCCGCACCAGCCGTGTCGACACGGTAGTCATGCGCGATCCGCCTGTGCCCGCAACCGCGCCAGCACGTCCTCGCGCAGCGACTCAGGTTCCAACGCCACCGCGTCGGGCCCGTAGCTGGCGACCTCGCGGGCCAACCGGTCGAACGTGCCGATGTCGATGGTGATCACCTCACCGGCACGGCCGTTGTGCGTGTGCGGGGCGACCGAGGCGGCCCGTCGCCGCAGCGCGGTGCCCCGGCCCTCGGCGATCCACACCCGGGCCTGCCCGCCCGACGGCCAGTCCCCCACCGCGCGCCCGACGATCTCCCGTAGATCGACGTCGGGTGGTCGTCGTACCGCGCCGGGCGGTCCGATGGCCGTGACCTCGGCGCCGATCCGGGACAGCCGGAACGTCCGCACGGCGTCCCGGTCCCGGTCATGTCCCACCAGATACCAGCGGCCCTTGTCGGTGACGACGCCCCAGGGCTCCACCGTGCGAGTGGTGTACGGCTCGCTTCGCGAGGACCGGTGCGAGAACTGCACTGCCTGTCCGGAATCGATGGCCGACAACAGGATTCCCAGTACCTCCTCCGAGCCGCGCAATCCCGGCAGCGTCGCGGTCGACGTGATCGCGGGAGCAGCGTCGACGGCCTCGATGTCGATGCCGGCCGCGCGCAGTTTCAGCAGCGCCCCCTGGGTGGCGGTGATCAGCTCGGGCGACTCCCACAGCTGGGTGGCGACGGCGACCGCCGCCGCCTCGTCGGGCGTCAGTTCGACCGCGGGCAGCGCGTAGGCCTCGCGGTTGATCCTGTAGCCCTCGGTGGGATCGAACTGCGAAACACGGCCGGTTTCGAGCGGGATGCCGAGGTCGCGCAACTCGTTCTTGTCGCGCTCGAACATGCGGGAGAACGCTTCGTCGCTGGGGCTGTCGGAGTAGCCGGAGACCGTTTCGCGGATCCGCTCGGCGGTGAGGAAGTTCCGCGTCGACAGCAGCGCGATCACGAGGTTCATCAGCCGCTCGACTTTGGAGATCGCCACTCGGCTCAGCCTAGTGTGGATGGTCCGCGACGAGCGCTCACCCTGGTACGGATTTTCGCGTCGAAACCGTACGTGGTTGAGCGCTCACGCCGCCAACGTTCGCGTGAGCTGGGCACGGATGCGGCGGACCATCACATCGGGCTGCCTTCGCACATCGTCGCTGACGATCGACATCACCCCCCAGTCGATTTCTTCGAGGGCAGCCCTCTTCTGGCGATCCTTCCGCAGCGATTCTCGCGAACTGTGGTAATCGAATCCGTCGAACTCGACGGCGAACTTGCGATCCGGCCAGGCAAAGTCGACCCGCCACAACCGGCCGTCTCGGTCGAAAATTTCATGCTGCAGGACGGGGTGTGGTAATCCGCCGTCGAGCATGACGAGACGGGCCTCGCTTTCCATCGGCGACTCGGCCTCGGGTCGGGCCAGCGGAATGAGCTCTCGAACCGTCACGATGCCGCGCCTGCCGGCCTGTGCCTCAGCGGCGGCGAGCAGGTCGAGGCGATCGCACGTCTGACTGCGCAAGGCGGCATCGAGCGTCGCCAAGGCCCGCGGGCGGTGCAGGCTTCGCGCCACCTCGACCGCGGTCCAGCCCGGCGTGGTGAGCGGACGACCCCGATAGCTGGTGATGGGTGCGCCCTGCCGCCGATGCACTCGAAGGCCCGCCTGGTCCCGCAGAAGGCGGCTCTGCGGGTTGAGAACATGCAGGTCAGTGACGCTTTCGGTGTCGAAGCCGAAGATCGTGGCGGCGGTGCCCAGACACACGGCGACCTGATCACCGCAGCGGAGGTCCAACCCGTGCAGCCTAGTGAACACGTCGGGTGCACCACGGCTGTAGATGCCTGGGAAGATCTTGACCAGCTCGGCGGTCCTCAGTAGACGCTGCATACCGCGACGGCTCAGGTGATCCACGATCTGCGAATAGGTTGCGACTCCGCCCTGCACGGCGAAGACGGCGCAGAGCTCTGGCGGCATTTCCGCATTGTGGGTTGCGCCGCCGCGAAACCGCCAGCAAGGCCTGTGGATAACTGCCGAGCGCTCACCCTGGTACAGAATTTCGCGCCGAAACTGTACGTGGTTGAGCGCTCGCGCTAAAGGTCGAAAGGCCTACATCGAGGCGATGAGCCGCTTCACGCGCTCGTCGACCGAGCGGAACGGGTCTTTGCACAACACCGTGCGCTGAGCCTGGTCGTTGAGCTTCAGGTGCACCCAGTCGACGGTGAAGTCGCGACCCGCCTCCTGCGCAGCGCTGATGAACTCCCCGCGCAGCTTGGCCCGAGTGGTCTGCGGCGGTGTGTTGACCGCGGCCTCGATGTCCTCATCCGTGGTGATCCGAGTGGCCAGTCCCTTGCGCTGCAGCAGGTCGAACACGCCGCGGCCACGCTTGATGTCGTGATACGCCAGATCCAGCTGGCTGATCTTCGGATCGGACAGCTCCATGTTGTAGCGGTCCTGGTAGCGCTGGAACAGCTTGCGCTTGATCACCCAGTCGATCTCGGTGTCGACCTTGGCGAAGTCCTGGCTCTCCACGGCGTCGAGTTGGCGTCCCCACAGGTCGACGACCTGCTGAATCTGCGTATTCGGCTCCCGCGTCTGCACGTACTCCACCGCGCGGGAGTAGTACTCGCGCTGGATGTCGAGCGCGCTGGCCTGCCGGCCGCCGGCGAGTCGCACCGGACGCCGACCGGTCAGGTCGTGGCTGACTTCCCGGATCGCGCGGATCGGGTTGTCCAAAGAGAAGTCGCGGAACGCGATCCCGGCCTCGATCATCTCCAGCACCAGCGACGCCGTGCCGACCTTGAGCATCGTGGTCGACTCGCACATGTTCGAGTCGCCGACGATGACGTGCAGCCTGCGGTACTTCTCGGCGTCGGCGTGCGGTTCGTCGCGGGTGTTGATGATCGGCCTGCTGCGGGTGGTGGCGCTGGACACGCCTTCCCAGATGTGTTCGGCGCGCTGGCTCAGGCAGAACGTCGCCGCCTTCGGCGTCTGCAGGACCTTGCCCGCACCGCACAGCAACTGACGGGTGACCAGGAACGGCAGCAGCACATCGGAAATGCGCGAGAACTCGCCCGCGCGCACGATCAGGTAGTTCTCGTGGCAGCCGTAGGAGTTGCCCGCCGAGTCGGTGTTGTTCTTGAACAGGTAGATGTCGCCGCCGATGCCCTCGTCGGCCAACCGTTGCTCGGCATCGATGAGCAGGTCTTCGAGCACCCGCTCACCCGCCCGGTCGTGGGTGACCAACTGGCTCAGGCTGTCGCATTCGGCGGTGGCGTACTCCGGGTGGCTGCCCACGTCCAGGTAGAGCCTGGCGCCGTTGCGGAGGAAGACGTTCGAACTGCGGCCCCACGACACCACCCGCCGGAAGAGGTAGCGGGCCACCTCATCGGGGCTCAGCCGCCGGTGACCGTGGAACGTGCAGGTGACACCGAATTCGGTCTCGATGCCCATGATCCGTCTCTGCACCTCATCGAGACTACTGGTTGCCCGGCGACCACGTCGGGCAAGCCGCGCCGAAGGTGGACATCGGAGTTGACATCGAAGTTGACACTGTCGGCGCGGTCCGTCGCGGCGCCTGTGGATAACTTCGGCACGCTTGGCCCCGGTTCTGTCAGCATGAGCCATGGGGGAAATCGTTGAGGTCGACGTGTCGCAACTGCGCACCGTCGCCGACAGAGTCATGACCGCCGCCGAACGGATCGCCGAGATACGTTGGGCCGAATTGGATCCAGACGCCCTACCCGGTTCAGCGGTCGGAAACGTCACCGCGCCGGCGCTCGTCGCCGCCCGGCTCGCCGGGGTCGTCGCCGACATGCGCCGATGGGCCCTGGCCGCCGAGAGTTCGGCTGATGCGTTCGAGCGCACGGAGCGACGCAACGTCGACCGCCTCGGACGGTGACACGGCCGACCATCGGCCAGGCCGAAGCCTGGCGTCCCGAGGCGCTGCACCTGTTGGCAGCCGGATGGGACCGCCACGCCCGGCTCGTGTCGGCGCAGGCCGACACCCTGGCCGCCGAGTTCAGCTTCTGGTCCGGCGCTGCCGCCGACGCGGCACGTATAGAGGCGAAAACCGTTGTGGCATCGGCTGATGCGATCGCTCGCGCCCTTGTACTGGGGGCCGCCGCGGCGCGCGACGGAGCGGCCCAGCTTGCCTCGGCCCGCGCGGACGTCACGGCGTTGGTCTCCGCGGCCACCGCTGACGGGTTCGCCGTCGACGACACCGGATCGGTATCCGTGCAGTCGGGACCCTCCGAGCTGCTGGTCGCGCTGTCCGGCGGCGTCCCGGCCGTCGCCGCACAGATGCTCGCCGTGCGGGCGGCCGAGCTGACCGGCCGGCTCGGTCAGGCGCTCGATCGCCTGGACGCCGCAGACGCCGACGCCGCGAGCGATATCGCGGAGGCGTTCGTGCTGCCGGCCGCCGGCGACGCGCTAGCCGGGGGCGACGTCGTCGCGGCGTGGCCGACCTCGAGTCAGGACCGGATCGCCGAGCAGATCGCGGCGATGACGCCCGAGCAGCGGCAGCGGTTGGTCGAAGCGTTCCCTTCGCAGGTCGGTAATACCGACGGACTGCCGTGGGAGATGCGCATCGAGGCGAACCGGACCAACGTCGCACAGGCCGTGCTGCGTGAACGCGATCCCGACCGCCTCGCGCTGTACCAAAACCTGCTGGCCGAAATCGACGACCCGGCAGGCGAACACGGCCGCATCGACCGTCAGCTGCTGGCGTTCGATCCGGGCCGGGCGTCCCTGGTCGAACTGCACGGCGACGTCGCGTCGGCGTCGAGCGTCGCGGTGCTGGTGCCGGGTCTGAACACGACGATCGAGGGTTCGGCGGCGAATGCGAGGACCGCGCGCCGGTTCGTCTCGGCGACCCACGGCGACACCGCGGCGATCACCTACCTCGGTGGCCCGTTTCCGCGCGGCGACAATCTGGCGAGCGCGCTGGCGGCTGCGGCCGATCCGCGATATGGGCTCGCCATGGCGCCGCGACTGGTCGCGTTCAGCGAGGACGTCGACCGCACGGTGGACGCGACCGGCCGCCGGGTGCCGGTCACGGTCATCGGGCACTCCTACGGCGGGTCGATCGTGGGCACCGCGGAGTCGCTGGGACTGACCTCCGATCGCACGTTGTACGTGGCGGCGGCCGGGGCGGGTGTCGGGGTCGACGATCCCGGTGACTGGCACAACCGGAACCCGGATGTGCTGCGCTTCTCGATGACGCCGCCGGGCGACCTCATCGCGCTGGTGCAGGGCATTCCCGGCGGCCCGCACGGCGCCGACCCCGACGAGATGCCGGGTGTGATCCAGTTACCGACCGGACGTTACGACGACGGGCGGCCGATGGCCGGTCCGGGCGCCCACTCCGACGTGCTCAACGCTCCGTCGGATTCGTGGCGGGCGATCCTTTCGGTGATCACCGGCGATCTCGGAAGGGATGGCGCAACCTCGCAACAAGCGGGTTGACATCCGGCCAGAATGAGCCGATGTGGTCCCGCAGCGCTCCCGTCGACGGGTTCCGGCTCGCCTACGACCGGTACGGCACCAGGGGCGCCCCGCCGGTGGTTCTGCTGCACGGTTGGCCGGGCAATCGCCAGGACTACCGCCGGGTGGTGCCTCTGCTCGGTGACGCCGCCGATGTCGTGGTGCCGGACCTGCGCGGGTTCGGCGGCTCGGACAAACACGCCGTCGCGATCCGGCATTTCTACAGCGCCACCGCGCAGGCGGGCAGCGTCATCGGCCTGATCAAGGAGCTGGAGCTGTCGGAGGTGGTGCTCACCGGCTACGACGTCGGCAGTCGGGTCGCCCAAAGCGTCGCCCGCATGCAGCCGGATCTGGTGCGCTCACTGGTGCTGTCTCCGCCGCTGCCCGGCGCCGGGGACCGCGTCCTGACGGCGAAGGCGCAGAGCGAGTTCTGGTATCAGGCGTTCCATCAGCTGCCGCTGGCGGCGCAGCTGATCGACGGCAATCCCGACCTCGTCCGTGACTACCTGCGGCATTTCTGGACGCACTGGTCGGGTCCGAACTTCACTGTCTCCGATGATGATCTGGAGCGGCTGGTGTCCGACTACGGCCTGCCCGGTGCGTTCACCGCCTCGATCGCGTGGTACCGCGCGGGTGCGGGCATGATCGCCCAGTCGTTGACCGAACTGCCGCCGGATCGAGCCATCAAGATTCATGTGCCCACCGATGTGGTGTGGCCACGCAATGACCCCCTGTTCCCGCACGAGTGGTCCGATCGGCTGGGGCACTACTTCACCGACGTGGAGCTGTACTTCGCTTATGACGCAGGGCATTTCACACCGCTCGAGTGCCCCGAACAGTTCGCCGAG
Source organism: Mycolicibacterium celeriflavum (assembly GCF_010731795.1). NCBI lineage: Bacteria > Bacillati > Actinomycetota > Actinomycetes > Mycobacteriales > Mycobacteriaceae > Mycobacterium > Mycolicibacterium celeriflavum. Next base: position 566,484 of record NZ_AP022591.1, on the reverse strand, counting down.
CTGATTCTCATCCGGGCTCGGCCCGCACCGGCCGCTGGTTGACCGCGTCGGGACGAGTCGGGAGCTACTCGCCTGGGCTCTCGGACTTCTCCGAAGTCGCCTCGGGTGGGAGCAACGATTCCAGTGCGGCACCGGTGATCCGGCGGAATGCTCGGCGCGGCCGGTTGGCGTCCAGGATGGCCACCTCGAGCGTCGACGGCCCTAGCGTGCGCTGTTCCGAACCGCCGTTGCCATCGGCCTTCAATGCGTCGACGGCGATCTTCACCGCGTCCTGCAACCCGGCGTTCTCGGTGTAGGACTCCTTGAGCGCCGCAGTGATCGGGTCGGTCGTACCACCCATCACCACGAAATGCGGTTCGTCGGCGATCGATCCGTCGTAGGTGATGCGGTACATCTCGGGCGGTTTGGTCTCGCCGTAGTGGGCGACCTCCGCCACGCACAACTCGACCTCGTAGGGCTTGGCCTGCTCGGTGAAGATGCTGCCGAGCGCCTGCGCATACCTGTTGGCGAGCTGGCGGCCGGTGACGTCCCGCCGAGAATAGGCATAGCCCTGGGTGTCGGCGAGCTGAATGCCGCCACGCCGCAAGCTGTCGAACTCGTTGAACCGCCCGACGGCCGCGAAACCGACCCTGTCGTAGAGCTCACTGACCTTCTGCAGTGACCGAGACGGGTTCTCGGCGACGAACAGCACGCCGTCGGCATACGCCAGCGCCACCACGCTGCGTCCCCTGGCGATGCCTTTGCGCGCGAGCTCAGAACGCTCGCGCATCGCCTGCTCGGGCGAGATGAAATAGGGAAAGCTCACGAATCTCCCCGCGCGTCTGTCGAACGGTGGACGGCGTCCGGGCCGAAGGTGTCAGCGCGCGAACGGTTTTCGATCACCTGCCGGGCGAACTCGGCGATGCGTTCCTCGGACACCTCCTCGGCGCCGTCGGCACCGATGATCACGGCGGTCGGATAGATGCCGCGCACCAGGTCGGGTCCGCCGGTCGCCGAATCGTCGTCGGCGGCGTCGTACAGCGCCTCGATGGCCACCCGCAGCGCTGAATCCCGGTCGGTCACCTGCGAATACAACTTCTTCATCGACGACTTCGCGAAGATCGAGCCGGATCCCACCGACTGGTAACCCTCTTCCTCGATGTTCCAGCCGCCCGCCGCGTCGAAGGACACGATCCGCCCGGCTGCCTCGGGGTTTGCGTCGTCGAGGTCGTAGCCCGCGAGCAACGGCAGCGCGACAAAACCCTGCAGGGCTGCGCCGAGGTTGCCGCGCACCATGGTGGCGAGCCGGTTGACCTTGCCGGAGAAGGTCAGCGCGATGCCTTCGAGTTTTTCGTAGTGCTCGAGTTCTACGGCGTATAGCCGGGCGAACTCCACCGCGATCGCCGCCGTCCCGGCAATGCCGGTCGCGGTGTAGTCGTCGGTGATGTAGACCTTCTGCACATCGCGGCTGGCGATCATGTTGCCCTGGGTGGCGCGGCGGTCACCGGCCATCACCACGCCGCCGGGGTACTTCAGCGCGACGATCGTGGTGCCGTGCGGCAGCGCATCCGTGGCGACGGCGTGCTCGTTGACGGGCAGGAGTTCGGGCGCCTGTCGGCGCAGCAGTTCAGAAAAGGACGACAAGTCCACGGGTACGGAGAAAGCTCCTGGTAGGGATGCGGGAAAGGCCAGCTGATCGCGGTGCGGCCAGGTCACTGTCCACCTTTCTGGACGTACGCGCGGACGAAGTCCTCGGCGTTCTCCTCGAGAACGTCGTCGATCTCGTCCAGCAGGTCGTCGGTGTCCTCAGCCAACTTCTCGCGACGCTCCTGCCCGGCGGCCGTGCTGCCGGTGGGGTCGTCGTCATCGCCGCCGCCACCGCCACGCTTGGTCTGCTCCTGAGCCATCGCTGCCTCCTGCGTATGTCATCGGCGGCTCACTGCTGCCCGCCGTCACTCCACATTACCGGTCGCCGCGCGGAATTCCTGCGATAGCGCGCCCCGTGACGTGGGTGAGCACAATCTACGTGGTGAGCTGTTCCACCAGCTCGACGGCGCTGTCCACCGAGTCCAGCAGGGCCCCGACGTGTGCCTTGCTGCCCCGCAGCGGTTCCAGCGTCGGGATTCGGACGAGCGAATCACCACCGAGATCGAAGATCACGGAGTCCCAGCTGGCCGCGGCGATATCGGCCCCGAACCGGCGCAGGCACTCGCCGCGGAAGTAGGCGCGGGTGTCGGTCGGCGGGTTGTCGACCGCGTCGAGCACCTGCTGCTCGGTGATCAGCCGCTTCATCGATCCGCGGGCCACCAGCCGGTTGTAAAGGCCCTTGTCCAGCCGGACGTCGGAGTACTGCAGATCGACCAGGTGCAGCCGCGGCGCCGACCAACCCAGGTTCTCCCGGTGCCGGAAACCTTCGAGCAGGCGCAGCTTGGCGGGCCAGTCCAGCAGGTCCGCGCAGTCCATCGGGTCGCGCTCCAAGAGGTCGAGCACCTTCGCCCAGGTCTCGACGATGTCGTTGGCACGGGGGTCCGGGTCGCGGCTGTCCACGAGCTTGGCCACCCGGTCGAGGTACATGCGTTGCAGCGCAAGGGCGGTCACTTCGCGGCCGTCGGCCAGTGCGACGGTGGCGCGCAGCGAGGGGTCGCGGCTGATCACATGGACGGCGTGCACAGGCCGGGCCAGCGCGAAATCGCTGAGCTCCATGCCCTCCTCGATCAGATCCAGCACCAGCGCCGTCGTACCGAGCTTGAGATACGTCGAGGTTTCGGACAGGTTCGCATCGCCGATGATCACGTGCAGCCTGCGGTACTTGTCGGCGTCGGCGTGCGGCTCGTCGCGGGTGTTGATGATGCCGCGCTTGAGCGTCGTCTCCAGACCGACCTCGACCTCGATGTAGTCCGAGCGCTGCGACAGCTGGAACCCCGGCTCGTCGCCCGAGGGACCGATGCCCACCCGGCCCGAGCCGGTGATCACCTGCCGTGACACCAGGAACGGGGTCAGCCCCGCGATCACGGCGGAGAACGGGGTCTGCCGACTCATCAGATAGTTCTCGTGCGACCCGTACGACGCGCCCTTGCCGTCCACGTTGTTCTTGTAGAGCTGCAGCTTCGCGGCGCCGGGCACGCTTGCGACGTGCCGAGCGGCGGCCTCCATCACCCGTTCGCCGGCCTTGTCCCAGATCACGGCGTCGAGCGGATCGGTGCACTCCGGCGCGGAGTACTCCGGATGGGCGTGGTCGACGTACAGCCGCGCGCCGTTGGTCAGGATCATGTTCGCCGCGCCGACCTCGTCGGCATCGACCACCGGCGGCGGGCCGGCCGACCGGCTGAGATCGAATCCCCGGGCGTCGCGCAGCGGTGACTCCACCTCATAGTCCCAGCGCGTGCGCTTGGCGCGCTGGATCCCTGCGGCGGCCGCGTACGCCAGCACCGCCTGGGTGGAGGTGAGGATCGGATTGGCGGTCGGATCGGACGGCGACGAGATGCCGTACTCGACTTCCGTACCGATAATCCGTTGCATGTCGCCAAGCGTAGGTGACGACGCGAAGTAGCCTGCGACCGTGCCTTCCGATAGGGCGGATCCTTCCATGATCGACGCGGCGCAACGACGCGCGGCCGACCGCTGGTTCCTCGCGCACGGGCTGCCGGCGGTGCTACGCCCGGGCCGCCTGGTGCGCCGGCTGTGGTCACGATCTGCGCCGGCCCTGGCGGGTTTCGCCGTTCTGATGGCGACCTCGGTGGTGGTCGTGGCGGTGACCGGCAAACATGCCGTGGACATCGACGGTCGGCCGACGCGTGCCGAGTGGTTCGTGCTGGCGTTGCTGGTGCTGGTGCTGCCGGTGGCGGCGGCCGTCGGCTGGTGGGTGTCAAAGATCGTGGCGCAGAGGGGCCGCCTGCTCGCCGCGGCGGGCGCCGCCGCCGTTTCCGTCGTCGGCGCCGTCTTCGGCGGCCCGAGTTCGTATCTGTCGAACAATCTGGTGCTGGTGGCGGTTTCGGTCGCAGTCATGTTGGCGCTGACCGCATCCGGTGTCGGCTCGATACTGGGTTGGGCCGCTCATGTCACGCTGAGCCATCTCGCCGCGGCGGGGTCGCTGCTGCTGCGTGCACTGCCCGTGCTGCTGCTGACCATCCTGGTCTTCTTCAACTCGCCGGTCTGGCTGATGGCGGCCACGGTCTCGCGCACCCGCCTGTGGTTGGCGCTGTGGTTTCTCGGAGCTGTGGCGGTCGCATTCGTCGTGTCGGTGACCGTCGACCGGATGCGGCCGATGATCAACGCGGCCGAACCCGACACGCAACACGTCGCGAAGCTGGATGACACACCCTTCGCGACGATGCCGGATCCCGCGGAGGTGAAGCCGCTGGGCCGCGCCGAGCGGCTGAACGTGTACTTCGTGCTGGCGGTGTCACAACTGGCCCAGATCCTGGTGGTGGCGGTGGTGACGGCGCTGTTGTTCTTCATGTTGGGTTTGATCCTGCTTTCCCCCGAACTGCTTGCGGCGTGGACGCGTAACGGGTCCAGCGACGGACGTTTCCTCGGCATGACGATCCCGGTGCCCGAGGCGCTGATCCAGGTCACGCTGTTCCTCGGCGCGTTGACGTTCATGTATGTGAGCGCCCGCGCGGTCGGCGACGAGGCTTACCGCGACCGCTTCGTCACCCCGCTGATCGACGGGTTACGGCTCACGCTGACTGCCCGCAACCGGTACCGGGCGGCCGTACCGGCGCGGTGACCGCCCCTCCCCTCCTGTTGACGCGAGCGTGCGTGTTTGTCGACGACACGCCGCGCAAATGCAGACATCTGCGCACGCTCACGCATGTACGAGTGTGCGTGTACTGACGGAGCCCTACGCCTGCACTGAGTAGCTGTTGGCGAGATCGTCCTCCGTGACACAGGCATCCTTGGTGGCGATGTCGACAACCAGCGGCGATGTGAGCGTGCGCGGTTGGTAGGACCATCCCGCGGGCAACGACAGCTTGTCGGCCAGGCCGGCAAGGTCGGCCAAGGACAGCGACGGGTTCACCGTCTGGCTGTACTTCTGCATGACCCAGCGCCTTCCGTCGGGGTCGACGAGTTTCGTATATCTCGCGTCCGACGTCGAAGGTGAAGACAGCCTTGCGATCCACGCGGTTCAGTTGGTACGGCGCCGGTTTCATCGAGGCGAGCTTGGCGGTGGCCTGCCGCAGCATCTCGATTCCGCCGAAGCTCTTGCGCTCCAATGTGTCTCGACGGCCGCGAGCGTGCGCAAATGCATGCGCAGACCGGCGTGTCGTGTGCAAGCACGCACTGTCGCGGCAGAAGAGACCTACAGGTACTGGCCCAGGTTGCTCTCAGTGTCGATGGCACGGCTGGCCGACGAACTCTTGCCGGTGACCAACGTGCGGATGTAGACGATCCGCTCGCCCTTCTTGCCCGAGATCCGTGCCCAGTCATCGGGATTGGTGGTGTTGGGCAGGTCCTCGTTCTCGGCGAACTCATCGACGATCGAGTCCAGCAGATGCTGGATTCGCAGCCCCCGCTTGCCCGTCTCCAGCACCGACTTGATCGCGTACTTCTTGGCCCGGTCGACGACATTCTGAATCATCGCGCCGGAGTTGAAGTCCTTGAAGTACATGACCTCTTTGTCGCCGTTGGCGTAGGTCACCTCGAGGAAGCGGTTGTCGTCGATCTCGGCGTACATCCGGTCGACGACCTTCTCGATCATCGCCTTGATGGTCAGCGGCCGGTCGCCGCCGAACTCCGCCAGATCGTCTTCGTTGACCGGCAGCTGCTCGGTGAGGTACTTGCTGAAGATGTCCTGTGCCGCTTCGGCATCCGGCCGCTCGATCTTGATCTTGACGTCGAGTCTGCCGGGCCGCAGGATCGCCGGATCGATCATGTCCTCGCGGTTGGACGCGCCGATCACGATGACGTTCTCCAGGCCCTCCACGCCGTCGATCTCCGAAAGCAGCTGCGGGACGACCGTCGTTTCGACGTCCGACGAGACGCCGGTACCGCGGGTGCGGAAGATCGAATCCATCTCGTCGAAGAACACGATCACCGGCGTGCCTTCGGACGCCTTTTCCCGGGCGCGCTGGAAGATCAGCCGGATGTGACGCTCGGTTTCGCCGACAAACTTGTTCAGCAGTTCCGGCCCCTTGATGTTGAGGAAGTAGCTCTTCGCCTCGCGGGCGTCGTCACCTCGGACCTCGGCCATCTTCTTGGCCAGCGAGTTGGCCACCGCCTTGGCGATCAGCGTCTTACCGCAGCCGGGCGGACCGTAGAGCAGCACACCCTTGGGCGGCCGCAGCGAGTACTCCCGGTACAACTCCTTGTGCAGGAAGGGCAGTTCGACCGCGTCGCGGATCTGCTCGATCTGCCGGCCCAGGCCGCCGATGTCGTTGTAGCTGACGTCGGGCACCTCTTCGAGCACCAGATCCTCGACCTCGGCCTTCGGAATGCGCTCGAACGCATAACCGGCCTTGGTGTCGACCAGCAGCGAGTCGCCCGGACGCAGCTTGCGGGGCCGGCTGTCGTCGAGGTCGTCGTCGTCGTATCCGTCGGGCAGGTGCTCGGCCGAGACCAGCGGCTCGGCCAGCCAGACGATGCGCTCCTCGTCGGCATGGCCGACCACCAGCGCGCGGTGCCCGTCGGACAGGATCTCGCGCAGCGTGCTGATTTCGCCCACCGCTTCGAAGTTGCCGGCCTCGACGACCGTCAGGGCCTCGTTGAGGCGGACGGTCTGGCCCTGCTTGAGCGCCTTGGCGTCGATGTTCGGTGAGCAGGTCAGCCGCATCTTGCGCCCGGAGGTGAACACGTCGACGGTGTCGTCGTCCTGAACGCCCAGCAGCACCCCGTAACCACTCGGCGGCTGTCCCAGTCGATCGACCTCTTCGCGCAATGCGAGCAGCTGCTGACGGGCCTCCTTGAGGGTTTCCATCAGCTTGGCGTTGCGGGCGGCGAGTGAGTCGATCCGCGCCTCGAGCTGGTGGACATCTCGGGCGCTACGCAGACCACTTTGCGGGCCGACCGCGTTCTCCAACTGCTCGCGCAGAATTGCGGCCTCGCGGCGGAGCTCCTCGAGCTCGGCCGCATCCTCGCTGGACATGCCTGATTCGTGGGTGTCGAAGCCTTCTGGGTAGGCTTCAGAACGCTCTGATTCACTCATGTTGCGCCCCTCCCCGCACCGAGAGTTGGTGCAGTAACAACATCAACGCTACCGGCGATTCAGCCATTGTGTGCGGTGTAGCAATTCGACACACCTGCACCACTTGTTAACCTCTCTGCTGAGTTGGGCCCATCGAAAGGAAAATCGTGCTCCTGAAATCCCTCGTTACCGGCGTCGCAGCGGTCGCTGTCGTCGGCGGTGCCGCGGCAGGTGTGACATCCATTGCATCCTCCAGCGTCGCCTCCGCACCGGCCGTCACCCCGGTCGTATGGGACGTCCCGATGCCGCAGGCGCCCGCCCCCGATCTCGAAGGGCCGCTGCTGCAGACCCTGCAGGCGCTCGGCTCCGGCGGCACTTCCGCCGGCAAGGCGCCCTACGTTCAGGGCGGCATCGGACGTATCGAGGGCCGACTCGCCGACAGCAAGCTTCGTGAGGCTGCCGCCGAGGGCAAATTCCCGTTGACCTTCTCGGTGGCGAACATCGACCAGAACGGCGCCGTGGTGTCGGCCGACGTGACCGCGACCGCTGCCACCGGCGGCACGGCCAGCCAGAACATCCAGTTCGTACCCGGTCCGAGCCCCACCGGCTGGCAGATGTCCAAGCAGTCGCTCATGGCGCTGCTGTCCTCCGTCGGCTAGGAGCCCGGTGCACCGCACCACCCGTGCCGCAGCCTTGAGCGCCGTCGCGATTGCGACGGCGCTCGGGCTATGTGCATGTGGTGCCGAAGAGCCCGGTAGCCAGCCGGCGCCAGTCGTACCCCCGGCCACCGAGTCGTCGCCGGTGCCCGCCGCGCAACCGCCGTCGACGATCGCCCCGCTGCCGCCTCCGAATGCGCTCACCGACGTCCTGGCGCGGATGGCCGACGCGAACATCCCTGGCGCCGACAAGCTCGACCTCGTCGAGAACGCCACACCCGCCGACGGCGCGGCGATGGACAAGTTCGCAACGGCCCTGCGCGATGGCGGCTACGCGCCGGCCACCTTCGAGGCGAAGGACCTCGCATGGGCCGACGGCGCCAACGGCGTCGTGCTGGCGACCGTGACCGCCAAGGCCGCCGACCCGCAGGCGGGCGACTTCACGTTCCCGATGGAGTTCCGCTTCGCCGACAATCACTGGCAGTTGACCCGCGGGACTGCCGACGCGCTGCTGCCCCTCGGCGAGAATCCCGCGCCCACGCCGACGCCCTGACCCGCCGATATGTGGATCGGCTGGATCGAATTCGACCTGCTGTTGGGCGACGTGCGGTCGCTCAAACAGAAACGCTCCGCGATCCGTCCGGTGATCGCTGAACTGCACCGCAGATTCGCCGTCTCGGCAGCCGAGACCGGCGCGCAGGATCTGCATCGGCGCGCGAATGTCGGTGTCGCCCTGGTGGCCGCCGACCGCGGCCATGTGGTCGAGGTCCTCGACGCCGCCGAGCGGTTGGTGGCCGCGCGGCCGGAGATGGAACTGCTGTCTGCGACCCGCGGCTTGCGCCGCAACACCGACTGAGCGGACCTAGCGCCGAAACCGACGCTTTGGTCGTTTCCGCACGCGGATTTCGACCATTGCGTCGGTTTGGGGCGATCGCTACTAAATTCCGATCTGGCGCTTGCGTCGCGCGGGCATCGGCGCCACCGCGCCCGGCGCCAACTTTCGCGCGCTGATGAGAAACGCGGTATGCCCTCGCATCGTGTGTTGTGGGCGCACCGCCAGGCCGACGACGTGCCAGCCGCGCTGCATGCTCTCCCAGGCCCGCGGCTCGGTCCAGCACTGCTGTTCGCGCAGCGCCTCCACCGCACGCGACAGTTGGGTGACCGTGGCGACGTAGATCATCAGCACCCCGCCGGCCACCAGCACGTCGGCCACCGTGCCGAGCACCTCCCACGGCGCCAGCATGTCGAGCACCACGCGGTCGACTTCTGGACCCGAGTATTCGGTGAGATCTGCCACGACCAGCTCCCAATTGGCCGGGCGCGCACCGAAGAACGTCACGACATTGCGTTCGGCGTGTTCGGCGTGGTCCGCGCGGACCTCGTAGGACACCACCCGCCCGTCGGAGCCGACGGCACGCAGCAGCGAGCACGTCAGCGCACCGGATCCGGCACCCGCCTCCAGCACGCGGGCGCCCGGGAAGATGTCACCCTCGTGCACGATCTGCGCGGCGTCCTTCGGGTAGACGACCTGCGCGCCGCGGGGCATCGACATCACGTAGTCGACCAGCAGCGGGCGCAACACGAGGAACTGGTCACCGCTGGTGGATTTGACCACGCTGCCCTCGGGCAGCCCGATCACGGTGTCGAGCGCGATGATGCCGCGATGAGTGTGGAACTCCCCGCCCGGGGTCAGCACCATCGTGTAGTGACGGCCCTTGGCGTCGGTCAGTTGCACTCGATCGCCGACGGCGAACGGACCGGTTCTTGGCACAGCCCATCAGCCTGCCAGTTGACCCGCCGCCGCGGGTGCGCGGGGTTGTCGGGGTCCGGTCCTAGGCTGCCCCTATGACCGACGAGCGTGGTGAGCCGACGCGGCGGCGCCCGGCGCTGTCCCCGTCGCGGGCCGCCGACTTCAAGCAGTGTCCGCTGCTCTACCGATTCCGCGCCATCGACCGGCTGCCGGAGCCGGTATCGGTCGCCCAGGTCCGCGGTTCGGTCGTGCACGCCGCGCTGGAGAAGCTGTACGCGTTACCCGCTGCAGATCGCGGTCCCGATGCCGCGCTGACGCTCGTCGACCCGGCCTGGGACGCGGTGGTAGCCGAGCAACCAGCCGTCGCCGATGAGTTCGCACCCGAGGTGCGGGCGGCACTGCTGGCCGAGGCGCGCGCCCTGTTGGCCGGCTACTACCGGCTGGAGGATCCCACCCGATTCGACCCGCAGGGCTGCGAACAGCGCGTCGAGGTCGAGCTCGAGGACGGGACGCTGCTGCGCGGGTTCGTCGACCGCATCGACGTCGCGCCGACCGGTGAACTGAGGGTGGTCGACTACAAGACCGGCAAGGCGCCGCCGGAGGCTCGTGCGCTCGCCGAGTTCAAGGCCATGTTCCAGATGAAGTTCTACGCCGTGGCGCTGTTTCGTTCGCGTGGCGTGCTGCCCGCCCGGCTGCGGTTGATCTACCTCGCCGACGGCCAGATCCTCGACTACACCCCCGACCGCGAGGAACTGTCGAGGTTCGAGAAGACGCTGACGGCGATCTGGCGGGCTATCCAGAACGCCGGTGCCACAGGCGATTTCCGACCGCATCCGTCTGCGCTGTGCGACTGGTGCGCACACCATGCCCACTGCCCGGTGTTCGGTGGCACCCCGCCGCCGTATCCCGGTTGGCCCGAGGCACCCGACGAAGGATCGGATTCCGTCGAGGAGCCGGTACTGCGAGCCGCGGCGGAGCCGGCGGCGTGATCGACTGCCACTACCGGCGCGTCGGCGCCGAGGGCGAGTTCGACGTCTTCGAGTCCACCGACGGGACGCGCAGCAACTGGGATCCAGAGATTCAGCACGGCTCACCGCCGCTGGCTCTGATGACGAAACGGATCGAGGAGTTGGCCGGTGATTCGGGTCTGCGCATCGGCCGGTTGACTCTCGACATCCTGGGCGCGATTCCGGTCGCCCGGGTGCGGGTGCGTGCCTGGGTCGACCGCCCGGGCGCACGGATCTCGCTGATGGTGGCGGAGATGTCAGCGGACAGGGCAGGCGGCGGTCAACGCGCGGTTGCCCGCGTCACCGCCTGGCTGTTGAAAACGAGTGACACCGCCGACGCGGTGACCGACCGCTATCCCCCGCTGATCGAGGGTGAATCTGTGCCGGTGCCGCACGGCTGGGTCGGCGCGAAAGGCTACCTCGAGACGGTGAGCTGGCGGCGCCAGCCCGAGACCGGTGAGGCCGGAAATGTGGTCTGGATGAGTCCGCTTGTCGCGCTGGTCGATTCGGAGCCGACGACGGATCTGCAACGGCTGGCGATGGTGGTCGACAGCGCCAACGGCGCGGGCGCGGCGCTGGACCCGCAGCGGTTCGTGTTCATGAACACCGACACCGCCGTCCATCTGCACCGCCTGCCGGTCGGCGACGACTTCGCGGTGCGAGCTCGTGGCTCGATCGGACCCGACGGCATCGGCGTGACGACCGCCGACCTGTTCGACCGGCAGGGGTTCATCGGAACCTCGGCGCAGACCTTGCTGGTGCAGCGCCGCCCATGAATGTCGAATAGCCCGAGGGCGTTTCAAGCAGGTCGGGTAGTTCTTCCTACGCTCTTAGTCGCTGGCGCGTCTATATAGGGTTGCATCTATATAGATGTGATGCAATACTGGCCGCATGGACGTCTTCGAAGCGGTCGCCGAACCCAGCCGCCGGGCGCTGCTCGACGCGCTGATCGACGGCGAACGCACCGCGGGTGAACTGGTCGCGACGTTGCCCGAGTTGACCCAGCCGACGGTGTCACGGCATCTGCGGGTGCTGCGCGAGGTCGGACTCGTCGAGGTCCGACCCGACGCGCAACGTCGCATCTATGCGTTACGCGCCGACGGACTGATCGCGATCGACGATTGGATCACCCGCTACCGCCGTTACTGGACCGACCATCTCGATGCCCTGGAACGCCACTTGAGGAACAAGGAGACACGATGAGCGATCGTGACGGACGACTGACGATCGACGGTGACCGTGCCGTGCTGACCTTCGAGCGCAGGCTGCCGTTTCCCATCGAGGCGGTGTGGTCGGCGATCACCGACCCCGACGAGCGCAAGGAATGGTTCGGCGCGACGACGCTGGACCCGCGCGCGGGCGGGTCGATCGAGATGGTGGCGACGGGTCCTCCCCTGCCACCGGACCGCAAGCGGATGACGGGTCGGATTCTGGTCTGGGACCCACCCCACGTGTTTGAACACGAGTGGCGGCAACCGATCGTCGAGGACGGTGTGGTGCGCTACGAGTTGACCGCCGAGGGCGCCGGCACGCTACTGAAATTCACCCACCGCGGGCTGGGGGTGCGCAACGCCAGCGGCTTCATCGGTGGCACGCATGCCTACCTGGACCGGCTACAGGCCTACCTGTCCGGCACCGAGTTGCCCGACTGGGTCCGCCGCCGTGAGGAAGTCAACCAGGCGTACGCGGAGGCGAACTGACATGTCTCACAACGGATCCGATATCGCCGCGCCTGCGATTGCGATCGCCTATCACTCCCGCTTCGGTCACACCGCCACGCTCGCCGACGCGGTGGCCGCTGGTGCGCGCGAAGCCGGCGCCGCGGTCACGATGCTGCCCGTGGACCAGATGACCGACGCGGATTGGGACGTTCTCGACGGGGCGGACGGCATCATCTTCGGCAGCGCCACATACATGGGCAATCTGTCGGCCGGCTTCCAGGCGTTCGCCGAGAAGACGGGGCGGCGGTGCGCCAACGGCGACTGGCGCGACAAGGTCGCGGCGGGGTTCACCAACTCCGGCGCCAAAAGCGGCGACAAGCTCAACACGCTGGTGTCGATGGCGGTCTTCGCGACCCAGCACCATATGCATTGGGTCAGTTTGGGTTTGGGGCCGGGTTGGAACAGTTCCGGCAGTAGCGACAGCGATCTCAACCGGCTGGGCTTCTGGCTCGGCGCCGGCGCGCAGACCGACGTCGACGCCAACCCCGACCAGGTGCATCCGTCCGATGTGCAGACCTTCCGGCACCTCGGCTGGCGGGTGGCGATCGTGACCCGCCAACTCAAGGTCGGCCGGTCCGTCACTCCAGCGGCATCGTCTCCTGCAGTTTCGTCGGCGGCTCGCTGATGCTGGCCACCGCGTACGTCGTCGTCACGGTGGTCACCGCCAGCGTCAACCTCGCAGCGGCCGTCGCGGACTTCGCCCGTGCCCAATTCGTGCTCGACAACGCTGCCGCAGTGCACCTCTCGGACCGCTCCATCGTACCGCTCGGTGTGCTCAAAGCCGCCGGAGCGGCCGGCCTGATCGTCGGATTGTTCGGTGTCCCGGTGATCGGCCTCGCGGCGGCGGTCGGCCTCGTACTGTTCTTCATCGGCGCGGTCGCTTTCCACATCCGCTATCGGGTGTTCGGCAACATCGCCTACCCGGCGGCCTTTCTCGCGCTGGCGGTGGCGACACTCGCGCTTGACTTGGCGCGGCTCTAATCGAGCGGCGTCATCTCCTGCAGCATCGTAGGCACCAATTCGCTGACCGTCGGATGGATGTGCATCGTGCGCGAGATCGCGGTGTAGGGCTTCTTGGCGGTCATGATGTCGAGAATGGCGTGGATCACCTCGTCGCCGCCTACCCCGAGGATCGCCGCGCCGAGGATCTGCTCGGTCTCCGCGTCCACGACCACCTTCATGAAGCCGTGCGTCTCGCCCTTCTCCACCGCGCGACCGACCCTTGTCATGGGGCGCTTGCCGATCAACGCCTTTCGGCCCGACTTGCGAACTTCGGCCACCGACATCCCGGCCCGGCCCAGCGGCGGGTCGATGTAGAGCGCATAGGTGGTGATCCGGTCGCTGACGCGGCGCGGGTCGTCGTCGAGGAGGTTGGCCGCGACGATCTCGAAATCGTTGTACGACGTGTGGGTGAACGCGCCCTTGCCGTTGCAGTCGCCCATCGCCCAGATGTGCTCGACGTTGGTGCGCAACTGGTCGTCGACGACGATATGGCCCCGGGCGTCGGTCTCGACGCCGGCCTTGTCGAGCCCGAGGTCGTCGGTGTTGGGCGTTCGCCCGACCGCGATGAGCGCATGGCTTCCCGCGATCGGTGCCGCACCATCGGCGGGAACCACGTCGAAGCCGTTGTCGGTCTTGCTGAATCGGATCGCGTCGGCGTCCAGTACAACATCGACACCTTCGCTCTCGAGGATGTCCTTGATCGCAGCCGAGACGTCCTCGTCCTCGCGGGACGTCAACCTGGGCCCCTTCTCGATCACGGTGACACGGGCCCCGAAGCGGCGGTACATCTGCGCGAATTCGAGTGCGATGTAGCTGCCCCCGATGATGACGAGATGTTCGGGGACGGTGTCGAGTTCGAGCATGCCGACGTTGGTCAGGTAGTCGATCTCGGCGAGGCCTGGTAGGTCGGGTGCCACGGCACGGCCGCCGACGTTGAGGAAGATCCTGTCGGCGTGCAGCACGTGGTCGTCGACGCGAATCGTGTGCGGGTCCTCGAACCGTGCGTGGCCGCGGATGAATGTGCACCCGTCCATGCCGTTGAGCCAGGATTCGACACCGTCGCGGTCGCCGAGCACGATCTTGTCCTTGCGCGCCTTGACTTTCGCCATGTCGATGCTGATTTCGCCTGTGCCGACGCCGTATTCGGCACCGCGGCGGGCCAGATGGGCGGCGTGCGCGCTGGCGACGAGCGTCTTGGTCGGTATACAGCCGTAATTCACGCAGGTGCCGCCGACGAGTTTGCGCTCGATCACCGCGACCTTCTGCCCTGCCTGGGTGAGCCGGCCGGCCAGCGGCGGCCCGGCCTGACCGGCGCCGACGATGATCGCGTCGAACCGCTGTGTCACAGCGCCGTTCACACCAGGCTGACCAGGAACGCGATCAGGAATCCCCCGCCGACCGCGACGATGTCCTCGATGATCGCCCCCGGGCGGTCCTGTCCTTTGCGGGCGTCGGCGAAGCGTTGGCGCGCCGCCGCCCCGACCAATGTACCGAGCACCGCACCGATCATGCCGGTGCCCATCGCGCTGAACGTGTGAAAGTGCGAGCTGCCGATGACGGCACCGGCGAATGCGCCCATGATGATCCGGGTGATGAACTGCGGCGCGGTCCTGCGACTCGGCAAGGTGGGCAGCTGGTCGGTGACGAGTTCGACGAGCAGGAAGACCGTCAGCACCGCGACGGTGATCGGGTGCGCCATCCACTCCGACCATTTGCCGTCGACGTCGATCCAGCCGAGAGCGGCGCCCCAGGCGACCACCGCGGGGGCCGTCAGCGCGCGCAGACCGGCGATCACACCGATCAGCAGGGCGAGCAACAGAACGAACGCTAGCGTCATGCCCGGGACGCTAACACGCCTGAGCGGCCACTTCAGGTTGAATCAGAAGCGGCAGAACCGGATGTCGGATGCCAGGATCGCCTTCGCTCCGATGGCGGCGAGCTCGTCCATGATCGCGTTGACATCGCGCCGGGGCACCAACGCGCGCACCGCCACCCACGCCGGGTCGGCGAGCGGAGCGATGGTGGGCGACTCCAGTCCGGGGGTGACCGCGGTCGCCTCGTCGAGCACACTGCGTGGGCAGTCGTAGTCGAGCATCAGGTACTGCTGCCCGAACACCACACCTTGCACGCGAGCCACCAACTGGCCGCCGGTAGGGCTGTCCGGGGCGCCTTCGCGCTCGATGAGCACCGCCTCGGAGTCACACAGGGAATCACCGAACGCGACCAGGTTGTGCAGGCCGAGCGTGCGGCCGGAGCCGACCACGTCGGCGATCGCATCGGCGACACCGAGTTGCACAGATATTTCCACCGCACCGTCGAGGCGGATCACCGTCGCGTCAATACCGTGCGCGGCAAGGTCTTTCCGGACCAGGTTCGGAAACGCGGTCGCGATTCGCTTGCCGGCGAGGTCCTCGACGCGCCACTGACGCCCGGCCGGCGCCGCGTACCGGAACGTCGACGACCCGAAGCCCAGCGCGAGCCGCTCGCGCACGGGTGCATCCGATTCTGCGGCCAGGTCGCGCCCGGTGATGCCGAAATCCAGCTGCCCCGAGCCGACATAGATCGCGATGTCCTTGGGGCGCAGAAAGAAGAATTCGACGTTGTTGGCCGGGTCGACGACCGTGAGGTCCTTCGGATCGGTGCGGCGCCGGTAACCCGCCTCGGACAGGATCTCGCTCGCCGGTTCAGACAGGGTGCCCTTGTTGGGGACGGCGACGCGCAGCACGCGGCTCGGCGATGAGCCGCTCGGGCGAAGAGCAGACATCAGAGCTTCTCGTAAACGTCGTCGAGGGTGAGGCCGCGCGCGATCATCAACACCTGCGTCCAGTACAGGAGCTGGCTGATCTCTTCGGCCAGGGCCTCGTCGCTCTCGTGTTCGGCGGCCAGCCACACCTCGCCGGCCTCCTCGAGGATCTTCTTGCCGAGCCCGTGAACACCGCCGTCGAGCGCGGCGACGGTGCCGCTGCCGGCGGGGCGGGTCCGGGCGCGTTCGCCGAGTTCGGCGAACAAGGCGTCGAAGGTCTTCACGGCAGGCGATTGTGTCACGCTTGCCGCCCCGGGGTCACGCGGATTGCGGCGGTGCTCAGACCGGCTCCTGCTGATGCGGCACCTCGCTGCCCATGTCCTCGAGGTGCTTACCCTTGGTTTCAGCGACAAACCGCCATACGAACAGGAATGACAGCACCGCGCAGACGGCGTAGATGCCGTAGGCGATTCCCAACGAGAAATCACCGAGTGCCGGGAATGAGGCGGTGATCGCGCAGTTGGCGAGCCACTGCGCGGCGGCGGCGAGGCCGAGCGCGGCACCGCGGATGCGGTTGGGGAACATCTCGCCGAGCAGCACCCAGACCACCGGTCCCCACGACATGCCGAAGGACACCACGAACAGGTTGGCGGCGACCAGCGCGATGGGTCCTGCGGCGCCGGTGAGGTGTGGCTGGCCGTCGATCACCGGCGCGGTGCCGAAGACGATCGCCATCGCGCCCAGCGTCACGGCCATGCCGGTCGACCCGACCAGCAGCAACGGCTTGCGGCCGACCTTGTCGATCAGCGCGATCGCGATCAGCGTGGTGACGATGTTGGTCACCGACGTGATCACGGTGATGATGAACGCCTGGCCTTCCCCGAAACCGACGGCTTCCCACAACACGTTCGAGTAGTAGAAGATCACGTTGATGCCGACGAACTGCTGGAACACCGACAGCAGCACACCGACCCAGACGATGCCGTAGAGCCCGCCGGTGGGCTTGCGCAGATCGCTCCACGACGGCGGCTTCTCCGACTTCAGCGATTCCTTGATGCGGGTGATCGTCAGCTCGAGGTTCTTCTCCCCCAGCAACGTGTTCAGCACCCGCCGCGCCTCCGGAATCCGGTATGTGGCAACGAGATAGCGAGGAGACTCCGGGATCGTGAACACCAGGCCGCCGTAGAGCACTGCGGGCACCGCCATGACGAGGAACATCCAACGCCACGCCTGCATGCCCAGCCACAGTTCTTCACGGGACCCGCCCGCGAGATGCGCCAGCAGTGCGTCGATCGCCAGCGATACGAAGATTCCGGTGACGATGGCCAGTTGTTGCAGTGAGCCCAGCCGACCGCGGATCCGTGGCGGCGAGGTCTCCGCGATGTACGCCGGGGCGATGACGGAGGCCACGCCGACGCCGAGGCCGCCGACGACGCGGAACATCCCGAACATCCAGACGTTGACGGCCAGGCCGGTGCCGAAGGCGCTGATGAGGAACAGCAGCGCGGCGATCTTCATCACCGACAGCCGGCCGATCTTGTCGGCCAGCCGACCGGCGACCACCGCACCGAGGGCCGCACCGATCAGCGCGGCCGCGACGGCGACGCCCGTCACGGTCTTGCTGATCTGGAAGTGGTCCTCGACCGCCGATACCGCCCCGTTGATGACGGCGCTGTCATAGCCGAAAAGCAGGCCGCCCAGGGCCGCTACGGAGGCGATCCGGATGACGCGGCCGCTGTGTTCGGATTCTTCGTAATCCAAACCTGACGAGGAATCACCGACGGGACCGTGGGCCATGCGACACCCTTCTGCAGATTTGGGTGATGGACGTCACATTCAATCACAGGCGGCGGTCAGGCGGTGCGGTCTTGCCTGCGCGCGGTCAGGTCGTAATGGACACTGCGCAGATCGGCGGTGCGCAGTCCCACGAGCGACGAAACGTGGCGACGCCGCGGGCCGCCCGGCACCGCTACATCGTTGGGCACCACCAGTACCGGGCATCCGGCGCTCTCGGCGGCCGCCGTGCCGGTGACCGAATCCTCGACCGCCAGACAAGCTGCCGGCCGCAGGCCCAGCAACTCTGCCGCTTGCAGATACACGTCGGGAGCGGGTTTGCCGCGGGCCACCTCGTCACCGCATACGGTCACCGAAAAGTAGTGTTGCCCAATGCTGTTCAATGCGCGATCGGTCAACGCCCGCTGCGTGTTGGTAACCAGGGCCATCGGAATCCCTTCGGCGGCAAGGGATTCCAACAACTCGCGGGCACCGTCGCACCATTGCAGCCCGCCATCGAACAACTCCGCGGTGTAGTCGTGCAGCCAGCGGTTCGATTCGGCCATGGCCACGGGATCCGGATCGAGACCGAGGTCGGCATACACCGTCGTGATGGTGTTCTCGGCCGAGCTGCCCACCAGCGACGCACGCATCTCGGAGGTGAGATGACCGCCGTGGTGGTCATACATCGCCGCCAGTGAGATGTCCCAGAGCTTTTCGGTGTCGACGAGGGTGCCGTCCATATCGAAGAGGACCGCACGCATGCCCCCGATTCTGTCAGAGGGGGCACGTACGGTGAAAATCATGACGATTCTTGTGACCGGAGCCACTGGAAACATCGGCCGCCTTGTTGTTGATCATCTGAACGGATTGGGCGCCAACGACATCCGCGCGCTGACCAAGAACCCCGCAAAGGCGAACCTGCCGGACGAAGTGGCGGCGATCACGGGTTATCTCGGCGACCCGGAAACGCTGCCCGCCGCCCTGGAGGGGGTGGAGCGGATGTATCTGGCACCGTTCCCGCCGACCTTGGACGTCACTCTCGAGCTGGCCGAGAAAGCCGGCGTGCAGTACGTCGTCGCGCTGTCTGGCGGCGCGCATTGGCAGGAGTACACAGACACCATCGCCGTATCCGGCCTCGTGAACACCCAGCTGGGGCCGGGCGAGTTCCTGGAGAACTTCGCCATGTGGTCCGAACCGATCATGGCCAGCCGCACAGTGCGAGAGCCCTATCCGGGAATGGTCGAGGCGCCGATTTCGATGTCCGACATCGCCAGAGTGGCGGCGACGCTGCTGGTCAAACCGGAGCAAACGCACTTCGGTCAGATGTACGAGCTCACCGGTCCCGAAGCGCTGACCCGCGCGCAGATCGCCGAGCAGATAGGGGTCGGCATCGGCGCCGAGGTCAGGTTCGAAAAGTGCGGCTTGGACGAGGCGCGTGACCGACTGCGGCCGGTGATGGGCGATGAGGTCGACTGGTACCTCGAGCTGATGAAGGACGCCGAGCCGCAGCAGGCCAACCAACTGGTCGCCGAGCTCACCGGGACGCCCGCGGAGTCCGTCGCCCGGTGGGCCGCCCGCAACGCCGAATTGTTCCGTTGACTCAGTACCGTGTGACCGACTGCGGCCCCCACCGGCGCTGTGCGTTAACGGGTTGATCGCACGCACCTGGTGGCGGCAATCAACCCGTTAGGCGTTGGCATTGGGGCTCAGTCCTCCGGGTTGTAGCTGAGGTTGGAGCCCAGCCAGCGCTCGGCTTCCCGCAGAGTCCAGCCCTTGCGGGTCGCGTAGTCGGCGACCTGGTCCTGGGCCACCCGGCCGACCACGAAGTACTGAGACTGCGGATGCGAGAAGTACCAGCCGCTGACGGCGGCACCGGGCCACATCGCCATTGACTCGGTCAGCTCGATGCCGGTCCGCTGATGGACGTCCATCAACTCCCAGAGCGTTGCCTTCTCGGTGTGCTCCGGGCACGCCGGGTAGCCGGGAGCCGGGCGGATTCCGACGTACTTCTCCCCGATGAGCGCCTCGTTGTCCAGCTGCTCGTCCGGTTGGTATCCCCAGAACTCCGTGCGGACCCGTTGGTGCATCCGTTCGGCGAACGCCTCTGCCAACCGGTCGGCGATCGACTCCAGCAGGATGGCGCTGTAGTCGTCGAGGGCTGCCTTGAACTCCATGATCTTGTCCTGGCTGCCGAGTCCGGCGGTGACCGCGAACGCGCCGACGTAGTCCCGGAGGCCCGTTTCTTTGGGGGCGATGTAGTCGCCGAGGCTCCGGTTCGGGATACCGGCCCGGTGCTCGCCCTGCTGGCGCAGGTTGTGCAACGTGGTCAGCACCTCGGTCCGGGTCTCGTCGGTGTAGACCTCGATATCGTCGCCGACCGCGTTCGCCGGGAAGAAACCGATCACCCCGTTTGCGGTCAGCCACTTCTCCTTGATCAGGGTGTCGAGCATCTCCTGGGCGTCGTCGTACAGCTTGCGGGCGGTCTCGCCCGTGGCCGGGTTGTTGAGGATGTCGGGGAAGCGGCCCTTCATCTCCCAGGCGTTGAAGAACGGCTGCCAGTCGATGTACTCGCGCAGCTCGGCGAGGTCGTAGTCGAGAAACTCCCGTACCCCGAGGCCCTGGGCGGGCGCCGGCGGCGTGTAGCCGTCCCACTCGATCGGCGTGCGGTTCGCGCGGGCTTTCTCCAGGGTCAGCATCGGCCGCTCGTTCTTCTGGGCGTGCCGTTCGCGAAGAGATGCGTAATCCTTCTCGGTGGCCTCCAGTAAGGCCGGCCGCTGCTTGTCGTCCAGCAGCGCGGCCGCGACCGGCACCGAGCGGGAAGCGTCTTTGACCCAGACCACCGGACCGCTGCGCCGCGGCGATATTTTCACCGCCGTGTGAGCGCGCGATGTGGTCGCGCCACCGATCAGCAGCGGGATCTCCAGTCCCTCGCGTTCCATCTCGACGGCGAAGTTGGACATCTCGTCCAGCGACGGAGTGATCAGCCCGGACAGCCCGATGATGTCGGCGTCGTGTTCCTTGGCTGCGTCCAGGATCTTCTGGGCAGGCACCATCACGCCGAGGTCGATCACGGTGTAGTTGTTGCACTGCAGCACGACCCCGACGATGTTCTTGCCGATGTCGTGGACGTCGCCCTTCACCGTGGCCATCACGATCGTGCCGTTGGTGCTCTCGACGTCACCCGGCTGCTTCTCCGCCTCGATGAACGGCAGCAGGTACGCAACTGCCTTCTTCATCACCCGGGCCGACTTCACGACCTGGGGCAAAAACATCTTGCCCGAGCCGAAGAGATCGCCGACGACGTTCATACCGTCCATCAGCGGGCCCTCGATCACCTCGATCGGACGCCCACCGGCGGCGGCGATCTCGGCCCGCAATTCCTCGGTGTCCGCCTCGACGTCGGCGTCGATGCCCTTGACCAGGGCGTGGGTGATCCGCTCGCGGACCGGGAGGCTGCGCCATTCGGCCGCCGCGGGATCCTCGCCCTTCTCGGACTTGTTGAACCGTTCCGCGATCTCCAGGAGCCGCTCGGCTGCATCCTCGCGACGGTTCAGGACGACGTCTTCGATTCGGTCCCGCAACTCGGGGTCGATCGAGTCGTAGGGCACCAGCGCGCCGGCGTTGACGATGCCCATGTCCAGGCCCGCCTTGATGGCGTGGTACAGGAAAACCGCGTGGATCGCCTCGCGGACGGGGTTGTTGCCCCGGAACGAAAACGACACGTTCGAGATGCCGCCGGAGATGTGCACGCCGGGAAGGTTCTCCTTGATCCAGGCGCAGGCCTCGATGAAGTCGATCCCATACGTCGCGTGCTCCTCGATGCCCGTCGCCAGCGCGAAGCAGTTCGGGTCGAAGATGATGTCCTCGGCCGGGAAGCCGACCTCTTCGGTCAGGATCCGGTAGGCGCGCCCGCAGATCTCCTTACGGCGCTGCAGGTTGTCGGCCTGGCCCTGCTCGTCGAAGGCCATCACGACCACGGCGGCGCCGTACTTGCGGCACAGCCTTGCCTCGCGGATGAACTTCTCCTCGCCCTCCTTCATGGAGATCGAGTTGACGATCGGCTTGCCCTGCACGTTTTTCAGGCCCGCCTCGATGACGTCCCACTTGGAGGAGTCGATCATCACCGGGACGCGGCTGATGTCCGGCTCGGACGCGATCAGCTTGGTGAACCGGTCCATCGCGGCGACGCCGTCGATCATGCCCTCGTCCATGTTGATGTCGATGACCTGCGCCCCGACCTCGACCTGCTGCAGGGCGACCGACAGCGCGGTGTCGTAGTCCTCGGCCTTGATCAGGTTGCGGAATCGGGCGGAACCGGTGATGTTGGTGCGCTCACCGATGTTCACGAACAGCGAGTCTTCGGTGATGTTGAGCGGCTCCAGGCCCGAGAGCCGGGTGGCCACCGGAATGTCGGGCACCTTCCGCGGCGGTTTGCCGTCGACCACCTTGGCGATCTCGGCGATGTGCGCCGGCGTCGTTCCGCAGCAACCCCCCGCCAAGTTCAGCAGGCCCGCCTCGGCGAACTCGGCGATATAACCGGCCTGACGCTCCGGGGACTCGTCGTACTCGGCGAAGGCGTTGGGCAGGCCGGCGTTCGGGTAGCAGGAGACGAAGGTGTCGGCGATCCTCGCCATCTCGGCGATATAGGGCCTCATCTCCGGTGCGCCCAGCGCGCAGTTGAGGCCGACCGCGATCGGCTTCGCGTGCCTGATCGAGTTCCAGAATGCTTCGGTGACCTGACCGGACAGCGTCCGTCCGGAAGCATCGGTGATGGTGCCCGAGATGATCACCGGCCAGCGGCGTCCGCGGTCCTCGAACAGCGTCTCGAGGGCGAACACCGCGGCCTTGGCGTTCAGCGTGTCGAAGATCGTCTCGACGATGATGAGGTCCGAACCACCGTCGACCAGGCCGTTGGCAGCTTCGAGGTAAGCGGCGACCAGCTGGTCATAGGCGACGTTGCGGGCTCCGGGGTCGTTGACGTCCGGCGAGATCGACGCGGTTCGCGTCGTCGGCCCGAGCGCGCCGGCGACGTAGCGGGGCTTCTCGGGTGTGCTGAACTCGTCGCAGGCCGCCCGCGCCAGGGCGGCACCGGCATAGTTCAGTTCGTAGCTCAGCTCCGCCATGTCGTAATCGGAGAGCGAGATCGCGTTCGCGTTGAACGTGTTGGTCTCCAGGATGTCGGCGCCCGCCTCGAGGTACTCGCGGTGGATCGCCTCGATGATCTGCGGCTGCGTCAGGTTGAGCAGGTCGTTGTTGCCCTGGAGATCGCTGGGCCAGTCCTTGAACCGCTCGCCGCGGTAGCCGGCCTCGTCCGGCCGGTCCCGCTGGATCGCCGTGCCCATCGCGCCGTCGATCACCATGATCCGCTGTCCGAGAGCGGCCGTCAGCTCGTCGGTGCAGTCAGGGCGGATGTTGGGTTCCCCGATGTTTGATTCAAGGGCGTTCACGTGCGCTCCTTCCGTAACGGAAGGCGTCCTTGACTTCGCCGAGCGTGGCGGATACCGGGGACGCGGCCCCTCCAGTAACCGTTGCAACGCCTCTCGACGGTGAAAAGTCTACGTCGTCACCCGCTCGACGCCTGGACGCCCGCCTCGACGCGGCGATCGAACCCGACCAGCTTGGCGGTCGCGGCGCCGTTGAGCGACAGCTTGCGAATCGTGTCGGCAATGTCTTGGGCAAGTTCTAGCCACCTTGGTTAACCAGATTGCAGCCGAAGGTGTTTCGTCTTGATGACATCCGGCTGCGTCTCGTCGTCGAGCAAATCGGTGTCGTACGTGTGATGTTTCCCATCAGCCACGAATACAGGGTAGTCGCCGGATCAAATCACCCCGTGTGGCGATGGCGCTCGTACCCGCCGCACAGGGCTTACGCTGGCGTTGTGACCTTGTCGGATGCGAGCGGTTTCAAACCGCCCGACCTGCCCGAACTGAACGACACGATCGTCGTCGCAGCTTTCGAAGGCTGGAACGACGCCGGTGACGCGGCCAGCGACGCTCTGGAGCACCTGGACGCCATCTGGGAGGCCGACACGATCGTCGAGATCGACGACGAGGCGTACTACGACTACCAGGTGAACCGGCCGGTGATCCGGCTGGTCGACGGGGTGACCCGCGAACTGGTGTGGCCGTCGATGCGGATTTCGCACTGCCGCCCACCCGGGTCTGACCGCGACATCGTGCTGATGCACGGCGTCGAGCCCAACATGCGCTGGCGCACCTTCTGCGGCGAGCTGTTGGCGATCGCCGACAAGCTCAACGTGGCGACGGTGGTCATCCTCGGCGCGCTGCTGGCCGACACGCCGCACACCCGCCCGGTGCCCGTGTCGGGAGCGGCCTACTCATCGGACACCGCCAAGGTGTTCGGACTGGAGGAGACGCGATACGAAGGCCCGACCGGCATCGCCGGGGTGTTCCAGGATGCCTGCGTGCAGGCGGGTATCCCCGCGGTGACGTTCTGGGCCGCGGTTCCGCATTACGTCTCCCAGCCGCCGAATCCCAAGGCGACGGTGGCGCTGCTGCGCCGTGTCGAGGACGTGCTCGACATCGAGGTGCCGCTGGCCGACCTGCCGTCGGCGGCCGAGGAGTGGGAGCAGGCGGTGTCGGAGATGACCGCTGAGGACGACGAGATCGCCGAGTACGTGCATTCGCTGGAGGAACGCGGCGACGCCGAGGTCGACATGCACGAGGCGCTCGGCAAGATCGACGGCGACGCGTTGGCCGCGGAGTTCGAGCGCTACCTGCGTCGGCGAGGTCCCGGCTTCCGCAGCTAACCGCGCTTTTCCAGTGCTTCGGTGCGTGCGCTCATCGAGCGGCCGAGGGCGGCCACCTCCGCATCCATTTTCGGCAACAGCTCGGGCACCGACTTGAGCGTGGCGCGCTCCCCCAGCCGCGACGACAGCACCGGCTTGAGGAAGCGCAGCAGGCCCACGAAACGCGGGCAGTTGATCTGTCGTTTGCGCTCCTCGATGCCCTTGACGAACAACTCCGCGCACTTGCGCACCGAGGTGGTCTTGCCCAGCGGTCCGGGCAGCGAGTTCAGCATTTCCCGGGCGCTCGCAAGATCCGACTTGGTCTCCTGCACCAGCGGCGTGTCGATCCACAGCATGTGCGCCGACCCGACGTCCACGCCCCGATGCGCCACCTCCAGGCGCAGTGCGTTGGCGAAATGCTCGACAGCGGCCTTGGAAGCGTCGTAGGGCGCCATGCCGGCGGACGCCGCGTAGGCCGCCGCCGAGGACACGATCAGCACGTAGCCGCGTCTGTCGATGACGGACGCCAGCGCGGCCCGCACGGTGTGGAACACGCCGACGACGTTGACGTCGATGAGCGTCCGAAACGCCTGCGGGTCGACCTGCAGCACCGAACCGTAGGTCGCGATGCCCGCATTGGCCATCACGATGTCGATGCCGCCGAACCGCTCGACGCCCTTGGCGACGGCGGATTCCATCGCTGCCAGATCGCGCACATCGGCGACTGCGGTCAGTACGCCCTCGTTGCCGAGCCCGGCGGCGACCTTCGCCAGCCTGTCACCGTCGAGGTCGGTCAGCACCAGCTTGGCGCCCTTGTCGTGCAGGCGCCGGGCCACCTCTTCGCCGATTCCGTTGGCGCCACCGGTGATCAGCGCGACTTTCCCGTTCACAGAACCCATGGCGGTCAACGTACCTGGGTCGGCGCCGCAGCGGGCGGGGTCCCGAAGTTCTACAGCCGGATGCCCAGCAGCGCGTCGACGGCGGTCGCCACCGTGCGGCCCGCATCGGGATCGTGGCCGCCGTAGGTCAACGCGTCGGTGCTCCAACCGTCCAGAGCCGCAAGCGCTTTCGGGGTGTCGAGATCGTCGGCGAGATAACGGCGCACCCGGCCCACGACGTCGGACGCGTCCGGCGCGGCGGGCAGCGCGACGGCGGTGCGCCAACGGTCCAGCCGCTCGACGGCCTCGGCGAGCACCGCGTCGCTCCAGTACCTGTCGGAGCGGTAGTGACCGGCGAACAGACCCAGCCGGATCGCCGAGGTGTCGACGCCGTCGGCGCGCAGCCGCGACACCAGCACCAGGTTCCCCCGGCTCTTGCTCATCTTGTGGCCGTTCCAGCCGATCATCCCGGCATGCACGTAGTGGCGGGCGAATCTCCGCTCGCCGGTGAGGGATTCGGCGTGAGCGGCCGAGAACTCGTGGTGCGGGAAGGTCAGGTCGCTGCCGCCGCCCTGGATGTCGAGGCCGGTGCCGATCCGGCTGAGCGCGATGGCGGCGCACTCCACATGCCAACCGGGCCGGCCCGGCCCGAACGGCGACGGCCAACTCGGCTCCCCCGGCCGTTGCGCCCGCCACAGCAGCGCGTCGAGTTCGTCGCCCTTCCCGGGACGGGCGGGGTCACCGCCGCGTTCGGCGAACAGCCGCCGCATGGTGTCGCGGTCGTAGCCGGACTCGTAGCCGAACTGGGCGGTGGCGTCGGCGCGGAAGTAGACGTCGGGGAACTCGGCGTCCTCGACGACGTAGGCCGCACCCGAGGCCAGCAGCTTCTCGACGACCTCGATGACCTCGGCGATGGCATCGGTGGCCGCGACGTAGTCGTGTGGGGGCAGCACCCGCAGCGCCGCCATGTCCTCGCGGAACAGGTCGGTCTCGCGGTCGGCGAGCTCACGCCAGTCGACACCGTCGCGCTGCGCGCGCTCGAACAGCGGATCGTCGACGTCGGTGATGTTCTGCACGTAGTGCACCCGGTGGCCGGCGTCCAGCCAGATGCGGTGCACGAGGTCGAACGCGAGGTAGGTGGCCGCGTGGCCGAGGTGAGTGGCGTCGTACGGCGTGATGCCGCACACGTACATCGTGGCGGTGTCTCCTGCACTGACCGGACGCACCTGCCGGTCGGCGCTGTCGTAGAGGCGCAGCTGCGGGCCGCGACCCGGCAGCGCCGGGACGGCGGGCGCCGGCCACGAATTCATAGCGTCGACTCTAGGCATCGCGGTGACCGACAAGGCGGGCGCCTGTTTCATTCCCGGTTCAATCCCTCCACCGGCTCTGGTACGCCGAGCGGATCCCCTCGAGCAGCGGTTCACTCAGTTCCGGCCGACACATCAGCAGGTCGGGCAGGTATGGGTCGCGCCGGTTGTAGATCAGCTCGGAGCCGTCCAGCCGCGACGCGTGCAGGCCGGCCGCCTGCACCACCCCGGCCGGGGCCGCCGAATCCCACTCCCACTGACCGCCGGCGTGCAGGTAGGCGTCGACGTCGCCGCGCACCACGGCCATCGCCTTGGCTCCCGCGGAGCCGATCCGCACCAGCTGGATGTCCATCCGCTCCCGCAGCCACCACAGCACCGGCGGCGGCCGGTTGGCGCTCGCTGTGATCAGGATCGGGCCGTCGGCGCGCGGCGGCGGTGGTTTCACGGTGTCGGTCCGGTAGACCTCCTTGCGCGCCGGCAGCGCGACGGCCGCGTCGGTGATGCGACCGTTGGGGCTGCCGTCGCGCTGCCAGAGCGCGATGTGCACCGCCCAGTCCGTGCGACCCGGCAGGGAGAACTCCCAGGTGCCGTCGACGGGGTCGACGATCCAGACGCGATCGGCGTGCACCCGCGACACGTCGTCGACGGCCTCCTCGGAGAGCACCGCATCGTCGGGCCGCCGCTCGCGCAGGCGCTGCAGGATCAGCTTGTTGGCCCGCATGTCGCCGGCGTCACCGAGGTCGTACGGGTCGTAGAAACTGAGCTCCTCGCGCACCTGCAGCAGCAGTTCGCCGGCCTCAACGGCCACCTCGGCGGCCAGCGCCGCATCGGTCTGGGTCATCGATCAGAACGCCGGCCATGGGATAGGGCGGTGCCGGTCGGGCGTCGGCATCACCGGATCATTGAGTAGCGCAACGGTTCTCGCGAGCAGCGCGGCGACCTCGCGTTCGGTGATGTGAACGCACAGCCGGTCGGAGAGCCCGTCGCACAGTTGATCACGCAGCGCGGTGACCGCCTCCAGCGTCTGGTCGTCGACGGGTTTACCGGCCCAGCCCCACAGCACAGTGCGCAACTTGTCATCGACGTGCAGCGTCACCCCGTGGTCCACGCCGTACACCCGGCCGTCCACCCCGGACAGGATGTGGCCGCCCTTGCGGTCGGCGTTGTTGACCAGCACGTCGAACACCGCCATCCGGCGTAACCGGTCGTCGTCGGCGTGGACCAGCACGACCTCGTCGCCTGCGTAGTCGTAGGCCGCCAGGATGGGCAGGAACCCCGGCGGGATTCTCCCGGCGGGCAGCAGATCAATGAGGTCGGGCCCGGACGGCATTTCGTCGTCGACCTCGTCGCCGGGCTGGTCCACCCACAACTGCACCATGCCCTCGCCGGCAGGCCCGTGCCGAATAATGGTGTGGGGCACCAGGTTCCAACCCAAGGCCGCCGACACCAGATATGCGCTTCGTTCACGGCCGGCCAGCGTGCCGTCGGGAAAATCCCACAGCGGCGCCTCGCCGGCGATCGGCTTGTAGACGCAATGTACCTGCTGGTCACCGAGATTCGCCTCGCACAGGAACGTCGCATTGCTCGCCGAGCGGATGCGGCCGATGACGATGAGCTCGCCGCGCTGCAGGACGTCTTCGGGAGCGGCGTGGGCCCCGGGGTCAGATGTCGACGTCATCGTCGGACTCGGCGAAGGCGCCGCGCCGGTAGCCGTTGGTGCGCACGCAGATGTGACCGTCGGGGTCCAGCGGCTCGTCACACAACGGGCAGGGCGGTCTGCCTGCCGAGATGACCCGGTTGGAGCGCGTCGCGAACTCGCGGGCGGACTCGGGCGTGAGGAAGACGCGCACCGCGTCGGGCCCCTCCTCCGCATCGTCGAGCACCACCGATGCGTCGAATTCGGTTTCCGACACCGCGAGCAACTCGACGACGACGGTCTGCGCCTCGGAGTCCCAGCCCAGGCCCATCGTCCCCACCCGGAACTCCGCGTCGACCGGGGTGATCAGCGGGCTGAGATCCTCGATCTCACCGGTGTCCGGCGGGATCGGGGTGCCGAACCGGCGGTTGATCTCGAGCAGCAGCGCGGCAATCCGCTCGGCGAGCACGGCAACCTGCTGCTTCTCCAGCACCACCGACACCACGCGCTTGTCGTGAACGGCCTGCAGGTAGAACGTGCGGTTGCCGGGCTGGCCGACGGTCCCGGCCACGAAGCGGTCGGGTGTGCGGAAGACGTGAATTGCGCGGGCCATGGCACTTTCCAAAATACCGGTACGGGCTCGTCAGCCGTAATCGCGACTAGCCGGTCGACCCGCCCACGACGGCATCCTCCGGCGGCACCTCCCCGTCTTCGGAGTCGGCTCGGCCGTCGCTCTTGGCCGGTTTGGGGAGCAGCCCCGCGGTCAGTTGGTCTCCGGTGTGGTTGACGTGGATCACGAACGGTCGCACCGCCGTGTACCGGATCACGCTCATCGACCCCGGGTCGGCGGTGATCCGCTGGAAGCTGTCCAGATGGGTGCCGAGCGCGTCGGCGATGACGGCTTTGATCACATCGCCGTGGGTGCAGGCCAGCCACAGCACGTCGCCGTCATGCTCGTCCGCCACCCGGCGGTCGTGCTCGCGTACCGCGGCGACCGCGCGGGCCTGCACCTGCGCCAGGCCCTCGCCGTCGGGGAAGACCGCAGCGCTCGGCTGGTGTTGCACCACCGTCCACAGCGGCTCGGAGACCAGGTCCGCGATCTTGCGGCCGGTCCAGGCCCCGTAGTCGACCTCCGAGATCCGGTCGTCGACGATCGGTGTCAGCCCCAACGCGGCGGCCAGCGGTTCCACGGTTCGTTCGCACCGCAGCAACGGCGAGCGCACGATCGCGCGGATCGGCAGCGAGCCGACCCTGGCCACCACCGACTGCGCCTGTTCGCGCCCCTTGTCGTCGAGGTCGACGCCCTCGGAGCGGCCCGCGAGGGTGTGCGCCGTGTTCGACGTCGAGCGGCCGTGCCGCAACAGGATCACCGTCATGTCGCGGCCACCACTCCGGTGCCCAACAGGGCCAGCACCACCGTCCCCAGCACCACCCGGTAACCGACGAACCAGTACATGCTGTGCCGGACCAGGAACCGCAGGAACCACGCCACCGCCGCGAATCCGACGGCGAACGCGATCACCGTCGCCACCAGCAACTGCGGGCCGCTGGCGCTCATCCCCTCACCGACGGGATGGAAGGCGTCGGGTAGCGAATACAGCCCCGAGGCGAACACCGCCGGGATGGCGAGCAGGAATCCGAACCGGGCCGCGAGTTCGCGGTTGAGCCCGAGGAAAAGCCCTGCGCTGATCGTCGCGCCCGAGCGGGACACCCCGGGCAGCAGCGCGAGGCACTGCGTGAGGCCGACGACTATGCCGTCCTTCCATGTCAGCTGCTCGACGTTTCGGGTCTGCCTGCCGAAGTACTCGGCGGCGGCGATGACGGCCGAGAACGCGATCAACGCAATCGCGATCGCCCAGAGATTGCGTGCGCCCGTGCGGATTTCGTCCTTGAACAACAGCCCGACCACCCCGATGGGGATGGTGCCGATGATCACGTACCAACCGAGCCGGTAGTCGGCGCTGCGCTGCGTGGCGACGAATAGCCCGTGAAGCCAGGCCTTGATGATGCGGCCGATGTCTTTGGCGAAGTACAGCAGCACCGCGAACTCGGTGCCGAGCTGGGTCACGGCGGTGAACGACGCCCCCGCGTCGTCGGCGAAGAACACGCGTGAGGCGATCGCGAGATGTCCCGAGGACGAGACCGGCAGAAATTCGGTCAGCCCCTGCAGTACCGCGAGAACGACAACCTGCACCCACGACATCGCCGGCACGTCCGTCACGACGACGACCGTACCGCGGGCGGTTGTCAGCGACCGGTTCGCGCCACCGGCTGGGCGTCGGCCACCGCATCTCGCACCGCCGCGCCCACGCTGCGCTGGTCGGTGAGGTCGATGTCGGTCAGCTTGCGGGTGGCCGTCGCCACCACGTCCTCTGCGACCGGGACCGGCCCGGCGAGCCGGGGACGATAGATCTCGACGACCAGAGCCTGGCGCTCGACGTGGAACGAAAAGCTGCGGCCGTCGCCGACTTGGCCAAACCCGCTGGCGCGCACACCAGTGGTGATGTCCTCTATAGCAAACTCTTGGCTGCCCAGTTCTCGGTCTGCGGCGAGGGTCATGGTCGCACCATACCTCCGAGCCGCCCGCCGCTTGGGAGGGCACGTCGAGCGGCTGGAAACTCCTGGCGAGCCGGCTGCCTAGACTGGCCATTCAGTCGATATTCCGTACCCACGACCGAGAGCTACCCCTTGCCGCCGCCCATAAACGCCTCGAATCAGCTGATTCGCTGGATCGTGGTGTCGCTGGCAATTGTCGTGACCGTCGGCGGCTGCTCGTCCGAGGCCGCGGAGGTGGCGCCGCCGACCATCGCGCCCGCGTCGGCCGCTGATTCGCCACCGGTCACCGGCAGGCCGGACGGCGTCGTGCGGCCGCTGGCGGGCCGCGCCCAGGCGGCGATCGTCGACGCGGCGAGCGGCTCGTTGGCGGTGCTGGCCCCCCGCCCGGCCGGGCACTCGCAGCTCACCGTGTTCTCGAGGGCCGGTGACGTCGTCGCGACGGCGCCGCTGCCCGCCGCCGCGACCGCGTTGACCGGCGACGACGACGGGCACGCCTACGCCGCGACCCGCGGCGGCTATTTTCGCATCGACCTCTCGACGGGTACCGCCACCAAGTTCGATGTCGTCGGACAAAGCGACACCGAGTTCACCGCGATCGCCCGACGCGCGGACGGCAGGCTGGTCCTCGGCAGCGGGGACGGCGCGGTGTACACGCTCGGCTCGGACGGCTCGGTCGCCGCCCAGCTGAAGATCTTCGCTCGCGTCGATGCCCTTGTTACGCAAGGCAATACGACCGTCGTATTGGACCGCGGGCAGACCTCGGTGACGGCGGTGTCCGAAAGCGGCACCGAGCAGGAGCAGGCGCTGCGGGCCGGGGAGGGAGCGACGACGATGGTCGCAGACCCCGCCGGCCGGGTGCTGGTCGCCGACACCCGCGGCGACGGGCTGCTGGTCTTCGGTACGAACCCGCTGATCCTTCGGCAGCGCTACCCGGTGCCCGACGCCCCCTACGGCCTGGCCGGGTCCTCGACGCTGGCCTGGGTGTCGCAGACGGCGGCGAACACGGTCGTTGGCTACGATCTGGCCACCGGCATCCCCGTCGAGAAGGTGCGATATCGAACCGTGCAGCAACCGAACTCCCTGGCGTATGACGAATCCTCTGGCACGCTGTATGTCGTGTCCGGAGTGGGAGCGGGTGTGCAGGTGATCACCGACGCCGCGAGTGGGCGCCCGTGAGTGCCATCCACCGCGGACGCCTGCCTGCCGGGTGGGATCAGGACCTCTCCGAGGATTACGAGTGGATTCCGTTGCGGCTGCCGCCCGATGTGACCCGTGTCAGCGCGTCAACCCGGTTGTCCATCGAGGCCGAGTACCGGGGCTGGGAACTCACCCGCGTACGGCTGTACACCGACGGCTCACGGCGGGTCTTACTGCGGCGCAAGAAGACCGCGGCCGACCGGGCGGGCGTCCCCGAGCAGCTTCCGCAGTGACTCGATGATGTACGGCGCGCTGCGGCGGGCGTTGTTTCTGGTTGCGCCCGAACGAATTCACACATGGGTGTTCGCCCTGTTGCGCGCCGCCACCTACCTGCCGTGGCCGCGACGCGCGCTGAAACGCTGGTTGGGGCCGCGGGATCCGGTGCTGGCCTCCACCGTGTTCGGGGTCAGATTTCCCGGGCCGCTCGGCCTGGCCGCCGGCTTCGACAAGAACGGCAGCGGCCTGTGCACGTGGGGGGCGCTCGGCTTCGGATATGCCGAGATCGGAACCGTGACTGCGCAGGCCCAGCCCGGCAATGCCGAACCGCGGATGTTCCGGCTGCCACAGGACCGTGCGCTGCTGAACCGGATGGGTTTCAACAACCACGGCGCCGGTGAACTGGCCGTGAAGCTGACACGCCACGTCCCCGACGTGCCGATCGGCGTGAACATCGGCAAGACCAAGGTCACCCCGCCGGAGGACGCCGTGCAGGACTACGCCACGTCCGCCCGCCTGCTGGGACCGCTCGCGTCGTTCATGGTGGTCAACGTCAGTTCGCCGAACACCCCGGGATTGCGCGACCTGCAGGCGGTGGAGGCGTTGCGGCCGATCCTGACCGCCGTGCAGAAGGAGACGTCGACACCGGTTCTGGTGAAGATCGCGCCGGACCTGTCCGACCAGGACGTCGACGAGATCGCCGATCTGGCAGTCGAACTCGGCCTGGCCGGCATCGTCGCCACCAACACCACGGTGTCGCGCGAGGGGCTGGCCACTCCCGGCGTCGACGGACTCGGCCCCGGTGGCATCTCCGGGCCTCCGGTCGCGCGCCGCTCGACGGAGGTGCTGCGCAGGCTCTACCGCCGCGTCGGCGACCGGCTTGTGCTGGTCAGCGTCGGCGGCATCGAAACCGCCGACGACGCCTGGGACCGCATCACCTCCGGCGCCTCGCTGCTGCAGGGCTACACGGGCTTCGTATACGGCGGCGGGCTGTGGGCCAGGCGTATCCACGCCGGCATCGCCCGCCGCCTACACGAGGGAGGTTTTGCGTCCTTGACCGACGCGGTGGGGTCAGCGGTTAACTGACGCGCTTGCGCTTGCGGATGAACTCACCCGCCTCGGCCTCGCGCTGACGCTTTTCAGCGCGCCGCTCCTTGAGGGACCGTTCGGCCTTCTTCAGGTTCTTGCCCGGTTTCTTATCAGCCATTGTCGCTCCTTGGACAGAAGTGGCAATCACTCAATCGCGACCATACGTGAGTTCCTGGAAAAAGCCAGCCGTGCAGATAACCGACTCCGGCAGAGGTTATTTCGCTACTTCTGCTCGTAAGTGCCGTGGATCAACGCCCGCGCGATGGCGTGCTGGAAAAGGTTGAAACCGAGATAGGCCGGCGTCGCATCCTCGGGCAGATCCAACTTTTCGACGTCGACGGCATGCACGGCGACGAAGTAGCGGTGCACGCCGTGCCCGGGCGGCGGGGCGGCGCCGATGAAGCGCTTGAGCCCGGCGTCGTTGCGCAGCGTGAGCGCATCGCCAGGAAATCCGCTACTGCTGCCGTCGCCCACACCGGCGGGCAGTTCGGTCACGGTGGCGGGCAGGTTCGCCACCGCCCAGTGCCAGAAGCCGGAGGCGGTCGGTGCGTCGGGGTCGTACACCGTGACGGCGAAGCTACGGGTCTGCTCGGGGAAGCCGGACCACTTCAGGTGCGGCGATACGTCGCTGCCTCCGGCGCCCATGATGCCGCTGACCTGGTCGTTACCCCACGCCTGGCCGTCGCTGAATGTGTCGGAGCTCAGCGTGAACGACGGTAACTCGGGGAGGAACTCGTACGGGTTGTAGTCAAACGCCATGACTCGTCCTTTCGTAATCAGCAGTGCAACAGGAAGTGCTCGAGAACCTGGGTACCGAACTTCAACGCGTCAACGGGTACCCGTTCGTCGACGCCGTGGAACAACGCGGTGAAGTCCAAGTCCGGCGGCAGCTGCAGCGGCGCGAAGCCGAAGCAACGGATTCCCAACTGCGCGAACGCTTTTGCGTCCGTGCCTCCGGAGAGCATGTACGGCACGATGCGGGCGTCGGGATCCGCCGACAGGATCGCGCCGTTCATCGCGTCGACCAGGTCGCCGTCGAAGGTGGTCTCGTAGGACGGCAGCTCGGTGATCCATTCGCGGGTGACGTGGGGCCCGATCAGCTCGTCGACCTCCCGCTCGAAGGCGGCCTGGCGGCCCGGCAGGATGCGGCAGTCCACCACCGCTTCGGCGGACGCCGGGATGACATTGGCCTTGTACCCGGCCTTGAGCATCGTCGGGTTGGCGGTGTCGCGCAGCGTGGCGCCGACGACGCGCGCGATCGGGCCCAGCTTGGCGATGGCGCCGGGCAGATCCTGCGAGTCGATGTCGAACGAGTACCCGGTCTCCTCGGTGACGGCCTGCAGGAACTGGCCGACGGCGTCAGTCATCACCAGCGGGAATTCGTGGCGGCCCAGTTTGGCCACCGCTTCCGCGACCGCGGTGACGGAGTTGCTGTCGTGGATCATGGAGCCGTGGCCGGCGTGGCTGCGCGCGGTCAGTTTCATCCACATCATCGACTTCTCGGCCGTCTCGACCAGGTAGAGGCGTCGTTCGCCGCCGTCTTTGCGGGGCACGGTCAACGAGAAGCCGCCGACCTCGCCGACCGCCTCGGTGACGCCCTCGAAGAGGTCGGGCCGGTTGTTGACCAGCCAGTGCGATCCGAACTTGCCCCCGGCCTCCTCGTCGGACAGGAATGCGAAGACCAGGTCGCGCGGCGGGGTGATCCCGGCGCGCTTGAAGTGCCGTGCGATCGCGATCAGCATGCCGCACATGTCCTTCATGTCGACGGCGCCGCGGCCCCACACGTAACCGTCGGTGACCGCTCCGGAGAACGGGTGCACGCTCCAGTCGGACGCCTCGGCGGGCACCACGTCGAGGTGCCCGTGCAGCAGCAATGCGCCGCGCGAACGGTCGGCGCCCTCCAACCGGGCGAACAGATTGCCCCGCCCCGGCGCTCCCGCCTCGACGTACTCGGTCGCGTAACCGACCTCCTCGAGTTGCTCGGCGACCCAGCGCGCGCATTCTGCCTCGCCCTTCGTGGTGGCGGGGTCGCCGGTGTTGGACGTGTCGAACCGGATCAGCGCGCTGACGAGGTCGACGACCTCCGCCTCGGCATTGACAGGACCAGTCACGCCACCATTCGTACCATTGACCTGGCTGCTGGGTTTGGGTCCGGCCTCGGTGATCCGATAGCCTTAGCTGCCCACAACAGGTCCGAGTGGCGGAATGGCAGACGCGCTAGCTTGAGGTGCTAGTGCCCTATTAACGGGCGTGGGGGTTCAAGTCCCCCCTCGGACACAACACCCGGCGACCGCATCACCGCAGCTAGATAGCGGTTTTGGTGCGCTTACGGCGGCGGTCAACAGGCGCCTTGGACACGCTTTGGACACACTTTTCTATCCGCGCGTCCAGACTTACGGCCACCGCATCGAGGTCTGAGTCAAACAGATCGGCATAGATTCGCAGCGTCACGCTGGGATCCTTATGGCCCAGCATCCGCGACACCGCAAGGACATTCGCGCCAGCGCTGATCGCCAGGCTGGCCGCGGTGTGCCGCAGATCGTGCGGCGTGATCGTCTGCACCTTCGCCCGCTCAACGGCTCGGTTGAACCACCCCGTCGAGTCATACGACGGGCGTTTCAAGTATCCGCCGCTGCGCGCTGGAAACAGCAGATCGTCCGCGACGCGGCCTTCGCACCGTGCCGCAAGCCGGGACAGCACCGACGCCGCCACCGGCACTGTCCGGTTGTCTTTGCCCTTCGTCTGCCCGACCTCGAACTCCTGCCCGACCTGGACGGCGTTGCGGTGAACCGAGATACGGCGCTTCAGGAATTCGAGGTCGGCGACGGTCAGCGCGATTGCCTCACCCCACCGCAGGCCCGTGAATCCGAGAACGAGTACGAGGTCGGCGTGACGGCCGGATTCCTCGGCCAATCGGCACACATCCGCCTCAGTGAGATAGACGTGGCGCTTCGGCGACGGCCTCGGCTTCTCTCCCCGCTTGAACCGGCGCGCTGGGTTGAACGCCAGCGCCCGGTGCTCGACCGCGTCGTCGAGGATGCCCGCCAGGATGCCGACCGCACGGTTAACCACGGTGGCGCTAGAACCGTCGCGGGTCATCGCAGCGGCCCACGCTTTCACATCGAGACTGTCCACCTTGCCCACCGGCACGCGTGCCCACTTGGGTGCGACGTGTTTGCCGTAGGCATAGGAAATCGTGCGGTAGTACGACGGCGAAAGCGCTTGCTGCTGGCGGGCCAGCCATCCGACCGACACATCGCCGACCGTGACCCGGCCCCGTGCCGGTGACACATACGCACCCTCGGCCT
The DNA here is from genome assembly GCF_010731795.1 of Mycolicibacterium celeriflavum. Taxonomy (NCBI): domain Bacteria; kingdom Bacillati; phylum Actinomycetota; class Actinomycetes; order Mycobacteriales; family Mycobacteriaceae; genus Mycobacterium; species Mycolicibacterium celeriflavum. Next base: position 529,792 of record NZ_AP022591.1, on the reverse strand, counting down.
TGGAGGTCTCCACCTTCGACGCCCACGCCGCCGCGTCGCGCTTGGTGCTGAATCCGCGCTTACGCGAGGTGATCCCGTTCGGCTGGCGATACCGGACTTCCCACCGTTCCCCAGTTGCCGTCGTGTAGCGCTTAATCGTCGCCATCGGACATCGGCTCCTGTCCCCGAAGCTGAGCCCGACGAGCCGCCAGCCAAGCCGCCTGGGTTTTCCTATCCTGCTGAACCTGATCTGTTAGGCGCCATCCGGGCCATGCCGCCGCCCTAAATACGAGGGTCAACCTCTCATCGCCCGGAAGCGGATGGCTACCGCGCAACCAGTCCCACAACTGCTGCGCCGTCAGGTCCTCATCAGCGCCCGTGGTACTCACCATTTCGTCGGCGTCGTGGGTTTCGGGCATCAGCAACGTGACGGGCGAAACACCAAGGGCGACAGCAAGCCCGATCAGATCATCCGCGTCTACTCGGCGCGTTCTCTTGACGATTTTCCGCAACCCAAGTGGTGGGATCGCGCGGCCGATCTTCGCGAGGCGATCCGACAGAGCCGCAAACGTTAGGTTCTGATCCTTCAGCAGGCGCTCGACGTTGGCGGCGACCGCCTCACCGCTCGCCCCGAGGGGGTTCTTCGTCAGCGCTTTCTCAGCCTCTTGGTCTGCTGCCATGGCGACAGCATAGGCGATCTTTTGGATCGCGCAAGCGATTCACTTGACAGAGTGAGGAATCGTGATGCACGATTATGGCGAGAGCGATCGTTTGGATCTCTCCCGAGATAGAAAGGATACAGTCACATGGCTGATCTCCCGCCTCGACCGCTGGCCACACCGGCAGAGGTCGCGGTGTACCGCCGCACATCAGAGGCGGCACTAGCGCAAGAGCGCTATCGCGGCACCGGTCCCAAGTTCAAGAAGCTAGGCAAGAGGGTCTTCTACGACTGGGACGACGTGCATCAGTGGATCGCGTCAAACACCTTTCAGCGCACCGACGATCGGCCTGGTGCTGCATGACCCACACCCTCAAAACGTCAACGGCCCCCGTTTACCCCGACGTTGCCGCGTCGGGCGGGAGCCGCTGCGAACCCCAACCCCAACTAAGGAAGGAATCCACCCTCATGATGACACAAACCCTTGTGGACAACGACCCCGCGACGTTGTTTCCACCGAAATGCCTACGGCCGGGTATCTGGCGTCACTTCGCGCCCAAGCCTGATTACGTCGCATTTGAAGGTGAGGAATGCATCTGGCACGTCATGGTGACCAGCGACGCCGGTCCAGTCATCGGCCAACTCGTCCGGTGGGTATCGAGCGACGGCCAGGTGGGCTACGAGGCCCGCATCGACGGCCTAGAAGACTCCGCCGGCACCTGCGACGCCGTCGCCTTCGACGTCGATTCCCTTGCGTGCCTGGCGTTCGTCGCCAACTCCCTGAGGCATGAGTGGGAGATCATCACCGACGTCTACCCGGACAGCCATTGGACGTACGACTTCATGTCGCGATGGCCGAACGAGGTGTATCCCAATGTCTGAACCGGTGGCCGTGCAGTTGCGTCGCCGTCGGGCCTACGCCCACACATGCAGATTCATCTCGTGCGGGCGCTGCACCGACCCGTGGACCTGCCGCTGCTGGAACCCCGACGAGATCACCGATCGGTACGTCGACGGCTACCGCGACGCTGCGCAGCACCTGCTCGATCAAGGTCTGACACCGGCACCGAACGTCCTGGCGTTGCGCGTGATGTGGCGTCGAGGTGGAGATGATCAGCGCCTTGCCCGCCGCGTCGCCGAAAGATGGGAGGTAGCAGCTTGATTGACGGCCATTTCTGGTCGGCCAGGCCGGTCCTGCAACACGCGCTCACCGTAGCGCGTGCCCGCAGGGTCGGCCCTTGGGCCGTTCTCGGCAACGCGATGGCCCGCGCCGTCGCCACGATCCCCCCGAACATCACCATTCCGGGCCTGGTCGGTGGACGTATGTCGCTGAACCTGTTCATCGCGTCGGTTGGCCCGTCTGGTTCCGGTAAGGGTGCCGCTGACGCCGCGTCCGCAGCCGGCATCCACTTCGGCGGCCCCCGCACCGATCAGGTACCGATCGGCACCGGAGAGGGCATCGCCCGGACCTTCCGGCCAGTCGGCACCAAACCCGACGACGCCAACCCGATCACCAACGTGATCTTCACCTGCGCCGAGATCGACACGTGGGCAGCGCTCGCTGCACGGTCTGGTGCCACCCTCTCAGCAGAGACCCGCAAGCTCTACTCCGGGGAACAACTCGGATTCGGCAACGCGGGCAAGGACACCCGTGTCATCGTTGAGGCCCACAGCTACCGGGCCTGCCTGATCGCAGGTGTCCAGCCGCTTCGGTCGCAGATCCTCCTCGGTGCCGCCGATGGTGGATTGCCGCAACGGTTTACGTGGCTCCCCGTCACCGAACCCGACGCACCCGACGATCCCCCCGAAGATCCCGGCGTGTGGAAGATACAGACCCCATCGTGGGGTCGCGGTGTGGGCCACCTCCACGTGGTCGGCGGCAACGCTGATCTCGATGTGCCAGAGTCGGCCCGCACAGCGATCGACAACTACCGCCTAGCCGTGCTCCGGGAGGATCAGAACGTCGATCCGCTCGACGGGCACAGTCTGTTGTGCCGGTTGAAGGTGGCCGTCGCGCTGATGGCGCTCGACGGCCGCACGATCGTCGACGATCTCGACTGGAAACTGTCGGGCTACGTGATGGGCGTCAGCGCCGACACTCGCGAGCGATGTCGCCGAGCGCTGGCCCAGCAGTCCCAAAGACAGAACACCGCCCGTGCACTGGCAGCGGCAGAGCGTGAGGAAATCGTCTCTGATCGGAAACTCAAGCGGGCGAAACAGGCGATCTTGCGGAGGCTCGACGACGACCGCCAGCAACCACGCAATCGACTCCGGTCGGCACTGAAGGTGGACCTCCGGGACTACTTCGACGCCGCCGCTGACGAGCTAGCGGAGGCCGGCGAAATCACCATTTCCGCAGGACAGAGCGGAACACAGAAGGTACAGGTGTACCAACGGCACAGGGCTCAAAAACAGGCATCTACCAGAGACGATGACACCTGTACCAAAAGTACAGGTGTACCAACGGCCGCCGGTATCACAGCCACAGGCAGACCGCGCCGCCGACAACGAACCCGCGGCAAGTGCCGCAACACCCAGCAAACAGGAGAACGAACCGCATGAACATACAAATCCTGCGAGTCCTCGGGGTCCGATCTCGACAACCAACTGTTCTCGCGATCGTCGACGACTACGCAGTCCGCTGGGGACCACGAGAGGACTGGACCTGTACGTGTGACGAACTCACCTTTCCTGAGTGCCCGCACATCCCAGCCATCGAAAACATCCTCGACCCCCGCGTCACCGGAAAGGACCGAACATGACAACTAACTTCCACGACCCGGCCGCCGTCGAGTTCCCCGACGACGTGATCGTCCTGGCCCCTCACGATCTCGAAGGCCGCCTATTCGCCGCACCCAACAACACGTTGGGCATCGGCATCCAATTCCGAGACGAGATTCTCGGCCACTTCCTAGTCGCGCTCGCCCCCAGCCAAATTGAAGGGCTGCACCGATTCCTCGGTGAACTGATGGCGCTACCCCCAGACCAGCTCGCAGCCCTCCGCGACCGCGCCCACGCCATCAACGGAGACGACCAGTGACAACCAACACCCCGCCCGAAGCGTTCATCGTCGGCGACAACGGGCTGCCTCTCGGCCACATCAACATCGACCAACTGCAAGCCGACGCCACACTGCTGATGTACGAAATGGCAGCCGCCGCAGGCAACGACACCGCCACCGACCAGGTCAGCATCAAGTGGGCCAGCACCCACGACCCCGACTACTTCGGCTACCTGTGCGCAGCAGCCCTGTCGCTGATGACGCGCCACGTCCTCGCACCCACCCTCGACGTCACCGCCCAACTCGGCACCGACCTACGCCCCGGCCTGCACCAAGCCTCCGACGACGCACACCGAGACCTCGGCGGCGACATATGATCGCCCGCCCCTGCATCGGATGCGGTGAAGTCATCCCGACCGGAAGCTACTGCACCGACTGCAAACCCGCAGACACCCGCACCGACCGCGAGCACGTCGCCTGGCGCAACGGTGCCCGCTGGAAAGCCTTCTCCAAACGGCTACGCCGCCTGGCCCCGTTCTGCGAGCACTGCGGCACCGCCGACGACCTGACCGTCGACCACCTGCTGCCCGTCCACGACTACCCCGAACTGGCCTACGCCGCCGAAAACTGCCGAGTGCTGTGCCGTCCCTGTAACGGCAAGCGCGGCAACAAGTTCAGCCACACCGAGGCAGCAGCAGTGCTCAGACGCCTTGAGAGCGCCTACAACCGCCGACCCACCAAGTCAGGCAGAGAGCGTGTGAACGTCGCCCAGCGAGCCGTACACCAGGGGATAGACCCCTTGACCGCCGCGTTCCGACCGGTAGGCAAGGCGCAGGAGGCGATACACACCGGTAGGGGGTGTGCGTGATGTCAGTAGATGGTGCCTCCGGTGCGCGGAGAAGCCGTCTTAGGCGGCTCTCCTGGCGTGACGTAGGACCAGTAGTTGGGGCTGTAGAGCTTGACTTGTTCGCCGTCCTTGGTGACCTCGATGAGGCCCCAGTCTTTGACGACGAGGGAGTGCGAATCGTCATAGCGGTCGCTGCTGACGCGGTCGGCCCGCATGTAGTGGATTGTGAACGCCATATCGGGAGTTTGCCATGAAGGCCGGTCCGAAGGGTGCTGTCGACGATTCTGCGTTGCCGTGGCGTCCTCGGTCGTCGGGTTCTGCTCGGTTCGCCAGCTTCTGTCAGAAGTTCGTGAAGGTGCCGAAGGGCACCGGGGCGAAGACGCCGTTGCGGCTGCGGGATTGGCAGCGCGAGCTGGTGGGGTCGGTGCTCGATTCGCAGCCGCGTCCGCGTACCGCGGGCTGGATGTTGGGACGCGGTAACGGTAAGTCGTCGCTGATGGCCGCGTGGGGTGTCTACGAGCTGTTCACTGGCGGTGAGGGTTCGGTGGTGTGCGTCGTGGCGGTCGACGAGCGGCAGGCCGGCGTCGTGTACAACATCGCGCGGCGCATGGTGGAGCTCGACGACGACCTTGCTTCGCGGTGTCAGGTGTTCAAGGAACGGTTGTATATCCCGCATACCGACAGCTCGTTTCATTGCCTACCGGCTGAGCCGAAGCGTCTGGAGGGTTTGGACTACACGCTGGCCATCCTCGATGAGGCCGGGGTGGCGAACCGCGACAGCTACGAGGTGCTGACGCTGGCGCAGGGCAAGCGGGAGACCTCGACGCTGGTGTGTATCGGTACGCCGGGGCCGAACCTCGAGGACCAGGTGCTGCTGGACCTACGCGCCTATGCGGCTGAGCATCCCGAGGACAAGAGTTTGGTGTGGCGTGAGTTCTCCGCGGCCGGGTTCGAGGACCACGACGTTGATTGCCCGCATTGCTGGGAGCTGAGCAATCCTGCGCTGGACGACTTTCTGCACCGTGACGCTCTGCACGCTCTGTTGCCGCCGAAAACTCGTGAGGCGACGTTTCGCCGTGCCCGGTTGTGTCAGCTTCCGGTGGACACCGATGGCGCATTTCTGCCGCCCGGTGTGTGGGAAGGCTTGTCGACCGGTCATCCGGTGCCTGATGGCGCCGAAGTCGTGGTTGCGCTGGACGGTTCATTTTCCGATGACACGACCGCGCTGCTCGTTGGGGCAGTCTCGCCGGAGCCGCATTTCGACAAGGTGCGGGTGTGGCAACGCCCACCGGGCGACGAGAACTACCGGGTGCCCATCGCCGAGGTGGAAGACGAGATACGGGCCTGCTGCAAGCGGTGGCGGGTGCTGGAGATTATCGCCGACCCGTTCCGGTGGACTCGCACGCTGCAAGCGCTGGAAGCCGAGAGGCTGCCCATCGTGGAGTTCCCGCACAGCCCGTCCCGGTTGACCGCGGCGACCACCGACCTGTATTCCGCTGCGGTGAACGGCCACATGTCCCACAGCGGAGATAGGCAGCTCGCCGAACATGTTGCGGCTGCGCTGATTATCGACGACGCGCGCGGTATGCGGTTGTCGAAAGCATCCCGCTCCCGGGCTGCTCGAAAGATCGACCTGGCCGCCTGCCTCGTCATGGCACACAGTCGCGCCACCTGGCGCGCAACCCACAAAACACGAAAGAAAGCGCGAGGATTCAAATGACCGACACACTCACACTGCTGCTGCAAAAACTCGACGAGCCGACCGCGAAATACGGTGAACTCGAACAGTATTACGCCGGAATGCAAGCCTTGGCGTTCCTGTCGCCGGAGTCCAAGGCCGCGCTGGGCACAAGGTTCGGCCGCATGGCCACCAACATCCCCAGGGTGGCGGTGACCAGCCTCACCGAACGGCTACGGGTGACCGGATTCACCGGCGTCGATGTGTGGCCGGATTACGGCGCGACCAACGCCCGCCTGACCGCTGACCTGCGATGTGAGAACTTTCTTTACTGGTATCGAGGTCAACTGCCTGGATGCCCGACCGGCCCCATGTCTATTGGGGGGATCGAAGTGTAGGCCACGGCCGCGCCCGAGGACGCTGGCGAACGTGCATGGGCCACCAGAACCACTTTCCGAACAGGGCCGCCAGCGATGGCGTCATGAGTGAGCGCACCACGAACGTGTCGAACAGGAGGCCCAGACCGATGGTGGTACCGACCTGTCCGATGACGGTCAGATTGCTGACCGCCATGGAGATCATCGTGAATGCGAACACCATGCCGGCCGCAGTGACCACCGATCCGCTGCCCGCCATCGACCGGATGATGCCGGTGTTCAGGCCGGCGTAGATCTCCTCCTTCATCCGCGAGACCAAAAGCAGGTTGTAGTCCGCGCCGACGGCGAGCAGGACGATGACCGCCATCGGCAGCACCATCCAGTGCAGCGGAATCCCGATGAGGTGCTGCCAGAGCAGAACCGAAAGGCCGAACGACGCACCAAGACTCAGCACCACGGTGCCGACGATGACTGCTGCGGCGACGATTGCCCGGGTGAGCACGACCATGATGAGGAAGATGAGGATCAGCGAGGCGACCGCCGCGATGAGCAGATCGTAGTCCGCGCCCTGTTGCATGTCCTTATAGGTGGCGGCGCTGCCACCGACGTAGACCGTCGAACCTTCCAACGGCGTGCCCTTGATGGCATCGACGGCGGCGACCCGCAACGGTTCAATGTGCGAGGTGCCCTCCTCGCTCAATGGGTCGCCCTGGTGGAACACCGTGAACCGGACGGCGTGACCGTCTGGCGAGAGGAACAGTTTGATGCCGCGCTGGAAGTCCGCCGTCTCGAATGCCTCGGGCGGCAGGTAGAAGGTGTCGTCGATCATGGCGACGTCGAACGCCTCGCCCATCGCGGTGGCGTTCTCCTGCGCCGCCATGGTGTGATCCTGCTGCGCTTTCTGCGCCTGGTACTGGTTGAGCAGCAGCTGCTTCTGGTTCTGCAGCGTCTGGATCTGCGCAGGCAACAAGGCGGCCAGCTGTGGCGTCAAAGTCGCCAACTCTTCGACGTCGGGCACCAGGTCCTGGAAGTCGTCGGACAACGTGTTGATGCCGTCGAGGCTGTCGAAGATCGACCGCAACGCCCAGCAGACCGGGATGTCGTAGCAGTGCGGCTCCCAGTAGAAGTAGTTGCGGATCGGCCGGAAGAAGTCGTCGAAATCGGCCAGATGGTCGCGAACGTCGCTGGTGTGCTCGGAGGTCGTCCTCATCTTGTCGGCCATTCGCCGCGAAACGTCGGCCATCTGCAAAGTGAGACTGTGCATCCGCTTCATCGCATCGATGCTGACCTGCAGGTCGTCGGCCTGCTTGAGCGTGTTCTCGAGCACCTTCTGCTGGTAATCGTTGCTCATGATCTGGCCCGTGCCGCTCTGGCTGACGACGTAGGGGAGCGACGCGTGCTCGATCGGCTTGCCGTCGGGCCGCGTGATCGCCTGCACCTGGGCGATCCCGTGCACACGGGCCATCGCCTTGGCGATCTTGTCGATCACCAGGAAGTCGGCGGGGTTGCGTAGGTCGTGATCGGCCTCCACCATGACCAGTTCGGGATTCATCTTGGCCTCTGAGAAATGCCGATTGGCGGCCGCGTAGCCGACGTTGGCCGGCACGTCGGGGGGCTGGAAGATGCGGTCGTTATACGTGGTGTGGTAGCCGGGCAGCGTCAAAAGGCCCACCAAAGCCAAAACCACCGCCATGACGAGCACCGCGCCAGGCCAACGCACCGTGGCCGCTCCGATGCGCCGCCACCCACGGGCCCGCTTCATGCCCTTGGGCTCCAGGACTCGCCCGAAACGCGTCAGGATCGAGATCACCGCTGGACCCAGCGTCAGCGCAGCGGCCACCACGACCACCATGCCGATGGACAACGGGAAGCCCATGGTGTTGAAGTACGGCAGGCGGGTGAAGTGCAGGCACGCCGCCGCGCCCGCTATCGTCAAGCCCGATGCCAGCACCACGTGCGCGGTGCCGTGAAACATGGTGTAGTAGGCCGACTCTCGATCCTCACCTGCCCTTCTCGCCTCCTGATATCGCCCAATGAGGAAGATGGCGTAGTCGGTGGCGGCGGCGATTGACAGCGTCACCAGCAAGTTGGTGGCGAACGTCGTGAGCCCGAAGACCTCGTGATAGCCGAGGAACGCGACGCTCCCCCGCGCGGAGAGCAGTCCGATGACCACCATCCCTATCGTGATCACCATCGTGACGATCGAGCGATAGACCAGCAGCAACATGGTGATGATGACGGCGAACGTCAGAGCCTCGATCGTCCGCATGCTGGCGTCGCCGACGGCGCGCTGATCCGCCGTCGACGCCGCAGGCCCGGTCACGTAGGCCTGCACACCGGCGGGCGGCTCGATTCCGGCGATGATGTCGCGCACCGCCTGGACCGACTCGTTGGCCAGTGACTCGCCTTGGTCACCGGCAATGTAGACCTGCACGTAGGCAGCCTTGCCATCCATGCTCTGGGCGCCTGACGAGGTCAAAGGATCGCCCCAGAAGTCCTGGACGTGCTGAACGTGGGCGGCGTCGGCGCGTAACTGGCGCACAATTTCGTCGTAGAACGTGTGCGCGTCGGCGCCCAGGGGTTCGTCACCCTCGAGCACGATCATCACCGAGCTGCTGGTGGTGTACTCCTCAAAGACGGCGCCGACACGCTTGGTGGCGATGAGGGCGGGCGCGTCATCGGGGCTCATCGAGACCGCGCGCATCTCGCCGACGTCTTCGAGCTGCGGCACGGAGACGTTCAGGATGGCGACGATCGCAATCCACGCCAGGACGATGGGAATGGCGAAGGTCCGGATAAACCGTGCCAGCCGCGACCGATGCAGTTTATGCGCAGGAGGAAGGTCGTCGGTTAACGTGTCGTCGATGTGAGTCGTCATGCCGCCTTCACCAAGCAGTAAGTAGCCGCGTTCACGCCCTCAGCGGTCCTTTCGTCCTCCACTTCGCCGTCGACGGTGACCCGGCAACCGATGAACTGGCCGTTGCCCTGTGCAAGGAGATCCGGCCTGACCGAAGGGATGGTGGTCTCGAGGGTCAGTGTCCAGGGCAAACTGACCTGCCCCGTGCGTTGCGGCAACCCGTCCAGGTCCGTGTAGTTGATAACTGCGAAGCTGCCGGTGCCGAACACCTCGTAGGTGACGACCGTGGGGTTGAAATCCTCCGCGGTGTCCGAGCCCACCGGCGTGACCACGGCCCCATTCGATCCGAAGACCGACCGCAAGTAGGAAATACTGACGAAGCCGATCGCCAACGCCACCACGATCAGCACGGGTAGCCACACGCGCTTAACCACGGTGATCACGCCAACACCTGCTTTCTTGCGGGCCGGAAGTGAAGGGAGCACTGAACCATTTACATTTAGATAGCCAACCTAAACGGGTGAAGTGGATGGGGTCAATCCGCTATGACAAACACTCACCGCAACCCGTTCCAGTCCGACAACGAACCACGTCCGACGGTGCACAGGACGCGGCGCGCAGCACGGAGGCGTTCCCGATGCCCCGCGAGTTTGCTCACGGTCAGGTCAAATGATTGCCCTCTCGGATCCGAGGATTTCGTCGCTCTGTGCAGGAAGTCGCCGGCCGCACAAATTGTAAGAACCAGCACTTCAGCCCAGACATTGAGCAGAAGTGTGCCGTTGGGGTGGCTCGGCGATTCGTGCAGCAAGCGGCCCCCGCCGTCCAGCGCTCGCTTGCGGAACACCCTCATGTGACCGGCCTCCATCATCTACGTTCAGGTCAATCCGCCGAATTGCTTATCGTGCGGTCGAGAAATTCGGCGACCGCCGCGGTGAAGGCGTCGTTGTCATCGCCCGCAACCATGTGGCCCGCGCCGGAAACGTCCGCCGCCTGGGCGTGCGGTACGACTTCGAGGAACTCCTCGACCGACTGCTGCGATGTCACATCCGAGTGGACGCCGCGGACCACAAGCGTTGGCGCTTGCACGCGGCGGGCCCCTTCGATGAGCAGTTCGCTGATGGCGCCGAACTGTTCGGCGCCGACCGCGCGGTCACCCCGCAGGAACTCCAAGTTGGAGGTTATGAAGGCCGGATCCCATCGCCAGATCCACCGACCGTCATCGCGCTGACGCAAGACTTTGCGAAGCCCGTCCAGGTTTTTGGGACGGGCGCGATGGCGGTTGTACTCGGCGATGACGTCCGCGGCGGCGTCGAGCGTTTTGAATCCGTCGGGATGGGCGGCCATGAAAGACACGACGCGGCGTGCTCCGTGAAACTCCATTCGCGGAGTGATGTCGACCAGGACGACGGCGCCCCACAGATCGGCGGGCGCCACCAAATGCGTTCCCAACACGGTCATGCCGCCCAAGGATGCGCCAACGACAGCCGGCGGGCGGCCATCGCTGACATGTCTGCGAACGGCTAGCAGGTCGGATGCGAGTCGGTCGAGATCGTATCGACCATCAGGGTCCCACTCGCTGTCGCCGTGACCGCGCGCGTCATAGGCGACGACGGTATACCCGCGCGCGTGTAAGCGGCGCGCCGTGGTCGCCCAGGCGTGGCGGTTTTGCCCACCACCGTGCAGCAGTATGACAACTGCACGGGCGGTTTTGTGTCGGTAGATATCGGCTGCAAGGGCGGTTCCGTCTTCGGTGCGGACGCGCTCGAAGGTAGAGGTCATTTGGTGTGGCCTCGACGGTCACGTCGGACGGCACTCTCGTTTCGCGCGCTGATCACGAGGTGCCTGCCCTCTGGCCGACGACGGTCACTGTTCCCTGCGCGGCGCACACCGCGCGCCCGGCGTTGGTGATGTCGATCCTGGCGACGCCGCTGCGCTTACCCAGCGCGATGATCTCGGTGACGGCAACGCATACTCCGCTGGACACGGGCTGCAGCAGGTTCAGTTTGAATTCGGTTGTGGCGACCCATGATCCAGGAGGAATCACCGGATAGAACACCACGCCCAAGCAGTGGTCGACCATCGCTGACAGGCATCCGCCATGCAGGGTGCCGAAGGGAGTCAACAAATCGGCCCGGGCATCCATTTCCACCACCAGCCGCCCGGCGGAGAACTCGGTGTGGCGGAAATCCAGGTACTTGGACAGCCCTCCCGAGGTTCCCGCCGCGTGTTGGAGCTCCTCGGCAATGTCCTGGTTGAAGTGCGGGAAGTCCATGGTCAGCGCCTCGTTTCGCTCACCGGTACCGATGCCATGGTTGAGACACTACTCCGCAATTGTCGCAGTGACGCAACGCTGGGTGTCGGCCAGTAGAGCGGGAAGCAGGAATCGGCGCAAAAACGCGTCGAGGCCTTCGGGGCTGCGGTGCCGGGGGCCGCGAACCGACAGCAAGCTCAGAATCGTGCGCAGGATCCATTCGGCGGCGTCATCGACCGACATGCCGGCTTCGAGTTGGTCCCAGTGGGCGGCGAACACGGGTCGCAGGAACTCGGCGACGAGTTCGAACAGCGCCACCGATGTTCCCTTGGCCAGCCCTACGCCGGCCAGTTCATCGTCGCTGCCGAACAGTATTCCGATTATCGGTTCGCGGCGGGCCGCGCGCACCGTGGCTGCGACGAAGTCCAATATCGCAGAGCCCAAGTCGGTGTGCGCCGAGATCCGCCCGCTGATGCGGTGCAGGTAGCGTTCCGCTGCGCGCACGATGACACCGGATACGACGGATTCCCGACTCGGGAAGTAGCGATAGACCGTGGCGCGCGATACGCCCGCCTGTCTGGCGATGTCCTCCATCGTGGTACCTGACAGCCCCCTGCTCTGCAGGCACGTTTCGGCGGCATCGAGTAGGCGGTCGCGGGCCATATCGCGGCTTGGTGCAGAAGTCGCGTCGCCCCATCGCAACGATTTTTTCGTCACGGGTGCAAGTATGCCGTGCCAAACCGACTCGCTCTGTCGAATACCGGCGGTTGTCCCATGGAAGCCAGATGTGACAATATCGCAGTCATGTCGCATAGCAGGCGTCGACGATGAGCGTGACCTGACTATTGGCCATCCCAGCACGTACTCCGGTTGTCGTCGGCGTCGGTGAGCTCACACACCGCGGCGAAGGCACCGTCGATCCCGACGGAGTTCGACCTTCCGTGGGCTCGACCCGTTCGATGGATACGGCGTCAGGCCGCTTATGCCGCCCGAGTGAGTCGCTCCTCGTTGGCGCTGACAGGTTCAGTTGAAGTACCCCGGTCGTGTCCTGAAACCGGTGTAAATGGGGCCGGGCGTGGGTTCTGCTTCGAGACCTACCAAGTCATCGAAGAAACGACCTACGCCCGTGCCGGCACGAGTATTGCCGATCGACCGTGTCCGCGCCAAGATCGACGAGCTGTTCGCCTCTGAACGTGAGTAGCACGAGATCCTGGAGGAGGTGGCCCGCCTGGGGGCACAGTTTTTGATGCAGGCCGCGTTGGAGGCCGAGGTGACCGAGTTCCTCGGCCGTGACCGCTACCAGCGCAGCGCAGCGCAGCGACACCGGATGCGCAGTCTGGGTCGCGTAACGGCTATCGGCCGGTGACGGCCAAGACCATGGCCGGCCCGGTCACCTTGGAGCGTCCCAAGCTGCGCGGCACGACCGCTGCGTCCGCCTCGCGGCTGTTCGGCAAGAACGTCACCAAGACCAACGCGTTGGAGTCGCTGGTGATCGCCTCATTCGTGCGTGGGCTGTCGGTACGCGACGTCGAGGCAACCCTGGCCGATGCACTCGGTGATCAGGCCGCGATCTCGAAATCGACTGTGTCGCAAGTATGTCAAGCCATTAAGACCGAATACGACAGCTGGGCGGCCCGACGCCTCGATGATGTCATGCTGGACTACCTGTTCCTGGATGCCTCGTTCTTCCGGATGCATCCGGGCTCGCCGGCCGAGCCGGTTCTGGCCGCCTGGGGGATCACCACCGATGGCAAGCCCGTCTTCGTGGGCCTGGCCCCCGGCACCGGGGAGTCGACCGACGCCTGGGCTGATTTCCTGACCGATCTGCGCGACCGGGGCTTGACGTGTCCGCTGCCCGCCTGATCGCGTTCGCCGACCGTTACGTCGCCATCTACCCGGCGGCGATGAAGATCCTGAGCACCGACCGCGAGGGCCTGACCGCTTATCTGCGGTTTCCGACCGAGCATCATCACCGCATCCGGCATTCGAACTTCATCGAACGCACCTTCGGCGAAACCCGTCGCCGCGCAAAGGTTATCGGCCGATTTCCCGGTGAGACCAGCTGCATCAGCATCGCACCCTGGCCAACCTGATGGGCGTGTCATTCCATCTGTGTAAGTCCGGGGTGGTCCATCATCGGACCGCCGTTCGGGCGGACAGAAGGAGTGATTTGTGACCAAGGCCATAGGGTCGGCGGGCGGGGAGAAGTCGGCGGCTCGGCATTTGGCGGAGACGTTTTCGGCGGAGACGTTGGATTCGTTGATCAAGGATGCGGTGAAATCCGGTACTCCGATTGACGGCGCGGATGGTTTGCTCAACGAGCCGACCAAGTCGGTGCTGGAACGGGCGTTGCAGACCGAGATGACCCATCACCTGGGCTACGAGACTGGCGACCCGGGCCGGGCGCGGGTCTGGTGGACCAGGCTGTCGACGACGTGCAAAGCAGCCAGCGCCACATTCCGCTCGACGTCGCCGTCTTGGTGGCTGCCGGCACACGGATCTGCAATGCCGGCAGCTCTACCCTGGGTCATCTGCGCCTTCCCACGACGAGCCCAGCCGGCTTGGACAAAGACGAACCTATTTCCTTAAGGATGGCTATGCTTGGGGATGCAGCTCCGGTCGAGATCGGCATCTCCACGCGGGTATTCGGGTCTGCAACCACACTCGGCTGGTGCGTGACCCCATTGTGTCATCGAAAACGTTGTGCAAGTAGGCTCATTGGCCATCGGGCTACGACAAGCCGCGGTGTCCGAGGCTGGGCAGCAGCACCTTGTCTACCAGAGTGCGAACCGACTTCAGGGTCGGCGGGCGCGCCGAAACGAGAGCCCGGAAGACCAGGTATCCCGGTAGCAGATCGTAGATCTCATCGCTGATCGCCGTGGCGTCGATCTCGCCGCGCTGCACGGCCTCAGCTAGGACCTCATCGATCACCAGCTTGTGCTGATGGACGAACTCGTCCTGCATAGCCTTTCTGAGATCAGGGTTGTGCGACATCTCGTTCAGCACGGCTCGCATGGTGCTCGCGTGCTCACACGCCTGCTGGCACACCGAAGCTCCTACTCTCAACAAGTCGTCCCGCAGTGAGCCCGTCCGCGGCGGCACAGCGGCGAGCCGGGTACCTTCGACGAACGCCGCCAGCACCAGATCCGACTTCGACGGCCACCGCCGATACAGCGTTGCCTTGCTGGCCTTCGCTTGTGTGGCCACGGCTTCCACGGTCAGCCGGTCATAGCCGTGTTGTTGCAACTGCTGCAACGTGATCGTCAACAATTGAGCTTCTCGCGCAGCCCGCCTCGACTTCAACGGCGCACTAGGCGGATCGCTCCTCGGATCGGAGACCACGCACACCTCAAGTCATCTCTCATTGCCGCTTTCCGCCTGCGAACTCCGCGCAGGGGCTCCGCTTCGGCGGTTGCGCTGGGCAGTACGGTACCATACCGTTTCACAAAGGGCCACTCGGCTGCTCTCGATCCGTGCCTCAGGACCTGATCGTGTCCACCGGACATCGAAAGGCTTTCAGGTGAGCGGTTTTTCGGTCGGCAATGTAGTAAGGCGACGGTGGACGGCCATCGTGACCGTGATCGTCGTCGCGGTGGTCGGCTTCAGCACCTACCGACTGCACGGCATCTTCGGGTCCAACAACATCGTGTCGAGACCTCCGTGGCCACCATCAACTACCTCGACGAAGACGCCCAACCCTAGCGCGTCGACGATATGCCACTGCCGTGGTCGCGCACCTTGACCACCGCTGACCCGACGCTCTTCGCCGACCTGCGCGCGTAAGGCGACGGAACCACCATCGGTTGCCGCATCACCGTCAACGGTGTAGTCACCGACGAAAGGTTCACCACCAACGTGAACGGATACATCTTCTGTCAGGACAAGACCGCATGAGCGAGCGTCGAGCTGGCCAACTGGTTACTACTGGAAGAGTTGTTGAATCGGGTCGCTGGCGACAGACGCCAATGAAGGCGATCGCCAGCAGTCACCGCACACAGCATCTCAAGCAGAGTTCAAAAGCTCGTTGCTGCAAGCTAGACCCGGCGTCCGACACCGAGGCGCTGCCGTCGCCATGCAGCTGACCACGAACGCCAGCTGCGACGAAGTCCCATCGGGGACGCGCAAACACCTTCCGCCGCAACACGTTCGGATGCGGCTTGGACGCAAGGCGACCAGCCACCATGACATCGACCGTCCCGACGTCGCCAGCACCGCGGACGAATCCGTGTAGCGGCCCGTTGCCACCTCGCCTCCGGCTTGCGCAGGTAAATCTCTCAGGTCGTGGTTGCCGCACTCAGTAGTGACATGTACAAATCACGGTTCAATGAGTGTACAGTTCAGGGTGTGGATGTATCCGTGAGCGAGTTGCGCGCGCACCTCAGCGATTGGCTCGATCGAGCTCGGGCTGGTGGTTTGGTCGTCGTCACCGACCGTGGGATTCCGATCGCGCGACTGACCGCGCTGGACAGCACAGACACCTTGGAGCGTCTCACGGCCGAAGGCGTGATCGGCAAGGCCACCGCGCAGCGGCCCGTCGCTGCGGGTCGGCCGAGGCCCCGACCGCGACGGCCGGTGTCTGACCGGGTCAGCGACCAGCGGCGCTGACCGGTGCCGCTCGTCTACTTCGACGCCAGCGCCTTCGTCAAACTTCTCACCAGTGAGACGGGGAGTCCGCTCGCGGCCGCGTTATGGGACGGCTGCGACGCCGCATTGGCCAGCCGTCTGGCCTACCCCGAAGTCCGTGCCGCACTCGCTGCAGCGGCCCGCAATCACGACCTAACCGAATCCGAGCTCGCCAACGTCGAGCGTGACTGGGAGGACTTCTGGGCCGCCACCCGCCCAGTCGAACTCACCGCGACGGTTGAACAGCACGCCGGCCACCTCGCCCGAACCCACGCCTTGCGCGGAGCCGACGCTGTCCATCTGGCCAGCGCGTTGGCTGTCGGCGACCCCGGCCTGATCGTCGGCGTTTGGGACCGACGCCTGCACACCGGAGCCCAAGCCGCCGGGTGCCGAGTCGCCCCCGCCCAACTCGACCCCTAGCCCGACCGCCCGACAGTAGAGTGAGTCAACCCCGGCACGGACGACGATCAGGTACCGATTCGCCAGGTCTCAACCCGTGTCGCAGATGGCCAAGTCCCCCTCGGACACGTTTGAGTTAGCTATGTGAATATAAAATCCGCCTCGACCTGTGTCGGAGAGGATTTTCGTATTCGCTGACGCCGAGAGAGCTCGGCGTTCACCGACACATGACCACGGAATTTTGGCTATCCCGTCGTGAACACCGACGTCGCCGACGTGCCCGCTGGCTGTTCCTCGATGTGCTCGTCGCGGTGATCGCTGCCGGGCGTAATTCCTACCCCCGCCAGGGAGCTGGTCGATCGAGTGCACCAGCGCTAGAAACAAAGTGGTTAAGTTGGAGACCGCCGCTTGCCGACAAACAAAAAAGAGGCGCCCCGCCATGTCAGCGGGGCGCCTGCTTCCTTGAAGGAAGAATGGGCTTATGGACACGCACGCGCGTCGATGAAGCCCATTTACGTCTGTAGCGTACCACGAGTGCCTATCGTCGAGACCTCGAAGCTGGCCGGCTTCATCGACCGCGTGATGGAGATTGCATCGACCCGAGCACCGTGGCATCGCCGATTGTGGCGTGGCGGGACGATGGAATTAGCACAGGAGTTCCTCATGGACGGCGCCCGCCCCGGTGCGCGCGAACTCGCCATCGCCGAGCGGCGCAAGCATTTGATGAGTGCACTCCGAACTGATCACGGGATCGCCGACTTCGGGAAGTGCATCGAAGCCGTGGCGAAGGAGATCAAGCCGGATACAGATGAGACGAGTCACGCATGGATCGCGCTGCGCCACCATCTTGAAGAGATGAATGGGGCCTACCTCACCAACTGGGCTGAAGCGCTTGATAATCCGCCGCACAATCGACCCGTCGACACCGAAGGTGCGGCGCGACGTATTACGGGCCACATTCTTGGCGCAGGCATGCACAAGAACAGCCTCTACAGTTGGCTTCGCGACGTTCAGTCCAAGGACCAAATCGTCACTCCCGGCGACCTGCTCAGGGAAGCAGATCGACGACTCAAGGCCCCTGAGAAGACCTATACCTTCTGTGTCCGCGTGGACAAGAATCCCCCGTTCGAAATCAACTCGAGTACTGCCCGTGGATGGTTGACGTCAAGTGAGACGGCGACGTGGAAGCGCGCCCACGCGCCGGACGCGAAACCAGTACGGCACCAAGGTTCTTTCCTCGTACACACTAGTGCCCACGACGTGAATGCCGCCGCCGATGCCGCCCGCGATGTCATTGCTCACGTCAGGACAAAGTTTCAGCTCGGCAGCCGCAATTCCGTCGGCATCTGCTCCACGATGTGGTCGATGGAGAAGCACAGCGGGTTCCCCACCCTATCGACCAACCGAATGATCAACCTCACGTCGTTCGAACGTCTGGGCCGACTGCAAGACTTGGAAACCGCAGACTACCTCGCGAATACACTCGCGCTGGTTGAACCCCTCCAGACCGCGGCACCCCACATCGCAGTGATGAGCGGATGGTCAGCGGTCGAATCATTACTGGTCGGGCCAGCTGACGCCGATGACATCGTCGCCGCGCGACGATTCTCGCTGATCATCGCCGCCAGCTTGATGAGAGCCGAATTCACCGGGCTGGCAAAGACATACAGCGCAGAGAACGACGATGCCGCTGCCATAGCAATCGCCGAATGCCCAACCAACCTTGAGCGGGCCAAGTACTTTCAGAAGCTGGCTTGCACCAGACCCGACCTCGCACTAAGCAATGCGACAGACAACCTTGCCCTACAACGTGTTAGACCTGCTCTGCGCAACCCTCGACAGGAGATAACCAACATCACCGAAATACTCACCCGAGAGTTCACACGTCTGTACCGGAAGCGCAACATGATTGTTCACGGCGGACAGATCCGCGGCGCAAACCTGCACTCTATTTCCGAGACCATAACACCGCTGATCGGAGCGGGAATCGATCGAATTGTCCACGCGGAGCTGAACTTCGGCGTTCAACCGATCCAACTCTCAGCCATCGCAGAAGCCCGCGTTGACTACCTCGGCCCCACCACCACCGACGTCGACGGTGGCCTGCTCGACCTTCTCGAACATACGGCGCACTAGCCCCAAAAACACCCGAATCCGCGACTCCACGGCATTGATCGCCGAGGCCACCGGTTCAGGCGACTCACTACCCGACACGAACCACCGTCCAGCGGTTGTCAACTTGGTGGCAAATTGGCCCTAATCAGGCGACCGGCACCGCGCGCAAGTACGCAGACAAAGCGGCATTGAACTGCACAAATCTTGTGGGCACGGAGGGTTTCGAACCCCGACCGCTGGTGCGCAAAACTAGCCCCCCTTAACAACCGATCCAGAAAACAAGCACTGATCGCACACGGCCCGAAATCGCGAAAGGCAATTGTTGACAACGTAATTCGCGCTCGTTCACTGCGGCAGCATGGGCATCTTGATCTGGTCGGCGTGGGCGGCACCGAACATAGATGCGCCTATTCGACGACCAATCCGCCCTGCATCAAGTGGATTCGCTATCGCCCCTGCTGGAATCCCTTGGGCACGAAAGGCAGATAGGCCAGCTGGCTCGACGACGGTGTATGCACGTCCTGCGGCCGGAGAGGAAGTTCAACCTCACGCATGCCAGGCTGATGCTCTTCGTCCTCTGGGTTCCATTCTTCTGGAATGTTGTGCACAGCGATGTGATGATTCGTTCCATCAACGTCGCCATCGGGCTTGGTCTTGATCAACTCGGACGACATTCGCCGCAACAGGTTCCCTGCGCGCTCCACCGGCCCATAGATAGCCATCTCTACGGAACCAATCTTGATGCACCAAATAGCGCCAGGCTGTCCGAGGTACCGACGCCGCGCCACCGCCCAGAGCGAATCGATGGCCTGCGTGATCAAGTATGTGACCGTGAGGTCTCGTTCTGGATTGGGATTGTCAATGCTGACGAACCATTGCCCCTCGGATACCTTCGCGGTCGGATGAAGCTTCTGATGGAGATACACGTGCGCCGGACCCTTGTGCATCGGAACGCTCTTGCCATCATGGCTCGTCCACACCATCTGTGCCGACTCGTCATCGAGATCAATGGCGGTCAACCCGTGCTTTACAGCGTTATAGAGGAATGAGTCGCTGAGGAATCGATCCGCCGAGTCCTCCAACAAGAACTCCATCGCGTCGATCGTGCCGTCGAACTCCTCCTGGGAAACATTTATAGTGGCGCCGGCAGGGTCTGAGCCGCCGAGGAACAGCAGGGCAATGTCTTCTCTGTTGAAGCCTGCCTTCAATGTATTGCCAACCCGCTCCTTGAACTTCGCGAAGTCGGTCGACGTCGACATGCCCAACCATGGACATTCTGGGTGGTCGAGATGCGCGAAATACAGACGCAGCAACGCTTCGGACGCATGGTGCACGATTGCAACAGTTTCGGTGCGCAGGTATCTCATCCGCACGTCAGGCGGTGGAACTTCTCCTCCGCCGAACCTGACGGAAGCGATCTGTCGATCGACCGCGAACGCCGGCGCTAGAAAAGGATCGGGCACGGCCATGAGGGACAGCACCCTGAAGCGCATCTTGATGAACTCAGACGGGTCAGCGTTGTAGAACATCGCATTCAACTCTGGGAACTGACGGGGATCGAGGAGACGACCCTGGTCATCGGGAGTCTCCCACTTCTTCTTCGAACAAACGTTCTCAGTCACCATGGGTCAGTGTAGACACACGCCCGGACAAACTCTCGCCCATATTTTCCATTGTCCATTTCACTCACGGGCCCACGTCGCCGCGAAATCCTCCCCGGGCTATCCAGAGTCGGTTTGCTTGTTTTTTGGTCACGGCAGCTCCCTCAAAGCCACGACCACTTGCCAGCCCATGTCATTGGTCCGTCAGAAAACTAGCTGGTCAACGACCCAACTCGAAGACCTCGACCCGTGTCGCAAGTGGCCAAGTCCCCCCTCGGACACCGCTTTGACCTCGGTTCAGTACACGTCCCGCACGTAGCGTTTGGTCCCGACCAGTTCGCGTTTGTAGTCATGGGCCTGCTCGTGCGACATGCCGCCGTGTCTCTCGATGATCGTGGTCAGTGCGGCGTCGACGTCGCGGGCCATGCGGGTGGCATCACCGCAGACGTAGAAGTGCGCCCCGTCGTCGAGCCAGCGCCAGATATCGGCGCCGCGGTCGAGCATCCTGTGCTGGACGTACACCCGCGATTTCTGGTCGCGGGAGAATGCGAGGTCCAACCGGTCCAGGAGGCCGTCGCGCGCCATGTCCTCGAAATCGTCGCGGTAGTAGTAGTTCTGGCTGCGGTGCTGGTCACCGAAGAACAACCAGTTGGGGCCGCGGTGGCCGAGTGCGCGTCGTTCCTGCAGGAACCCGCGGAACGGCGCCACCCCCGTACCCGGCCCGACCATGATCATCGGGATCGAGCCGTCCTCCGGCGGGCGGAAGTGCGGCGAGCGTTGCAGAAAGACCGGTGCCGACGACGCGCGATCGGCGAGGAACGTCGAGCAGACCCCACCCCGCCGGCCACCGTGGACGCTGCGGTAGCGCACCACCGACACCGTCAACTGCACCTCGTGTGGACTGACCAGCGGGCTCGACGAAATCGAATAGCTGCGCGGCGTCAGCCGCACCAGCACCTCGCGCCATTCGTCCGGGTCGGCGTGCACGACGAACTCCTGGACCAGGTCGAGGCCGTTGCGGCCCCGCAGCCACTTGTCGAGCTTGGCTTTGGGAGCCAGCAAGGATTTGGCGTCGCGGCTGTGTTCGGCGATGAAGCGCAGCAGGTCTGGTGTGACTCGGCAGAAGTCGTAGTGCGACAGCAGCGCATCACGCAGCGAGTGTTCGGTGCCGTCCACCTCGATCGCGTGTTGACCCGGCATTCCGGTGGCCGCCAGCCACGCATCGACGACCGCGGGGTCGTTGGTGGGGCACACTCCCAGTGAATCGCCCGCGGCGTAGCTGATCTCGTGCTGAGAGATGTCGAAGCCCAACTGGCGCACTTCTTTCCGCGATGCCGACCCGGTCAGGACCGCGTTCCTCGACAGCGGCGCGACGATGGGCCGCGCGCGGGTGAACGGCTGCGCGACAGTGGCGGGGCGCGCGAGGATCGAGACACTTCCGGCAGGTGGCGAGGGCGTGATGCCGGGATTGAGCAACGCGGTCAGGTCGTCGGCCCATCGCTGCATTGGCTCGTCCTCGTAGGCTTCGCACTCGGCGCGGTCGAGCAACCGGGTGGCGCCGAGGTCGGCCAGTTTGGCGTCGAGCGCCTTGGCGTGCCCGCAGAAGTTGTCGTAGGACCGGTCGCCGATGCCGAGCACCGCGTACCGCACACCCACCAGCACGGGGGCCTCCGCGCCCTCGAGGCGGTGCCAGAAGCCGGCACCGTTGTCGGGCGGCTCACCGTCGCCGAAGGTGCTGGTGACGACCACCACGTCGTGAGCCGCGGCCAGGTCGGCGGGCGCCATGTCGTTCATGTTCACCAGCTGCGCCCCGTCGAGCCGGTCGGCCAGCCGCGCCGCGAAGTCCTGCGCGGTTCCGGTCTGAGAGGCCCACAGCACGAGAGGACCGTCGCCCGAGTGCGGCCGCACGATCGGGTCCTCGGACGGATGGCGCGACTGCGTGGCGAGCAGAGTGTTGATCCACTGCCGCGCCTCGGCGCTCAGCGGCGCGGCATCGGGCAGCGTCGGCACATCGGAATGACCCTCGGCCAGGCCGCTGAAAAACCCTGCGACATAGAGCGTTTCATGTTCGGTGAGCGTCGGCGAAGCGACCGGCAGCAGGTTGACCGCGCAGGCTTTGAACTCCGGCTGCAGCGAGTCGGGATCGACGGCGTCGTTGGTCAGCGCGTTGATGGTGAGATTCACGCCGTGGTCGTCGTTCCAGTGGAACGGCGCGAAACAACTTCCCGGTTGCACCCGGTCGGTGACGACTGCGGGCAGCACCGCTCGTCCGCGCCGCGACGTGACCTCGACGCGCTGACCATCGTCGATGCCGAGCGTCAGCGCATCGTCGGGGTGGATCTCGACGAACGGCCCGGAGTCGAGCTTGTTGAGGGAGTCGACCAAACCCGTCTTGGTCATGGTGTGCCATTGATGTTGCAGCCGACCGGTGTTGAGAACCAACGGATAGTCGTCATCGGGCAGTTCCCGGGGGTCCATGTGCGGACGCGCGTAGAAGACCGCGCGGCGCGACGGCGTCGCGAACGCGAGGCGCGGAGCGTGTCCGTGCTCGTCGACGAAGTACTCCTGGCTGACGCCGTCGTTGAGGTAGCGGACGGGATGCCGGTCCGCCTCGTCGTCCTGCGGGGCGGGCCACTGCACCGGTGTCTGTCGTAGCCGCGCATAGCTGATGCCGCGCAGGTCGTATCCCGTCTTCGGATTCCAGAACCGCCGGATCTCGTCGAAGATCTGTTCGCTGGAGGTGTAGGAGAAGTGCTCGCCGAACCCCATGTGCGCGGCCACCTGACAGATCAACTGCCAGTCCGGGCGGGCCTGACCCGCCGCCGGAATGGACTGTTGCAGCAACGTCAGGTTGCGTTCGGAGTTGACCATCACCGCGTCGGACTCCGCCCACAGCGCGGCGGGCAGCACGATGTCGGCGTAGGTGTTGGTCGCCGTGGTGCGGTAGGCGTCCTGGGTGATGACCAGATCGGCCGCCTCCAGCCCGGCGATGACGGTCGACCGGTTGGCAACCGTGGCAACGGGATTGGTGCAGATGATCCAGCATGCCTTGACATCGCCGTCGGCGAGCTGACGGAACATGTCGATGGTGCCGGGGCCCACGTCGGAACGGATCGTGCCGGGTGCCAAGTTCCACTGCTCCTCGACGAACGCACGGTCTTCCGCCGAGGTCACCGAGCGCTGGCCGGGCAATCCCGGTCCCATGTAGCCCATTTCGCGTCCGCCCATCGCGTTGGGCTGCCCGGTCAGCGACATCGGCCCGCTGCCCGGTCGGCAGATCGCGCCGGTGGCCAGGTGCAGGTTGCAGATCGCGTTGGTGTTCCACGTGCCGTGGGTGCTTTGGTTGAGCCCCATCGTCCAGCAACTCAGCCACTCCCCCGCCTCGGCGATCATCCTTGCGGCCGTCCGGATGTCGGCCTCGGCGAGGCCGGTGACGGCGGCAACCCGGTCAGGGGTGTAATCGGCGAGAAACGTCGGCATGGCGTCCCAGCCGTCGGTGTGCTCTTTGATGAAATCGCGGTCGATGTCTCCGCTTTCAACCAGCAAGTGGAGCAGGCCGTTGAGCAGTGCCAGGTCGGTGCCGGGTCTGATCTGGAGGAACAAGTCGGCGCGTTCGGCGGTGGTGGTGCGGCGGGGGTCGACGACGATCAGCTTGGCACCGGCCTTGAGCCGGTCGGCCATCCGCAGGTACAGAATCGGGTGGCAGTCGGCCATGTTGGAGCCGATGACGAAAAACAGGTCGGTGCAGTCGAAGTCGCTGTAGGAACCCGGCGGGCCGTCGGCGCCCAACGACTGCTTGAAGCCGGTGCCCGCGCTCGCCATGCACAGTCGTGAGTTCGACTCGATGTGCACGGTGCGCAGAAAGCCCTTGGCCAGTTTGGTCGCCAGATATTGGGCCTCGATGGACATCTGGCCCGATACATAGAGCGCGACGGCGTCGGGACCGTGCTCGTCGACGATGGCTCGCAGCCGCCGGCCCGCCTCGGCGACCGCGTCGTCGACGGGCATGGGGACCAGTTCCTCGTCCCGGGTGGGCCGCAGGAACGCCGATGTCAACCGGCCGTCGTCGGCGCGCATCATCTCGGCGTGCGTGGCGCCCTTGGTGCACAATCTGCCGAAGTTGGCCGGGTGCAACTTGTCTCCGGCCACTCGCGCGATGACTGGTCTGCCGGTCTCGCGGTCGGTCGTTGTGTGCACCTCGATGCCGCAGCCTACGCCGCAGTAGGAGCACGCCGTGCGGGTGACCATGGGCGTCAGGCCGGTACCGGCGATGCCGCGCTGTCGAACTGCTCGCCGGCGCGGGTCCGAGGGGTTTGCATGCGGAGGAACACGAACCAGGTGACGATCGCGCAGATCACGTAGAAGGCGAGGAACACCCAGAAGGCGTTGGTCGCGGACTTGGCATCGCTGACGTAGGACGCGCGCAGCACCACGTTGATGAACACGCCGCCGAGGGCGCCGATCGCTCCGGCGAACCCGATCAGCGCACCGGACATGCTGCGGGACCAGGAGGCCTTTTCGTCGCGGCTCCAGTCGTCGCGGCCTTGCGCCTTGGCTTCGAAGATCGACGGGATCATCTTGTAGGTCGAGCCGTTGCCGAGACCTGAAAGGATGAACAGCAAGATGAATCCGACGACGTAGGCGATCATCTGCGCGCTCGACGGGGCTCCAGGGGCGCCATCATCCAGAGTTCCCGCGGTTACCAGCACGCCCGCGGCGAAAATCATTGCCACGAACGTGTAGAGCGTGATCTTGCCGCCGCCGATTCGGTCGGCCAGCTTGCCACCGAACGGCCGGGAGATCGAGCCGAGCAGCGGCCCAATGAACGCGATCTGGGCGGCGTGCAGCGATGCCTGAGCCGGGGTGTCGCCGCCGGCGAGGAAGTTGATCTGTAGCACCTGACCGAACGCGAACGAGAACCCGATGAACGAGCCGAACGTGCCGATGTAGAGGAAGCTCATCACCCAGGAGTGCTTGAACCGCAACGCCTCTGCCATTGCGCTGATGTTGGACCGCTGGTTGCCGAGGTTGTCCATGAACAGTGCGGCGCCCAGCGCGGCGAGCCCGATCAGCACGAGGTAGATGGCGCAGACGGCTTCGGCCGCGGTGTTGCTGACGGTGGCGATCACCAGCAGGCCGACCAGCTGCATGACCGGGACGCCGATGTTTCCGCCGCCTGCGTTCAGGCCGAGCGCCCAGCCCTTGAGGCGCTGCGGATAGAACGCGTTGATGTTGGTCATCGACGAGGCGAAGTTGCCGCCGCCGAAACCGGCGAAGGCCGCGACGATCATGAACGTGGTGTACGTCGTGTCGGGCTGCGTCATCGCCCACAGCGTCATCACCGCCGGGATGAGCAGCAGCAGGGCGCTGACGATGGTCCAGTTGCGGCCGCCGAACTTGGCCGGGGCGATGGTGTAAGGAATGCGCATGACGGCGCCGACCAGGGTGGGCACTGCGACCAGATAGAACTTGCCCGCCGCGTCGATGCCGTAGATGTCCTGCGGCATGAACAGCACCATCACCGACCAGATCGACCACACCGAGAAGCCGACGTGCTCGGCGAAGATCGACCAGATCAGGTTGCGGTTGGCGATCTGCTTGCCACCGGATTCCCATGCCTCGACGTCTTCGGCGTCCCAGTTCTCGATCGTGCGGCTGCGGCGCAGAGTCTTCACAGGCATCAGAGTCGCGTGAGCCCATTCCGCATCGGTTGCACATCCGTGTCGGAAACGTCAACACCCGCTCACATGGGCTTCGCGCGGCCGTCCGGTCGCCGGAAACGCGGTCGAAACAAATGTGGCGTGGGTTACGCCAGTTCAGGAGACTGTTTCACCGCCCGGACCGGCTTGCGGCATTCCAGGAGCAACTGGTGTGACACGCTGCCCAGGAGCAACTTGACCACGGGATTTCGGTGCCGCACGCCCTGTCGGCCGCCGAGTGTGCGGATCTGGTAGGCATCTCACGGGTCAGTGCGGGCGCTATCTCGAGCACTACTTGAGTACCGCGCGCTGGAGCTGCGGTTGCAGTACGGCGTCGGTCGACCTGAGCGCCTGTACTTCCTACGCGGCGTGTAAGTCGGTCAGCGCGATGGCGACCTGAGATTCGACTTCGCTGATCTCCGCCACCGGTGGTCCGGGTGGTGGCGGTGCAAGTGAGTGGTGGTGTGCACCGGTGGGTGTCACGAACTCGGCGTGGTGCACGCCGTCGACCTCGCTGGGGCTGACCTGCCAGCCGGGTGCTTCCTTCTCGTAGTTGCAGCGTTCGCACAAGCCCACCCCGTTGACCCGATGGGTAGGGCCGCCCCGGCTTCGGGGCACGGCATGGTCGGTATGGCGGATCGGGGCGTCACAGTACGGAGTGCGACAGCGTTGGTCGCGCAGCGCGATGAAGCGCGCCAAGCCCCTCGGGAAGCACCGAGAACGCGACTCCATCGCGACCAACGCGCCGCTGGCCGGGCGCCGATACAGCCGCCGCAGCATGACCGCTGACCGCTTGTCGAACCCGGCCGCGGTGACCATTCTGCGTGCCACGTCGGCCGGGATCGGGCCGTAGCCGTCGAGGAGTGCAGGGCTGTCATCGTCGCCGAGCAGCGTTTGATCCGACATAACGAGGTTGACCACGACGGGTTCGGCGACCTCGGCGGGTCGGCCGGTGATCCGCTCGTAGGCAGTGTCGGCCATGACTTGCCCGCGCGAGCGATCATCGAACGTCGTGTCGGCCTGGCGTTTGAGCGCCGCGTAAACCGCAACGCCCTGTCGCACCGGCAGCAGGACAGTCACATAAGTCATGGTGTCGGGGGCGGGCCGGATGGTGACAGTGCGGTCTGCCTCAGCCTTGGCCGCCCGATCGACCACCGCCTGAACGTCCAGCCGAGCGGCGATCTCCTTGGCCTGCGCAACGATCCGCGCGTCGCCCTTTCCCGCCAAAGCGGCGACATCGGCGCACATCTCGGCGTCCAGGGTGCGGCGGTCCTCGATGTCGAGGCAGGCCGACTCACGCACGATCAGCGTGGCTCGCCACTCCGAGAGCGCGCCGCGCTGCAACGCCGCCAACGTATGGGGCATCTCATGCACCAGCGCCTTGGCCAACCCCAGATGCCGACCCCCACGTGTCGGCGAATCATGCCGGGCCAGGGCGACCTCGCCGGCCAGGCCGCGGCCCCGTTTGGCAGCCGGCACGCCGGCGGCGGATTCGGCGGCGCGGCGCTTGGCGTCCAACAACGCCGCCGCCCGGGCTTGGCCGGCCGCCGCAGCCGACTTCACCCGCTCCAGCCACGAGATCTGCTCGACCAACGCCGCCTCGTCGGCGGTCGGGTCGACTGCCGCAAGCTCCGCTGTATCGAACATATGTGCGAGTATGCCACGGCCCGGTGACAGATCCGGTCAGCCGTGACGAGCTGTCTCCTGGGCCAAGTGCACCCGACTAGCGCGGATTGAGCTCTGCGAGGCGTTGACGACCATGGCGCGACGCATGCCGGACATCCGCAGAGCAGGGCCCGCACCGTGGAAACCGTTGACCGGCATCAGCGGTCCTGCCGCCCTGCCGGTCGAGTTCACACTCGGCGCCGCAGGCGGTCCCTGTAGGACCGCCCGTCCGGGTCGTACATGAACCGGTAGGCGGGCTCCGCCCACAGCCGCGTCAGCAGCCCGAGCTTCTCGGCTTTGTTCGGGCGCAGCCGGCCCGGCGGCCTCGGCCCCGTGCGGCCGGACGCATGCCACGCCTCCAACGCCTCAGCGGCGGCGACGATCTCGCCTACCGCGGTGACGGGATCGACCAGTCCCCCGTCCTCGCTGCCGTCTTCGGCTCGGTCCAGGTGCTCGCGCAACAATCGCAACCTGAAGTCGCGGGCGAAGACACCTTCATCGTCCAGCACCGCGCAGGACAGTTCGCTGTCGTGCGTCCACGATCGCCGGTTGAAGTTGTCGCTGCCCGAACACGCCCACACGTCGTCGATCACGCAGACCTTCGCGTGCACGTAAACCGGTGTGCCCTCGTGGTTCTCGACATCGAAAACGTGCAGCCGATCCGGGGCTGCCTGACGACAGGTCTCGATCGCCTGCCAGCGGCCGACCTGGTTGGGCGGCAACGCCAGCCGACCGTCCACGTCGGGGTAGCGCGGCACGACCGCGACCAGGTGCAGGTCGGGGTTGTCGCGCAGTGCGCGGGCGAACAGCTCGGCCACCCTCTTGGACCACAGGTACTGGTCCTCCAGGTAGATCAGCCGGCGCGCGCGCGGCACCGCCTTGCTGTAGGCGCGGGCGATGCTGCGCTCGCCGTGCGGCGCGAAGTCGTACGCGAAATGAGCGTCCGGGTAGGTGCGCAGCACCTGGACAGTGTGAGTCCCACACGGCGGCGGATCCGGCGGCTGTTCGGGCAACGTATCGGCGGTCATGTCGGCTCGGCCGAACTTGTCCCGCAGCCATGCCAGCGGGTTCAGCATGTCCAGCGACGCCGGGTCGTTCCACCGCTCACGAAAGGTCATGTCGAGCGCACCGACGACCGGTCCCTGCAGTCGCAGCTGGACGTCATGCCACGGTGGTCGCTCCCCGTACCGACTCGACATCTGCACCGCCTGCGGGTCCCCGTGGTGTGTCGCATCGTCTCGACGCGAGTGGCACAGGTCGATGCCGCCCGAGAACACGACGTCGCGCTCCGGCGCGCCGGGATGCCGGATCACGACGAGCTTCTGGTGATGTGAACCCCCGATTCGGACCCGCTGGTCCAGCAGCACCTCACCGCCCGCCTCCTCGATGTGCTCGCCGAGGTGACGGTTCTCCTCCTCGCTGTAGGCCAACTTGTCCAGATGCGACCGCCACACCAAGCCCTTGACGATCACGCCGCGTTCGGCGGCACGGCAGAACAACTCGCGAACAGTCGGACCGTCGTCACGCATCTTCTCGTCCGGATCCCCCCGCCAATCCGTGAAGAACACGTAGTCGCCGGCCCGCAGGGCTTCCACTTCGGTGGCGAGGTGCTCGAAATACGTTGCGCCGTGCACGAGCGGTTCGACGCGGTTGCCCGAGCACCACGCCGGCAGATCGGAAGCGGTGTTGCCACGTTCCTCCGCGGTGAGGAACCACTCGTGAACGTTCACGGCCACCGCCGCCTCAACAGTCGATCGCGATACGACCGGCCGTCCGGGTCGAAGATCATCCGGTACGCCGGCTCGGCCCACAGCCGCGTCAACGGATCGACTCGTTCACTCTCATGCGGCCGCAATCGACCCGGTGGCCGCGGCCCTCGGCGATCCGACTGGTGCCACGCCTCCAAAGCGTCTGCGGCAGATATGGTTTCGCGCACGGCATCGTCGGGGTCGGCCAGCCCCTCGTCCTCGCTGCCGTCATCGGCGCGGTCGAGGTGTTCGCGCATGAGTTGCAGTCGCAGGTCGCGCGCGAACCCGCCGTCGGCGGCGAGCACCGCGCACGACAGCTCACTGTCGTGCGTCCAGGACCGCCGGTTGAAGTTGTCGCTGCCGATGCAGGCCCAGGTGTCGTCGATGACGCACACCTTGGAGTGCACGTAAACCGGTGTGCCCTCGTGGTTCTCGACGTCGAACACGTGCACTCGCTCCGGTGCGGCGCGGCGGCATGCGTCGAGCGCCAGCTGTCGCCCGACCAACGTCGGCGGCCGGCCCAGACCGCCTTCCAGATCGAAATAGCGTGGCACGACCGCCACCAAGTGCAGATCCTCGTTCGCGCTCAACGCGTCGACCAGCAGGCGCGCGACCTCCTCCGACCACAGGTACTGGTCTTCGAGATAGATCAGGCGCCGGGCGCGCCGGACCGCCTTCGTGTATCCGCGGGCGATGCTGCGCTCACCGTCCTTGGCGAATTCGTACTGGATCAACGCATCGCCGTAGGTACGCAGCACCTGCACCGCGTGCGATCCGCAGGGCGGCGGGTCGGGCGGCTGATCCGGTAGCGGATGCCGCGCGGCCTCGGGGCCCAGAAACCGGTCACGTAACCATGCCAGCGGATTGAACAGGTCGAGCGGCGCCCGGGCCGTCCAACGCTCACGGAACGTGGTGTCCAGCGCGCCGATGACCGGACCGCGCACCTGCAGTTGCACGTCGTGCCAAGGTGGGCGCTCACCGTAGCGGCTCGACATCTGCACCGCCTGCGGATCACCTCGGTGCGACGCGTCGTCGCGGCGGGAGTGGCACAGATCGATGCCGCCGATGAATGCGACGTCGCGGCGCGGTTCGTCGGGATGACGGAGTAGAACCAATCGCTGATGATGCGACCCGCCGACCAATACCCGTTGGTCGAGCAGCACCTCGCCGCCGGCGCGCTCGATCGTCTCGGCGAGATGGCGATTCTGTTCCTCGTTGAACTGCAACCGGTTCGGATACGACCGCCACATCAGCCCTTTGACGAGTACGCCGCGTTCGGCCGCCGCGCGGAACAGTTCCGCGACGGTCGGCCCGTCCTCGCGCAGTCGCTCATCGGCGTCGCCTCGCCAGTCGGCGAAGAACAGGTGATCACCGGCGCCGAGCGCCTCTACCTCGGTGACGAGCCGATCGAAGTAGGTCGCCCCGTGGATGAGCGCTTCGGCTTGGTTGCCTTCACTCCATGCCGGCAGGGCCCAACTCGGGTTGCCGCGTTCATCTGACGTGAGGAACCACTCGGCCAGCACTGACACTGGCGTGGAATGCCCGCTTACCCGTCAATTTACGCAACGGGCGGCCCGCCCGAGCTCGTGAGCGAGCGCGGCGTCGAGGGACGGATGGCGGAAGCGGTGGCCCAGCGTCTGCAGTTTGGCCGGCACCACCCGTTGGTCGGCCTCGGCGAGCTCACGGGCGCCCTGCTCGCCCAGCAGCAGCCGAGGGGCCAGTGACGGCACCGGCACGATCGCCGGTCGCCGCAACACCCGCGCCAGCGTCCTGGTGTAGTCGGTGTTGCGCACCGGATGGGGCGCAACCGCGTTGACGGGACCGGTGAGCCGGGCGTCGTAGAGCGCACGGTGGTAGACGTCCAGCAGGTCGTCGAGCGCGATCCACGACAACCACTGACTGCCGCTGCCCAGCCGGCCGCCGAGGCCGGCGGCGAACAACGGCCGCAGCAGCCGCAGCGTGCCTCCGCGCGCGGACTGCACGATTCCTGTCCGCACGGTGACGACCCGTAGTCCCGCATCGGTGGCGGGTGTGGTCGCCGCCTCCCAGTCCGCCACCACATGGGCGAGGAAGCCGTCGCCGCGCACGCTTTCCTCGGCCAACACCGCATCGCCACGGTCGAAGCCGTAGATGCCGACCGCCGAAGCGCTGACGAACACCCCGGGTCCGTCCGACGCGTCGGCCGCCGCCTCGGCCAGCCGTCGGGTCGGTTCGATGCGGCTGTCGCGGATCGCGTCCTTGTGCGCATCGGTGAAACGCCCGGCGATCGACGAGCCGGCCAGATGCACGACCGCGTCCACACCGCTCAGCAGGTCAGGCTGCGGCCGATCGGGATTCCACTGCCGTTCGTCGGGGCCGTGCGCCGCCCGTCGTACCAGCCGGATCACCCGATGGCCACCGGTGCTCAGAAATGCCGTCAACGCCGACCCGACGAGACCGGACGCTCCACTGACCGCGACGGTAAGGGGCCGCAACCCGGCGGCGGCGCCGTCACGGTGCGCGGCGAGGTCGTCGGCCAGTTGACGATGGCGGTATACGAACATGGGCCGCAGCGCCGCCGCGGGTACCGGGGTGGCGACGTGGTCGTAGACCGTCGTACCGCCGGGCGCCGGGGCGAATTCGTGTGTGTGCGTCCATCCGCCGACCAGACGCGGCGGCCACGAGGCCGGTCCCTGCGAGGACAGCACGTCGACGAAGCGGCGCGGCGGGTCATAGCGGGTCGGATCGTGTTGTGCGATCCAGCGCAGACCGCCGGGGAGTCCCAGCACCGCCTGCCCGTCGGCCAGTGACCCCGCTTCGGCCACCACCTTCATCGGCTGCCACGGCGGGACGAGCCGCCTCATCGCACCGGGCCGCGCATGCCACGCGAACACCTCTTCCAGTGGATGCTCGACGACGCTGCGGTACTCGATGCCCATGACTGATATTCGCTCCCGTCGCGCCGATGGATTGCGCCCGGGTGGGGTACCCACGGACATAGGCTGACAAAGTCCCGACATCGAAACGAACTGTGATGAGCGGATGGAGCGGGCTCACCCGCCGAAGTGCCAGACGCGTGTATCAGAACCGCCGAGACGCCGGCGAAGTCTTGGCGAACGAGTTGACGTCCTACCGCGATCAGGATCTGGTGGTGTTGGGATTGGCTCGCGGGGGTGTGCCGGTCGCTTGGCAGGTGGCGCACGCGCTGCACGCTCCGCTCGACGTGTTCCTGGTCCGCAAGCTCGGGGTGCCGCAGTGGGAGGAGCTCGCCATGGGCGCGCTGGCCAGCGGCGGCGGCGTCGTCATCAACGACAACTTGGTGCGCAACCTCGGGATCGGTGACGAGGCGCTGCAGGCCGCGATCGCGCGCGAAACCGAGGAGCTGAATCGCCGTGAGCGGGTCTACCGCGGCGACCGCCCACCCGCCGACCTCGCCGGCAAGACCGTGATCCTGGTCGACGACGGGATCGCCACCGGCGCCAGCATGCTCGCCGCGGTGCGCGCCGTACGCGCCCAGGATCCGGCTCGGGTCGTCGTCGCGGTTCCGGTCGGACCACCATCGGCCTGCCGGGAACTGGCGAAAGAAGCTGACGAGGTGGTGTGCGCGACCATGCCGCCGGGATTCGAAGCCGTGGGCCAGGTGTTCGCCGACTTCCACCAGGTCACCGACGACGAAGTGCGTGAATTGCTCACTCCCGGCGAGCCGGGCAATCCGCCGACTTGAATCGCTTAGCGGCGCTCTTCGCCGGAATCGGCCTGTTCGACGACCGTGGTCTCGGCGTCCGCTTCGGATGATTCGTCGACGTGTCGGGGCTCGTCCGAAGCCGGTGTGTCGTCCGGATAGTCCTCGTAGTACTCCGGCTCCGCGTCGGCTTGCTTCTCGTCGGCGGCGGCCGCCCGGCCACGGGAGCGCTCCCTGACCGCATCGACGATCAGGAGCAGGACACCGATGAGGCTGGCGGCGATACAGACCCAGGCGATCAGCTCATTGCTGGTGACAACCGCCGTCACGAGCGCGGCGAGGCCGATGACAGCGAGGACGAGCGCAACGATCAGCATTGATCAACCCTAGGTCGGCGAGCGTTCAGTTGTTTCCCCGGTTGAACTGATTGAACCCGCCGCCGTCGTTACCGGCACTGGAATCCACGGGTGCGGCCGAGCCGCGCTGCCCCAACTCCTCGAGTTGGGACTCCAGATACGTCTTGAGCCGAGTGCGGTATTCGCGTTCGAACGTGCGCAACTGTTCGAGGCGGCCCTCCAACACCGTGCGCTGCTGGTTGATGGTGCCCATGATCTCGGAGTGCTTGCGCTCCGCGTCGGCCTGCAGGGCGTCGGCCTTCTCCTGCGCCTGGCGCAGCTGGGTTTCGGATCGGGTCTGCGCGTCGGCCAGCATCGCGTCGGCGCGCTGGCGCGCCTCGGCGACGGTGGTCTCGGCCGTCTGCCGCGCCTCGCTGACCATCGCGTCGGCCTGCGCGCGGGCATCGGCGAGCAGTTTCTCCGACTCTGCCTTGGCAGTGCTGGTCAACCGGTCCGCGGTGTCCTGGGCCAGGCTCAACACCCTGGCCGCCTTCAGCGCCTGATCCTCGCTGACCTGCGCGGACGGGGCCTCGTAGGCCGGCTGCTGCTGTGGGGTCGGCGCCGGGGTCGGCTCGGGAGCGGGCTGCTCGTAGACCGGCATGGCCTGCGTCGACTGGCCGGTGCCCCCGGAGCCGGCGGACGCCAGCTCCTGGTCCAGTTCGGCGACGCGCTGACGGAGGTCGGCGTTCTCCTCGATGAGCCGCGTCAGCTCGTTCTCCACCAAGTCGAGGAACGCGTCGACCTCGTCCTCGTTGTAGCCGCGCTTGCCAATGGGTGGCTTGCTGAACGCGACGTTGTGAACGTCGGCGGGTGTGAGCGGCATTGTCGCCCCCTTGAAGTCTGGACAGTCAACCGGTCTCAAAGTGTAGAGCTTGGGTGGAACGTAACTGGCGTCCATCCTGTCACACCAGCCGCGGCCGTTGCAGAAGTGGATGAAATTAAGAACGAATTTCAAACATCGTCGGCCGTTCGGAGACGATTTCGCGGCCCAATTTCGGCCCCGGCAAATCTTGTCCGCAACTCGCGGCGGGCCCGATCACTGCGCTGCCCGGCTGGAGCTCAGGCGGCCGCGCCGAACGCCAGCTGCATGCCGATGAAGGCGACCAGCAGCAGCACCATGATCGACAGGTCGAACCGCACCGCGCCTATCGTGAGCTGCGGAATGAGCCGCCGAAGCAGTTTCACCGGCGGGTCCGTCACGGTCATGATGACTTCCAGGATCACGACCGTCGCCCCCTTGGGATGCCAGTCGCGGGAGAACGACCGGATGAACTCCACCACGACCCGGGCGATCAGCAGCAGCCAGAACACGAACAGGGCGAAGCCCAGGATTTCGAAGAAGAGCGACAACGGAGCCGACCTCGCTACGGGCAGGGGTGTGACATCAGATACAGCCCTCGCGGCTGGTCACGCCCGAGGTGCGACGCCAGCCTACCTGTCCGCCAGAGAGTGCCTACTGATAGGCGTAGAAGCCCGCCTCGGCGATGCGGCGCCGCTCCTCGGCGCTGACGTCGATGTCTGCGGGTGACAGCAGGAACACCTTGGTGGCGACCTTGTCGAACGACCCCCTCAGCGCGAACGCCAGGCCCGCGGCGAAGTCGACCAGGCGCTTGGCGTCGGCGTTGTCCATCGACACCAGGTCCATGATCACCGGGGTGCCGTCGCGGAACCGCTCGCCGATGGTGCGCGCCTCGCTGTAGTCCTTGGGCCGCAGCGTGGTGATCTTCGACAGCGGGCTGCCCGCCTCGAACAATTCGGCCATCCGGCGGGGGTCCATCGCCAGCGCACCCCGGGTGGCGCCGCGCATCGGAGCGAATCGTGGTGCGGGACGGTCGAATTCGCGGGGCGGACGCAGCCTCGGCTCGAACCGGTCGTCGTATCCGCCCCGGTAACCGGCCGGCGCGTCGTCGTACTCGCGGTCGTCGTAGGCCCGCAGACCCGGGCCGTAGCCTTCCTCGTCGAAGCGGTCCTCGCGGCTACGGCGGGAATATCCACGGGGCGCGCCGCGGTCGTCGTCCTCGTAGTACTCGTCGTCGTAGTCATCCATCGGGGCCATACCGAAGTAGGCCTTGACCTTGTGCAGTGTGCTCATCGCTCGACCCTTCTCATGCCCTGGACTCTGGTGTCTGTGATGAATGTGTGACTGGAGTGACTACTTCTGGTGACGGTAGAGGACGTTGTCCCAATAACGCGGTACCGACACGCACACACGTCGAGCCGTGTTTGACCGCCGCCTCCAGATCGCCGGACATCCCCGCCGACAACTGCAGACGTTGCTGGTGGGCCGCCTGCACCCGCTGATATTCGGTCTGCAGGCGAGCGAACGCGGCGTCGGGGTCGGCGCCCAGCGGCGGGATCGCCATCAGCCCGACGAACTCCAACGCAGGCGCCGCATGCGCGGCCGCGCACAGCTCGTCGACGTGCTCGGCCTTGTCGACGTCGACGCCGCCTCGGCTCTCGTCGCCGTCGAGGCTCACCTGGATGAAGATGCGCAGTGGTTCGGTGCGGCGCCCGTCGTCGAGCGCGTCGGCCGCCGCGCGGTTCAGGGCGGCTACCAATTTGTGGCTGTCGACGGAGTGCGCCGCATACGCCCAGCCCGCGATGGACCGCGCCTTGTTGCGTTGTATCCGCCCCACCATGTGCCAGCGAATGGCCGCGACATTCGCCATCGAAGCGATTTCTTTGACTTTATCGGACGCTTCCTGTTCGCGTGATTCACCAAAAGCTTCGCATCCCAAACGGCGCAAAATAATGACATCGGTTGCCGGAAAGAATTTGGTCACCGGTAGTAATTCAATTTCGTCGATATCGCGTCCGGCGGCCTCGGCCGCGGCGGCGAGTCGGGCCCGCACGCCGGCCAACGATTCGGCCAACTCGAGTTCGCGCGACGTGGGCAAGGCGTCCGTCACTCCATCCACACCAACGATGCAAGTCGCCCGGTCGGGGCGTCGCGCCGGTGGCTGAACAGGTCGCGGTCCTCGACCGTGCAGCGCGGGTCGACGTCGACGGCGGCGACACCCAAAGTGGTTAGTTGCCGGGAGATTCCGGCTCGCAGGTCCAACCCCGGCGTATTCTTCGCGGTCGTCGTGCGGCTGCCGGGCAGGGTGGTCTCCACCTCTGCGGCCATCGCCTCTGGAACCTCGTAGTTACGGCCGCTGACCGCGGGTCCCAGCAGTGCCGAGATGTCCTCGGCCCGCGCACCCAGCGAGATCATCGTCTCGACGGTGCGCGCCACGACGCCTTTCTGCGCGCCGACCCGCCCGGCGTGCACGGCCGCCACCACTCCTGCCCGTGCATCGCCCAATAAAACGGGAACGCAATCGGCAGTAACCACCGCCAATGCCAAACGCGGCCTGGTGGTAACCAAAGCGTCGGTATTGTCTACCGGCGCGTCCGGCGGTTGGTCCACCACAACGACGTGATCGCTGTGCACCTGGTTCATCCAGACGATTCCGTGCTCCCCCAGCCCGACCGCCGCGCTCAACCGCTTGCGGTTGGCGGCGACGGCGCCCGGGTCGTCGCCCACGTGATCACCGAGGTTGAACGTGTCAAACGGGGGCGCGGAGACGCCGCCGGCGCGTGTGGTGGTCACGCGCCGTATCCGAACCGTCACGGTCGCCAGTATGGCTAGTGGCGCATGAACGGCGGCACGTCGACGTCGTCGTCGGCGATGCCACCGTCGTCCCCGCCGATGCTGACCGTCGCGCCGTTGGTGTGCACCGGCACGCTCGCCGGATCGGCTGGGTCGAACAGCGACGTGGTCACCTTGCCGGCCTTCCCGGGTGAGATGCCCTGCCCCTCGGCGGGGCTGACCACCGGTTTGCGTCCCGGGCCGGCGGAGTCGAAACCGGCGGCGATGACGGTGACGCGGACCTCGTCGCCGAGCGAGTCGTCGATGACGGTGCCGAAGATGATGTTGGCTTCGGGATGAGCGGCCTCTTGTACGAGCGATGCGGCTTCGTTGATCTCGAACAGACCGAGATCACTGCCGCCCGCGACCGAGAGCAGCACACCCTGCGCGCCCTCCATCGACGCCTCGAGCAGCGGCGAGTTGATCGCGATCTCGGCGGCCTTGAGCGCGCGGCCGTCGCCGCGGGCGGAACCGATTCCCATGAGCGCGGTTCCGGCCCCGCTCATCACGCCCTTGACGTCGGCGAAGTCGACGTTGATCAGGCCTGGCGTGGTGATCAGGTCGGTGATTCCCTGCACGCCGTTGAGCAACACCTCATCGGCGCTGCGGAAGGCGTCCATCAGCGACACCGCCGCGTCGCCCATCTGCAGCAGCCGGTCGTTGGGGATCACGATCAGCGTGTCGCAACTCTCGCGCAGCGACTGAATTCCGGTCTCGGCCTGGTTGCTGCGCCGCTTGCCCTCGAACGAGAACGGCCGCGTCACCACGCCGACGGTCAATGCGCCCAGCTTTCGCGCGATCGACGCCACCACGGGTGCGCCGCCGGTACCGGTGCCGCCGCCCTCGCCCGCGGTGACGAACACCATGTCGGCGCCGCGCAGAAGCTCCTCGATGTCGTCCTTGGCGTCTTCGGCGGCTCTGCGTCCCACTTCGGGGTCGGCGCCGGCGCCGAGGCCACGCGTGGAGTCGCGGCCGACGTCGAGCTTCACGTCGGCGTCGCTCATCAACAACGCCTGCGCGTCGGTGTTGATGGCGATGAACTCCACGCCCTTGAGGCCTTGCTCGATCATCCGGTTGACGGCGTTGACGCCGCCGCCACCGATGCCGACCACCTTGATGACGGCGAGGTAGTTGTGTGGGGGGGTCATTGCGATCCCTTCCTCCCGGGTTGGCTGTCGACACGCCGACCGCTTGGCAAACCCTAAACCTCAACCAGAGGGTTATAGTTATGTCAAGTTGTTCCCGCGCAATCAGAACGGTAGGGCGAGGTCGCGCGGTTGCCATGCAGGCGCGCCGACGTGTCGCCGATTTTTCGCCACCCTTGTGCGGCTACTTCACTGTCGGCAGGTCCGGGCTCGACACGTCATAGGTCTGTCCGGGCTGGGTGAGCAGCGCCCCGAGTTTCAATGCCTTCTCCTCGGTGCGATCGGTGGTACCCCAGATCACCTGCCTGCCGTCGACGAGTTGCAAGGTGATGGCCGCGACCGAGGGCGCCGCGATCCGCGCGACCTGCGCGGCGACCTCTGGGCGCAGCGACGTCATCACCTGCAGTGCTGCTTTGGTCGGCGCGTCGTTGGGGCCGGGGGTGTCGGTGTCGAGATACGGCACCCCCGGCGGGGGCGGGCCGATCGCGAAGTCGACGCCGTCGCGGTCGAACAGGTGCGGCCCGTCGGGATAGTCCTTGACCACCACCGGCACCCGCTCCTCGATGGTGATCCGCAGAGTCGACGGGTATTGGCGCTGGACACGCGCGCTGGCGACCCGCCGGATCGTCGCGACCCGTTCAGCGACGTTGTCGGTGTTCACCTGCAGAAGCGGCGTGCCCGGCGCGACCGCCGCGGCCGCGACGACCTCCTCCTGTGTCACCGCGCCCAACCCGGTCACCACGGTGTTGCGCACGGACATGACCGGGGTGAAGTACAGCAGCAGGCCGAGTCCGACGACGATCACGCTGGCCAGCGCCGACCACATCAGCACCTTCAAGCCTCGGACCGTGCCGCGGCCGAGTTTTTTGGTGTTGTCGGCGGGCTTACCGAGCGCGCGCCGCTTGGCCTCCCTGCGGGCCTGCTCGATCGCGGTGGCCCTGGCCTGCGCCGCGCGACGCTCCTCCCGCTCCCGGCGTGCCCGCCGTCGCGGCCCCTCGAAATCCGGAGCCGCGGCCTCGGGCGGGTGCGCCGCAGCCTCGGGCGCGTGCGCCGCCGGCTCCGGCGCGTCCGGCTGCTCGGGCGGGCCGCTGTCGGTCGGCTCGGTCATCGCGACCCCGGTGTGCCGCGGTTGGCCTTGATCCGCAGCGCAGCGAGGATTTCGGCGCCGAGGATGGTCACATCACCGGCGCCCATGGTGACGACGACGTCGCCCGGCGCGGCGGCCTCGGCCACGCGCGCCGGCACCGCGGACAGGTCCGGCACGTACGTCGCGGGCACGCTGATGTGTTCGGCGACGCTGGCGCCGCTGACCCCGGCGATCGGTTGTTCGCGGGCCGCGTACACGTCGAGGACGAACACTTCGTCGGCACCGTCCAACGCCTGCCCGAACTCACGCGCGAATGTCTGTGTGCGCGAATACAAATGCGGCTGGAACACCACGATGGACCGGCCACCGGACTGCTGGGTGACCGTGCGCACGGCGCTCAGTGTGGCCCGCACCTCGGTCGGATGGTGCGCGTAGTCGTCGAAGACGCGGACACCGCTGGCCGTTCCGACCAACTCGAACCGGCGTCGGACGCCTTCGAAGCCCGCCAACCCGTCGAGCACGGTGTCGACCGGCGCGCCCACCTCGATCGCGGCCAGTACCGCCGCGATCGCGTTGAGCGCCATGTGCCGCCCCGGTACCGAAAGGCGCATCACCCGCGGGTGCGGTTCGTCGGCGAGCCGGATGTGGGCCACCGCACCGGTGTCGTGCTGCTCCCAGCTCAGCAGCGTGCCCTGCAGGGGCCGGACCGGATCGCTGCCGTACCGCAGCACCCGGATACCTAACTCCGCGGTGCGCTCGGCGAGCGCCGCGGCCCCCGGATCGTCGGTGCAGACAACCAGTGCGCCACCGGGTTTGAGCCGTTCGACGAAGTCGTCGAACACGGCGCCGTACGCCTCGGCGCTCCCGAAGAAGTCGAGATGATCGGCCTCGATGTTCGTCACCACCGCGATGTCGGGGGTGTACTCCAGCAGTGAGCCGTCGCTTTCGTCGGCCTCGGCGACGAAGCAGTCGCCACTGCCGTTGTGCGCGTTGGTGCCGGCTTCGCCGAGGTCCCCGCCCACCGCGAAGGACGGGTCGAAACCGCTGTGCTGCAACGCCACGATGAGCATGGACGTGGTGGTGGTCTTGCCGTGCGTGCCGGTCACCATCAAGGTGGTGTATCCCGCCATCAGCTTGGCCAGCACCACCGGGCGCAGGATCACCGGGATTCCGCGCCGCCGCGCCTCGACCAGTTCGGGATTGGTCTTCGGGATTGCAGCGTGGGTGGTGACCACCGCGGTCGGCCCGTCGGGCAGCAGGTCCAGCGAGGACGCATCGTGCCCGATCCGGATGGCCGCGCCGCGGGCCCGCAGCGCGGCCACCGCGCGCGACTCCTTTGCGTCGGAGCCCGACACCAACCCGCCACGGTCCAGCAGGATGCGTGCGATACCCGACATGCCCGCTCCGCCGATGCCGACCATGTGCACCCGCTGCAGCTCGACCGGCAGCGACTTCGCTTTCATTGCAAGCTCTTTCGACCGGAGCCGCGTGCGACTTCGAGAGCGATCTCGGCGACCCGCCGGGCCGCGTCGCGGTGACCGGCCAGCGCGGCGGCCGCCGTCATCGTCTGCATCCGGCCGGGGTCTGTGAGCAGACTGACGACGGTGTCGGCGACGGCGCCCGGCGACAGGTCGGAGTCCTCGACGATCAGTCCGCCGCCCGCGTTGACCACGGGCAGCGCGTTGAGCCGTTGCTCGCCGTTGCCGATCGGCAGTGGCACGTACACCGCGGGCAGCCCGATCGCGGTCAGTTCGGCGACCGTCATCGCACCGGATCGGCAGATCGCCAGGTCGGCTGCGGCGTACGCCAGATCCATCCGGTCCAGATACGGCACCGCGACGTAAGGCGGATCGCCGTCGGCGGGCTCGCGCAGGTCAAGGGTGTTCTTGGGACCGTGGGCGTGTAACACCGAGATACCCGCAGCCGCAAGGTCTTTGGCCGCAGCCGCCACCGCACGATTGAGAGATTGGGCTCCCTGCGATCCACCGAACACCAACAGCACACGGGCGTCGGGAGCGAATCCGAAGTGGGCGCGGGCCTGGGCCCGCAGTGCCATCCGGTCCAGCGAGGTGATCGCCGCGCGCACCGGCACCCCGACCACCTCGACGCTGCCCAGCCCGGGGTCGGGCACCGCCGAGAGGATCCGCCGCGCCGATCGGGCCCCGACCCGGTTGGCCCAGCCGGCGCTGGCGTTCGCCTCGTGCACCACCACCGGCACCCGCCGGTGTCGGCGCGGGCTGTGCGAGGCCAGATATGCCGGCAGCGCGACATAGCCGCCGAATCCGACGACGACGTCGGCCTGGACCTCGTCGAGCACCGCCCTGGTCTGCCGCACCGCCCGCCGCAGCCGCACGGGCAGGCGGATGAGATCACCCGAGAGTTTGCGCGGCAGAGGCACCGGCGTGATCAGTTCGAGGTGGTAGCCCCGTTGGGGCACCAGCCGGGTTTCGAGGCCGCGCGATGTGCCCAGCGCGGTGATCCGCACGTTCGGGTCGAGCGCGGCCAGGGCGTCGGCCACCGCCATCGCCGGTTCGACGTGTCCCGCGGTGCCGCCGCCCGCGAGTACCACGGAGACCGTGTCGTTCACCCGTAACGCTGACCTTCCAGTGCGCGCCGCCGGCTTCTGTCCGTGCGGCCGCCTCCATGATGCCTTGCGGCCCGTACCGGCCCGCCGGCCGTCTTACCTTTGCGGCGGCCGTCGGCGGCCTGCTTACGCACGGGCTTGGAGGCCTGCTTGGCCGCGGGCTTGGCGGGCCGGGTGCCTTTACCCTTCCCCGGTTTGCCCGATCGCTCGGCGCCGCGCCTGCTGAGCCGGTCGCGCAGCGCCTCGGTGCGCGACGGCACATAGGGTGCGGGCAGCGGCAACCGCAGCAGGTTGTTGACCCGATCGTCGCGGCCGGCTCGCAGCGCCGCCACCGCCTCGGGTTCGTGCCGCGCCGCGTTCGCCATGATGCCGATCATCAGAAGCGTTGTCGCCGTTGATGT
The DNA here is from genome assembly GCF_010731795.1 of Mycolicibacterium celeriflavum. Lineage (NCBI taxonomy): Bacteria > Bacillati > Actinomycetota > Actinomycetes > Mycobacteriales > Mycobacteriaceae > Mycobacterium > Mycolicibacterium celeriflavum. The sequence continues at coordinate 487,390 of NZ_AP022591.1, read as the reverse complement.
TCCGCCAGCCGAAATGAGCGGCAGCTGCAGCCCGGTGACCGGTAACAACCCGACCACATAGCCGACGTTGATGAATACCTGGCCCATGATCCACAGCGTCGCGGTGGCGGTCAGCAGGCGCAGAAACGGGTCGGCAGAGCGCCGGGCGATGCGCATACCGGTGTAGGCGAACAGACCGAACAGGCACAACAGTCCGGCAGCGCCGATGAAGCCCAGTTCCTCGCCGATGATCGCGAAGATGAAGTCGTTGTGCGCGTTGGGCAAGTAATTCCACTTGGCCGCGCCCTGGCCCAGACCGTCCCCGAACACCCCTCCGTTGGCCAGCGCGAACCGCGCCTGACGGGCCTGATACCCCGAACCCTGCGCGTCGGCCGCCGGGTTCAGCCACGACTGCACCCGTGCGGACCGGTAGCCCTCGGCCATGGCAAGTACGGCGGCCGACACCACGACCATGAACAGTGAGGACACGAACACCCGCAGCGGCAGCCCGGCATACCACAGCAGACCCAACAGGATGATGCCCAGCGACACGGTCTGCCCCAGGTCGGGCTGCGCGACGATGAGTGCGAGTGCGACGAACGCGGCCGGCACCAGCGGGATCAACATCTCCTTGAGCGAGGCCTGTTCCATGCGACGGGCGGCCAGCAGGTGCGCACCCCAGATGGCGAATGCGATCTTGGCAAGCTCCGAGGGCTGCATCGACAATCCCGCGACCACGAACCAGCCCCGGGAGCCGTTGGACACGGTGCCGATTCCTGGGATCAGCACCAGGATCAGCAGCACGATCGTGATCGCGAAGCCGGAGAAGGCCAGGGTGCGCATCAATTGGATGGGCACACGCAACGCGAGGTAGAACGCGAACAGCCCGACCACCGTCCACAGCACCTGCTTGCCGAACACCACCCACGGCGAGCCGTCCTGGTCATAGGAGTACACCCCGGAAGCCGACAAAACCATCGTCAGCCCGAGCGTGGTCAGCAGGGCGGCCACCGCGATGATGAGGTGAAACGACGTCATCGGTCGGCCGAGCCACGCGCCGAAACGGGTTCGGGGCCCGGCCGTTTCGGGCGCCGGCTCTGCCGGCTTGTCCTCGGCGCCCGCCCTGCGAAGCCGCAGCCGGGTCAGGATCGCGCTCATCGCCCGCTATCCGGACAGGGCGCGCACGGCGTCGGCGAATGCGTCGCCGCGGTGGCTGTAGCCGCTGAACTGGTCGAAGGAGGCGCCGGCGGGGGCCAACAACACGGTGTCGCCCGCGCGGGCGAGCTCCCGGGCCGCGCCGACGACCGCGGCCATGATCGCGTCCCCGGAGGAGGCGTCCGGGAGCTTGATCACATTGGTAACAGGACTAACATCCGACCCAATTGTCCCTTGCACCCCAAAATCCTCCCCCGTCACAACCTCGATGACGGGGACATCCGGGGCGTGTCGCGATAACGCCTCGGCGATCGTCGTCCGGTCCCGGCCGATCAGCACCGCTCCGACCAGCCGATTCGCCACGGAAGCGAGCAACTCGTCGACCGATGCGCCCTTGAGGAGGCCGCCGGCCACCCACACCACCCGCGGGTATGCGGCGATCGATGCCTGGGCAGCGTGTGGGTTGGTCGCCTTGGAGTCGTCGACGTAGGTGACCCCGGCGACCGTCCCGACGACCTGGGCACGATGCCTGCCGACCTGGAAGCCTGCCAATGCATCGGCGATGGCGCTCGGTGGCACGTCGACCGCGCGGGCGAGGGCGGCCGCGGCCAGCGCGTCGAGCACCCCGACCGGACCGGCTACCGGGATCGACGCCGCTTCGATGAGCGCAACCCGGTCGCTGAATGCGTTGTCGACGAGCGTGCCGCCGACCACGCCGAGTTCACCGGCGCCGGGCTCACCCAGGCGGAAGCCGACGCGGGTCGCGGCGGCGGCGCTGTCGAGCAGGCCCGCCGCGACCGGGTCGTCGAGTCCGACCACCGCGACGCGCCCGTCCAGCACGCGGGCCTTGTCGCGTGCGTAAGCCGCCATCGAGCCGTGCCAGTCGAGGTGGTCCTCGGCGACGTTGAGCACCACTCCCGCGTCCGGTCGCAGCGACGGCGCCCAGTGCAGCTGGAAGCTGGACAACTCGACCGCGAGCAGGTCGGATGGCTCGGCCAGCACGTCGAGCACCGGGTTGCCGATGTTGCCGCACAGCACAGCGCGTCGCCCGGCCGCCAGCAGCATTGCGTGCAGCATCGAGGTGGTGGTGGTCTTGCCGTTGGTGCCCGTGACGACCAGCCAGCGCCGCGGCGGACCGAACCAGCCGGCCCGGTCCAGCCGCCAGGCCAGCTCCACGTCACCCCAGATCGGCACGCCCGCGGCCGCCGCCGCGACCAGCACCGGCGTGGTCGGCGCGAAGCCGGGGCTGGTGATCACCAGCGCGTAGTCGCCGATGTTCGCCGCGGCCTCGGCGGTTGTGACGACCGTCGCGGGCGTGATCAGCCGCTGCAACGCCAGCGGATCGTCGTCGCAGATCGTCAGCCGCACACCGGTCGGCTCGAGCACGGCGCTCACGGAGCGGCCGGTCAGACCCGCCCCGGTCACCAGCACGCGGGCCCCGGGTACCAGCGGCTCGATCCGCACCATCTCAGGCACCGACGGTGGTCAGCCACTCGCTGTAGAACAGCGCGACACCGAGCCCGCAGGCGATCGCGGTGAGCAGCCAGAACCGGATGATCACCGTGGTCTCCGCCCACCCGACCAGCTCGAAGTGGTGGTGGAACGGCGCCATCCGGAACACCCGGCGGCCGGTGGTGCGGAACGCCATGATCTGCACGACGACCGACACCACCTCGGCGACGAACAGGGCACCGAGCACGACGGCCAGCATCTCGGTGCGGCTCGCGACCGACAGCCCGGCGATGATGCCGCCCAGCGCCAGCGATCCGGTGTCGCCCATGAAGATCTTGGCCGGCGCGGCGTTCCACCACAGGAAACCGATGCACGCCCCCGCGGTCGCGGCCGCGATGATCGCCAGGTCCAGCGGGTCGCGCACGTTGTAGCACCCGAGCCCCGGGCTGGTCGCGCAGGCGTTGCGGAACTGCCAGAACGTGATCAGCACGTAGGCCGCACACACCATCGCCATCGCGCCCGCGGCGAGCCCGTCCAGCCCGTCGGTGAAGTTCACCGCGTTCGACCAGGCGCTGACCACAACGACGCAGAACAGGACGAACAGCAGCGGCGGCAGCGTCACGGTGGCGATCTCACGCACATACGACAGCTCGGCGCTGCCGGGCGTCAACCCGTCGGCGTTGCGGAACTGCAAGGCCAGCACGCCGAACAGCATCGCGGCGGCCAGGATTCCGAGCGTCTTGGCGGTCTTGTTCAAGCCGAGGTTGCGTGAGCGCCGGATCTTGATCAGGTCGTCGACGAAGCCGACGACGCCCAGCGCGGTGGCCAGGAACAGCACCAGCAGGCCCGACGCGGACGGGCCCCTGCCGTCCATCACGACGCCCACCAGGTGCGTGCCCAGGTAGCTGGCCCAGATGCCCGCGACGATCGCCACCCCACCCATCGACGGCGTGCCGCGCTTCTTGTGGTGGGTCGGCGGCCCGTCCTCGCGGATCTCGTGGCCGAAGCCCTGCCGGGTGAACAACCGGATCAGCAACGGGGTGAGCAGGATCGAGACCGTCAGCGCGATGCCGACGGCGATGAGGATCTGCCTCATGCGTTCGGGTCCAGGTCTTCGGCGGACCCAAGATCGAGCAAAGCGTCGGCCAACGCGCCCAGCCCGGCCGCGTTGGAGGCCTTCACCAACACCACGTCTGACGGTTGCAGTTCGGCGCGCAGCAGGGCCAGCGCCGCGTCGGCGTCGGCGACCATGGTGGCCTCAGCCCCCCACGATCCCTCCATCACCGCGCCGTGGTGCATGGCGCTCATAGTCCTCCCGGTTCCGACGACGATGAGTCGTGACACATCTAATCGCACGGCCAGTCGGCCGATGCGGTCATGCTCGGATATCGCGTCGTCGCCGAGTTCGGCCATCTCGCCGAGTACCGCCCAGCTGCGGCGGAGCCCCCCGCCTCCCCTACCCTCCGGGTGTGGGCCCACGCGGGCCATCCAAGCGAGCGCCTTGAGCCCCGCGCGCATCGAGTCGGGGTTGGCGTTGTAGGCGTCGTTGATGACTGTGACTCCGTCGCTGCGGGTCGTGACCTGCATGCGGTGCTTGGACACCGGCCCGGCGGTGGCGAGCGCGGCCGCCACCTGCTCGAGAGAGGCGCCGCACTCCAGCGCGACGGCCGCCGCACACAGGGCGTTGGAGACCTGGTGGTCGCCGTGCACTGCCAGCATGACCTCGACGTGTCGGCCCCCGGCGTGCAGGGTGAACCGCGGCCGGGCCAGCTCGTCGAGCGTGACCCCCTCGGCCCAGACGTCCACGTCCCGGCCGCCGGGCTCCCGGGACACCCTGACCACCCGTGCGGCGGTTTGCGTGGCCATCGCCGCCACCGCGCTGTCGTCGACGTTGAGGACTGCCGCACCCGACGCTGGAACAGCTTGGGGCAGTTCTGCTTTCGTCGCCGCTATCGCCTCGCGGGAGCCGAACTCGCCCAGGTGTGCGGTGCCCACGTTCAGCACGACCGCGATGGACGGCGTGGCGATGGCGGCCAGCGCCGCGATGTTGCCGCGGTGGCGAGCCGACATCTCCAGCACCAGATAGTCGGTGGCCCGCGTCGCGCGAAGCACCGTCCACGGATGACCGAGTTCATTGTTGAACGACCCCGGCGGCGCGATCACCTCGCCCAGCGGCGCCAGCACCGCGGCCACCAGATCCTTGGTCGAGGTCTTGCCGGACGATCCGGTGATGCCGATGATCGTGAGTCCGCCCGCCACGAGTTTCGCGGCGACCGCGGCAGCCAGCTTCGCCAACGCCGCCAGCACCGCTGCGCCGGAGCCGTCGGAGTCGTGCTCGAGCACGCCTGCGCCACGGTCGGATGTCTCGGGGGTCGGATCGACGACGATCGCGGGCACCCCGACCGGCCGCGCGGCCAGCACTGCGGCGGCGCCGGCGGCTACGGCTCCCGCGGCGAAGTCGTGTCCGTCCGAACGGGCTCCGGGCAGCGCGAGAAAGAGGCCGCCTGGCGTGACGGCCCGCGAATCGAACTCGACCGTGCCGGTGATCCGGGTGGCCGCTGCGTTTTCGGCGGAGATGTCGGCGAGCCGGCCGCCGACGATCTCGGCGATTTCGGCGATCGTGAGATCGATCATGGCCGGTGGCCCGCTGCCTCGAGGGCGTCCGCCAGCGCCTCGCGGTCGTCGAACGGGCGGGTCACCCCGGCGGTGGTCTGGCCGGCCTCGTGGCCCTTCCCCGCGATCAACACGACGTCGCCGGGCCGCGCCCACGCCACCGCGTGAGCTATCGCTGCGCGGCGGTCGCCGATCTCGACAACCTGGGTGGACCCGCACGACGCTCCTGCCACGATTGCCGCGCGAATCGTGGCGGGGTCCTCGTCGCGAGGATTGTCGTCGGTGACGACCACCAGGTCGGCCAACTCGGCGGCGACGCGTCCCATCGGCTCGCGCTTACCTTGGTCCCGGTTGCCGCCCGCACCGAACACCACCGCCAGGCGGCCTTGAGTCTGCGCCCGCAACGTCTCCAGCACCGCCTGCAGCGCGCCGGGCTTGTGCGCGTAGTCGACCAGCGCCAGGAAGTCCTGTCCGCGCTCGACGGCTTCCAACCGCCCCGGCACGGTCGCGTTGCGCAATCCGGGCGCGGCCTGTTCGGGCGACACGCCGACCGCGTCGAGCAGCGCGGCCGCGAGTAGGCAGTTGGCGACGTTGTAGCGACCCGGCAGCGCGATCCGCAGGCCGTGATGCACACCGGCTGGGTCGACCGCGAAGAACTCCTGCGCGTTGCGGTCGACGGTGACGATGTCTTCGACACGCCAGTCGGCATCGCGTCCGGTCGCACTGACCGTGACCGGGTCGCGCGCCAGCCTGGCCATCTCCCGGCCCGCATCGTCGTCCACGCACAGCACGGAAACGTCTGCGCAATTGCGGGATTCGGGATCGAACAACCGCGCCTTGGCCTCGAAGTAGTCGCGCATCGTGGGATGAAAGTCGAGATGGTCGCGGGACAGGTTGGTGAACCCTGCGACCGCGAACCGCACGCCGTCGACGCGGCCCAGCGACAACGCATGGCTCGACACCTCCATCACGACCGTGTCGACCCCCTGCTCGACCATCACCGCGAGCAACGCCTGCAGATCGGGCGCTTCGGGCGTGGTGAGGGCGCTGGCCTGATCCCGTCCGTCGACTCGGACACCCACGGTGCCAATCAACCCCGCGACCCGCTCCGCCGACCGCAGCCCGGCCTCCACCAGATACGTGGTGGTGGTCTTGCCGGAAGTGCCCGTAACCCCGATGACACGCAGCCGCTCGGACGGTCGGCCGTACACCTCGGCGGCCAGCTCGCCGAGAACCGAGCGCGGGGACCTGTGGAGGAGGACGGGGACGTCCACCTCGGCCCCCAGGAGCGCCAGCCCGTCCGGATCGGTCAGGACGGCGGCCGCACCGCGGGCGACCGCCTCACCCACGTGCCGGCCGCCGTGCGACGACGTACCGGGCAGCGCCGCGAACAGGTCGCCGGGCTCGACGTCGGCGCTGCGCAACGTGACCCCGGTGACGTTGATCTGCGGCACGGCTCCGCCCGCGGCGGGCACCGCCTGGACCTGCTCGGCCAGTGGCCCGAGCGCGGGGCCGGCTGGATGGCTGGGTCGCAGGTTCATGGCGAGAGAACACCCTACCGACCGGCACTCTGGCCGCCGCCGCATGTCGGAGGCCGTCGCTGCCGCTGTCAGGTGGCTTGCAGCGTCAGCTGCGGGCCGGGATCCGGCGAAAGCGGCACGTTCTCGCGCTGCAGCAGCCACGACGTGATGTTGTGGAACAGCGGCGCTGCCGTCGTTCCCGGCTGCCCGTCGGCGGTGCGCTGCGGGTCGTCCATCATGATGCCGACCACGTAACGAGGATCGTCGGTGGTGGCGATGCCGGCGAAGGTGATCCAGTAGACGTCGTCGTAGTAGCACCCGCAGGCCGGGTTGATCTGCTGTGCCGTACCGGTTTTCCCGGAGATCTGATACCCCTCGACGGCGGCCTGCCAGCCGGTCCCCTGCTGTTCGCCCATGGGATCGCGTTGCACCGTGGCCCGCAGCATCTGCCGCACCGTCTGCGCGGTCTTCGGCGACACCACCCGTACGCCCTCGGGCCGCGGCTCATCTGTGCGGGTGCCGTCGGGAGCGATGGTGGCCTTGACGATGCGTGGCGGGACGCGCACACCGTCGTTCGCGATCGTCTGGTACATGCCCGTCATCTGCAGCAGCGTCATCGAAAGACCCTGTCCGATGGGAAGGTTGGCGAATGTGCTGCCCGACCACTGGTCGATCGGCGGGACCAGACCCGCGCTCTCGCCCGGCAGCCCGACCCCGGTGCGCTGCCCGAGGCCGAACTTGCGCAGCATCTCGAAGAAGCGCTCGGGGCCGAGACGCTGGGCCAGCATCAGCGTGCCGACGTTGGAGGACTTACCGAAGATCCCCGTGGTGGTGTAGGGCATCGTGCCGTGCTCCCAGGCGTCGCCGACGGTGACGCCGCCCATGTGGATCGAACCCGGCACCTGCAGCACCTCGTCGGGATGCGACAACCCGTACTCGATGACGGAGGCCGCGGTGACGATCTTGTTGACCGAACCGGGCTCGTACGGCGACGACACCGACGGGTTACCCAGTTCGCGGTCCTCCTGGCGGCCGATGTCCTGGCTCGGATCGAACGTGTTGTCGTTCGCCATCGCCAGTACCTCACCGCTTTTCGCGTCCAGCACGACGGCCGAGACGTTCTTGGCACCGGACAGGTTCTTGGCCTGCTGCACCTGCTGCTGGACGTAGAACTGGATGTCGTCGTCGATGGTCAGCATCACCGTGGAACCGTCGACTGCGTCGTGGCGGTTGCGGTAACTGCCCGGGATGACGACACCGTCGGAACCGCGGTCGTAGGTGATCGATCCGTCCGTGCCCGCCAGCACGGCGTCCAGCGAATCCTCGAGGCCGAGCAGGCCGTGCCCGTCCCAGTCGATACCGCCCACGATGTTGGCGGCCAGCGAGCCGCCCGGATACTGGCGCAGATCCTGGCGCTCCGAACCCACCTCGGGGAACTTGGTGGTGATCGCGTCGGCGATCGCCGGGTCGACCGCACGCGCTAGGTAGACGAAAGTCTCACTGCTCTTGAGTTTCTTGAGCACGGTGGCGGCGTCGGGCTTGTTGTTCAGCCGCGACGCCACCTCGGCGGCGATCTCACGCAATCTGCGGTTCGGTTCGGGCGCCTCGGTGGATTTCGCCCTGGCCTCCTCCAACTGCTTGCGGACCTTGACCGGCTGAAAGGTCAGGGCGCGGGCCTCGATCGTGAAAGCGAGCTTGTCGTTGTTGCGGTCGATGATCGAACCGCGGACAGCCTTCTCGACGTCGACGACCTTGAGCTGGCCCGCGGCCTCGGCGCGCAGCCCCTCCGCGCGAGGCACCTGAAGGTTGAACAGCTGACCGGCCGCGAGGACCAGCACCAGGAAGATGACAGCGTTTCCGACCCGGTGCCGGAACACGAAAGACGCGCTGCGCAGCCCGGTTCCGGCCATCGGCGCGCGAGTGCGGCGGGACCTGGCCGACCGTTCCTGCGAAGCGGCAACGGATTTGCGGCGGGCGTCCGCAGCATCGCCATGGCGGCGCCGGCGCTCCCCGCGGCTCATGCCCCAGCGCCTGCCGGCGCCGGGACCGCGGGGCTGAACTGCTCGGCACCCGGTACCGGGCCGGGCAGCGCCTGCTGGGTCGGGACGTGCGGTGCGCCGAGCGGAGCGGTCTGCATGTGATCGCCGGGTGGGACGATCGGCGCGGTAGGCGGCGTCGCGGGGGCGGGACCGGGCAGCGGCGGCTGTCCCGGAACCGCGTGCGGCACCTGGGCGCTCGGCGGCACTGCTGTCGCTGACTGGGGCGGTTCCGCGCGGGACGGCATGCGGACGGTGAGCTCACGGGGCTCGACGACCCGCGGCGCGGGCGGCCGCGGCGCCGGCGGCGGCGCCTCGTCGGGCAGCGGGGTGTTGAGCGGCGGAGGCGGAACCCCTTCGGCGGGCTTGGGTGTGCCGACCACTACCCAGTTGCCGGCGGGATCCTGCACCAGGTGTGCAGTATCGCGAGACGGGATCATCCCGAGGTCGCGGGCGGCTTCGGCCAACGCGGGTGCGGCCTGAGCCTCGAGCACATCGCGCTCCAACGCTTCCTTCTGTTGCAGCAGAGCCTGATTCGTCTCGCGGGCGCTGCCCAGCCGGTACGACCGCTCCGCCGCGTCGGTGGACAGCCACAATGTGGTCCCGAGGCCGAATCCGAGCGAGCCGATCACGAGGACCACGAACGGCACCCTGGCCATCAGGGCGCGCGGATTCAGCTCGATCGAGGCCAGCTTGACGATGATGCGTTCGCGTAGCGGTGGCCGGACGACCTTCGGCGCCTTGGCTTTTCGGGCCTTGGCCCGCGCCTTGGCCTGGCTGGCGTTCTTCGGCCGGCCCGGCGCGTCGGACGGGCGCGGAATGGGGTTGGTCTGCGGCGCAGAGCGCAGCGGTCGCTGCTCACGAGCTGGCTTGCGTCGCGCCTGCGCATCCCCCGAGCGACGCGCAGCACCGCGGCTGGTGCGCCGACGCTCGTCGCCGGCGCGCACCGCTGCCCTTCGCTTGACCTGCTTGCCCTGCTTGGCTTGCTTTGCCTGCTTGGCTTTCATCTGGCGGCCCCCACCTTCTCCAGTGCCCGTAGCCGCACGGGCGCGCTACGCGGGTTTCGTTCGATCTCCTCGGGAGTTGCGCGCTCGGCGCCGCGGGTCAGGGCGACGAACTCCGGGCCGTGACCCGGCAGTTCGACGGGCAGGCCTGGTGGCGTCCTGGACGCCGTGGCGGCCGCAAAGGCCGATTTGACGATGCGGTCCTCCAACGACTGGTAGGCCATCACGGCGATGCGGCCCCCCGGGGCGAGAGCGCTCAGCGCTGCGGGCAACGCGGCACGCAACGAGTCCAACTCGCCGTTGACCGCAATGCGCAGCGCCTGGAACGTGCGCTTCGCCGGGTGGCCGCCGGTGCGCCGCGCGGGCGCGGGAATCGCTTGATAGAGCAGCTCGACCAACTCGCCGGTGGTGCGGAAGGGCTGGCGCGTGCGGCGGCGCACGAGCGCAGCGGCGATCCGCCCGGCAAAGCGCTCGTCGCCGAACTCGCGCAACAGCCGGGTCAGCGACTTCTGGTCGTAGGTGTTGACGACATCCGCTGCCGTCAACTCTGCGTCGGGGTCCATCCGCATGTCCAGCGGCGCGTCCGTAGCGTAGGAGAACCCGCGCTCGGTGCGGTCCAGCTGCATGGAGGACACACCGAGGTCGAACAGCATGCCGTCGGCTTTGCCCGTGCGCCAATCGGTTTCACTCAAGGCGGTCGCGATGCCGTCGTAGCGGGTGCGCACCAACGTCACCCGGTCAGCGAACCGCGACAACCGCTCCCCCGCGATCCACAGCGCGTCGGGGTCGCGGTCCAGGCCGATCAGCCGTAGCCCGGGCAGTTCGGTCAGGAACCCCTCGGCGTGTCCGCCCGCGCCGAGGGTCGCGTCGACGAGCAGCGCACCCTCACCGGATGAGCTGTGCCGCGTGAGCGCGGGTTTGAGGAGTTCGACGCAGCGGTCCAGCAGGACCGGGATGTGTCCGTGGTCTCCGCTGCGCCGTTCCATCGCCTTCCCTCCGTCCAACGCCCCTGCACCGGGGTCCCTGTCCGAGAGCGCGGACCTGGCGTTGGGGAAGTACGCCAGGGCCGGTTCGGGCAGAGACCGCGATGCACGGACCAGATGTCGGCCGCTGTGCCGGTCGACCGCCGGATCAGATGATGTCGTGCAGAGCTTCATCGGTGGCCGCGGAGAAGTTCTCTTCGTGGGTCTGCTGGTACTCCTGCCATGCTGTCGAATCCCAGATCTCCAGGTAATCGACCGATCCGATCACCACGCAGTCCTTGGACAGGTTCGCGTAGCGACGGTGATCGGCCGACAAGGTGATCCGGCCTTGCCCGTCCGGGTGCTGCTCGTCGGTGGCCGCGGCCAGGTTCCGCAGGAAAGCGCGTGCTTCGGGATTGCTTCGCGATGCCTGCGACGCCCGTCGTGCCAGCTTCTCGAACTCGGCGCGCGGGTAGACGGCGAGGCTGTGATCCTGACTTTTGGTGACCATCAACCCTCCTGCCAGCGCGTCGCGGAACTTGGCGGGCAGCGTGAGCCGCCCTTTGTCGTCGAGTTTCGGCGTGTAGGTGCCGAGAAACATCTCGCCGACCTCCCTGCCGCCCGGAGCCCCGGTCGCTCCGGTGTCTGCCACTTTACCCCACATTCCCCCACTCTCCACCATTTACAGCGGGCAATTCTGCTGACGTCCCCACCATGACCCCACAGGCTGGGGTCAACGGATCAACCGCGACCGGGCGACCGATGCGGTAGGCAGGGAAAACGCTGCTAGAAGGCGTGCAGCGCCGTGGTGGGGAGCAGTGGGGCGCGATGGCCCGCCCGCCCATGAAAAAAGGGGCAGCCCGTGACGGGCTGCCCCTGTATCGGCGTGTAGCTACTCGTCGAAGCGGCGCCTGAACCGATCTTCCATGCGGCTGGCGAACGATCCGCCCGGACCCTTGCTGCGCTTCTGGCGCGGCGCGCCGGGCTCGGGAACCGCGCGGTCGCGGCCGCCGGGTACCCGCGGGCCGGTGATCGCATACACGACACCGCCGAACATCACGATGAAGCCGAGGACCGAGAGCACCGGGAAGCCACTGATCTGGGTGGCCGGGAACGCGACACCCGACACCAGCATCGCGAGGCCGATCACGAACAGCGCGGCGCCTTGGATGCGGCGCCGGGTTGAGGGAGCGCGCAGGGTTCCGCCGCGAACACTCGAAGCGAACTTCGGGTCCTCGGCATAGAGCGCGCTCTCGATCTGGTCGAGCATGCGCTGCTCATGATCGGAGAGTGGCATTCGTCCCTCCCTCGGAAACCCTGGGCCGACTGCGGCCGTCTCGAAGTCCAAACTCGTCGGCGCCCGCCTTCCGGGCACCTAACAGTCATGATACGAGGTCGATCTGAGCCGTACCACCCAGTTCGACGCCCGATTGTATGACGTAAGACCGTCGTTTGGAGAGCGCGGGCGGCTGCGCTCGATAATGGTGTGGACGACACCGCAAGGCACGCGGAGAGGCAGGCACAGTTGGCGACATTTCTCATCGATCTGTCGCCGGGCGATATGCAACGCCGGCTCGGTGACGCGCTCGCCGTCTACGTCGATGCGATGCGCTATCCACGCGGCACCGAGGACCAGCGGGCGTCGATGTGGCTCGAGCACACCCGCAGGCCGGGATGGAAGGCCGTCGCCGCGTTCGAGGGGCCTGACGCCGATCCGGCCACCGCCTCCATCCTCGGCGTCGCCTACGGCTACTGCGGCGCACCGGACCAGTGGTGGCAACAGCAGGTCGTGGCCGGGCTGCAACGCGTGGGGGCGGACCGCAGGCAAATCTCAGAGTTGATGACGAACTACTTCGAGCTCACCGAGTTGCACATCCACCCCCGTGCTCAGGGCCGTGGGCTCGGTGAGGCGCTGGCCCGCAGACTGCTCGCCGACCGGCAGGAGTCCTATGTGCTGCTGTCGACGCCGGAGATCAACGGCGAGGCGAACCGGGCGTGGCGGCTGTACCGCAGGCTGGGGTTCACCGACGTCATCCGCGGCTACCACTTCGCGGGCGACCCGCGCGCTTTCGCGATCCTGGGCCGGTCACTGCCACTGTGACCGGAGCGTCTGGCACGATGACCTCGTGCCGGCCCGCCACCGCAGCAGCAGAACCCGGTTGCTCACGCTCGTGATGCTGACACTCGTCGTGCTGCCGACGGTCGTCGGCTGCGTTCGGGTGCGGGTGTCGATCACGGTGTCCCCCGACGACCGGGTGTCCGGACAGATCGTCGCCGCGGCCAAACCGCGGAACGCCGACGACAAGGGCCCCCAACTGTTGAACAACCTGCCGTTCGCCAACAAGGTGGCGGTCTCGGAGTACAGCCGCGACGACTACGTCGGTTCCCAGGCGGTGTTCTCCGACCTCACCTTCGCCGAGCTGCCCCAACTGGCGAACATGAACCGCGATGCCGCGGGTGTCGACATCTCGCTGCGCCGCGCCGGCGATTTGGTGATCCTCGAGGGCCGCGCTGACCTCACCTCGCTCAACGACTCGGAGGCCGACGTCTCGCTGACGGTGTCATTTCCCGGCGAGGTCACCTCGACCAACGGCGATCAGGTGTCCACCGAGATCGTCGAGTGGAAATTACGGCCCGGCGTCGTCAGCACGATGAACGCCCAAGCCCGCTACACCGACCCGAGCGCCCGGTCGTTCACCGGCGCGGCGATCTGGCTGGGCCTGGGCTCGTTCGTGGTGGCCGGCATCATCGGCGCGTTGGCCTACATGAGCCGTGACCAATCGCCGCGGGTGGGCGACGCGCGCGATTAGCCCGCATCGGGGCAGGTTCGGCCCACCCGTCGTTGCTTGCTAGAACGGCATCGGCAGGCTCTACGCTGAAGGCGTTCGGGGCCGGGGTGAAGGCACAGAGAAAGGGGCGCCCGCTGAGCGTGCATGCAGCGGCACCGTCAGCCGTCGAGTTGGCCGGCGCCGTCACCGAGCAGCTGCGCGGTCTACTGCAGGACCGGCGCAGCGAATGTGCGTACATGGGCGACGACTACGCCGAATTGACCGCTGCGCTGGAGGAATTCGTGCTGCGCGGTGGTAAGCGGCTGCGGCCCGCCTTCGCGTACTGGGGTTGGCGGTCGGTGGCCGACCGGTCCGAGGACCCGCTCGACCCGGATGTGTTGCGGTTGTGCTCGGCACTCGAACTGCTGCACGCGTGCGCGCTGGTGCATGACGACGTCATCGACGCGTCGGCCACGCGCCGGGGACTCCCCACGGTGCACCGGCTATTCGGCGAGCGGCACCGCGTGCACAGTTGGCGCGGCTCGGCCGAGCAGTTCGGCATGTCGGCGGCGATCCTGCTCGGCGACCTGGCGCTGGTGTGGGCCGACGACGTCGTCGCGACCGCCGAGCTGCCCCCCGACGCGGCGCGGCGGGTCCGGCGGGTCTGGGCCGCGATCCGCACCGAGGTGCTGGGCGGCCAGTACCTCGACATCGTCGCCGAAGCCAGCGGCGCGCAGTCGGTGGCCTCGGCGCTGACGGTCAACATCTACAAAACCGCGTCGTACACGATCACCCGGCCGCTGCAACTCGGCGTCGCTGCCGCCGCCGACCGTCCGGACGTCCAAGACGCCTTTCACGATTTCGGCACCGACCTCGGTGTGGCGTTCCAGTTGCGCGACGATGTGCTCGGGGTGTTCGGCGACCCCGCGGTCACCGGCAAACCCTCCGGCGATGACCTGCGGGCCGGCAAGCGCACCGTGCTGCTGGCCGAGGCGGTCGAGCTCGCCGAGAAGACCGACCCGGTGGCTGCCAAGCTGCTGCGCACCTCCATCGGCTCCGAACTGTCCGAGGCCCAGGTCACAGAGCTGTGCGGGGTGATCGAGTCGGTCGGCGCGCTGGACGCGGTGGAGAGCCGCATCGAGGAGCTCACCCGCCGGGCGCTTCAGATCCTCGACGCCGCCGACATCGACCCGCACGCCAAGGCGGGACTGTCCGAGCTGGCCCGGCTGGCCGCGAATCGAACCGCGTGAGAGCATGACCACCCCACCGTCGACGCAGCAGTCGAAAAGCACCTTGGCTCAACATTTTTCGCGGCTGACGTCGTTCGCGAGGTCGCCGCAGGCCCGACCGGCTCGGCTCGGTTTCGTGGGCGCGGTCCTGATCACCGCGGGCGGTCTGGGCGCGGGCAGTACGCGACTGCACGACCCGCTGCTGGAGTCGCTGCACCTGTCGTGGCTCCGGTTCGGGCACGGGTTGGTGCTGTCGTCGATCCTGCTGTGGGGCGGCGTGGCGCTGATGCTGGCGGCATGGCTGTGGCTGGGCCGCCAGGTGGTCAACCGCACCGCAACCGAATACACGATGGTTGCGACGACCGCCTTCTGGCTGGCGCCGCTGCTGCTGAGCGTCCCGCTGTTCAGCCGCGACACCTACTCCTACCTCGCGCAGGGCGCACTGCTGCGCGACGGACTCGACCCGTACGCGGTCGGCCCCGTCGACAACCCGAACCTGTTGCTGGACAACGTCAGCCCGATCTGGACCACCACCACCGCGCCGTACGGCCCGGGCTTCATTCTCATCTCCAAGTTCGTCACGATGCTGGTCGGCGACGACGTGGTCGCGGGCACGATGCTGCTGCGCTTGTGCATGCTTCCCGGCCTGGCGCTGCTGATCTGGGCCGCGCCGCGCGTCGCCCGTCATATCGGCGCCGACGGCGCGACCGCGCTGTGGATCTGCGTGCTCAATCCGCTGGTGATCATCCATCTGATGGGCGGCGTGCACAACGAGATGCTGATGGTGGGCCTGATGATGGCGGGCATCGCGTTGACGTTGAATGGCCGCCATGTGTGGGGCGTGAGCCTGATCGCGGTCGCGGTCGCGGTGAAAGCGACTGCCGGGCTGGCGCTTCCGTTCATGGTGTGGGTGTGGGCCCGCAACTTGCGCCGCGGGCGCGGCTTCTCACCGGTCAAAGCCTTCATGACGGCGACGGCGGCCTCGGCGCTGATCTTGTGCGCGGTGTTCGCGGTGCTGTCTTTCGCGGCCGGAGTGGGCCTGGGCTGGCTCACCGCGCTGGCCGGATCGGTGAAGATCATCAATTGGCTGACGCTGCCCACCGCGGCGGCGAACCTGATCAACGCCTTCGGCGGATTGTTCCTGCCGGTGAACTTCTACGCCGTGCTCGACGTCGCGAGGATCATCGGGATCGCGGTCATCGCGGTGTCACTTCCGTTCGTGTGGTGGCGATCTCGGCACACCGACCGCGAGGCACTGACCGGTATCGCGGTGGTGATGGTGATCGTGGTGCTGTTCGTACCGGCGGCCCTGCCCTGGTACTACACCTGGCCGCTGGCGGTGGTGGCGGCGTTGACTCAGAGCAGACGCTCGATCGCGGTGATCGCGGGCCTGTCCACGTGGATCACCGTGATCTGGAAACCCGACGGGGCGCACGGCATGTATTCGTGGGCGCACGTGCTGTTGGCCGTCGCGTGCGCCGCGGTGGCGTGGTACTCGCTGTACAAGGCGCGACCGGGGGCGGTCAACACGCCATCGCCTGAGCCCGGCGCACCACCTCACGGGCCTGATGCGAGTGAAGAGCGTCAACCGGCCGGGCATTAGCCAAGGCCTCGGTCGCGCCGTCGCGCCTGATCGTCAGCGATGCGTCGGGGGTGAACAGCCAGCGCACGATCTCGGTGTCGTGGTAGCCGCCGTCGTGCAGTACGACCAGTAGACCGGGCAGGGGTTTGACGACTTGGCCGGTGGCGTCGAAGAAGATCTTCGGGACCACGACTGTTCCGTTTCGGCGCACGCCGATCAGATGGCCGTCCCGCAGTTGCTGATGCACCTTGGTCACCGCCACGCCGAGCATCTCGGCGACGGTGGGCAGATCGTAGACGTCCTCGGCCGGGTCGAGGACGTCCTCCGCGGCCGGAATACTGCTCACGGCACCGAGTGTAGATCCGGTCGCAACCGGCCGGAGCCGCGAAATCGACGAGATCGCGCTCCGTAACATGTCTTCGGTGGATTCCTACCCGCACACGGACCCGCTTGCCGGGGCCGTGCTCGACGGTCGGTACCGCGTCGACACCTTGATCGCCACCGGGGGCATGTCCGCGGTCTACCGCGGGCTCGACCTACGCCTCGATCGGCCCGTGGCGCTCAAGGTGATGGACGCGCGGTACGCGGGGGACACGCAGTTCATGACGCGGTTCCAGCGCGAGGCACGCGCGGTCGCCCGGTTGACCGATCCCGGCCTGGTCGCGGTGTACGACCAGGGCATCGACGGGCAGCACCCCTTCCTGGTGATGGAACTCGTCGAGGGCGGCACGCTTCGGGAACTGCTGCGCGAGCGCGGGCCGATGCCCCCGCATGCGGCCGCAGCGGTGCTCGGGCCGGTCCTCGGCGGGCTCGCGGCGGCGCACCGCGCGGGCCTGGTGCACCGCGACGTCAAACCCGAGAACGTGCTGATCTCCGACGGCGGCGACGTCAAGATCGCCGACTTCGGGCTGGT
The DNA here is from genome assembly GCF_010731795.1 of Mycolicibacterium celeriflavum. Classification (NCBI taxonomy): domain Bacteria; kingdom Bacillati; phylum Actinomycetota; class Actinomycetes; order Mycobacteriales; family Mycobacteriaceae; genus Mycobacterium; species Mycolicibacterium celeriflavum. The sequence goes on along the minus strand of NZ_AP022591.1, from coordinate 470,177 downwards.
GCGCGCGGTCGCCGAAGCGAAGATCACCTCCACCAGCGTCATCTTGGGCACCGCGGCGTATCTGTCGCCGGAGCAGGTCAGCACCGGCGATGCGGACCCACGTAGCGACGTCTACGCGGTTGGAATCCTGACCTACGAACTGCTGACCGGCCAGACCCCGTTCGCCGGCGACACTGCACTCGCGGTGGCCTATCAGCGGATGGACAACGACGTGCCCGCCCCGAGCTCGACGATCGCCGGCGTCCCAGCGCAATTCGACGCATTCGTGGCGCGCGCCAGCGCCCGCGATCCCGCGCACCGCTATGCCGACGCCGATGAGATGGGCGAGCACCTGGAGGCGATGGTCGACGAACTCGGTTTGCCCCCGTTCCGGGTGCCGGCTCCCCACAATTCCGCCCAGCATGCGTCCGCTGCCCTGCAGCCCGCCGCCGCGCGGACGGCGGTTCCACCGGCGCCGCGCCAACAGACCCGGACGCTACCGCGCGAGGACTGGCCGGCGCCCGAGCCCGAATTCCAGCCGGTGTCGGCGCAGTTCGCTGGAATCGACCTCGATGAGTTCTACTGGGCACGCCAGCGCGCTCGGCGCGCGCTGCTGTTTTGGGTGGTCGCCGTGTTGACGTTGACGGCGCTGATCGCGGCCGCCGCGTGGACGGCGGGTAGCAACCTGCCGAATCTCATCTAGGCGCGATCAGTCGCGCAGCATCTCGGCGACCAGGAACGCGAGTTCCAAACTCTGCTGGGTGTTCAACCGCGGATCGCAGGCGGTTTCGTAGCGCCCGGCGAGGTCGGAATCCGAGATGTCCTGCGCTCCGCCGAGACATTCGGTGACGTTCTCGCCGGTGATCTCGACGTGGATGCCGCCGGGGTGGGTGCCCAGCGCCCGGTGCACCTCGAAGTAGCCCTGCACCTCGTCGACGATCCGGTCGAAGTGGCGGGTCTTGTAGCCGGTGGAGGACTCGTGGGTGTTGCCGTGCATCGGATCGCACTGCCAGATCACCTGGTGGCCGGTGGCCTGCACCTTCTCGATGATCGGCGGCAGCAGGTCGCGCACCTTGTTGTTGCCCATGCGGGTCACCAGCGTCAGCCGGCCCGGCTCGTTGTTCGGGTCCAGCCGCTCGACGTATTCGACGGCGAGCTCCGGTGTCATGGTCGGGCCGAGCTTGACACCGATCGGGTTCGCGATCACCTCCGCGAACGCGATGTGCGCACCGTCGAGCTGACGGGTGCGCTCACCGATCCACACGTAGTGCGCCGACAGGTCGTAGAGCTTGGAGCCCTGCTCCGTGTCGGACAGCCGCAGCATCGCGCGCTCGTAGTCGAGCACCAGGGCTTCATGGCTGGCGTAGATCTCGGCCGTATCCAGGTTGCGGTTGTCGACGCCACAGGCGCTCATGAACGTCAGCGCGCGGTCGATCTCACCGGCCAGCGCCTCGTAGCGGGCGCCCGCGGGTGAGGTGCGGACGAACTCGCGGTTCCAGTCGTGCACCAGGTGCAGCGAGGCCAGTCCGGAGCCGGTCAGCGCCCGCACCAGGTTCATCGCCGCGCTCGCATTGGCGTAGGCGCGCACCAGCCGCGACGGGTCGTGCTCGCGCACCGCGGCGTCGGGCGCGAAGCCGTTGATCATGTCGCCGCGGTATGACCTCAGCCCGAGCGCGTCGATGTCGGCCGACCGCGGTTTGGCGTACTGGCCCGCGATCCGGGCCAGCTTGACGACCGGCACGCTGGCGCCGTACGTGAGCACCACCGCCATCTGCAGCAGCGCGCGAAGGTTCGCCCGGATGTGGGGTTCGGTGTTGTTGACGAAGGTCTCGGCGCAGTCGCCGCCCTGCAGCAGGAATGCCTTGCCGCACGCCACGTCGGCCAGCAGACCCTTGAGCCGCTCGACCTCGGCGGGCACGGTCACCGGCGGGACGCTCTCCAGAACGGTGCGCATGTTCTTGGCCGCATCGGCGTCCCAGCTCGGCTGCTGAACCGCGGGCTTGGCGAGCGCGGCGTCGAGCCGTTGGCGCAGTTCATCGGGCAGCGGCGGCAACGGTGGCAACTGGTCGATGGGTACGTCGACGGTCCAGTTCACCCGTTCATGGTAACGGCCCGCGACATGTGCTTTTCACCGCTGGGCCTGCGCTTGGCCGGTGGTCATCAGCTGAAACCGAAGCAGATTGTGGCGAGCGTCGACCAGCGCATCGTGGGCATCCCGCGGCCGCGGCGGCATCCGCGGCGAACCGCGCTCTTCCCAGTACTGCCGCAACTCCCGCGTGAAACGCGGGATCGCCGGCGGAAGGTCGGTCATCGGGCCCCACAGCTGGCACAGCACGACGTGGTCGTAGGCGCCCACCCAGGCCCACAGCTCGATCGGCTCGTCACCGTCGATGCCGAAGAAGTCCTCCAGCTCCGAGCGGATCTGGCTCCGCGAACGCCACAGCTGCGAGGCCGGCGGCGGAAGCTTGGGCAGCACGTGCTTGCGCACCCAGCTGCCCGCCCGTTCGGGGTTGAATTCGGTTGACACTGCGTAATATTCGCGGCCATCCTCGGCAGCCACTCCGATCGATATCAGCTCGATCGTGCGACCGTTGTCGATGAACTCGGTGTCGTAGAAGTAGCGCACTAAGCGGGTTCCTTTTCGGTTTCCGCCGCGACCGACCGGTCCCTCGGCGCCGGAGCGGCGCGGATTTCGCGGTCGAGTTGCTCATCGACCTCCGCGTCGTCAGGAAACTTGGGCATGCCGGCGACGGCGTCCTGCAACCACAGCTTGGCCTGCACCACGGGCCGCCGCAGCCAACGCTCCCGTTCCAGCGCCCGGTGCATCTTGCGGGGCCGGTTGGTGTAGCGCCAGCGCGCCCAGGGCGCGTGCGGGCGGGACAACCGGACCGCGCCGACGACGAGCAGCGGTGTGAGGAACATCCCGATGAGTCCCGTCCACACCTTGCCCTTGAGCAGCACGACGACGGCCAGCAGCAGGGTCAACACCGCCACCGCGATCACACCCGCCCGCGCGAGCAGATTGTGGTCGTCGCGCCAGATGTCGATGTCGAAGAACGACAACGGGTTGAAACCCAGGACCAGCAGGCCGGCGACCGCGACCGCGGCGAACACCGCATCGACCGAGGTCCGGCCGTCCTCGGCCCAGTACACGTCCTCCAGATGCAAGATCAACGCGAACTCGTCGAGGACCAGCGCCGCACCGATTCCGAAAAAGATTGCCGCCGCCGTGAATTCGGGTACTCCCCCGTCAACCGCCAACGTCACCATCGTCACGCCGGAGACCATGACCAGAACCACACCGATCACCACGTGGTGGATGTGCAGTCCCCCACCCTGTGCCGCCGAAACAGAGATGTTGCGCGGCTGCCACCACTTGCGCGGCGCACTGCTGTTCTGGTGGCTGCGGATGTACCGCACGATCGTGCGGATCACGAAGAACGTCAGAATGAACGCGACCAGGCAGAACACCAGCGGCACCCGCGCCGGGGGGATGGCGAAGTCGACGTGGATGTCCGCGAGCACGCAGAAAACCTACGCCGAGCCATGCGGACGCGAGGAGCAAGATGGGTTATGCGGACGCGAGGAGCAAGATGGGCCATGCGCCCGCGAGGAGCACGATGACCTGCGCGTGTCGTGGCCGGGATACCGGCCGACCTGCCGGTGCGCCCCGATAGTCTGGTCGATGACATGAGTATGTGGCGGTCGCCCGGCGGGGCTGGTTGGGGGCCAACGCTCGCCTGGCGGCTGTTCCAGTTGCTCACCCTGGCCGCGTTGGTCTGGGCGGGTTGGCGGTTGCTCGGCCCGGTTCCGTACCGCATCGACGTCGACGTCTACCGGATGGGCGGACAAGCCTGGCTGGACGGTCGACCGCTGTACGCCGACGGCGCGATGTTCCACACCCGGGGCGGGCTGGACCTGCCCTTCACCTATCCGCCGCTGGCCGCGGTGGCCTTCGCCCCGTTCGCGTTGTTGTCGTTGGAGGCGGCCAGCGCCGCGATCACGGTGACCACACTGGTGTTGCTGATCGTCGCGGTGACGATCGTGCTTCACCGGTGCGACGTCTGGTCCGAGACCTCGGTGACCGGCGAACCCGCCTGGCTGCGGCAGGCGTGGCTGGCCGCGGCCGTCGTCGCCCCGGCGGTGGTCTACTTGGAGCCCATCCGGTCGAACTTCGACTTCGGGCAGATCAACGTGGTGTTGATGACGCTGGTGATCGCCGATTGCGTGCCGCGCCGGACACCGTGGCCGCGGGGCATGCTGCTCGGGTTGGCGATCGCGCTGAAACTGACCCCGGCGGTCTTCCTGCTCTACTTCCTGCTGCGTCGCGACACCCGCGCGTTGCTCGTCACGGCGGCGTCCGCCGTCGTCGCCACGTTGGTCGGGGCCGCGTTCGCCTGGCGCGACTCGCTTGAGTACTGGACCGAGACGGTGCGCAACACCGATCGCATAGGCACCGCGACGCTGAACACCAACCAGAACATCGCGGGCGCATTGGCCCGGCTCGGGGTGGGCGAAGGACCACGGTTCGTGCTGTGGGTAATAGCCTGTCTCGCCGTGCTCGCGTTGACCGTGTGGGCGGTGCGACGGGTGCTCAAGGCCGATCAGCCCGTCCTCGCCCTGATCTGTGTGGCCATGTTCGGGCTCGTGGTGTCGCCGGTGTCATGGTCCCACCACTGGGTGTGGGCGCTGCCCGCGCTGGTGGTCACGGCGCTGGTGGCGTACCGAAGACGGCACCCGGCGCTGGCCGTGGTGGCGGGCGCGGGTTTGGCGCTGATGGTGTGGACGCCGATCACGCTGATGCCCGAGCACAAGGAGACCGCGGCTTCGCTGTGGCGACAACTGGCCGGCGGCTCCTACGTGTGGTGGGCGATCGCGGTGATCCTGGTGGCCGGCACGGTGGCGGGCGCGATCAAGCCGGCGCAGCGCAGCAGGCCGGTCGTCGACGCGACGCCGGTGCCCGCGGTCAATTAACCGGCAGCTACTTCCGGCATGCGGGCCGACGGCTTCATCGCGTCGTCGGCCCTGCCCTCCTTGATGTCGGTGGCGTAGAGGTCGACGTACTCCTGACCGGACAACCGCATCAACTCGTACATCACCTCGTCGATGACCGCGCGTTCGATGAAGCGGTTGCCCGCCAGACCCTCGAAGCGGCTGAAATCCATCGGCTTGCCGAATTTGACCTGCACCCGACCGAAGCGCCACATCTTGCTGCCCGGCGGGTTGACGACGTCGGTTCCGATCATCGCGACCGGAATCACCGGCACGCCGGTCTGCAGCGCCAACCGCGCCAGGCCGGTCTTGCCCTTGTAGAGCCGTCCGTCGGGCGACCGGGTGCCTTCGGGATACATCCCGAGCAGCTTCCCCTCGCCGAGGATGCGGCCGGCCGTGTTCAATGCGCTCTGCGCGCTGTCGGCGTCGGTGCGGTCGATCGGGACCTGACCGGCGACGGTGTAGAACCAGCGGGTGAACCAGCCCTTGATGCCGGTGCCGGTGAAGTACTCGGCCTTGGCCAGGAACGTGATCCTGCGGCTGACCACCAACGGCAGATAGAAGCTGTCCGCGACGGCAAGGTGGTTACTGGCCAGAATCGCCGCGCCGGAGTGCGGAAGATGTTCGAGCCCTTCGACTTTCGGCCGACCCAGCAACGACAGCAGAGGTCCCATGAAGATGTACTTGAACAGCCAATACCACATGGGCCCTCCCGGTGATCGAACACCGGCCGGTGTTCTGCGACAACTTTACCCACGCACTGTGGATGCGACCACAGCGAGGAACACTTACTCCTCGACTGTGACGGGGATGTGTTGATAGCGGCCCGGCGGTGGGGGCGGCTCCGGCCCGTCCGGACCGGGGTCGGTCGGCGGTGCAGGCGGTCCGTCCGGCGGTTCACCCGGCCCCGTCGACCCGGCCTGCCGCTCGGCCTGATCGAGAACCGCCCGGACCACGGCCAGCAACGCGACGCTGTGCTCGGCGATGACCGTGAGCAGCGGATGCTGTTCGCCGGCCACCAGGGCCGCAAGCGCACAGACGGGGCACCACAGCTGCTGGCACTTGCCGGCGCCACTGCCCATCGCGCGGGCGGCGGCGAGCCGCACCGCAGGGTCGAGGGTGTCCAGGATCGTCTGCGCGAGTTGGCGCAGCTCCGGCCCGAGATCGGCGTGCGGGCCAGTCACTTCGGCCACACCTCCGGATTCGGACGGAACCGCACGGTCAACTCACATCCTCGCAATTGCGCGTCCACCACGATGCACCTACGCAGCACGGACGCTAGACGGACCCGGCGCCGCAAGGCGCCGGCGCCGATGATCAAGTCGTCGTCGACCCTGCCAAGCGATAGCGCCGAAGAGTCGACCTGCGGTAACTCTAGCCGCAACCGGTAGACCGCTTCGAGGCCAGAGCCGGACTCGCGGTCGACGATCGGGCGCAGCGGCCCCGGCGGCGGCGTGCCGTCGCGACGCCGTGCGCTGTCCAGCAATTCGCCGAGCGCCTTGGCCCCGATCGGTTCGCCGGCCATATGGGGCACCAGCACCAGCCGGACGTCGCCGATCGTGGCGTCGAGTTCATCGAGGACCGCTCGCTGCTCCGAGATCCGCTCGGTATACCAGTCGAACGCGGGATGGTCGGGCAGGTTGCGGTACTCGTACGAATCGTCTTGCACCAGGATTTGATTGACGATCAACTCCGCAACCTGAACACCCATCAGGGACAGCGAGCCCAGCGTCCGCGCCGCCTCCGCCGCCACCACCCGCTCGGCCGTCATCACCAGATGGGCACTGACCTTGGACTCGTCGGTGAGCAACGTGCTCAGCCGCTCGGTTCCGGCGCCGACCCGCTCGAACAGGGCGACGACGGCCGCGGTGTGTGGGTCGTCGGTTCCGGTGGACAGCCGTCGGTGCCGCGGCCACGCCCGCTCCAGATACAGACCGAACGTCGCGGGCAGGGTGAGCATGCGCAGCGCGTCGGCGGTCGATGCACAGTCCACCACGACGCGGTCCCACCGCCCGCAGGCCGCCAGCTCGCCCACCTCGTGCAGCCCGAGCACCTCCTGGACACCTGGCAGTGCCGAAAGCTCTTCCGGAGCAACGTTTCCCAGCTCCGACTGGGGAAATCTGCCGGACAGCAAGCCGGCGATCTCGCGCCACCTCGACTCCAGCAGCGCCAGTGTGTCCAGCGCGAGCGCGTCCAGGGATCCGCCACCGGCGACGTCTCCCCCGGTTTCCAGGTCGGCGAACACCCGGGTCGGCTTGCCCGATCCGGTCGGCGTCACCGTCGTACCGAGCACGTCGCCGATGGAGTGCGCCTGGTCGGTCGAGACGATCAACACGCGCAGGCCCGCCCGTGCGTCTCGCACGGCGGTGGCGGTCGCCAACGTCGACTTGCCTACTCCGCCTTTACCGACGAACAGGCTGATTATGGCGGCAGAGGTGTCGGTGGCATTGGCGCTCACTCAGCCTCGACTCGTTTCTTGAGGTCCTTCAGCGCGGTGTCGGTCAGGCGCCGTTCGGCCTTGCGCTTCAACAACCCGATCATCGGAATGACCAGATCCACCGACAGTTCATAGGTGACCTCGGTTCCAGATCCCTTGGGTGCCAGTCGGTATGCCCCTTCCAGGGACCTCAGCAGTGAGCTGGACACCAGGCTCCACTTCACCGACTTGCGGTCCGGTGGCCAGTCGTACGACAGCACCATCGTGTCCTTGAGTACGGCGGCGTCCAACACCAGCCGGGCGGTCTTCGGGTAACCCTCGGCGTCGGCCTCGAGGACCTCGGTCTCCTTGTATTCGGCCACCCAGTCCGGATAGGACCCGATGTCTGCGATGACGTCCATGACCGTCGAAGGGTCGGCATCGATGTGAATGGTCTGCGCCGTCTTGTCCGCCACGGTGAAAATCTACCCTCCCCTGCTGGCGACGGGACGAAGCATCAGGCCAACGGCGAGACGCCCACCGGGCGCGTGGCCTCCAGCCGCTGCTTGACCTCGAACGCCATGTTCTTACCCGCGACCCGTCGCCGGTGGTTCACCTTGGCCAGATTCATCTTGGCCAACTGCCACGCCGCCACCCCCGACGGCTCGGCATGCAGAAAGTAGTGCAGGACGACGCCATCGAGCACCGGTTCCAGCCAGATCTCCATCGTCCCGGTCAGCGCGCCGGTGACGGTCCAGCGGTGGCCCTTCTCGCCTCGGTCCTCCACCACCGTCAACCGCAGGTCGGGCCACCAGCGACGCCAGCTCGCGGGATCCGCGACGTACCGGCCGACCTCGACGGGGTCGGCTGCGACGAAGGTGTCATCCGCAATCTGGATGCTGTACATGGCCTACCAGCTTCACATACGGACCTGACCCGGCAGATCGCGGCCGACTAGGCTGGGACCAGCAGACCAGCCGGATCGGGAGGCCAAGACCGTGCGTGAGTTCAGTGAGTCCGCAACCTTCACGGTGGGCGAGCACGACAACGTCGTCAGCTCCGTGTTCGACCACGAGCGCGACGATCCCGACCATGTCATTTTCCAGCGTCTCGTCGACGGCACATGGATCGACGTCACCTGCAAGCAGGCCGCCGACCAGATCCGGGCCACCGCACTCGGTTTGATCGCCAAGGGCGTCGCCCCCGGCGACCGCGTCGCGCTGCTGTCTGCGACCCGCTACGAGTGGCCCATCCTGGATCTTGCGATCCTGGCCGCCGGCGCGCTCACCGTGCCGATCTACGAGACCAATTCGCCAGAACAGGTGAAGTTCGTGCTCTCGGACTCCGAAGCGGTGCTGATCATCGCCGAGACCGACGCGCACGCCGACAAGATCGAGCACCTCGAGAACGAGCTGTCCGCGCTGAGGCAGGTACTGCGCATCGAGGGCTCGGGTACGCCGGCGCTCGACGAGCTCGCCGAGGCGGGAAAGTCGGTCGACGCCAAGGCACTCGACGAACGGTTGGCCGCGCTGAAGGCCGCCGATCCCGCGACACTGATCTACACCTCCGGCACCACCGGCCAGCCCAAGGGCTGCCAACTGACCCACTCCAACCTCGTCTACGAGATCCGCGGCGCCAAGGACTGCTTCCCGACGCTGCTGGACAAGGGCGAGAAGATGCTGGTGTTCCTGCCGCTCGCACACGTGCTGGCCCGCGCGATCACGCTCGCGGCGTTCACGTACAAGGTGACGCTCGGCTTCACCAGCGACATCAAGAACCTCGTGCCCACGTTCGGCGTGTTCAAGCCGACGCTGGTGGTCTCGGTGCCCCGGGTGTTCGAGAAGGTGTACAACACCGCCGAGCAGAACGCCCGCAACGACGGCAAGGGGCGCATCTTCGAGATCGCCGCCAATACCGCGATCGACTACAGCAAGGCGCAGGACAGCGGCGCCCCCGGGCTGCTGCTGCGGGCCAAGCACGCGCTGTTCGACCGGCTCGTCTACGGCAAGCTGCGCGCGGCGCTCGGCGGCGACTGCCGCGGCGCGATCTCCGGTGGCGCTCCGCTGGGCGCCCGGCTGGGTCACTTCTACCGCGGTGTCGGGCTGCCCATCTACGAGGGTTACGGCCTCACCGAGACCAGCGCCGCGATCACGGTGAACCGGGTCGACGACGCCAAGGTCGGATCGGTCGGAAAGTTGTTGCCCGGCAACAGTATGCGCATCAACGACGATGACGAGCTGTTGGTCAAGGGCGGCGTGGTGTTCACCGGCTATTGGCGCAACGACGAGGAGACCGAGGCCGTGTTCTCCGACGGCTGGTTCCACACCGGCGACCTCGGCGCCATCGACGGCGACGGCTTCTTGACTATCATCGGCCGCAAGAAGGAGATCATCGTCACCGCGGGCGGCAAGAACGTCGCACCGGCGATCCTGGAGGACCGGTTGCGGGCGCACCCGCTGATCAGCCAGGCGATGGCGGTCGGCGACGCCAAGCCGTTCATCGGCGCGCTGATCACCATCGACCCTGAGGCGATCGAGGGATGGAAGGAACGCAACAGCAAGAACGCGGACGCGTCGGTCGGTGACCTGGCCACCGACCCCGACCTGACCGCCGAGATCGACCTGGCGGTCAAGGAGGCCAACCAGGCGGTGTCGAAAGCCGAGGCGATCCGCAAGTTCCGCATCCTGCCCGTGGACTTCACCGAGGACACCGGTGAGTTGACCCCGACGATGAAGGTCAAGCGCAAAGTGGTGGCGCAGAAGTTCGCCAGCGATATCGAGGCGCTCTACGAGGGGTAGAGCAGGTTCGACAACCGCTGCGCCTGCGTGTGCCACTGCCAGTTGTCGACCACCCAGCGCCTACCCGCCGCGCCCATCTGCGCCGCCCGCTCGGGATCGGCGAGCAGGTCGCTGACCGCCGCAGCGATCGCGCCCACGTCCCAGCCGTCGACCACCACGCCCGTTTCCCCGTCGCGCACGGTCTCCGGCGCGCCCCCCGAGCGGCCCGCCACGACCGGCACGCCCGAAGCGGACGCCTCGAGATAGACGATGCCGAGTCCCTCGACGTCCAGACCGGCGCCGCGGGTGCGGCATGGCATCGCGAACACGTCGGCCATGGCGTGGTGGGCGGGCAACTCTTCGCCGGGGACGGCGTCGGTGAAGACGACGTGTTCGGCCACCCCGAAGCTGTGCGCCAGCTTGTGCAGCGACGATCGGTACGGGCCACCGCCGACGATCACCAGCGCCGCGCCGTGCACACGTTGCCGGATCGCGGGCATCGCCCGGATCAGCATGTCCTGCCCCTTACGGGGCACCAGCCGCGACAGGCAGACCACGACCGGCCGGTTCCCGAGCCGGTAGCGGGCGCGCAGTTCGGCGCGCGCGACCTCGTCGGGGGTGAACCGGTCGGTGTCGACCCCGGGCGGCAAGTGCTCGAGCGCGGCCCGCGGCCCGAACGCCGACGCGAACCGGCGCCGGGTGTACTGGCTGACGTAGGTGATCACATCGGTCCCGGATCCGATGCGGCGCAATGCCGTTCGGGCGAGCGGAAGCATCGACCAGCCGACCTCGTGGCCGTGCGTGCTGGCGATCACCCGACGCGCGCCGGCGTCGCGGGCCAGCGGCGCCATCAGCGCCAGCGGAGCCGCCGCACCGAACCACACCGTCTCGGCGCCGTGCTCCTCGACGAGACGCCGCATCCGGCTGATCACCCCCGGCTCGGGAAGCATCAGCGTGCCCGGATGGCGCACCACCTCGTAGCCGGCGGCGGCTGCCTCGGCGTCGAACGCGTCGGAGTCCTTCCACTTCGGCGCGTACACCGTCAGCTTGTGCTGTCCGGCGGCGACGAGATGGTCGACCAGCGACTGCAGATACGACTGGATGCCGCCACGGCGCGGCGGAAAGTCATTGGTGACCAAAAGGATCCGGCTCATGTCTGACCGGTCGCCCACTGCTGCCATTGCGCCAGCAGCGACGCTTGGCCCACGCCGAGGGTGTCCTGCACCGCGGTCGCAACATCGGGGTGACCGGGGCTGCACGCGCGCTGATACAGCTCGCGTAGCGTGCCGGGACCGTACCGGTCGGCGACGAACCGGCTGAACCACCAGGCTCGGTCGTAGGCCAGCGAGCGCTCGGGTCCGGCCAGCTCGGCGTCAGTGGGCAGCCTCACCGCCGAGGGGCCGGGCCGCGGCGTCGCGGGCCGGGCGACGTAGTCGGCCACCCCCTCGGTGAGCCAACGCGGCGCGTCGGGCGCGGTCCTGGCGCGGGCCGCGTAGTGGAATAGCTCGTGGCGCAGCACGATTCGCAGTGCGGCATCGCTCATGTCGGCGGCGCCGGGGGCGAACATGATCCGCTCGGCCGTCGCGGTGGCCGCGGTGTGCGAGTCACCGCCACCGACGGCCGCGAACTGGGCATCGCTGCCCGCGACGGCGATCACCACCTCGGGTGGCCACTGCGGGCCCCAGAACGCGGTGACCGCGTCCGCCGCGCCGTTCATCTCGACGGCGATGCGGGTCAGCAGCTTCTCGGTGCGCGGTCCACCGAGGCCGATCAACCTGACCGTGCGGTCGTCGTTGAGCGTCTGGACGCGCGATTCGGCGGTCGGCGTCGTCAGGGCAGTCGGGTTGGCCGGGGTGGCCACTGACGGAACGGGCGCGACGTCGGCGCGGCCGATCAGAAGCAGCGCACAGATGAGCTCGGCGACGAGGAGCGCCGCGAGTCTGGATCTGCTCCTGGGATGCGCGGCCCTCCGGCGGTCAGTAGCGGCGGACGTTGTAGATCGGCGCATTGTCCACCGGAGCGACTCGCACCGGCGTGCCGTAGGTCGAGGCGTGCACCATCATTCCGTCACCGATGTAGATGCCGACGTGCGACGCGTCGGAGTAGTAGGTCACCAGGTCGCCGGGCTGCATCTGGTCCCTCGACACGGCCTGCCCGCCGTTGGCCAGCGCCTGGCTGGAGTGCGGCAGCGAGATGCCGGCCTGCTGGAACGACCACATCACGAGCCCGGAGCAGTCGAATGCATTCGGACCGGAACCGCCCCACGAGTACGGCGAGCCGATGCGGCTCAGCGCGGCCTGGATCACGGTCGCCGAGTGCCCGCCCACCGGCGGCGCCATGTCACCGGGGGGGATGGCACCTGGAACCGGCGGCGCGGCGATGACCGCGGGATCGGAACCCGGCGGCGGTGGTCCGGGCGGGGGGACCGGGGGCGCGGGCGGCATCGCGGCGAGCGCCTCGCGCTGACGCGGCGTCAGCGCCTGGTACTGAGACTTGACCACGGCGATCTGGACCTGCAGGCGGCTCTGCTTCGATTGCAGCTCCGCACGCACGGCTGCGGCCTGTTCGGCGGCGGTCTTCGCCTCGGCGGCCGATTTCGCGGACGCCTCCTCGGCCAGAGCCGCCTTCCTGCCGATGTCGCGGTAGCTCTTCATCTGTGCCGACATCTCGGTGGCCATCACCCGTTGCACCGACAACTGGTCGATGAGACCCTGCGGCGAGCCGGCGGTCAGTATCGCGTCCAGCCCGTCGGTCCTGCCTCCCATGTACTGCGCCGCAGCAACTTTGTCGACGGCCGCCTGGAAGGTTGCCAGCTGATGTCTCGCCTTGTTGGCGGCCGCGACGTCGGCGGCATGCTTGGCCTCCACGGTCTGCTGGATGGCCAGCTTGTTGTTGAGATCGAGCTGCGCCGAATGCATCGCCTCGGTGGTCTGCTCGGCCTGTCGCGAGAGCTCGTTGAGCTTCGCCAGCGCATCGTCGGCCGGATCAGCCTGCACACTGCCGGTGAAGATGCCTGCGAGGACGGTGATACCGACTATCGCACTGACGAAGGGTCGTCGAAACCCGCGTGTGGTCAAGCGCGTACGGTCGAGCCTCAAGATTTGCGCCCTTCAACTTCCGTGACGAAGCCGCGTCGAAAACGCTATTAGGTCTCAGACAGGTTACGAAACGGCATCGGGGTTGTCCAACAGAAGACGCAAATTTAACAGTCGCCCTGCATTTCGATTCCCCGCCGGTCCCACCGCGTGTCGTCAGGCGACACCGGAACTGCCGTCCCGGTGAATCGGGACCAGCCGCAGCCGCGGCGCCAAACCCACGTCGGCAAGCACCTCCAACGCGCGGCGTTCGTCGTCGAACAATGTGTCGGGTACTCCCAACAAGACGCTCACGACGCAGTCCTGACAGCCTGGTCCGCGGACCGCACAGTCGTCGCAGTCGATCTTCACCGTGCCCACGAATGGCTCCTCTCGGTCGGTGCTGTCCGCACGCTATCGGGGGCCACCGACAACTTCATCGCGGTCAAGCGTGGCAACCCGCCCCTGTCGGTGCCGTTTCCTACCGTCAGCGCATGAGCCAGCTCAGCTTCGCCGATGTTGACGGCCAAGCTGACGTCTCACTGCACGACACCACCTTCGTCGTCGTCGACCTGGAGACCACCGGCGGGCGGGCCACCGGCGACAACCACGACGCGATCACCGAGATCGGCGCGGTCAAGGTGCGCGGCGGCACGGTGCTCGGCGAGCTGGCCACGCTGGTGGACCCCGGCCGCAGCATCCCGCCGCAGATCGTCGCCCTGACCGGGATCACCACGGCGATGGTGTGCGACGCGCCGAGGATCGAGTCGGTGCTCCCGGCGTTCCTGGAGTTCTCCCGCGGAGCGGTGCTGGTCGCGCACAACGCCGGCTTCGACATCGGGTTCCTGCGGGCGGCCGCCGAACGCTGTCAGATCAGCTGGCCACGACCGCCGGTGCTGTGCACGGTGAAACTGGCCCGTCGGGTGCTCACCCGCGACGAAGCGCCCAGCGTGCGGCTTTCCGCGCTGGCCCGGCTGTTCGCCGCCGCCACTACCCCGACGCACCGCGCCCTCGACGACGCCCGCGCCACGGTCGACGTCCTGCACGGTCTCATCGAGCGGGTGGGCAATCAGGGTGTGCACACCTATACCGAGTTGCGGTCGTACCTGCCCGACGTCACACCCGCGCAGCGGCGCAACCGTCACCTCGCCGCGGCGCTGCCGAACCGGCCGGGGGTCTACCTGTTTCGCGGCCCGGCCACCGAAGTGCTCTACGTCGGCACCGCCGTCAACCTGCGTCGGCGCGTCGGGCAGTACTTCAACGGCTCCGATTCGCGCACCCGCATCAAGGAGATGGCCTCCCTGGCCACCGCGGTCGACCATGTCGAGTGCGCGCATGATCTCGAGGCCGGGGTGCGCGAACTACGACTGCTGGCCGCCCATGCGCCGCCCTACAACCGCCGGTCGAAGTTTCCGCACCGGTGGTGGTGGTTGGTGCTGACCGACGAAGCGTTCCCGCGCTTTTCCGCGGTGCGAGCACCGCAATCAGGCACAGCGGTGCGAGCACCGCAATCAGGCACAGCGGTACGTCCTCATGACTTCGACTCGGCCATCGGGCCGTTCCGGGTGCGCTCGGACGCCGTCGACACCGCCGCGCTGCTCGCCCGGTTCACCGGCGTGCGAACGTGCACCCGCAAGCTCGCCCGAACCGCCGTGCACGGCCCGGCGTGCCCGGAACGTGAGGTGTCACCGTGCCCGGCGCCGCGCGACGTCGGCGCCGCCGACTACGCCGAGGCGGTAGCACGGGCGACCGACCTGATCAAGGGGCGCGACGACCGCGCGCTGGGCGCCGTGCTGGCCCAGATCACCGAGCTGGCCGACCGCGGCCGATACGAGACGGCGGCGCGCCTGCGGGATCACGCGGCCAACGCGATCGACGTGCTGTGGCGCGGGCAGCGGCTGCGGGCGCTGGCGGCCATTCCGGAGCTGGTCGCGGCACGGCCCGACGGCGCGGGCGGATGGCAGCTCGCGGTGATCCGCAACGGCCAGCTGGCCGCGGCGGGCAACGCGGCGCGCGGCGTGCCACCGATGCCGGTCATCGACGCGATCTGTGTTGGCGCACAAACCGTCATGCCGGGGGCCGCACCGCTGGGCGGCGCGCTGGTCGAGGAGACGGCGTTGATCGCACGGTGGTTGCACCAACCGGGAGTGCGCATCGTGCGCACCGCGAGCGGATACTGCTCGCCGGTGCACGCGGCCGGCCGGTGGTCGTCGTGGGCCGCGTCGGCGCGCTCCGCGCGGCTGGCCGCCGAGCAGTACGAGAGGTCGGACGTCTCAAGCCTTTTGGGTGAACCGCACCCAACGCGCGAGGAGCTGTTCGGCCGCTCCGGAGTCGATGGCCTCGGCCGCCTTGGCCAGCCCCGTCTCCCAAGCCAGCACCCATTTGGCGTCGCTGGCTAGCCCCGCGTGCGCCACCAGAGCGCCGGCCGCGTTGAGGATCACCGCGTCGCGCACCGCACCGGGCGCACCGCCCAGCACCGCGCGCACCGAGGCGGCGTTCGATTCCGCATCGCCGCCGACCAATTCCGACAACTCCGCACGCTTGAAGCCGAACGCGGCCGGGTCGAACGTCAGCCGCTCGACAGTGCCCGCCTGTACCCGCCAGATCGTGCTCGTCGTGGTCGTGGTCAGCTCGTCGAGGCCGTCGTCGCCGTGCACGACCAACACGCTGGACCGGCGGGTCGCGAACACGCCGGCCATCACCTCGGCCAGATCGGCCCAGGCGCAGCCGATCAGCCCGGCCCGCGGAGAGGCCGGATTGGTCAGCGGGCCAAGCAGATTGAAGACCGTCGGCACCCCGATCTCGCGGCGCACCACGCCGGCGTGCCGGTACGACGGATGGAACTGCGGCGCGAACGCAAAGCCGATGCCGACTTCGGCGACACTGCGCGCGACGTCGTCGGGACCGAGGTCGATGCGCACGCCGAGCGCCTCGAGCGTGTCCGCCCCGCCGGACAGCGAGGAGGCGGCGCGGTTGCCGTGCTTGATCACCGGAACGCCCGCGGCGGCGACGACGATCGCGGCCATCGTAGACAGGTTCACCGTGTTGGATCCGTCGCCGCCCGTGCCCACGATGTCGACGGTCTCATTGCCGATGTCGTCGGTCGGCACCCGTCGCGCGTGCTTGAGCATGACTTCGGCCAACTCCGTCACCTCGGCCGACGTCGGGCGCTTCATCTTCATCGACACCCCGAAGCCGGCGATCTGCGCTGGGGACGCCGCGCCGGTCATGATCTGGTCCATCGCCCATGCCGCCTGGCCGGTCGTCAGCGACTGACCGGTGGTGAGGCGGCCCAGAATCCGGGGCCAGGTGAAAGGATCAGGGTTTTCGGGGGAAGCCACCACGCGATTATTGACGAAACTCCGGACCCGGGTGGAGTTCGACAACTACAAAGCGTCATACTTGCTCCTGTGACGAGCGCTGTAGGGGCTTCGGGAACCGCAATCACGTCGCGAGTACATTCGCTGAACCGGCCGAACATGGTCAGTGTCGGCACCATCGTGTGGCTGTCCAGCGAGCTGATGTTCTTTGCTGGCCTGTTTGCGATGTACTTCACCGCACGTTCGCAGGCGGCCGGCGAGTGGCCGCCACCGCCGACGGAGTTGAACCTGGTCCAGGCCGTTCCGGTCACGCTCGTGCTGATCGCCTCGTCGTTCACCTGTCAGATGGGCGTGTTCGCCGCCGAGCGCGGCGACATCTTCGGACTGCGCCGCTGGTACGTCATCACGTTCTTGATGGGGCTGTTCTTCGTGCTGGGCCAGGGCTACGAGTACATCCAGCTGGTCCACCACGGCACCACCATCGCCAGCAGCGCCTACGGCTCGGTGTTCTACATGGCCACCGGCTTCCACGGATTACACGTGATCGGTGGGCTGGTCGCCTTCGTGCTCCTGCTGGCCCGCACCCGGATGAGCAAGTTCACCCCAGCTCAGGCCACCGCTGCCATTGTGGTGTCGTACTACTGGCACTTCGTCGACATCGTGTGGATCGCTTTGTTCGCCGTCATTTACTTCGTCCGTTGATCGGCTCGCCGATGTGTCCGTTGATCGGCTTGCCGATCGGTCCGATGAGAAGGGGTTCGATGACCGACAAGTCGCGCCGTCGGCTGCGCCGGCGCCTGTCAGGTGCTGTGCTGCTGCTGCTCGGACTGGGCGTCGCAGGTGGCCTGGCAGCCACCCTCACACCGACGCCACAGGTTGCGGTCGCCGACGAATCGCAGTCGGCGCTGCTGCGCACGGGCAAGCAGCTGTTCGACACCTCCTGCGTCACCTGCCACGGCGTGAACCTGCAGGGCGTCGAGGACCGCGGCCCGAGCCTGATCGGCGTCGGCGAGGCGGCGGTCTACTTCCAGGTGTCCACCGGCCGCATGCCGGCGATGCGGGGTGAGGCGCAGGCGCCGGACAAGCCCCCGGTGTTCGACGAGGCGCAGACCGACGCGCTCGGCGCCTACGTGCAGGCCAACGGCGGTGGTCCGGTCGTCCCGCGGGACGACAACGGACGCGTCGCCCAGGAGTCGCTGCTCGGTGACGACGTCGCCCGCGGCGGCGACCTGTTCCGGCTGAACTGCGCGTCGTGCCACAACTTCACCGGCAAGGGCGGCGCCCTGTCGTCGGGCAAGTACGCACCCGACCTCGGCGATGCCAAGCCCGCTCAGATCTACACGGCGATGCTGACCGGCCCGCAGAACATGCCGAAGTTCTCCGACCGGCAGCTGTCGCCGGACGAGAAGCGCGACATTGTCGCCTACGTCCGCGAATCGGCGGAGACTCCGAGCTACGGCGGCTACGGCCTCGGCGGGTTCGGCCCCGCGCCGGAGGGCATGGCGGCCTGGATCATCGGCATGGTGGCCGTCATCGCCGCGGCCTTGTGGATCGGAGCGCGAGCATGAGCGAGCGAGAAGCCGGAGGCGGATCGCGGATGGATGGAAAACCGGACCACGGCACCTCGGACACCCCGCAGGGCACCGACGCGCCCGGTCACGCCGGCGTGCCGGGTCAACCCACCGACGCCCAACTGGCGGCGATGTCGCGTGAGGAGCTCCTCGAACTAGGCGGCAAGCTCGACGGCGTCGAGATCGTTTACAAGGAAGACCGGTGGCCCGTCGCCGGTACCAAGGCCGAGAAGCGCAGCGCCCGCGTGGTGTCGTACTGGCTTCTGCTGGGCGGATTCTCGGGTCTGGCGCTGGTGCTGGTGTTCTTGTTCTGGCCCTGGGAGTACAAGCCGTACGGCTCCGAGGGTCAGTTCCTGTTCAGCCTGACCACTCCCCTCTACGGGTTGACGTTCGGACTGTCGATCCTCGCGATCGGCATCGGTGCGGTGCTGTATCAGAAGAAGTTCATCCCCCAGGAGATCTCGATCCAGGAGCGCCACGACGGCAGCTCCCCCGAGATCCAACGCAAGACGGTCGTGGCCAATCTGAGCGACGCGCTGGAGACCTCGACGATCAAGCGCCGCAAGCTCGTCGGCCTTTCACTGGGCATCGGCCTGGGCGCGTTCGGCCTGGGCACGCTGGTGGCGTTCATGGGCGGTCTGATCAAGAACCCGTGGAAACCGGTGGTGCAGACCGCCGAAGGCAAGAAGGCCGTGCTGTGGACGTCGGGGTGGACACCACGCTACGAGGGCGAGACGATCTACCTGGCCCGCTCCACCGGCAATGGCACGTTCGTCAAGATGCGGCCCGAGGACATCGACGCCGGCGGCATGGAGACCGTGTTCCCGTGGCGCGAGTCCGACGGTGACGGCACCACCGTCGAGTCGCACCACCATCTCGCCGAGATCGCGATGGGTGTGCGCAACCCGGTCATGCTGATCAGGATCAAAGCCCAGGACATGCCCCGGGTGGTCAAGCGCAAGGGCCAGGAGAGCTTCAACTTCGGTGACCTGTTCGCCTACACCAAGGTCTGCTCCCACCTGGGTTGCCCCGCTTCGCTATACGAGCAGCAGTCGTATCGCATCCTGTGTCCGTGCCACCAGTCGCAGTTCGACGCGTTGCACTTCGCGAAACCCATATTCGGCCCGGCTGCGCGTGCCCTCGCGCAGCTGCCCATCACCATCGACCAGGACGGGTATCTCGTCGCCAACGGCGACTTCATCGAACCCGTCGGGCCGGCCTTCTGGGAACGGAAATCAGCATGAGTCCGAAATTGCCGAAACCCCCCGCCCTCGCCGAAATCGCGGCCGCGCAAGGCGAAGCCATCGATTCGCGCTACCACCCCTCGGCGGCGGTGCGACGCCAGCTGAACAAGGTCTTCCCCACCCACTGGTCGTTCCTGCTGGGCGAGATCGCGTTGTACAGCTTCATCGTCCTGCTGATCACCGGCGTCTATCTGACGCTGTTCTTCGACCCGTCGATGGCGGAGGTCACCTACGACGGCGTCTACCAACCGCTGCGCGGTGTGCAGATGTCCAAGGCCTACGAGTCCACGCTCGACATCAGCTTCGAGATCCGCGGCGGCTTGTTCGTCCGTCAGATACACCACTGGGCCGCACTGCT
Source organism: Mycolicibacterium celeriflavum (assembly GCF_010731795.1). NCBI lineage: Bacteria > Bacillati > Actinomycetota > Actinomycetes > Mycobacteriales > Mycobacteriaceae > Mycobacterium > Mycolicibacterium celeriflavum. The sequence continues at coordinate 450,446 of NZ_AP022591.1, read as the reverse complement.
TTTCGCAGCCGCGATCATGGTGCACCTGGCTCGCATCTTCTTCACCGGCGCATTCCGAAGGCCACGTGAGGCCAACTGGGTGATCGGTGCGCTGCTGCTGATCCTGGCGATGTTCGAGGGCTACTTCGGTTACTCGCTGCCCGACGACCTGCTCTCGGGCATCGGGTTGCGCGCCGCACTGTCGTCGATCTCGCTGGGCATGCCGGTGATCGGCACCTGGCTGCACTGGGCGCTGTTCGGCGGCGACTTCCCGTGCGGCGGCGTGGGATACGAGTGCTCGACCGACGGTATCTGGATTCCCAGGATGTACGCGCTGCACATTCTGCTGATCCCGGGAATCATGTTGGCGCTCATCGGGCTTCACCTGGCCCTGGTGTGGTTCCAGAAGCACACCCAGTTCCCCGGGCCGGGTCGCACCGAGTCCAACGTCGTCGGCGTGCGTGTGATGCCGGTGTTCGCGGTGAAGTCCGGCGCGTTCTTCGCGATGACCGTCGGCATCCTGGGCCTGATGGGTGGGCTGCTGACGATCAACCCGGTGTGGAATCTGGGGCCCTACAAGCCGTCTCAGGTGTCGGCCGGCAGCCAGCCCGACTTCTACATGATGTGGACCGAAGGTGTGGCGCGTATCTTCCCGCCGTGGGAGATCTACCTCGGCAACTACACCATCCCCGCCTCGACGTGGGTGGCGCTGTTCATGGGGCTGGTTTTCATCCTGCTGATCGCCTACCCGTATCTGGAGAAGAAGCTCACCGGCGACACCGCACATCACAACCTGCTGCAGCGTCCGCGCGACGCCCCGGTGCGCACTGCGCTGGGTGCGGCGGCCATCTCGCTGTACATGCTGCTCACGCTCGCCGCGATGAACGACATCATCGCGCTGAAGTTCCACATCTCGCTGAACGCGACGACGTGGATCGGCCGCATCGGCATGGTGGTGCTGCCCGCGATCGTCTATTACATCGCCTACCGGTGGGCCGTCGGCCTGCAGCGCAGCGACCGCGCTGTGCTCGAGCACGGCATCGAAACCGGCATCATCAAGCGGCTGCCGCACGGTGCCTACATCGAGCTGCACCAGCCGCTGGGCCCGGTCGACGAGCACGGTCATCCGATTCCGTTGGAGTACCAGGGCGCTGCCCTACCCAAGCGGATGAACAAGCTGGGTTCCGCGGGTGCTCCGGGTACCGGCGGCTTCCTGTCCGCCGATCCGCTCGACGAGCACGAGGCGATCACCGCCGCAGAGCGCGCGGGCGAACGCAAGGCGCTCACCGCACTGGCCGAACACCAGGCGCGCAGGGGCTCCTCGAACGGACATGACTCAGCCGATGGGGAATCGCCCAACGGCCACCACTGAGGTGCCCGTTGACCGAAAAGCGCCCGCCTTTAAGGAATTACGCGCCCTGCTGATCCGGCAGGGCGCGTAGTTCTTTGAGGTAGAACCACGGCACGACGGGCATGGCCAGCGTGACGAGCGCGGTCAGCACGTAGAACACCCACGCTGCGACGTTGCTGTCCACCGCCATCAGGTAGGTGGCCACGCCGATGGCAACCATGGCGACACCGATTGCGCACGCGATCACCACGGCGCAACGCAGCCACAGTAGATCGACGGCTGCCGAGCCGGATTCGGGCGCTTCGAGCGTGCGCAACGGTCTCGGCGCCGCATACGCCGACTGCGGATCGACGCCGGCCCTCGCGCCCGCCGGCCTCAGTTTCTCGGTGGCCGACGTCGCGTCCGTCGCCCGGCTCTGCCCCGCCGCGGTCGCGGAACGGGTCGCCTGTGGCGGTTCGGCCAGGGCTTCCCGGCGCGCCCGCAGCAGCAGCGGCACGGCCCCGATGATCACCACCGCCGAGATCCCGATGACGGTGTAGAGCAGCCAGGGCGTGCCGGCGTCCCCGGAGGACTCGGCGTGCCCGCGGCCCAGGTCCACCAGCGCCACGGTGGCGGCGACGCCGGTGCCGAGGGCGACCAGCCAGATCGCCGCGCACGAGCCCAGCAGGATGCGGTCCGTGCGGTCCAGTTCACTGGGATCCAGTGCGGGGGTCAACCGTGAACGCCCCGACGCGTCGGTGTCGTAGGTCATCAGCAGCTGGTCTGCGCGGAGTTGTTGGTGTTCGAGGACAGCACCGTCCCGTCGCTCGTGGTGATGGAGCAATTGAGCCGACTGACCAGGAACAGGCTGGACGCCTGTACCGAGCCGACTTCGGACTGCGAGATCGGGGTCACGGTCAACGACCACGGGATGTAGACGTTGCGCTGGGTGCGGCTGCGCCCCGACGCGTCGATGTAGGTCACGGTGATGATGTCTCCCGGTGCTTTGGTTCCCGTCACCGAATAGGTGACCTGGCGCGGGCCCGAGCGGGTCGTCGTGGGCGGCGGTGGCGGCGGCTGTGTGGTCGCCGGCGCCGGTGGTGGCGGCGGCGGTTCGGCGGGTGCGGGCGGCGGCGGCGGCGGCGCCTGGGTGACGGTCACCGTCTCCGGCGGCGGTGGTGGTGGCGGCTCAGCCGTCGTGGGCGGAGGCGGCGGTGGCGGCGTGGTGGTGGTGATCTCGTCCTGCACCGGCGGCGCCACGGTGGTGGTCGACGTTTCCGGTGTCGCGAGGTTGTCGGTGTCGGTGCGGGTCACCAGGACCGACACCGATGCCACCAGCGCGATGGCCGCGACGATCGCCGCCACCCCGACGACCCACGGCCATCGGGGCGGGGTGGGTTGGTCGGCCGGCTCGCCCGGTTCGTAGCTGTCGTAGTCGTACAGCGAGGAGTCGGCGGGCACGTATGGGCCTGCGGTGAACTGCTCGGACTCCGGCGCGGAGTACGCCCGCGAGTGGAATTCCGTATCGCTGGTGTCGGGTGCCGGCTGATCACCGGCGCCTCGATCCGGCTCCTGACTTCGGAAATCCGACCCTTCGTCATCCGGGGGATTCGGCCCGCTCATTTACGCCTATCCTTCTCGACTACTCAACCGGCGCGACACGCCAACAGGTCCGATTGCCGGCTCGCCGGCGGCGGCTGACCGTGCCTCGGCAACATTACCCAACCGCGTCACCTGGGTGGATCACCCGGCACGGTCTACCGGCGAAGTGGTGGCCTGATTGTGACCTTGTGCCGCCCGCACCGCAGGCTGCCCAGTCGGTCAGTGCTTCTCGGGGCCGGTGTAGTACTCGAATACCAGGCCGGCGACCGTCGTGACCACGAAGCAGATACCCGCCACGATGAGCCAGGGCAGCCACAGCGCGACACCGACCGCGGTGATCGACGCCGACAGCGCGATCATCACCGGCCACCAGCTGTGTGGGCTGAAGAAGCCGAGCTCGCCGGCGCCGTCGCTGATCTCGGCGTCTTCGTAGTCCTCCGGCCGGGTGTCCAGGCGCCGGGCCACGAACCGGAAGAAGGTGCCGGTGATCAGGGTCAGGCCGGCGGTCAGCACCAGCGCGGTGGTGCCCGCCCACTCGATGCCGCCGTACTGGAACATCCCGGTCAGCACCGCGTAGACGACGGCGGCGAGGACGAAGAACGCGGTCAGAAACTCGAACAGCCGGGCTTCGATATGCATGTGGTGTCCCTACTTGCTGGCCTGCGAGAGCTGGGGCGCCAGTTCGCCGCGACGGGTGTCGAACGGATGGGTGGTGACGGCCTTCGGCGGCTGGTTGATCGCCTGCAGCGCCTGGGCGTTGGTCTTACCGTCGATGCGCTGCTGCAGATACGCCTTGAAGTCGTTGGGCTCCACCACCCGTAGCTCGAAGTTCATCATCGAGTGGTAGGTGCCGCACATCTCCGTGCACCGGCCGACGAACGCCCCGGTCTGGTTGATCTCGCTGATCTGGAACGTGTTGTCGGAGTTGTTCGCCCGCGGGTTGGGCATCACGTCGCGCTTGAACAGGAACTCCGGCACCCAGAACCCGTGGATGACGTCGGCCGAGGCGATCCGGAACTCGATGCGCTTGCCGGACGGCACCACCAGCACCGGGATCTCATTCGACGAACCCAGCGTCTCGACCTTGTCGAACGCCAGATACGAGCGGTCCTGCGGGTGCTTGCCCGCGATCACACCGAACTCGCCGCCGTGCTCGCCCTCCAGGCCCTCCGGGCCGGACGCCACCGCGGCCGCCCGCTCGGGGTCGCCGCCCTCATAGGTGAACGTGCCGTCGGAGAAGTCCACCTTCTGGTAGCCGAACTTCCAGTTCCACTGGAAAGCGGTGACGTCGACGACGACTTCGGGATTCGGTTCCTCGTGCAGCATCCTCTCCTGCACCACCACGGTGAAGTAGAACAGCACCGAGATGATCAGGAACGGCACCACGGTCAGAACCAGCTCCAGGGGCATGTTGTAGCCGAACTGGCGCGGCAACTCCGTGTCAGTCTTCTTGGCCCGGTGAAACGCCGAAGTCCAGAAGATCAGGCCCCACACGATCGCGCCGACGACCAGCGAGGCGATCACCGAGCCGATCCACAGTTCGCGGTTGAAGTGGGCTTCGGGAGTGATGCCGTTCGGCCACCCCAGGCCCAGCACCTCGGACCAGCTGCAGCCACTGAGCAGCAACGCCGTAGCACCCAGGACGATTGACAGCGACGCCGTTCGCGCCACCGCCTTCAGCCCGCGAGGTGTCACGTTGAAGCCTCCTAGAAGTCGGTGACGCGCGACCGCGGTGCGGTCAGTTTCCGGAGCGAATACTACGCAGCGTAGACCACGCCCGGGTGCCGGTCCGAACACACCTCATCGATTAGGCATACTGGCGCCGTGTGCGGACTGCTGGCCTTGTTGCGTGACCCGTCCGCTGAGCTGTCCCCCGGCCTGGTCGAGGCGGTGTCCGGGGCGTCGCATCTCATGCGTCACCGCGGTCCCGACGAGCCCGGGACGTGGTCCGACGACCGGGTCGTGCTGGGGTTCAACCGGCTCTCGATCATCGACATCGCGCACAGCCATCAGCCGCTGCGGTGGGGCCCCCCGGAAGCGCCCGGTCGCTACGTGCTGGTGTTCAACGGCGAGATCTACAACTACCTCGAACTGCGGGAGGAACTGTCGGCCCACCACGGCGCGAAGTTCGCCACCGACGGTGACGGCGAGGCGATCATCGCGGCTTATCACCACTGGGGCACCGACGCGCTGACCCGGCTGCGCGGCATGTTCGCGTTCGCGCTGTGGGACGCCGAGCGCGGTGAGCTGTTCTGCGCCCGCGACCCGTTCGGCATCAAGCCGCTCTACCTGGCCGGCGGGGCCGGGGGCACCGCGGTGGGCAGCGAGAAGAAGTGCCTGCTCGACCTCGCCGACACGCTGGGCATCGATCTGTCCATCGACGAGCGCGCCGTGCAGCACTACACCGTGCTGCAGTACGTGCCCGAGCCCGAAACCCTGCACCGCGGTGTTCGCAGGCTGGAGTCTGGCTGCTACGCGCGCATCCGTCCGGGCGGCCAACCCGAGGTGACGCGCTACTTCCATCCCCGGTTCGCGGCTGTGCCTTTCGTGGCAGGACGCGAGCAGGAGCGCTACGACGAGATCACCGCGGTGCTCGAGGATTCGGTCGCCAAACACATGCGCGCCGACGTGACCGTGGGCGCTTTCCTCTCCGGCGGGATCGACTCGACTGCGATCGCCGCGCTGGCCATGCGGCACAACCCGCGGCTGATCACCTTCACCACCGGCTTCGAGCGTGAGGGCTTCTCCGAGGTCGACGTCGCGGTCGCCTCGGCCGAGGCGATCGGCGCCAAACACGTCGCCAAGGTGGTCAACCAGGCCGAATTCGTCGCCGCGCTGCCCGAAATCGTCTGGTATCTCGATGAACCGGTCGCCGATCCCGCGCTGGTACCGCTGTTCTTCATCGCCCGCGAGGCTCGCAAGCACGTCAAGGTGGTGCTGTCCGGTGAGGGCGCCGACGAGTTGTTCGGCGGCTACACCATTTACCGGGAGCCGTTGTCGCTGCGGCCTTTCGAGTATCTGCCCCGGCCGCTGCGACGATCGCTGGGGCGGGCGTCGCGGCCGCTGCCGGAGGGAATGCGCGGCAAGAGCCTGCTGCACCGCGGCTCGCTCACGCTCGAAGAGCGCTACTACGGCAATGCGCGCAGCTTCTCGGACGCGCAGCTGCAGGCGGTGCTGCCCGGCTTTCGCCAGGAGTGGACACACACCGACGTGACCGCACCGGTGTATGCGGCATCGGCGGGCTGGGATCCCGTCGCGCGCATGCAGCACGTCGACCTGTTCACCTGGCTGCGCGGCGACATCCTGGTCAAGGCCGACAAGATGACTATGGCGAACTCGCTGGAACTGCGGGTGCCGTTCCTGGACCCAGAGGTCTTCGCGGTCGCATCCCGGCTGCCCTATGACCAGAAAATCACCAGGGCGACAACCAAATTCGCGTTGCGGCGCGCGCTGGAGCCTATCGTCCCGGCGCATGTGCTGAACCGGCCGAAGCTGGGCTTCCCGGTGCCCATCCGGCATTGGTTGCGGGCCGGCGAACTGCTCGAATGGGCGTATTCGATGGTCAACTCGTCACAGGCGGGAGACCTGATCGACCTCGCAGCGGTACGCACCATGCTCGACGAACACCGCAGCGGCACAAGCGATCACAGCCGCCGGCTGTGGACCGTGCTGATCTTCATGCTGTGGCACGCGATCTTCGTCGAGCACAGCATCACTCCGCAGATCGGTGAACCGACCTATCCCGTGCAGCTGTAGCTACTTGAGCGCTCGGGCGATCTCCGCGGCGGCCTCGTCGCCGTAGGCGTCGCCGAGCCGCTGCACCGCCTCCTGAGCGTCCCAGCTCCACTCCTGCGGGCCCGGCGCCTCGAACACCAGCACGGCCACCAGCGAGGCGAGCTGAGCGGACCGCTCCAGGCTCAGCCCCGCGCTGCGACCGGTCAAGAAGCCGGCGCGGAACGCGTCCCCGATACCGGTCGGATCGGCCTGGTGCTTCTCCGGCACCACGCCGACGTGGATGAACGTGCCGTCCGAGCTGACCAGGTCCACGCCCTTGGGGCCCAGCGTGGTGACGCGCAACCCGATCTGGCTCATCACCTGCGCCTCACTCCAGCCGGACTTCTGCAGCAGCAGGTCCCACTCGTAGTCGTTGGTGAACAGATAGGTGGCGCCGTCGATCAGCTTGCGGATCTCCTCACCGGAGAGCCGGGCCAACTGCTGGGAGGGATCGGCGGCGAAGGGCAGGCCGAGCCGCCGGCACTCCTCGGTGTGCAGGAACATCGCCTCGGGATCGTTGGCGCCGACGATCACCAGTTCCGGCGTGCCGATCCGTTTCGCGAGGTCGGCCAGCGAGATGTTGCGCGCCTCGGACATGGCGCCCGGATAGAACGACGCGATCTGCGCCATGGCGTCATCGGTCGTGCAGACGAACCGAGCTGTGTAGGCGGTCTCGGAGACGAGCACGCTCTCGGTGTCCACCCCGACGGACTCCAGCCAACTGCGGTAGTCGTCGAAGTCGCGGCCGACGGCGCCCACCAACGCCACGTCCCCGCCCAACACCCCGATGGCGAAGGCCATGTTGCCCGCGACGCCGCCGCGGTGCACGACCAGATCGTCGACCAGGAAACTCAACGAAACCTTCTGTAGGTGATCGGGCAGCAGTTGTTCGGAGAATCTCCCTGGGAACCGCATCAGATGGTCGGTCGCAATGGATCCGGTCACCGCAATTGTCACGAACTATCACCCTTCGTTTGTTAAGTCGCCTAGGTATTCTAGTGCGCTAACCTGCCTACAAAGACATGCCCGCCTTGTAAGTCAGCACTGTAGACAGGCGCCGTCCTACCCAGATCCCGGGGGAGCAAATCGATGACCGGTCCGTACCCGCCCGAATACGGCGCTGGACCGACGGCCCCGCAAACGTATCCTCAACCGTTCCCGTATCCGGAGAACATGCCCTCGACGTATCCGGGCACTCTGCCGCCGCCGGTGCAGTACCGGAAGCGGCGGAGGTGGCCCATCGTGGCCGCAGTGGTGTTGGCGCTGGCGGTGATCGCGGCGGTGGTGGCCGGCATCGTCGTCGCCGCCGGCGGCGAAGACGCACCGCGGTCGAGTGCGCTGAGCGAGGCGTCGGCCAAGGCTGCGATCCAGGATTATTTGGACGCGCTGAGCAACGGCGACACCGAGACCGTCGCGCGCCATACCCTGTGCGGGTTGTTCGACGCGGTCAAGGAGAAGCGCTCGGATCTGGCGCTGGCCCGGTTGTCCGGCGATGCGTTCCGCAAGCAGTACTCCAGCGCCGAGGTGACGTCGATCGACAAGATCGTGATGCCCTCGCCGAACCAGGCGCAGGTGCTGTTCACCATGCGGGTGACGCCGGCCAGCGCATCACGGCGAGACCGGCCCGACACCGACGAACAGCAGGCCGTCGCCCAGCTGTTGTCGCAGGGCGACGAGGTCCTGGTGTGCTCCTACCTGCCGCGCACGGGCGGCCAGTACTGATCTGTTCCGGTCAGTTGAACGAGTCGCCGCAGGCGCACGAACCCGTTGCGTTGGGGTTGTCGATGGTGAAGCCCTGCTTCTCGATGGTGTCGACGAAGTCGATGGTCGCGCCCTGCACGTACGGTGCGCTCATCCGGTCCACCGTCAGGTTCACGCCGCCGAACTCCGCGCTCAGGTCCCCGTCGAGCGAGCGATCGTCGAAGAACAGGTTGTAGCGCAACCCGGCGCAACCCCCCGGCTGCACGGCGATACGCAGGGCGAGGTCGTCGCGGCCCTCCTGGTCCAGCAACGCCTTGGCCTTGGCCGCGGCAGCGTCGGTCAGGATCACGCCGTGCGTAGCGGTTGCAGTGTCGTTCTGCACGGCCGACTCTCCCTGAACTGTCATTACGTCTCCTGTAAAGCCTCATTGTGTGCGGCATAGGGTGCGCGGTACTGGTTCAACGGTACCCCGTTGGGCCGCTATTCCCGAGTCTGTCCCCAGGCCGTCGCGGGCTTCTGCGGCAGAAGTAACCTGGCAGGCGTGAACCTGCTGGGCCGTAAGAAAGACAAGGAACCCGACTCGGGCACCGGTGTGGCCGATGCCACAGTCGGGACCGAGCTGGGCGACGACGCCACGACGGCGCGCACCACGGCCCCCAAGGGCAGGCCGACACCCAAGCGCGACGCCCGCAAGCGCGGCCCGGTGGCGCCCGCGCCGATGACGGCCGCCGAGGCGCGTCGCCGCCGCAAAGAGATGCGCTCCAAGCTGAGCCGTGAGGAACGCCGAGCGGACAAGGCGGCACGGCGCGAACAGATGACCCAACGCCGCGAGAAGATGATGGCCGGCGAAGAGGCCTATCTGCTGCCGCGGGATCAGGGACCGGTGCGCCGCTATGTGCGCGATCTGGTGGACTCCCGTCGCAATGTGCTCGGGCTGTTCATGCCGGCGGCGCTGGGCCTGATCTTCGTGATGCTGGCGGTGCCCTCGGTACAGGTGCAGCGCCTGCTCTCCCCCGCGATGCTTGTGCTCGTGCTCATCATGGTGATCGACGGCTTCATCCTCGGCCGGCGCGTCAACCGCAGGGTCGACGCGAAGTTCCCCGACAACACCGAAAGCGGCTGGAAGCTCGGGTTTTACGCGGCCAGCCGCGCCTCGCAGCTGCGCCGGATGCGGGCACCCCGCCCGCAGGTGAACCGCGGCGACAAGGTCACCTGAGCGCGGTGCGCACCCTGGTGCTCGGCGGCATCCGGTCGGGTAAGTCGCAGTGGGCCGAAGCGGCGCTCGCCGACACCGGTCAGGCACCGCTGCGCTACCTCGCGACCGGGCCCGCGCCCGCGGATGATCCCGACTGGGCCGCGCGGGTGGCCGCCCACCGGCTGCGTAGGGCCGATCGATGGTCGACCGTCGAAACAGCCGACGTCGCAACGCAATTGCGGGCCCAGCCGGTCGCAACCCTGGTCGACGACATCGGCTCCTGGCTGACCGCGGCGATGGACAGGTCGGGCGCGTGGACCGACGGCTCGGTCACCGCGGACATCGACGACCTGCTCGACGCGGTCGGCGGGTTCACCGCTCCGCTCGCGGTGGTCAGCCCCGAGGTCGGGCTGACCGTGGTGCCCGCGACGGCGGCGGGCCGCCGGTTCGCCGACGAACTGGGTTCGCTCAATCAGCGGCTCGCCGCCGTGTGCGACCGGGTGGTGCTGGTCGTCGCCGGGCAACCGGTCTCGGTGAAGGAGCCGGTGTGACGGACTTTTCCGCCATTGACCCACCCGACGCCGACGTGGCCGCGGCGGCGCGGGCGCGACAGAACCGGCTCACCAAACCACCCGGCTCACTGGGCAGGCTCGAGGACCTCGCGGTCTGGGTCGCATCGTGTCAGGGAACGTGCCCGCCCCAGCAGTTCCAGCGGGCCCGGGTAGTCGTGTTCGCCGGTGACCACGGCGTCGCCGCGGCGGGGGTGTCGGCCTACCCCGCCGATGTCACCGCGCAGATGGTCGCCAACTTCGATGCCGGCGGCGCCGCGATCAACGTGCTCGCCGAGGTGGCAGGCGCAACGGTGCGGGTGGTCGACATCGCGGTCGACTCGCAGCAACCGCGCTCACCGTCGATCGGCGCGCACAAGGTGCGCCGCGGCAGCGGCAACATCGCCGTCGAGGACGCGCTGAGCGCCGACGAACTCACCGCGGCGCTCGAGAGCGGCCGGCGGATCGCCGACGACGAGGTCGACTCCGGCGCCGACCTGCTGATCGCCGGCGATATGGGTATCGGGAACACAACTCCTGCAACGACTTTGATTGCGGCGCTGAGCGACTCGGAGCCGGTCGCCGTGGTCGGTCGCGGCACCGGCGTCGACGACGCGGGGTGGGCCCGCAAGACCGCCGCGGTCCGCGACGCACTGTACCGCGGGCGCGCCAGCATCACCGATCCTGCTGCGTTACTGCGGATCTGCGGCGGCGCGGATCTCGCGGCGATGGCCGGCTTCTGCGCGCAGGCTGCGGTGCGGCGCACGCCGCTGCTGCTCGACGGCCTGGTCGTGACTGCGGCAGCGTTGGTGGCCGAACGCCTTGCACCGGGCGCCCGCCTGTGGTGGCAGGCCGCACACCGGTCCCCCGAACCGGCGCACGCGGTGGCACTGGATCGACTCGGCCTCGATCCGATCCTCGACATGCGGATGCGCCTCGGCGAGGGCACCGGGGCGGCGGTCGCGTTGCCAGTCGTGCGTGCGGCGGTGGCCGCGCTTGCGTCGATGGCGACCTTCGACGAAGCGGGCGTCGCGTCCGCATCCGCGGAGCACTAGCTCGTGATCCGTTCGCTCACAGGGGCGTTCGCGTTCGGCACCGTCCTGCCGGTGCACACCACGGCGGCCGTCGGCCGCGGGGCACTGACCGCGTTGCCGGTGGCCGGCGCAGCGATCGGCGCGCTGGCGGCCGCAACGCTGTGGGCGGCGTCGTGGGCGTTCGGGCCGGGTCCGCTGGCCGGTGTGTTGGCGGTGGCGGTGGTGGTGGCGCTGACCCGCGGGCTGCACATCGACGGGCTCGCCGACACCGCCGACGGGCTGGGCTGTTACGGGCCGCCGGCGCGCGCCCTCGAGGTGATGCGCGACGGATCGGCGGGTCCGTTCGGCGTCGCCACCGTGGTCGTTGTCCTCCTGACGCAGGCTTTCTCGTTTGCCGGATTGACTTCCGTGGGGTTGGTGGCGGCGGTCGTGGCGGGTCGGGTCGCGGCGGTGCTGGCGTGCAGCAGACGAGGCGTGCCCGCCGCGGCGGGCAGTGCGCTGGGCGCGAGGGTCGCGGGCACCCAACCGGTCGCGGTGGCCGCCGCGTGGATCGTCGCGGTTGCGGCGTTGGCCGCGTTCGCCGGCCCACGGCCGTGGCAGGGGCCGCTGGCGGTGATCGTCGCGCTGTCGTGCGGGGCGCTCCTGGTCGCGCACTGCATCCGGCGCTTCGGCGGCATCACCGGAGACGTGCTCGGCGCCGCGATCGAGGTGACGACGACCGTCGCCGCCCTTGGCCTCGCCATCCGCTGAGCGGCGCCGCGCGCCGGCTCAGCCGAGCCGGGCCATCCAGCCGTGGGTGTCGGCGAAGGTGCCGCGCTGGATACCGGTGAGCGTGTCGCGCAGCGCCATCGTGATCTCCCCCGGTCCGCCGTCGGCGATGGTGAACTCGCCGTCGGCGTGTTTGACCCGGGCAACCGGGGTGATGACCGCCGCTGTGCCGCAGGCGAACACCTCGGTGATCTCGCCCGCGGCCGCCTTCTTCTGCCACTCGTCCACGTCGATCTTGCGCTCTTCGACCGTGAAACCAGCGTCGGAAGCCAACTGCAGCAAGGAATCTCGCGTGACGCCGGGCAGGATGGAGCCGCTCAGCTCCGGCGTGACCAGCCGTGCGGACCCACCGCTGCCGAACACGAAGAACAGGTTCATCCCGCCCATCTCTTCGACGTAGCGGCGTTCGGCGGCGTCCAGCCACACCACCTGGTCGCAGTCGTTGTCCGCCGCCTGAGCCTGCGCGAGCAGCGAAGCGGCGTAGTTGCCGCCGAATTTCGCCGCGCCGGTACCGCCCGGGCAGGCCCGCACGTATTCGGTGGACAGCCACACGCTGACCGGTTTGATGCCGCCCTTGAAGTAGGCACCCGCGGGTGAGGCGATGACGAGGTAGCGGTATTCGGTTGCAGGCCGCACGCCGAGACCCGGCTCGGTCGCGATAACAAAGGGCCGCAGATACAGCGATTCCTCACCGCCGGCAGCCGGCACCCAGGGCTCGTCGACGGAGATCACCTGGCGCAGCGACTCGATGAAGACTTCCTCGGGCAGTTCCGGGATCGCGAGTCGGCGTGCCGAGTGGCGTAGCCGGCGGGCGTTCGCCTCGGGCCGGAACGACACGATCGAGCCGTCGGTCCAGCGGTAGGCCTTGAGCCCCTCGAAGATCTCCTGCGCGTAGTGCAGCACGATCGCCGACGGGTCGAGCTCGATGGGGCCGTACGGGATCACCCGCGCGTTGTGCCAACCCTCGCCCTCGTCGTAGTCGATCGACGCCATGTGGTCGGTGTGGTACCGGCCGAATCCGGGATTGGCCAGTATCGACGCCCGTACCTCGTCGCTCGCCCGGTTCGCGTTGCGCTCAACCGTGAACTCGAGGGGGCCGTCAGTCATGCAGCGATTGTATATCCGCACCGCTACCGGGTTTTTGCCGCGACGAACGGGGGTTTGACCACCTCACACTCGACCGCGCGGCCGCGCACGTCGACCGTGACCAGCTGCCCGTCGGCGATGTTGCGCTCGGTGTCGATCAACGCCAGCGCGATGCCGACTTTCAAAGTCGGAGAGAAGGTCCCCGACGTCGTCACGCCTACCGGACGGTCGCCGTCGAGCACGGTGAGGCCCGCGCGCAGCACCCCCCTTCCGACCGCCCGCAAGCCGCGCAGCAGCCGACGCGGACCACTGGCTTTCTCGGCCAGCAACGCGTCGCGCCCCCAGAACGCGTCCTTCGACCAGCCGATGGCCCACCCGCAGCGCGCCTGCAGCGGTGAGAAATCCGGCGAGAGTTCATGGCCGTGCAACGGATAGCCCATCTCGGTGCGCAGCGTGTCGCGCGCGCCGAGACCCGCCGGCTCGCCGCCGGCCGCCGTCACCTTCTCGAGCAGCGCGTCGAACACCACGTCCGCGCGGTCCCACGGAGGCAGCAGCTCATAACCGCGCTCGCCGGTGTAGCCGGTGCGGCAGACGCGGACGGGAACCCCGCCGAACTCCGCGTCGGCATAACCCATGTAGTCCATGTCGGTCGGCAGCCCGAGCCCGTCGAGGACCTGCGCAGATTTCGGTCCCTGGACCGCGAGCACCGCGTAGGACCGGTGTTCGTCGGTGATCGTCAACTCGGCGGGTGCCCGGTGCCGTAGCGCCTCGACGACCGCGGCGGTGTTGGCGGCGTTGGGCACCAGGAAGATCTCGTCATCGGAGACGTAGTAGGCGATCAAATCGTCTACAACGCCGCCTACATCGGTGCAGCACAACGTGTATTGCGCTTTGCCCGGGCCGATTCGGCGCAAGTCGTTGGTGAACGCGGAGTTGACGTACTCGGCCGCGCCGGGCCCCCGTACCAATGCCTTGCCGAGATGGCTGACGTCGAACAGCCCGACGGACGTCCGGGTCGAGGTGTGCTCGCTGACCGTCCCGGCGTACGAAACCGGCATCAGCCACCCCCCGAACTCGGCGAAGCTCGCCCCGAGTTCGCGGTGTCGGTCTTCCAGCGGGCCCTTCAACACGTCGGTCACGCCGATCCACCCTAATGCGGACGCACAGTTGGCACACTTGTGCAGGTGGTCGACCTCGACGCGCTGGAAGCCGCGGGGATCGCCGATGCCCACGGGCGGGCCGCGCTGATCGCCTACCTCGACTCGCTGGGGTTCACCGCCGAGGAAATGGTCGACGCTGAACGCCGCGGCCGGCTCTTCGGCCTCGCCGGTGACGTACTGCAGTGGTCAGGGCGCCCTGTATACAGCTTTCGCGCAGCGGCCGAAAGCCTCAACGTGCCGCTCGACGAGCTGGTGCACGCGTGGGAGGTGATGGGTCTGCGAGTAAACGATCCTGACCAACCCGCGTTGAGCGAGACCGATGTCGACGGGTTGTCAGTGTGGGTTGGGGTGAAGACCGCCGTCGGTAACGACGTGGCGCTGGCGTTCCTGCGGGTGCTGGGGGCGTCGATGGCCCGCGTCGCCGAGGCCGGTGGGACGATGTTCCGCGTCGCACAGCCCGACATTCTGATCACACACACGCAGGACGAGCTCACGACGGCTCAGGCGTATCGGGCCGTCGCGGAGGTCACGCAGCGGTTCAACGTGCTGATGGACGTGGTCTTTCGGCACAGTCTCGTCAGTTCCCGCACGCACTTCGAGGGCGTCATTCGTGACGCGTCGGCCAATGTGGTGTGTGGGGTCGGCTTCGCCGACCTGACCGGGTTCACTGCTCTCACGCAGCGGCTGACCCCGAACGAGTTGTCCGACCTGCTTTTCGAGTTCGGTGGCCTGGTATCCGATCTCGTCCACGCCGACGGTGGCCGGGTAGTGAAGTTCATCGGCGACGAGGTGATGTGGGTGAGCTCGACCCCCCGGGTGCTGGCGAAGGTCGCCGTCGACCTTGTCGAGTTGCCGCAGGCACGTGACGCCGATCTGTTGGTCCGCGCCGGTCTCGGTTACGGGCAGGTACTGGCCATCGGCGGCGATTACTGGGGCAACCCGGTCAACCTGGCCGCGCGGCTTGTCAGCGCCGCGGCACCCGGTCAGATCCTTGCCGCAGCCGATGTCCGCGACGAGCTGCCTGACTGGCCTGCGACCCGACTGGATCCTTTGACGCTCAAGGGCTTCGACGCCCCCATCCCCGCCTACGATCTGCACGGCGCCCACTGAAGCTAGGGTTAGGCCTCGTGAGCCCTGCAACTGTCGGATACCAGGCCCCTACCGTCACCGTCAGCTCGGCGCTGCCGAAACGCAAAGCCGGCTCGTCGGTGCTGATCGTGCCGGTCGTCAACGGTGACGACGAGGCCCCCGCGAAGGTGCTGCCAAGCCCTTTTCTGGACGCCGCTGCGGTCACTGAGATCGAAGGTGCGCTCGAGGCGCTCGGCGCCAAAGGCGGCAGCGAGCAG
Organism: Mycolicibacterium celeriflavum; assembly: GCF_010731795.1. Taxonomy (NCBI): domain Bacteria; kingdom Bacillati; phylum Actinomycetota; class Actinomycetes; order Mycobacteriales; family Mycobacteriaceae; genus Mycobacterium; species Mycolicibacterium celeriflavum. Next base: position 434,923 of record NZ_AP022591.1, on the reverse strand, counting down.
ATCACCCGCGTCGTCGCGCCATCGCTGCCGGTGGCCAGCGTGCTGGCGGTGGGCCTCGGCAAGCGATCGGAGCAGTACTCCGCCGACGTGATCCGCCGGGCCGCAGGAGTGGCGGCCCGCTCTCTCAACGGCACCGAGGCGGCGCTGACCACACTGTCGGACGTCGACCTGGGCGCGGCCATCGAGGGCTTGATCCTCGGCGCCTACCGCTTCGCCGACTTCCGCAGCGACAAGACCGCGCCCAAGGACCCCGGCCTGCGCGAGATCACCGCGCTCACCGCGGACACCAAATCGGGCACCAAGGAAGCCGCGCAGCGGGCGGCCGACATCGCGACCGCCGTGGCCACCGCCCGCGACCTCGTCAACACCCCGCCGAGTCACCTCTTCCCGGTCGAATTCGCCCGGCGCGCAAAAGATTTGGGCGAGGCGACCGGGTTGCAAGTTGAGATCCTCGACGAAAAGGCGTTGGAGAAGGCGGGTTACGGCGGCATCATCGGCGTCGGCAAGGGTTCGTCCCGTCCTCCGCGGTTGGTGCGGCTGACCCACAAGGGCGCCAGGCGTAAAGGAAAGCGTGTCGCGCTGGTCGGCAAGGGCATCACGTTCGACACCGGCGGGATCTCGATCAAGCCGGCACCGAACATGCACCACATGACCTCGGACATGGGCGGGGCGGCCGCCGTGATCGCCACGGTGGTGCTGGCCGCAAAGCAAAAGCTGCCGATCGACGTCATCGCCACGGTGCCGATGGCCGAGAACATGCCGTCGGCCACCGCGCAGCGCCCCGGTGACGTGCTGACCCAGTACGGCGGCATCACCGTGGAGGTGCTCAACACCGACGCCGAGGGCCGGCTGATTCTGGCCGACGCGATCGTGCGGGCCGGCGAAGACCGGCCGGACTACCTGATCGAGACCTCGACGCTGACCGGCGCGCAGACCGTCGCGCTCGGCGCCCGCACACCCGGGGTCATGGGCAGCGACGAATTCCGCGACCGGGTGGCAGCGATTTCGCAGGCGGTGGGCGAGAATGCGTGGCCGATGCCGCTGCCCGAGGAACTCAAGGACGACCTCAAGTCGACGGTCGCCGACCTGGCCAACGTCAGCGGTTCGCGGTACGCCGGCATGCTGGTGGCGGGCACGTACCTGCGCGAATTCGTCACCGACGGCGTGCAGTGGGCCCACATCGACATCGCGGGCCCGGCGTACAACACCGGCGGTCCGTGGGGCTATACCGGCAAGGGCGGCACCGGTGTGCCGACGCGCACGATGTTCGCTGTCCTGGAGGACATAGCGGCCAGCGGGTAGGCCCTTCGCCGAGGCCGACGAAATGGCGGTTTTCACTCGCACAGATCCGCCAAAACGTCGGTTTCGGTGCTAGACGATCTTCCCGCGCGCGGTGCTGCGCATGACCTGCGGGAGCAGGTGCGCGACGCCGTAGAGGAGGTGGGCCTCCGGGGCGACGGGGCGGATCGGCTTGTTCTTCTTGACGGCCGAGACGATCGCGTTGGCGGCCTTGTCGGGGCCGTACCGGCGTTTGGCGAACACCTTCTCCAGTTGGGCGCGGCGTGCTTCGACCTTCTCCCGCTTGCCGGCGGGCGCGTCGAACCGGGTGGTGTGCACGATGTTGGTGTCGATCACGCCGGGGCACACCGTGGTGAGCCCCACGCCGGCCTGGTCCAGCTCGGCGCGCAGACAGTCACCGAACATGAACACCGCGGCCTTGCTGGTGGCGTAGGCGTTCATCGACTGCTGCGGGGAGTACGCCGCCATCGAGGAGATGTTGACGACGTGCCCGCCCAGCCCACGGTCGACCATCCGGCGCCCGAAAGACCTGCAGCAGTTGACAACTCCGCCGAAGTTGATGGCCAGTACACGGTCGTACTCCTCGCGCGGCGTGTCGAGGAACATGCCGGCGTGCCCGACGCCCGCGTTGTTCACCACGATGTCGGGCACGCCGTGTTCGGCGCACACCCGGTCGGCGAACCGCTCGACGGCATCGGCGTCGGACACGTCGACGGTGTAGGCGTGCGCGATACCTCCACGGGCGGCGATCTGGGCCGCGGTTTCCTTGACGGTGCCCTCGTCGACGTCGCTGACGACGATCTCGGCGCCCTCGCGCGCGAATGCGAGCGCCGTCTCGCGACCGATGCCGCTACCCGCGCCGGTCACGGAAACCAGTGTGTCGCTGAAGTATTCGCGTGGCCGGGGAACCTGTGCGCGCAGCAGTTCACGCGCGGGCGGGTTGCCGTCGAGGAAGTCGACGAGCTGCTCGACCGACAGTGCGATCGCGTGCGGGTGCGACATCGGCGACCAGTGCCCGGCGGCGATGTCGCGGCGCCACAGCCGCCCTACCCAGTTCTTGGTGTCGTCGTAGACGAACGGCCGCACGAACGGATCCTTGACGTTGACGATGAGCTGCACCGGGACATCGACGTAATGATCCGTGCGCCCCGTCTTCATCGAGGCCAGGTAATTGGCGCCGTAGACCTTGACGCTCTTGGCGGCGTCGTCCTTGTAAGTCGCGGAATGGTGCAGTTGCTCGGGCGGGATTCCGTCGCGCAGTAGCAGCATCTGTCGCACCAGGTCTGCGACGAAGCCGCGCACGGCCAACGGTGCAATGCCCGGGATCGAGAAGAAGCCCATGTAGGAGAAGGACAGGAACTGGCTCAGCGCGCGAACGAAACCCCGCGGACGCCACGGACGCCTCAGGCTGCCGATGACGAAGCGGTTGAGGTGGTCGATGCTGGGACCCGAAATCGAGGTGAACGACGCGACGCGGTCGCTCGCACCGGGCCGGGCCAGGTACTCCCACATGGCCGCCGAGCCCCAGTCGTGCGCGAGCACGTGCACCCGTTCGCCGGGGCTGACGGCGGCGGTGACGGCTTCGAAGTCATCGGCGTACCGGGACATGCGATAGGCCGAAACAGGCTTGGGCACAGTGGATCCACCGACGCCGCGGTTGTCGTAGCGCACGATGCGGAACCGGTCGGCCAGCAGCGGCACGACGCCGTCCCACAGCACGTGCGAGTCCGGCCAGCCGTGCACGAGGACCAGCGTGGGGCCGTCGGGGTTGCCTTCTTCGTGAACCGCGATCCGCACGTCGTCCGAGCTGTCGACGAACCGCTGCGCGTTCTCCCCCATCACACCTCCAGTGGTTTGGCGGAACCGTCGGTACCGTATCAGCGCTCGTCGAGCTCCCGGCGTTGCGCGCGACGGCGTTCGATGCGGCGACGTTCGTCGTAGTCGCGCATCCGTTGCGGGTAGCCGACCTTCTGCACGTCGTAGACAGGGATCTTGAGCCGTTCGGACAGTCGACGGGCGCCGGCGTCTCCCCCGGCCCGGCGCCGGGTCCACTCGCCGTCAGCGGCCACCAGCACGACGGTGACGTCGGTGACCGTGGTCTTCGGTTCAATGAAGGCTTCCACGCCGGTGTGTCCGGCGACCCACTGGCGCAGGTAGTTCAGATCCGCGGCGGGGTCGTCACGCGTCCCCTTGCCTGCGCGCTTACCGCGGCGAAATCTGTCGAGAACTCCCACTCCCGTCCGTGCTCCCTTCGGTCACCTGTCTCGATAGTGCCAGAGCCACGGGTCAGCCGGTCTGCGGCGAACTGCGCAACCGGACGTGACAGGATGGGTTGCGAAGACATCGACCCAGCACGACTGACCGACCGTTCAAGGGAGCGAGGGAGTCAATCACATGGCCATCTCCGTCCAGATGCCTGCACTCGGCGAGAGCGTCACCGAGGGGACTGTCACCCGGTGGCTCAAGCAAGAGGGCGATACGGTCGAACAAGACGAGCCGCTGCTGGAAGTCTCCACCGACAAGGTCGACACCGAGATTCCCGCGCCCGCTTCCGGTGTGCTGAAGAAGATCATCGCCCAGGAGGACGACACCGTTGAGGTGGGCGGTGAGTTGGCGGTCATCGGCGACGAAGGCGAGGACGGCGGCTCGGAGAGCTCCGACGACTCGCAGGACGAGGACGCCTCCAGCGGAGACGAGCAGGCCGCCGAAGAGGAGAAGCCGGCCGAGGAGCCGGCGTCACAGCCCGAGCCCGCCGCCGAGGAAGAGGACGCGTCGGAGTCTGACTCCAAACCTGAGTCCAAGCCCGCTGCGAAGTCTTCCGGCGACGCGACCCCGGTGCTGATGCCCGAGCTGGGCGAGTCCGTCACCGAGGGCACGGTGACACGCTGGTTGAAGAAGGTCGGCGACACCGTCGAGGTCGACGAACCGCTGCTCGAGGTATCCACGGACAAGGTGGACACCGAGATTCCCTCGCCGGTGGCCGGCACGCTGCTGTCCATCACCGCCGAGGAGGACGACACCGTCGAGGTGGGCGGGGAGCTGGCCAAGATCGGCGATGCCGACGCTGCGCAGGAATCCAAGCCCGAGCCGAAGCCCGAACCGGAGCCGGAGCCAGAACCAGAACCGGAGCCCAAGCAAGAAGAGAAACCCAAGCAGGAAGCCGAGCCGGAGCCGAAGCAAGAGGCCAAACCGGAGCCGAAACCGCAATCGAAGCCGAAGCCCGAGCCCGAATCGAAGCCCGAGCCGCAACCCACGAGCGAATCCGGCCCGTACGTCACCCCGCTGGTGCGAAAGCTGGCCGCGGAGAACAACGTTGACCTCGCCAACGTCAAGGGCACCGGCGTCGGCGGACGGATCCGCAAGCAGGACGTGCTCGCGGCGGCGGAGGCCAGCAAGGCGCCGACGACCTCGACCGAACAGCCCGCCGGAGCGCCGGGTCGCTCGCCCGCCGCGGCGTCGGCCTCAGCGGACGGCGACACCTCGTCCGCTCGGCTGGCGCACCTGCGCGGCACCACGCAGAAGGCCAACCGGATCCGGCAGCTGACCGCGAAGAAGACCCGCGAATCCTTGCAGGCGACAGCGCAATTGACACAGACCCACGAGGTCGACATGACCAGGGTGGTGTCGCTGCGAGCACGGGCCAAGACCAGTTTCGCCGAGCGCGAGGGCGTGAACCTGACGTACCTGCCGTTCATCGCGATCGCGGTGGTGGACGCGCTGAAGGCGCATCCGAATGTCAACGCCAGTTACAACGAGGAAACCAAGGAGATCACCTACTACGACGCCGAGCACCTCGGCTTCGCGGTCGACACGGAGCAGGGCCTTCTCTCGCCGGTGATCAAGAACGCCGGCGACCTGTCGCTGGCCGGCCTGGCCCGCGCGATCGCCGACATCGCCGCGCGCGCACGATCGGGCGACCTCAAGCCCGACGAGTTGTCCGGCGGAACCTTCACGATCACCAACATCGGTAGCCAGGGCGCGCTTTTCGACACACCGATCCTGGTGCCGCCGCAAGCGGCGATGCTGGGCACCGGCGCGATCGTCAAACGGCCCCGGGTGATCTCCGACGAGTTCGGCAACGAGTCGATCGGTGTCCGCTCGGTGTGCTACCTGCCGCTGACCTACGATCACCGGCTGATCGACGGCGCCGACGCCGGCCGCTTCCTGACCACCATCAAGCGCCGGCTCGAGGAAGGCGCGTTCGAGGCCGACCTAGGCCTGTAGAGGCCTAGAGGAAAGGCTTACGCCTGTCGTGTCCGAAGCCGTCATCGCGATCGCGGGATCGTCCGGTCTGATCGGCACGGCGCTGGTGTATGCGCTGCGTGCCACCGACCGTCGGGTGCTGCGCATCGTGCGGCGCGCACCGTCCAACGCCGACGAGGTGTTCTGGAACCCGGACACCGGCGAGTTCGACTCTCAGACCTTGGCCGGGGTGGACGCGGTGGTCAACCTGTGTGGTGTCAACGTCGGCGAGAAGCGGTGGTCGGGCGCGTTCAAGCAGAGCCTGCGTGACAGCCGCATCGGACCCACGGAGGTGCTCGCGACCGCGGTCGCCGAGGCCGGTGTACCCGTGCTCGTCAACGCCAGCGCGGTCGGCTTCTACGGCGACACCGGCTCGCAGATCACCGACGAGAACGCGCCCGCCGGCGAGGGGTTCCTCCCCCACCTGTGCGTCGACTGGGAGGCCGCCACCTGGGCGGCGCGACAGGACGGCGCCCGGGTCGTGCTGGCGCGCTCCGGCCTGGTGTTGGCCCAAGGCGGCGGAATGCTCAGCCGGCTCAAACCGCTGTTTTCCCTGGGGCTGGGCGCCCGACTGGGCAACGGCCGCCAGTACATGCCTTGGATCAGCCTGGAGGACGAGGTCCGCGCGCTGCTGTTCGTGATATCGCACGACGAGCTGTCCGGCCCGGTCAACCTCACCGGCCCCGCCCCCGTAACCAACGCCGAGTTCACCGCGGCGTTGGGCCGCGCGGTCAACCGTCCGACACCGCTAATGGTTCCGGGATTCGCGCTGCGCACCGTACTCGGGGAGTTCGCCGACGAGGGGCTGCTGGGCGGTCAGCGCGCCATTCCCGCGGCGCTCGAGCGGGCCGGATTCGTCTTCCACCACAACACCATTGGTGAGGCGTTGGCGTTCGCCACCGCGCCGCGGGAGTAGCGTCGGTGTCGTGACGGGTTCGATTCGGTCGGTGTCGACGCAGATCGACGTGCGCCGGCTGGGCTCGATCGACTACCAGGAGGCCTGGCAACTGCAGCGCCAGATCGCCGACGAGCGCGTGGCGGGCGGACCGGACACCCTGCTGCTGCTCGAACATCCGCCGGTGTACACCGCCGGACGGCGCACCCTGCCCAGTGAAAGGCCGAGTGCGGCCGCCACCCCGGTCATCGACACCGACCGCGGCGGCAAGATCACCTGGCACGGACCCGGGCAACTGGTGGGCTATCCGATCATCGGTCTGGCCGAACCGCTCGACGTCGTCAATTTCGTTCGGCGTCTTGAGGAATCGTTGATCAAGGTCTGCGCCGATCTCGGCGTGCACACCGGACGCGTCGAGGGCCGATCCGGGGTGTGGGTGGCGCCCGCGGCGAGCCGCGAATCCGGTACCGATGCCAAGGGGCCAGCGCGCAAGATCGCCGCAGTGGGCATCCGGGTGTCGCGGGCGACGACCATGCACGGGTTCGCCTTGAACTGCGATTGCGACCTGTCTGCGTTCTCGGCGATCGTGCCGTGCGGCATCTCCGATGCCGGGGTCACTTCGCTGACGGCTGAACTGGGGCGGCGGGTCGGCGTCGCGGACGTCATCGGGCCGGTGGCGGACGCTGTTGCGGACGTCCTGGACGGGCGGCTGAGGGTAGCGTTGACGTAGTGACCGTGACTCCTGAAGGCCGCAAACTGCTGCGTCTCGAGGTGCGCAACGCCGAGACGCCGATCGAGCGCAAGCCGCCGTGGATCAAGACCCGCGCGAAGATGGGCCCGGAGTACAAGGAACTCAAGGCGCTGGTCAAACGCGAAGGACTGCACACGGTCTGCGAAGAAGCCGGCTGCCCCAACATCTTCGAATGCTGGGAGGACCGCGAGGCCACCTTCCTCATCGGCGGCGAGCAGTGCACCCGTCGCTGCGACTTCTGCCAGATCGACACCGGTAAGCCGGCCGACCTCGACCGTGACGAACCGCGCCGGGTGGCCGAGAGCGTGCAGGCGATGGGGTTGCGCTACTCGACCGTGACCGGCGTGGCCCGCGACGACCTGCCCGACGGCGGCGCCTGGCTGTACGCCGAGACGGTGCGGGCGATCAAGGAACTCAACCCGAACACCGGCGTGGAGCTGCTGATCCCCGACTTCAACGGTGAACCGGCCCTGTTGCGCGAGGTCTTCGAAGCGCGCCCAGAAGTGTTGGCGCACAACGTCGAAACCGTTCCGCGGATCTTCAAGCGGATCCGGCCCGCATTCCGCTACGAGCGCAGCCTGCGGGTGCTGACCGCGGCTCGCGACTTCGGGTTGGTCACCAAGTCGAACCTGATCCTCGGCATGGGCGAGACGCCCGATGAGGTGCGCAGCGCGCTGACCGATCTGCGCGACGCGGGCTGCGACATCGTCACGATCACCCAGTACCTGCGGCCGTCGGTGCGTCATCACCCGGTGGAGCGCTGGGTCAGGCCCGAGGAGTTCGTCGAGCACGAGCGATTCGCCCAAGGGCTGGGATTCGCCGGAGTGCTGGCCGGACCGCTGGTGCGGTCGTCGTACCGGGCGGGCCGGCTGTATGCCCAGGCGAAGGCGACATCGAACTCCGTATCCTGAACCAATGGCGAAAACGCGTAACCCCGAGGCCGTCAAGGCCGCGAAGGCCGAGGCCAAGGCGGCCCGTAAAGCGGCGTCCAAACAACGCCGCAGCCAACTGTGGCAGGCGTTCCAGATCCAGCGCAAAGAGGACAAGCGGCTGCTGCCGTACATGATCGGCGCATTCGTGCTGATCGTCGCCGGCTCGGTGGCGCTCGGGATCTTCGCGGGCGGCTTCACCACCTACATGATGATTCCGCTGGGCATCGTGCTCGGCGCGTTGGTGGCGTTCATCATCTTCGGCAGGCGCGCGCAGAAGTCCGTCTACCGCAAGGCCGAGGGCCAGACCGGCGCGGCGGCGTGGGCACTGGACAATCTGCGCGGCAAGTGGCGGGTGACGCCCGGTGTCGCGGCAACCGGCCACTTCGATGCGGTGCACCGCGTGATCGGCAGGCCCGGGGTGATCTTCGTCGGCGAGGGCTCGCCGACGCGGGTGAAGCCGCTTCTTGCGCAGGAGAAGAAGCGCACCGCCCGGCTGGTCGGCGACACCCCGATCTACGACGTCATCATCGGCAACGGCGAAGGCGAAGTGCCGCTGGCCAAGCTGGAGCGCCACCTCAACAAGCTGCCCGCCAACATTACGGTCAAACAACTCGACGCGCTGGAGTCGAGGCTGGCCGCGCTCGGCACCAAGGTCGGGCCCGCCGCGATGCCGAAGGGTCCGCTTCCGACGCAGGCCAAGATGCGAGGCGTGCAGCGCACCGTCCGCCGCCGCTGAGTTCCCAGTTCCGCCGAGTTCTCAGTTCGGCCGAGTTCCGAGTTCCGAGTTCCGCCGAAACAGACGAAATGGTCGAAGTCCGACCGGATTTTCGACCAAAACGTCGGTTTGGGCGCCCGAGCAGAAGTTACCGACGGACCACCGCGGTGTTGGTGAACCGGTCCTGGTAGCCCCGAAAGTCCCGGTCGGTGAACAACGCGGGGATGACGAAGAACACCAGTAACCCGCGCACCGTGGCGCGGCCGATCCCGACGTGCATCCGGTGGTCGATCGAGGCGACCCGCAGGCCCAGCGCCCACTGACCGGGCGTGAAGCCGAACAACCGCACCGAGACGATGCCCAGCACCAGCCACACCACCGCGATCGACGTCGAGCCCAGCTGGCTGTACAAGAAGGCGTCGCGGCTGATGACGCCGATGCTCACCGCGAGCCCCACCAGCCCGTAGGCGATGAACCAGTCGATCATCAGCGCAGCGATCCGCCTACCGAACCGGGCGATCGAACCGGGGCCGGACTCCGGCAAACCGAGGCGCTGACCGGGATAGTCGTTGGGTCCAGCGTCGCTGGTCGGATCCGACCCCGAGAGCCAGGACCCCAGAGTTCGGGCCATACACTCAGGATAGGGCGGGACAACAGGTGGTCCACGGGAGCCCATCGGCCGCCGGCGACGAGGCACTGAGGTGAGATTGCGTAACTTCGGCGCAACATCCGGTTGACGACCGTGCAACATCGTGTCCTTAGCGTCAACCCGCGGGTTACCAGATAAAGGAGAGAACTCAGTGGCAGAAAAGACCGCCGACGACATTCTCAAGCTGATCAAGGACGAGGATGTCGAATACGTCGACATCCGGTTCTGCGATCTGCCCGGCGTCGTTCAGCACTTCTCGGTCCCGGCTACGGCCTTCACGCAGGATGTCTTCGAGGACGGCCTGGCGTTCGACGGCTCGTCGGTTCGCGGATTCCAGTCGATCCACGAGTCCGACATGATGCTGCTGCCGGACCCCGAGACCGCACGCATCGACCCGTTCCGCGCCGCCAAGACGCTGAACATGAACTTCTTCGTGCACGACCCGTTCACCCGCGAGGCCTACTCGCGCGACCCCCGCAACGTCGCCCGCAAAGCGGAGAACTACCTCGTCAGCACCGGGATCGCCGATACGGCCTACTTCGGCGCCGAGGCCGAGTTCTACATCTTCGACTCGGTGACCTTCGACTCCCGGATCAACGGCACCTTCTACGAAGTGGACTCCGAAGCCGGATGGTGGAACACCGGCGAACCCGTCGAGGCCGACGGCAGCGCGAACCGCGGCTACAAGGTGCGGCCGAAGGGCGGCTACTTCCCCGTCGCGCCGTACGACCACTACGTCGACCTGCGCGACAAGATGGCCACCAACCTGATCAATGCCGGATTCACGCTCGAACGTGGCCACCACGAGGTGGGCACGGCGGGCCAGGCTGAGATCAACTACAAGTTCAACACGATGCTGCATGCGGCCGACGACGTGCTGCTGTTCAAGTACATCATCAAGAACACCGCATGGCAGGCGGGCAAGACCGTGACGTTCATGCCCAAGCCGCTGTTCGGCGACAACGGGTCCGGCATGCATGCACACCAGTCGCTGTGGAAGGACGGCCAGCCGCTGTTCCACGACGAGTCCGGCTACGCGGGCCTGTCGGACACCGCGCGGCACTACATCGGCGGCATCCTGCACCACGCGCCGTCGTTGCTGGCGTTCACCAACCCGACGGTGAACTCCTACAAGCGCCTGGTGCCGGGTTACGAGGCGCCGATCAACCTGGTGTACAGCCAGCGCAACCGCTCGGCATGTGTGCGTATCCCGATCACGGGCAACAACCCGAAGGCCAAGCGCCTCGAGTTCCGCTGCCCCGACAGCTCGGGCAACCCGTACCTGGCGTTCGCCGCGATGCTGATGGCCGGCCTCGACGGCATCAAGCGCAAGATCGAGCCGCAGACGCCGGTCGACAAGGACCTCTACGAACTGCCGCCGGACGAGGCCGCCAACATTCCCCAGGCGCCCACCTCCCTGTCGGCGGTCATCGACAAGCTCGAAGAGGACCACGACTACCTCACCGAGGGCGGGGTGTTCACCGAAGATCTGATCGAGACCTGGATCTCTTACAAGCGCGAGAACGAGATCCTGCCCGTTCAGATCCGTCCGCACCCGTACGAGGTGGCGCTGTACTTCGACGTCTGAGCCGTCATCGTGGAACGGGGCCGGATGGTGCACGCCATCCGGCCTTCGTCCGCTTCGGGTAGTCGACGGCGTGCGAAGAGTCAGCGACGGTCCGGTAACGGTGCAGTTCAAGCCTTCAACAGAACGGGTCGGCGCGCGTAAGGTCGGTCCATGGCGACCAACTTCGACGCTCGTCTCGCGAGCTACTCCTCTCCAGCTTTGAGTGCATTCCGGATCATCGCCGGACTGCTGTTTGCGTTGCACGGTTCCCAGAAGTTGTTCGGCTGGCCGGTGGCCGCGCCGATGCCGATCGAGGCGGGTTCGTGGCCGTACTGGTGGGCCGGGCTCATCGAACTGGTGGCCGGCCTGCTGATCGCCGTCGGGCTGTTCACCCGTATCGCGGCGTTCATCGCCTCCGGCGAAATGGCCGTCGCCTACTTCTGGCAGCATTGGCCGCCGCTGGAAGGCCCGTCGAAGAGCTTCTGGCCGATGGAGAACGGCGGCGAGGTCGCCCTGCTGTACTGCTTCGGTTTCCTGGCCCTGGCAGCGCTGGGCGCCGGTGCCTGGTCAATCGATGCGCGACGCCGAGGCGCTGCCGGCGGGTACGCGGGTGCGCCACCCCGGCGAGTCGGCGCGGTCACTGCGAGGGAGGAGCAGTACGTCGCCACCGACGCGCCTCCGCGCCGGGGCGGGCTGCTCAGCCGTTTCCGCAGACCCCGCTACTGATCCAGGCCGAGGTCCTTGCGGAAACGCTTCATCCCGTCGATCTTCTCCGGAAGCGTCGCCTGCGGCCCGGCGTAGAACATCCACGGCATGGTCACAATGCCTGCTATTCCGCCCGCCTTGGCGCGCTCGTAATGCTCGGGGATGAACGCGTCGGTCAGCGGCGTGATGACCGTGAAATCGTCCATCGTCAAACCCTTTTCGGCGCGTAGCTCACGTAGCTTGGCGACACGTTCGAGCGCCCGGTCGGTGGTGATGAGGTCGCCGATCCAACCGTCGTGGCGCGCCGCGCGGCGCAGCGCGATATCCGACAGCCCGCCCACATACACCGGAATCGGCGGGGGCGTCGGCTCCATCTCCAGCCGGGGCGTCTGGTAGAACTCGCCCTCGAATTCCGTCCACCCGGGCTTCCACAGTTCCTTCATCAGCGTGAGCATCTCGTCGGTGCGTTTACCGCGCCGCGCGAACTGCTGGCCCATCAAGGTGAACTCTTCTTCGCACCAGCCCACGCCGATGCCGAGTTCGAGCCGACCTCCTGCCAGAACAGCCGCGGTGCCAATCGATTTCGCGGCCGAGTACGGGTCGCGCATTGCGGGCAGGTACACGGTGGTGACGAACCGCAACCGCGAGGTCACCATGGCCAGCGCGCCGATCAGCACCCACGGGTCGGGCCAGTCGGTGAAGGCCTCCCAGCGCCGGCTACCGTCCTTGGTGTAGGGATACGGCGTCTGCAGCGTCTCCAGGTTCACGACGTGGTCGGGAATACCGAGACCGTCGTAGCCGAGATCATCTGCGGCTCTGGCGATTTCGACGATCTCGCTGGTGTCCAGGAACGCCAGGCTGACGTAGAACTTCACCCGGCGTCCCGGGCCCACGCCGGCCGGATGAAGACACCCTCGGCCTCGACCGTGGGGCCCTCGGCGTCCATCAGGTATCCGCGGGCGAATGTCTTGACGCCCTCGGACCGCTCCACGAACGCCTCCGCGCGCAGCCGGCCCAGCGGGGTTCCGCGCAGATACCGAAGCGAGATGGTGCCGGTGAACTTCGGCTGCGTGAGGCCTTCGCTCGCGGCCTCACCCAGCAGGTGGTCGAGCACCAGCGCGCAGATACCGCCGTGAACCCAGCCCGGGGGGCCTTCGTAGGCGCCGCTCAGCGTGAACTCACTCCAGCAGCGCCCGTCCTCCTCATGCTGGATGACCATCGGGGGCGCGATCGCATTGCGCAGTCCCACAGCGGGATTCGCCCACGCCAGGGGTCGTCCGGTGAGCTCGTGACGCAGCGTACTGGACACCGGGCGCTGCCTGCTCTCGAGAATGTCGGTGATAGCTTCGATCCTCGCTTGTGCGTCGGCGACCGCGGCTTCGTCGATCTCGGTGTGCAGGCTCGCATAGATCAGTTTGCGCACCGCATCGGTCAGCGGGCCGTACAGGGCCCGCTGTCGCTGATACTCCTCCTCGGTGATCACGTCGAACCCGAAATCCATGCTCATGCGTTCATCCACTCCGTCTCATCCACCGAAGACCTTCTTGACCACAGCTTTCGCCCGGCGCGTCACCCGCAAATAGTTGTCGAGGAACTCCCCGCCATCGTCGGTGTCCCAACCCGCCGCCACCGCAACGGCATTCAACTGGCGGCCCGGTCCGGGTAGCTGGTCGGTCGGCTTGCCGCGCACCAGCACCAGCGCGTTACGCGCACGGGTCGCGGTCAGCCACGCTTGGCGCAGCAACTCGACGTCGCCCTCAGCGATCAGCTCGGCGGCGCCGATCACGTTGAGCGACTCCAACGTCGAGGTGTTGTGCAGCGCGGGCACTTCGTGCGCATACCGCAGCTGCAGCAACTGCACCGTCCACTCGATGTCGGTCAGGCCGCCGCGGCCCAGTTTGGTGTGAGTGTTGGGGTCGGCGCCACGCGGCAGCCGTTCGGCGTCCACCCGCGCCTTGATCCGCCTGATCTCCTGCACCGCTTCGGCCGACACTCCGTTCGGTGGGTAGCGGATCTTGTCGATCGCCAGCAGGAACCGCTCCCCCAGGTCGAGATCGCCGGCCACGCGATGGGCCCGCAACAGCGCCTGCACTTCCCACGTCTGCGCATACCGCGCGTAGTAGGCCTCATACGAGGCGAGGGTCCGCACCAGCGGGCCGTTGCGGCCCTCGGGCCGCAGGTTCGCGTCGACCTCCAGCGGCGGGTCGGCGCTGGGCGTCCCGAGCAGCGTACGCACCTGCTCAGCGATCGTCGCCGACCATTTGACCGCGGCCGACTCCTCAACTCCCGCTTCGGGTTCGCACACGAACATCACATCGGCGTCGGAGCCGTAGCCGAGCTCGCCCCCGCCCAGCCTGCCCATCCCGATCACCGCGATGCGGGCCAGCGGCCCCCGGTCACCAGTGTTGGCGCGAATCACCGCTTCCAGCGCGGCCTGCAGCACCGCAACCCAGACCGACGTCAGCGCGCCGCAGACCTCGGTGACTTCCAGCATGCCGAGCAGGTCGGCCGAGGCGATGCGCGCCAGTTCGCGCCTGCGCAGGGTGCGTGCGGCCGCGATGGCGCGCTGCGGATCGGAATACCTTGCGGCCGAGGCGACCAGCGCCCGCGCCACGGCATCGGGTTCGACGTCGAGCAGTTTGGGGCCGTTGGGGCCGTCGGCGTACGACTGGATGACCTCCGGTGCCCGCATCAGCAACTCCGGAACGTACGCAGAGGTGCCCAGCACCTGCATGAGCCGCTTGGCGACGGCTCCCTCGTCCCGCAGTGTTGCCAGGAACCACCGTTGTTCGGACAGCGCATCGCTGATGCGGCGGTAGGACAGCAGACCCGCATCCGGGTCGGGTGTGTCGGAGAGCCATCTGAGCAGCGTCGGCAACAGAATCTGCTGCACGCGGCCACGACGGGCGCTGGTTCCGGTCAGCGCGGCCAGGTGCGTCAATGCGCTCTGCGGCCCTTCGTATCCCAGCGCCGCCAGCTGCCGTTCGGCGGCCTCCTGTGTCATGCCCTCCGAAATACTCAGTGCCGGTTGTCCGACCGACTCCAAAAGCGGTTGGTAGAACAGCTTCTCGTGCAGCCGCGACACCCGCAGGCTCTGGCGCTTGAGCTCTTCGCGCAGCACGCCGAGCGCATCGCGCGTGCCGTCGGGGCGCACATGGGCGGCCCTGGCCAGCCAGCGCAGTGACTCGTCGTCGTCCTCGTCGGGAAGCAGGTGGGTGCGCACCAGGCGCTGCAGCTGCAGGCGGTGCTCGAGCAGCCGCAGGAACTCATACGAGGCGGTGAGGTTGGCAGCGTCGTCGCGACCGATGTATCCCCGCTGACCGAGCGCGGCCAGCGCACCGACCGTCGAGGCGACGTGTAGCGCCTCGTCGTTGCGACCGTGCACCAACTGCAGCAGTTGCACGGCGAATTCGACGTCGCGCAGCCCGCCGGTGCCGAGCTTGATCTCGCGCGACCGCTGCTCGGCGGGCACCAGTTCCTCGACGCGCCTGCGCATCGCCTGCACCTCGGGGACGAAGTCCTCGCGCTCGCTCGCGGTCCACACCATCGGCATCAGCGCCTCGACGTAGGCCCGACCCAACTCCGCGTCACCGGCGGCCGGTCGCGCCTTCATCAACGCCTGGAATTCCCACGTCTTGGCCCACCGCTGGTAGTACGCGACGTGCGATTCCAGGGTGCGTACCAGCTGACCGTGCTTGCCCTCGGGCCGCAGCGCCGCGTCGACTTCGAAGAACGCGTCGGCGGCGAACCGCATCATCTCGCCCGCCACCCGGGTGGCGATCCGGAGGTCGGACTCGGCCGCCTCCCCTACCACAAAGATCACGTCGACGTCGCTGACGTAATTCAGTTCCCGCGCACCGCATTTGCCCATCGCGATGACCGCCAGCCGCGGCGGCGAGTCGGCGCCTGCGGTCTTGAGCGCCAGATGCAGCGCGGCGGCCAGTGCCGCATCGGCGAGATCGGACAGGTGCTCACCGACGGTCGAGAACGGCAGCACCGGTTCGTTCTCCACCGTCGGTGCCAAATCCAGAGCCGCCAGCACCAGCAGCCGGTCGCGGTAGAGCTTGCGCAGCGGCTGCAGTGCCTCCGCAGTGTCCGAAGCCTCGTCGGCGCGCGCCACGAACATCTCCCGCAAGTCCTCGGCGGCCGGCAACCCGACGTCACCGGCGAGCAGGCGCCAGTTCTCGGGATGGCCGACGAGGTGGTCCCCGAGGGCGAGCGAGGAACCCAGCACACCGAACAGTCGGCCGCGGAGGCCGCGGTCGGTGAGCAGCGTCCGGTTGAGTTGGTCCCAGCCCGTGTCCAACGCCTCGGCCAGCCGGACCATCGTGTGCAGCGCGGTGTCGGCGTCGGGTGCCCGCGACAGCGACCACAGCAGCTCCACGTGAGCCTCGGAGTTCCAGCCCAGTCGGTCCAGGTCCGCAGGCGCGGACGGTTCGACCAGTCCGAGCCGCCCTACGCTCGGCAGCTTCGAACGCTGCGTCGCAGGTTTGGCCACGAGAGAAAGGTAGCGCGAGCTCCGGTCAGAGAGACAAGTAGGCCTTCAGCTCGAACGGGGTGACGTGGCTGCGGTAGTTCTCCCACTCCGCGCGCTTGTTGCGCAGGAAGTAGTCGAAGACGTGCTCGCCCAACGCCTCGGCGACCAGCTCGGAGTTCTCCATCTCGGTGAGCGCCACGCCGAGGCTGCCCGGCAGCTCCTTGTAGCCCATCGCGCTGCGCTCCTCCGGGGTGAGGGTCCAGACGTTGTCCTCGGCCTCGGGCGCCAACACGTAGTTCTTCTCGATGCCGCGCAGCCCGGCCGCCAGCAGCACCGCGAACGTCAGATACGGGTTGCACGCCGAGTCGGGGCTGCGCACCTCGACGCGCCGCGACGAGGCCTTGCGCGGGGTGTACATCGGAACTCGCACCAGCGCCGAGCGATTCGCGGCGCCCCACGAGGCCGCGGTCGGCGCCTCGCCGCCGTGCACGAGGCGCTTGTAGGAGTTCACCCACTGGTTGGTGACGGCACTGATCTCCTTGGCGTGCTCGAGGATTCCCGCGATGAAGGACTTGGCGACGTCGGAGAGCTGCAGCGGGTCGTCGGGGCTGTGGAAGGCGTTGGTGTCGCCCTCGAACAGGCTCATGTGGGTGTGCATGGCCGAACCGGGGTGCTCCGCGAACGGTTTCGGCATGAACGACGCCCGCACCCCGTCACCGAGGGCGACCTCCTTGACGACGTAGCGGAAGGTCATCACGTTGTCGGCCATCGACAGCGCGTCGGCGTAGCGCAGGTCGATCTCCTGCTGGCCGGGGGCGCCCTCGTGGTGGCTGAACTCCACCGAGATGCCCATCTGCTCGAGCGCATCGATGGCGTGGCGGCGGAAGTTGGGGGCCGAATCATGCACGGCCTGGTCGAAGTACCCGCCGTTGTCCGCGGGCACGGGCGCCGAGCCGTCGTCCTCACCGGGCTTGAGCAAAAAGAACTCGATCTCCGGGTGCACGTAGCAGGAGAAGCCGAGATCGCTGGCCTTGGCCAGCTGCCTGCGCAGCACGTGACGCGAGTCGGCCCACGACGGCGACCCGTCGGGCATGGTGATGTCACAGAACATCCGCGCCGAGTGGTGCCGGCCCGAGCCGTCGGCCCACGGCAGCACCTGGAACGTCGACGGGTCCGGGCGCGCGACCATGTCGGCTTCCGAGACCCGCGCGAAGCCCTCGATCGCCGAGCCGTCGAAGCCGATGCCCTCCTCGAACGCCCCCTCGAGTTCGGCCGGGGCGATCGCGACCGACTTCAGGTATCCGAGCACGTCGGTGAACCACAGCCGGACGAAGCGGATGTCGCGTTCCTCCAGCGTGCGCAGCACGAATTCCTTCTGCCGGTCCATGACCGCAGCGTAGGCACCGGCTGTTAAATCTGTGTTACACGGCGGCTGCTATCAACAGCGCAGTCCGGCCGGCGGGACGACCGAGCGGACCAGGAAGTCGACCACCGCGGTGTCCACGCACGCGTCGCCGTTGAACACCACCGTGTGCTGCGTGCCGTCGAACGTGATCAGCCGAGCGTCCATCTGGCGGGCGAGGTCGACGCCCGCCTGGTACGGCGTGGCCGGGTCGCCGGTGGTCGATACGACGACGACCTTGCCCGGCCCGGGCGGCGTGGCCGGGTGCGGCGTCGAGGTGGGCGGCACCGGCCACATCGCACACACGTCGCGCGGGGCGAAGCCGGTGAAGGTGCCGTAGGACAGGAATGGAGCGACCTCGCGGATCCGGCGGTCCGCCTGGGCCCACGCGGCCGGCTCGCTCGGATACGGCGAATCCACACAGCCGATCGCGGTGAACGCGTCCTGCTGGTTGGTGTAATGCCCGGCTTCGTCGCGGCCCTGGTATTCGTCGGCGAGCAGCAGCAGGTCACCGGCGTCCGTGCCGCGCTGCAGGCCGAGCAGGCCGCTGGTGAGGTACTTCCAATACCGCTGCGAGTAAAGCGCGTTCACCGTTCCGGTGATCGCGTCCTGGTAGCTCAGCCCGCGCGGGTCCGAGGTCTGGCCCGGGCGCTGGACCAACGGGTTGACCAGCTGGTGGTAGCGCTCGACGAACCGGGCGGGGTCGGTGCCCAGCGGGCAGCCCGCCGACTCGGCGCAGTCGGCCGCATAGGCGTCGAACGCGGCCTGGAAACCGGCCATCTGGCGGATCCGGCCGTCGATCGGGTCGAGCTTCGGGTCGATCGCGCCGTCGAGCACCATGGCCCGAACCCGGTCGGGATACCGCTCGGCGTAGGCGGCGCCGAGCTGGGTGCCGTAGGAGAACCCGAGATAGTTGATCTGGTTCTCGCCGAGCGCGGCCCGCACGACGTCCATGTCCTGAGCCGAGGTCACGGTGCCGACGTTGGCCAGGAACTCGGTGCCCATCCTGTCCACGCATGACTGCACGAACTGCTGGTACAACCGCTCGATGTGCGCGACACCGGCGGGGCTGTAATCGGCGAGCGGTTCACGCCGGAACGCATCGAACTCTTCGTCGGTGCGACAACGCAATTCGGGTGTCGAGTGCCCGACGCCCCGCGGATCGATGCCGATGAGGTCGAAGCGGCGGCCGATCTCCGAGTCGGCCAGCGCGGCGCCCATGCCCGCGACGGTCTCGACCGCCGATGCGCCCGGCCCGCCGGGGTTGACCACCAGCACGCCGATCCGGTCGCCGGTGGCCGGCACCCGGATGACGGCCAGCTGCGCTTGTGCGCCAGCCGGTTTCGCGTAGTCGACGGGCACCGAGACGGTGCCGCAGCGAGCGGCCGGAATAGCCGCGGTCTTCTTGGCGCCGATGAAGTGTTCGCATCCGCTCCATTCCGGCGGCTGCCCATACGCCTGCGCGGATTGACCTTCGGGACTCGCCGAACTGACCGGACAAGCGATGACGGCCACCGCAGCGAACGCGGACACCATCCGCCCCATCCGCCACATGGCTGACATCGTTGCATGCCGACCGCTGCGCGGTCTCTACTCTCGATGCAACGGTGACCCGGCCGTGATCAGGCAGACGAACACGTGGTGCCAGGCGCGGGCAACGTCAGGTCGACGAGATAGCGCGCGGCGATGTCGTCGACGCACTGGTTGCCCTGGAACACCACCGTGTGCTGAGTTCCCTCGAACGTCACCAGCGCGCCGCCGAGTTGGTCGGCCAGTTCCACACCGGCCTGATACGGCGTTGCCGGGTCGTTGGTCGTCGACACCACGAGTGTCGGCGGCAGCCCGCTGACTTCGATCTCGTGCGGTTCGCTGGTGGGTGGCACCGGCCAGAAGGCGCACGTGCTCAGCGGGGCATGACCGGTGAACTCGCCGTAACTCATGAACGGCGCGGCCTCCCGGACCCGCCGGTCCTCCTCGACGGCCTTGGCGCGGTCGGTCACCGCGGGCTTGTCCACGCAGTTGATCGCGACTCGCGCGTCGGTGGAGTTGTTGTAGTGGCCCTGCTCGTCGCGGCCCATGTACAGGTCGGCCAGCGCGAGCATGGTGTCGCCGGTGCCCCTCTTCATTTCGCTCAGCGCCTGGGTGAGATGCCGCCACAGGTTCGGCGAGTACAGCGGCAGGATCGTGCCCACGATCGCGTCGGAGTAACTGAGGCCGCGCGGGTCCCGCGTTTCGAGCGGTTGCTCCACCAGCGGGTCGACCAGGCTGTGGTAGACCTCGGTCGCCTTGGCCGGGTCGGTGCCCAGCGGACACGTCGGGCTCTTCGCGCAGTCGGCGGCGTAGTCGTTGAACGCGGTCTGGAACGCGGCGGCCTGCCGGACGTTGGCCTCGGTCGGATCGGCGTTGGGGTCCACCGCGCCGTCGAGGACCATCGCCCGCACCTTGTCGGGGTAGTTCTCCGCGTAAGTGGCACCGATGCGGGTGCCGTAGGAATAGCCGAGGTAGGTCAGCTTCTCGTCGCCGAGCGCCTGTCGCATCGCTTCGAGATCCTTGGCCACGTCGACGGTTCCGACGTTGGCGAGGAACTCCTTGCCCATCTTGTCCACGCAGCGTTGGACGAACGCCTTGGTCTCCTTCTCGATCTCGGCGACGCCCTCGGGCGAGTAGTCGACTTGAGGTTCGGCCCGCAACCGGTCGTTGTCGGCGTCCGAGTTGCACCACAGTGCCGGGGTGGAGTTGGCGACGCCGCGGGGATCGAAGCCGACGAGATCGAAGTGCTGGCGCACCGACTCCGGCAGCGAGCCGACGACGTTCGCGGCGGCTTCAACGCCGGACTCGCCCGGCCCACCGGGATTGATGATCAGAGAACCGATCTTGTCGCCGGTCGCCTTGAACCGGATCATCGCGATACGGGCGACGTCACCGTCGGGCTCGTCGTAGTCCACCGGCACCGACAACATCCCGCACTCCGCGCCCGCCGGGACGCGCGACTCGTCGGTCTTCTCGGTCTGGCACGCCCGCCAGTCGATCGGGGTACCGGGCGGAGGCACCGCGACGACGGCGCGGCCGTCGACCAGATGGCTGCAACCGGTGGCCGCGAACAACACAGTGGCCGCGAGGACCCCCAGCTTGGCGTTCATGGCTCCACATGCTGCCATGGACACCCATCGGCCCTGGCTAAGCCACTATCGCGTGGCGGCCAGCAACTCGTCGAGCGCCACGGAGAAGTCGTCGGCCATGTCCCACAGATCAGGCAGCAACTCCGGGCAACCCACAATGCCGACGTTCAGCGATCCGGTCAGCGACATCACGGTGATGTTCAGCCCCGAGCCGTGGAAGATCGGCCCCAGCGGGTACATCGCCTTGGCTTCGCAGCCCAGGTAGTACAGCGGCACCTGAGGGCCCGGGACGTTGGAGACGACGAGGTTGTGCACCGGCCTGGCGCCGCTCAACCGGCTCGCCGCGTAGACGCGCATCGCGACACCGAACACCGCGGGGGCGGCGAACTGTGTCCAGTCCTGCAGCAGGGTGGCGCCTATGGCCGAACTGTGTTGTTTCGCAACGGAATTCGCTTCGGCGATGGATTTGAGCCGGGCCGCCGGGTCGTCGATGTGCGTCTCCAGTCGCGAGAACATGCCCGACACCTGGTTGCGGCCCGGCCGATCGGACTTGTCGTGCACCGACACCGGCACCATTGCGACGAGCGAGTTCTCCGGCAGTTCCCCACGGTCGGCCAGGAACTTGCGCAGCACACCGGACACCAGCGCCAGCACCACGTCGTTCAGCTTGACCCCGAAGTGGTTCTTCACGGTCTTGACGTCCTCGAGATCCAGTTGCGCGAACGCGATGTTGCGGTGACCGGTCACGTTGGTGTTGAACGCTGTCCTCGGCGCGGCGAACGGAGGCGCCATCGACAGGCCGGAGCGGGCCCGGCGCACGGTGTCGACCACCGACGACAGCGTCATCGGCAGCGCGTTGACCAGCTTCAGCGGCCGGGTGGCGAACTTGACGGCACCGGTGACGGCGATCTCCAGGGAGCTCGCGTCGCCGGGACCGTCGACCGGATCGGGCGGCGGTGCGTCCGGTTCGGTGCTGCACAACTGCGACATCAGGTTGGCGCCGGTGACCCCGTCGACCCCGGCGTGGTGCACCTTGGTCATCACCACGAGCCGCCCGCCGTCCTGCGGATCGGTGCCCTCGACGTTCTCGATCACCCACTTCTCCCACAGCGGACGGCTGCGGTCGAGCGGCAGCGCCGCGAGGTGGCCGCAGAAATCGGCGAGCTCCCGGCGGCCGCCGGCTCCGGGCAGGCCGATGCGATGCAGATGGCGGTCGACGTCGAAGTCCTTGTCTTCCACCCAAACCGGATGGTCGAGGTTGAAGCGGCTGTCGGCAAGCTTCTCGCGGAACTGTGGCATCGCCTTGATCCGCTGATTGAACGCGTCCCGGAATCGATCGAAGGTGTAACCGCCGGGCATTGTCGAGGTGTCGAGTTCGAGTATCGAGCACACATGCAGCGGCTGCTGCGCGGTTTCGAGGTACAGGAAGCTGGCGTCGAGCCCGCTGAGCCGTTGCATGCGCCGATGTTATGCCCGGCGGCGGCCGGTGTGAGGAAATCCACTCAACAGGGCTTTCACCATCTCGCGCGCGAAGTGGCAGACTGGGGGCGTCAGACGAACCCGGGGACCGATTTCGGCCTCGAGGATTCGACCCGACTCACCCGCTTGGGGGACATCGATGTCTGAGCAGACTGTCTACGGCGCTGCCTCCGCACCGCGGAGCAAGATCCGCACCCTACATCTGCACAAATGGAAGGCCGAAGGCCACAAGTGGGCGATGCTCACCGCGTACGACTACTCGACCGCGCGCATCTTCGACGACGCCGGTATCCCGGTGCTGTTGGTCGGCGATTCGGCCGCCAACGTCGTCTACGGCTATGACACGACCGTGCCCGTGAGCATCGACGAGCTGATCCCGCTGGTGCGCGGTGTGGTGCGCGGCGCCGCGCACGCGCTGGTCGTGGCCGACCTGCCGTTCGGCAGTTATGAAGAAGGCGCTCGCCAAGCTCTTTCCACGGCCACCCGATTCCTCAAGGAGACCGGCGCGCACGCGGTCAAGCTCGAGGGCGGCGAGCGCGTGGTCGAACAGATCGCGACGCTGAGCGCGGCGGGCATCCCGGTCATGGCGCACATCGGCTTCACCCCGCAGAGCGTCAACGGGCTGGGCGGGTTTCGCGTGCAGGGCCGCGGTGACGCCGCCGAGCAAACCATTCACGACGCCATCGCCGTGCAGGAAGCGGGCGCCTTCTCCGTCGTGATGGAGATGGTGCCGGCCGAACTGGCCACCCAGATCACCGGCAAGCTGACGATCCCCACCATCGGAATCGGCGCGGGCCCGAACTGCGACGCGCAAGTGCTGGTCTGGCAGGACATGGCCGGGATGACCAACGGCAAGACCGCCAAGTTCGTCAAGCGCTTCGGCGATGTCGGCGGTGAACTCCGCCGTGCCGCAGAGCAATATGCCGACGAGGTGGCCGGCGGGGTGTTCCCCGCCGACGAGCACTCGTTCTGATTCCTCTGGCCGCGCCGGGTGACGGCGCCTACTGAAAGGCTGGCTTGCGCTTGGCCAGAAAGGCGTCGACGCCCTCGACGCCGTCGCTGGAAACCGCGCGTTCGGCGATGAGCCGGCTCTCGAACTCCATCTGCTCCTCGAGTCCGTTCATGAACGTCCCGAGCAGCAGCTGCTTGATGCCGCCGTTGGAACCGGCTGGGGTGGCGGCCATTTGATCGGCCAGCTTCGCGGCCCGGTCGGCCAGCTCGGCGTCGGCAACCACCTCGGTGACCAAACCCCATGCCGACGCCTCCTGCGCGGAGAGGGTGCGGTTGGTCAGCATGAGCTCCTTGGTCTTGGTGATCCCGATGAGCCGCGGCAGGTAGTACGACGCGCTGCCGTCGGGGCTCAACCCCACCCGGGTGTAGGCCATCGTGAACGACGCGGACTCCGCGGCCAGCACCAGATCGCCGGTCACCGCGATCGAGAACCCCGCGCCCGCCGCGGTACCGTTCACCGCGGTGATCAGCACCGCGTTCATCCGTGCGAAAGTCGATATCGCCCGGTGCAGATCGTCGGCGACGCCCTTGATGTGAGAGCCCCGGTCCGCCGCTGACGCGAACGACTTCAAATCTCCACCGGCGCAGAAGAACCGGCCCGATCCGGTGAGCACGACGACCTTGGTCGCGTCGGTATCGCATTGCTTGGCGGCGGCGGCCAGTTCACGAGTCATGGTGGCGTTCATGCCGTTTGCCGCGTCCGGCCGGTTCAGCGTGATACGGGCGATGGCGCCGGTGTGCTCGAAGGTCAACGTTTCGTAATCGGTCACAGGTGGACCCTATCTTCGGGGCGCTCCCCCGTGTTCACCCGCATGTGGCAATCTGTCTCGCACCATGGGCAAATCCAATGACCAGTCATCGCGGCATCTCGAGGTCGAGCGCAAGTTCGACGTCGTCGATTCGACCGTGACACCGTCATTCGACGGTTTGTCGTCGGTGGTGCGCGTCGAACGCGGACCGGCGCACCGGCTGGAAGCCGTGTACTTCGACACCCCGGACCACGGCCTAGCGGCGCGCCGCATCACGCTGCGCCGCCGCACCGGCGGTGCCGACGCCGGATGGCATCTCAAACTTCCGGCCGGTCCCGATGCCCGCACCGAGGTCCGAGAGCCCCTCGGCGAAGCGGACGAGGTGCCCGCGACGCTGCGTGACGTCGTGCTGGCCATCGTGCGTGACCGCCCGCTGGGGCCGGTCGCGCGGATCTCGACCCGGCGCACCGTGGACCTGCTCTTCGGTCCCGACGGGACACCGGTGGCGGAGTTCTGCGACGACGAGGTGACCGCTGCGGCGGAGCCGGGCGGCCACGAGCAGGCTTGGCGCGAATGGGAACTGGAGCTGGCCGGCGGCGCCGACCGCGAACTGCTCGACCGGTTGTCCAACCGACTGATCGACGCGGGAGCCACTCCGGCGGCCAGCGGTTCCAAACTGGCGCGGGTACTGGCCGAGTCGTCGCAAGCCGAGGCGGTTCGGAGTCCGGCCGATCCGGTGCACCGGGCGGTGGCCGAACAGGTGGAGGAGCTGATCGAGTGGGACCGTGCGGTCCGTGCCGACGTCTTCGACTCGGTACACCAGATGCGGGTGACGACGCGCAAGATCCGCAGCCTGCTGCAGTCGGCACGCGACTCGTTCGGCATTTCGGACGACGCGTGGATCCTCGACGAACTCCGCCAGCTCGCCGGGATCCTCGGCGTGGCGCGTGACGCGGAAGTGCTGGCCGAACGCTACGAGCAGGCGCTCGATGAGCTGCCCGAGGAACTGGTCCGTGGCCCGGTGCGGGAGCGGTTGGTCGACGGCGCCAAGCGGCGCTATGCGGCCGGGCTGCGCCGGTCACTGATCGCGATGCGCTCGCAGCGCTACTTCCGGCTTCTCGATGCGCTCGAAGGCTTGGTGGCCGCCGAACCGGCGCTGCAGGACGAGCAGGAGCACGGCCAGGCGACGATCGACGCGGCCTACAAGCGGGTGCGTAAAGCGGCCAAGGCCGCTGCCGCGGCGGACACCGAAAAGGACGAAGCGCTGCATCGAATCCGCAAGGGCGCCAAACGCCTTCGCTACACCGCCGCAGCAACCGGCGCAGCCAAGGTGTCGGATCGGGCGAAATCCGTTCAGTCGCTGCTCGGCGACCACCAGGACAGCGTGGTCAGCCGGACTCATCTCAGTCAGCAGGCCGAAGTCGCGCACGCCGCAGGCGAAGACACGTTCACCTACGGCGTGCTCTACCAGCAGGAGGAAGGCGTCGCCCAACGCGCGCGCGAGCAGTTGGACGGCGCGTTGAAGAAGCTGGCCAAGGCGGTGCGAAAGGCGCGGTGACCGGCCGGCGTGGCGGATGAGTTGGCCTGTAAGCCGGATTCTGTCCCTCACCACCGCAGCTGACCGCGGCGGCGAGGTGGCGACCATCCATCTGGACACACCGTCGCCGGGTGCCTCGAGCGGCCTACCCGCAGGCTCGGGCGAGCAACCCTCGGGCGCCTGCGCGGCCGCAACCAGGTTGCGGCCTTCTTGGCCTTGCTTCGGGTGGGGTTTGCCTAGCCACTCCGGTCACCCGGAATGCTGGTGCGCTCTTACCGCACCGTTTCACCCTTACCACCGTCACCGGTGGCGGTCTGTTTTCTGTGGCACTTTCCCGCGAGTCACCTCGGATTGCCGTTAGCAATCACCCTGCTCTGTGAAGTCCGGACTTTCCTCGAAACCGAGGCGAACCTCGATTCCGCGGCCGCCCAGCCAACTCATCCGCGCATACAACGTACTGCCTGTCGCCGCTGTTCCGCGAGTTGGACATACTTATGCCTATGGCGCAGGTTCCTCCGGCGCGCTATCTCATGCGCGCCAAAGATCTGGTCGACGCGCGCTATGCCGAGCCCATCACCGTCGACGACCTAGCCGCCGCGGCCGGGTTGTCGCGGGCGCATTTCAGCCGGATGTTCACTCGCACTTTCGGCGAATCGCCGCATTCCTATCTGCAGACCCGGCGGCTGGAGCGGGCAGCGGCACTGTTGCGGTACACCGACCGCTCGGTGGCCGATATCTGCGTGATGGTCGGGTTGGCCAGCGTCGGATCGTTCACCACGTCATTCGCCCGGGTGTACGGCAAGCCGCCGGCGGCCTACCGCGCCAGCATGCCGCCGGCCTCCGTGCACGCCCGGGTGCCCAGCTGCGTTCTCAAACGCGACACCCGCCCGCCCGCCGACAGTCGGGTCCGCAAGACAGCACACGGGGAGAAGACGGGCCGGCGACCGGCGTCGTAGCGTCGTGCCCATGTTGAGAATCGCGAGCGCCCAGATATGGGTTCACGACCAGGACGTGGCATTGAAGTTTTGGACCGAGAAGGTCGGAATGGAAGTGCGCCAAGATGTTTCGCTTCCCGATGAGAACACGCCGTTCCGGTGGCTGACGGTGGGCCCGCCGGGACAAGACGACTTTTCGCTGGTCTTGATGGCCGTGCCCGGCGCGCCGGTGATGGACGAAGCCACCCGTCAGCAGGTGCTCGATCTCACCGCGAAGGGGTTCGCCGGCACGGTATTCCTCACCACCGACGACTGCCAGCGCTCCTTCGAGGAACTGAGAACTCGCGGGGTGGAGTTCACCGAGGAGCCGCACCAGATGCCGTACGGCATCGATTCCGGCTTCCGTGATCCGTCCGGAAACAGCGTGCGGCTCACCCAATTGACGGACTTCCCGGCCCATACTGGTTGAGTGCGAAAACCGGCCGCCGCGATCAGTTCCGCGGCGTTCTTCGTGGTCGCGCCCGGCACCTTCGTCGGGCTCGGCCCGTGGCTGATCACCCGCTGGGATCTTCCCGATCCCGTTTCGGCGTGGCGGCTGGCACTGGGCGCTGTGTTGGTGGTCGCGGGCCTTGTGCCGCCGGTGCACGCGTTCGTCGAATTCGTGAGGGCCGGTGGCACTCCGATGCCCGTCGCGCCAACCGAACGACTGGTGGTGACGGGCTTCAACCGGTTCATCCGCAACCCGATGTATGCCGGTCTCATCACGGCGATCCTCGGCCAGGCAGTGCTGTTCGCGAGCGTGTGGCTGGTCGTCTACGCCGTGATCGCATGGGCTGTCACGGCCTCGTTCGTGCGCTGGTACGAAGAACCGACCCTGGTTCGCACCTATGGGCAGCAGTATGAGGCCTACCGCGGCAACGTACCCGCGTGGATTCCCCGACTGACGCCGTGGACGCCACCGGCCTAGCGGTGGCCTACATCCGGCTTCGGCGCTAGAACGGCGGCGGACGGTCGCGTTCGGCGAGGCGTGCGGCGGCGTGGGTTTCGTTATGCAAGCGTTCCTCGGCGATGGCTCGGGCGCGATCCGCTGCGCGGGTTTGCTTGCGGCGGGGCATCTTCAACCCGCGGGTGTTCGCATCAGCTGCTGCTTCTGCCGCGGCGACGAGTGCGGGGTCGACCGGTGCGGTGGGCCGGCACAGTGCGGGGAACAGCACCTTCGAGCCGGGACAGGTGGTGATCCGCTGACCGTGGCGTGAGGTCCAGATGACTGTGCCATCCGGATGCTGTTCATCACGCCAGCCACCAAACGTTTTCAGTAAGTGATGTTTTCGGCACAAGCACTTCAGATTCGACGCCTGTGTCGGCCCGTGCGGATAGGCGATCGTATGGTCAAGATCGCAATGATCGGCTGGCTCGTCGCAGCCTGGGAACCGGCACGTCAGATCCCGGCATCGCACGAACCACGCCAATACCGCCGACGGAATGTAGCGCGCCTCGGGCGGGCTGTCGCCGGGATGAACAACCGGTTTCAGTTTGGCGCTGCCGACCAGCTTGGAAGCCAGCAGCGGAGCGGGCAGCATTCCCCGGCCCATCAGATACCCCGGGTCGGTGGCGGCCGGGCCAGTCGGTTCGCCCGACGGGCGTGGCGCTTCCCCGTCCAAGTGCGCCGGAGTGTCATCGGTCAATGACTCCTCGCGAGCCACCACATGAATTACCACCGCACTCGTGGTCGCCGCGGCGGCCTCACAGTCCTCACTGCCGCAAGCACACTGCAGGCGATCGGCGCCGCGGCCCCACGCGCCCAACGCATCCGAACGGCGCTGATCGACCGTGCGCGGATCAGCGTCGCAGACCGCGGCGGCCATCGCATCCAGGCGCTGATCCAAGGCCTCAGTGTCGGTGGCCAGCAACGACCCCTGAATCGAGGCGGTGCCCGATCCATCGTCGGGGTCATAGATATCGACGTAGCGGTCGCGGGCATGAGCTTCGCTGCGCCGCACCGCGGCCGGGTCGTAGCGATCCACCCAGTAGTCGATCGCGCTGTGCAGCTTGCCCACCGACAACGATCCCCATCCGCCGATCTGGGCGGCCAGCTCGGTGTCGACCTTGGCCATCGCCTCGGCATCGCGAATCAGCCGGGTTCGCGCCGCCACCTCGGCGACCATCCGATACGAGACCGCCCCGGTGGCGAACACCTCGGCCACCCGCGGTAACCGGTGCCGCAACTCATCGGCGATCAAGAGCTGATGCGAGGCCACCCCCAGCGACACGCCTTGGGCGGCCGCGACCTCCGCGGCGGCCATCGACCAGTTGTCGATGCACCACTGTTCCCGATCCACCGCCCCAGCCTCCGACAGCAGCCGCTCGAGCACCTCAGCGCTGGCGAGCAGCCGGCGCGCGCAGGCGGCGTTTTCCACCCGCGCCCACCTCCCCACCGCCGCGGCACCCCGAGTACCCACGGCCGCCGCCACAAGCTGATCGAACATATGTGCGACGTTACGCCGCTCCACTGGCTCAAACTTCTTGGCAGACGCAACCTGTGGATGAATTCGAACTTGGGGACAACCCTACGAAATGTCTGCGATGAGCAGATCTCACGATCCGCCGCCGGCGAGCGTCTACCTGGTATGGCGCAGACGAAATGGCGCACTCGCGTGGACTCCGGCGACTGGGAGTCCATCGCCGCTGAACTCGACGCCACCGGCGGTGCTCTGCTTCCCCGGCTGCTCACGAAGGGCGAAGCGGCGGAGATCAGGAGCCTCTATCCCGCCGACGACATGTTCCGCGCCACCATCGACATGGCTCGATATCGCTTCGGGGAGGGCGAATACCGCTACCTCCGCCAGCCGTATCCCGAACCGGTCGGAGCGCTCAGGCGGGCGCTGTATCCGCGACTGCTCCCGATCGCGCGGGACTGGTGGAACAAGTTGGGTCGTCCGACCCCGTGGCCGGACAGCTTCGACGACTGGCTCGACCAGTGCCACGCCGCCGGCCAGACGAAATCGACGGCGATCCTGCTCAAATACGGACCCGGTGACTGGAACGCGCTACACCGAGACCTCTACGGCGACTTGGTGTTTCCGCTGCAGGTCGTGATCAACCTCAGTGAACCGGGCATCGACCACACCGGCGGCGAGTTCATCCTCGTCGAACAACGCCCCCGCGCCCAGTCCCGCGGCACCGCCACGCTGCTGCCGCACGGGCACGGATTTGTCTTCACCACCCGCGAGAGGCCCGTGCGGTCCAGCCGCGGCTGGTCGGCCGCCCCCGTGCGCCACGGTGTTTCGTTGGTGCGCTCGGGTGAGCGCTATACGCTCGGGCTCATCTTTCACGACGCGAAGTGACGCGCTAGCGCCGCCGCAAGACGATCACGTTGTCGGCCCACTGCGCCGGCTCACCGTCCGGCGTCGTCACCTCGCGTATCGGCGTCTCGATCTGCGCCGGTTCCCATTCGGCCTCCGATAGATTGAGCGCCGCCACTACTTCGTCGGGCGGTGTGAACGTGTGGTGGTGGTCATGGACCTCGGACAGCCACGGCGGCGGCGCACCGTGATCGACGATCAGCAGCAGACCGCCCGGTCGGACGGCCCGAGCCGCCGCTTGGAAGATCGGCGTCCGGTCGAGCGGAAAAGTGGAGTGCAGGAACTGCGCGCTCACCAGATCGAACTCCCCCTCCGGGAAAGCTCTCCGACAGGTCGTGCTGGCGGAACTCGATCCGGTCCACGACCCCACGCGCGGCCGCATCTTCGGCGGCCCGTCGTAGCGCGGTGTCGGAGATGTCGACGGCGACCACCCGCCACCCGTGTTCGGCGAGCCACATCGCGTCGCCGCCCTCGCCGCTGCCGAGATCCAGTGCGACGCCGGGCTTGCGGCCCGACGCCACCTCGACGAGACGGACGTTCGCCCGCCCACTCCAGATGCGGTCCTGTTCGCTGTAGCGCTCTTCCCAATGCTGTTTGGCGTCAGGCGTTGACATGTCGGCTCCCTTCCGGAACATCAACTGGAAAATCGTCCTCGACAAGGCTTTGCACCACGGCGGCGGCTGCTGCCGAACCCCCGGCCACTGCGGCGGCCACCTGCGGCATCTGTGCGCTTAGGTCACCGGCGGCGAAAACGCCAGGCGCACTGGTGCGGTAGAACGCATCGACATACACGGGATCCTGCGCAATCGGCGTCGGGTCGCCCTGCGTCGTGCCCAGTTGCTCGGCGAGCGACGAACGTTGATGCAGCGTCGACGCGACCAGCAGACCCGTCCGCGCCAGGCGGCTCCCGTCTGCGAACACCACGGCCTCCAAATCCCCGTCCCGCACGGCGAGTTCGGCGACTGCCCGCTCATCGATCGAGACGTCCGCGGCGTCCAACCGTCGCCGCTGGCCCTCGTCGAGATCGGCGGGTCCGTCGGTGAGCAATACCACGTCGTCGCTCCACATACGCAACAACAGCGCCGAGTGCACCGCACGCTCGCCGCGCGCCAGTACGCCCAGCGGCTGGTCGCGAACTTCCCAGCCGTGGCAGAACGGGCAGTGGAAAACCGACCGGCCCCACAACTCCGCCAGCCCCGGAAGCGCCGGTGGTCGATACTCCATGCCGGTGGCCAGCAGCACCCGCCGGGTCCGTTCGATCCGGCCGTCCCCCGTCCGCAACTCGAAGCGTCCCCCGATCCGTTCACCGCTGACCACTTCACCGGTCCGCACCTCGACGCTCGGATACGCCGACAGTTCTTCGCGCCCCAGTGCGTACAGCTGCGCCGGCGGCCGACCGTCGTGCCCCAGAAGTCCACCGATACCGTGGGCGGCCAGGTTGCTCTGTGCGCCGGAGTCGATCACCAGCGTGCGCCGCCGGGCCCGGCCCAGCACCAGGCCGGCGCTCAGCCCGGCCGCACCGCCGCCGACCACGACGCAATCCCAATCTGTGTCCATGCGTCCACCTTGCAACCGTCCTTACGAAATGCCAAGCTTTCTTGCCATGGAGGCAAAAGCAGAAGAGAGCGTCGACGCGAAGGTGCGGCGCAGACTGCGCGAACTGCGCATGCAGCGCGGCCTGACCCTCGAGGAGGTCGCGGGACGGTCGAACATCGACGTGTCGACGCTGAGCCGACTCGAATCCGGCAAGCGCCGCCTCGCGCTGGACCACCTGCCGAGGTTGGCCGCCGCGCTGTCGGTGAGCACCGACGAACTACTGCGCGCACCGGAAGCCGAGGATCCCCGGGTGCGCAGCGGATCTCACACGGCACACGGGATCACGTACTGGCCACTGACCCGCCAGGCCGCGGGCGGTCTGCACGCGTTCAAGATCAGGATCAGCGCCCGGCGCCGCACCCCGCCCGCCGAACTGCCGGTGCACGAGGGCCAGGATTGGATGTACGTGCTGTCCGGTCAACTGCGGCTGATCCTCGGTGAGCGGGATTTCACAGTCAAACCTGGTGAGGCCGTTGAGTTTTCCACCTGGACGCCGCACTGGTTCGGGGTGGTCGACGGGCCAGTTGAAGCGATAACGATCTTCGGGCCGCATGGTGAGCGGCTCCATCTTCACGACTCGTCAAGGTAGGCGGTCTGATTGACCAGCCGCACCGAGGCCGCGCCGTCGGGATAGAACTCCGCGATCGACAGCGACGCCAGGTCGAGATGAAGCCGGTAGAGGATGCTCGCGCCACCGTCGAGCGCCATGCGCAGAAGCGTCTTGATCGGAGTCACGTGCGAGACAACCAACACGGTGTCCCCCTCATGCTCGGTGATGATCCGCGCCCTCGCCCGGCCGACCCGCTCGGCGGCGGCATCGAAACTCTCCCCCTGCGGCGGTGCCGTGGAGGTGTCCCGCAGCCAGCGCCGGTGCAGGTCGGGATTCCGCTCGGCGGCTTCGGTGAACGTCAGCCCCTCCCACGCGCCGAAGTCGGTCTCGATCAGGTCGTCGTCGACAGAGACGTCCAGGCCGAGCGCCTTGGCCGCCGCCGTCGCGGTGTCATAGGCGCGCTGCAGCGGCGAGGTGATGACGGCGGCGATTCCGCCTTTCCGGGCCAGATACTGTGCAGCCGCTTCGGCCTGGCGTCGTCCGAGGTCGGTCAACGCCGGGTTGCCGCGGCCCGAATACCGGCGATGCACCGACAACTCCGTCTGACCGTGCCGCAGCAGCAGAAACCGGGTCGGCGCGCCCCGCGCCCCGCTCCACGCCACCGGATTCGGCGCCTGCTGCGGCGTGGCTTGCGCTGGGCCGCTGAGTGATTCGGCCGCGGCGTCCATCGCCTCGTTCGCCAACCGGTCGGCATGACTGTTCTTCGACCGCGAGATCCACGTGTACGTGACCCGGTCGAAGCGCGCAGCGAGTTCCCGGGCCTGCCGATGCAGGGGGGCGAGGTCGGGATGCTTGACCTTCCAGCGCCCCGACATCTGCTCCACCACGAGCTTGGAATCCATGAACACATCGACTTCGCTCGCGCCCAGACTGGCCGCCTCGCCGAGGCCGGCAATCAGCCCGCGATACTCCGCGACGTTGTTGGTGGCGCGGCCGATCGCCTCCTTGCTCTCGGCGAGCACGGCGGCGCGGTCAGCCGACCACACCACCGAGCCGTAGCCGGCAGGTCCGGGGTTACCCCGCGAGCCCCCGTCCGCCTCGACGACGACCTTCACGCGTCGAACCCCTTGACCCGCAACAGGATCGCCCCGCACTCCGGACAACGCAGCACGTCGTCGTCGGCCGCGGCCGAGATCCGCGCCAGCTCGCCCTTGTCGATCTCGATCCGGCACGCTCCGCACCGGCGTCCCTGCAACTGCCCGGCGCCCGCGCCGCCGCGGGCCCGCTGTCGTTCGTAGAGCGCAACGAGGTCGGAGTCGAGCGCGGCGACCAGTTCTTCGCGACGCGACATGCCCTGATGCTTCTGCTGGTCGAGGTCGGTGCGCGCCTCGTCGCACGCCGTCTGCGCGGCTCCCAGATCGTTCTGCAGCTCGTCGATGTCGGCCAACGCGGTCTGCTGCTGGCTCTGCAGTTCCTCGCGGCGCTCCATGACCTCCAGCTGCGAGTCCTCCAGCGCCGCCTGCCTGCGCTCGAGTGTGTCGAGTTCGTGCTGCAACTCGGTGAGCTGTTTGGCATCGACCGTGCCGCCGGCGAGAAGCGCGCGATCGCGCTCCTCGCGCTGACGCACGGCGTCGATCTCCGATTCGTACTTGGCCACCTGCGCATCCAAGTCCTCGATCGCGATCTGCAACGCAGCCAACCGGTCGTTGGCTTGGCGGTGTGCGGCCTGCACCTCCTCCAGCCGCTGCTGTTCGGCCAGATGTTTGGCGCGGTGCTGCAGACGACTCAACCGGGCATCGAGTTCGGCCAGCTCGAGTAACGACTGTTGTTGAGCTACTTCAGCTTTCATGCCTCAACTCTCGACATTCCATGGGTCGGTGCGCACGTCGGAGACCCGCACGGTCAGCGCATCGCCGAAGTGCGCGCGCAATAGGTCGGCGGCCTGACGGCACCACGGGAACTCACTGGCCCAGTGCGCGACGTCGACCAGCGCCACTTCGGAGGCGCGTCGGTGTTCGTCGGCGGGATGGTGGCGCAGGTCCGACGTCACGTACGCGTCCACGCCGCGGCGGGCGACGGCGCCGAGCAGCGAGTCACCCGCTCCGCCGCACACCGCGACCCGCGACACCGTCGCCTCCGGGTCGCCCGATGCGCGCACGCCCCACGACGTGGCGGGCAGCGCCTCGCGAACGCGGGAAACGAACGCCGACAACGACTCCGGGCGGGCCAGCACGCCGACCCTTCCCAGCCCGGCATTCCCGGGGATCGGCGCCAGCGCGAAGATGTCGAATGCGGGCTCCTCGTAGGGATGTGCGTCTCGCATCGCGGCGAGCACACGCCCGCGCAACCGCGCGGGGGCGATGACCTCCACCCGGTCCTCGGGGACCCGTTCGACCGCTCCGACGCTACCGATCGCCGGCGACGCACCGTCGTGGGGAAGGAACTGTCCGGTGCCCGTCGTGGTCCAGCAGCAGTGGGAATAGTCGCCGATGCGGCCGGCGCCGGCGGCGAACATGGCTTCCCGCAGCGCCTCCGAGTTCTCCGCGGGCACGAACACGACCCACTTGTCCAGGTCGGATCCCCCACCCGCCTGGTCGAGCACCTCCTCGACGGCCAGGCCCAGTGTTTCGGCGAGCGCGTCGGAGACCCCAGGCGAAGCGGAGTCGGCGTTGGTGTGAGCGGTGAACAACGCCCGGCCGGTCCGGATCATCTGGTGGATCAGGGCGCCCTTGGCGGTGCTGGCCGCGACGGTGTCGACCCCGCGCAGCAGCAGCGGATGGTGCGCCAGCAGCAGTCCACGATCGGGCACCTCGGCGGCGACCGCGGCGGTCGCGTCGACGGCGACCGTGACCGTGTCGACGGTGTCCGACGGGTCGCCGCAGACCAGCCCCACCGAGTCCCAGTCCTGTGCCAGCTCCGGCGGATACGCCGCATCGAGCACGTCGATGATGTCGGCCAGCCGCGTGCTCACCGCAGCACCTCGGCCATCGCCTCGACGAGCACCGGCCACTCCGGGCGTACGGCGGCGCGCAGGAACCCGCCGTCGAGCCCGACGAAGGTGTCGCAGCGGCGTACGGCAATGCCTCTGCCGTCCAGGTGTTTTCGCATCAAATCGGCATCCGGCACACAGAACAGGACGAAGGGGGCCGAACCGTTGACGACATGCACGCCGATGCTAGTCAACCCCGCCACCATCGCGGCGCGCACCTCGACCAGCCGCCGCGCGCCGCGGTCGGCCTCCGCCACCGCTTCGGGTGCGCAGCAGGCGGCGATGGCCTCGAGTTGAAGCGTGCCGACCGGCCAGTGCGGCCGTCGCGCCGTCAACCGTGCCAGCACATCGGCCGGGCCCAGCGCATATCCGACCCGCAGCCCCGGCAACGCCCACGTCTTGGTCAGGCTGCGCAGCACCACCACGTCGGGCAGCGGCTCGGCGGCCAGTGACATCGGCTCACCGGGAACGGCGTCGGCGAACGCCTCGTCGACCACCACGGTGCGCCCGGGCCGGCGCAACGCCAGCAGCTCGTCACGGCCATGCAGGACCCCCGTGGGGTTCGTCGGGTTGCCGAGCACGACGAGGTCCGCGTCCTCGGGCACCGCGCCCGCGCTGAGGGTGTACGGCGGTTCGAGCACCACGTGGTCGAACGGCACCCCGGCCGCCGACAGCGCCGCCTCCGGTTCGGTGAACGACGGCGCGATCAGGGCGGCCCGTCGCGGCCGCAGCTGTGCCAGCAGCGCGAACCCCTCGGCGACCCCGGCCAGCAGGGCGACCTCGGCCACGTCGCGCTTGTGCCGGCCTGCGACCGCGGCGAGCGCCCGATCCACGTCGACCGCACCCGGGTACCGGGCGAGGTCGGGCAACCGGGAGGCGAGGCGGTCGACCAGCCAGGACGGCGGCGCGTCGGCGCGGACATTGACGGCGAAGTCCAGCATCCCGGGCTCCGCGGCCTGGTCGCCGTGGTAGCGCGCGGCTGCGCGCAAAGGTCTCGCCACATCACGACACTAGTGCGCCGCCCGGCGGGGTTCTGTGATCGGGGAGAATGGACCCGTGACCGACACGCTGTCCTCTGGACTGGCCTCCACCGCCACGGCGACCCGCCCCAAACTGGTGATCTTCGACCTCGACGGCACCCTGACCGACTCGGCGCAGGGAATCGTCTCGAGTTTCCGCCATGCGCTCGGGTCGGTCGGCGCCGCGGTACCCGACGGAGACCTGGCCAACATGGTGGTCGGCCCGCCGATGCATCACACCCTGCGCCGCCTCGGACTCGGTGATCAGACCGACGCCGCCATCGCGGCGTACCGCGCGGACTACCTCACCCGCGGGTGGGCGATGAACCGTGTGTTCGACGGTATCCCTGCGCTTCTGCGCGACCTGCGCGCGGCCGGCGTCAGGCTGGCGGTGGCCACGTCGAAGGCAGAGCCGACCGCACGGCGAATCCTCGCCCACTTCGGCCTCGCCGACTGTTTCGAGGTGATCGCGGGCGCCAGTGTCGACGGCTCACGCGCCACCAAGGTCGACGTGGTCGAACACGCGCTCGCCCAACTGGGCAGCCTGCCGGAGCGCACGCTGATGGTCGGCGACCGCTCCCACGACGTCGAAGGCGCCGCCGCGCACGGCATCGACACCGTGGTCGTCGGATGGGGTTACGGACAGGGCGATTTCGACGGCCCGGCCGCCGCGCCTGCGGTGGCGCACGTCGCGACGGTGGCTGACCTTCGTGAGGTGCTCTGTGTCTGAACCGCTGCACGTGACGTTCATCTGCTCGGGAAACATCTGCCGGTCTCCGATGGCGGAGAAGATGTTCGCCCGTCAGATCGGCGAACGCGGCCTGGGCCAGGTGGTCCGGGTGTCCAGCGCCGGGACCGGTGGCTGGCACGCCGGTGAGCCCGCCGACCGCCGGGCCAGCCACGTGCTGCGTGAGCACGGCTATCCGACCGCGCACCGCGCCGCCCAGGTCGACGACGACCACATGTCCGCCGATCTGGTGATCGCACTGGGCCGCAACCACGTCCGGATACTCAAGGATCTCGGCGTGCCCACCGAGCGGATCCGGATGCTTCGGTCGTTCGATCCGCGGTCGGTCGCCCACCCCCTCGACGTCGACGACCCCTACTACGGCGACCACGCCGACTTCGAGGCCGTCTTCACGGTCATCGAAGCGTCGTTGCCGGGTGTCCACGTTTGGGTCGACGAGCAACTCGTAAGTCGGGGGCTGGCGAGCTGATGCGCCGGTGGACGTTCTTGTTGCGGCCGTCATGGCTGGCGCTGTTCGTGGTGGTGGTCGCGTTCGCCTATCTGTGCTTCACCGTGCTCGCGCCTTGGCAGCTGGGCAAGAACACGAAGACCTCACGCGAGAACGCGCAGATCGCGAACTCGTTGACGGCCGAGCCGGTGCCGGTGGAATCGCTTCTGCCGCAGCAGGATTCAACGGCGCCCGATGAGCAGTGGCGACGCGTCACCGCAGAGGGTCGCTACCTGCCGGAGGGCCAGGTGCTCGCTCGGCTGCGAATGGTGGAGGGTGAACCGGCGTTCGAGGTGTTGGTGCCGTTCGCCGTCGACGGCGGGCCGACCGTTCTCGTCGACCGCGGTTACGTCCGGCCGGTGGAAGCCTCCGGGGTGCCCGAGATTCCGCCCGTGCCGGCCGAGACGGTGACCATCGCCGCGCGGTTACGCGACTCGGAGTCGGTGGCGCAGGGCAAGGAACCGTTCCGACAGGACGGCGTCCAACAGGTCTATTCGATCAACACCGAGCAGATCTCGGCGATCACCGGGGTGCCGCTGGCCGGTTCGTATCTGCAGCTGGAGCCGGAGCAGCCCGGCGGGCTCGGCTCGATACCGCTGCCACATCTCGACGCCGGACCGTTCCTGTCGTACGGGATCCAGTGGATAGCGTTCGGCATCATCGCGCCGATCGGGTTGGGCTACTTCGTCTATGCCGAGCTACGCCAGCGCAGGCGGGAGAAGGCCGCGCAGGAGGCCGCGCAGGCTGCGCCCGACGCGCCGCTCACGGCGGAGGACAAGCTCGCCGACCGTTACGGCCGACGGCGCTGAGCGCGAGCGCCGCACCGGCGGCGGCGATTTGGACGGCTCGCGACAACCGCACCGCCCGCCGCAGATCGGCCACCCGCGGCGGCGGACCGTCGCCGAGCGTGGGCCGGATCTCCATCCGATCGGCGTACCGGGTAGGCCCGCCGATCCGCACCCCCAGCGCGCCCGCGAAGGCGGCTTCCGCCACACCGGCGTT
The DNA here is from genome assembly GCF_010731795.1 of Mycolicibacterium celeriflavum. Taxonomy (NCBI): domain Bacteria; kingdom Bacillati; phylum Actinomycetota; class Actinomycetes; order Mycobacteriales; family Mycobacteriaceae; genus Mycobacterium; species Mycolicibacterium celeriflavum. The sequence goes on along the minus strand of NZ_AP022591.1, from coordinate 396,706 downwards.
CGGGCTGGGATGACGGCCCGCGTCCCGCCGCCATGCGCGCAGCGCCGCAACGGGAGACCCGCCGACCACGGGTGCGCACGCGGCCACCAGGACCGCGGTCGCACGCGCGGCCAGGTAGTTCGCGACATCGTCGAAACACGCTGCCGCCCAACCGAACCGCAGATAGCGAGCGGACCGGTGGCCGATCATCGCGTCGAGGGTGTTCGCGCCGCGATAGACCAACACGGCGGGAACCCCGCCGAGGGCCGCCCACAGCAGCGGCGCCACATGCGCGTCCGAGGTGTTCTCCGCGACCGACTCCACCGCCGCCCGGGTTAGCCCGGCCTCGTCGAGCACCGCCGGATCGCGGCCGCACAATGCGGGCAGTAGCCGTCTCGCTGCTGCGACGTCGCCGCTGTCCAATTGCCGGGCCATCTGGTTCCCGGCGCGGGCCAGCGAGGTTCCGCCCAGCGCGACGAACACCGTTGCCGCCGTGGTGACCGCGACCGGAACGGCACCCCGGCGCCGGGCGACGTGGTCCGCCGCCATTCCGAGCACCGCCAGCGCGCCGAGCAGCGCGGCAGTGTGCAGCACCCCGGCCGAGCGTGCGTCCGCGTAGGTGCGCTGCTCCAAAGCCGCTGCGGCGCTGCCGAAGACCGCCACCGGATGCCCGCGCCGAGGGTCGCCGAACAGGGCGTCGGCGACACACCCGGCGGCGATCCCCACCACGCGTGCAGTCGGCGCAAACACTCCGCGAGCGTCTCACAAGGTGATCTGTTCGAATGTGTGAGGTTGGACCAGGTGGGCGCGGACGGTACCGAACCGCCGCTCGGGACTCACGTGATGACCTACAGTCGGCCCAGTGGCCACTCAGCAGCCGTCCGCGGAAGGCGATCTCGCGCGAGTTCTCGGCGACCTCGCAATCGAACTCGAAAGCCAATCGGACCCCGAAGGGTTGCTCGGCGAGGTCGTTCTCAGCGCGGTTCACGTCGTGCCGGGTGCGCGCTGGGCAGGCATCTCCCTCATCGAAGGACGCCGAGTCGAGTCCAGAGCTCCAACCGATCGCATTGTCGCTGAGCTCGACGATTTGCAGAGCACCTTTGACCAGGGGCCGTGTCTGAGCGCACTGCGCGAACACCACACGGTCAAAATCGACGACGTGACCGCCGATGAGCGTTGGCCGCGCTTCGCGAAGGCGGCCGCGGAACGCGGCGTCCGTAGCATACTTGCGTTCCGGCTGTTTGTTCGTGGTGGCAGTCTCGGGGCCCTCAACCTCTACGGCGACGAAACCAACGGGTTCGACGACGACTCAATCGCAATCGGCGAAGTGCTGGCACAGCACGCATCCGTTGCGCTCGCCGCCGTTGCTGCCGAATCTCAGTTCCAGCGAGCAATAGACAGTCGCGACCTGATCGGTCAGGCCAAGGGACTGCTGATGCAGCGCAACAACGTCGACGGAATGCACGCGTTTCGGATGCTCACGAGGGCGTCGCAGGACACCAACACGAAGGTCATCGACATCGCGCGGTGGCTGGTCGAGACACACGAATCGGAACTCAAACGGTCTGAATAATCAGCGCGGGCGAAAGCTCGCTACAGCCCTCTGGGTCAAATGGAAGTGGGCGCGGACGGTATCGAACCGCCGACCGCTGGTGTGTAAAGCTGCCTTGCAGCGTCTCCACCGTCTCAGTGAGTGCCGGCGATGTCGATATGTCCAGGTCATGAGTCCCAGCTGTGTCACCGCGTCCACCGCTTGACGGCTCGTTGCTGCGCGTCTTGGCACACTCTGGGCACAGCGGGGGTTGCATCTGCACGAGGTTCAAAGATCGATTGGCGAGTTCAAGATCGAAGCGCTCGCCCGATCGGGCGCTTGGCTGTGATCGTGAAATGAGCGTCGCCCAAGCGGTGAGTCCGAGCATCACCTGACACGCCGAAGCTCGTAATCGCTAAATCCAGCGAGGAGCGCGCAGCGGAATGCGCGAGCGGTCCGATCCCGAGTACAACAAGAAGGATGAGAAGGCCAGCTGCCATCGTGCTCTATGTGCTCACGCTGGCAGCCGTCGTGGTAGGCATTGACGTCTTGTTCTTTAGACACCACTTCTTGGAGCGAGTGATTGTGAACATCGGAATCGTCCTGGTATTCGCGGGGTTCTACTTGCGGTTCCTGAAGCATTGGGTCTGAGCAGCAACATCGAGGCTGCTATGACGCCGATCCCGCCCTTGACGCTCGCATTCACGATGACGGTCGGATCGGCAGGTTGCCGAGTGTGTGCTGAACCATCTAGTGGAGCTAACTGTCATATTCACAGTTTCTTCTGTACGCCGCAGTCCGTGCCTGAGCGGCATCGAGAAGTCTTCAACGCCCTTGTCCTGGTACGACGGTGGACTTACGGGGTCTTCTGGGGGTAGCTGCATGAGCGAACGACCGACCCGCTCTGACCTACCGAACCCGAGCGAGAAGTATCTGGAGACCGTGTGTGTCGCAGGTGTTCGACTCGACCGCGGTCAGCTGGAGTGGATTCACCCGTATCCCGTGCGTTTTCGCAACGAGGACTTCGACCGGACATCCAAGAAGTACGACCCGGTCCAGGTGAACGGTAACTACCGCCAGACCAATGGCAACCGTCCCGAATCGTTTCCACCCCGCCAGGACTGTCGTAGGAATCCTATCGGCGGGCTCCGAGTGAGTCTGGTAAGGATGCTGAATCGTGTCTGCCTGCGGGGCAGGGAGTACTGGGTGGACTACTGATGGGCGGACCGCAACCGGCATGCTCGCCAAACGTCGCTGACGTAACTTGCTCATCGATAGACCGCCTCGGTGTCCACCTTGAGCCACCGCCCGGATCGGGCAACGCTGAGAAGCGAAGGCACCGTCGTCTGATCGCCGGAACCGGACGCGTTTCCGCGCTCTGCTGCTGCTGCTGCAGGCACCCGAAGCTTGTTGAGCGAGGCCAGTTCCGCGTCGGAGGTGTCGCCCGTGACTGGACGCTTCTGCAACCATCCGAAGCGCGCGATCTGCTCCGCCGCGCGTAGCACCGTCCGCCGCCGCGAGTCCGGGAGCTGCCCGAGAACCACCGTGAGCTCCGGCAGCAGCTCGGATACGGCCGGGCCCGCCGCGACGCACCACAGCGCTAACCCCCACTCCGCTCGGCCGAGGTCATCGTCGACGGTCTTGAGCTGCTCGCGCCACCAGTCGACGTTGCCGCTACCGGCTCGTGTCTGAGCAAGAAGTTCGGACGGGTGACCTGTGGGCCCGAATGCCGTTGCCTCGGCGCGCTTGCTGTACGCGAGCCTGAACGGTGAGGCGGCGCCGATGATGGCGATTTCCGAGGCGATCCAGCAACGTCCGACGTGCTCGTGGACCGCTGTGGCGGTGTTCGCCCACGGAAAGGTGTTGCCCTTGTAACCGGACTTGAACGCGCGCGTCTTGCCGATCTCCTCCCACGGCGAACGGGCCTTCCTGAGCTGGTTGATCGCCTCAGATCGACGACGCTTCGCCCAGTCGTCGCCGGAGATGAACCCGGTCGCTGAACTGGTCAGGAACTCGCCGGGCGCCAGAGCCGCAGCCACTTGCGCCGGCATGGAGCAGGTCGAGGTGACGCACGGGCACTCGCCGTTCAACACCGCGGTGAGCAGCGCCGCCTCGAACGAGCTTCCGGGCTCCGGGGCAAGGCCCGTACTGAGGAAGAGTTCGGCGGCGCCGTCGGACAGGTCCATGTTCTCGAAGTCCGCGGTGATCCCGGCGCCGGCTTCGCAGCAGGCTCCGATCGCGAGCCACGCGTTCTGCTGGTCCGTGCCGATCGCTCCGGTGAGCTGCCCGTACCACCACGTCGTGAACTCGCTGCGCTGGTTGAGCAGCTCTCGGAGCACCCGCACACGCTGCGGGTTGGCGCGGTCACTCGGGTTCTTGGTGATCAGCGTCGTCAGGCGCGACCAGGTCGGATCGGCACCGCCGTCCGTGGGGTTGGGTAGCTCGGGCAGGGCCATGATGTCGCGGCGGTCGAAGGCGGACAACAGGATCGCGATCCCCACATCCGAGCAGAGTGCCGTCAGTACCTTGCGGGCCTCGTGAGGTCGGCGTTGGAACACGCCGTCTGTGAGGAGCGCCCACGCGGCGAGGTACGACGCGGAGGCCGGTGTGTGTGTCAGCTCATGTTCGATCCCGGCGGCCAGGACGTAGACGTCGCTGCCTTTCGCGTTGCCGCCGTAGAACCTGGCGGTGTTGAGCCAGTACGGGCGGCGTAGGAGCTCCTGAAGCACGGTTGTGCTGTCGAAGTGGGGGTTGTCCTCGCCGGCGTTGCGGTAGAGGAATCGGGCGGCGAAGTACTCACGGAGCGAGAGAACCTCGAACTCGTAGGTGCCGTCCACCTGGCTGGTCAGCGCCCACAGGCGGTCGCTGACGCCCTCGAAGAGCTCGTTCACGATCGACTCTTGGTTGCCGTAGGTGCGCTGGAAGTGGCGCATCGCCGCCTTCAAGTCGTCGATGCTCATGCGGCCGTTGATCTGCGATTCCTCGGTGTGCGCATGCAGGTACCAGCCGAGGAACGGGATGATCTCGAGGAGCTCCTCCTTGTGGTCGCGAACGGCCTTGGGGTGCTTGTTCGCCTCCCGGGCGAGGAGGAGGTCGACGTACGTGTCGTAGAGGTCGGTCCGCTGCGTGGGTGTGGCTGCGCCCTGCCGGTGAAGGAGGTCCAGCAGGATCGTCAGCTGCATCGGGTTGCCGGCGAGCTCGTGGAGGTACGGCTCGCGGCTCTTCTCGTTGAAGCTCCTCCGCAGCGCGCGGCCGTCTTTGCTCCTGATCCCCCGGACGGCGCACCACTTGCGCAAGTAGTCGGCCCGCTGATCGCCCGTGAGCTGGTTGAGCGTGATGATCTCGAACTTGTCCGGCGCCGGCTCCGGAAGCTCACCCGCGCTGGGGCGCGTGGTGACGACCACCTTGAGCGGCTCGGCGTAGGCCTTCCCCCGGCCGGCGAATGCGTTGATCTTGTCGACGACCCGACGCCGGATGCTGGCGCTTCCGACCTCATCGAGTCCGTCGAGCACAACGAGACTGGGAACCCGCTCGAAGATGCCCTGCACCGTGCCGGCAGTGGCGGTGATGCCACCGCTTTCGTGCGTCATCAGGTCGGCGAGGAAGCACTCGACGGTTGCCTTCTCGCCCTTGCGCGCCTTCTCTTTCCTCGACTTGCGGTCGTCGGAGTGGTCCCACACATCGTTTCCGGCGAGCCACAGCGCGTAGTCACTCAAGTCCAACCGGATCGGGAACCGAGGCTTCTCCAGCTCAGGTAGCGTTTTGGGCCGCTCCGACTCGGGCATGAACGCGCTGCGGTGCGCCTGGCAGATGTACTGGCTGAGGGTGGATTTGCCCTGCCCGGGAGCGCCTCGCACCAGGGTGAAGGGTGCCGGCGTATGCAGCAGGTGATGGGCAGCGCCACCGAGGTCGTTCGAGGAGCGCGGTCGCAGTCGGGTTCTCTCCGGGGAGTGCACCAGTTCGGCGGTGACGTCGACGAAGAGGTCCACCATCCTCTTCCGGTCCACGTCAGCCTGGCTGAACTTGACCCGCTGGTCGTCATCCCACTGCGACGCGGCGACCTGTCGGATCAGCTTGCGTTCTGCCTGGTTCTTGGTGGCCCCAACCTGCTCGGCGACCAGGAACCGGATGAGATCCCACCCGGCGAGCATGTCGGCGTAGGCCCACTTGATCGAGTCCTCGGAGTTGTCGAGCCACGAGTTGAGCGCCTCGCGCCAGATGCACGTCATCTCGTTGAAGCCGAGTTCCTCGGCGTACGCGTCAAGCTTCTTGTTCAGCTGGGCGAAGGTGCCGGTTTTAGGCTTGGCGGTGCTCGGCACGTTCGTCACCAGGACGTAGTGGCGTACACCTTCCTTCGCCAGGCGCCGGAGGTTGTCCAGCTCCTTCTTCACGACGGCGTCCAGCCAGCTGACGGGGTTCTTCTCCGAGCCGGTGACAGACCACTTGACCTGGTAGATCAGCAAGGTCGACGGATCGATCTTGCGCTGTCCATCAATGCCGCCGTCGGCCTGGCGTAGCGCCATGGGTGTGAAGTTGGGGAACTGGGCGGCGAGCAGGGCGTTGACGAGCTGCTGGAAGTCGTGATCACCCAGGCGCTCGTAGAGGTAGCGGTGACGGCTCTCGGGCATGGACAGCTCCTCGTGATCCAAACCCGATCGTGTCACTGCGGCCGTCGGGAACTCCGAATTCTCGTATCCATTCAACCTGCTGGCATGGTGCCGATCGTGGAGATAGGCGGTCGGAGTGTCACGGCACTGACCACCTCGCCGAGATCACCCATGGCTACCCCGGCAACAACTCCATCGCGTAGCCCCACCCGATTACGCTGTCCACCCGCGGCAAACGCATGTCGGTCGCCAGCAGCGCCTCATACAGCTGCTCCGCGGCCTCCGTATCGATGTCGTCCAGGCGCTTGTACGCCTCGATGATGATGTGCATGGTGGTCTCGAAGCGCAGCCCTCGAGCGCGTGCCTGCACCCTGGCGTCGCGGTCATCGATCACCGCGGTCATACCACGCTCCGTGGCGCACGCCAGCACCGCACACTCACCGAGATTCTTCGTCGGAGCATCACCCGGCTTCGACGGCATATCGACCTTGATCAGCAACTGCAGGGTCTGCTCGTCCTCGGTAAGAATGCCGCGCTCCACCCACGGGAGACTGTCGATGTCGGGGAGGTCGTAGCCGAGGTCCCGGCCACGCCCGATCTCCACATCGACGCTGTCGGGGATGAGGATCAGTCCCTGAGGGGCGAGCCGCTGCAGCACGTCCTCGCGTTTCGCACGGCAGAAGTGGGTGAAGGTGGACGTGTCCATCACCCAGCGGGTGTCGTCGGCGACCGTCACAGGCTCGCGTAGTCGGCGGCGGACTCCACACGCTGCTCGGGAAGATCATCCGCATCAAGGCCGCCGCGGAGCAGTTCCACCACCCGCGCCGCGGACATCCGCCGGTCCACGTAGGCCTCGATGATCGCCGCGGTGATGCCCGGCGACAGCGACGGCGCCTTCAGCTCCTCGGTGTCCAGTGTGATGCCCAGCTTGGCGAACTCCCCGGAGACGGGTATACGGCCGTCCAGCGAGCGGAACTCATCCTCGTTGATCTGACCCAGGTTGCGCAGGTGCAGGATCACCGCCGACCACGACATCCGGAACGCTGCGGCGACCCGTATCGTCCGGTCGCGTACCGAGTCGCCAAGGTGCTGGTTCCACAGTGCGGTGACTCCCGACCGGGGAGCCAAGAGGTACGCGGCGAAGGAGTTGATCCTCTTCTCCGTGTCATCAGCGCCGAGATCGTACGGGTCACCGAACAGCCAGTGCCCAAGCTCGTGCGCCAGCGACATGCGCCGCCGCCCGGGCCGGGCATCCCCGTCGATCACCGCAGCCGCGACACCCTCAGCGACTTCGACGAGGGCGCCGTCAGCGCCGCCGTTGCCCAGCGCCAGGGAACACGAGTAGAGGCCGAACCGCTCGGTGATAGCCGCCAAGCCGAGGAGCGGCCCGTTGTCCACCCCGAGTTGGGAGCGCACCTCGCGTGCGGTCCGCTCGGCCTCGGAGTGCGTCCTCGGAGTACGCCACGAAGGCTTGTCGGTGGCCGGGATAATCACCCCGGAAGCGAGCAGCGACGCCACGTCGCCGGAGAATAGTTCCAGTTGACGGTCCAGTCGGGCGGTCACTTCGTGGGAGGGTGCCGCGTCGGTGCGGCGGCTTATCACGGCCGGCAGCGGGTCACGCACGAACCACGCCAAGGGGACTTCCAGCGCCGCGGCGAGGTTGACCAGCTCCACGGCGGACACCTTGCGTTCGCCCTTCTCGATCCGGCCCAGGGCGGTGCGTTCGATACCGACACGGTTGGCGAGGTGTTCCTGCGTGATGTTGAGGTCGCCGCGTGCTTGGGCGATCCGCTCACCAAGTACCTTCCCATCCATATGTGGGATTTTCGCACATGCAGCGGATCGTGTCGATGAGGGACTGCACACCTCGGTGGAGTCGACCTTCCGGTGCCGGAAGCTCCACTGCGGATGAAGCGGTCCGTGCTCAGCTCATTCCAGTGCCGTTGCTTCGCGCCCACAGGGTCTGCTCCACGATCAGGCGGTCCGACGACTCGGCTGGGGTCGGCATCGGAGTCCCCGTGGGACGTTGCTTCGCGATCAGCTCACCGATCGGCGCCAAGTACCGCTCCCACAGCGTGTCCCGGAGGGCTGTCACATGCTCACGGAACTCGACCACGAACGCTGAGTCGTCCGTCGGCCCGCCCGAGGGTGATACCGCGACGCGCAGCGAGTCGAGAACACCGGGATCAGCATCGAGGTAGTCCGCATATACGTCGATCGACTCAAGTTCCCGGGACAGGCGGTGTCCGACGTGATCGTGCCGCCAGCCCATGAGTAGCGCGTGGAACTCGACGCCGCGGTCGCCTCGCGCGGCACGCAGCAGTTCCTCGTGGTCGAGTTTACGGCGCTTCTCGCTGACTGCCATGCGGCCGTAGCTGACGATCGCTGATTCCCACAGCGCGCGCCGGAGGAACACGTTCCTAGCGGCGGTGGGAACCCCGGCCCTCTCTGAGAGGACCATGTCGACGTGGATCAGGTCCGCCCACAGCGAGGACCACTTCCCAAGCCGGTTCGCGTCGCACTGGTCGAGCTTCATCCGCCGGACCTGGTAGGACTCATCCGCCATGATCTGATGGTCCCTTACCTGACGGCGAAGACGACCTGCGCAACGGCGATAGTGGTCAACTTTGGTAGGGCAAGGTTGCATGACGGTGGGCAAACGGCCAGTCACTCCCCGCTTCGCCCTCTCCGGATTCGTGTAACAAGTTCGATTTCGGGGCGCTCAGCCTCCCGTTGTTGTGCGTCGCTCATGTAGCCGGTGGTCATCCGCCAGGCACTGTGTCCCAGTTGGATTCCCAGTCCGAGTTCGGCTCCGGGGCGGGTGGTGGCGAAGACGCTGAATGAGCGGCGCAGGGAGGTCGCGTTGATGGCCTGGCCTCTCGGGATCGCGATGTGTTCCAGGCCGAGTCCTCGTCCACGTCCGGGTCGTTGGGCGGGGTCATCGTTGATGAATGCGATGAGCCTGGCGATGTCGCGGTTGGGAAGGTAGGAGCCGGCGTTGCCACTGCGACGGGCGAACAGGTGCGTGTCGTGTCTAGTGAGGTTGCCCAGCACCTCGACGGTCCGGATGACGGGTCGATGTGCCCACCACGTTCGACGCTCACCGTCGGGACGCTCGGTGCCCTTGTGCTGAATGCTGCTGAGGGCGGCGAGACCGTCCTTGGTGGTGTGGCTGTCGCGTGTTAGTTCCTGGATCTCGCTGTCGCGCATGCCGGTGAGGCTGGCGATCAGGACGTAGCAGGCTCCGCGGAGCACGCTTTCGAGGTGTTCTGTTTCGCCGAGGCCTAGTTCGTCGACCCACGTGCTGCTGGTTCCGTCGGGGTGCCAGACGACGGCAGTCGGAATGTGAAGTCCTCCGAAGGTCGCCCGCTCCGGGTCGGCTGCCGCCTTCGTGATGAGCGCGGCAGCGTCGGGCATGTACTGATGACTCGCCCGGCTCAGGATGTTGGCATTGATGCCGAGTAACCGTTCCAGAAGTACGGTATTCGCCTGGCCTCGTTGGTGATTGGTGCGGCCGAATCCCGTATGCAGGGGTATGGGGCCGCCCTGTTCGGTCCAGTCGAGAAGGGCGCTGTAGGCGTTTGACCCGGCTGGCCCTCGTGGATCTCTGGGGAGCGCGGCGCGGGTGTCGGCCGCGGCAATGATGTCGGAGCTGAACCTGTCGACGATCACCCATGATGCGGTGATTAGCGGTGCCCAGGTTTCCCATGGCAGGGGTGGCGTCGTGTTCTCGGTGTGGGTGACCATGCCGCTGACGTTGGCGACGCTGCGGCCAGCCCAGGGGAAGAAGGACAGACCATGAGGCAGTACTGCGTGGCATTCCCGAAGCAACCGCAGGGCGGCGACGTAGCCGCGGATGCTGCTCGCGCCGAGTCCGAAGCCACCAGGGCGGTGTTGGCCCGCACGCAGCTCATCCAGCAAGCGAATCGAGTTTGCGCTGACTTATCCCGCCGGGTAACTCGGCAGGTTTTCTCCGCTTTCCAGCGGACCTACGGGCTTAATCTGAATCCCATGACCGACAACGAGGGCATCGACTTCATCAACGACCCCCGCCCTGGGATCCGCGACCTGTCGTATAGCCGGAGCCGTGACCGCCAGCTGCTCGACTTGCTCAAGGGATCGACCATCGACATGGGTTTCGGCCCCCGCGACGACGAGGACGACGCGGCAGGTGCCGGCGACCCCGACTCGGACGCCGACTGGCCCAGCGATCGCCTAGAGACCTTCATCAAAGACCTTCCCCGCGGCCCCGGCTACGTGTGCGACGTCGTCTACCACAGCGAGCAGCTGCCCGTCGTCGTCTATGCGGTCCTAGTCAACCGCGGGCAGGGCCTCGAGGTCGCCGAACTGGAACTGTTCCGGCGCGACTGGGGGTACTTCGGTGGAATCGAATCCGACGAGTACACGCCACCGGAGACCCCCGAGCAGCCTGACAGCCAGAACCCCCCGAGCCTGATCACTTCGGATGTCCTGCGGCGCATCCCGATCGGCCAGATCCTCACCCGGACCCAGCGGCGCCTCGCCGATGATTCGTGGCGCACCGAGGGGATCCATCTGCTTGGCTCGCCCGGCGGAACCGGGGGCAGTCTGACCGTCGATGAGATGACCGAGGAACAGCGCCGCGCGCTGGAGAACTCCACGGCGATCGGAGCGCGCCGCCGCGGCCGGCCCGAGCTCAGCGACGAGCTGCTCATCGACGTCGCCGAGGCCTACATCGGGGAGGCCGGCCGGGGCCGTGGCGCACTCAGGCGCATGTCGGAGATCTTCGACCGCCCTGAGGCGACCATCCGCGACTGGATCGCCCTGGCGCGCCGCCGCGGCTACCTGGCGCCGACCAAGCCCGGCCGGCGAGGAGCCGCACCGGGACCCAACCTGCCCACCACCACCGCCCCCACCGCGGACACCGAAACCGCGCAACAGCTAGGACGTTTCACCGCGAACCTGAGCCAGGAACGGCGCCGCCACATCATGCGGATGATCGAGGGCGAAGGTGTGCTCGACGCCGACATGACCGAGGACGCACGCCTGCTCTACGTCGTCGGCGGCCTGGTGTGCAACGACGTCGGGTTCGTCCGCCAAGCCGATCTGCAGGCCGCGATGGGCGACCCCGCTGTCGTCGGGGCGGCCATGGAGATTCTCAACAAGGCCCGTCGGCGGGCGGCGGCTCGAAGGAACTCGGGCAAGCAGAAGAAGCAGCGTCGAGGCCGCTAGTCACCACCACAAACCCACCACCACCACAAACGGCCTCCGGGCCGGGAAAGAAACACAGATGAGATCACTGGTGAACGACCCGCAGGGCACCGCCCTCTGGATCGAGCGCGAGGCCCGCGGCATGGACCCCATGCAGATGTTCCGGGAGTTCGTGCAGAACGGCATCGAGGCCGGTGCCACCCGCGTGGTGGTCGACGGATACACCGCCGGCAACCGGGTTTTCGCCCGGATTACCGACAACGGCAGCGGGATGATCGGCGAGCAGCTGATCGACCGGATGTCGCACCTGCACTGCGGCACCACCACGGCCAACTACGGCGTCGGCGCACGCATCGCGTCCCTGCCGTCCAACCCCGCCGGGGTGGAGTTCGCCTGCCGCACAGCCGATGGCGCCGAGACCGCCGTCACCCTGCACAAGGATCGGGGCCAGTACGGTGTGCGCGTCTGGGAGTCCACCGACGAGGAGGGCGACCAGGTCAAGATCGAGGAGTACGCACCGGATGCGGCCGTCCTCGACCGCCTCGAGGGCCAGTCCTGCGGCACCGCGGTGGTCCTGCACGGCGACGGCCGGCACAACACCTGGGACAACTCGACCAGCTACCAGGTCCACAAGTTCCTGTCGCGGCGCTACTTCCGCCTCGGCCAGGGGGACGTGACAGTATTCGTCGAGCACCGCGGGTCCCACACCGACCGCGCCCAGCTGCGCCGGGTGACCCCTATGGGCGAGTATCTCAACACCTTCGGCGAGGACTGCGGGGAACTGGAGTTCACCGGCGTGGCCGGGATGTCCGGGGTGATGCGGTGGTGGATCCTGCCGCCGGCCGCCGAGGAGCAGAACCGGCGCACGTCCCGTGAGGTGCTGCCCGGCGGCGTCGGCCTGCTGGTGGGCAACGAGGTGTTCGACTACGCGCGCCAGTACCTCGGCGACTTCGGGGTGATCTACCCCTCGGTGCAGAGCCGGGTGGTGTTGCTCATCGAGGTCACCGGAGCCGAGCAGGACACCGCACGCTCCGCGGTGATCCTGCCGGGCGAGAGCCGCAAGACGATCCCGTGGAAGAAGCTGGGCGCCTACTTCGCCGAGAACATGCCCGAGGAGATCGACGACCTGCTCTCTGAGGTCACCGTGAACTCGACAGTGCTCGACACCGAGCTGGCCAAGGCGCTGGACCCCGAGTGGTTCAAGAACCTCAACCCGGTGCGCGTCAAGCGCAGCGGCGGGGACGAGACCGGGGTGGGCGCTGAGGCCGGCGACGCGGTGCCCTCGCGCGAACCGCAGCGCTCGGAGAGCTCGGTGTCGGCCGCGTCGAAGCCGCAGAAGAAGGCCGCCCCGGAACGCGGCGCCGACGGCGACCAGCCGGCCACCCCGACGCTGAAAGTGGTGACGCCCCAAGTGGAGTTCACCGACCAGGAGATCGAGCCCTACGGGATCGCGTGGTACGCGACGCAGAACAAGATCCTGATCTACGACCAGTTCGCGCCGTATGTCCGTGAGGTACAGCGGTGGGTCCAGAAGCTGCCCGGTTTGCAGCCGGCGATCATCGAGGCGGCGATGAAGTCGGCCTACAGCGTCGAGTACGCCGCGACAATCATCGACGCCAACGCCCAGAAGAAGTGGCAGCTGACCCCCGAGCAGGTCGAGGAGCTCAAGACCCCCGCGGCGCTCTACGCCAAAGCGCTGGGGATGCAGTCACTGACCTCGCGGATCGAGCAGTACATCCGCGACACCGCCAAGCGGATGTGAAGGGAGCGAAGGGGGGATCTTCCAATGCGGCTCCCACGCATGCTGCCGGCAAATGCCCCCGCCGGGGGTGCGCCGTAGTTGATGCTCCGCGCGGAAGCGGCGAATCGCTTCGGTGGTTGGAGGTGTTCCTTCGGGGCCACCCCCGCCGGGGGCGTATCTCTTCGTCGGCGAGGTAGCGGTAAACCGTTGCGCGGGAGAGGCCCAGCATCTTCGCGATGTCTGTCGCGGCTATCCCCTTGTCCCGGAGCTGACGGGCCTTCTCAGTATCGGTGTCGCCGACCTTGCCCCACCGACACCAGGCTGGTCGCCTACGGCTACCAGGCATGCAGCGTGATGGAGCAATATCCAAACCCCGCCAGTGCCGCCGCGCCGTTCTACGAGCAAGTGAGTCGCTTCGGCTTCGAGTGCTTCGTCGGGGGCTTTGGAGCTTCCTCAGCCCCAGTTGTCCGTACCGCGTCCGCATAGCCGCAGATCGTGGCGCCGCCGACGTCTGCAGCCCGTCAACCACACCACCCAGGTCCGCACCGCTCATGCGGTAGGTGGCATCGCGTCGATGGTGTACACCGGTGCTCCTTTTAATACCAGTAAAGAAACTCGTCACAGGCACGCGGTACAGGCCGCACTAGGCGACACTCGTTCTGGCGCGTTTGGAGACGATGAACTGGCTGTTGTCGACGCAAAACTTGGTAGCGCAGTACCCCCTCATTTTGTGAGATTCGAGACGTCGGGCGGACATGACAATCACTGCCGACTCTCGATGCTCATCGTCACCCGAGTGTCATCACAATGCCTGCACCCGCAGTAGCCATATCGATCACCCACATTCTCGATACTTCGCGCCTTAACATGATTACGTCGCCCAACCCAGTTGTGCTCCACAGCAATTCACCTCAACTCCCCCAATTTCGCTATGGCACATTTGCACCCACGGCCGCCATCTCAACTCGTCATTCCGACTCGCTCGGCGACAGCTACCAACGATTCGGGTGTCTTCGCCATACCTCGGCGTCGGGGTCCTGCTTCTGAGAAACCAGCAGCACACCTGGATAGCGCTCCGCCGCCCCGTCGAAAGGGGTCAGTTTCGGCCGCCAGTTGACGAGCTCGACGACGGAGGTAGAGCACGACCGACCCACGCCGGATCAGCGCCGGCAGCAACCAAACGGTCGAGCAGCCTCGCGGGTGGATTTTGCTGACGGAATCTCAACTGGAGCTCCACAGACATTCCGTTCTTGGCGCCAAGGTGGTACCAACAATTCCTCTGCGCCGAGCCAGGTGGCCAAGCGGGAGTGTCACACAAGCAGGTTGCATCTGTAACCCGAAGGGGCAAGCCGTAGACCGGGTCAGTGATTGCGGCAAGAATGCGGTCGTGAACAGCGCCGTGAACCGGATCGGTGTCGATTTCGATCTTCCACGTGTTGCCCAATGTCCACGCAGAAACGTGGAACGCCAAGCCCAAAGTCCGGAAGAGCGCTATACGGCGCAACAACCCGGATGCAAGCCAGTCCATTGCCGGCCGCATTCCGCACCGCGGGGCCTCCAAGATGTAGCGCTCTTCTTCGGTTGACTCGGCGGCGCCCCACAGCGCCTTGCATGCCGCTTGTTCGAGGTGTTCTCGGTGGATCTCGACCGCGTTGTTCCACCGAGATTTTGGTGCCGCGCGCAGGGTCACTCGAGCTGACGTGTCGACGAGAGTCAGGGCAAGATCGGTGCGATTGACGTCCGCAACACGGACTCCTGCCTTGCCTTGCAATCCCCCGTCAGGGTCTGCATACGGTAGGAGCATCTCGGCTATCAGTTGTGTCAGTTCGTACTCCTTGGGGAAGCCGGCGCTGCGGGGGTCCACGTGCACGACGGTGCTTCCGTCAGCGATGATGCGTGTCCTAACAACACCTGCGGGGTTCGGTGTGTACTCCCCGCAGGACGCAAGTGCGTGAAAGACAGCTGCTTCCAACCTTGTCTGACCAGAGTCCGGAGCGTCCGGGATTGGTGTACTGCGGCTGACACTGGCGTGACCCATCAGCCACCGCGAGGACTCGCCCGTGTACATACGGCGGGTGCGCACCGTATGCAGAAATGTTCCAGCCACGCCAGATCCTCCTAAGCGCATACCGCCCATAGCACTTCATGAGTGAACTGGATAAAACGAGAACTCGCAGCGACGGTGGAGCTCGACAGTCTCCTTGATCCGCTTGATGCTGACGTCGGGGCGGCACAGCATGACCGGATTGGCCGCCGGACGGCCACGACAAGCATGCACCAAACCATCCCAGGATCCATCAACGACACGCGCGACCGACGGGACCTTCCACAGCAGCAGCCCCTGAGTACACGGACGCGCAGAAATGGCCCCGCCCAATCCGGATCGTTGCACGCAACAACCCGCCCGCACCGGCTCTGACGATCACCGACCCGTGTGCGCAATGACCGCACCAGAGGCACCGAGAGTCCACTTGTCGCCAATCATCGCCGCACTACCGCGGCCGTGTCCCTGCCGCTGCGTACGGCTGCCCGCAACGGCACTGATCGTTCGCGCCGCGCTCCCTCGCCATCGACTCGGCGCGCGGAGGCCCGCCACCCCGCGACACACCCTCGCCATCGGTTTCACGTTGTCACGGGGTGTGAACCCAAGACGACATGCTCCACAACACCGTCGGCGGCGATTTTGACGCGCCTGGATTGTCGCTGTTGTGCAGTAGCAGCACCCCATCCGCCGACGAGTCCGCTCGCGATTCACCGCGCGTAACCGGTGCGGCTGTAGACACACCCATCCCCTCGCGCGTGAAATCGATGCGACCGTGCCCATCGGCTCCGATCACGACCCTCCAGATAGCGCAGCGAAAGACGTTGAGCCGCACACGACGTGGCCGCGAAACGGGGTGCTCTCCCGGCGTGCCGACGCGGACTACGCCACCCGGCCGCCCCACGCGCTTGATCGCCGCAGGCGCCAGACCCAGGGCTGACTACCGTGGCGCCAACAGGCGCCGCCGACGCACACAACGAAAGGCCGGCAGCGCGATTCGCCCGACCGGGAAATCGCCGCTCGGGAACGGAATCCGGCGCCTCATGAATCATCACCCAACACCGCACTGGCTCACGCCCGTTCGCGTCGCCGAGCCGGTTCACTGCGCCCGGATGGAGGGCAGCTGTTGCATAACACTCGACCACGCGCGAACCTTCCTGCGGGCTCCAGATGCCGACGTCGGTTCGGACGTATAGAACGATGTGCCTGCCGCCGTCAACACCACTCATGACAATCTCCCGCTGAGACATCCAAGCTGTCTTCGCTACACCACCGCTGCGTCGCCCAGGGCCGCGTTGCAGCCAGCATGGAGGCGGGTTGAAACTTGCCCGCCTTGCGCGTCGCGTACCGGTGCACCCGAACTGCCGCTTGCCGCGTGCCTTTCAGGCTTCGGCGCATGCCGCAGCATGGCGCGGATCTCGCCGATCCCCATGCCTGCCAACTCTGCGATAGTCGCCAGCGTTTCGCCCCGCTGCTGCATCCGCGCGATGGCCACACCCGCTTCCGCTCTGCAGTTGGCGCGTCTCCTGCTCGCCTCAGCTCGCACGCGTTCGCGGACCACCGCCAGCCGCTCAGACTCCCACGCATCGACTTCGGCGACCTTGCCTACCGCGACGATGAACGTCGCGGCGTCATCCACGTTGGCCCGTTCCCGTTGTGCGCGGGCCTCATTGGTCCGAGCTTGTGCCTCCCGGACCCGCCGCCGCGCCTCGACCTTCGAGGTATTTCCAGCCATGCCCGCACCATACGTCGCGGCCCAGGCGCCGGCCCACCACCGCAGCCACATTCGCTCCTCACCAGTTTTCTTCCTCTGCCTGCCACCACCATTCGCCGTGTGCCTCGTCAGCCCCTCCGCCGTTCACCAGCGTCCGCCACCCCAACTCCCATAAGACGCCTCTCACATCTCGCCTCCCTGAGTCCCGTCCAGACACCACACACCTCTTGCATTCAGGTGTCGATTCCTAAGAGATGTTTAAGAGTCCCTGGTTTGGTCGTGGCTTTGACGGCGGTCAGGTTCGTAGCGTGCGGCCCATGCGGTTGCTCGGGTGCGCGTCGTGGTGATGACGCTGCACAAGTTGACCGCCGGGGACGGATACCTGTACCTGGTGCGGCAGGTCGCTGCCGCCGATAGCACCGAGCGAGGCCGCTCCACGCTGGCCGACTACTACTCAGCCAAGGGCGAGGCGCCCGGGCACTGGATGGGCCGGGGCCTGGCCGCGCTGTCTGACACCGGCCGGTGCGAGATCAGTGCTCGAGCGCGCGAACAGATTTGGACTGTCGAGGCGGGCTCCGGAGTCAGCGAGGTGCAGATGCGCGCCCTCTACGGGGAGGGGCTGCATCCCAACGCCGACCGCATCATGGCCTACACCTCTGGGCGCGGCGGGCGCCCCCGCGAGCAGCTGATCGCCAGCCGGCTGGGACGCAAGTTCCTCGTCCGCGATGGCGAGCCGGAATTCGCCCGCCGCCTGGCGGTGGCCTACCGCGACCACAACGCCGAAGCGGGTGCGCACTGGAACGCCACCATCACCCCCGACGACCGTGCCCGGATCCGCACCCGGGTGGCCGTGACTCTGTTCAGCGAGGAGTACGGCCGTCCCCCGGCCGACGATCGGGAGCTCTCGGGGTTCATCGCGCGCAACACCCGGGCCCGCACCACCGCCGTCGCCGGGTATGACCTGACGTTCTCACCGGTGAAATCGGTGTCGGCGCTATGGGCGATCGCCCCGCTGCCGGTGGCCGAACAGATCGAGGCCGCCCACGACGCGGCCGTCGCCGACGTGCTGGAGTGGCTGCAGGACTCCGCGGCATTCACCCGCACCGGCGCCAACGGGGTGGCCCAGGTCGACACCGAAGGACTCATCGCCGCGGCCTTCACCCACCGCGATTCCCGCGCCGGTGACCCCGACCTACACACCCATGTCGCGGTGTCCAACAAGGTGTCTCACGTCGACGCCAACGGGGTGCGCCGCTGGCTTGCCCTGGACGGTCAACCGCTGCACCGGGTCACCGTGGCGGCCTCGGAGTTGTACAACACCCGCCTGGAAGCCCACATGATCGCCAGCCTCGGCGTGCGCTTCGTCGAACAGGCCCGCGGACACGGTAAGCGACCGGTGCGCGAGATCGACGGAATGTCGACCGAACTGATGTCGCGGTGGTCAAGCCGGCGCGCGGCGATCGAGGCGCGCACCGCCGAGCTCGCCAAGCAGTTTCAGGCTGCCCACGGCCGCGAGCCGACCAACGTCGAAATCATCGCCCTGGCCCAGCAGGCGACGCTGGAATCGCGCGAAGCCAAACACGAGCCGCGCTCACTGGCTGAACAGCGCCACACTTGGCGCACCCAAGCCGTCGAGGTCCTCGGGCGCCCCGGACTCAATCAGATGCTGGCCGACACCCTCGCCCGCCCCGACCGCACCCAAAGCGCACCCGAAGTCGATGCAGATTGGGTCGTGGCGCGCGCTGGCGAGATGATCGCCACGGTCAGCGAGGCGCGCTCAACCTGGCAGCGTCACCATGTGCGCGCCGAGGCGCTGCGCCAGGTCCGCTCGCACGGCCTGGCGCACGACGGCGCACTCGTCGAACGGCTCACTGACACCGCACTGGGGCAAGCGTTTTCGGTGCCGCTCGCCCGCGTCGCCGATACCGAGTTAGGTGAGCCTGGCGCGTTGCGTCGCCGCGATGGCGCCAGCGTGTTTAGCCGTCACGGCGTCGCGGTCTACACCAGCGCGGCGACGATGGCCGCCGAGCGGCGCATCCTGTCCGCTGTCGGTCGCGAAGACGGACGGCGGGCCACCGTTGGCGATGTCGAACTGGCGCTGGCGGATTCGGCGGCGCGGGGCCGCACGCTCAACCCCGGCCAGGCCGCCCTGGTCTCGGAAATGGCGACCTGTGGACGCCGTGTCGCGCTCGCGCTGGCGCCGGCCGGGACCGGCAAGACCACCGCGATGGCCGCACTGGCGCACGCCTGGCGCAGCTCCGGCGGGCACGTCATCGGCCTGGCGCCGACCGCCGACGCGGCGATCGTGCTCGGTGAGGACCTCGGCGCGACCACCGACACCCTCGACAAGTACGTGTGGTCAGCCGACCCCACCAAAACGGCATTCGGTCGACCGCCGAAGTGGTTCGAGAAGGTCGACCCCGACACGCTGATCGTCGTCGACGAAGCCGGCAAGGCCGCCACCGCTGGGCTCGACGCGATGATCACCGACGCGCTGCGCAAAGGCGCCAGCGTGCGCCTCGTCGGCGACGACGGCCAGCTGTCGTCGATCTCAGCCGGTGGAGTGCTACGCGACATCGCCGAAACCACCGACGCGCTCACCCTCTCCGAAGTCGTGCGCTTCCGGTCGGCCGCCGAAGCGGCCGCCGGGCTGGCGTTGCACGACGCCGACCCGGCCGGCATCGGGTTCTACATCGACAACCACCGCGTCCATGTCGGCACCGACGACACCGCCGCCGACATGGCCTACCAAGCGTGGCGAGCCGACCTGGCCGCCGGCGCAGACTCGATACTGCTAGCCCCCACCAACGACGTCATCAACGCGCTCAACGCCCGCGCCCGCACCGACCGCCTCGCCGCCGACCCCGCCGCCGCGAGCGCTGCCAGTGTGGTGCTGGCCGACCAGCTGACCGCCAGCGCCGGGGACACCATTCGCACCCGAAAGAACGCGCGCTGGATCCCGATCGGGCGCAACGACTTCGTCCGCAACGGCTACCGCTACACGATCACCGAAGTCATGACGGATGGCAGCCTCAAAGCCCGCCATCTGCGCAGCGGGCGCATCGTCACCCTGCCCGCCGACTACATCGCCGAGCACGTGACGCTGGGCTACGCGGCCACCATCGACTCGGCTCAAGGCTTGACCGCAGGACGGCGCGACACCAAGGGCAGTTGCCACATCGTCGGCTCGGACATGCTGACCCGCCAGGCCCTCTACGTCGCGATGACCCGGGCCACCGACGAGAACCACCTCTACCTGTCCACCGCAGAGGGCGACCCCCACCGGCTGCTGTCGCCGAAGGCCACCCACCCCGACACCGCCGTGGACGTCTTGACCCGCACGCTGGCCCGCGACGGCGCCCAAGTCTCGGCCACCACCGCAGCCCGCCAAGCCGCCGACCCCGCCGCGCGACTGGCCGCCGCCTCAGACATGTACTACGACGCGCTCGGCGCCGCCGCCGAGAACCGCCTGGGCGTCGGGGCCCGGGACCGACTCGACGCGATCGCCGATGAGGTGATCCCAGCGCTGAGCACGCGCGAAGCCTGGCCGGTGCTGCGCCGCAACCTCGCCGTCCTGGCCCTGAGCGGTGCAGATCCCCACCAGCTGCTGGTCGACGCGCTGGCCAAGGGCAGCGTCGATGATGCCGCCGACCCCGCCGCCGTCCTGGACTACCGGATCGATCCCGCCGGAACCCACTCCTCCGGAGTCGGGGTGCTGCGCTGGCTGCCGGCCATCCCGGAAGCACTTGCCGACGATCCCCAGTGGGGCGACTACCTGGCGCGGCGCGAACACCTCGTCGGCACCCTCGCCGACGCCATCCGCGAGCGCGCCCAGGGCTGGACCAACGCGACCGCCCCGGCCTGGGCGCGACCCCTGATCACCGTGAACCGGGCGCTCACCGCGGAAATTGCGGTGTTCCGCGCAGCCGTGGGCGTCGAGGAAGCCGACACCCGCCTGACCGGAGCACGCCAATTCCCCGTCCGGACCCGCGACGTGCAAGCCCTACTGCAGCACCATGCCGCCGCCGGAATTGGTCGGCGCAGCGCCGACACCACCCGCTGGAACGACCTCATCGACGCCATCGACCCGCGCCTGCGATCCGACGCCTACTGGCCACAACTGGCCGCTCACCTGGCCCAAGCCACCCGCACCACACCGGACCTGCGCCAGATCATCACCACCGCCGCGCGCCAAGGCCCCCTGCCCGACGAACTACCCGCAGCGGCGCTGTGGTGGCGCATCGCCGGCGCGCTCTCACCGACCGCCACGCTGGCCACGACACACTCGCGGCTGCGGCCAGCCTGGATCCGCGACGTCGATGCAGTGTTCGGATCTGTGCTGGCCGAAACCATCACCTCTGATCCCGCCTGGCCCGGATTGGTCGCCGCCATCAGCGCCGTCAACCCCCACAAGTGGACACCGCGCGACCTACTCAGTGTGGCTGCCGAACACCTCGCCGACGCCAGCGCAGACAGCGACCCCATCGCACCCGGCGACTACGCCCGACTGATCACCTACACCGTCGACGCGTTCACCCACCGCCTACAGGCCCATCTCGGCGTGGACTTCGACGACATCCCCACCCCCGACGACACCGACGCACCGCCCGACCCCGCCGAGGAGCACCTGCTTCCACCCGACCCCGAAGACACCTACCCAACCATCGACGAACGCGCCGCACTCGACGACTACTTCGATGACGCGCCGCCGGACCCGCACACATTCGAATACCCGCCGGACGAATTCGACGAACTTCAATTCGAAGATCTGTCAGCAAACCGCCCTATACCCGAATTGGGCATCACCATCGAAAGGCTCACCACCCTGCGCGACGAATACCAAACCGTCTGCAAAGAAATCACCACACTCGACGCCGACATTCGCGCCGGAAATGGCCCCGCCATGCGCGCGGCCGCCGATGAATTACTGCGCATGCGCCACCAGGTCGACGCCGACCGCCCCTACAGTCACGCCGTCACCGCCGTCATGGAGCAATGGGCCGACGCCGACGCCGCCTACAACGACATCCTGCGCATGATCGAGCACGCCCGCACCCAACTGGACACCCTTCACGCAGCACCTGAGCGCGACGATCTCGACATCGCCTCGGCCCAAGCCGATCTCGCTTTCCATACCCGCCGCCTGCCCAAGCAGCCGCCCTCGCTGCAGTTTCAACATGCCTTCTCCGAGGCGCAAGCCGCACGCACCGCGGCCGCCGGCGGCCACAAGATCGTCACCGAACACGACATCGTCACCGCGCGCGGCGACGCCGAACGTGCGGACCAGGCCGCCCGCGCCGCACTGAGCGAGCGCCGCCAAGCGCTGCGCCGCGAGCTCGATCGCGCCGACCGCGATGTGGCCGCCGCCTTCGCCGCCGCCCAGACCGCGACCTCCGATGCCCTGGAAACACTGCTGGACTCGGCACGATCCGAGGTGGAGCTTCTACGCGCCGCCAGCCACATCGACTTCGACCGGACGCCGTTGGCCATCCCCGCCACCGCACTGGCTGCCCACGAACCCCACACCGCCGACCGCCTCAAAACCTTGGCGGCGATGCCCTATCGGCTCAGCCTCCTCCGCGCCGACAGCGGTGACCGCGAAACTGCCGCAGCGCTCTACACCCTGCGCAGCACCGCCAACGCCGCCGGCCGAAAAGTGCTGTGGCTCAGCACTACTAACGAGGCGACCACGTCCGCGCGCATCGCAGAGCTGGCCGACACCTTCACCACCATCGCCGAGGCGCACCAACGCATCAGCGATCAGCAGTGGACGCTTCCACCCGGCACGATCATCGTCATCGACAACCCCGCCGACACCGACCCAGCACGCCTCGCCGGCATCGCGCATCACACTGCCAGCGCCGGCGCCCGCGCCATCATCATCGATCCCACCGGCCATCACGGCCCCAGCACACCCGCGCTGCGGCTGCTCAACGCCCTTCCCTGGGCCAGCACGCTGACCGCCAATAATCAGGCCGCGGAGAACCTCCGCCTCGACGAGCCGACACCCGCGGTCACCCTGGCCGACCGCCTCGGCCGCACCCGGCTCAGCGAGCCGTGGCGCCAGCTGCTCACCCAGTGTGACACCGCCGCCCGAGCTGTTCGTGCCGCCCACCGCCGTCAGCTCACCCTGACCTGGCGCACCCCCGACGCGGCGATCGATGAACCCGAACACACCCTTACCGCAGGAAGCCTCGACATAGACGAGTAGATAGAACACCGATTTCGACCGGGCTTGAACCATCGGTCGCGCACCCAGCGCATGTCATACTACGTGACAGAGATACGACAGAACGAAGACACACAATGCGCGAGGGTTTGGGTGCGCTTGCCAGCAAGGTTTCGGCAGCAATCAACCGCCTCGGCTTGACCAACGAAGAGGTGGGCGACATTGTCGACGCCTCGCCGCGGTCCGTAGCCCGGTGGGTCGCCGGGGACGTCGTGCCGCAGCGACAGAACAAGGAGCGCCTACTAGAGCTGGCCTATGTGGCCGAAGCCGTCACCGAAGTTCTTCCAGCCGACCACGCCAATGTCTGGATGTTCTCACCGAATCGGCTGCTCGGGCATAGCAAACCTGCTGATCTGATCCGCGCGGGGAGATACACGGACGTCCTCGACCTCATCGACGCGATGGCTGAGGGAGTATTGGTGTGAGCATGCGCTCGCACCGCCGCGATGTCCGGTCTGACGTTGTGGCTGCTTTGGCCAGACCCTCCCGCACCGGTGATGGCCAATCCGCCAGCGACGACGACGGCCACCTCGCCGACCGACTCCAGCACCGGGCCTCGTGCCCGTCTCAGCGGCGTGCTGCCCGCCGGCTATCCGCCCGGCAGTTGCAAGCCAGTGCGGGTTCCGGACACCGCGACCGCGGCGATGGCGTGCTGCTCCAACACCGATCCCGGCGGGCCGACGTCGGCCACCTACATCCTGGCGCGCGACCTCAACGCTCTGCGCGCCGCCTTCAACAACACAGTTGATAGGTCGACGACGGTGATCTGTCCGCCCAATATCCAGTCGCCGGTTCTCTGCCCGACAGGCGTGTCGAAGACGGTTGGGGGAATCGCTTCGGCGATGATGAGGGCGATGCCCGTGAGGTAAGGGGGAAGCCGGGGATGGCTGGTGCTTCGGCTGATGGTTGGACTCTTCATTTCTACGATTTCCGTCAGCGGTTCGTATCGGTGGACGACGTGGTTCCAGGGTTGGGTGATGTCGAGTCCCGGGCGAAGCGAAATGGTGCGCGTGATAGCACTCCGTTCTTCCTGGATCCGTGGGGCCGGGCGGATGCGTTGGTGAACGCCTACTGGCGAGATCCGCTGGTGAGGGGACGAGCAACGGGGACTTTGCGTCGTTACGCCTTGTCGTTGAAGGTGTGGCTGGATTTTCTGCACGCGATGGGCGTTCGATGGGATCAGGCGTCGCGATCGGAACTGGCTGCGTTCAAGGAGTGGCGGTTGTCGGCTGAGAAGAATCCTCAGCACGTGACCGCCAATAGTTTCTGTGTCGATCGCGCGGCGATCCGCAATTTCTACTCGTGGGCGGCCGAGCAGCACGGAATCGACAACCCCGTCCGAGCCCGCGTGATTGCCACGTCTTGGATGGGCGGTGGCCAAGTCGTGTTGGAGAGCACTCCGTCGGGGATGCGCAGGGCCGACGTGAAGTGGCTTACCCCACAAGCATTTCGGTTGTGGCGGAACCTGGGGTTGCGTGGTTTCACGATGGAGGGCGTGCCGCGCCACGATTGGCGGGGAGCGACTGAGGATCGCGACATCGCATTCGCGGAGGGGTTGTTCGGGACGGGTTTACGAATCGGCGAGTGGGCCAGCATATTAACCATCGAGGTGCCCAAGCCGGGCTCTGAGGGGCTCGTGCGTTCGCGCGTTGCGTCTCATTGCGCGAAGGGTGGTAGCGGGCGAGCGTTCTGGATGCGGCGCCGCGTAGCCCAACAAGTTCACTTCTATCTGCAGGAAGGTAGTCGCACTGCTGCCGTAGCACGCGCGCAACGTGCTGGTCGCTATGGGCAGATTGCGGATCGATTGGTCGTTGAACATGTTCGCCGGGATGGGCAACTGGAGGTCGTTGATGCGACGGGATCGCGTCGTACGGTCCGGCTCGATGCACTCGGGCCGTCGACACGAATGAAGTTGTTCCGCCGGGGACGTGATGGCCTGGAACCGATGTGGCTGTGGCTGAATCACGACGGGACACCTCGCCCTAAACACTCCTGGTACAAGACGTTCGACCGCGCGAACACCAGGGTTGCGAAAGCGCTTGCGCAAGAGGGGGGTACGCCGTTGTGGTGCCGTCCCCACATGCTGAGGCATTTTATCCCCGCTTAGTTCCCGTGTTGCGATTAGCTCGAAAGGGTCAGGCGGCATGCGCGTTTGGTTGTTGCATGACGGCGTGTGGCGTTTCTAGTGTGACCGCTCGTGATCTTGAGCTTCTTCTCGTCGCAGGGCTGGCGGTCCTGGGGTGTCGAGCACCGGCCGGTGATTCCGGAGAGCATGCCGTATCTGATTGATGACGACTTGTTGCTGGAGGACGGTCCGGGCAGACCGCGGCCGGCGTCGGTGGTGAACCGGTGGCTGCGCGAGTTGCCGGCCAGTGGCGCGCCGGCGCCGAGCTCGTGGGAGAGCTATGCGCGGGCGGTCAAGGAGTGGACTGAGTTCTTGGCGGAACATGGTGTGGGACTGTTTGATTCGCGGGATCGTTTGAAGGCCGGGTTAAGCCGCTACGCTGAGCACCGAGCGGCTGGGCCGCTGGCTCGCCGGTTCGCGGCGACCACGTGGGCGCAGCACATGAGCATCCTGTCGCTGTTCTACCGGTGGGCGCTCGACGAAGGACATGCAACGGCCGAACCGTTCACCTACCGGTCGGCGCGTGCGGTCTTCGCCGGCACCGGCCGGGACGTACGAGTGAACCTGGCGGTGCGCCGCACTCCGAAACCGCATGTGACCGTGAAGTATCTGGAGCCGGACTTTATCGACCTGTTCCGCAAGGGACTGCGGGGTTTGGCGCCGGACGGCAGCCCAGACACCGGGTTCGCGGGAAGGGAGATGACCCGCAACGCCGCGGTCGGTGATCTAGCGTTGGCGACCGGGCTGCGGCTGGGCGAGTTCACCCACCTGCTGCCGTGGGAGATCCCGGCGCTGCCGCCTGCGCCAACGGCCATCCCGATCCCGTTTCCGGTGCCGGCGGGAATCACCAAGGGCCGCAAGTTCCGCACCACCTGGATCTCCTACGACGCCTTGGCCGGGCTGCACGACTACCTGCAGCTGGACCGCGCCGCGGCGACCGAAGGATCGGCCTGGCGGCCGCCGCAGCGATGGGGCGAGCCGCTGACGGTGAGCGACCCGGACGCACGCGGCGGCCGGATCAACGGTGTTCGCCGGTCGTGGGAGTCGCTGACCCCGGCCGAGCGGCGGCGGCTGGTGGCACCGGAGGGCGGGTCGTGCCTGCTGGCGGTCAAGACCGGCGGTGGCGCGTTCACAGCGTGGGCGACGGTGTTCGAGCGCACCGCCGACCGGATCCGCGCGAGGTTCGAGCCACGGTTCCCGCACGTTCACCCGCACCGGCTTCGTCATTGCTTCTCGATGCAGACCTTGGAGTATCTGGTGACCGGCTATTACCGGCAGGCGGCGAAGCTGGTGCGCGACACCGACGCCGACGCGGCGTTGATCTTCTATCTGACCAAGGCCGACCCGTTGCTGGTGCTGCGCGATCTGCTCGGGCATTCGACCGTGCTAACCACCGAGAAATACCTGAAACGTCTTGATACAACCCGGATTTACCGGCAAGCCTACGAAACCGAAGGCGCGGCAGCCGGACTCGTCGACGGTACGGCAGCACAGCGGGAAGCTGACGGCGAATTCGATGACGACATCGACGAGGAGCTGTGATGCCGACGAGGGTGACCGACGAACCGCTGGGCCTGAGCTGTGTGTTCAGTGACGGCAGCCGGGCGGAGTTCGATCTGGCGGGGTTGCCGAACCCTCGGTTGGCGCGTGATCTGGCCGTCGGACTGGTGGAGCTGATTCATCCGCACGGCAGCGCCGACTCGGCCGGCACGGTCGACGCCTATGCGCGCGCTCTGCGGGCGATGGTTCGCGCACTAGCCGAGCAGGGTTTCATCGGTGGCGCGGGAGAGTTGCGCCGCGGACAGCTCGCGCAGTTCTGGATGGCGGGACCCAGACGGTTGGAGGCGCTTACCCGCGCACTGGTGGAGGGATTCGCCCGGTCCGGCGGCACGCTCGGCGACGGAGTGCTGGAGCTGGCGGCGGGTCGGCATTTCAATCTCCAGCCCTTTCGTCGGCCGCTGCCGCCCTATCTCGAGGTCGAATGGCAGCGTCTCATTACTGCCTGCAGCCAGGTCGTGGATGAGTCATATGCGGTGCACCTCCGCGCGCTGGCCGCGACCGAGCAGGGTGGTGATCCGCGAGAGTCCGGCTGGACGTGGGAGAACTTCTGCTGGCTGTTGGCACGACTCGGCCCGGTCAGCACTCCGGTATTCGCCCGCGCGATCGGCGTGACGCACAGCGTGTTTCACAATCGCCGACCACCAGCGTTCTATGACGCCCTGCGGGCGGTGTTCCCGCACCTGGATGTCGTTATCGCCTACCGGCTGCTGTTCGGCGTCTACTCCGGCATCGTCCCCGACGGCATCGCCGACTTGGGGGTCGATGACATCGAATGGGCCGGGGACTCGACCGTGCTGCTGTCCTACGTCAAACGCCGCACCGCGGCGGAGAGCCTGAACCTGCCCCGTCCGGCGGTCCGGCTGCTCGAGCAGTGGCTGTCGCACTCGTCGCTGCTGCGCGGCCTGGTCGCACCCGCCGACCGCGACCGGCTGTGGTTGGGCCTGAGTTACGTCGGCAAACCCTTCCTCATCCGCGAGATCGACCGCGTCGGCGTCCAACGATGGGTCGGGCGCCACGGCCTACTCGGCGCCGACGGCCGACCGTTGAAGATCCATCGAGCACGCATCCGCACCACTCACCACGCGATGCGCGAGAAGAAGACCTGGACAGGGAACGCGCGGGCCACGATCGACCCCAACCACACGCCCGCCGTTGAGGGCGACCACTACCTGTCGGTGACGACCGCGGGCCAACAGCACGCGGTCGAGACGGTCATCGAGGATGCCCAGCACGATCTGCTGCGCCGTGCGCATCCGCCCGCGGTGATCACCGAGGAGGACGCCGCCGCACTGGTCGACGGTTACCCACAACTGGTGGCGGCAATGAATCTCGACGACCACGCCATCGCCGAACTGGTTGGCGGCGCGCGCGATGTGTTCACCGCAGCATGCGGCGATCAGCTGGCCGGGCTGCACGGTCCGGTCGGCAAACCGTGTCCGGCCAGGCCGTGGGTTTGCCTGCTCTGCCCGCTGGCAGTGTTCGCGCCACGGCACGCGGTGAACCTGTTGCGGCTTAAGGCATTCTTCTCCCGCCAATGGCAGCAGATGCCCGCCGCGCACTTCATGGCTGTCTTCGGGCCCTACGCCGCCCGGATCGACCAGATCCTGGGCCGGTTCGACCCCGCCGAACTCACGACCGCGGCCTCCCGAGTCACCGACACCGACGACGAGATACCCCTTCGCCCAGAGGAACGCACCGCATGACCACCTTCGCCGCCGACAGCACCGACGAACAGCGGCCATCACCGTTCACCGGCGCCGATGTCTGTCTGCAGGCGGGTCTGACACTACCCGACGGCATTCGCCGCCCGCTGTTCGACGACGACTTATGGGACTTCACCGAGGTCGTCGGGTTGGCGGTCCAAATCCCCTTGGTGAACCGCCGTTTCGACTTCGCCGTGATCGGCGACCCGCGATGGCGCCTGGTCGCCAAGGAGCTGATCATCGCCGCCCTCTGCCCGCGACATCCCGCCGTCGCCGAACTGCCCAGGGCATACCGCACACCGCTGCATCTACGCAGCTGCATCGGGCGGCTCCACGAGCTGACCCGATTCTTCCGCTGGCTCGACGGCCGACACGCCGCCACGCTGGCCGAGGTCGACACCCACACCTGCGAGGCCTACCTGGCATTCCGCCGCTACATCCTCGACGAGAACGGCAACGTCGTCGGTGAACAAAGCCCCGCGGTTCGACGCGCTGCCGCTCAGATCGTCGTCGACCTGGTCAACTACCGAGACCTGTTCACCGCCGACCGCGTCCGCGCCGATCTTCGGCCCTGGGGCGGCGCATCGGCCTCCGCCGTCGCCGAAATGCGTTCCGGCCGTGACGGAAACACCACCCCCGCCGTCGCCGACGAGATCCTGCAGCCGATGCTTGCGGCGGCGCTGCACCTGGTGCAGATCCTCGGCCCACACGCAGTGAATCTGAACCAGCAGATCCGCGAACACGACCGGCTCCACTCGGCAAGGGCCGAAGGGTTGCGTCCCATCACCTCGGAACCCGTCGACGACATCCTCGCCGTGTTGGCCGGCTACACCACGACCGGCACGCCGCTGCCCCAACACGAAGACCATGACATCACCAAAAGACTGGCGGCAGGATGCTCGGCCGACGACCCACTGTTGCCGGTCGCCACCGGAATTCTGGCCAGGCAGGCCGGCCGCCGAAACATCGAGTCCCGCTGGATGCCGCGACTGCGCGGACCGCTCACCGACGCCCTCGCCGCGGTCGGAGTCGAGAAGGTCTTCGCGCGCAACGCTGAAGACGCGCCGACCGCCGACGGCGCGACAAGGCCCTGGAGCTTGCCGCTGCACCGCTCGCAGGCCGTCGCCGTGGTCGGGGTCGTCCGAACAGCCGCGATCATCGTGCTCTCGGCTTCATCAGGGATGCGCAGCAGCGAACTGATGGAACTGCGCGTCGGCTGCCGCCGCCCGATCGAGGAACCCATACCCGGGCTCAACCGCTACCGCATCGCCAGCAAGATCGTCAAGGGCCAGCCGCTCGGCGGCACCGACGATGAATGGGTCGTCATCGAACCCGCCTTCCGCGCGGTCGAACTCATCGAGCAACTGCACGACGATCCCCGCGAAGGTGTTCTTCTGTTGTCCCGGTTCAGCTTCCGCGTCCGCACCATCTGGTTCCGCAACTGGGTCAACTCCCCGGCAGGACAACGCCTCGGCCTGGCCGCGATCCCCGAGGGACCAGTCTCATTGCGGATGCTCAGAAGAACGATCGCGCTGGAATTGGCATACCGCCCAGCCGGGGTTCTCGCGGCAAAACTGCAGCTCAAACATATCGCGACCGCAACAACCGAAGGCTACGCCGCCCGCCCGGGCGGTGCTCAAGCCGAGTTGCTGGCCGAGGTCAACAAGCACGAAGCAGATCGCAACCTTAAGCTGATATTGGCCGAGTTCCACAACTACCGCGACGGCATCCTGCCCGCCGGACCCGGCGCACGAAACCTCACCGACTTCTTCGCCGCAGTCGACGCCGACCTGAACGCCGAATCGGCCGCGGGGCCCAAAGTCCAGCGCAACGACCGCGACATCCTCAATCTGCTGTCCAAACGCGCCAAGGTCCTGCACCTAGGACCGGCGAACTACTGCTGGTTCACCGATCCATCCCGCGCACTCTGCCTCAAACTGGCCGGCACTCCCAACGCGACACGGCCGATGATCGGCATGTGTGACTCCGCCCGCTGCCCGCAGGCCACCCACCACGCCGTCCACCGACCCGTCTGGGCTGAGCACGCCGAACGCACCAAGACTTTCCTCGGCCAACTCGGCAAGACCCGCGTCACCGAACGCGACCGCCTCACCACCGACTACAACCGCGCCCAGCGGGTCATCGCCGACATTGATGCCGCCACCACACCCACCGCCAGCGAGGACCCGTCATGAGAATCAGTGCTGCCCAACGCATCCAGACCGAGCACCGCATCCGGGCCGCCATGGACCGGCTGTTGCGCGGAGAGATCCCACCCGGCGGGAACTGCGACATTAAGACCCTCGCTTCGCAGGCCGGCGTCGACCGCACCGCCTTCTACGGCACCCGCCCCTACGCCCATCTACGCACTGAGTTCGAAGACCGGCTACAACAGCTGCAGAACTGCGGCCAGACACCCGACCCGAAAGCGGCGCAGATCGAGCGACTGAACACCGAGGTCGACAAGCTCAGACACCGCCTGGCGCAAGCGAATACCACGATCGGTGAGCTCACCGACTTCCGAACCCGGGCGCTTGCGCGACTCGCCGCGCAACACGAAGAGATCGAGCGGCTTCGCACCCTTACCGATGCGAACGTCAAGGTCACCCACCTACCACGAGCACGGCAGAAGCTCATCGGCCCATGCTGACCCGGACTCACCACACCGGCATCGGTCATAGGCGAGCCGCCCTCGTCGCAATACGCGCGCCAAACAGCACTGTGAACCCGGGCATCAGGGTCGGCCGTGATCAAACGCGACACGAACCTCAAGGCGACCGCGCGAAAAGATGGGTGAGCAATTCGGGCCGTCTATTGCCTGGCCAGAAGCTATTCTCAGCGTTGTCGCAGCTAACCTCCGGCCGACAGTCGTCGGCGACTGTTGTCCCACAGAGGAAAGGCAGGGTCATGCTCGAGGTGATCGACAAAGGGGCATGCAGTGAATCCCACCCCGTACCACTGCTCTTCGTCCACGGGGCCTGGCACGCCGCATGGTGCTGGGACGAACACTTCTTGGACTTCTTCGCCGACAAGGGTTACCGCGCCCTCGCGGTCAGCCTCCGCGGCCACGGAAACAGCCCCTCACTGAAGCCCCTCCGCACCTGCTCCCTCGCCGACTACCTCGACGACGTTGACTCAGTCGCCGACACCTTGCCCACAACGCCTATATTGATCGGCCATTCGATGGGCGGCTTCATTGTGCAGAAGTACCTCGAGACTCACCAAGCGCCCGCCGCCGTTCTGATTGCGTCCGCACCCCAGCGCGGAAGCTTCGCATTCAACATGCGCCTGACACGACGGCATCCGTGGCTGGCCACAAAAGGACTGATTACGGGCAACGCATTACTCCCCGTCGGTACCCCTGAGCTTGCCCGCGAAAGCTTCTTCTCGCCGCAGACCCCCGAGTCGGACGTCGTGAGATACACCGCGCGACTCAACGGTGAGAGCCAGAGAGTTGCACTCGACACGATGTGGATGTTGCCCAGACCGAAGCGGGTGACTACGCCCTTGCTTGTCTTAGGCGCGGAACTCGACCGCTGCATCCTCCAAAGGGAAGTGCGCGCAACGGCGCGCGCATACCGCACCGAGGCAGAACTGTTTCCCGACATGGGGCACGACATGATGCTCGACCCTGGATGGGCAGCCGCAGCCGAACGAATCCACACGTGGCTCGAAACGCATGACCCTGCGAGGAAGTCACACCAATCGGGATAGCGACGTGCCGACCGGAGTCATATGTCGCCTTATGACCCGAACTCACCACAGTGACATCCGTCACAGGCGAGCCGTCCTTTATCGCCACACACTCGGCGAATCACATTGCGAACCAGGCATCAGAATCGCCCGAGTTCAATCGCAACATGAACCCGACCGCACACGGTCACTGCGGAGACAAGACACACCTATGCCACCGCTCTGGTCAACGCCGGCGTCTCCTTGCAAAGCCTGATGACTCTGCTCGGCCACGTCTCGGCCGAGATGAGCCTGCGCTACGGGCGGCTATTTGACTCGACCGTGCGCACCGAATACGAGCGTGCCCTGACCGCCGCGAAAGCCCACCTGGGCACCTTGCCCGCCGACCCGCCTCAGGGCCGCGCCCAACTGCCGATCGTCGACGGCGACTGGAAACACGCGCCCGCGGTCAAGGCCCGCCTCGCCGGCGGCTTCTGCATCCGCGCCCAAGTCCAAGGCCCGTGCGCCTACGCCAACATCTGCGAGCACTGCCCCAACTTCCGCACCGACACCGGCTACCTGCCCGTCCTGGCCGCCCAGCGCGCCGACACCGAAACACTGGCCCGCGACGCCGAAGCCCGCGGCTGGACAGGGAAGCCGAACGTCACCGCCGACTCATCGAACGCCTCGATGCCCACATCAGTCAGGCTCAAACCGGATGACGGGCGAAAAACGCCGCCAACACGTCGAAAGACGCTGTGCCGCAATCATTCTCAGCGGGCGACCCGTCACCTTCGACGAGGTCGCCGAGCGCACCGGACTAGGGCGAGCCACCCTCTACCGCAACCCCGAATTGCGCACCATCATCGAGGAACACCGCACCCGCGGCAGTGAAGCACACACCCTCACGGGCCTCACCACTGAAACCGCGCACCTCCGTACCGCACTGGAGGCCGTCGCCGCAACCGTCCGCCGCCACGAAGAAGAATTACGCCGCCTCCGCAAGCCCCAACGCTGAGCCGCGGGAACACTCAAACGCCGAAATCCGAACCCAGATTAGCCGGATAACCGAAAGATAAGCCGCGGGTGGAACGCATGGTGTCTTATGTGCGGTCGATTTCTTTGCCGGAGAAGACTTCCGGGATCTCGATGACTGTCGCCGTCGTGCTGAGCGATGGTATCGCGATGCCGCGGGGATGCGGATCCATGGCACCACCCGGTGACGTCCCGACCGGGGTGTTCGTCGCCGACGAACTCCCGGCGCTGAAGCCGGTGCCTGAGGCGGTGTTCGACATTCCGGTCTGGACGCAGCC
Source organism: Mycolicibacterium celeriflavum (assembly GCF_010731795.1). NCBI lineage: Bacteria > Bacillati > Actinomycetota > Actinomycetes > Mycobacteriales > Mycobacteriaceae > Mycobacterium > Mycolicibacterium celeriflavum. The sequence continues at coordinate 363,301 of NZ_AP022591.1, read as the reverse complement.
GAAGGTGGCCCCGGATCGGCACGCCGAGGTCGCCAAAGCCCTGTTTTCGCTGCCCGAGCAGTGGATCGGCACCACGCTGGACGTCCGCGCCGACAGTGAGCTGGTCAAGTTCTATCGTCGCGGCACGCTGGTGAAAGTCCATCCCCGCCAACCACCTGGTGGCCGCAGCACCGACCGTGAGGATCTGCCCGAACACAAGGCCGGTTACGCGTTGCGGGACCTGGCGGCGTTGATCGCCACCTGTGCTGCACACGGGCCCAATATCGGGATCTACGCCGAACGCATCCTCGATGACCCGCTGCCCTGGACCCGGATGCGCACCGTCTACCGGCTCCAAGGGCTGGTGCGCCGCTACGGCGCCGACCGCGTCGAACAAGCCTGTTCACTATCGCTGGACCTCGACGTCGTCTCGGTCAACAAGATCGTCTCCATGCTGGAACGCGCCACCGAGAACACCACCCCGGCACTACCACAGGCAGTCGGCCAAACCGCCACCCGCTTCTCTCGTGATCCATCCGAATTCAGCACCACCCCAACATCATTGACCGTAGTGCCCATTACCGATTCCGAGGAGACCTGCTGACATGAGCACCCACTGCGCACCCGCCGACCCGGTCGGCGCTGACCTGACCCGACTGCTCAAAGCCCTCAAACTCGGCGCACTGGCCGACACCCTGCCCGAACGCGCCGCCCTGGCCCGCCAACACAAACTCAGCCACATCGGATTCCTCGAAACGCTACTCGCCGACGAGGTCTCCCGACGCGAATCCCGTTCAGCCGCACTACGAGCGACCAAAGCCGGACTCGACCCGAGCATGCGCTTCGACACCTGGACCGCGCAAACGGAGCTGCGCTATGACCGCACCCTGCTCGGCGACCTGACCTCCCTGCGATTCTTCGACGCCGGTCAATCCGCGATCGTCCTCGGGCCCGTCGGCGTCGGCAAGACACACCTAGCAACAGCATTGGGGCACATGGCCATTCGTCGCAGACACACAGTCCTGTTCGGCCGTGCCAACAAGCTGTTCACCAGGCTTCGCGCCGCCCGCCTGGACAACACCGTCGACGCCGAAATCCGTCGACTGGCCGCCACCGACGTCCTCATCATCGACGACTTGCGCTCAGACCCCTCGATGCCACCGAGACCAGCGACTTCTACGAAATCATCGTCGAACGCCACCGCGCCAAAACCACCATCGTGACCTCAAATAGGGAACCCGCAGAATGGCTGACCATGACCGCCGACACGCTGCTGGCCCAATCAGCGATCGACCGGCTGACCGCCACCGCCCACACCCTGGTCATCGAAGGACCGTCCTACCCCCAACGCACCCGCGGCGGACGGCTTGACCCAGACCACCCCGACGAGCGTCCTCAATAACGCGCCACGGTGGTTCCATCCCCCTGGCAATCAGGTGGTCCCATCACCCTGGCAGGCGACAGCAGGCCCCCGCGCGCGAGGACTTTTCTTCCCGCTAACGCGCCGTTCGCGGTCCGTGGGGAGAACTTGGTGTGTTGCCGCGAGCCCGCCCGGATTCGGTTGGCACATTCTTGGCACAGCGGGGGTCGCCGGTCGGGATGGATAACCCCGTTTGAACTGGGCGAACATCGGTGGGCGCGGACGGTATCGAACCGCCGACCGCTGGTGTGTAAAACCAGAGCTCTACCACTGAGCTACGCGCCCTTGCAGGGCAAGCTACACGGCGATGACCTGCGACAGGAAATCAGCTCAGCCGGAGCGCAACGCCGCCAGCGCGTCCGTCCACAGCGCCTGATCCCGGGCCTCGCCGGGCTGTTTCATCTCGGCGAACCGGACGATGCCGGTGCGGTCGACGACGAACGTGCCGCGGTTGGCGATGCCCGCGTCCTCGTTGAACACCCCGTAGGCCGATGCGACGGCCCCGTGCGGCCAGAAGTCGGACAACACCGGGAACGTGAAGCCACTCTGCGTCGCCCACACCTTGTGCGTGGGCGGCGGCCCCACCGAGATGGCCAGCGTCGCCGTGTCGTCGTTCTCGTAGTCGGGCAGCCGGTCGCGGATCTCGTCGAGCTCGCCCTGACAGATGCCGGTGAACGCCAGCGGGAAGAACACCAGGAGCACGTTCTTTGCGCCCCGGAAGTCGCTGAGCGTGACGGGTTGACCGTTCTGGTCCTTCAGCGTGAAGTCGGGCGCTTCGGTTCCGACGTCGATCACGAGCGTCTCCCCGCCGCCTTGCTCTTCGGCTGCACCAGCCGGCTGGCGATCCAGTCGCCGAGGTTCGCCGAGGAGGTCTGCATCAGCCCCGCCGTGGGAGCCGACTCCGCGATATCGGCCGGTTGGACGTGGCCGGGCTTGCCCGTCTTCGGGGTCACCACCCAGATCACACCGTCATCGGCCAGCGGGGTGATGGCGTCCATCAGCGCGTCCACCAGGTCCCCGTCGTCGTCGCGCCACCAGAGCAGGACCACGTCGATGACCTCGTCGGCATCCTCGTCGAGCAGCTCGCCGCCGCACGCCTCCTCGATGTCGGCTCGGATGTCGTCGTCGACGTCTTCGTCCCAGCCCAGTTCCTGTACAACCTGATCTTTTTGGATGCCCAGTCTGCGGGCGTAGTTCGGGGCGTCGTCCGCCGCGACCACCGTCGGTCCTCCTTCAGCCGGCTCGAGCGCATGGTGCGCTCGGCGTTGTCTTGGGCCCTATCGTCGCACGGCGGGGTCTGCCCGCACGTGCCTGGCGGCAAGGTTGGTCAATATCGGTCAATATGCGGCGTCACAGAGGTTGAGCGCGGCGGTCTTGGTGTCGTTGAGCCGGCTGATCGCCGCGTTGAACTCATCGGGCCCGTAGTTGCCGGCGATCGCGGTGGCCACGCCCCTGGCGGCGTCGACCCACCCGTTGAGCGCATCCTTGAGCTCGGGACTGAGCGGGTCGGAGATGCTGCGCGCGACCATGTCGGCGCTGTGGTTCAGGGCGTCGATCGCCGGGCCCGCCTTGGCCGGCGCGTCGGCGGCGTTCTGGTTGAACGCGTCGACATACGCGTTGACCGCGGTGATCGCGTCGACGCTGCTGGAACTGAGCGTCTCGCACGAGGAGTGAATCGCCTCCTTGGTGATCGAGGACTGGCGTTCCGACTCCCGGGCGCTGGAACTGGCGGCCGACTCCTCCAACGAGGCCGACATCGACGCCCGGTACACCGGCGCCTCGCCCGCGTCCACCTGCGCGGTGCCCTCGGTGACGCTGCTGCATCCGACGACGACCATGGCGGCGACGGCCGAGATGCCGACCATCAGTGCGCCGATCTGCAGCGGTTTTTGCATCAGCGCACCGATCACCACGGCTGCAGACGTTACCGGTTCGGTCCGGGGATCGTCGGTTAGTTCCACTCGCCACCCCACCTGTGCATGTGGGGCAGGATGGGAGAAGGATGGAATCCGTCGTCCACGCGCAAGCGCAGAAAACATCTGCGTCGAGGCGTGAGCACCTGAAACCGCCTACCAAGGAGCGGAAGTTGACCACCGAGTTCGCGCGCCAGGATCTGGCCCAAAACTCCTCCACCGCAGCTGAACACGACCGGGTGCGGGTGATCCGGGAGGGCGTCGCGTCGTATCTCCCCGATATCGATCCCGAAGAGACCAGCGAATGGCTGCAATCGTTCGACCAGCTGCTCGAACGGTCCGGCCCCGCGCGGGCGCGCTACTTGATGTTGCGCTTGCTGGAGCGCTCCGGCGAACAGCGCGTGGCCATTCCGGCGCTGACGTCGACGGACTACGTGAACACGATCCCCACCGAGCTGGAACCGTGGTTCCCCGGCGACGAGGACGTCGAGCGTCGCTACCGGACCTGGATCCGGTGGAACGCCGCGATCATGGTGCACCGCGCTCAGCGGCCGGGAGTCGGTGTGGGCGGCCACATTTCGACGTACGCGTCGTCGGCCGCCCTGTATGAGGTCGGCTTCAACCACTTCTTCCGCGGCAAATCGCACCCGGGCGGCGGCGACCAGGTGTTCATCCAGGGCCATGCGTCCCCGGGCATCTACGCGCGCGCGTACCTGGAAGGCCGGCTGTCCGCCGAGCAACTCGACGGCTTCCGTCAGGAGCACAGTCACCCCGGCGGCGGGCTGCCGTCGTACCCGCACCCGCGGTTGATGCCCGACTTCTGGGAGTTCCCCACCGTCTCGATGGGGCTGGGCCCGATCAACGCCATCTATCAGGCCCGGTTCAACCACTATCTGCACGACCGCGGCATCAAGGACACCTCCGACCAGCACGTCTGGGCATTCCTGGGCGACGGTGAGATGGACGAGCCCGAGAGCCGCGGCCTGGCGCACGTCGCGGCGCTGGAGGCCCTGGACAACCTCACGTTCGTCGTCAACTGCAACCTGCAGCGCCTCGACGGGCCGGTGCGCGGCAACGGGAAGATCATCCAGGAACTCGAGTCGTTCTTCCGCGGCGCGGGCTGGAACGTCATCAAGGTGGTGTGGGGCCGCGAGTGGGACGCGCTGTTGCACGCCGACCGCGACGGCGCACTGGTCAACCTGATGAACACCACCCCCGACGGCGATTACCAGACCTACCGGGCCAACGACGGCGCCTACGTGCGCGACCACTTCTTCGGCCGCGACCCGCGCACCAAGGCTCTGGTCGAGAAGATGTCGGACTCCGAGATCTGGAACCTCAAGCGAGGCGGACACGACTACCGCAAGGTCTACGCCGCCTACCGTGCCGCCACCGAGCACAAGGGCCAGCCGACGGTGATCCTAGCCAAGACCATCAAGGGCTATTCGCTGGGCGCGCACTTCCAGGGCCGCAACGCCACCCATCAGATGAAAAAGCTTGCCCTGGAAGACCTCAAGTACTTCCGCGATGCGCAACGCATCCCGATCAGCGACGAGCAGCTCGAGGAGAACCCCTACCTTCCGCCGTACTACCACCCCGGTCCGGAGGCAGCCGAGATTCGCTACATGCTCGACCGCAGGCGCGCGCTCGGCGGGTTCCTGCCCGAGCGTCGCACGAAGTCCAAGGCGCTCACCCTGCCCGGCCGCGACACCTACAAGGCGCTGAAGAAGGGTTCGGGCAAGCAGGAGGTGGCCACCACCATGGCCACGGTGCGCACGTTCAAGGAACTGTTGCGCGACAAGGAGATCGGCTGGCGTATCGTCCCGATCATCCCGGACGAGGCGCGCACGTTCGGCATGGACTCCTGGTTCCCCAACCTCAAGATCTACAACCGCAACGGCCAGCTCTACACCTCGGTCGACGCCGAGCTGATGCTGGCCTACAAGGAAAGCGAAATCGGCCAGATCCTGCACGAGGGCATCAACGAGGCCGGCTCCTCGGGCAGCTTCATCGCGGCCGGCACGGCGTACGCGACGCACAACGAACCGATGATTCCGGTCTACATCTTCTATTCGATGTTCGGATTCCAGCGCACCGGCGACAATCTGTGGGCGGCCTCCGACCAGATGACGCGCGGATTTCTCCTCGGCGCCACCGCGGGACGCACCACACTGGTCGGCGAGGGTCTGCAGCACGCCGACGGGCACTCGCTGCTGCTGGCGGCGAGCAACCCAGCCGTCGTCGCCTACGACCCGGCGTTCGCCTACGAGATCGCCTACATCATCGAAAGCGGCCTGCACCGCATGTACGGCGAGAACCCGGAGAACGTCTACTTCTACATGACCATCTACAACGAGCCCTACGTTCAGCCGCCGGAACCCGAGGACCTCGACGTCGAGGGCCTGTTGCGCGGCATCTACCGCTACCGGCCGGCACCCGAGAAGCGGTCCAACGCCGCACAGATCCTGGTGTCGGGGGTCGCCATGCCGTCGGCGCTGAAGGCGGCCGAGATGCTCGCCGACGAGTGGGACGTAGCCGCGGACGTGTGGTCGGTGACCAGTTGGGGCGAACTCAACCGTGACGGCGTGGAGATCGAGAAGAAGCGGCTGCGTCATCCGGACCGGCCGGCGGGCACGCCCTACATCACCAAGACACTGGCCGAGGCGCAGGGCCCGGTGATCGCGGTGTCGGACTGGATGCGCGGGGTGCCCGAGCAGATCCGGGGCTGGGTGCCGGGCACCTACATCACGCTGGGCACCGACGGGTTCGGCTTCTCCGACACCCGGCCCGCCGCGCGGCGCTACTACAACACCGACGCCGAGTCGATCGTCGTGGCGGTGTTGGAGGGGCTGGCCCGCGACGGCAACATCGATCAGTCCGTCGCGGTGAAGGCGGCTCAGCAGTACGAGATCGACGACGTGATGGCCGCGCCCGAGCAGACGTCGGATCCCGGAGTGGCTTAGGCCACGACTTTAGATCCCGGAGTGGCTTAGGCCGTCGCATTGGAGGGTTCCTCCATTTGAGTGGCGTAACCTTTATGGATGCCTGACAACAGGTTCGTGCCTCCGAAGTCGACGGTCGAGGTCCTCGAGACCGTTCCCGACTCGGTGCTGCGCCGTTTGCAGCAGTACTCGGGCCGGCTGGCCACCGAGGCGGTGCGGGCGATGGAGGAGCGGTTGCCGTTCTTCACCGAACTGGAGGCTTCGCAGCGGTCCAGCGTGCAATTGGTCGTGCAGACCGCGGTGGTCAACTTCGTCGAGTGGATGCGCGACCCGCAGAGCAATGTCAGCTACACGGCGCAGGCCTTCGAAGTGGTGCCTCAAGACCTGCGGCGGCGCATCGCCCTGCGGCAGTCGGTCGAGATGGTCCGCATCACCATGGAGTTCTTCGAAGAGGTGGTGCCCCTACTGGCCCGCTCGGAGGAACAGTTGACCGCGCTGACGGCGGGCATCTTGAGGTACAGCCGCGATCTCGCGTTCGCCGCGGCCAGCGCCTATGCCGATCAAGCTGAGGCACGCGGCGCGTGGGACACCAGGATGGAGGCCAACGTCGTCGATGCCGTGGTGCGCGGTGACACCGGCCCGGAGTTGCAGTCACAGGCCGCGGCGCTGAACTGGGATGCCACGGCGCCCGCCACGGTGATAGTGGGCCTGCCGCAACCCGACCGGGTCGATCTGGCCAGCGACGACGTACACGACGTCGTGAAGCGCAACGGCCGCGCGGCGCTGTCGGACGTGCACGGCAACTGGCTGGTCGCCATCGTGTCGGGGGTGCTCTCCCCGACCGACCGGTTCCTCACCGAGATCCTGACGGTGTTCGCGGACGGGCCGGTGGTGGTCGGGCCCACCGCCACCACGCTGGCGAACGCCCACCGCAGCGCGACCGAGGCCATTGCGGGCATGAACGCCGTGGCGGGTTGGAGCGGGGCGCCCCGACCGGTGCCTGCGCGCGAACTTCTCCCGGAACGTGCGCTGCTGGGCGACGTCACGGCGATCGCGGCGCTGGAGACCGAGGTGATGCGCCCGCTGGCCGACGCCGGGCCCGCGCTGACCGAGACGCTGGACGCCTATCTGGACTCCGGCGGCGCCATCGAAGCATGCGCACGCAAATTGTTCGTTCATCCAAATACCGTCCGCTATCGACTCCGGCGAATCGCCGACTTCACCGGGCGCGATCCCACGGTTCCGCGCGACGCCTACGTGCTGCGGGTGGCCGCAACGGTGGGTCGACTCGGCCGCCAGCCATACCAAACGAGCACAGCAAACATGATCACTGCACTGCGTCCTGCCGCGCCCACGGAAGCGCTGGACATGCCACAGCCGAGCGGCGAGATCGCGGGCGGGTATCGGTAGCGTCGCATCACAGGCAGTTTTGTGGGGTCTCCACAAAAACATAAGACGAGGTTCATAATCTCTTACACCGCGCAAACCCGTCTTCACAGTGTTTTCTTAATTCGTGCCTCATAAAAGTGTGCTTGCACTTCTCGCGCCCGGACAGGGTTCCCAGACACCCGGCATGCTTGCCGCGTGGCTGGAGCTGCCCGGTGCCGCCGAGCGGCTCGCAGCCTGGTCCGAGATAAGCGGGCTGGACCTGACCCGGTTGGGCACCACCGCGACCGCCGAGGAGATCACCGACACCGCGGTGACCCAGCCGCTCGTCGTGGCGGCCACCCTGCTGGCCCACGAGGAGCTCACCCGGCGCGGCATCATCGCGGGCCGCGGAGAGCAGGAAGTCGTCGTGGCAGGCCACTCAGTCGGTGAGATCGCCGCCTACGCGATCGCCGACGTGCTATCGGCCGACGACGCGGTCAAGCTGGCCGCCACCCGTGGTGCCGAGATGGCCAAGGCGTGCGCGGTCGAGCCGACCGGCATGGCCGCGGTGCTCGGCGGTGAAGAAGCCGACGTGCTGGCCCGTCTCGAGGCGCTCGACCTGGTGCCCGCCAACCGCAACGCCGCTGGGCAGATCGTCGCCGCCGGCGCGGTGGCTGCGCTGGACAAGCTCGTCGAGGATCCGCCGGAGAAGGCGCGGGTGCGAAAGTTGGCCACCGCGGGCGCGTTCCACACCCACTACATGGCTTCGGCCCTGGACGGGTACGCCGCCGCCGCCGAAGGTGTAACAACCTCTGCGCCCACCGCGAAGCTGTTGTCGAACGCCGACGGTCAGCCGGTAGCGTCGGCAACCGACGCCATGAGCAAGCTGGTGGCGCAGATGACCCGGCCGGTGCGCTGGGATCTGTGCACCGACACGATGCGCGAGCTCGGTGTGACCGCCATCGTCGAGTTCCCGCCCGCCGGGACACTCGCGGGCATCGCGAAAAGAGAACTTCGGGGGGTGCCGACGCACGCCGTCAAGTCCCCCGCTGATCTGGACGGGCTCTCCGAGTTCTAGCCAGTACAACCACATATCGAACGTCATTCCCACCAAGTAACAACCCAATTAGAAGGAGCCATTGTGGCCGCCAGTCAGGATGAAATCATCGCCGGTCTCGCCGAGATCATCGAAGAGGTCACGGGTATCGAGCCTTCCGAGGTCACCCCGGAGAAGTCGTTTGTCGACGACCTGGACATCGACTCGCTGTCGATGGTCGAGATCGCCGTTCAGACCGAGGACAAGTACGGCGTGAAGATCCCCGACGAGGACCTTGCCGGTCTGCGCACCGTCGGTGACGTCGTCACCTACATCCAGAAGCTCGAGGAAGAGAACCCCGAAGCCGCCGCGGCCATCCGCGCGCAGATCGAAGCCGATCGGGCATGAGTAGACCTTCCACTGCTAACGGCGGTTTCCCAAACGTCGTCGTGACCGCCGTCACGGCGACCACGTCGATCGCGGCGGACATCGAGAGCACGTGGAAGGGGCTGCTGGCCGGCGAAAGCGGCATCCGCGTCCTCGAGGACGAGTTCGTCACCAAGTGGGACCTGCCGGTCCGCATCGGTGGGCACCTCGTCGACGCGATCGACGACCATATGACGCGACTGGACATGCGGCGGATGTCGTATGTCCAGCGCATGGCCAAGTACCTCAGTGGCCAGCTCTGGGAGACCGCAGGTACGCCTGAGGTCGATCCGGATCGCTTCGCCGTGGTCGTCGGCACCGGTCTGGGTGGCGGCGAGAAGATCGTCGAGACCTACGACGCGATGAACGAGGGCGGCCCCCGCAAGGTGTCGCCGCTCGCCGTGCAGATGATCATGCCGAACGGTGCGGCCGCGGTGATCGGTTTGCAGTTGGGCGCCAGGGCCGGGGTCATCACCCCGGTCTCGGCGTGCTCATCGGGTTCGGAGGCCATCGCCCACGGCTGGCGCCAGATCGTGATGGGCGACGCGGATATCGCGGTCGTCGGCGGTGTCGAGGGCGGAATCGAGGCGCTGCCGATCGCGGCGTTCTCGATGATGCGCGCGATGTCGACCAACAACGAGGATCCCGCGGGCGCGTCCCGGCCGTTCGACAAGAACCGCGACGGGTTCGTCTTCGGTGAGGCCGGTGCGCTGATGATCATCGAGACCGAGGAGCACGCCAAGGCCCGCGGCGCCAAGCCGTTGGCCCGTCTGATGGGCGCGGGCATCACGTCCGATGCCTTCCACATGGTCGCGCCGGCGTCCGATGGCCTGCGTGCGGGCCAGGCCATGAAGCGTGCGATGGAGACCGCGGGCCTGGAGCCCAAGGACATCGACCACATCAACGCCCACGCCACCGCGACCTCGATCGGCGACGCCGCCGAGGCCAATGCGATTCGGTCGGCCGGCGTCGAGCACGCACCGGTCTACGCGCCGAAATCGGCGCTCGGCCACTCCATCGGAGCGGTCGGCGCGCTGGAGTCGGCACTGACCGTGCTCTCGCTGCGTGATGGCGTCATCCCCCCGACGCTGAACTACGAGACCCCCGATCCTGAGATCGATCTCGATGTGGTTGCAGGCGAGCCTCGTTACGGCGACTACCAGTACGCCATCAACAACTCGTTCGGCTTCGGTGGACACAATGTCGCCCTGGCCTTTGGGCGCTACTGAGCGGAAGGAATGTCGGAGGCAGGGTTGACGCGTTTATCGACAGGAAACGGTTTCCCCAACGTGGTCGTCACGGGCATCGCCATGACGACCGCCCTGGCAACCAGCGCGGACGACACCTGGAAGAAGCTGCTGGACGGTCAGAGCGGCATCCGCAAGCTCGAGGATCCGTTCGTCGAAGAGTATGACCTGCCGGTTCGCATCGGCGGACATCTCCTCGAGGACTTCGACCACGAGATGACGCGGGTGGAACTGCGCCGATTGTCGTATCTGCAGAAGATGTCGACGGTGCTGAGTCGCCGGGTGTGGGAGAACGCCGGCACACCCGAGGTGGACCCGAAGCGGCTGATGGTGTCGATCGGCACCGGCATGGGCTCCACCGAGGAGTTGGTGTTCAGCTACGACGGCATGCGCGCCAAGGGTCTGAAAGCGGTTTCGCCGCTGGCCGTGCAGATGTACATGCCCAACGCCGCAGCCGCGGCGGTGGGACTGGAGCGCAAGGCGCGCGCCGGGGTGGTCACTCCGGTGTCGGCCTGCGCGTCGGGCTCGGAGGGCATTGCGCACGCTTGGCGCAACATCGTGCTCGGCGAGGCCGACGTCGCGATCTGCGGTGGCGTGGAGACCAAGATCGAGGCGGTGCCGATCGCCGGCTTCGCCCAGATGCGAATCGTGTTGTCCACCACCAACGATGACCCGGCCGGCGCTTGCCGGCCGTTCGACAAGGACCGTAACGGGTTCGTGTTCGGCGAAGCGGGCGCACTGATGGTCATCGAGACCGAAGAGCACGCCAAGGCCCGCGGCGCGAACATCCTCGCCCGGATCATGGGGGCGAGCATCACCTCGGACGGCTACCACATCGTGGCGCCCGATCCGAACGGCGAGCAGGCCGGTCACGCGATGACGCGTGCGATCGAGCTCGCCGGGTTGCAGCCGACCGACATCGACCACGTCAACGCGCATGCCACCGGCACCAGCGTGGGCGACGTGGCCGAAGGCAAGGCGATCAACAACGCGATGGGCGGCCACAAGCCGGCGGTGTACGCGCCCAAGGCGGCGCTCGGCCACTCGGTCGGCGCGGTCGGCGCGGTGGAGTCCATCCTGACCGTGATGGCGTTGCGCGACGGCATCATTCCGCCGACGCTCAACCTGCGCAACCTCGATCCGGAGATCGATCTGGACGTGGTCGCCGGGGAGCCGCGGTCGGGCAATTACCAATACGCGATCAACAACTCGTTCGGATTCGGTGGGCACAACGTCGCGCTCGCGTTCGGGAAGTACTGACACTCCCGTGAAATCCCTGCGCTACAGGAGGTTCTAGATGACGACCATGGCCCCCGAGACAGTCGGCGAATCGCTGGACCCCCGCGATCCGCTGCTGCGCTTGAGCACCTTCTTCGACGACGGCAGTGTCGAGCTGCTGCACGAGCGTGACCGCTCGGGCGTACTCGCCGCGGCCGGAACCGTCAACGGCGTGCGCACCATCGCGTTCTGCACGGACGGCACCGTCATGGGTGGGGCCATGGGCGTCGACGGTTGTGCCCACATCGTCAGCGCCTACGACCAGGCGATCGAGGAGCAGAGTCCGATCGTGGGGATCTGGCACTCGGGCGGCGCGCGGCTGGCGGAAGGCGTGAAGGCGCTACACGCGGTCGGTTTGGTGTTCGAGGCGATGATCCGGGCGTCCGGGTACGTTCCCCAGATCTCGGTCGTCGTCGGCTTCGCCGCCGGCGGCGCGGCCTACGGCCCGGCGCTGACCGACGTGATCGTGATGGCGCCCGAGAGCCGGGTTTTCGTCACCGGTCCCGACGTGGTCCGCAGTGTGACCGGCGAGGACGTCGACATGGCGAGCCTCGGCGGGCCGGACACCCACCACAAGAAGTCCGGCGTGTGCCACATCGTCGCCGACGACGAACTCGACGCCTACGAGCGCGGCCGTCGGCTGGTCGGATTGTTCTGCCAGCAGGGCCATTTCGACCGCGCCAAGGCCGAAGCGGGCGACACCGACCTGCACGCGCTGCTGCCGGAGTCCGCGCGCCGCGCATACGACGTGCACCCACTCGTCGAAGCCCTGTTGGACGAGGGCGTGCCGTTCGAGGAGTTCCAGGGCAAGTGGGCCCCGTCGATCGTCATCGGCCTGGGTCGGCTGTCCGGTCGCACCGTCGGCGTCATCGCCAACAACCCGCTACGTCTCGGCGGCTGCCTGAACTCCGAAAGTGCGGAGAAGGCAGCGCGATTCGTGCGGCTGTGCGATGCGTTCGGCATCCCGATCGTCAACATCGTCGACGTGCCCGGCTACCTGCCCGGTGTGGATCAGGAATGGGGCGGAGTCGTGCGCCGCGGCGCCAAGCTGCTGCACGCGTTCGGCGAGTGCTCGGTCCCCCGGGTCACGCTGGTGACGCGGAAGATCTACGGCGGCGCGTACATCGCGATGAACTCGCGCTCGCTGGGTGCGACGAAGGTCTACGCCTGGCCCGACGCCGAGGTCGCGGTCATGGGCGCCAAGGCCGCGGTCGGCATCCTGCACAAGAAGAAGTTGGCCGCCGCGCCGGAGGACGAGCGCGAGGCGTTGCACGAGCAGTTGGCCGCCGAGCACGAGAAGCTCGCCGGCGGAGTGGATTCGGCGATCGACATCGGCGTCGTCGACGAGAAGATCGATCCGGCGCACACCCGGTCGAAGCTGACGCAGGCGCTGGCCGAGGCGCCGGCGCGTCGCGGCCGACACAAGAACATCCCGCTGTAAAACCTGCGACTTCGGTGTCGCAACAGTCGCTCACCGACTGTTAGGACACCGGTATCGCGAACTCCTCCGCGATGGCCAGCACTCGGCGGCGGTCGGACTCGACCAGGCCGATGCGGGTACGACGGTCGACGATGTCATCGACGGTCAGCGCGCCCTCGTGCGACACCGCGTACTCGAACTCCGCGCGGATGACGTCGATACCCTCGGCGACGGGTTCGGTAGGTCGGTCGCAACTGGCCGCCGCGATGACGTTCGGCGCCTCGGCGCCGAAGCGGGAAACCAGCGAGCCCGGCATCTCCGGTGGATGACGAAGTGTGGCAACCGGATTCGACGGGGCGCCGACCAGCGGCAGATTGCGGGTGCGGCAGCGCGACGCCGTCAGTCCCCGCAAAGCGATGGCCTGGTCGAGAACGTCCTCGGCCATGTACCGGTATTCGGTGAGCTTGCCGCCGATCACGCTGATGACCCCCGATGGCGATTCGACCACCGCGTGTTCGCGCGACACGTCGGCCGTGCGACCGGCACCTGTGTCGATGAGCGGTCGCAGGCCCGCGTAGGCGCCGATCACGTCCGACGGCCGCAACGCGACATCCAGGGCGGTGTTGACGGTGTCCAGCAGGAACGAGGTTTCGTCCGGCGTGGGTTGCGGCACATCGGGTATCGGCCCGGGGGCGTCCTCGTCGGTCAGCCCCAGGTAAACCCGGCCCAACTGCTCGGGCATCGCGAACACGAAGCGGTTGATCTCGCCGGGGATCGGGACCGTCAGCGCCGCAACGGGGTTACCGAACGTCGCCGCATCGAACACCAGATGCGTTCCGCGGCTGGGCCGCAGCTTGAGCGACGGGTCGACCTGCCCCGCCCACACCCCGGAGGCATTGATCACCGCGCGCGCGGTGACGTCGAACGAGTCACCGGTGAGCTGGTCGGTCAGCGTCACCGAGGTACCAGTGGCCGACGACGCCTCGACGCGCGTCAGTACCCGGGCCCCGTGCTGCGCGGCCGTACGCGCCACGGCGGTGACCAGGCGGGCGTCGTCGATCAACTGGCCGTCATATGCGAGCAACGCACCGTCGAGGCCGTCGCGCCGCACGGTGGGTGCCAGCTCGACCGCACGGCGCGCATCGACCCGCCGCGATCGCGGCAGCGTCGAAGCCGGTGTGCCCGCCAGTTTGCGCAGGCCGTCGCCTGCCGTGAAGCCGACGCGCACCAGCGCGCGCGATGCCGCACTCATCGACGGAAGCAGCGGAACCAGCTGCGGCATGGCCTTGACCAGATGAGGCGCGTTGCGGGTCATGAGGGTTCCGCGTTCGACTGCGCTGCGCCGGGCAATGCCGACATTGCCCGTCGCCAGGTAGCGCAGCCCGCCGTGCACCAGCTTCGAACTCCACCGGCTGGTGCCGAACGCCAGGTCGTGCTTTTCCACCAACGCGACGCTGCACCCGCGGGTAGCGGCGTCCAGCGCGATGCCGGCGCCGGTGATACCGCCGCCGATCACCAGGACGTCGACGCATTCACCGTCGGCGAGCGCCGCCAGTTCGGCAGCGCGGCGCGCGGCGTTCAACGCCGTTGAGCCCCTCACGGCGCCAGGTATCCGTTCAAGGCGCGCGCCAACTCGACGTTGAGCGAATCGCGGTCCAACAGCTTTTCGACCATCTGCGCCGACTGGATGGTGGACTGCGTGATGAGCAGACACATGGCACCGATCTGGTGCGGGTCACCCGGCCGCACGCTGCCGTCGGCTTGGCCCGCCTTGATCGCGTCGGCCAGCGCGTCGACCAGGATCTGCTGGCTGGTGCCGAGGCGTTCGGCGATGTAGACCATCGCCAGGCTCGGTGCGTTACGGATGACCGACTGAACAATCTCGTCACTCTGCAGACGCTCCGCGACGAGCACGACACGATCGACCATCGCCTCGCGCCCGGCACCGCGATCCGGGATCGCCTCCAGCACACCGGTGATCCGGGCCGTCAGGAGTTCGGCGATCACCCAGCGGATGTCGGGCCAACGCCGGTAGATGGTGGGCCGGCTGACGCGCGCGCGGCGGGCGATTTCCGTCATGGTCGTCCGCTCGACGCCGAACGCGAGGATGCACGCCGCCGCGGCGTCGAGGATCCGCTCCTCGATACTCTTTTCAGAGTTACGGATTGACGACATGTGTAATACTGTAACCCATGACGCGTCCGGATGCCCAACAGACCGCCCTCCTGCCACCGATGAAGTGGAACGCCTGGGGCGACCCAGCGGAGGCAAAACCGCTGTCCGGCGGCATCCGCGCGCTGCTCGAGCAGGCGCTCGGAGTACAGGATTCCGCGATTCCCGAACTGCGGGCCGACGAGGTCCGGGTGCGGCCGTCGTCGCTGTCCGACGTCGACCGCGACGCGCTGACCGGCATCGTCGGGTCGGACTACTGCCGGGTCGACGACCAGGGCCGGCTGCTGCGGGCGGGCGGCAAGTCCACGCTGGACTTGTTGCGCCGCAGGGACAGCGGTGTGCAGGATGCGCCGGACGCCGTGCTGCTACCGGGCGGCGAAGAAGAGGTGGCCGCAGTCCTGCACTACTGCAGTGAGCACCGGATCGCCGTCGTCCCGTTCGGCGGCGGCACCAGCGTCGTCGGCGGTCTGGACCCCGTCCGCGGCGATTTCAGCGCAGTGGTCTCGCTGGATCTGCGCCGCCTGAACGAACTGCACTTCCTCGACGAGGTGTCCGGAGAAGCCGAACTCGGCGCGGGAATGACGGGACCGGACGCCGAACGTCTGCTGGGCGAACGCGGCTTCTCCCTCGGCCACTTCCCGCAGAGTTTCCAGTTCGCGACCATCGGCGGCTTCGCGGCAACCAGGTCGTCGGGTCAGGACTCCGCGGGTTACGGGCGGTTCAACGACATGGTCCGCGGCCTGCGGGCGGTGACCCCGGTCGGCGTGCTGGACCTCGGGCGCGCCCCGGAGTCGGCGGCGGGGCCGGATCTGCGACAGCTGCTGATCGGTTCGGAGGGCGTGCTGGGCGTCATCACCCGCGTGCGGGTGCGGGTTCATCCCGTCCCGACTGCGACACGTTACGAGGCGTGGTCGTTTCCCGATTTCGCCACCGGCGCCGATGCGCTGCGTGCCGTCGTCCAGACCGGCACCGGTCCGACGGTGATCCGGCTGTCCGACGAAGCGGAAACCGGCGTGAACCTTGCGACCACCGAGAACATCGGCGAAAAGCAGCTCACCGGAGGGTGTTTGGCGATCACGGTGTTCGAGGGCACCGAAGCGCACGTCGCCAGCAGGCATTCCGAGACACGCGCGGTGTTGGAAGCCGCCGGCGGTACGTCGCTCGGCGAGGAGCCCGCGCGGGCATGGGAGCACGGCCGGTTCGGGGCGCCGTACCTGCGCGACTCGCTGCTATCTGCCGGCGCGCTGTGCGAAACGCTGGAGACCGCGACGAACTGGTCCAACGTGCCGGCGCTGAAAGTGGCCGTCACCGAGGCGTTGACGAACGCGCTGGCCGAATCGGGCACGCCCGCGCTGGTGCTGTGCCACATTTCGCATGTGTATCCCACCGGTGCGTCGCTGTACTTCACCGTCGTCGCCGGGCAACGGGGCAATCCGATCGAGCAGTGGCGTAAGGCGAAGGCCGCCGCATCGGAAGCGATGGTGCGCACCGGGGCCACCATCACCCACCACCATGCCGTCGGCGCCGATCACCGGCCGTGGATGCGCGACGAAATCGGGGACCTCGGCGTCGCGATTCTGCGAGCCGTCAAAGACAAGCTCGACCCGGCAGGAATCCTCAACCCGGGCAAGTTGATTCCATGACGACTCAAGGTCTCGTCACGATGCTGACCAACCCCGCCTCGGGGCACGGCAGCGCGCCGCACGCGGCCGAACGCGCTGTCGCACAGTTTCATCGGCGCGGCGTGGACGTCGTCGCGATCGCAGGCACCGACGCCGAGCACGCGCGGCGACTCGTCGGGGGTGCGCTCGAACGCGGTATGGATGCGCTTGTCGTCGTCGGTGGTGACGGCATCATCTCGCTCGCGCTACAGGTGTTGGCGCAGACCGAGATACCGCTCGGCATCATTCCGGCGGGCACCGGCAACGACCACGCGCGCGAGTTCAGGATCCCCACACGCGATCCCGAGGCCGCGGCCGACGTGGTGGTCGACGGCTTGGACGACGGGATTGCCGAAACGATCGACCTCGGGCGCATCCGCGGCGCGGACGGCACCGACAAGTGGTTCGGCACGGTGATGGCCGCAGGTTTCGATTCGCTGGTCACCGACCGGACCAACCGGATGCGTTGGCCGCACGGCCGGATGCGTTACAACTTCGCGATGGTGGCCGAGCTGTCAAAGTTGCGGCTGTTGCCTTTTCGGCTGTCGTTCGACGGCGAAGAGGTGGCGACGGAGTTGACGCTGGCCGCCTTTGGCAACACCCGCAGCTACGGCGGCGGCATGCGCATCTGCCCCGACGCCGACCCGACGGACGGTCAACTCGACGTGACGATGGTTGCCTCGGCGTCGCGCACCCGGCTGATCCGGTTGTTCCCCACCGTTTTCAAGGGCACCCACGTAGATCTCGACGAGGTTCGTACAGCGCGGGCGAAGAGCATTGCGGTCGACTCCCCCGGTATCAACGCTTACGCCGACGGCGAGTTGGTGTGCCCGCTGCCGGTTGAGGTGACAGCCGTTCCCGGTGCGCTGAAGATTCTGGCGCCGCCGGTTGATCGTTCCGTGTGAATCTATGGCGGGATTTCTGCCCTTTTTTCGCCACAGATTCACACGAGAGACGACCGAGGGCTCAGCCCACTCCGCGGGCTGGATGTCATCGGCTAACCGACTCCGCGGCTGAGCCAGCTCACCTCTGCGCCTGCACCGCCGTCGCGGTACGCCTCGAGCGCCTCATCCCACGCGGTGCCCAGCACCGAGTCCAGTTCGGCGGCCAGCGTGTCGGCGCCGGAAGCCATCAGCGCGCGCAGCCGCATCTCGCCGACCACCACGTCGCCGTTGGCACTCATCGACCCGCTCCACAAACCGAGTTGAGGGGTGTGGCACCAGCGGTGGCCGTCCACGCCGGGGCTGGGATCCTCGGTCACCTCGAACCGCAGCACCGACCATGAGCGCAACGCGCTCGCCAGCGCCGCGCCGGTGCCCACCGGACCCACCCAGTTGGTGACCGCGCGCAGCTGTCCCGGCATGGCTGGCTGCGGGGTCCACTTGAGGTTTGCCCTGGCCTGAAGGGTCGACGACAACGCCCACTCGACATGTGGGCACACCGCCGCGGGTGAGGCGTGGATGTAGACCACGCCCGTCGTCGCGTCGGCGAACTGGTTCGACGCACGCATAGCTGCTCCTTCGGCTCCACGAGGGACGTCTTCCCCAAGCGGCCTCGCGGATTCCGAATTACAGCTGTGTCGTGCGTGTCTATTGTGCCCTGTGAGACGCCTGTTGCGCTAGTCTGCGCCGAATTCTCTCAGGACTTCGTCAGACAACTCCCGCCACGGCTCGTACGCCCACTCCCCGAAATCCCGGTCGGTCAGCACCACCAGCGCCAGATCGGCCTGCGGATCGGCCCACAAAAACGTCCCTGACTGGCCGAAATGCCCAAAAGTGCGGTCCGAGTTCGCGGTGCCCGTCCAGTGCGGAGACTTGCCGTCGCGGATCTCGAAGCCCAATCCCCAGTCGTTGGGTCGCTGCACGCCGAAGCCGGGTAGCACGCCGTCCAGGCCGGGGAACTGCACCGAGGTCGCCTCGGTGTGCAACTGCGCCGACACCGTGACCGGCCGCAGCAGGTCGCCGGCGAACGCCGCCAGATCGGCCACCGTCGACGTCGCGCCGTTTCCCGCGGCCGCCGCTCCGCCGTCGAGTGCGCTGTCGGTCATCGCGAGCGGTTCGAACACCGCCTCGGTCAGATACCGTCCGAACTCGATGCCGGTGGCCTTCTCGAGCGTCTCGGCGAGCACCCCGAACCCGTAGTTGGAGTAGACGCGGCGCTCCCCCGGTTCGGCCATCGTCTCCGCCGAGTGCATGGAGTAGCCGGCCGCGTGCGCGAGCAGATGACGGACGGTGGCGCCTGGCGGGCCGGCCTCGGTGTCGAGGTCGAGGGCGCCCTCCTCGACACCGACCTGCACCGCGCGGGCGGCCAGCAGCTTGGTCACCGACGCCAACGCGAACGGGTGTCGGACCTCGCCGCGTTCGGCCAGCACACCGGACGGTCCCACCACGGCGGCGGCGGCATTCGGGACAGGCCAGTCGGCTAGGGCATCCAGCGCGCTCATCGCGCCGAGCCTACTTCCGCGCGATGTAGTAGTTGTTGATCGGATCGGACTCGATCTCGCGCATCTGGACGTCGTCGAACCCCGCGTCGGCGAGCATCGACGTGGCGAGTTGATGACCCCAACAGGTGCCCAGTCCGTCGCCGTCGAGTCCCAGCGACACGCTCATGCAGTGCATCGTCGAAACCGTGTAGAGGTACGTGGCCAACGGCACGCCGACGTTGTCCTCCAGCCGGCTCGACGCCTTGATGTCGACCATGAGCAGGTATCCGCCGGGCCGTAGCGCGCGGTGGATGTTCGCCAACACCGCAGCCGGCGCCGCCTGGTCGTGGATGGCGTCGAAAACCGTGATCACGTCGTACCTTTCGGCCATGTCGAGGGCGGCTACGTCGGCGGCGACGAAGGTGGCGTTGGTCAGGCCGAGCCGAGCCGCCTCGGCACGCCCGACGCCCAGCCCCTCGTCGGAGAAGTCGATTCCGGTGAACCGGCTGGCCGGGAAGGCCTGCGCCATCACGTTGATGGCATGGCCGCTGCCACAGCCGATGTCGGCGACGTCGGCACCCTCATGCAACAACTGCGGCAGTCCGTCGGCCATCGGGAGGATGACGTCGACCAGCGCGGCGTCGAACACCTCACCGCTCTCCTCGGCCATCAGTGTGTGGAACCGCGGATATTCGCTGTAGGACAGCCCGCCGCCGGTTCGGAAACAGCCGATGATCTTCTGTTCGACCTCGGCCAGCAGCGGGATGAACTGCGCCACCCGCGCGAGGTTGTCCGGGCCGGCGGCGCGGGTGAGCACCGCGGCGCGGTGGCGTGGCAGGGCGTAGGTGTCCGTCGCGGCGTCATAGTCGACGACCCGTGCCGCGACGGCCCCGCCCAGCCATTCGCGTACATAGCGTTCGTTGAGTCCGGCGGCGTCGGCGATCTGGGCGCTGGTGGCCGGCGGTAGTTCGGCCAGCGTGTCCCACAACGAGGTCTGGTGTCCGATGGACAACAGCAGGGCCAGGCTGGCGCTGTCGATCGCGTCGACCATCCGCCCGGCGAATTCTTCGGTGGAGTCGGCGGCGGTGTTCTCGAGTGTGGTCATGATCCGATCAACGGTATGCGCGCCACGTCGGTTCAATGCACCGATTCGTCGACTCGGCGTCGTGCCACGATCGCGAGTGTCCCTCGGCCTATCCGGACACACGTATGGACACTATTCCAATCCGCGCGCGACCCATTAGGTTGGACGCATGAGCCAAACAGTTCGCGGAGTGATCTCACGGAAGAAAGGCGAGCCCGTCGAGGTCGTGGATGTGGTGATTCCCGACCCCGGCCTCGGCGAAGTCGTCGTCGACGTCACGGCGTGCGGGGTATGCCACACCGACCTGACCTACCGGGAAGGCGGCATCAACGACGAGTTCCCGTTCCTGCTCGGCCACGAGGCTGCAGGGACCGTCGAAACCGTCGGCGCCGGTGTGACCAACGTCGAACCCGGTGACTTCGTGATCCTGAACTGGCGCGCCGTGTGCGGCCAGTGCCGAGCCTGCAAGCGCGGCCGTCCGCATCTGTGCTTCGACACGCACAACGCCGCGCAGAAGATGACGCTCACCGACGGCACAGAGTTGACGCCTGCGCTCGGAATCGGCGCGTTCGCCGACAAGACTCTGGTGCACGAGGGCCAGTGCACCAAGGTCGACCCCGAGGCCGACCCCGCGGTGGCCGGACTGCTGGGCTGCGGCGTGATGGCCGGTCTGGGCGCAGCAGTCAACACCGGCGCGGTGGGCCGCGACGACACCGTCGCGGTCATCGGCTGCGGCGGGGTCGGCGATGCGGCCATCGCGGGTGCGCGACTGGTCGGCGCCAAGCGGATCATCGCCGTCGACACTGACAACAAGAAGCTCGACTGGGCCCGCGATTTCGGCGCCACCCACACCGTCAACGCGCGCGAACTGGACCCGGTGCAGACCATTCAGGACCTCACCGACGGTTTCGGCGCCGACGTGGTGATCGACGCGGTCGGCCGACCGGAGACCTGGAAGCAGGCGTTCTACGCCCGCGATCTGGCGGGAACCGTTGTGCTGGTGGGCGTTCCGACGCCGGACATGACGCTGGAGATGCCGCTGATCGACTTCTTCTCTCGAGGCGGCTCGCTGAAGTCCTCGTGGTACGGCGACTGTCTACCCGAACGGGACTTTCCGACCTTGATCAGCCTCTATCTGCAGGGGCGACTGCCGCTGGAGCGCTTCGTCACCGAACGCATCGGCATCGACGACGTCGAGGAGGCGTTCGGAAAAATGCATGGCGGTCAGGTGCTGCGGTCGGTGGTGATCCTGTGAACGGTGGACCGATCGCACGGGTGGTCACCCACGGGACCTTCGAACTCGACGGTGGCAGTTGGGAAGTCGACAACAACATCTGGGTCGTCGGCGACGACTCCGAGGTGGTGGTGTTCGACGCGGCGCATGACGCGGGACCGATTGTCAACGCCGTCGGCGGCAGGCACGTCGTGGCGGTCGTCTGCACGCACGGCCACAACGACCATGTGACGGTCGCGCCCGAGCTGGGCGAAGCGCTGGACGCCCCGGTGCTGTTGCATCCGGCCGACGATATGCTGTGGCGAATGACGCACCCCGACAGCGACTTTCGCACTGCTTCGGACGGTGACACGCTGCGGGTGGCCGGCACCGAGTTGCGCGCCCTGCACACCCCCGGCCACTCGCCGGGATCGGTGTGCTGGCATGCGCCCGAGCTGAACGCGGTGTTCTCCGGAGACACCCTGTTCCAGGGCGGGCCTGGTGCGACGGGGCGGTCCTTCTCGGACTTCCCGACGATCCTCGAGTCGATCTCGGGCCGGCTGGGCAAGCTGCCAGGCGATACCGTCGTCTACACCGGCCACGGCGATTCCACCACCATCGGCGACGAGATCGTGCACTACGACGAGTGGGTGGCCCGGGGCCACTAACTAGTCATCGAGGATTCGGCGCTTCTCGGCCTGGAACTCCGCCTCGGTGAGCGCACCCGAATCCCGAAGTGCGGCCAGCTGCTTCAACTGCTCGAGCCGCACCCCCTGGTCGTTCGGCTGGAAAGCGGAGGTCGGTGTCGACACGGCGTGCAGCGCCTGCGGTCCGTCGGCGCTGAGCATCTCGTGCGGCGCCAGCGGTCGCGCCGCCTTGCCGGCGCGCGCCGACCAGACCAGGGCGACGATGAGTTCGAGCACCCCGAGCGCGATCAGGCCGCCGAACACCCAGAGCAGCCAGCTGTAGGCACTGCCGTGGCCGAAGGCCAGTCGCGGGTTGATGTACCCGGCCACGTCGCCGTCTGTTGCGACGCGGTAGGTGCCCGCTTCGGCCACCTCGACCAGCCACACCCGCACGTGCGTGTCGCTGTTGACTGTTGTTGTCCCGCCGATGTTTTCGGTCACCACCGGGTCGGCGACACCGTCGGGCGACTCGATGTCGATGCTGATCTCGGGAATCGGGAAGCTGCTCGTCGGCTGGCCGGTGATCATGGTGTGGAAGCTGACGGTCACCTCGCCGGCCGGCAACTCGATGCTGCCGGTTCCCGGAATCGGCACCTCACCGTAGGCGTCGAACTCGTCGAACACGAACGCGTTGAGTACCAGCGTGACGATGAAACCGACGAGGGAGACCAGCAGGGTCAGCGCGGAGACGACAACGGCGATGCGCGGGGCGACCCTTCCGCTCATGGCCAGAGTGTGACACGGCCGGGCGGCGGGCGGTGGCCTTGACGTGGATCGGTCCACACCTTCGGCGGCGTCAATTCCGAACGGGGACTACCGTCGTAAGCGACCGAATCTGTTGTCCGCCACGTCCGGGAGGTCGCATTGCCCGAGTCCAGCATCGTCGTGCGGCCGGAGCCGATGGAGAGCGGGTCCTACACCGCCGGCTCGCGGCTGCAGGCCGCCGGACTGCAGGCCGCGATCAAGCTCTTCGAGGAAGCGGCCGCCGCCGTGCCGGTCCCGCGCCCTCCGCAGCCGTTCGTCATCGCCGACTACGGCGCCTCCACCGGCCATAACTCTCTGCTGCCGATCTGTGCGGCATTAGCGGTGCTGCGCAAGCGGACCCGCACCGACCACTCCACGCTCGTCGTGCACACCGACGTGCCGGAGAACGACTTCACCGAATTGTTCCGGACGCTCGCCGAGGATCCGGATACCTATCTGAGCAAGGACGCGGCGACCTTCGCTTCGGCGATCGGTCGGTCGTTCTACTCCCAGATCATGCCGTCGAGCAGCGTCAATCTCGGGTGGAGTTCGTGGGCGGTGCATTGGCTCAGCCGTGTCCCCGCGCCGATCCCCGACCATGTCCACGTCGCCTACAGCCGCGACGAGAGCGTGCGCACCGCATATGCCAGGCAGGCCGCCCAGGATTGGCAGGAGTTCATTGCGTTCCGCGGCCGAGAGTTGCGTCGCGGCGGTCGTCTGGTGGTGATGACAACGGCGGTCGACGACGGCGGCGAGATCGGGTACAGCCCGCTGCTCGGCGCATTGGTCGACACGATCGACGAACTCGCCGCCGAGCGGCTGTTGACCCCGGATGAGGTGTACCGGATGGGCATTCCGATCGTCGGCCGCAGTGAGTCGGATTTCCTGGCGCCGTTCGCGCCGAAAGGCCGCTTCGAACAGCTCGAGATCGAGCACCTCGAAATCTTCGACGCCGGGGACCGCTTCTGGCAGCAGTACCAAGTCGACGGCAACGCAGACGCTTTCGGAGCGCAGTGGGCGTCGTTCTGCCGGGCCGCGGTGTTCCCGACGTTGGTGAGCGCACTCGACGGCGGTGCCACCGAACCTCGCTCGGCCGAGGTCGTCGACCGTCTGGAGGCGGGGCTCGCGGCCCGGCTCGCCGCGGCGCCCGAGAAAACCCAGATCCCGATGGCGCACCTGGTGTTGACGAAACGGCCCAGGGCCCACTGATCATCTGCAGCTCGACGCCCGTTGCCGTTACGGCGCGGGTTGTCCCGGCAGTTGCGGAGCCGGCACCCAGGGCAGCCCCGGGATGGTCGGGTACGGCGCGGTGGGAGTCCACGCCGGCGGCTGCGTCGTCGGAGGCGGCTGCGTCGTGGTGGGCGGCGGCGGTGCCGTCGTCGGTGGCGGCGCCGTCGTCGGTGGCGGCGCGGACGTGGTGGGCGGCGGCTCGGGTGACGGCGGCGGTGGCTCGGATACTGGCGGCGCTTCGGTGACGGTCCGCGTCCGCGGCGGGGGCGGCTGGTAGATGGTCTGCGGCGGCGCCTGCGTCGCGGGTGCCGGTTCGGCGGAGCTGGCCGGCGGTGGC
Source organism: Mycolicibacterium celeriflavum (assembly GCF_010731795.1). Classification (NCBI taxonomy): domain Bacteria; kingdom Bacillati; phylum Actinomycetota; class Actinomycetes; order Mycobacteriales; family Mycobacteriaceae; genus Mycobacterium; species Mycolicibacterium celeriflavum. The sequence goes on along the minus strand of NZ_AP022591.1, from coordinate 338,723 downwards.
GGCGTGGCGGTCACGGGAGGCGCGGTGGTCGACGCGGGCGCGGGAGCGGACTCGTCGCCGCTCATCACCCACAACACCGCGGCCGCCAGCGCTGCCAGCACCACGACGACGCCCGCAGCAAGCGGAACGGCCGGGTTTCGGTACCACGGCGCCCGCCGAGGAGGCAGGTCGTCCCAGGACTCGTCGCCGAACTGCAGCTGTGGCCGCACACCGGCGGCGCCCACGGGCTCCGGCGCATAGTCGTTAGGGTCGGTGGCGGCCACCTCGGGCACCTCGTCGGCGTCCGACCACGCCAACGCGCCGAAGGCGCTCGACTGCGGCGACATCTCGTCGGGCGCCGCGTCGGCCTCGGGCGCCATGGCGGTCGCCGCGCCGGCCGCAGCGGCGGCCCCGGGCGCCGCAGCCATCGCGGTCATCCCCTCTTCGACGGTGCCCCGGACGGCTGCCAGCCCGCCGCCCACCGCCGCGGTCAACTCCGGCTGGGCCGTCGTGATGACGGGCACCCGGAATCGCTCCGACAGCGTCGTGGTGATGACGGGGATGCGCGCCCCGCCACCGACCGATGCCACCGCGGAAAGCTCCCGGACTCCGTTGCGTTCCAACATGTCCGCAAGCACGTCGGCGAAGGCGGCGACCGGTGCGCGCAGAAGCTCGTCGAGTTCGGTGCGGGTCAGCCGCACGTCGCTTTGGTGTCCGGGCAGGTCGGCCACCAGCGAGGTGAACGCGGCGGTGGACAGCCGTTCCTTGGCGCCGCGGCACTGCGCGCGCAACCGCGCGAGCGATCCGATCGCCGAGGTGCCGGACAGGTCGATGGCGCCGGCCGTGGACAGGTCGTCGAGGACGTGGGTCAACAGCGCCTGGTCCACCAGGTCGCCGGACAGGTCGGTGTGACGCACGGTCTCGGCGACCGGCGAATAGCCGTTGCCCGCGTCGACCAGGGTGATGCTGGTGCCGGTGCCGCCGAAGTCGCAGAGCGCGATGACGCCGCGCGCGGGCAGGCCAGGCTCGTCCTGAAGCGCGGTCAGTGCCGCGACGCTGTCGGAGACGACGGGCGCCGGCTGCGGTCGGTGGAATTCGGGGGTCGCGGTCAACGCCCCACGCAGCGCGTCGACCGACGCGGGCCGCCAGTGCGCCGGATGCGTCACCGCGACCGGGCCGACGGGCCGGCGCCCACCCCCGACCGCGTACAGCATCGCCCGCAGCGCGTCCGCGAGCACGACCTCGGCGCGGTGAGTCGACCCGTCGGCGGCGACGATGTCGACCGGATCGCCGACGCGGTCCACGAAATCGGTCAGGATGAGGCCGCGCTCGTTGAGGTTGGGGTTTTGGCCGGGCACGCCGACCTCCGGCGGCCGGTGCGCGAAACGCGTCAACACCGGCGACCGCGTCAGCGCGGACCGGCCCACCACGACGGCCGCCAGGTTGGTGGCACCAACCGACAGCCCGACCCCGTCAGCCATCACTCCTCGTCTCGATGAAAAACCCCATCGGGTTCCATCTCAGCAGATCGGCTTGGCGTTACTTCAGCGGATGGTGCCTGCGCCCGGAATCAGCGGTAGGTCGAGCGCGGTCACCCAGCCCGGCGAGAGGTCATTGACCGCGGGCACCGCGTTGAGCGCGCGCAGGCCCGTCGCCAGGCAACCGGCCGCGGCCGCATCGCGACCGGAGCCGTCGGTGAACCGGAACGCGGTCTCCTGGAAGATGCTGGGCGTGCCCTCGATGTCGACGCGGTAGACATCGTTCTCGTTGCCCGAGGGCCAGTCGGGCGCCGCGTCGTTGCCGATCCGGTTCACATGCTCGAGTTGGATCCGGGTCTCGCCCCGGTACACGCCGTTGATCGTGAATCGCACGGCGGCGACGTTGCCGGGCGCGATGGTTCCCTTGGCGGTCTTGCGTTCGGTCGGTGTCACCCACTTGTCCCATGTCGTGGTGATCTCGTCGAGCATGATGCCCGCCGCGTGTGCGATCATCGGAACCGTTGCGCCCCAGGCGAACACAAGGATGTCGGGATTCTCCAGAAGCGGCCGGTACTCGGGCGGTTTGCCGATGCCCATCTCACGGTCGTAGTCACCGGAGTAGTTGGTGTAGTCGAGCAACTCGGAGGCGCGCACCTTGCGCACCTGCGAGCACAGACCCATCAGCGTCATCGGGAACAGGTCGTTGGCGAACCCGGGGTCGATGCCGGTGGTGAAGCACGACGACTCGCCGAGCTCGCACGCCGCGGTGATCGGCTCGATCCAGTTCGGCGGGTTCAGGTGCATGGTCGGCCAGATCCACGGTGTCATCGCGGTCGAGCAGACATCGATCCCGGCCCGCAGGAATCGGGTGATCAGCGCGATGTTGTCCTCGGCGTGGTTGGCCGTCGGGCCGTAATGCACCAACGCATCGGGTTTCACCGCGATCAACGCGTCGACGTCGTCGGTCGCGGTGATCCCGAGCGGTTCACTCAACGCGCAGATCTCACCGACGTCGCGGCCAACTTTTTCCGGGTCGCTCACCCCAACACCGGCCAACTCGAACAACGGGTGCGCGACGATTTCGGGGATCACCATCTTGCCCACGAAACCGGTGCCCCAGACCACTACGCGTTTAGCGCCAGCTTCCTTCACCACAGTTCGACGGTCATCCTTCCACTCGGCCCCGGCCTACACCATAAGTGGGTGCGTGGCGTTTCAGCCGCCGAACAGACGCAAAAGCCCTCGAATTCAAAGGATTTCGGGACCATTTGCGTCTGCTTGCGCTCGACGGGAGGTGTCGCGCAGCCCGACCTTGAATTGCATTGCGCGATAGGGCCAGCCGGACGCGGTGTGCCATTGCGACACCACCAGCCCGACGCCGCCGTCGATGTCGAAGCGCGACCCCGGCAGCAGGTAACCGCCGTACAGCTGAGCGACGCGGCTGTCGAAATGGTCCTCGGCGTCCCACGCCGATCCGACGACCGGCATCTGGATCGGCGTGGTGTGCATGTTCGCCACGGGCGAGGCCACCACCCGGTAGCCGAGTGCGTACTTCGACGCGAGAAAGCCGCCCAGCACCCACTTGTCCCGCCCGATACGACGAAACGCCAGCTCGCCCCACCTCTCACCGGCCGGCGTGACAGGGGTCGCGGAAGTCCCCCACGCCCACCGGCCCTCCGCGAAGCCCCAACTGCGATAGCGGGTCCGGTCCCCGATGTGTTCGGGGCGCACCCGCATCAAGACGATGCCCTTGTCTCGCTGAAAGCCGGTGGCCGCCACGTAGACCCAGCCGTCGTCCGGATCGAAATCCCATGCCCAGCACTGTGCGTGCCCGTTGTGCAGGTCGGCGGGGAACTTGGCCTTCTCGCCCAGGTGTGTCCAGGTGACACCGCTGTCGGGCGAGCGCCAGATCTCGGTCCAGACGACCGCGCCGAAGCCGCGGTTGACGATGACGTGCAGATACATCGAATCGCCGACGGTCAGTAGATCCGAGGGGATCACGGTGCTGATACCGCTGCCGCGCCATCCGGTGCCCGCATCGTCGTGCACGTAGTGCCACAACTGCCTCGCGTAGTCGGGATCGCTGCCGCCCGCGCGCTCGTAGACGATTTCATGGTCGGCGTCGCCGGTGCCGATCAGCACGACCGGCGAGCGCCAATCACCCTGCCCCACCTTGCGACCCGAGAACGTGTCCCCGAACACCGACACCAGCTTGCCGTTCGGCGCGATCACCGATGCGCCGAGGTCGGTGCAGGTGACGCCCCATCGGTCGGTGAGTCCCGGACCGGTCAGGTCGACGGCCTTGCCGTTGAGGAGCGGCAGGCGGGCCCGTCGGGTGGGGCGCAGGCGGTGGCCGGCTGCCCGGCCGATCGACGGATTGTCGGGCACCTAGAAGCAGCGCCGAAGACCGCCGGGCTCACAGATCAGCGGATACGGCGTGACGGGAATGGCCAGCGGTTCCTTGTACGTCAGGGTCATCGGTATCTCGACCATCCCGGGCTGCTCGCCGCAGACCTCGCCGTGGATGACCTTGAGGGTGCCCACGAGCGTGATCCCGTCGAACGCATAGATCTCCTTCTGCAGCTCCTCGCTGCCGTCCGGGCACTTGCGGACCGAGTTGAAGGTGTTCGCCTGGAATGTCCACTGGCCGCCGATCTGGACGGCTTCGGCGCCGCCGCGGCCCTTCGGTGTCACCTTCAGCCGGCACGCGACGGGAAGGATCAGCGGTTCGCGCAGGTCGCCGACGGTCGGGACGCAGATCGGATAGATCTCCCACGTGGTCTCCGCCTGCCCGACGATCCTCACGGTGTAAATACCCTCCGGCGTGCCGGGGTGCTTGACGTCACCCTGGCCATGCGCGACGCCCGCGGCGCCGAACACCGCGCCGAGGATGAGCGCGGCGACGCCCAGAGTCCGTGTCATCGTGTTCCTCAACGTGGTCCCTTTCCGACGTCAGCGGTGTACTGAGTATTTCAGTGTGCACAACGGCTCGTCACGGCTTTGCCCAGTCCCGGGTTTCGCCCACCAGCGCCAACGGGTAAAGACGCGGCACGAGGCTCGGGATGGTGGCGATGAAACGACTGGTGGCAGTGGCCACAGCAGTGGTATCGGCCATCGTCATCGCCGCTACCGGGTGTTCCACCGGGCAGGGGGTCGACCTCGGCGAATCGTCGAACCACCTCGTCGCCGCCATCGCCGGTGAGCCCGACCAACTGGACCCGCACAAGACCAGCGCGTACTTCTCCTTCGAGGTGCTCGAGAACGTCTTCGACACACTGGTCGAACCGGACGCCAACCTCGAGATGCGGCCCGCGCTGGCCGAATCGTGGAACGTCAGCCCCGACCAGCTGTCGTGGACGTTCCACCTCCGGCCCGGGGTGACCTTCCACGACGGCAGCCCGTTCACCGCCGACGACGTCGTGTTCTCCTACCGCCGCATCATCGACGAGCAGCTGGCCAACGTCGACAAGTTCAGCGCCGTCACCGACGTGCACGCCGTCGATCCGCTGACCGTCGTGATCCGCGTCAAAGCGCCCACGCCGAACCTGTTGACCAACATCGGCGGCTTCAAGGGCATGGCGATCGTGGCGCGCCGCAACGTCGAAAGCGGTCAGATCGCCACCCACCCGGTCGGCACGGGCCCGTTCGCGTTCCAGTCCCAGAAGAGCGGTGACTCCATCACGCTGACGGCCAATCCGTCGTACTGGGGTGGCGCACCGAAGGTGCCGGGTGTGACGTTCCGCTTCATCTCCGAACCGTCGACCGCACTGTCGGCGTTGCAGGCCGGTGAGATCGACTGGACCGACTCCATCCCGACGCAGCGGGTGGCGCAACTGCGCGACGACGACAGCCTGCACCTGGCGGTGACCGCGAGCAACGACTACTGGTATCTCGCGCTCAACCAGGCCCACCAGCCATGGGACGACGTGCGGGCGCGCCGAGCTGTCGCCTATGGCATCGACCGCGCCGCGATCGTCGCCGCGACCAGCTACGGGACCGCGGTTGCGAACCAACTCGCGATTCCCGAGGGCAATCCCTGGTACACCGAATACGAGCGCTACCGCTACGACCCCGACACCGCCAACCGGCTGCTCGACGAGGCGGGCGTCGGCGACGTCGACCTCGACATGCTGGTCACCAGCGAGTACCCCGAGACCGTCACGGCGGCCCAGGTGATCGCCGACAACCTTGCGCCGCTTGGTATCACGGTCAAGATACGCACGGTCGACTTCGCCACCTGGCTCGACGAGCAGAATTCCGGCAACTTCGACATGTTGATGATGGGCTGGCTCGGCAACATCGACCCGGACGACTTCTACTACGCGCAGCACCACACCAACGGCACCAGCAACGCTCAGAAGTTCTCCAACGCCGAGGTGGACCGCCTGCTTGACGCCGGCCGGGTTGAGACGAATCGTGAAGCGCGCGAAGATATTTATCGGCGAGCCGCCACGATCATCGCCGATCAGGTGAGCTACATCTTCCTGTACAACCCGTCGGTGATCCAGGCCTGGGTGACCAACCTGTCCGGATACCAGGCCCGTCGCGACGGTGCTGTCCGGTTCCGCACGGCAAGCCTGACCCAGGACGAAACATCATGACCGGCTTGCTCGCTCATCCGATCACACGGTTCCTGGCGCGCCGGTTGGCGTACTCGGCGGTGGTGCTGCTCGGGGTACTGATCGTGAGTTTCGCGCTGGTGCATCTGGTGTCCGGCGACCCGGTGCGCATCGCTCTAGGCACGCGCTACACACCGCAGGCCTATGAGGCGCTGCGGTCGGCGAGCGGCCTGGACAGACCGATCGTCGGCCAGTTCTTCGGCTACCTCGGTTCCGCGCTGACCGGCGATCTGGGCGTCAGCTTCCGCAACGGCGATCCGGTGACGGAGATCCTGCTCGAACGCCTGCCCGCGACGGTGTCGTTGGCCGGGGTCGGCATCGTGATCGCGCTGCTGATCGCCATTCCCGCAGGCATCTGGTCGGCCCTGCACGAGGGCAGGCTCAGCGACGCGATCGTGCGGGTCGGCAGCCAGTTCGGCGTCTCGATTCCGGACTTCTGGATGGGCATTCTGCTGATCGCCTTGTTTTCGTCGACCCTGCACTGGCTGCCCACCTCCGGATACCGGCCGTTGGTCGAGGATCCGATCGGGTGGCTGCGCCACCTGGTCCTGCCCGCGGTCACCATCGGCCTGGTGGCGGGAGCCATCATGACGCGGTACGTCCGCTCAGCGGTGCTGGAGGTCGCGGCGATGGGCTACGTGCGCACCGCACGGTCGAAAGGCCTTTCGCCGCGGGTGATCACATTGCGCCACACCGTGCGCAACGCGCTGATACCGGTGCTGACCATCACCGGTATCCAACTCGCCACCATCCTTTCCGGCGTGATCGTCGTCGAAGTGGTGTTCGCCTGGCCCGGTTTGGGTCGTCTCGTCTACAACGCGGTCGCGGCACGCGACTATGCCGTCATCCAGGGCACGGTGCTGCTCATCGCGGCGCTGTTCCTGCTCATCAACCTCATCGTGGATGTGCTGTACGCCGTCGTCGACCCGAGGATCCGGCTCTCATGACCAGCCCCGCCGAGCAGGGCAGCAGGATGTCGTCGTTGCGCCTGCTGTTGGGCAACCCGGTCACGGTGGTCAGCGCCGGTCTGCTGATCGTGATCGCGTTCGTCGCGGTCACCGCGAATTGGATTGCGCCATACGAGATCAACGACGTCGACGTGCCGAATGCGCTGCAGCCACCCAGCGGCACGCACTGGTTCGGCACCGACGAACTGGGCCGCGACGTGTTCTCCCGGGTGCTGGTGGCGACGCAGTCGTCGATGCGCGTTGCCGTGGTGAGCGTGGCGTTCGCCGTGGTGGTGGGCGTGGCCGTCGGCGTGGTCTCGGGCTATCGCGGCGGTTGGCTGGACACCGTTTTCATGCGTGTCGTCGACGTGATGTTCGCGTTCCCGGTGCTGTTGCTCGCATTGGCGGTGGTGGCGATCCTGGGCCCCGGAGTGACGACGACGATTCTGGCGATCGGCATCGTTTACACGCCGATCTTCGCGCGCGTCGCGCGGGCCAGCACGATGAGTGTGCGTGTCGAACCGTTCGTCTCGGTGTCGCGCAGCATGGGCACCGGCCACCTGTACATCCTGGGCCGCCACATTCTGCCGAACATCGCCGGACCGCTGGTGGTGCAGACCTCGCTGTCGCTGGCGTTCGCGATTCTCTCGGAGGCGGCGCTGTCGTTCCTCGGGTTGGGCCTTCAGCCGCCGCAGCCGTCGCTGGGACGGATGATCTTCGACTCGCAGGGTTTCGTCACCATGGCGTGGTGGATGGCGGTCTTCCCCGGAGCAGCGATCTTCGTCGCCGTACTGGCGTTCAACCTGCTCGGCGATGGGCTGCGCGATGTGCTCGATCCCAAGCAGCGCACCATGATCGAGGCGCGGAGCAAGCAGTGAGCGAACCGGTGTTGAGCGTGCGCGATCTGCGGGTCGGTGTCGGCAGGCGCGCGATCGTGCACGGAGTCTCGTTCGACGTGCACCGAGGGCAGACGCTCGGCATCGTCGGTGAATCGGGCTCGGGCAAGTCGATGACCGTGCTCGCCGCGACGGGCCTTCTCGACGCACCTGGTGCGACGGTCTCCGGAACCAGCACGCTCACGACGGATTCCGGCCGGACTGAGCTCGCGGGCGCACCGAACCGGGTTCTGCGCAGTGTGCACGGTGGCCAGATCGGCTTTGTGTTTCAGGATCCGGGCACGTCGCTGAACCCGCTGTTGACACTCGAGCGGCAGATCACCGAATCGCTTGAGGCGCACCGCCGGATGAACCGGCAGCAGGCGCGTGGCCGCGCCCTGGAGTTGTTGGAGGCGGTCGGCCTGCCGGATCCGCAGTCGCGGCTGCGCGCTTATCCGCATCAGCTCTCGGGCGGGCAGAAGCAGCGCGTGATGATCGCGATCGCGATGGCGTGTGATCCGGTGCTGCTGATCGCCGACGAACCGACGACCGCGCTCGACGTCACCACCCAGGCCCAGATCGTCGAGTTGGTGGCCGACCTGCAACGCGACTTCGGCACGGCGGTGGTGTGGATCAGCCACGACCTCGGCGTGATCGGGCAGGTCGCCGACGACGTCACGGTGCTGCGTGGCGGCGAAGCCGTCGAGCAGGCGCCGATAGCCGACGTCTTCGACCGTCCTGCCCACGAGTACACCCGCGAACTGCTCGCCGCCCGGCCGTTGATCGGGCGGCCCGGCCCACCCGCGGTGGCCGATGCGCCGGTGCTGCTGCAGGTCAACGGCCTCGACGTGCGGTTCGCGGTCCGCACGCCGGTCGGCACGTCGACCGTGCACGCCGTCAAGGAGTTGTCGTTTCAGATCCGGCGCGGCACCACGCTTGGTCTGGTGGGCGAGTCGGGATCGGGCAAGTCGACGGTGGCGGCAGCGCTCACCGGGTTGCTGCGGCCCGATGCCGGCATCGCGACGCTCGACGGGGCCGACGTGTTCGGCGTCCGTGGTGCGGCCGAGAAGGCGATGCGCCGGCGGATCGGCCTGGTGTTCCAGGATCCGTTCTCGTCGGTGAACCCGCGTGTCCGCGTCGGCGCCGCGATCGGCGAACCGCTGAGTGTGCACCGCCTGGCGAAAGGCAGGCGGGCCCGCGCGGCCAGGGTGGCCGAACTTCTCGAACTGGTCGGTCTACCAACGTCATTCGCCTCGCGTTACCCGCACGAGCTATCCGGGGGTGAGCGCCAGCGGGTGAGCATCGCCCGAGCGCTGGCCGGGGAGCCGGAGCTGATGATCCTCGACGAAGCCACCGCGGCGCTGGATGTTTCGGTGCAGGCGCGGGTACTGGACCTACTGGCCGGCCTGCAGCACGACCTCGCGTTGACGTACCTGTTCATCGCGCACGACCTCGCGATCGTGCAGCAGGTCAGCCACGACGTGCTGGTGATGCGCGACGGTGCCGCGGTCGAGTACCGTCCCGCCGCGGAACTGTTCGCGTCGCCGCAGGACGACTACACCCGCACGTTGTTGGCGGCGGTACCGCCGGAGCGCCCGCGAGTCTCGTGCAGCTAGCTCGTCCGCACCGGTGTACATCGATCCGGATCCTATGGTCGAGATTGCACTCATGGTCGTGATGTGTGCGGGGTGGTGCCGCACAACCGTGGGTGCAATCTGGGGCGGAGGACGTGTCGGCCAATATAGGGCGGCTATAGGGCGGCCAGGTTGTCGGCGAGTTGTCCGCGCGCACATCGCGCAGAATGTTGTCTCAAGGCGACAAATGCCGTTGTGAGAAAGTCTTGCCATGACTCAACTCAGCGGCAAGGTCGCATTGGTGACGGGCGCGTCGGCGGGGCTGGGCGCCGCAGTCGCGCAACTGTTCGCCCAGCGCGGCGCGACGGTGTTCGGCATCGCACGCGACGCCGAGCGGATGGCATCGGTGTTCGAGGCGGTGCCCGGCGGCCGTTTCGCGCCGGTGGACGTGGCGTCGTCGCAGGCCTGCCGCGACGCCGTCGCGCAGTGCGTCGACGCGTTCGGCCAACTCGATGTGCTGGTCAACGTCGCCGGTTTTCACCAGATGCGGCACACCACGACGGTGACCGACGACGAGTGGGACCGCGATCTGGCGGTGAACCTCAACGGGCCGTTCTACCTGTGCCGCGCCGCGCTGCCCCACCTGCTGGAGAGCGGCGGCAACATCGTCAACGTCGCCTCCATCGCGGGCGTCGAGGGCGAGGTCTACTCGGCGGGATACTGCGCGGCCAAACACGGACTGGTGGGGCTGACCCGCGCACTGGCCGTCGAGTACACCAAGGACAGAATCCGGGTGAACGCGGTGTGCCCGGGCGGGATGCCGACAGCGCAGACCACAGAGTTCACCGCGCCCGACAACGCCGACTGGAACCTGATCATGCGGATCGCGTCGCCGCGCGGGTTCTCCGACACCGTCGACGTCGCCAAGGCGATCGCGTTTCTGGCCAGCGATGACGCCGCCGCCATCCACGGGGCGGTATACCGCGTGGACAACGGCAAGGGCGCGGGCTGAAGCGGTTTCGGTGTCTTAACAGTCGCTGAGCGATCGGTAGCGCACCGAAATCACGATCAGAGCAGTTTGTGCTCGATCACCGTGGTGAGGCGCGGTTTACGCCAGCCGCCGCTGATCTTTTCGATCCGCACGCCCATCTCGCCGCCGGCGATCTCCAGCGTGCCGACCTGATTACGGAAGTGCGGCATCGTGACCGGCCGCCACCGCAGCCGCGGCATGCCCACGTCCGTGGTCTTGACCAACAGCTTGCCGACCGCCTCCGCCGCCCGAGTATGGCCGAGCCGCAACACCATTCGCTCCACCGCCGACGGCTCCTTGCGCAGCCCCGAGCACACCACCTGCCACACCTTGGTCAACGCGTTCGGCGCGTCCTGCGGTAGCTCGATCTCCGACACCCAGCAGTGGTGGACGTCGCCGCCGAACATGACCATCGACTGCGGAGCCTCGCCCCGTTTGCCGGTGGCGACGTCGATCACCAGCTCCTCGAACCGCCGGAAGCTGTACTGGAAGCAGGCCCAGTGGTCGAGGTTCGCCGCGATGCGCACCTTCTCGCCGAGCCCGGTGAGCCGTCGGCCCCAGGCGCCGTCGGTGACCGCTTCGGTCCAGCCCTCGATGTGATGCATGCCGTAGGGCAACAGGATCGGCAGCGAGCTCGCGAACAGCAGGTGGTCGTAGTCGCCGTCGACCTTGGCCGTGATCCACTCCCATTCCTCGTCGGTCATGATGCGGCGCCGGCCCGGTTGCAGTTGTCTGCCGGTACGCGAGTCGGCGACGATGAGCCGCGACGAGCCGAGATCGCGGCACATGCTGAATCGTGAAGCGCCCTCGTCGCTTTCGGCCCGTTTGGCGAGCAGCCTGATCGGCTCGGTGCCGTCACGGCTGGCCAGGACCTGCTGGAACGTGTCGTCGTCGGCGAGCTCCTGAGGCGACATGTTGCCCAGATGCTGGTAGATCCAATAGGCCATCAACCCGCCGATGATCCGGGTCTCGTACCAGTCGGTCTTGCGCTTCTCCTCCAGCCACGCCTGCGAGGTGTTCCACTTGTCGTTGATCTCGTGGTCGTCGAACATCATCGACGTCGGCAGCGTGGACAGCATCCACCGCACCACCGGGTCGCTCCAGGCGTCCCAGTAGCCGATGCAGTACTCCTCGAAGTCCTCGAGCACCTCGACCGGCCCGTTGGCGTGTACCTCGCGCTCGGCGACGAGGTCCCGGATCGTGTCGTTGACCTGATCGGCGTAGAGCTGGTCGCCCATCATCAGCAGCGCGTCGGGCCACAGCGCCGACGGCTGCCGCAGCATCCGCATGCCGTAGGTGCGCAACACGTCGATGCCCTTGCCCTTGGGATGCCACCAGTGTTGATAGGTGTAGGGCGGACGGTGCGGCGCCGAACAGCGGCACGACCCGAACAACAGCCGCAGGGAGCCGTCGCGCGGCATCAGCCGGATGCGCGGCTGCGGGAACTCGTAGTCGTCGGGCGGCCACGCCTTTGCGCCGTCGAGATGGACCTCGTAGGGGTGTTCGCGGTCCGGGTCCAGGCCCGCCACGCAGACGATCGCGAAATGGTGGCCCTCGACCTCAAAGGTGTTGGCGGAGTTACCGAGAACCTCGACACGACAACGCACATCCGTCTCGACCCAGACGGTCGCGTCCGTTTCGCCGACGTGGCGGAGCAGGGGCCCAACACGCACCTCGGGCATCACTCCATCATGCCCGCTCGTTGACGCCTGTGCACCGTCTTCGTGCTCAGTGCTCCGGCCGCCGACGTCCGAGGAAGAACGCCAGACCGATCGCGCCGAAGCCCAGCGTGCCGATCACGCCGGCCGACACCATCAGGAAGATGTCCCGGCCGGTGAGGCCGCCGGTCGCCGCCTCGTCCGAAGCGAGTCGAAGCCGGTAGTCGCCGGGCAGCGGGCCCTCGGCCGGTTCACTCAAACCGGGGAACTGCTGCGTCCTGTGCACCTCGAATTGGCGTTCCCCGCTTGCCGTCTGGGTCCACTCGCCCCAGGCCGGCGTCGCCCCGTCGAGCAGCACCTTGCGGCCACCGTAGACGGGGTCCTCACCGACGTCGACGATCTGGCGTACCCGGAACGGCTCGTACCGAGCGTTGGAGTAGTTCACCAAAACCGGCACGTTGTCGTAGCGCAGCACCGGTGGCGGAGGCGGCGGCAACGGCAGCCCGACGCCCGGGAAGTAGCCACCGCCGAAGAAGCTGCCGACCGCGATGTTGGTCGCCGCCCGCGCGAAGTTGGCCGCCATGTTGATCGGGCTGAGCACCGCCGCCGTGAAGCTGTAGGCCGCGAACTGAGCCGCTTCGATCACGAGCCGTGACAGCGGCGGGATGTACACGATGCGGGGCCGCATGTCGTAGACGTAGACGATGCGCACCGGTGCCCGGAACGGGTTCATCAGCACCGGCCGGTAGTACTGGTCGTACTCGATCCAGTCCGGCCGCCACTGGCGCACATTGCTGACCAACTCGAAGTCGCGGTCGCGCTTGGCCTCCAACTCGACCTTCGCGCTGGTGCTGGCTTCAAGGCCGTTCAGGCCCAGGGTCAGGTCTACCGACTGCTTGAACGCGTTGACGTCCTCCTCGGGTGCCGCGGCGGGCTCCGGCTCGAAGATCGGTTCGGATTTCTTGGCGAGCTGGATGTTTTCGGCCGGAGCCTCGAGCGTCTCCGGGGCCAGCAGTTCGATTTCCTTGGCGGCCTGCTCGATGGACACCGTCGGAGTTTCGGACTGCTCGCCGTCCTGCTCGGTGGCGATGGCCTCCGATCCGCTGGTCGGCGTCTCGGAGCGGTCAGTCGACGTCGGTGCCGCGCTGTCCGTAGCCGGAACGAGCGCGGCCGATGTGGACGTCGTGGACGGATCAGCCGACTCGCTGGCTTCGGGCGCGGTCGCCGGAGCAACGCCGGTGGTGGTCGGTGCGGCCGACGTCGCCGGAGCCCGCTCGACGGTCGTCGACGGCTCGGCGCTCGGCTCGGTGGGTTCGCCAGTCGGCGCCGCCGCGGTGGTCGTCGGCGGGGCCGCCGTTTGGGGCTCCGGCTCCGGCTCGGGCGCCGGTTCCGGCTCGGGTTCGGGTGCCGGCTTGGGTTCGGGTGCCGGCTTGGGTTCGGGTGCCGGCTCCGGTTCCACGACGACCGGATCCTGCGTCTGCGGCTCCTGCGGCTGCGGTGCGTCGTGCGTCTGCGGCGCTTCGGGCACGACGGGCTCGCGCGCCGGCTTTTCGGCCGTCACCTCGGGCTCGGGAGCACTCACCTTCGGTTCCGGCGCGACCGTCGTCACGACGTCGTCGGAGTCCGGCTTTGCAATGGCGGGAGCGACACCAGCGGTCAGCGCGGTCAGGGAGATCACCACCCCCGACGCCAGCGCGGCGATGCCTCGCCTGTGGAAATCATCCAGCGGTGCACCCATCGTGCATCGACTCCCTTCTCATGGGCGGCGTTCATCCGCCGCTCCCCCGACGCTACGAATTTTGGGCAACTGGAGGTTCGCCTGCGGCGCCCCCGACGCTCCGGTCTCAGAAGATTCATCGCTGAAAGGACCCAGGCGTTACAGGTCGACGGTCGACGCTCGGGCGACCGTAGCGAACAGAAGTTAAAGGTGCTAGCGGTGTGGCCTGTGGTGCCTGTGGGCCTCAGAGAGGCGGTGCGTGAGTCGGGTGTCGGACCCGGCTGACAGGCTTGCGAGCTAAGGCCTGCGGCGGCGAAGACCACCGACCGCGAGCGCGACGCCGATCAGCGCGATGATCGGTCCGAGGATCGACCAGGTGGTGGTGTTGCTCATCGGGCTGCCGCCGACCACACCGAATCCTTGGAGTGTGAACAGCAGGCCGAACAACGCGACAATCACGCCGATTAGGGCGATGGCGAACCTCATGCCTTCACAGTAGGCGCGAAGCTCAGCGGCGCTGCGACAGATACTTCTGGTACGCCTCGGCGGCGGCCGCCAATTCCGGTCTGGCGTCGAGCACGGGCTTCATCTTTTGGCGCGCCTGCTCCCGCTTGTAGGGCAGGAATTCGGTCGGGAAATCGCCGTCATGCGGCTGATAGTCGCGCAGCACGCGCCGCGCGACCGTGGCCTTGTGCACCTCGTCGACGCCGTCGGCGATGCCCATCGTCGGGGCGCCGGCGTACATCGCCTGGATCGGAGTGAGATCGGTGGTACCGAGCGACCCGAGGATGTGCAGCGCGTTGAACGACACCTCCCGCAGCACCTTGGCCATCGTGAACTTGACGGCGGCGATCTCGGTGCGGGCCTCCTGCGTGGAGGTGTTGTCGATCTTCCACGCCGTCTCCAGCACGAACAGGCGCAGCATCTTGATCATCGCGTAGGACTCGGCGATCTTCTCCTGCACCATCTGGTGTTCGGCGATGACCTTGCCGTGCGATTCGCGGCTCAGCGCGCGCTCGCACATCATGTCGAAGGCCAGCTTGCACTGCGCGATCGTGCGCATGGCGTGGTGGATGCGCCCGCCGCCGAGTCGGCGCTGCGCCAACACCTTTGCGCCGTTCTCCGGGCCGAGGAGATGGTCGAGCGGCACCCGCACGTCGCGGTAGACGATGTGGTTGTGGTTGCGCGGCTCGGGCATGATCTCGACGCCGGGCGTCTTGCGCGGAACGACGAACATGCCGTTGGTACACATCACAAACAAGATGTCGGCGACGCGGCCTGCCGAGGTGAACCACTTCTCACCGTTGATCACCCATTCGTCGCCGTCTCGGACGGCGTGGGTCTTGAACAGGTTAGGGTCGCTGCCACCCTGCGGCTCGGTCATCGAGTACGCCGAGAACATGTCCTGATTCAGCAGCGGCTTGAGCCACCGTTCTTTCTGTTCGTCGGTGCCGTATGCGGCCAGCATTTCCATGTTTCCGGTGTCCGGCGCCGATGCCCCGAACATGTGCGGGGCGCTGGCGTAGCGGCCGATGATTTCGTTGAGCAGGCCGAGCTTGAGCTGGCCGAAGCCCGGCCCGCCAAGGTCCTTGTCGAGGAAGATCGCCCACAGGCCCTGATCCCTGACCTCCTGCTGGAGCTCGCGCACGTAGGCCTTGACCGCCGGATCGGGTGATCGCACCGCGTAAGGAAACACGTGGTCCAGTGGCTCGACCTTTTCCTCGCAGAACTGCTTGACCCAGTCCAGCTTTTCTTGAAAATCGGGGTCGGTGCTGAAATCCCACGCCATGTTCGCCTCCCGACGTTTCTCTATCCCGGCCGGGTATCGTCCGGTCCAGCGGATCGGCCCGATCTGGACACGGCGCCACGCTAACGGGGGTAGGAGGACCATGTCGGAGATCTCGGCATTTCGGCGCGTCGGGGCGCTCGCCGTCGCGACGGTGTTCGCTCTCGTCGGCTGCGCCGCGGGATCGGACGCGCCGTCGCCCACCACCGGCGCGTCGGCGACCACTGCTCCCGCACCGCCGCCCGCGCCCGAGATCCCGTCTCGCGAACTCGCGTCGGACCCAGCGCGCATGGCCGACGATCTGGTCGCCGACGAACGCGCGCTGCGCGACCCGTCGTCCTCCGCGGCGCTGATGACCGCGGCGGCGCATCGCCAGCAAGCGGCATACCGTGCGCTGGGTCGGCATCCCGAGTGGGATCCGATCGTGCGCCCGCGAATCCCGCCGGAGCTCCTGCAGATCTACGACCACAACGTCAACGCGCGTCGAGAACTCGGTGTGATGAGCCGACCGAAGGACACGTTGCCTGCGTGGCGGATCGTCCCGCCCACACCCGCCGCCGAACTGATGGACTACTACCGCCAGGCCGAATCCGAGTTCGGCGTCGGCTGGAACTTCTTGGCGGCGATCCACCTCATCGAGACCGCATTCGGGCGGGTGGCAGGAGTGAGCGCCGCGGGCGCTCAGGGCCCGATGCAGTTCATGCCCTCGACATTCGCCGCCTACGGCGCCGGCGGGGACATTCTCTCGCCGCGCGACAGCATCATGGCGGCCGGTCGCTACCTCGCCGCCAACGGGTTCGCCAGCGACCGCGATTACGCGCTGTACCGGTACAACAACTCGAACAACTACGTGCGGGCGGTCAGCGACTACGCCGCGGTTCTCGCCGCCGATCCCGCCGCCTTCGCCGGCTATCACCGGTGGGAGGTGTACTACCTGTCGACGGCCGGTGATGTGCATCTACCGGTCGGCTATTCCGAGACCTCCCCGATACCCGTCGCGACTTACCTTGCGTCGTCGGCGAAGTCGTCGCCTGATGTGCAGATCTCCGAACAGAGCGCGCAGATACTCGAGAGGCTGCTGACCGTCAGGAACGGTGCGGCCGGCGCACCCCCGACCGAGATGTCCGACACGATTTCCCGGCTGTTCCTCGACACGCCTTATGGCGCAGACACTCTCGTCGGTTCCGCGAGCGAGCCCGAAAAGCTCGTGGTCGAACTGTCCAGCGTCGACTGTTTCACGTATGCCGATTACGTCGAGGCGCTGAAGCGGGCGGGAAACCGCGATGAGTTCATCGCCGCACTGGTCGAGGTCCGGTACCGCGACGGCGTCGTGAGCTTCCCGAACCGCAAACACTTCTTCACCGACTGGGCCGCGGGCACGCACGCGATCGCCACCGACATCACGATGAGCCTGAGCCCCAACGCCGTTGCGGTACAGAAGAACCTGAACGAAAAGGATAGCGGCGGGCTGTACCTGCCCGGGTTGCCCGTCGTGCCGCGAACCGTGTCCTACATTCCGAGTGCACAGGTCGACGGCGGCGTGCTGAGCCAACTGCGGACCGGCGACTACATCGGGGCGTATGCCGAAGACGGCGGCCTCGACGTCACGCATGTGGGCATATTCATCGACACGCCGGATGGGCCCGTGGTGCGGAACGCCTCGTCCCTGAGCGCCGATGAGAAGGTCGTCGACACCCCGTTGCAGGACTATCTGCGCGACGTGCCCGGGGTGGTCGTACTGCGGCCGACTCGATGACGGCTCAGACGGCGGCTCAGTTCCAACCGCTTTATCTGCTGGCGGACAGTCAACTGCTGTTCTGGAAGCGACAGGACCGACTGCTCCTTGATGCGGCCCTCGACGGTTTGGTTTGCGACACACCAGTCAGCGCGGCCTACATCGGTGCCTCGAACGGGGACCGCCCGGAGTACTACGAAATCTTCGAGGCGGCGGTGGATTCGGTCGGAATCGCCGACCGCCGCATGATCGATTCGTCGTTCGGCCCCGACGACCGCGCGTTCCTGGACCGCGCCCAGCTGATCGTCCTCGCCGGCGGCGACGTGCGTCGTGGCTGGGACACGTTCGAGCAGACGGGTATGAAGGACGTGATCCTGGACCGATACGCCCAAGGGGCCGTGCTGGTGGGCATTTCAGCCGGCGCGGTCCAGCTCGGGCATTGCGGACCTGTCGAGACGTCCCGCAACGCTGTGACCACGGTGCTCGATGTGTTCAAGCTCGTCCCCATGGTCATCGACACACACGACGAGCGAGCCGAGTGGGCGCGGCTGTCGCGCACCGTTCACCTGCTGGAGGGAGCCGCCTCGGGGCTCGGAATTCCCGCTGGTGGCGGGGTTGTCGCGCACGCGGACGGCACCATCGAGCCGCTGAGACGTCCTGCCCACGAATTCCGTTTCGAAGGCAGTGAAGTCAGGCACTCACTGCTGTGGCCCGCAGACGGCAACTGACCGATTCGGTCGACTAACGCGCGTCGCACCTATCCCGGCGCCGCGCCGTCGGTCACAATGGAAACATCAGCGCCTCCGCGAAGGGATGGGATCGTGGGGTCTTGGAAGAAGGTCACCAGCAGACCGGATCTTCGCTTGTGGGCCGCGCGGGCGGTCGCGATGCGGGCCAAGGTTCTCGGATTCGTCGAGCGGTATCCGTGGGCGGTCGGCGTGGTCGCGGTGCCGATGACGGTCCTCGGCTTGGCCGGGGTAGCCATTTACCCGTACGTATTCGTGCCGCTGCTGGTGCTGGCCAGCCTGGCTTTGATCGTCGTTGAAGCCTGCGCGACCCAGCAGGAAGAGGCCGAGCACCAGGCGCACGTGCGCAGCCATGAACCGCGTAGCGCCGCCGCGAACATGCTCGCCGAGCCCAGTCTGCCGCCGCTGGGGCCAGAAGCGCGCATGCGAGCGGAAGCGGTCGAAGCGCGTAGCCGTGCAACCGAGTTGTGGGCGCAAGCCAAGGCCGCCGAAGCCCGAGCCTTGGCCGCCGAGGCCCGGGCGGGCGAAGTCAAGCTACGGCGTGAGGCGGAGGAAGAGGCCGAGACCATACAGTTTCCCCGCGTGGAGTACCCGTAGCCGATTTTTGCGGCCGAGCGGTGACGGCGCGGTCTATTCGAGGCGGGTGATGCCCGGATAGGTGTCGAAGCCGCGGTCGAAGCTCATGATGTCGGTGATGCCGTGGCGCGCCATCACGGCGATATGCAAGGCGTCTCTTGCAGAAAGCTTTTGGTAGCGCAGCACGATGTCCTTGGCGTGCTCGACGTCGGGCCGCGAGATCGACAGGACATCGTCGACCACGCCAAGCACTGCGTCGAAGGCCGGCTGTATCGCCTCGCGTCTGTTGACGGCCACGTAGCGATGGCAGATCTCCTGTAGCACCTCCACATCGGCGACGAGCCGCTGACCGGCGGAGAGGGCTGATTCCAAAAGGCGTTGGGCATCGAGCTTGTGGGGATGGGCAGCACCGACCAAATACATCGGGATGTTCGAGTCAACCAGAATCACTGGGCGGTTCCCGGAAGCTCCTCGTGTCCGCGCTCCATTTCGTCGAGCATTTGCTCGATGTCAGCGGTCGGGAACTCATGGCGTGCCGCGGCGCGAATGACGCTCAGCTTGGTCTGGAGGTCGCCCACCGGCTCTCGCTCCCGCGCCTCACGCAGCGTGCGACGGACCCACTCCGAGACGGTCGTGTGATGCCGTCGCGCGATCGCCTGGAGCTGATCCCACTCGTCTGCATCCAGCAGGACTTGCAGCCGCTTACTCATACCATGAGTATAGATGTCACATCACTTACTCAGCAGCAGCCGCAGTAACCGTTGAATCGCCTACTAATCGGTATGTCAAGGATCAACCGAAGCAACTGACAAGCATCAGCCGAAACGCTGTCAGCCATCAACCGAAGTAAAAACGTCAAGCCTCAGCCGACGTAATACACCACCATTTAGGGTGGGGCGGGCGGGACTTGAACCCGCGACCTACGGATTATGAGTCCGCGGCTCTAACCAACTGAGCTACCGCCCCGGCGCAATGCGCGGCACCATGGTCGCATATCGCCTCGTGCCCACCTCACAGCGATATCTGGTCACTCACGACACTGCTCCTGCGCAGGCCTCACGCGATGTCGGCGTACACCGGCTGCCCGTCGGCACCGATCAGGTACCGCTCCGTGCCATCGGCGACCCGCGGCGCGTCGGCGGCCAGCGACACGGCGATCTTGTTGGTCGCGTTGCGCATGACGTCCAGCGTCAACTCCCACGCCTGCTGCTCCGAGAAGTGCCGACGTACGCCCGCGGCCACCTCCGCCTCGATGCGTGCCGGCGACCAGATCAACGCGTCGACGTATCGCAGCGCCGCCTTGTGCGCGTCGCTGAGGCCCTCGGCCGATTCGTACCGCTCGATCTGCTCGTACAACTCCTCCGACCCGCCCGAGTCCAACGCGTTGCCCTCGCGCAACGATTTGCACAGCCGACAGTTGTGCTGCGTCGCCCCGCGCAACCGGACGATCTCGGTCGTTACCGGATCGAGCGCCCCCAGCCGCGCCACCGCCGGCGCGAATCCGTTGAGCAGCGCATCGACGGGATCCGACTCGTGGTCCCACTCGACGACGCTGTAGTCAGCGGGCCGACCCAGACCCAGCGCCTCACATCCCGCCCACACCCGCGGCACGAAATCGGCGATGAAGATCGCCGCGACGGTCCGGAAGGCCTTGTCGCTCAACGTCTCCAGCATCCGCTTGCGCTGATTGTCGCCGAGTCCCGACACGTCGATCGCGAACTGCTCGGCGAACGCCGCCACCACCCGATCGGCCTCAGTGGTGTCGTCGACAACGTCGACCTCCACTGGCAACGGCGGCAACGACAAGGCCCTCCCGCACGTCAGCCGGATCAGCGTGTCCCGTCGGGAATCGCCCGACGACATCGCGACCAATCCGGCGATCCGGTCGGTCAACTCATCAGCGCCCACCCAGGGATTATTGCGCCTGACTGACCGACGACATGTGAAAGTCGGGAATCCGCAGCGTCGGCATCGCCGCCCGCGTCGCCCAGTCGCCCCACTCCCGCGGCAACGTGACCTCGCTGACGCCCGCCTCCGTCGTCCGACGCAACAGGTCGAGCGGGCTCTCGTTGAACCGGAAATTGTTGACCGCACCCGTCACCTCGCCGTCCTCGACCAGGTAGACGCCGTCGCGAGTGAGCCCAGTCAGCAGCAGCACCGACGGGTCGACCGTGCGGATGTACCACAGCGTGCTCAGCAGCAGTCCCCGCTCGGTGCCCGCAATCATGTCGGCCAGCTCGGCCTGCCCTCCGGTCATCAGCAGGTTGTCCGCCGGCACCGCCGGGGTCGTGTCGAACTCCGCGGCCGCCGCCCGTGCGTACGCCAACGCATTGATGGCGCCGTCGCGGATCCAGTCCACCCGGTTGATGTCCATTCCGTTGTCGAAGACCGAAACCCGTTCCGAGGACACCGGCGTCGCGACGAACGGCGTACAGGCCAGCCCATCGGCGAACGGATCGGAGTACAACGTCAGCGGCAATTGGGTGAGCCTCTCCCCCACCCGCGTACCGCCACCCGGCGCAGAGAACGCGGTACGGCCCTCCTGCGCACCCCGGCCGTCCATCGCCCACGTCAGGTAGATCATCAGGTCGGCCACCGCCGACGGCGGCAGGATCGTCTCGTAGCGCCCGGCCGGCAACTCGACCGTCCGCTGCGCCCACCCCAATCGCATCGACAGTTCTTCGAGCATGGAATCCGTTGGCACATTGGTGAAATCAGCGGTGCTGACGCCCACCCAGGCGCTGGCGCCGTCCCGCTTGGCGTTGATCTCCACCGAACCCGTCGGCTGCGTGTAGCGCCGTCGCAGCCCACCCGAGGTCGCCACGAACGTCGTCTCGAGCATGTGCCGCGCATACCCGTACAACCGGTCGCGGCCGCGGAACCCGCGGGCCAGTCCGTCCGCCACCGGCAAGAACACCTCCGCGCCGGTGCTCGGCACAGGCGCGTCCCAATCGGGTGGCGCGTCATCGCTCGCCAGCACCGGTGCGCTGTCGCGGGCCTCGGGCGCCGAACGCGCGGCCTCCTGCGACGCCGCCACCAGCGCCGCGATCGTCATCGGATCCACCTCGCTGGAGCGCACGGAGCCGACATGCGACTCGCTACCGTTGCGCACCACCGAGATCACCGTCGTGTAGCGACTCGTCGACTCCCCGTTGGTGGTCATCGAGTTGCCCGCCCACCGCAACGATGCGTCGGCGCGGTCGGTCACCAACACGATCGTCTCGTCCGCTCCGCCCAGCCGGTCGGCCTCGGCCAGCACGGTCTCCACCACCTTCTGCGCGCCGATCATCGCCTACCGCCCTGCCTCAGTCCGCGTGTTGAGCACGTTCACCCCGCGGAACAACGCCGACGGGCAGCCGTGGCTCACCGCGGCCACCTGACCCGGCTGCGCCTTGCCGCAGTTGAATGCCCCGCCGAGCCGCCACGTCGACGGCCCGCCGACCGCCTCCAGCGATCCCCAGAAGTCCGTCGTCGTGGCCTGGTACGCCACGTCGCGCAACTGGCCGTCGAGCCGACCGTCGCGGATTCGGAAGAACCGCTGACCGGTGAACTGAAAGTTGTAGCGCTGCATGTCGATCGACCAGCTCTTGTCGCCGACGATGTAGATGCCGTCATCCACGCGGGCGATGAGGTCATCTGTGCTCACATCGTCGGCGGCCGGCTCCAGCGAGACGTTGGGCATCCGCTGGATCGGCACGTGATGCGGCGAGTCGGCGTACGCGCAGCCGTTGGACCGCCCCACGCCGAGCCGCGGTGCGAACACTCGATCCAATTGATAGCCGACGAAAATGCCGTCGCGCACCAGATCCCACTTCTGCGCCTGCACCCCTTCGTCATCGAAACCGACAGTCGCCAGGCCGTATTCGACGGTCCGGTCGGCGGTCACGTTCATCACCGGCGAGCCGTAGCGCATGCTGCCGAGTTTGTCGGGCGTGGCGAACGACGTGCCCGCGTATGCCGCCTCGTAACCGATCGCTCTGTCGTATTCGGTGGCGTGGCCTACGGATTCGTGAATCGTCAGCCACAGATTCGACGGGTCGATGACAAGGTCCGTCGGGCCCGCGGTGACGGAGGGCGCCTTGACTTTTTCAGCCAGCGACGTCGGAAGCGCGGCCAGTTCGTCGGTCCAGTTCCACACGTCGTCGCCGACCACGTACTCCCAACCCCGCGCAGTGGGTGGCGCCAACGTGCGCATCGTCTCGAACGTCCCTGCCGCAGCGTCGACGGCGACCGCCTCCAGCGACGGCTGCACCCGCACCCGCTGCTGGGTGATCGTCGAGCCGAACGTGTCGGCGTAGAACGTCTGCTCCTTCGCGGTGTGCAAACCCGCTGAGACGTGGTCGACGCCGTCAGCGGCCAGCAGCCGCTCCGAGTATTCGCCGAGGACGGCCAGCTTGTCGGTGATGCCGACACTGAACGGGTCGATCCGATAGTCCGAAACCCAACTCGTGTCGGCGTATACAGGTTCAGGCGCCAGCTCGATGCGCTCAGCGTTCAGCCGCGCCAGTGTCCTGGCCACCTGCACGGCGCGGCGCGCGGTCTCGGCAGCGACGTCGGCGCTGAGCTCGGCGTGCGAGGCGAAACCCCAGGTTCCGTCGACGATCACCCGCACCGCCAGGCCGATCTCCCGGTCGACGACCGCCGTCTGCAGTTCACTGTCACGCAACTGCACGATCTCCGACGTGATCGCATGGATGCGCAGATCCGCGTAGCTGGCACCGGCGGACAACGCCGCGGACATCGCCGCGTCGGCCAGCGCATGCCGCGGCAGGTCGAGGAAGTCGCCGTCGACTCGTCGGGGGGCCGTCACGCCACCACCGTAGTGGTGACGCTCGCGGCCCGCTTTAATGACTCGGATGGCACCGCGCCGCCGCACGACCGCAACCGGGTACGCACTCCTGGCTCCGAGCCTGTTCGGAGTCGTCGCGTTCATGCAGCTGCCGATGTTCGTGGTCCTGTGGCTGTCGTTGCACCGCTGGGACCTGCTGAGCCCGATGCAGTATGTCGGCCTGCGTAATTGGCAATCGGTGCTGACCGATCCGACCTTCGGCACATCGTTAGTGGTCACGCTTGTGTTCATAGCGCTGGTTGTTCCTGTGCAAACCCTGCTCGGATTGGCCGCGGCCGCCATACTGGCGCGCGGGCTGCCCGGCAGCGGGTTCTTCCGGACGCTGTACGTGCTGCCGTGGATCTGCGCACCGCTGGCGATCGCGGTGCTGTGGCGCTGGATCCTCGCCCCCACCGACGGCGCGGTCAGCGCGTTGCTCGGCCACCAGATCGGGTGGCTCACCGATCCGACGCTGGCGTTGCCGGTCGTCTCGGCGGTGATCGTCTGGACGAACGTGGGCTACGTGACGCTGTTCTTTCTCGCGGGCATCCTCAACATCCCCGAGGACGTCCACAACGCGGCCCGCACCGACGGCGCGACGGCATGGCAGCGGTTCCGGCACATCACTCTGCCGATGCTGCGGCCGACGTTGTTCTTCGTCGTGGTGACCGGGATCATCAGCGCAGCACAGGTTTTCGATACCGTGTACGCGTTGACGGGCGGCGGTCCGCAGAATCGGACCGACCTGGTGGCGCACCGCATCTACGCGGAAGCATTCGGCGCCGCGGCGGTGGGACGGGCGGCGGTCATGGCGGTGGTGCTGTTCGTACTGCTGGTCGGTGTGACGGTCGTTCAGCACCTGTACTTCCGACGACGGATCAGCTATGACCTCATCTAGCCGGGTCACGTCCGCCGTCGTCATCTATCCCGTCCTGGTGGCCGGCGCGCTGATCACGTTGGCGCCGTTCGTGCTCGGCGTGCTGACCTCGCTGCGGGATCCACGCCGCTTCGATACCGAGTCGCCGTTGTCGCTGCCGTCACCACCGACCCTGCAGAATTACGCGAACCTGGCCGACGCCGGGTTCGGCCGGGCACTCGTGGTGACCGCGCTGATGACCGCAGTCATCCTGCTCGGCCAGTTGACGTTCTCCGTGTTGGCGGCGTATGCGTTCGCGCGTCTGCGGTTCCCCGGCCGCGACGCATTGTTCTGGGTATACGTCGCGACCCTCATGGTGCCGGCGACTGTGACCGTCGTCCCGCTGTATCTGATGATGGCCGAGGCGGGTCTGCGCAACACCTTCTGGGCCCTGGTGCTTCCGTTCATGTTCGGTTCGCCGTACGCGATCTTCCTGCTGCGCGAGTACTTCCGCACCATTCCGGGCGACCTCATCAACGCCGCCCGCATCGACGGCGCCAACACGCTCGACGTCATTGTGCATGTCGTCCTGCCCGCGAGCCGACCGATCCTGGCGACGCTGGCGTTGATCACCGTTGTCTCGCAGTGGAACAGCTTCATGTGGCCGCTGGTGATCACCAGCGGCGGCGAGTGGCAGGTACTGACGGTCGCCACGGCCGGTCTGCAGTCGCGGTACAACGCCCAATGGACGTTGGTGATGGCCGCGACGACGGTGGCGATCGTGCCGCTACTGCTGCTGTTCGTCGCGGTGGGCCGTCACATGGTGCGCTCGATCGTGGTGACAGGGCTGAAATGAGCCTGCGACCGCGATTTTCGACGCTCGTCGCAGCAGGACTGGCTGTGGCGGGCGCGGTCTTGCTCGTGGCCGCCATGCTGCTCGGACAGTCGGGCGATTCGGCTGGGCGCACCGTGGTGACCGTGCGGCTGTGGGACGAGCAGGTCGCTGACGCGTACCGCACGTCGTTCGCTGAGTTCGGCCGCGAGCACCCCGACATCGAGGTGCGGGTGAGCGTCGTCGCCTACTCCACGTACTTCGACACGCTGCGCACCGACGTCGCCGGTGGCGGCGCCGACGACATCTTCTGGCTCAGCAACGCCTATTTCGCCGAATACGCCGACAGCGCCCGCTTGATGAACATCGCAGACACCCTGGGCGAGGACTCATTTCGTGCGTGGGAGCCGTCGGTCGTCGACCAGTTCACCCGCAACGGCGCGCTGTGGGCGGTGCCGCAGCTGACCGACGCCGGCATCGCGGTGTACTACAACGCCGACCTGCTTGACGCCGCGGGAGTCGACGCCGACGAGCTGGGGGCGCTGCGCTGGTCACCAGATCCCGGCGCCGACACGCTGCGGCCGCTGCTGGCGCGCCTCACACTGGACGACGAGGGCCGCACGGCGGACACACCGGGTTTCGACCCGCAGCGTATCCGGCAGTGGGGTTACAACGCCGCCAACGATCTACAGAACATCTACCTCAACTACATCGGTTCGGCGGGCGGGGTCTTTTCGGTCGGCGACCGGTTTGCGTTCGACAACCCGCAGGCCGCGAAAGCGTTCGAGTACCTGGTGGGTCTGATCAACACCGACCACGTCGCTCCGCCCGCGTCGGCGACCAACGACAACGGCGACTTCTCCCGCAACCAGTTCCTGCAGGGCAGGATGGCGCTGTTCCAGTCCGGCACGTACAACCTGGCGGCGGTCGCCGATGCCGCCCGGTTTCGGTGGGGTGTCGCGATGCTGCCCGCGGGCCCCTCAGGCCGGGTCAGCGTGACGAACGGCATTGCCGCCGCCGGTAACTCGGCCACTGAGCATCCCGACGCGGTGCGTGAGGTGCTGGCCTGGATGGGCAGTACCGGCGGCAACGCGTATCTCGGTGCGGGCGGCGCGGCGATTCCCGCGGTGCTGGCCGCGCAACACGTCTACGACGAGTACTGGCGATCGCGCGGCGTGGATGTCAGCGCCTTCTTCCACGTGCTCGACGGTCCCCGCATCGCCGCTCCCGGCGGCGCGGGCTTCGCCGCGGGTTTCGACGCGCTCAAGCCGTACTTCGACGAGATGTTCCTCGGCCGTCGCGACGTGCGTACCACGCTGGCCGATGCTCAACGGGCCGCGAACGCCGCCGCGCAACGGTAAAAGACTGTCCCCCCGTGTGGCCGTACGCCCGCGGACCCTTAACGGGTTGATTGCCCTCACCAGGTGCATGGGATCAACCCGTTAATGCCCTCGCTTCATGACTTTGCGCAGAGGGCGCGGACAAGCCGCCCGACGCCGCCGCGCAACGGTAGGAGTCAACGCGTCACGGCGCTGGTTCCGGCCACCGTCAACTCCAGCGCAAGCGCCACCCCGCACACCACCGCGACGATGAGAAATGCCCACCAGTCAATGGTTTTCGGACGTGACGGCGCCGCGGAGATCTGCCCGGCACCGCCTCGCGCGGTGATCGCGTCACCCATCTCGTCGGCGCGCCGCAGGGCGGCGGTGATAGCCGTCGCGAGCAGGTCGATCGCCTCCAGCCACCATCGGCGCCACCGTCCGCGGCGGCGCACCGGCACCTGCTTCGGCCGCAGGCTGCGCGCCGCGTAGAGCACCCGGAACTCGTCGATCAGCATCGGGAAGGCCCGTAGCGCCAGCGCCAGTGCGACCGCCCACTCGTCGACCGGTATCCGCAGCGCCCGCAGCGGCCGGCCCAATGTCGCGACGGCGGGGGCGATCTCGGCGACGTTGGTCGTCCACGACACCATCGCGCCGAGACCGAGCAGTACCACCGACAGCGCGGTGATGCGCAGGAAGTTCAACAGCCCGCCGAGTCCCACTTCGACCGTGCCCATGGAGATCACCGGGCTGCCACCGGCGAACGTGGCCGTCAACCCGCCGAGGAAGACCAGGATCCACAGCCAGCGCGGCACCGACGGCAGCACGCCGCGCGGAATGTCGGCCAGCCATGCCGCGATCACCACCAGTAGCGCGACCGCGCCTATCGGCACCCATCCCGGATAGAAGGTCATCAGCACGCCGATCGCCGCGACCAGCAGGAGCTTGGTTCCCGCCCAGAGTTGGTGAACCACGCTGTTGCCCGGCACTGGACGCAGAAGCACGATGCTCCTGCGCTGACGCCGTCCGGTCGACACCGTCGTCATGGCCGACCTCCCGCCGTCGTCGGCGCCGGCACCAGAACCCCACCAGCCAGATGCAATGTGCGGGGGCACAATTCCTCCAACCCCGCGAAGTCGTGGGAGATCACGACGACCGTCAGCCCGGCGCGGCGGCGTAGGTCTTCCAGCAGCCGCAGCAGCCCGCGCTGGCTGGTGGCGTCCAGACCGGCCAGCGGCTCGTCGAGGATGAGCGCGCGCGGCGAGCGGGCGAGCAGCCCGGCGAGGACCACGCGGCGCATCTGTCCGCCGCTGAGCTGGTCGATGCGCCGACTTGCCATCGTCGGGTCCAGGCCGACGGTGGACAGCGCCTCGGCGACCCGGGCGCGGTCACGCGGGGAGAACCCGGCGGCCGACGCGATTTCGAGGTCGACCCGGGCACGCATCAGCTGCAACCGCGCGGCCTGGAACGAGATCGCAACGGCGCCAACCTGTTCGGATGCCGGTGCGCCGTCGAGTAGGCATGCACCCACGGTCGGCTCGACGAGGCCGGCCATGATCCAGGCCAGTGTCGACTTTCCCGACCCGTTCAGTCCGTGGATCAACACGCCGTCGCCCTCGTGCACGGTGAAGGTGATGTCGCGCAGCGCCGTCGCCGCCCACGGCGTGCCGCTGCCGTACTCGTGGCTGACATCTCGCAGTTCCAGCACCGGGGCGTTGCCCGCACCCCGGGCCACGGTCGCGGCCGGCGCGTCAGCGGATTCCACCATGTCGGTGTTGTCGGCGGCGCCACCGTTTCCGGTCAGGTTGACGGCACGATCGGCGGCGTCGGCCTCGTCGTTGTAGTGGGTGATGTGCACCAACGACATCTGATGGTGCCGGGTGAGCCCCGACAGCACCGACATCAGTCCCTCGCGGCCCTGCTGGTCGACCATGCTGGTGACTTCGTCGGCGATCAGCAGCGACGGCTCGCGCGCAAGCGCCGCCGCCACGGCGAGCCGCTGCAGTTCGCCGCCGGACAACCCGCCGGTGTCGCGTTCGGCCAGACCGCTCAGGCCGACCTCGGCGAGCAACTGCTCCACGTCGGTGGTCTTGCCGGGCGGTAGTCCGAAGACCACGTCGTCGGACACCCGCGTGCCCAGTACCTGACTCTCGGGATGCTGCATGATCACCGCCGTGCCGCCGATGCGGCCCAGTCCGACGGCGCCCGGCCGCTCGATGGTGCCCGCGGTCGGTTCCCGCCCGGCCAGCATGAGCATCAACGTCGTCTTACCGGAGCCGTTGGCGCCGGTCACAGCGAGATGCTCGCCCGGTTCCACGCTCAGCGAGACCGGGCCGAGCGCGTCGAGGTCGGCACTCGGGTAGCGGAACCGCACGTCGCGCAGATGGGTGGGCACCGGGGCGATCACGCCGGTATCGCTCGAGGACTCGAGCTTGTGCACATCGGGAATGCCGGCCAGACGCTCCATCACCCGCGACAGCGCCCACCAGCCGACGAGGCTGACGAACGTGATGGAAAGCACCCCGCTGAAGAAGAACAGCACGGGCCAATAGTCCAGCGCCGTCGCGAAGTCGCGCTTGAGTCGATCGGCGACTCCCGCCATTTCCGGGATGCGGGCGATCACCGCGGCAACGCCGTCGATGTTGGCGGTCACCGACTCGAAGATCAGGTGACGCAGTCGCGACAGAATGGTGAGCGCGACCACCACGGCCACGCCGAACACCGAACCCGCGATCAGTGCGGCGAAGATCACGGTCGGCGTGCCGCGTCCGCGGCGCTTGACGGTGCCGGTCAGGCCGCCGATGTAGGCGCAATTGACAACGGTCATGAAGCCGCCCATGCCGGCGATCAGGAACGCGATGATGCCGCCGGCGACGGTCGCGGTGAGCAGTACCCGCAGCCGGTACCGGTACGCCAGCAAGCCCATCGGCACCGTGCCCAGCAGCGACAGCCCGGCCGCGAACGGGACCACCACCGCGATGATCGCAGTGGCCGCGCACAGCGCCGCCATGACAGAGGCCTGCGCCAGTTCGACGGGACGCAAGCGACCGCTACGTCGAGTTCGGCCCCCGGTCGCGGTCACTACCTGATTCTGCCAGTCGGGCGATTCCACGGCGCTCACGGTGCGGTGATCGGCCGGGTGCTGCGTCGTTTTGAAACACATAGCTAAACTATGTATATTGGTGGCATGACACCGACTCTCGGAGCCGATCTGCTGTCCGTGGTCGCCCGGATCAACCGCCTGGCTACCCAGCGCGTCCGCCTTCCGCTCGGCTATGCCCAGGCACGGTTGCTGTCCACGATCGAAGACCAAGGTGAGGCCCGCATCTCCGATCTGGCCGCGCTCGACCACTGCTCGCAGCCGACGATGACGACGCAGGTCCGCCGGCTCGAGGACGCGGGCATGGTGTCGCGCACCGTCGACCCGCAGGACGCGCGGGCGGTGCTGATCCGCATCACGCCCAAGGGCGTGGACACGTTACGACAAGTCCGGATGGACCGCGGTGCGGCGATCGATCCCTATCTGGAGCGGCTCGACGCCGCCGACCGGGAGACGTTGCGCGATGCGGTGCGCGTGCTGCGCCGACTGCTTGCGGACGCGGCCACTCCCAACACCATCACCAAGTAACCACCAAAGGAGTACTCGCCCGTGTGGCGTCAACCCAAAGCTGTCTGGGCCGTTGCCTTCGCCTGCGTCGTCGCGTTCATGGGCATCGGCCTCGTCGACCCGATCCTCAAGCCGATCGCCGAAAACCTCGACGCGTCGCCGTCCCAGGTGTCGCTGTTGTTCACCAGCTACATGGCGGTGATGGGCGTGGCCATGCTGGTCACCGGTGTGATGGCGAGCCGAATCGGCCCCAAACGCACGCTGCTGGTCGGACTGGTCGTCATCATCGCCGGCGCCGGCCTGGCCGGGATGTCCGACACCGTGATGGAAATCGTTGGCTGGCGGGCACTTTGGGGCCTGGGCAACGCACTGTTCATCGCCACCGCGCTGGCCACCATCGTCAGCTCGGCGCGCGGTTCGGTGGCGCAGGCCATCATCCTCTACGAGGCGGCGCTGGGCCTGGGCATCGCGGTCGGCCCTCTCGTCGGGGGCGTGCTCGGGTCGATCTCGTGGCGCGGACCGTTCTTCGGCGTGTCGGCGCTGATGGCTTTCGCGCTCGTGGTGACCGCGGTGATGCTGCCGTCCACCCCGCCCGCCGAACGTGCGACCACCCTGGCCGATCCGTTCCGCGCGCTGCGGCACCGCGGGTTGCTTGGTGTGGCAATCACTGCCCTGCTGTACAACTTCGGGTTCTTCACCCTACTGGCCTTCACGCCGTTTCCGCTCGACATGAGCGCACACCAGATCGGTCTGATCTTCTTCGGCTGGGGCGTCGCGCTGGCGTTCACGTCGGTGGTGGTGGCACCGCGGCTTCAGCGCCGGTTCGGCACCGTGCCCGTCCTGCTGGTCAACCTGTTGGCGATGACGGCGACGTTGATCGTGATGGCCGTCGCGACCGAGAACAAGGCGGCGCTGGCGACGTGCGTGGTGGTGGCGGGGCTGTTCATAGGCGTCAACAACACCCTGATCACCGAGACCGTGATGAAGGCCGCTCCCGTCGAGCGCGGCGTGGCTTCGGCGGCCTACAGCTTCGTGCGGTTCTCCGGCGCCGCGCTGGCGCCGTGGCTGGCCGGAGTGCTCGGTGAGCAGGTCAGCGTGCACATGCCGTACTGGGTCGGCGCAGGCGCGGTACTGCTGGGCGCCGGCGTCCTCGCGCTCACCCGGTCACATCTCGTCGGCATCGACGTCGACGAGGCCGAACTCGACGAACTCAGCGAGGCGACCGCGATCGGCGTCGGCAGCGACACCTAGCCCGGTTCGCGACGGAACTCACGCGACCACCGAGCCGACCAGCAGCCCGACGACGTACGTCGCGGCGACGGCGACGGCGCCGAACACCAGTTGCCGTGCCGATGCGAACCACAGCGGCTTCCTGGTGAAGCGCGATGCGACGCCACCGGCGACCATCAACCCGAGCCCGCCGCAGAGCAGCCCTAGCCACAGGTTCCCGAAACCGAGGAGGTAGGGAATCAGCGGGGTGAACGCGCCGATCGCGAACGTGACGAACGAGGACACCGCCGCGATGAGCGGCGACGGCTTCTCGCTGGGGTCGACGCCGATCTCCTGCACCAGATGGAAGTTGATCGCGCGGTTCTCGTCGCGGTGGATCTCCTCCGTGGCCACCGCCGCAGTCTGCGGCGACATCCCCATCTGTACCAACGCGTCGGCGAGCTCGGCGCGCTCGGCCTGCGGATGCATGTCGAACGCGCGGCGCTCGACAACGACTTCGGAGTCGATCTGCTCGTTGGCCGTCTTCACCGAGGTGTATTCGCCCAGTGCCATCGAGAACGCGCCCGCCGCCAGACCGGCGAATCCGCTGAGCACCACGGTGTGCGCGGCGGCCGTCGCACCCACACCCGCGATCAGCGCGGTGTTGGAGACCAGGCCGTCCATCGCACCGAACGTCGCCGCCCGCAGCCAACCGCCGCTGACATCACTGTGGCGGTGGTCGAAATCGTGCGGACGCCACTGCATACGCTGCCCGTCGGAGTTCCTCATGGCTCGATTCAACTCCGGTCGTAAAGGCCGCGATCCACTCAGGTTCGCCTTGGTTTACGACATCACAGTTTGTGGTGCCGCGCGGAAGGCTACCGTCGAGTTATGACCACCACTGCGGAACATCTGCGCAATGCGCTCGACGGCCGTTGGCGCGATGTGAAGAACCGGCTGCGCGAGGAACTGTCCAACGAGATCTTCCGCCCGCACTACACCCCGAACACCGTCATCGCCAGGACCAAGGTGGCAGAGCAGCTCAAGATCA
This sequence comes from Mycolicibacterium celeriflavum, assembly GCF_010731795.1. Classification (NCBI taxonomy): domain Bacteria; kingdom Bacillati; phylum Actinomycetota; class Actinomycetes; order Mycobacteriales; family Mycobacteriaceae; genus Mycobacterium; species Mycolicibacterium celeriflavum. The sequence continues at coordinate 306,301 of NZ_AP022591.1, read as the reverse complement.
TGGCGGCGCAAGGTTCGGCCGAGGACGGGTTCAAGAAGGAACACGGCGGCAACGGCAACGTCGGCGCGGCGGTCACCCAGATCGAGATGCTGGCGATGTCCGACCTGTCGCTGATGGTCAAAGCCGGTGTGCAGTGGGGTCTGTTCGGCGGCGCGATCGAAAACCTGGGCACCGAGCGCCACCATGAGAAGTACGTCAAGAAGATCATCGACCTCGAGCTGCTCGGCTGCTTTGCGATGACCGAAACCGGGCACGGCAGCGACGTGCAGTCACTGGAGACCACCGCGACCTACGATCCGGCCACCGAGGAGTTCATCATCGACTCCCCCACGCCGACGTCGCGCAAGGACTACATCGGCGGCGCCGCCGAAACTGCTCGCGTTGCAGCGGTTTTCGCACAACTGATCACGCCCGACGGGGTCGGCCACGGCGTGCACTGCCTCGTGGTGCCGATCCGTGACGAGGAGGGAAACGACCTGCCGGGGGTGACCACGTCGGACTGCCACTACAAGGGTGGCCTGCCGGGCGTCGACAACGGCCGCATCCAGTTCGACCACGTACGGGTTCCGCGCGAGAACCTGCTCAACAAGTACGGCGACGTGGCTGCCGACGGCACGTACAGCTCACCGATCGAGAACCCCGGCCGCCGGTTCTTCACGATGCTCGGCACCCTGATCCGAGGAAGGGTCACCGTCGGCGGCAGCGCGGCGGCCGCAGCGCGGGTTGCCCTCGACATCGCAACTCGATACGCGTTGCAGCGCAGGCAGTTCGAAGCGCCAGGCGACGATCGCGAGGTGCTGATCATGGATTACCTGGTCCATCAGCGTCGACTGCTCCCGCTGATCGCGCAGTCCTATGCACTGCAGTTCGCCCAGAACGAGCTCGTGGCCAAGTGCCACGACCTGCAGAGCGCCGAGGATCCCGATCCCGAGGAGCAGCGTGAGCTGGAGGCGCGCGCGGCCGGCCTGAAAGCAGCCAACACCTGGCATGCCACCCGCGCGATCCAGGAAGCCCGCGAAGCATGCGGTGGCGCAGGCTATATGGCCGAGAACCGGCTGATCGCGCTGAAAGCCGACACCGATGTGTTCACCACCTTCGAGGGCGACAATCACGTGCTGACCCAGTTGGTGGCCAAGGAGTTGCTCACCGCGTACGCCGACGACATCAAGAGCATGAGCCCGGTCGAATGGGTGCGGTTCGCCGCGAACTTCGCCGGCGAGCGGGTGCTCAAACGCACTGCGGCCGAGACGATCATGCAGACCGTCCTCGACACGCGGCAGGACAACGAGGAGGAAGGCAGCCTCTTCAACCGGGGCACCCAGGTCCAGATGTTCGAGGACCGCGAGGAGTACATGATCTCGACGGTGGCCCGCCGGCTGCAGGGCAAGTCCAAGGAGATGAGCGAGTTCGACGCGTTCAACGCCGTGCAGGACCATGTGCTGCACAGCGCCCGCGCCCACATCGACCGCATCATCTTGGAAGCGTTCGTCGCGGGTATCGACTCATGCGAGGACGAGGAAGCCCGCAAGATCCTCAACATGGTGTGCGACTTGTACGCGCTGTCGGTGATCGAAGAGGACAAGGCCTGGTTCATCGAACACCGCTACATCTCCACCGAACGAGCCAAGGCCGTCACCCGCGGCATCAACGAACGCTGCCGCACGTTGCGGCCGTACGCGGAACTGCTCGTCGACGGGTTCGGCATCCCGGAACAGTTGCGTTACGCCGAGATGCTGCATCCCGAGCGCATACCCGACGCCGACGAACACACCGAGCAGAACGCGATCAGCGCGGGCACGATCGAGCCCAAGTAGAAAGCGGGGATGACTGGCCCGTCATCACATGACGACGGGCCCGCGCGACCACCGCCCTCAGCCGGCGGCCAGCTCTTTCTTGCCGTACACCCGCTCCATCAGCATGGTGTCGCCGTGGACCCTCACCGAGGTCGTCTTGCCGTCGCGAACCGTGAACACGTCGGCGTCGCGGCCAGTTTGGCCCTCCACGCTGATCTCGGTGAGCGCGACGACGGTGTCGCCCTCGGCGACCAGCTGGTCGAGCCGGACGGACAGTGACTTCTCTGCAAGCCGGCCGAGGTACTCCATCACCTCGGTCTTGCCGTGATAGGTGCCGCTGACGGCGCTCTCGCCCGGCTGGACCCACTCGATGTCGTCGTCGAACATCGCCATCACCGTCTCGATGTCTCCGGCGGCGAACGCCTCGTAGCCCCGCTGAATGAGTTGCTTGTTTTCCTGCTCAGACATTTCCGTAACCCTTCGTGCGCATCCGATGATTCGGCCGCGAGAGCGTGGCCGGTCTGGGGAGCCGCACGTGTGCAGCTCCCGGATCAGTCAGACCGTTCGCCGCCAGCACAGATTGTCCGCTTTCGCGGCCTCGAATTGTCGGAATAGGACAACAAATTCAACTTGATTGCGGTCCTGAGGCACCGCGAACCACGGTAGTTGTGATCGGTGGCGAACCGGGCAGTCCTGACTGGTCTCAGTAGCGCTGACGGGACGGCGCCTTGAGGAAGTCCATCGAGGCTGCGCGGTCGCCGAAGCTCGGGCTTCTGCCGCCCCCGCCCCGATCCGCTGTCGCCCGGTACGCCGTTCTGCAGCCCGCTGCGATCGATGATCACCATTCCGCCGCTCTGCGATGAAATCGGCGTGGACATGCCGCCGGGCTCAGTCAAGCGCTGGGCGCGCCGCTTCGAGCGTCAGGCGCAAGCGGTCAGCGGCGCTCCCACACGCCGTCACCGGTCAACTCGATGAGGAACATCCTCGGCTGCCCCTCGAACTGCAGCCGTTGGCTCGGCTCTCCAACAGCTGTTGCCGGTGCGCTGAGCTGGCCGGCGCTGACCACTTCCTGCTGTTAACGCGGCACTTCGTAGCCGAGTTACGCAGCGCCGCAGGCCAGTTGGTCGACGCCATGCCTGTGTTGCGCATGCCCTGTGCGAGCAGCTTCAACGGCGACCCGAAGCTCACCCAGCGATCGGCGCGGAGATGCGGCGCCGTCACGGGCCGCCCCCATGCGGCATACCGACGGCCTGTCGGCGTCGGGCATCCGCGTCATTGCACCCTCGGATCCGCTGTGCAGCTACCGGTTCCGGGTGGTCCTCGTTCGACACAGGCTACCGGCGACGTCGTCCCCACGCGCCACCATATTCCACATGCGAGCAGATCGAGCCGATCGCCTCCAGTCCGGCCTAACCAGCGTCCCGGTGTTACGGGCTGCGGTTGCCGTGGTCCCAGAAGACCTCTTTATGCGTTTTGGCCCGATTGCCGGAGACTGAACGTAGCCTCGGACCTCGCCCGGCATAGTGCGAGGCGGCGTCCATGTTCATGACCTGACCCCTCGCTCCACCGGTCTCCTCGCGACGATGATGAAGAACCCACCCTCGCGATGGCCGGTGATCATCATCCCGAGATTCACCAGCATGCGCTCGAACGTGCTGCCGAGCCGCTCCGGCTGGAACAGTTGCTCGTCTTCAGCCAGACCGCTGAACGGCTCGGTCTTCGGGATAGCGTGCACGAAATCGAAGCCGATCTTCTCCAGCCAACCGATTACCTCGCCGACGGTGTGCTTCGATTCGTGTGGGTTCTTGTACTGATCCATAAACCACGACCGGCGCTTCTGCGTGCTGACACGCGCGTCCACGGCGTGGCGATCGAGGAACATGAAGCGATCGTTGGTGGCATTGAAGGCGACACGACGGATATCAGTGACCAACCGCCCGTACTTGTGATACAGCCCGATCATGATGTAACCGCCTGGCCGCACGAGCCGCGCGATTGACTCAAAACCCAGCTGCGGATCGCTCGTGTGGTGCAGGACGCCGTTTGAGATCACCAGATCGAACGTGCCCGGCTTGAACGCCGGCCTGAACAGATTCATTTGCAGAAACTGGGCGCGCTTCAGATCGTTCTGCTGTTTGAAGGCTGTGGCCATTTTCAGCGAGTTCAGGCACAGGTCGGTGCCGATCACCGTACGACGAATGGCGAGAAAGTTGGTGAGCTGTCCCGTGCCGCAACCGCATTCGATCACACGCGCGCCGTACGGAATCTGATCGTCGAGCAGCTTCGCGAACACTGCCTTGCGCGCCTTGTCGATCAAGCTTCCGACGCTGTCGAAGTCGTCGTAGTTGGGAAATGGGTTTGCCTCGTAAAACGCCTTGATCTTCTGGGTGACGTCATCCTTCGAATCGCTCCAGTCGTTCGGAATGAAAAGCGATGGGATGCCGTCCCGCGCCGAATAGTGCTGGTGACAATGCGTGCAGCCGAAGCCGTTGCCTTGAATGGCCAGCGCGTCGCCGCCGCAGCGCGGGCAGCACAGAAGCTGGGAATGATTATTGAAGAAGTTGTCGAGCTCTGAAGGGGGCATACCGAATTTTTTACTGTACTTATGGTGTCGTGCGTATTCTTTTGCGGCGATTCGTTTTGTGGCTATCCCATTCGGGTGCTGATCGTCAGCGCCGAGCAGTAGTTCAGAAAAGCGCGTACAGCGTGAATGGAACAGTAATCTGGACCACGCCGATGAATCCCGCGACACCCAGCAACAATATGATCAGGGGTATGACCCAGTAGGCCCTATTTACGACAGCGTACCTGCCGAACTCTGTCAACAATCTCCAGGCGTGGACTGCGCGGCGCATCAGTCGGGCACCGTCGAAATCGTGAACAACTCCCGGTTCTCCCGGCCAGGCTGCAGTCGTTTGTCTAGTACATGGTCCTCGAGGACTAGGTAATCCATTTCGGTATTCATGAAACACCGGTAAGCGTCCTCTGGAGTGCAGACGATCGGCTCGCCTCGGATGTTGAACGAGGTGTTGACCACCACGGGGCAACCCGTCAGTTCTTCGAACGACGCCAGAACGTTGTGGTAGAACGGGTTCGTTTCGCGCGAGACAGTCTGGATGCGCGCCGAATAGTCGACGTGAGTAACCGCGGGGATTGACGACCGTACCCTGTTGACCTCACTCAAAATTTCGTCGGATCCACTGGTGCTGGCAACGGTACGTATCTCTTCCCGGACTGGACTAACCAGCAGCATGTAGGGGGACGGTACGTCAAGGTCGAAATAATCCTTTGCCCGTTCTTCGAGAATCGATGGCGCAAACGGGCGGAACGACTCCCGGTATTTGATCTTGAGATTCATCACCGACTGCATCTCCGGCGACCTTGCATCGCCAAGGATGGAACGATTACCAAGGGCCCGAGGTCCGAACTCCATGCGTCCGTTGAACAGGCCCACGACGTAGCCCTCCGCGACCAGTTCTGCGATCTTGCGGGCGCGCTCATCTGCATCCGCCACCGTTTCGAACGGGTAGCCTCGGGCGGATAAATAGGCAGCAATTTCGCCGGCTGAGAACTCAGGCCCGAGATATGCCCCCTGCATACAGTCACCGGTGACGGGTCGAGGATTACCGGCGGTCTGATACCACGTGTGCAACGCAGCTCCTATTGAACCTCCGGCGTCCCCAGCCGCCGGCTGTATCCAGAGGTCGGTGAACGGCCCTTCGCGGAGCAGCCTTCCGTTTGCGACACTGTTGAGGGCGACACCACCCGCCAGGCACAGGTTCTTCTCGCCTGTCACCGCGGCCGCGGTCGCGGCCATCCTCATCACGATCTCTTCTGTGACCTCCTGGATGGAGCGGGCGATATCCATCTCCCTTCGTGTGATGGCACCTTCCGGAGGACGCGGGGGGCCGCCGAAAAGTTCGGCGAAACGATCGTTTGTCATCGTAAGGCCGCCCAGAAAGTCAAAGTACTTGAGATTCAGTTCGATTGAGCCGTCGTTGTGGATGTCGACAAGATTGTCGGTAATGAGATCGACATAGGCCGGCTCACCATACGGTGCGAGGCCCATAAGCTTGTATTCGCCTGAGTTGACTCGGAACCCACAGAAGTAGGTGAACGCCGAGTAGAGCAGCCCCACCGAGTGTGGGAACCGCATTTCGCGGTGGATCTGCAGCTGATTGCCGTCCCCGCGGCCGATGCTCGCCGTTGCCCACTCGCCGACTCCGTCCATCGTCAGTACAGCAGCCGACTCGAATGGCGAGGGATAGAAGGCGCTTGCGGCGTGACTCTCATGATGCTCGGTAAAGTAGAGCTCCGATGGCGTCTGATAGCCGAGCGCTTTCAGGTTGCGTTCGATTTCGTAGGTGATCCAGAGTTTCGTTCTCAACCACAGCGGGAGCGCCGTCTGAAACGATCGAAAGCCCCGGGGGGTGACGGCACCGTACGTCTTGATAAGACGGATAAACCTCGTTATCGGCTTCTCGTAGAAAGCAATTGCATCGATCCCGGCGTGGTCGACGCCGCCCGCACGGAGGCAATACGCGATGGAGTTCTTCGGGAATCCCGCGTCGTGCTTGACGCGGGTGAAGCGTTCCTCCTGCGCGGCCGCAATGATTTGACCATCTCGGACCAAGGCGGCAGCCGAGTCATGGTAGTAGGCGCTGATTCCAAGGATGTTCATCGCTTCAACCCGATGTGTGGATATATTGCTCGCGCAACAAGTTCAGCGCCCAGTTCGTTGGTGTGCGCGTTGTCGATGAACACGGCTTGCTTCTCGCCGTCTAGTACATCGGCGAGGTTGATGATCGGCGGAGCCATGAGTTCTGTCGCGTCGACGTAAGCCGCCCCGAGTCCCCAATCGTCGGGGCTCGCGAAGCGTTCGGCATCACCGCCTTCAGTGGTATATGCAAGTGGCTGCCAGACGAACACGGCCTTGAACCCGTAGCTCTTTGCCAAGCCTTCGATGACCTCGACCGCCCTTTCGTAGAGCCGCACAGCGTTGCGAGCCCGTTCTTGGGCCAGCTCCGGAGTTGGTGCCGGCCCACCCTGTCTGGAATTCGACGTCAGGGCGATACGTGTCAGAATGCTGTGGTTAGCGTAGAAACCCGCGAGAGAATCCTTGAGGCCGGCTATCCCGCCACGCATCCGCGCCCGTTCCACCGCCTGACTTACGTAGTTTCCGCCCGGGTAGGTCGGGTCGGTCGTCAGTCCTTCAACCTGCTCGGCAACGTCATTCGCACCGTCGTAGAAAACCGCCACGTCGGGTATGTGCCCCTCACTGAGCAACTGTTGGAGCAGCCCGAGTTCCTGCCAGATGCTCCATGCGACCTGACCGTAGTTGCTGACCCGGACCGGAACACCGTCCTCTTCGGCGAGTCGAGCCACCTGGGAGGGGAGCGTGTACAGATCGCGTTGACCGTAGCCCCACGTTGTCGAGCCGCCGAAGAAATACACCGAGGTGGCGTCGTCGCCGACTCTCTCAGCGACATAGGTCCTGCGAGCGCGGTCGACGATGTTGATGTAGTTACCTTGGTGGTCCGGATTCACCATGCCCAACAGCGGCACATAAGCGTTGTGTGTGTAGATATTTTTGAACTCATTGAACCAGTCGGCAGCCCACTGTTGATCCGCCGCCATAGCGGCTGAGGAGATCTGTGCGGTGAAGATGTCGTCCCACGTGCCTAGTTTGCCCCCAACGCGTACCCCGCCGTGGGGGGCCCAGTGCGGGAATGCCATCCCAACAATAAGATCAACGGCCACCAACAACACCGCTGCACGAAACGTCATCACCGCAAGGTGTCTTGCTGTGGCGGCCCGTCCTCTCGGTTTCGAAACCGATAATTCCGGTTCGACGGCGAATTGGCGGCGAGCCATCGCTTGATCCGAGACCCGTGGCTTGATAACCCAGGTGCTGTCGGGGCTGACGCCGGGTGAAGCAAGAAGGTTGCGACCGAAGAGGCGGAGACAGAGCGACACCGGCACTATCACGACGAAATAGACGATCGCCAATACCACCGTCGACAGGAGTCGCCCGACCCACGCCGCCACTCTGGAGATGCCCGCGTCGATCGTCCGCCCCACGGCAGGCCAAGCGACCGCAACCACTGCGAGCCCGATCACCACCAACGTAAGCAGAGCGGCTCCGAGCTGTAAATCGAGCAGCCATAAGACCGCAGCAAATGCCAGCCCGCCGAAGGTCCGCAATGCGGAAACTTTCAGGGCTGCAGCGCGTCGGGATTGCCGATCTTGTCCGGTGGGGTCAGCTGAATCCACACCAGGCGCCCACCATTCGTACTCGCCGTGGACAGTGGCGGCCTCGTCGTATTTCTCGCGGAGCATCGACCCCCCTTTTACCGATGCGCTCACAAAACGAGCCCTTCGCCAGCTCGCAAATGCGGTCTATTGCGAGTCTGGTGTATCTAATCGCGATGGAACCTACCATCGTCGCGAGGTCGGTATCCCCGAAACGCGTGCGCGGGTTCGCCGGAATTGGGCATTTCTGCCCCACCTCCTGGACTCGAATCAGTTGACACCGCGTCCGCGGAATCGGTGTCGGGGCTGTGATTGTGTGACCGTGCGCGAATCTTCGATGCCCACGTTCGCCCGAAACCCCGTGTCCAATCCCTGAAGACTCCGACGGTGCGGGCGTCTTCTGGCGCGGATTGGCGCGGGCGGCGGCGGCCGTTGAGTGTCGCGCCTATGAACGTGAAGCGCACGAACGCGTGATAGCTCAATAGCAGCACAAGCACCGAGGCGGCTAAAGTGATCGTGAATCTCACGCTCCAGTGCCAGCCGAGCGGACGCAGCAATTGCATGAAGAAGATGATCGACACCGGATGCATCAGGTACACCCAGTACGAAGAATCTGCCACGTAGCGGCGCACGGGACTGGCGTTCGATAGGAATCGCAACGCCAACCCGATAAGTGCGAAACTCGCACACCAGCTCGCCATCAGGTATGCCGCCGCGTAAATATGTAGTTGCCAACCGTCGAGGTGGGGCGACCACTGCGGTGTCGGGCCTGCGATCAAATAACATGCGACGGCGAGCACGATCGCGGCGAGGGAGTACACCACCCAGCGCGTGCGAAGCTGCAGGAGCACGTGAGATTGGCGGTGTAGCAGCCAGCCGACGGCGAAGCTAAGTCCATAGGCTAGCAATGCCGGGATGCTCGGGATGATGGACTGCGGCGCGGGCAGGCCTTGCCATTGGGCCCAGTCGTGCCACTTGAAGACGTACCAGGCGGCGACGGGCAGAGCAAACGCGACGGCGGCGAGGCCGGTGCGCATCAAGATGCCGAGCATTTTGTCGATGACGCACATGGCGTTTCCGTCACGATCTACCGCGCGGATCGTGGCGCGCAGGATGAGCGCTACCACGTAGAACAGAAGCAAGTAGTACAGGAACCAGAGATAGCCCAGGGTTACACCACCGCGCACTGCACCAGCGGTGGCCGACACGTACTCGCGCCGTGCCTGCGCGAGCGCCGTCAGGTCCGCGACGCTCATTCCTGAAGCCAGCGAGCCTAGCGCGAAGGCCGCCGCCGTCAGGGCGCTGATTAAGAAGAAGGTTATGACCAATGGAATCGCGATGCGCTTCGCGCGGTCCTTGATGAACTTCCTCGTTTCGTACCGTTCCGCCAACAGACGCCCGAAATAGCCGGCGATCAGGAAGAACACAGGCATGCGGAAAATGTGCGGGAAAAACCAGATCGCGGCGGCGGTGTTGCTCGGCGTCTCGCCGAAGTTCCACTCCGGCAGATTCTTTAGCCAGGGCGGGACGACATGCATTGCGACGCCAATTAACAGTGCGAACGCGCGGACGGCATCAAGGGCGTGAAGGCGATCAGCAGCTGGCTGCACAGAGTCCCTCTCCACTCGGCAATCGGACTGCAACATCTGGTGTGCCGCCCGAACATCTGGTTCGTCGCCGGCGACAACAATAAATGCGTGGGGCTGGTTGAGCAACAACTCATGCCAGTTGCTGAGATAGCGGCTGCGCCACAGTAATCCATGGCACCCGGTATTGCCACAAACCCGCTGCGGCAGCCAGCGCGGCGGACTTCACAAGTAGCGGGAGGCCATCTTCGCTGGCAACGAAGAAATCTAATAGCGACGCGATTACGCTGCGCCAACGCGACGAAGTCGGGTTGCGGCAAAGTTGGCAAAGCCGCCAAATCCAGTGCGGGTGTTCTGTTTCAGGACATCGCTGACAGGTGTATGTCTCGGAACATCGCTGACACCTGGGTAGGGCGTGGGACCAGGATGGTCCATGGTCCAGAAGGTGACGGCGATGGATATCCGTGCCGCGAGGGCGTATGTCGGTCAGGTTGTTAATGTTTCGCAGTTCTGTGGGCAGCATCGGATGAGTCGGCAAATGTTTCTACAAGTGGCGACGGCAGTTTCTGGCCGAGGGGATCGGCGGTCTGCATGAGCGCTCACGTCGTCCAAAATCGTGCCCAGGTAAGACGCCGACCGCCGTGGAAGAGGTGGTGCTGCGTAAACGCAACGAGCTCGTTGAGCTGGGCTTAGACCACGGTCCGCAGTCGATCCTGCGGGCGCTGCAACGCCAGGGACTGCCCACTCCGGCGCGCTCAATAGTGTGGCGAATTTTGACCCGTCACAGCCTGATCACGCCGCAACCGCAAAAACGCCCCAATTCGGCGATCCAACGGTTCTGCTACACGCGACCCAACCAATGTTGGCAGGTCAGACTGGACCAGCTGGCGGCTCGCTGATGGAACGAAAGTCGCCATCGCCGGCACTCTCGACGATCACTCCCGCGCCCTGGGCACCCGCGCCATCAACTCCACCCCACACCATCCCCAGACGTGCAGCAAGATCGAACGCTTCTGGCAGACCCTCAAGAAATGGCTACGCGCACAACCGGCCTCGACCACCATGGCCGAGTGCAACGCCGAGCTGGCCCGCTTCCGTGAGCTTTACAACCAGAACGGCCCCACCGCGCGCTGCGCGGCGCCACACCCGCGCAGGCATTCGCGGCAACCACCGCACTCCGAGACACCACAAAAATCGGCGCGGGCCACAAACGCAAAAGACGCTAGCCCCTAGTCCGTCGTGGTTACCGGATGACGCCACGCAGGACTGCGAAGGCACAGTCGGCCCGCCAGGGCATAGGGCGGCGGTGGGTGTGAGTTAGTGGCCAGCGAAGGACTCTGCTAGGACGTGATAGCCCTTGAATAGCCCATCGGGGAACGAGGCGGTAAAACCGGCTTTGACCCGGAATTACGTCTGCTCCCCCGGCTGGACTCGAACCAGCAACCCTTCGGTTAACAGCCGAATGCTCTGCCAATTGAGCTACAGGGGACTGCTCACCCGCGAACACGCTAGTGTGCGGGCCGGGGGTTGACTCTAGCCTACGTCTCGCAGGGCCCGCCAATACGCCGTCGCCCCGCGCGCGCTCCAAGGACGTGAGGCAGGATGGGACCGAACGCACCGTCGTCTGGAAGGGACCCTGTGATCGGGTATTTCGTCGTATTGGGTGTCGGCTATGTACTGGGCTCGAAGGCCGGCCGCCGCCGATATGAGCAGATCGCCGGAACCTACAAGGCGGTCACCGAGAGCCCGACGGCCAAGGCCGTGATCGACGCCGGTCGGCGCAGGATCGCCGATCGGGTATCGCCCGATGCGCCGATGGTCACGTTGACAGAGATCGACAACGGGACGACGGTGATCGGCCCGGAGGCGGCGCAGCAGGGAAGGTCCGTTAACGGTACGGGTCGTTGATGGTCTGACCGGGGAACATGGGTGAGGTGTTGATGCCGACCCCATCAGATCCGTTGAGGCCGACCTCCGGTGTGCCGACGTTGACGCCGTTGCCGTTGGAGTAGGACAGGCACTTGCCGTCCTCCTTGTTGCCGAACCATGCCAGGCAGGCCGGGGCGGCCTGGAGCTCGGATGCAGTCGATCCCAGGACGGATGCCGCGAACGGAGCCGCGACCGCAGCCACCGCGAACGCTCCTGCAGCGACGAGCCGGCGCGCCCGAATATTGGTCGATGTCACGTGCCCGCCTTCCTGACCGTTCCCAACGGTTTCATAGCGCGCTCACCCTATCGCGTTACCGAGTGCTACGCAGAGATGTCGTCGCCGCTCGCCTGTTCCAGCAGGCTGCGGCGGTAAGCCTCCATCGCGACCAGGTCTCCGAACAGCGCGTGATACTCGTCGCCCTGCTCAACCGGCGACATGCGCTGCAGCTTGGACTTGACCTCGGCGATCTGGCGGCCCACCCACACTTCCTGCAGCCGGGCCAGGACGCCGCCGATGTAGCGCGGCAACCGCTCGTCGTCGACGACGTTGATGGCCTCCACCCCGAGTTCGTTGACCAGGTTCGCCGCCACGGGCGTCGCGACCTTGGAGCGGACCATCTCGATCCATTCCGCGCCGGACCGGCCTGCCGACGTCCCGCCCGCGTCCTCGATGGCCGACCGCACAGCGGCATAACCCGGATGTGTGAAGCTCTCGACGGTCAGCGAGTCGAATACCGGGCCCGCCAACGCCGGATACTGCAGCGCGGATTTGAGCGCTTCGCGCTGCGGCCACAGCGTCGGATCGGCCGGATCGGGCCGCGGCCCCGCTTCCGGGGTGCGAGGTCTGCGAGGCTGCGCCTGCTCGGTGACGCCGCGCCGTCGTCCGCCGCGTTCTGGCAGCCCGCGCTTCTGGGCCTCCTCGCGAACCCGCGTCAACACCTGCGTGTCGTCGGCCCAGCCGACCCAGCCCGACAGCCGGCGGGCGTACTCGTCGCGCAGCATCGGCTCCTTGATGCGCGCGACCATCGGTACACACCGGCGTAGCGCCGACACCCGGCCCTCTGCGCTATCGAGATCGTGCTCGGCCAGTGCGGTGCGAATCGCGAACTCGAACAACGGAGTTCGTCGCGCCACCAGATCGCGGAGCGCACCTTCGCCGAAATGAAGCCGGATGTCACACGGATCCATCCCGGCCAATTCATCTTCCGAGGCCACCGCCACGAACGACTGGCCGGCCAGGTTCTGTTCACCCTCGAACGCCTTGATCGCCGCCGCGCGGCCCGCGGCGTCCCCATCGAAGACGTAGATCAGCTCACCGCGAAAGAAGTTGTCGTCCATCATCAGTCGCCGCAGCATCGACAGGTGCTCGTCGCCGAACGCGGTTCCGCAGGACGCGACCGCCGTCGTCACCCCGGACAGGTGCATGGCCATCACGTCGGTGTAGCCCTCGACCACCACGGCCTGATGCCCTTTGGCGATGTCGCGCTTGGCCAGGTCCAGGCCGAACAGCACCGAGGACTTCTTGTACAGCACGGTTTCGGGGGTGTTGACGTACTTGGCTTCCATCGGGTCGTCGTCGAAGATGCGGCGCGCACCGAAACCGATCACCTCGCCGCCGCTGGCCCTGATCGGCCACAGCAGCCTGCGGTGGAAACGGTCCATCGGCCCGCGCTTGCCTTCGCGGGACAGGCCGGCCGCCTCCAGCTCCTTGAATTCGAAACCCTTGCGCAGCAGGTGCTTTGTCAGCGTGTCCCAACCCGACGGAGCGAAACCGCAGCCGAAGCGCTTGGCCGCCTCGGCGTCGAAGTTGCGCTCGATCAGGTATTGGCGGGCCAGCGCGGCCTCATCGGACTCCAGCGCTGTCGCGTAGAACTCCTGCGCAGCCGCGTTGGCGGCCAGCAACCGGCTGCGGCTGCCACGGTCGCGCTGCACGTTCGTGGTCGACGCGCCGGTGTAGGTGATCGTGTAGCCGACGCGGTCGGCGAGCAGTTCGACCGATTCGACGAAGCTGACGTGCTCGATCTTCTGGACGAAGGCGTAGACGTCGCCACCCTCACCGCAGCCGAAACAGTGGAAGTGGCCGTGATTGGGCCGCACGTGAAACGACGGCGACTTCTCGTCGTGGAACGGACACAGCCCCTTCATCGAGTCCGCGCCGGCCCGCCGAAGCTGCACGTAATCGCCGACGACGTCCTCGATGCGAACCTGGTCACGAATGGCCGCGATGTCGCGATCAGGAATGCGGCCGGCCACCGGGCCAGTCTAGAGCGCCCGGGGTCGGGCGCGATCACGCTTAGGCCGGTTCCAACCGCTCCAAACGACCTTCGGTGAACGACGCCACCTGGTCGATGACCACCCGCAGCCGCGCACCGTCGTCGCCGGCGGCGTTGAACGCCGGAACGAAGATCGGATCGAGCGTCGCCGGTGCGCCCGCGGCCAGCCACGCCACCACCCGGTGAACGCGCTCGCGCTGCCGTGCCTGCAGATCCAGATGCCGAGGGTCGGACATGATGAACTGCAGCGCCAGGATCTTGAGCACCGCGACTTCAGCCCGGAGCAGTTCCGGAACGCGCAGATCGGCCCGGTAGCGGACCACCGGACCCGGTCCGGATTCCTCGCGGGTGGCCGCGATGGCGGCGGAAGCGAACCGGCCGACCAATTCGCTGGTCAACCGTTTGAGCGCGACGGATGCCGCCAGGGTTCCGTCGTACTTGCCGACCGCCGCCACGACCGGCAGGTTGGACAGCCGCGCCGCCGCGGCGACCAGATCGTCGGACCGCAGCCCGGCGCCCATCCCGCTCGCCTCCCCCAGCCGGCCCAACTCGGCGGCCGCGTCGCCGTCGGCCAGCACTCGCATGTCGATGCGACCGGACACCACACCGTCCTCGACATCGTGCACGGAATAGGCGACGTCGTCGGCCCAGTCCATCACCTGGGCCTCCAGGCAGGGTTTGTCTGCGGGTGCACCGGTGCGAACCCACTCGGCGGCGGGCACGTCGTCCTCGTAGAAACCGAACTTGGCCGACCGCGCGCCACGCCGCCACGGGTACTTGGTGACGGCATCCAGAGCGGCGCGAGTGAGGTTCAGGCCCGCGCTTTCACCGTCGGCGGCAACGACTTTCGGCTCAAGACGGGTGAGGATGCGAAAGTTCTGCGCATTGCCCTCGAAGCCGCCGCAGTCCGCGGCGATCTCGTTCAGTGCGCGCTCGCCGTTGTGCCCGTAGGGCGGATGCCCGATGTCGTGTGCCAACCCGGCGAGGTCGACGAGGTCGGGGTCGCAGCCCAATCCGATCGCCATCCCGCGCCCGATCTGGGCGACTTCCAGCGAGTGGGTCAGCCGCGTGCGCGGCGTCTCGCCCTGGCGCGGCCCGACCACCTGCGTCTTGTCGGCCAGCCGGCGCAGCGCCGCGCAGTGCAGCACCCGGGCCCTGTCCCGCGCGAAATCGGTCCGGTGCTGATTGTCGGTGCCCGGCAGCGCGGCACCCTTCGGTGGCTCGACCGCCCGTCGCTCGCGGTCGAACTCGTCGTAGGTATCCCCGTGCGCTGTCACCGACGAATAGTCTGCCAGCACCAACCGCGCGGACCGTGCCGCACATTAGATTGACGAGCATGCGCCTCGTCCGCTTGCTGACCCTCGTGCTCGCCACGGTCGCCGCCGCTGCGCTTGTCGCGCCGACGGCCTCGGCTGAGCCTCCGTTCCGACTTCCGGGGTACGTCACCGACAACGCGGGCGTGCTGAACGCTGCCGGCCGTGCACAGGTGACCTCGGCGATCGACGAGCTGTACGCGAGCAGCAAGACCCGGTTGTGGGTCGTCTACGTCGAGTCGTTCTCCGGCCAGTCCGCGCAGACTTGGGCGCGTAACGCGATGCGGGTGAGTGACCTGGGTGATTTCGACGCGCTGCTCGCCGTCTCGACAGTCGATCGTGGGTATGCCTTCATGGTGCCCGACAGCGCCACCGAACTGAGTTCCAGCCGGGTGCAAAGCCTGCGGCGCAACGACATCGAACCCGCACTGCGGCAGGGTGATTGGGCCGGCGCGGCGGTGGCGGCGGCCGAAGGTCTCGCTCAGTCCGCTGATGCGGATTCGAAGCTCAGCTGGTTCGGGTTACTGGTGGCGCTGGGGGTGATCGCGCTTGCGGTGGTGTTGTTGATGTTCTGGAGACGACGGCGGCGGCGCAAGCGTCGGGAGGCCGAGTTCGCCGCGGCACGCCGGGTGGATCCGACCGATCCCCATGCGCTGGCGTCGGTGTCGCTGGATGCCCTCGATGACCTGTCGCGCACGATGGTGGTCGAAGTCGACAACGCCGTACGCACCAGCGACCACGAATTACAGCTGGCTATAGAGGAATTCGGCACCGAGCGCACGGAGCCGTTCACGCGTGCGGTCAACAACGCGAAGACGACGCTCGCCCAGGCGTTCAACGTCCGGCAGATCCTCGACGACGCGATTCCGGAGACTCCGGCGCAGCGCCGCGACCTGTTGACTCGTGTGGTGGTGGCCGCTGCCAAGGCCGATCGGGAGCTGGACGCGCAGCGGGACGCGTTCGAAGACCTGCGGAATCTGGTGATCAACGCGCCGTCGCGACTGGACGCGTTGACCCAGCAGGTGGTTGGCATCACGGCCCGGCTAGGTCCCTCGCAGCAGAAGCTCGAGCAACTGCACGACGAATTCGATGCGACGGCGCTGAGCTCAGTGGCCGGCAACGTGGACGCGGCCAAGGAACTGCTGACCTTCGCCGACCAGAACATCGGCCGCGGGCGCGATCTCGCCGAGCGGCCGGTGGCGGGGCGCCAGACCGAACTCGTCGAATGTGTCCGTGCGGCCGAGGCCGCCTTGGCCCAGGCGCAAGGGCTGCTGGACGCGGTGGATAGCGCCGCCAGTGACATCCGCCGGGCGGCCGCCACTCTGCCGGCCGCGATCGAAGACATTCAGAACGGCATCAAGCAGGCCGCTGCGCTGCTCCAGCAGGGCAACGTGCCGCACGCCGCTCAGCTGGCCGAGGCCCGCGACGCGGCGGCGACCGCGGTGGCGGCCGCGCAGCGCTCGAATTCGGCTGACCCGCTGGGCTCCTTCACCGAATTGACGAAGGCCGACGCGGATCTGGACCGGCTGCTGGCCGCGGTCGAACAGGAACGGGAGGCGGCCGAGCGACTCAACCGGGCGCTGGACGAGGCGCTGTTCACTGCCCGATCGCGGGTTCGATCGGTGTCGGATTTCATCGACACCCGCCGCGGCATCGTCGGACCGGAGGCCCGCACCCGACTGGCCGAGGCCGTCCGGCAGATCGGCGCGGCCGAGGAGAAGAGGTCGACGGATCCGGCGGGGGCCATCGCACACGCCAACGGCGCGGCGATGCTGGCGTCGCAGGCTCAATCCCTCGCCAACGCAGATATGCAGAACGCACGACACTCGTATATGGGTGGTCCATACGGCGGCGGGGGCGGTGGGGGCAACATGGGCGCGATCATCGGCGGCATCTTGATCGGCAACATCCTCAGCGGGGGAATGCGCGGTGGTTTCGGCGGCGGCTTCGGCGGTGGTTTCGGCGACGGCGGATTCAGTCCCGGTTCGTTCGGCGGCTCCGGCGGGGGCGAAATGTTCGGCGGCGGCGGCCGGTTTTGACCCGCCCCGGTTTGCGCGAGCGGGCGTGTTTGCACACGCCACGCCGCGCAATGTCAGCGGCTGCGCACGCTCGTGACGGGGTGAGCGTGCGCAGGATGCCGCAAAACAGCGGCGTGTCGTGGACAAACACGCCCGCTCGCGCCGAAGGCTGAAGGCGAAGGCCAAAGGCCGAAGGGGTCAGCAGCCCTTGAGGCGAACGGCGAGGTAGTCGGTGACATTGTCGAGCGCGACGCGGTCCTGTGTCATCGCGTCGCGCTCGCGGATCGTCACTGCCTGGTCCTCGAGCGAGTCGAAATCGACCGTCACGCAGAACGGGGTGCCGATCTCATCCTGGCGGCGGTAGCGGCGGCCGATCGCTCCGGCGTCGTCGAACTCGACGTTCCAGTGCTTACGCAGTTCGGCGGCGAGGTCGCGCGCCTTGGGCGACAGCGCCTCATTGCGCGACAGCGGCAGCACCGCCGCCTTGACCGGCGCGAGCCGCGGATCCAGCCGTAGCACGGTGCGCTTGTCGACGCCGCCCTTGGCGTTGGGCGCCTCGTCCTCGGCGTACGCGTCGACGAGAAACGCCATGAACGACCGCGTCAACCCGGCTGCCGGCTCGATCACATACGGAACGTAGCGCGTGTCGTTGGCCTGGTCGTAGTACGACAGGTCGACGCCGGAATGCTTTGCGTGCGTGGACAAATCGAAGTCGGTGCGGTTCGCGACGCCCTCCAGTTCACCCCACGGGTTGCCGACGAAGCCGAATTTGTACTCGATGTCGACCGTGCGGTCGGAGTAGTGCGACAGCTTATCTTTCGGGTGCTCGTAGAGCCGCAGGTTGTCCCGGTCGATGCCGAGTTCGACGTACCACTGCAGCCGCTCGTCGATCCAGTATTGGTGCCACTCACGGGCGGTCGACGGCTCGACGAAGAATTCCATCTCCATCTGCTCGAACTCGCGGGTCCGGAAGATGAAGTTGCCCGGGGTGATTTCGTTGCGGAAGCTCTTACCGGTCTGGGCGATCCCGAACGGTGGCTTCTTACGTTGTGTGGTAACGACATTGGCGAAGTTGACGAAGATGCCCTGCGCGGTCTCCGGCCGCAGATAGTGCAACCCTTCCTCGGTCTCGATCGGTCCGAGGTAGGTCTTGAGCATCATGTTGAAGTCGCGCGGCTCGGTCCACTGACCCTTGGTCCCGCAGTCCGGGCAGGTGATGTCGCTCATCGACACGGAGTCCGGATCGACCGTGACGCCGTCCTTCTTCGCCTGCTTCTCTGCGTACGCCTCCTGCATGTGGTCCTGCCGGTGGCGCTTGTGGCAGTTGAGGCACTCGACCAGCGGATCGTTGAACACCTCGACGTGTCCCGACGCAACCCAGACCTCGCGCGGCAGGATGATCGACGAGTCGAGGCCGACGACGTCGTCGCGGCTGGTGACCACCGAGCGCCACCACTGACGCTTGATGTTCTCCTTCAGTTCCACTCCAAGCGGGCCGTAATCCCATGCCGACTTGGTGCCGCCGTAGATCTCCCCCGATTGGTAGACCAGGCCGCGCCGCTTGGCCAGGTTCGCGACGGTGTCGATGATCGAGGAAGAGTGAGCCACGACTGCACAGCCTAGCGAGCGTCGGGAAGCCCGTTCTCCGGCGTTGACATGCATCGAAGCGCATGTATTGTTGCGATCATAATGAAAATCGTTTCCACTTTGGCTGACGGACACGAGGGCGCCCACGAACACAGCGGCGCACCGTTTCCCGACCTACCACCACGCGATGTGCTCGACACCTCCGGCGACCTGCTGCGGGCACTGGCCGCGCCGGTGCGGATCGCGATCGTGCTGCAACTGCGGGAGTCGGCGCGCTGCGTGCACGAACTCGTCGACGCGCTGGCGGTACCTCAACCGCTGGTCAGCCAGCACCTGCGGATCCTCAAGGCCGCTGGCGTGGTGGCCGGCGAACGGTCCGGACGCGAGGTGATGTACCGCCTCGTCGATCACCACCTCGCCGAGATCGTCGTCGCGGCGGTGACGCACGCGGCCGAGGCCGGTCAGTGAGCACGCACCCATGAGCATGGGAGTGCGTTCCACCCGCCAGCGGGCGGCCATCGCGGCGCTGCTGGAGAACCTCGACGACTTTCGCTCCGCCCAGGAGCTGCACGACGAGTTGCGGCGCCGCGGTGAAGGCATCGGGCTGACCACGGTCTACCGCACCCTGCAGCAGATGGCGGCCGCCGGGGTCGTCGACACGTTGCGCACCGACACCGGCGAGTCGGTGTACCGGCGCTGCTCGGAGGACCACCATCACCACCTGGTGTGCCGAGTTTGCGGTTCGACAGTGGAGATCCAGGGCGGCGACGTCGAAACGTGGGCCGCTGACGTCGCTCATGAGCACGGCTTCTCCGATGTCAGCCACACGATCGAGATTTTCGGCGTCTGCGCCGATTGCGCGGCGAGAAACGGTTCAGCCGACTAACGCGCGACGCACCTCGGAACCCGTGGCCAGCACCATGAGGATCAGCGTGCGCAGCGCGTCGTCGGTCAACCCGGCGGCGGGAAAGTTGTAGCGCAGCAGCACATCCGCGGCCTTCTTGGAGTTGCGCTTGGCCCCCGCGGCGACCTCCTTGGGGACGCTCTTGGCCGCCAGCGACACCGTGCCCAGCAGCGTGTTGTGGGCATGCTCGGCGACCTTGGCCCGCAGCTTGGCGTCCAACGGCAGGTCCCAGGCCAGGATCTGGGTGAGCGACACCAGCTCGAGTCCTTCGGCGACCGGAACCGTGCGCAGCGACGCGAACGTCTCGTCGTGATGGACGGTCACCGCGCCGTCGTCCTCGCGCGTGACGGGCAGCACCCCCTCGAGGATCTCGCCGAGCCGATCTTGCAGCGCCATCACGCCCTGCCGCTCAGGTACATCATTCGGCTCTGCCGAAGCGTCGGTTGCGGTTGACGTACTCCTCGCAGGCGGCCCACAGATCGCGGCGGTCGTAGTCCGGCCACAGCTTGTCCTGGAACACGAATTCGGCGTATGCCGCCTGCCACAGCAGGAAGTTGCTGGCCCGCTGCTCCCCCGAGGTCCGGATGAACAGGTCGACGTCGGGGATATCGGAGCGGTGCAGATGCTTGGCGAAAGTGGCCTCGCTGATGCGGTTCGGCTTGATCTTGCCGTCCGCCGCCAGCTGCGCGAGCTCGCGCGTCGCCTCGACGATCTCGGTGCGGCCGCCGTAGTTGACGCAGTAGTTGATCGTGATGACGTCGTTGCCGACGGTCATCTGCTCGGCGATGTCGAACTCCTTGATCACGCTGCGCCACATCCGGGGTCGCGAACCGACCCAGCGCATCCGCACGCCCATGTCGTTGAGGTTCTCCCTGCGCCGACGCACCACTTCGCGGTTGAACCCCATCAGGAAGCGCACCTCCTCGGTGCTGCGGTTCCAATTCTCGGTGGAGAAGGCATACACCGTCAGGTGCTTGATGCCGATTTCGATTGCGCCGCAAGTGATGTCGATGAGCACGGCCTCGCCCATCTTGTGGCCCTCGGTGCGGTGCAGGCCACGCTGGGTGGCCCAGCGCCCGTTGCCGTCCATGACGACGGCGACGTGGCGGGGCACCTGGTCGGCCGGGATCCGAGGTGCGGCCTCCTTGGAAGTGTGCTGAGGCGGGCGGGCGAACCGGCCGTTGGTGCCTGCCGGTATCTCGGGGAAGACGACGGGCCACGTCGACTTGTCGGGGAACGTCGGGTAGTCGTCAGGCGCCGGGGGCAGCTGTGGGTAGGTTGCCGGGGCCTTCCTCCGCCCAGCCCGTTCGCTTGCCATGGGGCACATCCTGCCCGACCAGCGACACATGCTGATCGACCACCACCGCGGTGCGATGATCGGCGAGGGTCCTATCAACCCGGTACACCCGTTCGACCAGCGGCAACGTCCGTAGCTGGCGCTCCAGATGCCACTGCAGATGCGCGGCGACCAGCCCGCTGGCCTGGCTGCGGTGCGACGACGTCGACGTCTCGGCGTGCTCCCAGTCCCCGTCGTGCAGCGCAGCCATCAAGTCCAGTACGCCCTGGGGCGGTGTCACCGACCCCGACGGCCGGCAGTGCACGCACACGCTGCCCCCCGCCGCCACGTGGAAGGCCCGGTGTGGACCCGGCGCAGCACACCGGGCGCATTCGGTCAACGCCGGGGCCCACCCCGCGATCCCCATGGCCCGCAACAAGTAGGCGTCCAGCACCAGCTCACGGGGACGGCCGCCGTCGGCCACCGCCCGCAACGCGGCCACCGTGAGTCGGTGCAGCGCAGGCGTCGGGGCGCGTTCCTCACCGGCCAGGCGTTCGGCTGTCTCCAGCACCGCGCATGCGCAGGTGTAGCGGCCGTAGTCGCTGACGATGTCGGAGGCGAACGCGTCGATGGCCTGCACCTGGGTGACGATGTCGAGATTCCGGCCGGGATGCAGCTGAACGTCGATGTGCGCGAACGGCTCCAGCCTGGCGCCGAACTTGCTGCGGGTGCGCCGCACCCCCTTGGCCACCGCCCGTACCAACCCGTGCTCGCGGGTCAGAAGTGTCACGATCCGGTCGGCCTCGCCGAGCTTGTGCTGGCGAACCACCACCGCCCGGTCCCGATACAGCCGCATCGGTTCAGTCTCCCACCACCATCCGTCAGATTCCGATTCGCACCGCCGATATCCTCTTAAGCGATGGTCAACAACGCGCGATTCCCCACTCTGACTCAACAGCTTTTCCAGCTCGCGAGCGGCTCCGTCACGTCGGTGGAACTGGTCCAGCGCTCGCTCGACGCCATCACGGCCAGCCAGCCGACGCTCAACGCGTTCCGCGTGGTGTTCACCGAACGGGCGCTGGCCGATGCCGCTCGTGCGGACCGCAAACGTGCCGCGGGCCAGGATCTTTCGAAACATCCGCTCTTGGGCATCCCGATCGCGGTCAAAGACGACGTCGATGTCGCCGGGGTGCCGACCCGATTCGGCGCCGACGGTGCCGTCCGGCCCGCCGCGAAAGACGCCGAGGTGGTGCGGCGGTTGCGATCGGCGGGCGCCGTCATCGTCGGCAAGACCAACACCTGCGAACTGGGTCAGTGGCCGTTCACCAGCGGGCCGGCGTTCGGACACACACGCAACCCGTGGTCACGCGAGCACACTCCCGGTGGATCGTCGGGCGGTAGCGCCGCGGCGGTGGCGGCGGGGCTGGTGACCGCCGCGATCGGTTCCGACGGCGCGGGCAGCGTGCGCATCCCCGCGGCGTGGACGCATCTGGTCGGCATCAAACCTCAGCGCGGCCGCATCTCGACGTGGCCGCTGCCGGAGGCGTTCAACGGCATCACTGTCAACGGCGTGCTGGCCCGCACCGTCACCGACGCCGCACTGGTGCTCGACGCCGCGTCCGGAAACGCCGCGGGCGATCGCCATCAGCCACCGCCGGTGAACGTTTCGGAGTGCGTCGCGCAGGCACCCGGCCCGCTGCGCATCGCGATGTCGACGAAGTTTCCGTTCACGGTGTTCCGGGCCACGCTGCATCCGGAGATCCGCGCGGCGATGGACGTCGTCGCCGAACAACTCCAACAACTCGGGCACACCATCGTCGCCGCGGACCCCGAGTACACGCTCGGCATGTCGTGGAACTTCCTGTCCAGGTCGACGTCGGGGCTGCTGGACTGGGCGGACCGACTCGGCCATGACGTCACGCTCGACAAGCGGACCAAGGCCAACATGCGCATGGGCCGGTTGCTCTCCGAGCACGTGTTGCGCAAGGCCCGGGCCCGTGAAGCCCACGCGCACCGCCGGATCGGCTACCTCTTCAACATCACCGACGTGGTGTTGGCGCCGACCACCGCGCAGCCCCCGCCCAAGGTGCACGAGTTCGACCACCTCGGTGGGCTGTCGACCGACCGCACGATGATCAAGGCCTGCCCGGTCACCTGGCCGTGGAATCTGCTGGGCTGGCCGTCGATCAACGTGCCCGCCGGCTTCACCAGCGACGGCTTGCCCATCGGCGTGCAGTTGATGGGACCGGCGAACAGCGAGCCGCTGCTGATCTCGCTGGCCGCGGAGTTGGAGGCGATCAACGGCTGGGCGATGAAGCAGCCGCAACCCTGGTGGCTTCCCGAACCGGCGCCCGATCCTGAGTCGGCGGCGTCCGATGTGCCCATAACGGGTCCCGACCGGCCAGAACACGAGGCCGTCTCCGACGAGGTCGCGTAAAGTCTCTCGGAATGAGAGCACTGCGCTTTACCCATGCGGTTCCGGTGCTGGCCCTGCTGGGCGGCCTGCTCGGTGGCACTGTCGCGGGCGCTCCAGGAGCTGCCGCCGACAACAAGCGGCTCAACGACGGCGTGGTGGCCAACGTCTACACCGTGCAACGTCAGGCCGGCTGCGACACCGACATCAAGATCAACCCGAAGCTGCGCCTGGCCGCCGAGTGGCACACCAACGACGTGCTGAACAACCGGGCGCTGAACGGCGACATCGGCTCGGACGGATCGACCGTCGCCGACCGTGCCCGCAAGGCGGGTTACGCCGGCGGCGTCGCCGAAACGGTGGCGATCAACCCGGCGTTGGCGATCAGCGGCATCGAGTTGATCAACCAGTGGTACCACCGGCCGGACTACCACGCGATCATGGCCGACTGCTCCAATGTCGACATCGGGGTGTGGTCGGCCAACGCCATCGACCGCACGGTGGTGGTGGCGGTATACGGCAAGGGTGATGTGGCGCCGCCGGCGCACGGGCCGGGCCGGCCGTTCGGCGAGCCGGGCTCGGGCGCCCAAAGCTAAAAACCCAAGCGGCCCAGTTGTTTCGGGTCGCGCTGCCAGTTCTTGGCGACCTTGACCCGCAGATCGAGGAACACCTTGGTGCCCAGCAGCTTCTCGATCTGCGTGCGGGCCGCGGTGCCGACCTCCCGCAGCCGGGCGCCGCCCTTGCCGATCACGATGCCCTTCTGGCTGTCGCGTTCGACGTAGAGGATCGCGTGCACGTCAATCAGGTCGTCCCGGTCCTCCCGAGGCGTGACCTCCTCGATGACGACGGCCAGCGAGTGCGGCAACTCGTCACGCACACCCTCGAGCGCCGCCTCGCGGATCAGCTCGGCCATCAGGGTTTCTTCGGGCTCGTCGGTGAGTTCCCCGTCGGGGTAGAACGCCGGCCCGGGTGGCAGCTTGGCGGCCAGCACATCGACGAGCACGTCGAGGTTGTCCCCGGCGGTCGCCGACACCGGAACGATCTCCGCGTCCGGGCCGACCAGTTCGCTGACCGCGACCAGTTGTGCGGCGATGCGGTCCTTGGGCACCTTGTCGATCTTGGTGACGACGGCGACCAGCGTGGTCTTGGGTGCGACGGCGCGGATCTGGTCGTGGATCCACCGGTCCCCCGGCCCGATCTTCTCGTCGGCCGGGATGCACCACCCGATGATGTCGACCTCGGAATAGGTGTCCTTCACCAGATCGTTGAGCCGCTGCCCCAGTAGGGTGCGCGGCCGGTGCAGGCCCGGTGTGTCGACCAGGATGATCTGGAAGTCTTCGCGGTGCACGATCCCGCGGATGGTGTGCCGGGTGGTTTGCGGCCGGTTGGACGTGATTGCCACCTTGGCGCCGACCAGCGCGTTGGTCAGCGTGGACTTGCCGGTGTTCGGGCGCCCGACGAAACAGACGAACCCGGAACGGAATTCGCCGCTCATTTCGCGCCGAGACTGCAGGGAGATCGCGAAATCCGCCAGAAACGCGATCTCTGCGCAGTTTCGACGGTCATGGGATCACCGTGCCGGATCGATCGGTCACGACGATCGCGGCGTCCGCCGACAGTTCGCGGACCGCGGCGACCCCCGCGTCGTCCGCGGATCCGCCGACGAGCACCGCGGCCTCCAGACCGGTTGCGCCGCTGGAGACCGCCGCGGCGACGGCGGCCTGAAGCGCGGTGAGTTGCAAGGCCTTCAACGCCACCGGGGCGCCGGCGTAGGTGCGGCCGTCGACGTCGCGCACGGCCGCGCCGCTGCTCGCCTCGGCGCGGCCCATCGCGCCGCGGGCCAGCGTCACCAGCTTGGCGTCCTCGGCGTCGAGGTCACTCATCGTCGTCTCCTTCAGCAGTCTCGGTGCGGCTGACCAGAACAGTGCCGATGCGCACCCGCCCGCGGTGGTCCGGCCCGCCTTCGGCCTGCAGCCGCAACCCGTCCCACGTCACCTCGGCGCCCGGCAGCGGCACCCGGCCGAGTTCCAGTGCGACGAGGCCGCCGACGGTGTCCACGTCGAGGTCGTCGTCGAACTCGAGGTCGTACAGCTCACCGAGGTCCTCGATCGGCAGCCGGGCCGACACCCGATAGCGGTTGTCGCCCAACTCTTCTACCGGCACCACTTCGCCGGCGTCGTATTCGTCGACGATCTCGCCGACGATCTCTTCGAGCACATCCTCGATGGTGACCAGACCGGCGATCGCGCCGTACTCGTCGACCAGCAGGACCATGTGAACGCGGTCGCGCTGCATCTCCCTCAGCAGCGCGTCCAGCGGCTTGGAGTCCGGTACGAACGCCGCTCGGCGCATGACATCGGAGACCTTGGTGCCACGCCCGCCGTCGGTCGAGTAATACGTCCGCTGGACAAGGTCTTTCAGATACACGACACCGACCACGTCGTCGACGTTCTCGCCAATCACCGGAATGCGCGAGTGGCCGCTGCGCACCGCGAGCGAGGTCGCTTGCCCCGCTGTCTTGTCGCTCTCGATCCACACCATCTCGGTGCGCGGCACCATCACCTCCCGCGCCGGGGTGTCGCCGAGTTCGAACACCGACTGGATCATCCGCCGCTCGTCGTCGGCCACCACACCACGCTGCTGCGCCAGGTCGACGACCTCACGGAGTTCGATCTCGGAGGCGAACGGGCCGTTACGGAACCCGCGGCCCGGTGTCAGCGCATTGCCGAGCAGAACCAGGAGCCGGCTGATCGGTGTCAGCAACACCGAAAGCGCCTGCAGCGGAAGCGCTGCCAGTAACGCGATCGTGTAGGCGTGCTGCCGGCCGAGCGTGCGCGGGCCGACTCCGATCGCGACGAAGCTGACCACGACCATGATCGAGGCGGCCACGAACAAACCCCATGTGACGCCGAGATGCCCGTCGAGGTAGGCGGCGAGCAGCACCGTCGCGCCGACCTCGCATGCGATGCGCAGCAACACGATCAGGTTGATGTACCGCGGGCGTTCGCCCACCACCTTGGCCAGCCGCACCGCACCCGGTCGCTCGTCGCGGACGAGTTCCTCGACGCGCGCCATCGACACGGTGCTCAGCGCCGCGTCGATCGCCGCGAACAGCCCGCCGAAGGCGACGAGCACGATCGCGAAGATCAGCTGTCCGGCACCGGTCACAGTTGGTCGAAGAATCGGGAGTTGTCGAGGAGTCTGCGTTCCTTCTCGGACTGGCGATCCTGGTGGTACGCCTCGACCTGGTCGGCCACCCACTCTTCGAGCAGTTCGCGCTGCAGTGTGAACATCTCTTTTTCCTCGGCGGGCTCGGCGTGGTCGTAGCCCAGCAGGTGCAGCACTCCGTGCACGGTGAGCAGCGCCAGTTCCTGGCCTAGCGAGTGACCGGCCGCGGTGGCCTGCTCGGCGGCGAACTGCGGGCACAGCGCGATGTCGCCCAACATCGCCGGGCCGGGTTCGGGCGCATCGGGGCGTCCCCCGGGTTCCAGCTCGTCCATCGGGAAACTCATCACGTCGGTGGGGCCCGGCAGGTCCATCCACCGCATGTGCAGGTCGGCCATCGCCGCGGTGTCGAGAAGCACCATCGACAGTTCGGCCGCTGGGTTGACCTTCATCTTGCGGATGACGAAGCGGGCGACGCTGATCAGTTCCTCTTCGGAGACGTCGATGCCCGACTCGTTGGACACCTCAATGCTCATGGCTGCCCGTTACCGCCGCGGCCGGCTGCCGGAGGCGCGTCGCTGGGCCCGGTTCAACTGGGCCGGCTCGTCGTGCCTGGCGTATGCGTCGACGATTTCCGACACCAACCGGTGGCGCACGACGTCGGCGCTGGTGAGTTCGGCGAAGTGGATGTCGTCGATACCGTCGAGGATGCGCATCGCCGCGTGCAGACCAGAAGTGGCCCCGCCGGGCAGATCGACCTGCGTGATATCGCCTGTCACAACGATTTTCGAGTTGAATCCGAGCCGTGTCAGGAACATCTTCATCTGCTCGGCGGTGGTGTTCTGGGCCTCGTCGAGGATGATGAACGCGTCCGAGATCGTCCTGCCCCGCATGTACCCGAGGGGCGCGACCTCGATCACCCCGGCGCTCATCAGTTTTGGGATCAGCTCGGGGTCCATCATGTCGTGCAGCGCGTCGTAGAGCGGCCGTAGATACGGGTCGATCTTCTCGCTCAGCGTGCCCGGCAGAAAGCCAAGGCGCTCACCGGCTTCCACGGCGGGACGGGTGAGGATGATGCGCGACACCTGCTTGGACTGTAATGCGTTGACCGCCTTGGCCATTGCAAGATATGTCTTACCGGTGCCGGCCGGCCCGATGCCGAACACGATGGTGTGCGCGTCGATCGCGTCAACGTAACGTTTCTGGTTCAACGTCTTCGGCCGGATCGTCTTGCCGCGCCGCGAAAGGATGTCGAGGGTGAGCACCTCGGCGGGCGACTCGTTGCCGGTGCCGGTGAGCATCGCGACGCTGTGCCGCACGACTTCGGGGGTCAGCGACTGGCCGTTGGCGACGATCTCGATCAGCTCGGAGATCACCCGCTCGGCCAACGCGACGTCGGCGGGTTCACCGGACAGCGTGAGGGCATTGCCGCGCGCGTGGATATCGGCCGAAAGTGCGCGTTCGAGTGCGCGAAGATTCTCGTCGGCGGAACCCAGTAGGCCCACTATGAGGTCGGGCGGAACATTGATGCTGCTGCGTACCGACTCAGAAGACTGAGCAGCCTGCGACGAGTCGGCGGTCGTCTCGCGGGGCGTCAAGAGGGTTCAGTGCCTGCTTTCTTGATTCTTGGCCTGGCCGTTGCTGTGCTGACAGTTTACCGCTGGGCACTGACCCGTCCCAATGGTCAACCACGCCACCGGTCCGTCAGCACCCCCAGCGCACCGAGCGCGACCGTCGCGGCCGTCGACGTGCGCAGGACGGTGGGACCCAAGCGCACCGCCGCCGCCCCCGCGTCGCACAGCGCCGCGACCTCGTCGTCGGTGATCCCGCCTTCCGGTCCGACGACCAGGATCACCGAGTCGGCCGAGGCCAGCGGCACGTCGGTGAGGCGCTGCGTGGCCGATTCATGCAACACCAGCGCGACGGAACCGCCGCCGAGCCCGTCGGCCACCTCGGCTGTCGACATCACGCCGTTGACCGGCGGGATGTGGGCCCGCCGTGACTGCCGGGCGGCCGACCGCGCTACCGCACGCCAGCGGCGCAAACCCTTGTCGACCTTGGCCCCGGATTCCCACCGCGCCACACACCGCGATGCCTGCCATGCCACGAAGGCGTCGGCACCGGCCTCGGTGGCCAGTTCGATGGCCAGTTCCGAGCGGTCGGACTTCGGCAGCGCCTGCACGACGGTGACGGTCGGTGACGGGGGTGGTACGAAACGCCGGTCCAGCACCCGCGCGGTCAACCTGCCCTTGCCGACCTCGTCGACCACGCAGTGCCCCAATGCACCGGCGCCGTCGCTGAGGTCCACCCGCTCGCCGGCCCGGATGCGCCGCACCTTGGCAGCGTGGAAGCCTTCGTCACCGTCGACCGACGTGAGCTCACCGACGGCGGGCAGCGCGTCGACGTAGAACAGTGCGTCGGTCACGGATTGTCGGGTCAGCGGCCGCTGAACGTCTCACGCAGCCGACTGAA
The DNA here is from genome assembly GCF_010731795.1 of Mycolicibacterium celeriflavum. Classification (NCBI taxonomy): domain Bacteria; kingdom Bacillati; phylum Actinomycetota; class Actinomycetes; order Mycobacteriales; family Mycobacteriaceae; genus Mycobacterium; species Mycolicibacterium celeriflavum. Next base: position 277,320 of record NZ_AP022591.1, on the reverse strand, counting down.
CAAGCCGCCACCGGTCGAAGCCGCCTGCGTGGAGCGCACTTCGGCGACGTCGCGGGTCCGCTTCTCCTTGAGCTTTCGCAGCAGTTCGATGTCGTCGTTGTCCAGCCGCGACGGCACCACCACGTCGATGTGTGCGTGCAGATCACCGCGCACTCCCGAGCGCAGATGCGGCATGCCGTGTCCACGCAGTGAGACCACCGAACCCGGCTGGGTGCCCGACGGGATGCTGATCTCGGTGGGGCCGTCGAGAATCGCGTCGACGGTGACCGTGGTGCCCAGAGCCGCGTCGACCATCGGCACGGAGATCGTGCAGTGCAGGTCGTCGCTGTCGCGCAGGAAGGTGGGATGCGGCTGCTCGTGCACCTCGACGTACAGGTCGCCTGCGGGGCCGCCGCCGGGGCCGACCTCGCCCTGGGCCGCCAACCGCACCCGCATCCCGTCGCCGACACCGGCCGGAATCTTCACGCTGATCTCCCGGCGGGCGCGCACGCGGCCGTCGCCGCTGCAGCGGTGGCACGGATCCGGGATGACCTCGCCGACGCCGCCACATACCGGGCACGGCCGCGACGTCATGACCTGCCCGAGCAGAGAGCGCTGCACCGTCTGGATCTCGCCACGGCCGCCGCAGGTGTCGCAGGTGACCGGGCTGGATTTGCCGTGGGTGCCCTTGCCGTGACAGAGGTCGCACAGCACCGCGGTGTCGACGGTGACCTGCTTGGTCACGCCGGTCGCGCACTCCTCGAGGTCCAGACGCATCCGCAGCAGCGAATCCGAGCCCGGGCGCACCCGGCCGATCGGGCCACGCGAGGTGGCGCCCCCGCCGAAGAACGCCTCGAACACGTCGCCGAGGCCGCCGAACCCGGCGAACCCGTTGCCGCCCGCGCCGCCCGCCGTTGCCAGCGGATCACCGCCGAGGTCGACGATGCGACGCTTCTCCGGATCGCTGAGCACCTCATAGGCGACGCTGATCTCCTTGAACCGCGCCTGTGCCTGTTCGTCCGGGTTGATGTCGGGATGCAGTTCGCGCGCCAGCTTGCGATAGGCGCGCTTGATCTCCGCATCCGACGCACCCTTGCTCACTCCGAGCAGCCCGTAATAGTCGCGTGCCACGCTGACCTTGCCTGTCTTTCTGGTTAACCGTGCCGGCCGCTACCGGCTGCCTAGGACTTCCCCGATATAGAGAGCAACCGCAGCGACATTAGCGATAGTTCCCGGATAGTCCATTCGGGTGGGGCCCAACACCCCCATGCCGCCGTACACCTTGCCCGAACTACCGTATGCCGTGGTGACCACCGAGGTGCCCGCCATCTCCTCGGCCTCGGTTTCGTGGCCGATGCGCACGGTCACCTTGCCGGCCTCCTGCTGCGCTGCCAGCAACCGCAACACCACCACCTGCTCCTCGAGCGCCTCGAGCACGGACCGCAGCGAGCCGCCGAAGTCGGCGGTGTTGCGGGTGAGGTTGGCGGTGCCGCCCAGCAGCAGGCGCTCCTCGCTGTGCTCGACGAGCGTCTCGACCAGCACGGTCGCCGACCGCCCAACCGCGTCGGCGAGCCCGCCGCGCCCGTTGAGCTGCGACGCCAGATCCGACACCGCGACCGATGCTGCAGCCAGCGGCTTGCCTTCGAGCGCCTGCCCGAGCAGGTCGCGCAGCTTGACCACGTCATGCTCGTCGAGGGCGTCGCCGAGTTCGACGATGCGCTGGTCCACCCGGCCGCTGTCGGTGATCACCACCAGCAGCAGCTTGGCCGGGGTGAGCGCGACCACCTCCAGATGCCGGACCAGCGACGTCGACAGCGTCGGATACTGAACAATCGCGACCTGACGCGTGAGCTGGGCGAGCAGGCGCACCGCGCGGCGCAGCACGTCGTCCAGGTCCACGCCGGATTCCAGGAACGTCAGGATCGCGCGGCGCTCCGGCGACGACAGCGGCTTGACCTCGTCGATCCGGTCGACGAACTCGCGATAGCCCTTCTCGGTGGGAACCCGGCCGGAGCTGGTGTGCGGCTGGGCGATGTAGCCCTCGGCTTCCAGCACCGCCATGTCGTTGCGGACGGTCGCACTCGACACACCGAGGTTGTGCCGCTCCACGAGCGTCTTCGAACCGATCGGCTCCTTGGTGGCCACGAAGTCGGCGACGATCGCACGCAGCACCTCGAACCGGCGGTCGTCGGCGCTACCCATGTCTGATCACCTACCCCTCGAGTCACGTACGCACCCATTTTACGGGCACCAACAGCGCAGACAGCGCCCGAGCACTGTTCGTATCGCCCGCGCGCCCGTTGCATTAACCTTGGCACCTGGTGTGGGCGTGACGCCGCAGCCCGGGGGTACGACGCGAAGGACGTTCGTCGGATGATTTTCAAGGGAGTCAGAGAGGGCAGGCCGTACCCCGATCACGGCTTGTCCCATCGCCAGTGGGCGCAGATCCCGCCGCGGCAGATCCGCCTCGACGAACTGGTCACCACCACCACGGTGCTTGCGCTGGACCGGTTGCTTTCGGAGGATTCGACGTTCTACGGCGACCTCTTCCCGCACGCGGTGCGTTGGAAGGGCATCGTCTATCTGGAGGACGGATTGCACCGGGCGGTGCGGGCCGCGCTGCGCAACCGCACCGTGTTACATGCGCGTGTGTTCGACATGGATGTGCCGGCCCCAGCCGACGCATGGGCCCAAGCGCAACAGGCTTAGCCGCGCCGTACGGCGGGCAGCGTGCTGTCGTCGCCGGCCGTGGTTGAGGCCAGGTCGGCACCGAGGATGCGGTCGGACAACAACCCGAGGCACGACAGGTTCGGGAAACCGGGCCCCTGCGTGAGCCCGGACAGACCCGGCAGGAACAGCTTCGGTTGCACGCCGGCGACGGCGAGGTCGTCCCCGATCGACTCCTGCAACACATCCGGAGTCAGCGGCGCGCCGAGGCCCAGTTCCAGCAGATCCAACGCGTCCTGGCCGAGCAGCGGCACGAACCACATGGCGTCAGCACCCGAGCCGTCGATGACCAGATCGAACCCGTGGACGGTCTCCAGCGACTCACCGCCCGCAGTGGTGCTCAGCGTCAACCGGATTCGGCCGTCGCGGGCGACCGCGTGCGCGACTCGGCCGCGGAGGTGGCGGATCCGATCGTCGGCGAGCAACGCGTCCTGCACCCGCGCGGAGAACACCCCGCGGTCGGTGCGCATCAAGGCGTCGCGTCGCTCCCCCATCGTGAGGCTTGTCCATCCGGTGGGATCGGAGAACAGCGTGTTCTCGAAGAATCCTTCTCCGCGGGTGAACAAAGTCACCTGGGGCGAGATCACAGTGATCGTCGAAACCCGGTGGCGGAACAGCTCATTGAGTATCGACGCCGCGGTCTCACCACCGCCGATGACAGCCACCCGTTCGGCGCGGATGACCTCGTGCTGCGCGGCGCGATGCCAGAACTGCGCGATCGACAGCACCCGCGGATTGCCGGGCAGGATCGACCGCTCGGGCTGCCCGGGTCCGGTGATCATCAATCCCTCGGCCGTCACGGTGCGGTCCGGGGTGCGCAGTGCCCACCGTGGCCCGCCGGAATCGGTGTCGACCGAAATAGCCTGCACCTCACCGCTGATCACGTTCATCTCGATGTTGGCAGCGACCCAGCGCAGATACTGGCTCCACCGGCGGTGGGTGGGGGCAGGCCTGCCGCGGTCGATCCACTCGGAGAACTGCCCGGTCGAGATGAGGTATTGCTGCCAGCTGTGCCGGGTCATGCGTTCGTCGAGTTCGGCGTTGCGGCGCGGCACCAGCGCCGAGCGGTACGGGAAGCCGACGTCCTTCTCGGGGCTGGTGCCCAGCCGGTGTTGGCCGTCGGTCCAGCCGCCGTCGGCCTGCCAGTTGGCGGCGACACCGGTCTTCTCGACCGCGACGACCTCGGGCACGTCGAGGCCCATGTCGCGCAGTTCGGCGGCCTTGGCGGCCACGGCGACGGCTTTGGCGCCCGCGCCGACCACCGCGAGTGTGCGGCTCATGAGACGACCTCTCGTAGCGATTCCTGCCACATCGCCTGCAGCGTGGTGACGTCATCGGCGGTCAGGATGTCGGGCAGCGTGCGCCACTGGGTGCCCAGCACCGGTGCGTCGGTATCGCCGAGCACCGCCGCCAGCACGGTCAACTCGTGCCGAACCGCCAGCTGCGGCTCGGGAATTTGCGAGACCCCCGCGAGCAGCGCGCGGTCCGGCCGAAGCGCGCCACCGTCGATCCCGACGTGTACACGGCCCAGGAAGTTCAGCAGCAGCTGCGGCTCGCGGTAGGCGGCGAGGCGTTCGGCGGTGTCCGGCCGCAGATAGCGCAGCAGCCCGTAATCGATGCCGTCGCCGGGTATCTGGGCTACGTCGCGCGCCGAGCGCACCCGCAGCGGGTAGATCGCGGTGAGCAGCCCGACGGTGTCGGAGGTGTCGGCGCCGTCGACGACACCGTCCGCGCGGCCGTGCGTTTCCAGGGCCAGCAGCGGCGGCGGTGTTTCCTGCCCCCGGTGCAAACGCCAGCGGGTGACCGTGCGCGCGGCGGCCAGAGCCAGCAGGTGCGGCGCGGGTTCGGAACCATTGAGCAAGCGCCGCGTCAGGTCGGTCTCGGTCACCGCCATCGAGACGACGACATCGCCGACCCGATCGGTCTGCGGCCGCAGCCTGCGCGCTCCGAGGGCGGGGTCATCGCCGTCGAGCTGGGCGGCCCAGAAGTCGGCCGTGTCGAGCGCGTAGGCCCGCTCGCTGAGCAGGCGCGACCAGCGGCGGTAGCTGGTGTGTTCCGGTGTCGGCGACGGGTCGCGACCGGACGCGACGGTGTGCCACGCCGCGTCGAGTTCGGCCAGCACGACCCGCCAGGACGCCGGGTCCATCGCCAGTACGTGGGCGGTCAGCAGCAGCACACCGGCGCCGCGGGACGGTCGCAGCCACACCGCGGCGAACATCGAACCCCGTTGCGGGTCAAGGCGTTCGACTGACCGCCTGCCGTGTTCGGCGACGGCGTCGGGCAGGGTTTCGGCGACACCGTCGATCCGCACCTCGGTCAGCAGATCCTGGACCGGGTGCTCGACGAACGTCATCGTCTGCCGGTCCAGCCGACTGTGCAACATCTCATGGCCGTCGACGACCGCGTGCAGCAACCGCTCGAGCTGCGCACGGGTGATGCCGTCGGGTAACGCGATGGCCTCGGTTTGCGCCAGCCGTCGTGGGTCACCGTGCTCGTAGAGCCAGTGCGCGTTGGGCAGCACGGGGATGGGCCCCTGGGGATCGTCGCCGTGGCGGGCGACATCCGATTCGCTGTCGACGGCCGCGGCGAGCTCGCGCAGCGTCGCGCACTCGAGCATCAACCGGGCGCGTAACGGGATGCCGCGCCTGCGGGCCGCCTGCACCACTGACAGAGCCACGATGCTGTCCAGGCCGAGCGCGAGGAAGTCGGCGGCGACGTCGATGTCGGGGCTGTCGGTGCCGTTCAGCACCTCAGCCAGCACGGCGGCCAACGCCGCTTCCGTCTCGGTCTCCGGGGCGGCCGAGGGGCTTTCGGCGACGGCGATTTCGGCGAGGGCGGCTTCGTCGACCTTGCCGTGCGCCGTCAACGGCATCTGCTCGACCACCACGATGGAGTGCGGAACCATATAGCGGGGCAGGCGTTTTGACACCAGCGCGCGTAGCTCCGACACGTCCGGCGCCGGCGACGCGGCGACGAACGCCACCAACTGGGGACCCCACCGCTGTTCGCGCACCGCCACGTGGGCGTGCCGCACCGCAGGATGGGTGTGCAGAACAGCCGAGATCTCGGCCGGCTCGACGCGGAAGCCGCGAATCTTCACCTGCGCATCGGAGCGGCCGAGGAACTCCAGCGCGGCGTCCGGTCGGCGGCGCACAACATCCCCGGTGCGGTACATCCGCTCGCCCGGTGCGGACGGATCGGCGACGAACCGGGCCGCGGTCTCCCCCTGCCTGCCGAGGTATCCACGGGTCAGCTGACGCCCCGCGAGATACAACTCACCGGGCACTCCGTCGGGCACCGGGCGCAGCCACGAGTCCAGCACGTAGGCCCGGCTCGGCGACGTCGGCCGTCCGATCGTCGGCTCCTCATGATCGGCGATCGCGGCCATGACCGCTTCGACGGTGGTTTCAGTTGGGCCGTAACAGTTGTAGGCCGTCATCCCCGTGCGTGCGCACTCGTCGCGGATCATGTTCCACGCCGGAATCCCGACGGCCTCACCGCCCAGCGCCAGCACCCCGAGCGGCACCGTGGTCAGCAGTCCGACCGCGCGCAGTTGGGCGAACATCGACGGCGTGGTGTCGATCAGGTCGATCCCGTACCGCCCGATGGTCTCGACCAGCGCCTCGGCGTCCCGTTGGACGTCGTCGTCGACGATGTGCACCGCGTGCCCGTCGAGCAGGGCGGCCAGCGGCTGCCACGCGGCATCGAAGGTGAACGACCAGGCGTGGGCGACCCGCAGCGGGTGCTGCAGCCGAGCGGCCGCCGGCCGCAGTACGTTTCGCGCGTGGTCGTCGGCGTAGGCCAGCAGCGCCTGGTGGGTGCCGACGACACCCTTCGGTTTGCCGGTGGTGCCGGAGGTGAACACCATGTACGCGGCCTGGCCCGGCGCTGCGGGCACAGCTCGGAAGTCCTCGACCGCTTCCGCTCCGGCCGCGGCGAGCATCTCGTCGTCCACGACGACCGTCGCGCCGCACTGACCGAGGATGTCGGCGATCCGCTCCGCGGGCATACCGGGGTCCAGTGGCACGATGACGCCACCGGCCTTCAAAACCGCGAACATCGCGATGACGTACTGCGGTCCACGCGAAAGACGAATCGCCACAGGAGTTTCGGTGTGCACCCCCCGATTCGCCAGCGCGGCGGCGAGCCGGTCGGCCGCCTCGTCGAGTTCACGGTAGGTGAGTTCGCCGCCGGACCAACTCAGTGCCGGCGAGGCGAGCCTGCTGCTCGTGGTCTCGGTGAACGCGGTGTGCACGCCGAGGTGCGAAGGGACGGGTGCCAGACCGGCCGTCGCGTTCTGACCCTCACCCTCGATCAGGACACTGACGTCGCGCAACGGGTTGTCCCAGTGGGTGATCAGCCGTTGGGCGGTGGTGAGCACGCGGCGCCCGAGCGATTCCGGGCTCATCTGCCCGAGCGCGCCGTCGATCACCTCGACCAGCACGGTGAGCTCGTCGCCGATCATGTGCGCAGCGATCGTGACCGGGAAGTGCGACACGCTCTCCAGCGCCGCCGGACGGAACGTGGCGCCGTTGGCGACGAAGTCGCCGCCGCCGACCAGACCGCCGGGCGGGAAGTTCTCGTAGACCAGGAGGGTGTCGAACATCTCGCCGATACCGCCCAGCGAGCGCAGTTCGTTGTGGGGCAGATAGCTGTGGTCGCGCAGCTTGGCCGCTTCCCGTTGCAGGGCAACGCATTGCGTGCCGACGGGCGCCATCGGGTCGAGGCGGACCCGCAACGGCACGGTGTTGATGAACAGCCCGACCATGGTCTCCACGCCGGCGAGCTCGCCGGGGCGACCCGAAACCGTTACCCCGAACACCACGTCGGAGCGGTCGGTGAACGCCGACAACACTGCAGCCCACGCCATTTGCACCAGGGTGTTGACCGTGACGCCGTGCGACCTCGCGGCTTCGGCCAGGGAGAGGGAGGCGGCGCGATCCAGGTTGATCTCGGTGCGGCGCGGTTCTCCGGCGGGCGGCTCACCGGAGGCCAGCGCCGGTGTGACAAGCGTCGGTCCACCGAGGTCGGCGAGGTGTTCGCGCCACAGGTTGCGGCTGGTCTCCTGATCTCGCGCTGCAAGCCAGCCGATGTAGTCGCGGTACGGTCGCGGCGGCGGGGGCAGCGCGGCGGGGTCACCGCCCGAGCGGTAAAGCGAGATCAGCTCGCCGACGAACAACGGCAGCGACCAGCCGTCGATGATGATGTGGTGGGCGACGACGATAAAACGCCAACGCGGCCCGGGCGTTTCGATCAGCACGAACCGGATCGCCGGCCCGCGTTCGAGGTTGAACGGCCGGTGACGTTCGTCGGCTTCGAGCGCGTCGACCTCATCGGCCGCCGCGGTGAGGTGCCGCCAGGGCAGATCGACGCGGTTGGGCACCACCTGAACCGGCTTGCTCTGCGCGCGCAGGAAACTGGCGCGCAGGTTGGGGTGGCGGGCCAGCATCGCCGCCGCGCACTCGCGTAGCAGGTCTGTGTCGAGGTCGCCGGTGACTTCGGCGACCATCGCGATGACGTACGGGTCCTCGCCGCCGTCCTCGCCGGTGCTCAACTGTGCCAGCGAGAACAACCCCTGCTGCAGCGGGCTCAGCGCCATCACGTCCTCGATGGCGACCGTGGGTTCGCTCTTGGATTGGGTTGAAGTCACGGCGCACCGTCTTGCGACGCCGACCACATCGACGTGACCGCCGCCAATTCGTCCGCCGACAGTCCGGACGCCGCCATCGGCTCGTGGTGGGTGTCGGGCGTATCGGTTCCCGAGCCGGCTTCGTCGACCACGCTCGCGAGCTCGTGAAGCGTGGAGTGCTCGAACACCATTCGCGCCGTGACCGCCAAACCGGCATCCCGTGCCCTCGCCGCCAGCTGCACCGCGAGAATCGAATCGCCACCCAACTCGAAGAAGTTGTCGGTGCGGTTGACCTCGGGCACGTTGACGACATCAGCCAGCAGTGCGGCGAGCGCCCGTTCGGTTTCAGTGCGCGCCGGTTCGGCCGGACCCGCCGGTGTCGACGGGCGACGTGCGTCGGCGGCCTCGACGAACTCCAGCCGGCCATCGGCCGTCCACCGGCCGCGCTTGCCGGTGGCGCGCAGATCGGCGCCGGTCTCGTCGACGACATGCTCGTAGACGTCGCCCACCACGCCGATCGCGACCGGATCGCGCCAGCCGTCGAGCACGCTGACCGACTCCGAGGCGCTGAACCGCTGCACCAGGCGGCGCTCCTCGCGGTCGGCGATCTGCACGTCGCGCACCCGTTGGCCGGCATCGTCGGCGAACGCGGTCAGCACGCGGGACAACCACCCGACGAACCGTTCGGCGGTGCTGCGCCGGTACAGGTCGGTCCGGTAGATGACGTGCCCGCGGTAGCCGTCCTCACCGCCGAAGAAGTTGACCGACAGGTCGGCGTGCGCGACGTCGAAGGGCGGCTCCAGCGCGGTGAACGTGGTGTCGCCGTCCGGGCCGGATTCGATGACCTGGTCGGCCGGCAGCGCATCGCGCACATGCACGACGACCCCGAACAGCGGGTTGCGCGACAGCGACCGCGCCGGCCGCACCGCGTCGACCACCTGGTCGAACGGCAGGTCCTGGTGGGCGTATGCCTCCAGCGCGGTGTCGCGGACCCGGCGCAGCACCTCGCGCAGCGTCGGGTTGTCGGTCAGGTCGTTGCGCAGCACCACGATGTTGATGAAGAAGCCGACGAGTTGGTCGAGTTCGGTTTCGGTGCGGCCGGCGACCGGGGTGCCCAGCGGAATGTCCGGGCGCTCACCGGCTTTGTGCAACGCGACGGCCACCGCCGCCTGCAGCAGCATGAATTCCGTGACTCCCAGTTCGGAGCTCAGTTCGGCGAACTTGGCGCGGGTGGCGGCGTCGACGTCGAACGAGACGGCGTCGCCTTCCCCGCTCAACACCGGCGGACGCGGGAAGTCCGGCGCCAGACCCGGATCCTCGTGCAGGCCGGCCAACTGCCGGCGCCAGTAGTCACGCTGCGCGGCGACGGGGCCGTCGGTCTGGCCGAGCAGCGCGGCCTGCCACGCTGCATAGTCGGCGTACTGGACCTGTAGTGGCGCGAACGCGGGTGCGTGGCCGGCGCGCCTGGCCCGGTATGCCGCCAGCAGGTCGGTGAACAACACCATCGCCGACCAGTGATCGGCGGCGATGTGGTGCACCACGAGCGAAACCACGTGCGCGTCCGGCGTCGCCAGCACCGCGGCGCGCACCGGCGGATCACTTTCGAGATCGAAGACGTGTCTGCGCTCGGCGTGGAGTTCGCTGTCCAGCCAGGCGTCGTCGTCGCCGTGGGCGCGGCGCACCGCGACCTCGAGTTCCTTGTTGACGATCTGGTATGGGGCGCCGTCGATTTCGCGGTAGGTGGTCCGCAGCACCTCGTGCCGGGCCACCACGTCGCGCACCGCCTGCACGAACGCGTCCGTGTCGCAGGGCCCGCTGATGCGGGCGGCGAACGGGACGTTGTTGACCGGGCTGGGGCCGTCGATGCGGTACTGGAACCACATCCGCAACTGCGAGGCGGACATGAGCAGCGGCCCGTCGTGCGGAACGGGCACCAGTCGGGGCCTGGTGGCCGCGGTGACCGATGCCGATTCGATCCGCTGCGCCAGCGCGGCCACGGTGCCGAGTTCGAAGACTTCGCGCACGCCGATGTCGACGTTGAACGCGGCGCGCACTGCGGCAACGAGTTTCGTGGCCAGCAGCGAGTGCCCACCGAGATCGAAGAACGAGTCGTCGGCGCCGATCTGGTCGCGTTCGAGCAGTTCGGCGAACAGGTCGGCGATCCGCCGCTCGGTTCCCTCGACGGGTTCGCGGTAGGTTGCGCGCGAGTCGATGTCGGGATCCGGCAGGGCCGCGCGGTCGATCTTGCCGTGTGCGGTGATCGGAATTTCGTCGACGACGACGTAGGCCGCGGGCGTCATGTACTCCGGCAGCGCGGCCGCAACGCGGTTGCGGATGCGCTCGACGTTCACGGCCTCGATCGCTTCGGCCGGTGTCACATATCCGACGAGGCTCTTGCCGACACCGGGCAGGTCGCTGACCACCACCACCGCCTGGCCGACGCTGGGGTCGACGGAGATCGCGGCCGCGACTTCACCGAGTTCGATGCGAAAGCCCCGGATCTTGACCTGCTCATCGGCGCGGCCGACGAACTCGATGTCGCCGTCGGCGTTGCGGCGGGCCAGGTCTCCCGACCGGTACAACCGGCCACCGGCATTGAACGGGTCGGCGACGAACCGCTCGGCGGTCAACGCCGCCCGGCGGTGGTAGCCGTGGGCGACATGCGTTCCGCCGATGTAGATTTCGCCGATCACCCCGACCGGCACGGGCCGCAGCGCATCATCGAGCAAGTGGATCTGGGTGTTGATCTTCGGCTTGCCGATCGGCACGATCCGGGTGCCCTGCTTGCCCTCTACCTTGTAGCGGCTCGCGTTGATCACCGTTTCGGTCGGCCCGTAGAAGTTGTGCAGCAGCGCATCGAAGGTCGCGTGGAACTTGTCGGCCAGTTCGCCGGGCAGCGCTTCGCCGCCGATGGGCACCCGCTGCAGCGTCCGCCACTGGTTGACGCCGGGCAACGACAGGAACAACCCGAGCAGCGACGGCACGAAGTGCATCGAGGTGATGCCTTCGTCGTGCAACAACTCGGTGAGGTAGCCGACGTCGCGAAGGCCGTCCGGGCGGGGAATCACCAGTCGGCCGCCGCACGCGAGCATGCCGAAGATCTCGGCGATCGACACGTCGAAACTCGGCGATGCGACCTGCAGTAGCCGCTCGCTGTCGTCGATCCCGTAGTCGCCCTTGAACCACACGAAGTACTCGGCAACCGGCAGGTGCGGCACCGGGACGCCCTTGGGCAGACCCGTCGAGCCGGAGGTGTAGATGAGGTACGCGGTGTTGTCCGGATGCAGCCTGCGAACCCGGTCGGTGTCGGTGGGGTCCGTGGCGCGGTAGTCGTCGAGGCCGGTGATCGGTTCGCGGATGGTCAGTTTCGGATCGGAGTCCGACAGGATGAACGTCAGCCGGTCCTCGGGATAGGTGGGGTCGACCGGCTGGTACACCGCGCCCGCCTTGATCACGCCGAGCGCCGTGATCACCAGTTCCGGTGAGCGGTCCAGCAGCACCGCCACCCGGTCCTCGGTGCCGATGCCCTGCCCGATCAGCCAGTGCGCCACCCGGTTCGCCGACTCGTTGAGCTCGCGGTAGGTGTAGTGACGTCCCTCGTAGACGACCGCGACCGCATCGGGTGTGCGCGCCACCTGGGCTTCGACCAGCGCAGTCATCGTCGAGGGGGCGGTGCCGAACTCCTCCCCGGCCGCCACCCGGTGCAGCCAATCGGCGTCGGCGGCGCCCATCACGTCGAGCTCGGCGATGGGGAGATCAGGGCGTTGCAGCGCATCGTCGAGCAGCACCGCGTAGTGCTCGAGCAGCTGGCGGACCAGTGCCGCGTCGAGGATCTCGACGAGATACTCGGCCTCCACGACGACCCGCGCTTGCGGCGCGTCGAACTCCACCATGAAGCCCAACGGCAGCTGGGTGAAATGGCTTCGCAATTCCGCTCGGTTGCAGGTGATTCCGGGCGGATTGAAGCCCTCGCCGTCGGCGCCGCGCGCGCCGAACGTCACGCGCGTCATCCGCTCGACGCCGTGCCGACGATCCGGGTTCAGTTCGCGCACCACCCGGTCCAGGTTGACGCGTTGATGCGCGAACCCGCCGACCGCGGTGTCACGGGCGTGCGCGACGACGTCGCGGAAGCTCTGCCGGGCGGCGGGCCGCAGCCGCAGGGCGACCGTGTTGCCGTAGTAGCCGATCACGTCCTCGACGTCGGCGCTGCGATTCAGCACGGGCGTGGCGACCAGGAAGTCCTCGGCGTGGGTGTAGCGCCGCATCAGCACCCCGAAGGCCGCCAGCAGCACCATGTACTGCGTCGCGCCCGACTCCTTCGCCAGCGCCGCGACCCGGTCGACCGTGCCGTCCGGCAGTTGCAGGGTGATGCGCTGAGATCGCCAGTTCGTCGGCACCGCAGAGCCGTTCGGGCCCGGCAGTTCCAGCGGCTCGGGCGGGTCGGCCAGCGCGGTGCGCCAGTAGTCGAGGTCTTCGTCGACCGAACCGAGCGTGTGCGGAGGCGGTGCCACGGCAGGCGCGAGCGGCTCACCGGAGTATGCCCGGGTGAGGTCTCCGAAGAACACCCGCCAGCAGCCGTCGTCCCAGGCGATGTGGTGCGCGACCAACAGCAGGATGTGCTCGTCGGCGGCGGTGCGCACGACGGTGAGCCGCAGCGGGGATTCGGTGGCGAGGTCGAAGGGTGCGCCGAACTCGCGCTGGGCCAGTACTTCCAGTCGAAGTCGTCGGGCGTGCTCGGAGAGGTCGGTCAGATCGTGCACCGCCCAGCCGGGCGACAGCTCGTCGTGCACGGTCGGTTGCGGTTCGCCGGCTTCGTCGGCCTGATAGGTCGTGCGCAGCACTGCATGCCGCGCCGCGACGGCGTTGACGGCGTCGTGCAGCAGGGCGACGTCGAGCTCGCCGGTGATCCGGTAGGAGAGGCAGATGTTCAGGATCGCCCCGGTCGGATCGGCCGTCTGGACGAACCACATGCGACGCTGCCCGTCGGAGAGTCCGCTCGCCTCGGTGGTCGATGGGTTTTCCGTGCGCAGCCCCCGCTCGGCCAACTTGCGGCGCAGCAGCTCCAGCCGGCGGTCCTCGACCCGCTCGCGGGTATCGACCGTGTCAGTCACGCGTTGTCCACCTTCTCTGTTCGTTCTGTGCTGTCGAGATCGGCGACGAGTTCGCCGCCGGTGATGCCGCCGAGCAGGGTGGCCAGTGGCACCTTCCGGCCGGTCGTTCGCAGCAGCCGCTTGCGTAGGTCCAGGGCCAGCAGCGAGTCGACGCCCATGTCGAGCAGCGACATGTCGAGATCGATCGAGGTCGGCTCGAGGTTGAGCACAGCGGCAAGCTCGGTACGCACCCGCGCAGTAGTGTCGGCAGCGCGTTCGCTTGGGGCCGTGGGGATTTCGGCGACATCGGCGGTTCGGCTCTCCAGGAACATTCGCAGCCGGCCCTGATCGGCGCTCAGCAGCAGCGGGTCCTCGCCGTGATCACGCAGGGTGGCTTCGACCGCCGCGTCGGGGGTCATCGGTAGCAGGCCCGACCGTTCGATCCTGGCCACCTCCCCGACGCCCGCGATCCCACTGCCGCGCCACAGCCCGTACCTGGCGGCCAGGCAGTGCTGGCCCTTGGCGCGCAGCTGGCCGGCCATCACGTCGAGCATCCGGTTGGCGGCCGAATACGCGGCGTGCCCGTGCCCGCCCCACACGCCGGACAGCGACGAGCACAGCAGGATTCGCGCGTCCGGACGCATCGGCCACAGTTCCGTCATCCGAGCCAGGCCGCCGATCTTGGCCGCCACGGTGTCTGCGAACGCGGCGGGCGTGATCCCGTCGCGGTCCGTGAAGGCCGCCGTACCCGCGGCGTGGATGAGCAGCGAGGCGCCGGACCCGCCGAACTGCGCGGCCACCGCCGCGACCCGCTCGGCGGAGGTGACGTCACAGCGGGGTGCGACCACCTCGACCTGCGCTGCCGCTAGTTCGGCGGTGTCGGCGTCGTCGACGCCGCTGCGACTGAGCAGCACGATGCGACGGGCGCCGTGGGCGGCCAGATACCGGGCGAAATACAGGCCCACCGAGCCGTTGCCACCGGTGATCACGACGTCGGCGAGCGTGTCACTGTCCAGCCGCCAGGACGGCGCCGGCTCGACCGACTCGGACACCGTCCTCGCGAAAACCTCTGGACCCGAGCCGTCGTCGCGTACGGCAGCCTCATCGGCGTCGGCCAGCAGCGCGGCCGCCGCGGCGGCCGCCACCGTCTCGTCGGGTTCCCAGGACGGCAGGTCGAGATGGCGGAACGCCTGCTCGGGCCGTTCGAAGCCGATACTGCGGTGCATCGCCGCCAGCGCGGCCTGTGCGGGCAACGCCGTGGGTTCGCCCGGCCGGACATGCTCGCCGCCGACGGTCACCAGACACACCGCCCGACAGTCGGGTCCTGCGGCGTCGACGTAGTCGAGCAAGCCGGCGCCGATCAATCCGGAGATCTCCTGGGCGCCGCGTTCGGCGTCGGGATGGTCCAGTTCCGGGGCCACCGCGACGACGAGGTCGGCGGTCCGGGCCTCGACCAGTTCGGACCCGCTGCGGCGCAGCGCGGTGCGCAGCCGATCACCGAGTGCCCCGCCGGGTCCGGCGAGCTCGACCACCGCGACGCGCCGCGCCATCGTTGCCGACGGCGTTGTGCGGTCCCATTTTTCGCGGGCCACGGTGACGCCATAGACCGGTGCCAGCGGTTGCGGTTCGGCCCACAGCCGCACTGCCCGCATCGGCGCGTTGGGAAACCCGCGCAATGGCGACTGCGTGTCGACGTCGACGAGGTCGGCCCACCGGTACCCGGGGTTGGCCACCGCGACGGCGGCGATGTTGGCCGACAACGCTTCCATGGGCGCCATCTCGCGGTGTCCCGATCCGACGACGAGCGGCTCGTCGGTCTGGTCGGCCAGCAGGTCACCCAACGCGAACAGCAGGGTCGGATGCGCCGACATCTCGATGAACGCTTCCGCGCCCTGGCGGCGCGCAGCTGCCACGGCGCGGTCGAATCGCACGGTGTTGCGCAGGTTGTCGTACCAGTAGTCGGTGAAGCCGGTCCCTGCGGGCACCACCTCCGCAGTCGTCGAACCGATGAACCGCACGGGCGTATCGGTGAATTCGGCATCCGGAAGCATCGCGCGCAGATCGTCTCGCACCCGTTCCAACGCGCTGGTGTGGCCGGGATAGTCCACGTCCAGCTCGCGGGCGAACAGGCTCCGCTCGGTCGCGGCGGCCACCAGCGCGGTGACGGCGGCGCGCTGCCCGGACACCGCCACCGAAGCGTCGGCGTTGACCGCGGATACCTCGAGCCAACCGGGGATCGTGGACATCAGTCTTTCGGCGTCGGGAAGCGAAACTCCAAGCGCCGCCATGCCGTAGTCGCCGGACAGGCGGTCCACCGCCTTGGCACGCGCGATGACCACCCCGGCGGCCGCCTGCAGCGCGATGCTTCCGGCGATGTACGCGGCGGCGACCTCGCCGAGGCTGTGCCCCACGACGACGTCGGGCTGAATTCCGCACGACCGCCAGATGTGGGCCAGTCCGACGGCGTGGGTGAACTGCGCGGCCTGGATCTGCGTCTGCGACCACTGCCCGCCGGTGGAGTCCGCGGTCAGGTACGGCAGCGGCGACGGCTCGCCCGCGGCGACGAACGCCTCGGCGCACCGGTCCACGTGCGCCCGGTACACCGCGGACTGCCGGTATGCCTGCGCGCCCATGGACGGCCACTGGTTGCCTTGTCCGGGGAACACGAAAGCCACTCGCGCCGTGCTGGTTTCCGATGAGCGGACGACGAGCGGGTGATCGGTGCCCGCGATGACGGCGCGCAGCCCGTCGGCCAGTTCCGCGGTGTCCGCGGCGCGCACCACCGCACGGTGCCTGCGCAGTCGGCGGGTGCGCAGCAGGGTCGCGGCGACCGCCCGCACGTCGGGATCGCGGTCGAGGTAGCGCATTATCGCCTCGGCGTCGGCGGCGACGAGTTCCTCGGCGTGCGAGCTCAACACGACGGGGACCCGGCCGTCGGGCAGGTCGGTCGACGGCATCATGCCGCCTCGGATTCGGTCGCAGGCATCGACACCAGCACGTGAGCGTTGGTGCCGCTCATACCGAATGCGGTGACCGCCGCGAAGCGTCTGCCGTCGACCGCGGGCCAGGGCGTCAGCTCGGTGGCCAGCCGAAGACCTTGGCTGTCCCAGTCGATTTCGCGACTGGCTTCGTCGGTGTGCAAGGTGGCCGGGATCGCGCCATGCTCGGCGGCGATCAGCACCTTGGCCAGGCCGAGCCCGCCCGCCGCCGCCTGCGAATGGCCGAGGTTCGACTTGACCGAGCCCAGCAGGCCGCCTTCGCCGGGTGCGGTGGCGCCGTAGGTCTGGACGAGCGAGATCAGCTCGGTGCGGTCCCCGAGGCGGGTGCCGGTGCCGTGGCCCTCGATCATCCCGATGTCTTCGGGCCGCACCCCGCTGTGCTCCAGCGCGCGCTCGAACAACCGCGCTTGTGCCTGGCCGCTCGGTGCGGTGAGACCGACTGAGCGGCCGTCCTGGTTCAGGCAGGTGGCCCGCAACTCGGCGAGTATCCGGCGTCCGTCGCTCACCGCCCTCGATCGGCGTTGCAGGACGAACATCGCTGCGCCCTCGGCCCATACGGTGCCGCTGGCCTGCGCGCTGTAGGGCCGGCAGTGCCCGTCGTCGGACAGTGCGTGTTGTTTGGAGAACTCGACGAAGAAGCCGGGCGAGCCCATTACGCAGACGCCACCGGCCAGCGCGAGGTCGCAGTCCCCCGACCGCAGCGACTGCGTCGCGGTGTGGATCGCGGTCAGCGTCGACGAACACGAGGTGTCGATGGTCAGCGCGGGGCCGGCGAGCCCGAGTGTGTAGGCGATCCGCCCGGAGATCACTCCGAGTGCGGTTCCCGACATCAAATGTCCGGTGAGATTGGAGAACTCGGCGAGATCGGGACCGTACCCCATCGTCGAGGCGCCCACATAGCAGCCGGTGTCGTGGCCCGCGAGGTCGTCGGGGTTGATGCCGCTGTTCTCCAGCGCTCGCCACGCCACCCGCAGCGCGACCCGCTGCTGCGGATCCATCGCGACCGCTTCGCGCGGCGAGATCCCGAAGAACTCCGGGTCGAAAGCCGCACCATCGGAGAGAAATCCGCCGAGGTCGTGGATGCGCTTGAACCCGTCGCGCTGCGAACCGTCGAGCACGTCGCGCACCGACCACCCGCGGTCCCGTGGGAACGGGCACAGACCTTCGCGCTGTGCAACCAGCAGGTCCCAGTAGGCGTCGGCGGTGTCGACGTCTCCCGGCGCCTCGATCGCCATCCCCACGATCACAATCGGATCGTCGGCGGCGTGATCCGGCCCGCTAACCGGCATTGACCAACTCCGCGACCACGTCGATGTGGTCATTGATGTAGAAGTGGCCACCGTCGAACAGCGACAGCGTGAACGCGCCCTGGGTATGAGTTTCCCAGCCCCGCAACATATCTTGGCTGATCCGGTGATCGTCGCGGCCACCAAGGGTGTGAATGTCGGCGGCGAGGCGGACGTCCGGTGCGCAGGCGTAGCGGTTGAACGCCAGATAATCCGCACGCACCGCGCGGACGAGCAACTCGATGAACTCCTCATCCTCGACCAGCCGCGGATCCGTGCCGCCGAGGTCGATCATGTTGGCGACCACTTCCGCCTCGGCGGTGGGCAACCGCGGTGAACCGGCGATCGTGGACGGCGCCTGGCTCGCCGAAACCCACAGCTGCCTAACGGGAACCCCGTGACGCTCGGCGACCCGGCCGAATTCGAATGCGATCACCGCGCCCATGCAGTGGCCGAACAGTCGCAGCGGGCCCAGCCGGGACCAGTCGCCGGCAGCGAACAGATCGGCGGCCAGCGCCTCCACAGTGTCCGGTGCGGGGTGGGTCAGCCGATCCGCACGCTGCGGGTACTGGACGACGTATGCGTCGTCTCCGCCGCCGGCCAACGCCGACGCGAACGACCGGTAGGCCGCCGCCGCGCCGCCCGCGTGCGGGAAGACGACGGTCGCGCCGCCGGCGGTCTTCCCCGCGGAGCGTTTGATCCAGGGCGCGAAGGTCAATTGGCTCTGTTCGATCATCGTGTCGGGGTCACGTCGATGCGTCGGCGGGAAGTCCAGGGCAGCGCCTGCGCGTCCGCGAGAAATACGCCCATGAGCTCCTCCGTTGATTTAGCGCAGGCTGTCCTAAGTCGGAAGTGAGGTTACCCTATCCTTCGCGGCGCGCAGACGCCTACGTGCGGTACCGAACACGTGATTTCGGCGCGCTGCTGATCGATCAGCGACCAGTAGCGCGCCCAAATCGCAGCTAGTCGCCGGCCGCCGCCATCACCCAGCCCGTCGCCGCCACGCGCTGGCTCCAGAACCGCGCGTACCGGCCGCCGCGCTGCATCAGCTCGGTATGGGTGCCCTGCTCCTCGACTGCTCCGTTCGGGGAGAGCACCACGATGTTGTCGGCGGCGGTGACCGTGGACAGCTTGTGCGCGATCACGATGACCGTGCTGCGCTGCGCAAGGGTCCGGATGGATTCGGCGACGTGGTGCTCGTTCTCCGGGTCGAGCGCGCTGGTCGCCTCGTCGAACAGCACGATGCGGGCGTTCTTGACCAGTGCGCGCGCAATCGACACGCGCTGGCGCTCGCCGCCCGACAGCGCCGAACCGCCCTCACCGACACGCGTCTGCCAGCCGGCAGGCAGCCGATCGACGACGGGAAGAAGCCCCGCCGTGCGCGCCGCCTCGACGATGTCCTCATCGGTGGCGTCCGATCGTCCGATGCGGATGTTCTCCCACAGCGTGTCGTCGAACAGGTACACGTCCTGGAAGACCAGCGACAGTTGAGCCATCAAGTCCGCGGTGAGCTGGTCGCGTACGTCGTGCCCGCCGACCCGGACCACGCCGGAGTCGACGTCGTAGAACCGGGCGATCAGCTTGGTGATCGTCGACTTGCCCGATCCGGACGGACCGACCAGCGCTGTCATGGTGCCCGGCTCAGCGACGAAGCTCGCGTCCGACAACACCGTGCGGTCCGCGTACCCGAACGTGACGCGGTCGAGTTCGACCCGGCCCGGCGCCGTCGCGGGGTTCGCGGTGGCCGGCTCGGAGAGCGATGGGGTGTCGAGGATCGACGTGATGCGCTCCAACTCCGCGGTCGCCAACCTCATCGCGGACCCGAGTTCGGCCAGCTGCGACAGCGGAGAGGCGAACCGGGCGGCGAGCCCGAGGATGGCCACCAGCGTGATCGGGTTGACGTCGCCGCGCACCGCAAGCCACGCCCCAGCCGCGATCAGCACCGAGAACACCGCCTGCACGGCGACGCCGTTCACCATCAACCCGGCCACCGACTGCCACAACGCGGCGCGCCCGGCCCGATGCTGGGCTTCCAGGGCGTCGCCCAGGGGCTTGTAATCGGCGCCGGTGCGGCCGAACGCCCGCAACACCGGCTGGTACCGCGCGAACTCGATCACCCGGTTGTTGACGTCGGTCGCCGAATCGTGGGTGCGCACCTCTGCGGTCGCGATCAGCCGGGACGCGAACCGGCCGCACACCACCAGCAGCACACCGCCGACCAAGGCGACGAGCCCGATACGCCAGTCGAAGAAGAACAGACCGGCCACCACGGTGACCGCGCTGACCGTGTTCACCACCAGCGGGGTGACCAGGTTGCCACCGCTGGTGCCGACGAAAACCGTTCCCTTGACCGCGATCTGGGACACCTTGCCAACAGTCTCGCGGGTGAACCAGCCCAGCGGGAGGGTGACCATGTGGTCGCCGATCCGGTGGTGCAGCAGGCGCATCGTGGTCAGCGCCATGCGGATCGCCAGCTTGGCTCCGATGTAGTTGAGCACCGATGCGACGAGCACCGTGACGGCCATCAGCGCCAACCACCGCGCGGTGGCGGCGTAGTCGCCGTCGAACATCGACACCGTGACCGGCACCAGCAACAGCATCACCACGCCGTGCAGGACGCCGTAGACCGTCACAACCGCAAGGAAGCTGAACATCCGGCCCCGCTGCGGGCCGAGGATCTGCAGAAAGCCCCGGATCATCTGGCCACCTCCCATTCGCGGGCATGACCCGCGGTGTAGCTCTGCCACATTCGCGCATACTGCGCGTCTGCGGCGAGCAGGTCGTCGTGTCGGCCCTGTTCGACGATGCGCCCGCGGTCCAGCACGACGATGTTGTCCGCGGACACGATCGAGCCCAGGCGGTGCGCGATCACCAGCACGGTGCGCCCGACGATGAGCCGCGAAAGCGCTTCCTGGATCTGGGCTTCCGAATCCGGGTCGGCGAACGCGGTCGCCTCGTCGAGCACCAGGATCGGCGTGTCGGCCAGCAGTGCGCGCGCAATGCTGACCCGTTGCGCCTCACCGCCGGAGAAGTGCGCGTCCTCGTCGACCACGGAGTCGTAACCGTTGGGCAGCTGCAGGATTCGATCGTGAATGCGGGCCGCCTGCGCCGCCGCCACGACCTCTTCGTCGCTGGCGTCGGCCCGGCCGAGCCGGATGTTGTCGGCGACGCTGATGCCGAGAAGTTGCACATCCTGCAGCACGAACCCGACGTGGCGGTACAACTCGCCGGGAGCGATGTCGCGGACGTCGACGCCGCCGACGCGCACCGTGCCCGCGGTGACGTCGTGGAAGCGCGGCACCAGCGTCGCGAGCGTGGACTTGCCGCTGCCCGACGCTCCGACCAGCGCGGTGATCGTCCCGGCCGGCAGGGTGAGCGAGATGTCGTGCAGGACGGTGTTTCGGCCGTCGTAGGAGAACTGCACGTCCTCGAATCGGATCGAGTTGTCCCGCGGTACCTGGGGATCGCGGGCGACGGGCAGCGCGGGCGTGTCGAGCAGGCGCTTGAGGCGGCCCGCCGCGGCGGCGGCTTGCCTGCGGATGTGCGTCGAGTAGCCGACGGTCAGCACTGCCGCCGGAATCGTCACCGCGACCAGCGTCGAGCCCAGCACCTCGATCGGGGTCACCCAGCCGCTTCGGACGAACCAGTAGCCGCCGACGAGGTTGGCCAGCAGCAGCACGGGTGTGTCGATGAAGATCGACGACACCGCCTTGACCCGCACCAGCGGCCCCACCCAGCCGGCGAAGCTGTCGTTGAACTCGTCGGCGGCGTCGGCGAAGCGCTTGTGCGCCTTACCCGCTTCGCCGAAGGTCTTGACCACCGACACGCCGGCGATGAACTCGACGATGGTGGCGCTGATCCGTTCGACCCCCCGGTCCAGGCGCTCCATCTGTACCCGGGAATCGCGGCCCAGCGCGACGTACACGCCGATGTAGAACGGCACGGTGGCCATCGCCAACAGGCCCAGCCGCCAGTCCAGGTAGAAGCAGTAGATGAGCCCGAACAGCGGCGTGGCCAGCGCGCCGGTGTTCTCCACCGCCGAATGCGCGACCAGGAAGTGCAATTCGCCGACGTCGTTCTGCACGGCCTTGCGCACCTCGCCCGACGACCGGGTACCGAACCAGCCGAGCGGCAGCTTGCCGAGCTTGTCGACGATCCTCAGCCGCAGTGACCGCTGCAGGTCTACGTCGGCGAAATGCGTGATGGTCAAAGCGGCGCCACCGGCGAGCGTGCGCACCAGCAGCGCGACGATCACCACCGCCACGACGATCCACACCCTGGTCGGATCCGGCCGCCCGGCGGCGAGCAGCTCGCGACCGATCTCCACGATGCCGATGAAGGGCACGATGGTGGCGGCCGACGCCAGCAGTTGGTAGCGCGTCGCCCGCGAGCTGCGGGCCCGCGTCGGGGCGAGCAGCTGCTGCAGCGCGAGCTTGTCGTAGGTGGCGGCCCGCTTGGCGGCGTCCGGCGCCGCTTCCGGCGCGACGGGTTCGACGTCGAGCGCGGATTGCACAGCGGTCATGCACCCTCCAGGTCTAGTGGGTAAGGGTCGCCTAACCCTACCGGTCGGCTGACGGGCGCCGGTCGCTACGTAACGTGGGCCGTAGCTACGTAGGGAAGGACAGGGCATGGATATGGCCGGCGTCGGTGTGTGGAGTTCGCAACTGCGGTACGGCGACCAGGGCGAAGCGGCCGAGGCCGCCGCGGAACTCGAGGAACTCGGGTTCACGGCGCTGTGGATTCCCGACGTCGGTGGGCCCGTCCTCGATTCCGTCGAGCACCTGCTGTCGTCGACCAAGCAGGCGGTGATCGCCACCGGCATCCTGAACCTCTGGATGCACGAGCCCGCCGACGTGGCCGCCCGCTACGCATCGCTCACCGAGACACACGGCGAGCGGTTCCTGCTCGGCATCGGGGTGAGCCACGCTCCGCTGATCGACTCCAGGGAGCCGGGCCTGTACCGCAAGCCGCTGGCGGCGACCCGCGCCTACCTGGACGGAATCGACGCGACACCGCAACCGGTTCCGGTGGGCAACCGGGTGCTCGCCGCGCTCGGCCCGAAGATGCTCGAGCTGGCCGCGACCCGGTCGCGGGGTGCGCACCCGTATCTGGTCACTCCCGACCACACCCGCTACGCCCGCGAACAGCTCGGCGAGGGACCGCTGCTGATGCCCGAGCAGACCGTGCTGCTCACCACCGACGCCGACGAGGCGCGCGCACTCGGAACCGATTGGCTGCGTTCGTATCTGGCGTTGCCCAACTACGCCAACAACCTGTTGCGGTCGGGCTTCACCGAAGACGACGTGGCCTCGGTCAGCGACCGGTTGTTCAATGCGATCATCGCCTGGGGCGACGAGGAGGCCGTGCTCGAGCGGGTGCGCGAGCACCGCGACGCCGGCGCCGACCACGTCTGCGTGCAGGTGCTCACCGCCGATCCGCAGGAGTTCCCGCGCGATCAGTGGCGGCGTCTGGGCGCCGCCTTAGGCTGAGGATTCGAGTTCGGACAGCACGGCGGCGCTGTCCATCTCGGCCACCTCGAGGTACACCTCGGCCACGGCGTCAAGGCGCTCGGTGTCGGCTTCGCGGCCGATCAGTCGCTCGGCGAGCTTCGCCACGCGCCGAGCGGCGAACATGTCGGTGACCAACACGGTCGGGGTGTCGAGCCAGTCGCGGACGCGGGCGATCACCTGGGTCGCCAGCACGGAATCCCCGCCGAGAGCGAAGAAGTCGTCGTCGACGCCGACCTTGCCGGTCTCGATGTCGAGCACCTCGGCCACGATCGCCACCAACGCGGACTCCAACGGGGTGGCCGGCGCCCGATAGACCTGTGCTTCAGGCAGTTCGGCGTCGGCGAGCAAGCGCGCGACGGCCTGACGGTCGATCTTGCCGTTCACGGTGAACGGTATCCGGTCGGCCACCACGATGACCTTTGGGATCATGTGCGCCGGCACCAGATCGGCCATCGCCGCCGTGACGGATCGCGCATCGACGGCGGCGTCGTCGGTCCGCACCACCGCCGCCAGCACATCGCGTTCGCCGGGGATGACCGCGGCGACCGCGGCGTCGACTCCCCCGACGCGCTTCAGCGCGGCCTCCACCTCGCCGAGTTCGATGCGGTAACCGCTGATCTTCACCCGGTGATCGACACGACCGACGAACTCCAGCGTGCCGTCGGGAAGGTAACGCACGAGATCGCCGGTGCGGTACCAGGTTCGGCCGTCGTGCTCGACGAACTTCTCGGCGGTCAGGTCGGGCCGCCCGCGGTATCCGCTGGCGATGCCGCGTCCGGTGAACCACAACTCACCGGGCACCCAGTCCGGGCAGTCGGAGCCGTCGGCGGCCACCACGCGGCAAGCGTTGTTCGGCAACGGTGTGCCGTAGGGCACCGACGTCCAATGTGCGGGTGGGTCATCGACCTCGCAGATCGTGCCGTGCACGGCCGTCTCGGTCGCGCCGCCGAGTCCCGCGGCCCGCACTCCCGGCGCCGACCTGCGCAGGACCCGAACGAGTTCCGGACGCACCCAGTCGCCGCCGAGCAGCACCACCCGCAAGCCGGCCAGCCGGTCCCCGCCGACCTCGAGCAGCATGTCGAGCCAGCCGGGCATCCAGTTCAGAAATGTCACGCCGTGCTGCTGGATCAGCCGCGCCCAGGTGTCGGGGTCACGACGCTGGTCTTCGTCGACCACGACGACCGCACCGCCGGCGCGCAGCATCGCGAAGATCTCGAGTACCGACATGTCGGCTTCCAGCGACGCCAGCGCCAGGCTGCGGTCGCCCGCGTCGATGCCGAAGTGGTCGGTGACGAACTCGACGGTGTTCATCACCGCGTCGTGGGCCAGTTCCACCCCCTTCGGTTCGCCGGTCGAGCCCGACGTGAACAGCACGTAGGCAAGCGCATTCGGGTCGACGTCGGCGGGCTGCACATCGGTGGCGCGGGCGGTCGCCTCGGCGACGGTGAGCACCGGCACGTCGGCGTGCACCGTATCGGCGCCGCCGCACAACAACACCGCGGCCACTGCGCTCGAGTCGAGGATCCGCGCGGTGCGCTCCGCGGGCTGATCCGCGCCGATCGGCAGGTAGGCGGCACCGGCCGCGAGGATGCCGAGCGCCGCGGGGATCTGCTCGGCGCACTTCGGCCCGATCAGCGCGACCAGATCACCGGGCGCAACGCCGTTGTCGCGCAACGCCGCGGTGACGCCGAGCGCGCGGTTGCGCAGTTCGCCGTAGGTCAGGTCGCCGTCCCGGCTGAACACCGCGGGCGCGTCGGGGGCGACCAACGCTTTGCGGAAGAAGCCGTCGTGGATCGCCTCACCGCTGGGCGGCGCCGCCGCGCTGTTCACCGCCTGCCGCACGGCCCGCTGCGCCTCCGGCACGGCAGGCGGATCCGGCGCGTCCCAGGCGGCGTCGTCGGTGGCGAGCCGGCTCAACTCCGCGAGGTGGTAGGCGAACATCGCGTCCGCGACGCCCGGCCGGAACGCGTCGACGCGCACATCCCAGTTGATCATCAGGCCGTCCGCGAGGGGTGTCGCCTGCGCGTCGATCAGCACCTGCGGCCCTTGCGAAATCGTCCACACCGGGGCACCGAACTGGTCGGTGACGTCCCCGGCGAACAGGTCGCCGAGCCCGAGCGCGCTGGTGTAGACGATCGGGGCCAGCACCTGGTTGCCGCGGTGCCGGCCGAGGTCGCGCAGCACCGAGAGCCCGGAGTAGCGCCAGTGCCGGGCGGTGTTGTGCAGCGTCTCCTGCACTGCCCGCGCACGCTGCGCGGGTGTGCGCGTGTTGGCGAGGTCGATGTCGAGCATCAGCGACGACGTGAAACAGCCGACCAGCTTCTCGACGTCGGGGTGGAACGGCTCACGGCCGAACATCGGCAGGTTGAGCAGGAACCGCGGACCGCTCGACCAGCGGGCCAGCGCGTTCGCGTACGACGCCGCGACGGCCATCGCGGGCGTGATCCCGCGGCGGTGCGCAGCGGCGAACAGGGCGTCGCGGGTCGCGACGTCGAAGATGTGCCACAGGCGCACGCTGCGCCGGGGGTCGCGCTGCTCGGCAGGCGGAATGAGCGGCAGCGCAGGCGATTCGGGTAGCTCCGGTATCCGCTCGGCCCACCACTGCAGGTCTTCTGCGGACGGGCCCGGATCCGCCGCGGTCAGCGCGGCCCGGTATTCGCGGTAGGTGTAGCCGAGGCGGGGCAGGTCGCCGCCGCGGTAGAACACCGCGAGGTCGGCCATGAACTTGCGGTAGCTCACCGCGTCCGCGGCGTTCATGTCCATGTCGACGTGCAGCCGCGTCCGTCCGTCCGGGCGCAGTGACAGGCTCAACTCGAGGACGTCGCCGTCGAGGATCTGATGCGACTTGTCGTGCCGGATGGCCTCGAGGCGCTGTTCGGCCGCTTCGGGGTCCAGGTCGCGCAGGTCGTGGACCGTGACGGGCAGGCCGCGCTCGCCGATCCGCTGCGTGCCGTCCGGGAGGATCTCGACGCGCAACATCGGATGGCGGGCAACGAGTTTCGTCGCCGCGGCCTGCAGCCGCTCCGGGTCGACCCCGGCGCCGTCGAACTCGACGTACAGGTGCGCGGCCACCCCGCCGAGCTGCTGATCGTCGTTGCGGCCCAACCACATCGCGTGCTGCATCGGCGCCAACGGGAACGGTTCGTTCTCGTCGCCCTGGTGCGCAGGTTCGGCCAGCCGATCCGGGCCGCCGCCGTTGGATCGGCCGGACACCAGCGCCGACCACGCCGCGACGGTCGGGTTCTCCGCGAGCGCGGCGAAGTTGACGTCGATGCCCTGTTTGCGCCACCGCCCCGACAGCGACATCATGCGGATCGAATCGAGGCCGGACGCGATCAGGTCGGCGTCAGGGTCGACGTCGTCGGGACTCACGCCGAGAAGCTCGGCAACCTCCTCGCGGACGGTGCGGTCGGCCGGTCCCGGGGAAGGGGCGCTTTCCGTCGACGCCGGACCCGTTTCACCAACACCCACGCGTTCCTCCAGATTAGTACAGGCTGCCCTAACTAACCCGGGGAACGCTACCTTATATTCGAGACACCAAACACACCTACCCCGAGGGGCCGCATCCGCCATGAGCACCGGTTTCGAGCAGCGCGCGCCAGGAGATCGGCCGTTAGGGCACAGCGATTTCGGCGACCTCATGGCGGGGTTCGTGCCGTTCCCGCCCGACCGGGCCGAGGAGTACCGACGGGCCGGCTACTGGACCGATGAGCCGCTCGACTCGATCCTGCGCAACGCGGGCGCGGCGTGGCCGGCGCGCACCGCGGTCATCGACCCCCACGTCAGCTACACGTTCGCCGAACTGGACGCGCGGGCCGACCGCATCGCGGCGGCGCTGGCCGACCGCGGCATCGTCCCCGGTGATCGGATGCTTCTGCAGCTGCCCAACACCTGCGAGTTCGCCGTCACCCTGTTCGGCGTGCTGCGCGCCGGCGTCGTTCCGGTCATGTGCCTGCCGGGACACCGGTCCGCGGAACTGAACCACTTCGCCGCGCTCAGCGGTGCCGTCGGCCTCATCGTGCCCGACTCGATCGCCGGCTTCGACTACCGCGAACTGGCCGGGGATCTGGTAAGGGACAACCCGCAGCTGCGCCACGTATTCGTCGACGGCGAGCCCGGCCGATTCCAATCCTGGTCTGCGCTGGCCGATTTCGACGGCCCGCTGCCCGAGCGCGCGCCCGTCGACCCCGACGTGCCCGCGCTGTTGTTGGTGTCGGGCGGCACGACGGGCCTGCCGAAACTCATCGCCCGCACGCACAACGATTACCTCTACACCGCCAGGACAAGCGCGCAGGAGTGCCACCTGACCGGCGACGACGTCTATCTCGTCGTGTTGCCCGCAGGGCACAACTTCCCGTTGGCGTGTCCCGGCATGTTGGGTTCGATGACCGTCGGCGCCACCTCGGTTTTCACCACCGACGCCAGCCCCGAAGCCGCATTCGCGCTGATCGACCGCCACAAAGTGACGGTCACGGCGCTGGTCAACGCGCTGGCCAAGCTGTGGACCCAGGCTTGCGAGTGGGAGCCGGTGCTGCCGACGTCCCTGCGCCTGGTGCAGGTCGGCGGGTCGCGGATGACGCCACAGGAGGCCGAGTACATCCTGTCCGGGCTCACGCCGGGACTGCAACAGATCTTCGGGATGGCCGAGGGAATGCTGAACTTCACCCGCCCCGGTGATCCCGTCGACGTGGTGGTCAACACGCAGGGCAGGCCGATGTCGCCGCACGACGAGATGCGCGTGGTCGACGAGTCCGGCGCCGAGGTCTCACCCGGCGAGGAGGGCGAGTTGCTGGTCCGGGGTCCCTACACGCTGAACGGTTACTACCGCGCCGACGAGGCGAACGCGCGGTCGTTCACTCCCGACGGCTTCTACCGCAGCGGTGACCGGGTGCGAATCTTCGCCGAAGGTCCGCGCACCGGCTACGTCGAGGTGACCGGTCGCATCAAGGATGTCATCCACCGCGGCGGCGAGACGGTGTCGGCGTCGGATCTCGAGGAGCACCTTTTCGCCCACCCGGCGGTCTACGCCGCGGCCGCGGTCGCCCTACCCGATGAGTTCCTGGGCGAGAAGATCTGCGCCGCAGTCGTTTTCAAGGGTGCGCCGATCACGCTCGCCGAGCTGAACCAATATCTCGACGAGCGGGGCGTTTCGGCCCACTGCAGGCCCGACGTGCTGGCGCCGCTGCCGTCGCTGCCCAAGACGGCGGTCGGCAAGGTCGACAAGAAGAAGGTCGTCTCGCAGTTGGTGTCCTGAGCCGGCGGTGCGCCGCTTCAGGACATTTCCATCTGCTCCACCGACTCGGGCGCCCCGAGCAGTTCGACGATCCGTTCGCTGACGGCCGCCGCGGTCGGGTACTCCCACAGCAGCGTCGGCGGCAAGGACAACCCGGTCTGCTTCTCCAACTGTCGCAGCAGTCCGACGGTCATGATCGAGTCGACGCCGACCTCCACCAACGGCAGAGCGGTGTCGACGTCGCCCTCCGACACGCCCAACTGCGCGGCGACCGCTGCGGCGACGACCTGTGCGACGCGCGCCGGGTCAGCGTCGACCAGGCCGACCGCCGGTGAACCGTCGCCGCCGGACTCGTTAGTATCCGTCGGGGCCACGTCGGCCAGCATCGGCACCGCGGCGGCGGCCGGAAGTAGCGGCAGCACAACAATGTTCGGCTCATCGTGCCGCATTGCGAGGTCCAGCGCCCGCATGGCCTCGTCGGCCCCGACGGTGTCCATGCCCAGCGCGTCCAGTTGCGCGGCGACGAAGCCGGACGTCGAACCCATACCCAGGCCCCGCCACGCGGTCCAGGCGACGCTGACGGTGCGATCGCCGAGATTGCGTCGGTGCCGCGCCATCACGTCGAGGAACGAGTTCGCGCACGCATACGCGCCCTGGCCCGGGAAGCCCGCGAGGTAGCCGCACGACGAGAACAGCACCAGCCAGTCCAGTTGTTCGGGCGGAAACACCTCGTGCAGGGTCAGCG
Source organism: Mycolicibacterium celeriflavum (assembly GCF_010731795.1). Classification (NCBI taxonomy): domain Bacteria; kingdom Bacillati; phylum Actinomycetota; class Actinomycetes; order Mycobacteriales; family Mycobacteriaceae; genus Mycobacterium; species Mycolicibacterium celeriflavum. Next base: position 248,122 of record NZ_AP022591.1, on the reverse strand, counting down.
TGCCGTCGACCTTGGGCCGCATCGCCGCGGTGAAGTCGTCGGGCGTGGTGTTGACCAGCAGCGCGCCGGCCTCGACACCGGCCGCGTGAATGACTCCGCGCACCGGTGGCAGGTCGCGCAGCGCGGCACGCAGCGTGTCGGCGGCGCCGGGTGCTGCGATGTCCATCGCGACCACGCGCACGGAGACGCCCCGCTCCTCGAGCGCGGTGACGGTGCGCACCAACTCCGAATCCGCTTGCCAGACAGAGCGGTCCGGTATGCCGCGCCGCGACAGCAACACCAGCCGGCGCGCGCCGACGTCGGCCAGCCGCTGCGCCATCCGCAATCCCAGCACGCCGGTGCCGCCGATGATCACATAGGTGCCGCCCGCCGAGCACTGCAACGGCGCTCCGGTCCCCCGGCCCGCGTGCGCCAGGCGCGCCGACTGTGCGACGCCGTCTCGCAGCACCACGACGGGATGGCCGTGCACCGAGGCCAGCACGCCGACCGGAAGCCGGTCGTCGGCCACGTCGAGCACCCCGCCGAACACTTTGGGGTGTTCGGCGGCGGCAACTCTGGCCAACCCCCACAGCGGCGCATGTGCCACGTTCGCGCCCTCGTGCACGTCGCGGGTGAGGACCCACATCCGCGCCTTGGCCCCCTGGTCGAGCAGCGCCCGCAGCGTCTGCATCACCACGCCGACCGACCGCTCCGGCGAGTCGTGGCTGCGCGGAAGCACCAGCACCACGGCGTCGCGGTCCAATGACTCTGCGGTACGTGCGAGTTCGTCCGCGTCGTCGTGGAGCAGATAGGGCACCTCTGCTGCGGACAGGTCGCGCGTCACGAACTCACGGGTGGCGGCGTCACCGCCGACGACCACGACGGCCCCCGGCCGGCCGTCCGGTCGCCAAGTCACCGGCTGCCACGACACGTGATGCAGCATCCTGGACACGTCGCTACCGGAGGGGTTCTCGAGTTGCTCGAAGGACATCCCGGTCAGCGAGGCCAGCACCTTGCCGGATTCCTCGGCAAGCAGCACGTCGGTCGAGGTGGTGCCGGGCCTGCGCCGAACGTGCAGCAGCGCAACGGCGGGCGGTTGGCCGTGCACCCGGACCCGGTCGATGCGGGCGGGCATCCGCAACCGGGGCGGACCGTCGAACACGGTGGAGGCAGCCGACGTCGCGGCGTCCAGCAGCGGCGCCCAGGTGTCCGGTGCCGAGCGGTCAGCACGGGCGGCGACCCTGGCGAGCAGTTCGCCGTCGCCACCGTCCAATTCGAGGATTTCCCAGTCGAATCCCATCGCGGCGACGCCGAGCGTCGCGAGGGTGTCGACGACGTGACTCGACGGCAGCGCATCGCGACACCGCTCGCGGGCGGCGGGCTCGTCGAGCACCTCGCCGAGGAGGTCTTCGATGTCCTGAAAATCCCAGTCGGCGGCGGCCACCGCGCTGCTGTGGGTGAGCCAGCCGCCGTCCTCGGCGTCGTCGTCGTTGTCGACCAGGCGGGTGGCCAAGCTCAGCCCGCGGTCCTGCAGGACAACCTGCACGTCGCGGGCCCGTCCCGGTGCCACCGGGGTGCGCAGCCGGACATCGACGAGGTCTGCGCCTGCGCGGTCGCAGCGCACATCCAACTCTGCGGCCGCACGCAGGAACGTGTTGACGATGACCGCGGCCGGCACGATCTCGGTGCCCTTCACCGGATGGTTGCCCGGGTACGGCCGGCTGTCCAGGTCGACCCGGGTCTGCCACATCTTCGACGCCACCGCCCCGGTCACCTCGGTCCGGCCGCCGAGCAGAGTGTGGCTGTCGACGTCGTGCACGCCGCGCCCGCCCGGCGGAGGTGTCGGCGTGCGCCAGAACCGCCGATGCTGCCACTGGGTCACCGGCAGATCAGCCGCCCACGGTGCAGCGAGCAGCCCGGGGTCGACCGGCGCGCCGTGGCAGTGCAGTGCGGCGACTGCCGTTGCCACCGAGGGCATTTCGGGCCGGTCCCGGCGCAGCAGCGGGACGACGGCGTGCTGGTCGGCACCGGCCGCGGTGAGCGTCTCGGCGATCGAGTGCGCCACCACCGGATGCGCCGACACCTCGAGGAAGAGCCGATGCCCGTCTTCGATCGCGGCCGAGACCGCTTCGGTGAACCGCACGCGGTCGCGCAGGTTCGCCACCCAGTAGTGCTGGTCGCGGCGTGCACCAGACCGAGGGTCGGCCAATGCCGTTGTGTAAAGCGGGGTTTCGGGCGGTCGCGACGGCGGCAACTGCGCGGTGAGGCGGCCGAGTTCACCGGTGAGCGCGTCCATCGCGGGGCTGTGGAACGCGACGTCGGTGTTGACCCGACGCACCATCACGCCGTGATCGGCCCACTCCTGGCAGACCTCGTCGACGGCGCCGGTCATGCCGGATACCACCGTCGACTCCGGCGACGCGCTGATCGCGGCCACCACGTCGGTCCGTCCGGCCAGCCGCCGATGGGCCTCGCCGAACGGAAGGCGCACCAGCGCCATGGCGCCCTGTCCCATCACCGACCGGAAGCCCCGGGCGCGGTAACACGCAACCGCGGCGCCGACGGTCAGGTCGAACACGCCCGCGGTGACGCACGCGGCGACCTCCCCGACCGAGTGTCCGATCACCGCGGCAGGTGTGACACCGCGTGCCCGCAGCATGGTGGCCAGCCCCACCTGTATCGCGAACGTCAACGCCTGCACCCGGTCCGTACCGCCGAGGTGCCCGGTGCTCAGCGCCTCCCGCGCCGAGAACCCCAGCTCGGCAGCGAACACCGGGTCGATGGTGTCCACCGCGTCGGCGAATTCTGGTGCTGTGGTGAGCAATTCGCGGCCCATGCCAGCCCAGTGGGAGCCGTGCCCGGAGAACACCCAGACGGCGCCGTCGGCCGCGGTGGGCAACGCCGTCCCGGTCACCACAGCGGCATCCGGCACATCGTCGGCCAGGGCGGCCAACGCCGCGCTAACCTCGGCGACATCGTCCACATCGTCGGCGACCACCGCGGCGCGGACCGGTTCGTGCGAGCGGCGCGTCCACAGGGTGGCCGCGACCTCGGCGAGCGGTGGCGGGTCGCTTCGCAAGTACTCCGCAAGCGCACCCGCTTGGCTGCGCATCCGGTCGGCGTTGCGGGCCGAGACCGGAATGATCATGGACTGCTGCGGCTTTCGGGCCGTCTCGGTGGCTCCTCGGCTTGACGGTGCCTCCTCGAGCAGCACGTGCGCGATGGTGCCGCCGTAGCCGTAGCTGCAAACCGCGGCGCGTCTGGGCGCGTCGCCGGCACGGTCCCACGACTCGACCCGCACCGGGACCCGCAACCCGCTGTCGGCCCAGTCCACCGCGGGCGTCAGCGAGGTGAGGCCCGCCGTCGGCGGGATGGTCCGGTGATGAAGCGTCAGCGCGGCCTTGATGAGCCCGATCACCCCGGCACCACCTTCGAGGTGGCCGACGTTGGGCTTGACCGACCCGATGCGACACTTCGCGTCCTCGGGTCTTCCCACCCCGTAAACCGATGCGAGCGCCCGCACCTCGGTGGGGTCGCCGGATGGCGTGCCGGTGCCGTGTGCCTCGATGAAACCCACACTCTCGGGAGCGATGCCGGCGAATTGGCAAGCGCGGCGGAACATCTCGGCTTGCGCGTCGCCGTTGGGCGACATGATCCCGACGGTGCGCCCGTCCTGCGCGACGGCACCGCCCCGCACGACCGCGTACACGTGGTCACCGTCGCGGATTGCGTCGGCGAGGCGCTTGAGCACCACCACGCCCGCGCCTTCACCGCGCCCGTAGCCGTCGGCGGCGGCGTCGAAGGTCTTGCAGCGGCCGTCGGGTGCGGTGGCACCGGCCACGTCGAGCACTCGCGTCAGCCCTGGCCCGATCAACGCGCTGACCCCGCCCGCCAGCGCCAGCGACGTCTCACCGGCGTTCAGCATCTGGCACGCCTGGTGCACAGCGACCAGCGAAGCCGCGCATGCTGCGTCGAGAGCCACGCTGGGGCCGCGCAGGTCGAGCAGGTGAGACACCCGGTTGGCGATGCCGCACAGCGACGTGCCGATCCCGGTCCACGCTTCGATACCGGGCAGGTCCTCCATGATCAACTTGCCGTAATCGTCGGAGTTGACGCCCATCAGCACCGCGGTGTCGCTGCCCGCCAACGACTTCGGCGGAACACCGGCGTGTTCGAGCGCCTCCCAGCTCACCTCGAGCGCCAGCCGCTGCTGCGGATCCATCAGTTCCGCCTCGCGCGGTGACACCCCGAAGAACTCGGCGTCGAAGCCGGGCAGGTCGTCGAGGAAGGTCCCCCACCGCGTGACGTCCTTGAGCACCGCGGCGTTGCGCGGGTCGCGGCGGAGGTAGGGCTCCCAGCGCTCCTGCGGCACCTCGCGGATGTCGCTGCCGCCGTCGAGCAGGAACTCCCAGAACTGTTCGGGCGTGCCGATCGAACCGGCCACCCGGCAGCCGAGCCCGATGATCGCGATCGGCTCGGGTCGTGTGGAGTCGTCGGTTGTGGCGTCGGTGTCGGTCACGTCAGGTGAGTCCCGGACTCTGGATAGCCTTGCCTAAGAAGCCACACACCATGGCCGCAATACTGGCATATCCGGGCTGGTTTTTGGGATCTACAAGGACTGCTCGGAGGTGGTGCCGGTCACGTTGTGGACGCACTCGTGGTCTCCCGCCGCCTCCGATCGCCGAGCGTCGGTTTATGTCACGCGCACCAGAAAAAGCGCGCATCGACCCGACAATCGCCGCACCTAATCGAGCAGATCGCGGACCACGGCGTCGGCCAGCAGGCGGCCGCGGTCGGTGAGCACCAGCCGGTCGGCCATCCGGGTCAGCAGCCCGTCGGCGACGACGGTGTCGGCCCGGTGCCGTTCGGACGCCGACAGCAAGCTCGGCGGCAGCCCGTCGCGCAGCCGCACCCGCAGCATCACATCCTCGATGTGCACGGTTTCGGCGTCGAGTTGCTCACAGTCGGACACCGGTAGCCGACCGTCGGCCAACATCTGCGCATAAGTGTTGGGATGCTTGACGTTCCACCATCGGACCGCACCGATGAAGCCGTGCGCCCCCGGCCCGGCGCCCCACCACTGGCCGCCGTTCCAGTAGCCGATGTTGTGCAGACATTCGCCACCCGGCCGACTCCAGTTGGAAACCTCGTACCAGTCGAAGCCGGCGGCCGTCAGGCGTGCGTCGAGCAGCTCGTAGCGGCGGGCCAGCACGTCGTCGTCGGGCGGTGTGAGCTCGCCGCGGCGGACCCGACGGGCCATCGCGGTGCCGTCCTCGACGACCAGCGCGTAGGCCGAGACATGGTCAACCCCTGCCTCGACGACCGTGTCGACCGAGCGCATCAAATCGTCGTCGGACTCCCCCGGCGTGCCGTAGATGAGGTCCAGGTTGACGTGCTCGAATCCGGCCGCCCGGGCTTCTCGCGCGGCGGCGAGCGCCCGGCCCGGCGAATGCGCGCGGTCCAGTGCCGCCAGCACATGCGGCGCCGCGGACTGCATCCCCAACGAGATCCGGGTGTATCCGGCCTCGCGCAACTGCTCGAAGAGCAGCGGCGACGTCGACTCGGGGTTGGCCTCGGTGGTGACCTCGGCATTCGGCGCCAGCGGGAAATGCGTGCGCACGGCGTCGAGCACCGCGGCCAGGCCCGTGCCGCCCAGCAGAGACGGCGTGCCGCCGCCGACGAACACGGTGTCGACCTGCGGCGCGCTGCCCAGCCGCCGAGCCGCCAAACTCAGCTCGGCACGCAACGCAACCAGCCACTCGCCAGGATCGGCGCCGCCCAGCTCGGCGGGGGTGTAGGTGTTGAAGTCGCAGTAACCGCAGCGAGTGGCGCAGAACGGCACGTGGATGTAGACACCGAACGGCCGGCCCGGCGTGGGCGCGACAGCCGGCAACTCAGCCGGCGCGGTTCGGGTCATGCAAGCGATTGTGCGCCTGGCCGCGAGATTGCACCCACGCAGGCGCCCGCTCGTACTTCTGCTGCGTGATTGCAGCCTCGATGCGCGGTTTCCGCTCACCGTGACCGCAAATTCTGCCCGGTTAGGGCATATGCCGGTGTCCGTGGCACAATTGGGCATGTGACCGCCGTCCGCAGCTTCCCCCAGCGTGTAGCCCTGGTGGCGCGGCGGCATGTCGATTTCAAGCGCGTTTGTAGCTGTTGTTGTCTGCCCTGACGCTTGATCCCTAGGACCCAGCCCACCCCGTATTTCAGCTGGCCGCCGGATCTGCGCCGCCGGACAGCCCCGGTGATGTCGCGCGATCCGGCTCCACAGAGGAGCCACGACCATGACCACAGCGGAATCCAAACCACGCCGTACACCAGCCGGCTCGCCGGCGTCCGCCAAGCGCCCCCGTGCCGAGGGCCAGTGGAAGCTCGGCTACCGCGAACCGCTCAACGGTAACGAGCAGTTGAAGAAGGACGATGACGCGCTCAACGTGCGCGCCCGCATCCTCGACATCTACTCCAAGACCGGCTTCGACGGCATCGACAAGACGGACCTGCGCGGCCGCTTCCGCTGGATGGGTCTGTACACCCAGCGCGAGCAGGGCTACGACGGCACCTGGACCGGCGACGAGAACGCCGACCTGCTCGAGGCCAAGTACTTCATGATGCGGGTGCGCTGCGACGGCAAGGCGCTCACCGCCGCCGCGCTGCGCACGCTGGGCGAGATCTCCACCGATTTCGCGCGCGACACCGCCGACATCTCCGACCGGATGAACCTGCAGTATCACTGGCTCGAGATCGAGAACGTGCCAGAGATCTGGGAGCGGCTGGCCGCTCACGGCCTGCAGACCACCGAGGCCTGCGGGGACTGCCCGCGCGGCATGCTGGGCTCGCCGCTGGCGGGGTTGTCCCTCGACGAGGTGCTCGATCCGACGCCTGCGCTCGACGAGATCGTGCGCCGCTACATCGGCAATCCCGAGTACTCGAATTTGCCGCGCAAGTACAAGACCGCGATCTCCGGGTTGCAGGACGTCGCCCACGAGGTCAACGACATCTCCTTCATCGGGGTCGACCATCCCGAACACGGTCCGGGGCTCGATCTGTGGGTGGGTGGTGGCCTGTCCACCAACCCGATGCTGGCGCAGCGACTGGGTGCGTGGGTTCCGCTCGACGAGGTGCCCGACGTGTGGGAGGCCGTCACCGCGGTGTTCCGCGACTACGGGTACCGGCGGCTGCGGTCCAAGGCTCGGCTGAAGTTCCTGATCAAAGACTGGGGCGTCGAGAAGTTCAGGGAAGTTCTCGAACAGGAGTACCTCGGGCGCAAGCTCATCGACGGGCCCGCCCCCGAACCGGTCAAGCATCCGATCGACCACGTCGGCATTCAGAAGCTCAAGAACGGGCGCAACGCCGTCGGCGTCGCGCCGGTCGCGGGCCGTGTGTCCGGCACGATCCTGAGAAAGGTCGCCGATCTCGCCGAAGCGGCGGGCTCGGACCGGATCCGATTCACGCCCTATCAGAAGTTGATCATCCTCGATGTGCCCGACGACAAGGTCGACGAGCTGTCCGCCGGCCTCGAGGCGCTCGGGTTGCCGCCGCAGCCGTCGCACTGGCGCAAGAACCTGATGGCCTGCACCGGCATCGAGTTCTGCAAGCTGTCGTTCACCGAGACGCGTACCCGGGCTCAGGGGCTGGTGCCCGAGCTGGAGAAGCGGCTCGAGGACATCAACGCCCAGCTCGACGTGCCGATCACGATCAACATCAACGGCTGCCCGAACTCGTGCGCGCGCATTCAGGTCGCCGACATCGGGTTCAAGGGCCAGATGGTCGACGACGGCGACGGCGGTTCGGTCGAGGGGTTCCAGGTCCACCTGGGCGGCAGCCTCGGTCTGGACAGCGGCTTCGGCCGCAAGCTGCGTCAGCACAAGGTGCTGTCCTCCGAGCTCGGCGACTACATCGACCGGGTCGTCCGGAACTTCGTGAAACAAAGGGAGCAGGGCGAGCGTTTCGCTACGTGGGCCATACGAGCAGACGAGGCGGACCTGAGGTGACGGAGTTGATGACAGAGGACGACCTGCAGGCGTTGGCCGAGCGCGGTGTGGCCGAACTCGACGGGGCCAGCGCACTCGAACTGCTGCGCTGGACCGATGAGAATTTCGGCGGCAACTACATCGTGGCGTCGAACATGCAGGATGCGGTGCTCGTCGACCTGGCCGCCAAGGTGCGGCCCGGCGTCGACGTCCTGTTTCTCGACACCGGTTACCACTTCGTGGAGACCATCGGCACCCGCGACGCCGTCGAGGCGGTCTACGACGTCAACGTCGTCAATGTCAGACCGCAGAACAGTGTGGCCGAGCAGGACGAGTTGTTCGGCAAGGACCTGTTCGCCCGCGAGCCCAACGAATGCTGCCGGATGCGCAAGGTCGAACCGCTGTCGGCGGCGCTGCGCGGATACTCCGCATGGGTGACCGGCATCCGCCGGGTCGAGGCACCCACGCGTGCCAACGCGCCACTGATCAGCTGGGACAAGGCATTCGGGCTGGTGAAGATCAACCCGTTGGCGGCCTGGACCGACGAGGACATGCAGGCCTACATCGATGCCAACGGTGTGCTCGTCAATCCGCTTGTGGACGAAGGTTATCCGTCGATCGGCTGCGCGCCGTGCACGGCGAAACCGGTCGAGGGCGCCGATCCGCGCAGCGGCCGGTGGGCCGGCACCGGCAAGGTCGAATGCGGGCTGCACGCGTCGTGACGGTGCTGGCACCCGCCCGCCGCGCTCTGGTGCTGACGGCCCACGGCAGCGCCGACCCCCGGTCGGCGGCGGTGACGCATGCGGTGGCGGGCCGGATCCGGCGGCTGCGGCCGTGGCTGGACGTCCGCGCGGCGTTCCTCGAACAGAACGGGCCTTACCTGAGTGACACTTTGCGCGAGCTGGACGGCCCCGGTGTCGTGGTCCCGTTCCTGCTCGCCGATGCCTTCCACGCGCGGATCGACATTCCCGCCGTCATCGAGGAGTCCGGTGCCGTGGTGGACCGGGCCGACGTTCTCGGCGAGGACCCGGCCCTGATGACGGTGTTCCGCCGGCGTCTCGCCGAGGCCGGGGTCTCCCCTGACGACGACGGGCTCGGGGTGATCGTCGTCGCGGTCGGCACCTCCAGCGAAGCCGCCAACGCGCGCACCGCGACGGTGGCGCACGGCCTGGTTGCCGGAACTCGTTGGTGCGGAACGCAGATCGCCTTCGCTACCGGTGCCTACCCTGGCGTCGCCGACGCCACGGAGCGGCTGCGGGCCGACGGCGCCGAGCGCCTCGTCATCGCCCCCTGGTTTTTGGCGCACGGCCGCATCACCGACCGGGTGAGGGCGTACGCCGCAGCGAACGGCATTTCGATGACCGAACCGCTGGGCTCGCACAACTTGGTCGCCGCGACGGTGCTGGACCGCTTTGACGCAATAGCCGCGGCCGCCGCGGTCGGCGCAGAGGCTCCAGTCGCCGCGGGGGCGGTCGCCGCCGCCTGAATTCCTCAGGGCCGGATCTCGAACACGTTGTTGAACGGGGTCTGGGCCGCGAGTCGGAAACCGCTGAACCCGGCGGTCGTCACGACGTCGCGGATACGGGCGGGACCGGCCTGAGTGCCCAATGCGAGTCCGACCGGCTGCGACAGCGACGACGGCGTGCACAGCAGCGTGGAGAAGCCGTAGTAGGCGCGTCCGATCGGGTTCAGGTTGTCTTCGACCCGGTCGCCGGCGGCCGGTTCGACCACCATCCACGTGCCGTCCTCGGCGATGACGTCCCGCACATGGCGTGCCGCGCCGATCGGATCGCCCATGTCATGCAGGCAGTCGAACATCGTGACCAGGTCGTACGGCCCGCCGCCGAAGCCGTCCGCGGGCGCGGTCTGGAAACTGACCGACGTCGTTCCCGTCGCGGCGCCCCGCTCACGGGCCACCGCGACGGATTCTGCGTGACCGTCTGTCCCGATGAACGTCGAGGCCGGAAAGGCTTGAGCCATCAGGATTGTCGACGCCCCATGGCCGCAGCCGACGTCGGCCACCCTGGCACCGCGCACCAGCTTGTCCACGACACCGTCCAGTGCCGGGATCCAGTCGGCGACCACGTGCGCGGCGTAGGTCGGGCGAAAGAACCGTTCACACCCGACGTGGACGTCGGAGTTGTGCTCGCCCCATCCGACGCCGCGCCCGGTGCCGGCCGCTTCGATGATGCGCCCTGCGTCCCTTGCGGTGCCGTGTGCGATCTGGAACAGGCCGGTGACGAAGGCCGGGCTGGTCTCGTCGGTGAGTGCCACCGCCTGCTCGGGCGGCAGCCGATAGCGCGCAGTCGACGGTTCGTACTCCACGAACGACCCCGCAGCTTGGGCGTTGAGCCATTCCCTGGCGTAACGCTCGTCGGTGTCGGTGCGTTCTGCCAACTCAGCGACGGTGCTGGGCCCGTGCTCGGCCAGTGACCGGTAGTACCCGAGTCGGTCACCCATGACAACCAGCGCACAGTTGAGTGCGGCGCCGGCCTCCTCGACAGCGCGGAACACGAAGGCCATGAGCTTGTCCGGATCGACCTCGGCAGGTGTGCGCAATGCGTCCATTCGAGCTACTGAACCAGCCCCGCGCCCGAACGGGATGAGGCGTTTGCCTCATCTTCGGCCGCGAGTTCTCAGGGTGCCCGCGCCCCGAGTTTGCCCCTCAGCGCCTCGTCGTCGGTGGCGTGTCGGCCGTCGGCAGTTCGGTGCCGGCGGGAATCGACGGCACGCGGGTGGCACGCACGTACACGGTGTCGCCTTCCCGCAGTCCGAGCGCCTCGGCGTCGCCGCGGGTGATCTGCGCGGTGAACGGCGTCTGCGTTGCGGCGTTGGTCATTTCGACGCGAACTTCGAAGCCCAGCATGACGATCCGGTCGATGACCGCGCGCACCACGCCGGCGCTCTGCACCGAGTCGTCGATCGAGGCGATCGCCATCTCGGGCGTGCGCCCCACCCGGATGTCGTGCGGGCGCACCAGGGCCCCGTTCAGCAACGACACGGCACCGAGGAACGACATCACGAACGCGTTCGCCGGCTCGTCGTACACCTGTGTCGGTGAACCGATCTGCTCGATACGGCCCTTGTTGAGCACCGCGATCCGGTCGGCGACGTCGAGGGCCTCGGATTGGTCATGGGTGACCAATACCGTCGTCACATGCACCTCGTCATGCAGGCGGCGCAGCCACGCCCGCAGATCCTCGCGCACCTTGGCGTCCAGCGCGCCGAACGGCTCATCGAGCAGCAGCACCTGCGGGTCCACCGCGAGCGCGCGGGCAAGCGCCATGCGCTGACGCTGACCGCCGGAGAGCTGGTTCGGGTATCGGGTCTGAAAACCCGTCAGCCCAACGACTTCAAGGAGATTGTCGACCTTCTCGGCGATCTCGGCCTTCGACCGTTTGCGGATCTTGAGTCCGAACGCGACGTTGTCGCGGACGGTCAGGTGCTTGAACGCGGCGTAGTGCTGGAAGACGAAGCCGATGCCGCGTCGCTGCGGCGGGATCTTGGTGACGTCGCGGCCGTTGATCGTGATGGTCCCGCTGTCGGGCTGGTCCAGGCCGGCGATCGCGCGCAGCAGGGTGGACTTGCCCGAACCGCTGGGCCCCAGCAGCGCGGTGAGCGAACCGGCGGGCACGTCGAAGTCGACGTTGTCGAGCGCGGCGAAGTCGCCGTAGCGCTTGTTGGCGCCCTCCACGGTGATCGCGTTCGGCACAGCCGTCGTCTCCTGTTCTACTCGGTCGTCTTCTGGCGGCGGGCGTCGAGAATCACCTGAGCGATCAACACGATCACCGCCACCGCCATCAGCAGCGTCGAGATCGCGTAGGCGCCGTATTCCGCGCCGCGCGCATGGCGGTCCGACACCAGCAGGGTCAGCGTCTGCGAGGTACCCGGCAGGTTCGACGACACCATGATCACCGCCCCGTACTCGCCGAGGGTACGGGCCACGGTCAGGACCACGCCGTACATCAGGCCCCACTTGATCGAGGGCAGGGTGACCCGCCAGAACGTCTGCCACGAGCTCGAACCCAGCGTCGACGCCGCCTCCTCCTGGTCGGTGCCCAGCTCATGCAGGACGGGCTCGACCTCGCGGATGACGTACGGCACGGTGACGAAGATGCTCGCCAACACGATGCCCGGCAAACCGAAGATGATCTTGAGACCGAGGTTGTTTTCGACGAAGCCGAACGCTCCGGCGCTGCCCCACAACAGGATCAATGCGACACCGACCACCACCGGAGACACCGCGAACGGCAGGTCGATGACCGCCTGGAGCAGGCTCTTGCCACGAAACCGGTTGCGCGCCAGCACCAGAGCCGTCGGCACCCCGAAGATCACATTGAGCGGCACGACGATCGCGACCACCAGCAGCGAAAGGTGAAGCGCCGAGATCGCCGCCGGCGTGGTGATCGACTCGACGAAGGTGCCGATGCCGGGCGCGAAGGTGCGCCACAGGATCAGCCCGACGGGCACGACCAGCAGCACCAGCAGGTAGCCGAGTGCGACGATGCGCAGCACGTACCGCGCCGCAGGTGAAAGGATCATGCCTCGAGCTCCTGCCGCTTGGCGGCGCGAGCCCCGACGGTGCGCAGGATCAACAACACGACAAAGGAAAACGCCAGCAGCACAATGGAAACCGCGGCGGCCCCGGTCCGGTCATCGAATTCGATGAGGGTACGGATGTACTGGGAGGACACCTCGGTCTCCCCCGGTACCGCCCCGCCGATCAGCACGACCGAGCCGTACTCGCCGATCGCGCGGGAGAACGCCAGGCCGGTACCCGACAGCAGCGACGGCAGCAGCGCGGGCAGGATCACCAGCCGGAAGATCGTGAAGTTGTCGGCGCCCAGCGACGCCGCGGCCTCCTCCACTTCCCGGTCCAGTTCGAGCAGCACCGGCTGCACCGAGCGCACCACGAACGGCAGCGTGACGAACAGCAGCGCGGTGGCCACTCCCCACTTCGTGTGCTGAATGTGCACTCCGACCGGGCTGTTCGGGCCGTAGAGCGCGAGCATCACCAGGCTGGCGACGATGGTGGGCAACGCGAACGGCAGGTCGATGATCGCGTCGACCAACCGCTTTCCGGGAAAGTCGTCGCGGGTGAGCACCCAGGCGACCAGCAGGCCGAAGAACAGGTTCACCACCGCGACGACTGTCGAGATCGTCAACGTCACGCGAAACGATTCCAGCGCCGCGTTGGACGTCACCGCCTCCCAGAACGCCGCCCACCCGCCGCCCGCGGACTGCCAGACGATCGCGGCCAGCGGCAGCAGCACGATCACCGACAACCACGTCGTCGCGACGCCGACACGCAGGCGAGTGCTGCCGTACCGGCCGGCGAAGATGCCGGGGTCGAGCGCAGCCGTCATCCGGTCGCCTGTTTGTAGATTTTCGTGATCGAGCCGTTGTCCTTGTCGAACAATGCCGGATCGACGGTGCTCCAGCCATCCAGGTCGGCGATCGTCCACAGCTTCTGCGGGGCGGGGAAGTCGATCGCGAAGTCCTCGGCGACCGCGGGATCGACCGGCCGGAAACCGGCCTGCGCCCAGATCTTCTGGGCCTCCGGGGTGTAGAGGAAGTTCTTCAGCGCGTTCGCCTTGTCCTGATGCGCGCTGGAGGTGACCACGGCGACGGGATTCTCGATTTTGAACGTCTGCGGCGGGTTGACGTGTTCGACCGGCTTGCCCTGACGCTCGACGTTGATCGCCTCGTTCTCGTAGCTCAACAGCACATCGCCGGTGCCCTGCAGGAACAGGTCGGTGGCCTCGCGGCCCGACGCCGGCCTGGTCTTGATGTGTTCGGTGACAAGCTTGTCCACGAATTCGAGGCCGGCCTGCGGGTTCTGGCCGCCGTTGCTCTTGGCGGCATACGGCGCCAACAGGTTCCACTTCGCCGACCCGGAACTCAACGGGCTGGGGCTGACCACTTCGAGCCCGGGTTGCAGAAGGTCGTCCCAGTCCTTGATGTTCTTTGGGTTGCCCTCGCGGACAACCAGCGAAACGACCGAGCCGAACGGGATGCCCTTCGTGACGCCGGCGTTCCAGTCCTCGGTGACCTTGCCCGCCTCCACCAGCCGGGTGATGTCGGGTTCAACCGAGAAGTTCACGACGTCGGCAGGTTTGCCGTCGACCACCGCGCGCGACTGATCACCCGACGCACCGTAGGACGTCGTGACCGCCACGCCTTCACCTTCTTGGCTGGCCGCGAACGCCGGGAGGATGTCTCGCCAACCGGGTTCGGGCACGGCGTAGGCGACGAGCGTCAGGGTGGTTTCGGCGTCGCCGCCCTGCCGGTCGGCGCCCGGCACATCGCTCGTCCCGCCACCGCACGCGGCGAGCAGGGTTGCGGTGGTCGCGAGCGCCGCGGCGGCACGCCAGGATTTGCGGATGTTGACCATCGGTGACCTTTCGTTGGGGGATTTCAGCGGAATCCGTCCCGACGGAAAGGCGATGGATCGGCTCGAGCGCGCCATGCCACAGCCGTCACCGACACCGAACCGCGGACGGGTCAGGGAGTCAGCAACAACAACAGACATCGGCGACAGCGCTCAAACCCACGGCAATGAGGGCCAGCACATGGCCGCTCTTGTTGCCGGACGCTGTTTGCATGGCGCGAAGCCTAACAGAGTTGGCGCAAGCCGCCCGGTGAGGGATTCGCAGGTGTCACCGGGTGAACAGCCACATGACGAGCACCAGGATCACCAGGATGACGAGCACCAACGTCACCCGCGACCGCGGCATCCCGCCGCTCACCGCGCACCCGGCTTCTCGCAAGCGCTCACCGGTCGACGTCCTCATCGTCGTGGCGGATGTGGCGCACCAACCTGATCCCGTTGCCGAGGGCGCCGTCGAGCACAACCGCGACGCCGTACGCCAGCGCGAGCACCACCGGCATCACCACCGCGGTCTGGGCGACGAACGGCAGGCCGGAGAGCCACAGCTCGACGCCGTCCCACCAACTGAGGAAGTCACCCACGCGGCCAGCCTAGGCGATGCGAAGATGGCCTCGTGCCTGCGAAGCGCACCACCTGCGTCGTGGTCGGCGGCGGCCCGGCGGGCGTGATGCTCGGACTGTTGCTCGCCCGTGCAGGCGTCGAGGTCACGGTGATGGAAAAGCACGCCGATTTCCTTCGCGACTTCCGCGGTGACACGGTGCACGCCAGCACGCTGCGGCTGCTCGATGAGTTGGGGTTGTCCGACGAGTTCGCCGCCGTGCCGCACCGCGAGATCGACACGTTGGCGTTGACGGTGCAAGGCGTGCAGGTTGCCATGGACCTGCGACGTATTCCCGGACCGCACAAGCACATTGCGTTGGTCCCGCAGTGGGACTTTCTCGAACTGCTGGCGTCAGCCGCGGAACGGGAGCCGTCCTTCACACTGCTGCGCAGCACCGAGGTGCTGGGGCCGGTCTGCGCAGGCGGCACGGTGACCGGGGTGCGCTACCGAGGCGCCGACGGCGAGGTCCGCGAGATGAGTGCGGCGCTGACCGTCGCCTGCGACGGGCGGTCTTCGACGATGCGCACCGCGATGGGCCTCACGCCGCGGAACTTCGGGGTGCCGATGGACGTCTGGTGGTTTCGGGTGCCCCGTGACCCCGATGATCCGCACGGGCTCGCCGGCGTGCTCGGCGCGGGGCACGCCCAGATCGTCATCGACCGCGGCGACTATTTCCAGTGCGCGTACGTCATTCCCAAGGGCCGCGACCAGCAGTTGCGCGCGAAGGGCATCGGGTCACTGCACCGCGGTGTGGTGGCCCTGGTGCCGTGGCTGGCCGACCGCGTCGGCGCGGTGACGTCGTTCGACGACGTGAAGCTGCTCGATGTGCAACTCAACCGGCTAAGGCGCTGGTACACCGATGGTTTGCTGCTGATCGGTGACGCCGCCCATGCGATGTCGCCGGTGGGCGGCGTCGGGATCAACCTCGCGGTGGCCGACGCCGTCGCGACGGGGCGGATCCTGGCCGGCCCGTTGCGCTCGGGGACGCTGTCCACCAGGCATCTGATGCTTGTCCAGGCCCGGCGATGGCTGCCGACGGCGCTGATCCAGTCGGTGCAGAAGATGATCCATCGCCGGGTCATCGCGGTCGCCGTCACGTCAACCGGACCCGCAGAGCCGCCCCTACTGGTGCGCGCCGCCGCCAGGCTGCCGTTGCTGCGCAGGGTGGCGGCCTACGGTGTCGCGATCGGCCCCCTTCCCGAACGTATCCCGGCCTTTGCCCGCCGGTGACAGCGCGAAGTGCCCGGACACCCGGCCGATGAGTAGACGCCGGACACATCGGCAGTCGATGATGTCGGCATGGTTCTGCAACAAACCGGGCCGTCGGACGGGTCCACGGAGACCGAAAACGGGGCGAAACCCGCGCACGCTGTCGCGGCGCACACCCCGCTGACCGTGACCGCTCCGACGCCGTATGCCCCCGGCGGGTCGTTGCGGAACCCGTTTCCGCCGATCGCCGACTACGCGTTTTTATCCGACTGCGAGAACACCTGCCTGATCTCCTCGGCCGGGTCCGTCGAGTGGATGTGCGTGCCGCGGCCCGACTCGCCCAGCGTGTTCGGCGCGATCCTGGACCGCGGCGCCGGCCACTTCCGGCTCGGTCCCTACGGGGTGTCGGTACCTTCGGCCCGCCGGTACCTGCCCGGCAGCCTGATCCTCGAGACGACTTGGCAGACCCACACCGGGTGGCTGATCGTGCGCGACGCGCTGGTGATGGGGCCGTGGCACGACCTGGAGGCGCGGTCGCGCACCCACCGCCGCACACCAATGGACTGGGATGCCGAGCACATCCTGCTGCGCACCGTGCGATGCGTGAGCGGCACCGTCGAGTTGGTGATGAACTGCGAGCCGGCGTTCGACTACCACCGCACCCCGGCCACCTGGGAGTACTCGGCCCAGGCCTACGGCGAGGCGATCGCGCGGGCCACCCGCGACGCCGACGCGCATCCGACCATGCGGCTCACCACGAACCTGCGGCTCGGGTTGGAAGGCCACGAGGCGCGGGCCCGCACCCGGATGAAGGAGGGCGACAACGCGTTCGTTGCGCTGTCGTGGTCCAAGCACCCGGCTCCGCAAACCTATGACGAGGCCGCCGACAAGATGTGGCAGACCAGCGAGGCCTGGCGACAGTGGATCAACGTCGGCGACTTCCCCGACCATCCGTGGCGGGCCTATCTGCAGCGCAGCGCGTTGACGCTCAAGGGGCTGACCTACTCCCCGACCGGCGCGCTGTTGGCGGCGCCCACCACCTCGTTGCCCGAAACGCCTCAGGGCGAACGCAATTGGGACTACCGCTACGCGTGGGTGCGCGACTCCACATTCGCGCTGTGGGGGCTCTACACGTTGGGGCTGGACCGCGAGGCCGACGATTTCTTCGCGTTCATCGCCGACGTGTCCGGCGCGAACAACGGTGAGCGCCATCCGCTTCAGGTGATGTACGCCGTCGGCGGGGAGCGCACGCTGGTCGAGGAGGAATTGCACCACCTGTCCGGGTATGACGGTGCGCGGCCCGTGCGCATCGGCAACGGGGCCTACAACCAGATGCAGCACGACATCTGGGGCACCATGCTCGATTCGGTGTACCTGCACGCCAAGTCGCGCGAGCAGATCTCCGACACGCTCTGGCCCGTGCTCAAACAACAGGTCGAAGAGGCGATCAAACACTGGAAGCAGCCCGACCGCGGGATCTGGGAGGTGCGTGGCGAACCGCAGCACTTCACCTCGAGCAAGATCATGTGCTGGGTGGCGCTGGACCGAGGGTCCAAGCTGGCCGAGTTCCAGGGCGAGAAGTCCTATGCCCAACAGTGGCGAGCGATCGCCGAGGAGATCAAGGCCGACGTGCTCAAGAACGGCGTCGACTCCCGCGGAGTGCTGACGCAGCGCTACGGCGACGATGCGCTCGACGCCTCACTGCTGTTGGCCGTGCTGACCCGGTTCCTTCCACCGGACGACCCGCGGGTGCGGGCCACCGTGCTGGCGATCGCCGACGAGCTCACCGAGGAAGGTCTGGTGTTGCGCTACCGCGTCGAGGAGACCGACGACGGGTTGTCCGGCGAGGAGGGCACGTTCACGATCTGCTCGTTCTGGTTGGTGTCGGCGCTGGTCGAGATCGGCGAGATCAGCCGCGCCAAGCATCTGTGCGAGCGACTGCTCTCGTTCGCCAGCCCGCTGCACCTGTACGCCGAGGAGATCGAGCCGCGCACCGGCCGGCACCTCGGAAACTTCCCGCAGGCGTTCACCCATCTAGCGTTGATCAACGCGGTGGTGCACGTGATCCGGGCCGAGGAGGAGGCCGACAGCTCCGGCGTCTTCGTCCCCGCCAACGCCCCGATGTAAACCCTCAAATCGCCGAGCGCCGATCTGGTGGCGGACGGCTGCTCGCCGACCGCCATCTTCGCCATGAGCGATAGCGGCCTTCGAACCAACGACACGTCGCGCAAGGTGATCGGACACAGCGATCGGCGTCCTGGTCGGCCTGTGCGGACGCTCGCTCACCGACGCGTTCACCGACCTAGCCATCGCTTCCCCAACAACACAAACTTGACTCAAAATCCGGCTTCGCCGGACCAAGGCAACCTAGCGGCCTTTATCGCGGTACATACGCGCGTGGTCATGACCGTCGGCCCGCGTGGGAGCTGCCGCCGTTGTCGGTTCAGTAGCGGAGACCGACGCACCGATAATTGTGGTAGTCCACTACTCAATGCGCCCCATCTACCAGCCCTTGGGGTCGTTGACCTGAGCCGTCGCGCTCGCCCTCAATCAGGGTCGGCGACCCTGGAATCGACGGAGGAACGACGATGAGTACCGCCAACTCACCAGCGCGGCGCAACGTGCCCATAATGTCGTCCCCCGAGGATGCCGCTTCCGACAGCCATAGCTTGCGTGTCCCTCGCACCCGACATCGTGCCCCGGGACTCTAAACCCGATGGACCCCTCTTAGAGAGCACGTCAACTAGGTTGCCTCCGGTGGGCCGACTCATTGCTCAAGCAAATTGTTTCGCTTAACTCTCAGTGAATAGGAACGGCTTGGCGAGAGTCCTCTTTGGCCCGAGGAGCGATGTCGATGAAGGTTGTGTAACGGAAAATTGCCAATAGTGACAATTAATCCCTAGTTGCTGAGCTACGGTCTCGATAGCCCGGTTGAAAGTGTAGCCAGAACGTTGTTGCAACGGGCCGCTGCTGGGCACGGGGGGTATTGCATGTTTTCTGCGACATACCCACTCTTCGCGTCGTTTCGACGCGGTCTACATCACCACATCGCATCTCTGGGAGATTCATCATGGGTAACGCAAATTACATCGGCCGCGTCGGGGCGTTAGCGGTCGCGCTGGGCATCGGGGTCGGGCTGTTCGCGACGCCGGTCGAGGCTTTCGCCAAACCGGACAAGGACAGCAACGCCGCGAGCGATTCGTCAACGGCGAAGACGGACAAGGCGGACAAGACGGACAAGGCGGACAAGACGGACAAGGCGGACAAAGACACCAAGGCCTCGAGCGATTCATCGGCGGCGAAGGCGCCGAAGCCGCCGAAGAATGTGATGGTCTCGAAGAACGGTGTGGTGGTAAAAAATGGCGGCGGCACCGCGGTGGCCTTCACCCCGGAGGGTAGTACCGGCACCAAGGCCAGGGCCACCGGTGAGGGCGCCACAGCCAGCGTGACCAGCGGCAGCAAAAGTAGGGCCACTGCTACGGGCGCCGGTGCCACCGCGACTGCGGGCGGCGGCGTGAAGAACAGCGCCAAGGCCAACGCAGATGGCGCCATCGCTGCTGCCGGCTCGGGTGGCGGCGTCAATAACAACAACAACACCGCCCGGGCGTCCGGCGAAAACAGCGAGGCTTACGCCGGCAGCGGCGGCAGCGACAACAACAACAACAGAGCCACCGTCGACGGCGACAACAGCACCGCCTATGCGGGCGCCAACGGCAACGGCAACACCAACAATACGGCCACCGTCACCGGCGACACCACCACCGGCGTTCCCGGCGACAACAGCGTGGCCAGCGCAGGCTCCTTCGGCGACAACAACACCGACAACACCGCCAGCGCTGTCGGCCAGAATGCCCAAGCCTGGGCTGGCGGTGGTACCAGCGACGTCCTTAAC
Organism: Mycolicibacterium celeriflavum; assembly: GCF_010731795.1. Taxonomy (NCBI): domain Bacteria; kingdom Bacillati; phylum Actinomycetota; class Actinomycetes; order Mycobacteriales; family Mycobacteriaceae; genus Mycobacterium; species Mycolicibacterium celeriflavum. The sequence continues at coordinate 228,080 of NZ_AP022591.1, read as the reverse complement.
GGTGGACCCGGCAGCAACAGCGACGACAACGTGGCCACCGCCACGAACACCGGGGGCAGCGACAGCGCAGCCTTCGCATACTCCGGCGTCGTGGGAGACAACAACGACAACAACACCGGGACCGCCACAAACAGCGGCACCAGCAGCAGCACTGCGGTCGAGGCCGGCTCCCAGGGAGATAACAACAGCGACAACAGCGCCTCGGCGACCAACACCGCGAACGACGCCACCACGCAGGCCGTAGCTGGAGTCATTGGTGATAACAACACCGGAAACACCGCAACCGCCACGAACAGCGGCGACGGCGCCACTACGGCGGCTGGTTCCGGGTATCAGGGCGACAACAACACCGGCAACACTGCAACCGGCACCAATAGCGGCCTCGACAGCTTCCTCACCGCCATTGCAGGCGCGGGTGGCGACGACAACATCAACAACACCGCGACCGCCACAAACGGTGTCGACAACAGCACAACCCAGGCGTGGGCGGGGTTCGGCAGCGATGGCAACGAGGACCTCGACGTCACCGCAGCCGACGGCGAGATCAACGAAGAGCCCTAGTCGCGAACAACTGCCCGGCCCCGGCGGCGGCGTGTTGCCGCTAAAGGACACGGCGGCCGTCGGGGTCCGGGACGGGTGAGTCTTTCCCACACCGAACACCTTTCGAAATGCAGGGCCGGCTGGCGGCCAAGGTTCGTTTCATATCCCTGCGGTGATCTCGCCCGCCGACGGTCGCTCACCGACGAAGCCCATATGGCGCTATTAGGACCGCCTACGGGAGTGTGTGCGCCACACTTCAATTTCCGGGTCGCGAAAGCCTTAAGCGGCGCCGACCTTGTCCAGCATCAGGCTGGTCACTGTAGCAGCCGCTTGCGGGCCGCCGAGACTGTTGACGTCGGAAATCTCAACGTCCACAACACAATCGGCGCCGATCCCGAGCGCACGTTCGGTCATCGAATCGCCGTCGTGCATCACCATCGCCGATACGATCCGGCCATCGACCGTCACATCGGTGACCCTGCTCGTCCGCTGTGCGCCGTGGTCGGGTTGGTTCAACACCAGCGACTGCCCGTTGCAGCGATGCCACTTGTCGGCCGAGTCGGCGAAGAAGGCCTGCGCGGCAGCCTTCGACGAGAACTGCACGACGCCGAAGAACCCCGACACCGGCGGGCCGTCGAACGATCCGCCTGCCCACGACTGGCTCGCCACCGATTGCACCGGACCTGCGTCGTAGACCACCCGCTGCAGCCGGTATGTCGGGCTGACGCATTCGGCGGGCGTCGCGTCGCCTTCGCCGACACTCGCCAGCAGCATGTCGGGGCCACCCTGTACACGTTGGCCCATCATGCCGGTCGAGCCGAGGACGGCGGCCAGCTCTTCCTGGGTGGGCAGAATCTTCTCCAGCGCGCGCGTCGGAGATGGTTGGACGGCTTCGGCGATGTGCACGACCGGCGCCTCGGCGGGCGGCGCCGAACAGCCGGCGAGTATCGCGATTGCGCCCAACGCCGCCGCCATCGCCGCCCTGCGCATCGGAGCTACTTCTTGGCCTTGTCGGCGGACGAGTCGGTGGACAGGGCGGCGACGAACGCCTCCTGTGGCACCTCTACCCGGCCGATGGTCTTCATCCGCTTCTTGCCTTCCTTCTGCTTCTCCAGCAGCTTGCGCTTACGCGTGATGTCGCCGCCGTAACACTTCGATAGCACGTCTTTGCGGATCGCGCGGATGTTTTCGCGAGCGACGATCTTCGATCCGATCGCCGCCTGCACCGGAACCTCGAACTGCTGACGCGGGATCAGCTCCTTGAGCTTGGTGGTCATCTTGTTGCCGTAGGCGTATGCCGACTCCTTGTGCACGATCGCGCTGAACGCGTCGACGGGCTCGCCCTGCAGCAGGATGTCGACCTTGACCAACTCGGCCTCCTGCTCGCCGGCCTCCTCGTAATCGAGGCTGGCATAGCCGCGGGTGCGCGATTTCAGCGCGTCGAAGAAGTCGAAGATGATCTCGCCCAGCGGCATCGTGTAGCGCAGCTCAACCCGCTCCGGCGACAGGTAGTCCATGCCGCCCAGTTCGCCGCGGCGCGACTGGCACAGCTCCATGATCGTGCCGATGAACTCGCTCGGCGCGATGATCGTGGTCTTGACCACCGGCTCGTAGACCGTGCGGATTTTGCCGTCCGGCCAGTCCGACGGATTGGTGACCACGATTTCCGAAGAATCTTCTTGGACAACGCGATACACCACGTTCGGCGACGTCGAGATCAGGTCGAGGTTGAACTCGCGCTCGAGGCGCTCGCGGGTGATCTCCATGTGCAGCAGGCCGAGAAAGCCGCTGCGGAAGCCGAATCCGAGCGCCACGGACGTTTCCGGTTCGTAGGTCAGCGCGGCGTCGTTGAGTTGCAGCTTGTCCAGCGCGTCACGCAGCACCGGATAATCCGAGCCGTCAACGGGATACAGCCCCGAGTACACCATCGGCCGCGGCTCGCGGTACCCCGTGAGCGGTTCGGCGGCGCCGTGGCGCGCCGTCGTCACGGTGTCTCCGACCTTGCTCTGGCGCACGTCCTTCACACCGGTGATGAGGTAGCCGACCTCCCCAACACCCAAGCCCGCCGAGGCTTTCGGTTCCGGTGAGACGATGCCGACCTCGAGCAGTTCGTGCGTGGCGCCGGTGGACATCATCTTGATGCGCTCGCGCGGGACGATCTTGCCGTCGACGACGCGCACGTAGGTCACCACGCCGCGGTAGGTGTCGTAGACGGAGTCGAAGATCATGGCGCGGGCAGGCGCGTCGGCCTCACCGGTCGGTGGCGGCACCTCGCGCACGACGTGGTCGAGCAGGTCGCGCACGCCTTCGCCGGTCTTACCCGACACCCGCAGAACATCGGTGGGCTCACAACCGATGATGTGGGCGAGTTCGGCGGCGTACCGGTCCGGGTCGGCCGCGGGCAGGTCGATCTTGTTGAGCACCGGGATGATGTGCAGGTCGCGATCCAACGCCAGGTACAGGTTGGCCAGCGTCTGCGCCTCGATGCCCTGGGCGGCGTCGACGAGTAGCACTGCGCCTTCGCACGCCTCGAGTGCGCGCGACACCTCATAGGTGAAGTCGACGTGGCCGGGGGTGTCGATCAGATGCAGCACAAAGTCTTTTTCGATGCCGTCGTCGTCGGTGACCCGCCAGGGCAGGCGGACGTTCTGCGCCTTGATCGTGATGCCGCGCTCGCGCTCGATGTCCATCCGGTCGAGGTATTGCGCGCGCATGTCTCGCTCGGCGACGACGCCGGTGAGTTGCAGCATCCGATCGGCCAACGTCGACTTGCCGTGATCGATGTGGGCGATGATGCAGAAGTTCCGGATCTGCGCCGGCGCCGTGAAGGTCTGATCGGCGAAATTGCTGATTGGGTTTCTCCTGGTAGGACGGTGCTGAGGGTGCCAACAGCGTATCGAGGGCATGGCCTGCGCACACAATCGCGCGTCCCCGACCCTCGCTTATGCTCGGGACATGGCTCCGCCGTGGAGAACATTCCAGAGGTTCGCGGAGAATTTGGTGTTCAACGAGGCGCCGAAGTTCATCCGTCAGATCGGCCAGTCCGACACCGTTCAGCGCGGAATCCAGCAGGGCATCAAGATCGGCCTGGACGCGATCGCCGGCACGCCGAAAGAGGATGCCCCGGCGATCACCGTGGGACGGCCGGTCAGCGGCAACTTCGTGCCGACGGCACATCGCGCCCGCAAGGTGGTGTACGCGCCCAACCTGGACGGTCGCGCCGACCCCGGCGAGATCGTGTGGACGTGGGTGGTCTACGAGGACGATCCGACGCAGGGCAAGGACCGTCCCGTGCTGGTCGTCGGGCGGGACCGCTCGACACTGCTCGGCCTGATGCTGTCCAGCCGAGACCACCATCGCGACGACCCCAACTGGGTCGGCATCGGCAGCGGCACCTGGGACTACGAGGGTCGGCAGAGTTGGGTGCGGCTGGACCGGGTGCTCGACGTCCCCGAGGCCGGCATCCGGCGCGAAGGCGCGATCCTCACGCGCGAGAAGTTCGAAGCGGTCGCCATCCGCCTCCGCGCCGAGTACTCCTGGAGCTGACCGCTCATCCCGCGAGCAGACACAAAGTGCTCCATTTTCTCGGGGCAGTTTGCGTCTGTTCGGCGAAGAACTAGCGCGGGTTTCGCCACATCGGCCACATGCTGGGGCCGCCGTCGGGCAACGTGATCTCGCCGGTGACCTCGAATCCGAAGCGCTGGTAGTACGGGATGTTGTCGGGGTTGCTCGACTCGAGATAGGCCGGCGCGTACTCGGCGTCGCACCGATCGAGTCGCGAGCGCATCAGCGCTTGGCCGAAGCCGGTGCCGCGGACGGTCGGATCGCTGCCGATCACCGCGAGATACCAGTGCGGCTCCTCCGGATGGTGTTGCTTCATCAGCTCGGAGACCTGCTGACCGCGTCTGACCCGCGAGCCGAACGCCCGGATGAAGCCGGGCATCATCAGCAGCTCTTCGAGGCGCCCCTGCTTCCACTGCCCGGGCGGGGCCCACAGCGCCGCGGCGCCGATCCGTTCGCCACCGGCCACCTCGACGGCGTCGGTTCGCAGGAAGTGGTGTCGGGTCATGGTCGCGAACATCCGCGTGAGGCCGCGAGCCCGCGTGGCGTCGTCGGGCAGCATCCACCTCATCACCGGGTCCTGGTAGAACGCGCGGCCCAGGACCTCGGACAGGGTGCGGACGTCGCGCCGCCGGGCGGGCGCGACCTCGACGTCAGCCACGGGTGATGTAGGCCTGCAACTGCTCCTGCTGCGTTTCGAGTTCTTCCATCCGCGTCTTGACCACGTCGCCGATGCTGACGATGCCCGCCAGCCTGCCGTTCTCCATCACCGGCACGTGCCGGACCCGGTTCGTCGTCATCAACGCGCTCAGGCTGTCGACCGAATCATCCGGTGCGCAGGTCGCCACGAAGCTGGTCATGATCTCTGACACCGGCCGTCGCAACAGGTCGGCACCGTGCGCATGCAGTGCGCGCACCACATCGCGCTCGGAGACGATGCCCACCACACCGTCGGGCGACACCACCACCATCGCCCCGATGTTGTGTACGGCCAACTCGGTGAGCAACCCCGCGACCGATGTCTCCGGGGTAATCGTGGCCACCGCGGCGCCCTTGCTCCGCAACACGTCCGCGATCCGCATCGTTGCCTCCGCTCGTGATGTACCTCACAGGCTAGGTGCGCCGCGGTCCACGCGGAAGGGTTTGCACGGTTGCAACCGGGTCACGCCTGCGCAACGCTGCTCTGCGCCTCGAGCCCGGGCCGGCGGGCCGTCAATGGCAGGTTTTCGACGCGGCCGTCAGGTATATGTGGGCCCATGATCGAGGTGACACTGCTCGGTACCGGAAGCCCCATCCCCGACGCCCGCCGGGCCGGCCCGTCGACGCTGGTGCGTGCGGGCGGGCAGACGTTTCTGGTCGACTGCGGCCGCGGCGTACAACAACGGCTGACCGCCGCGGGCGCCGCGGCCAACGGTTTGTCTGCGCTGCTGTTGACCCACCTGCACAGCGACCACATCGCGGATCTGGGCGACGTGATCATCACCCGTTGGGTGTCGACCTTCACGCCCGATCCCGCCCCGCTGCAGATCATCGGGCCGCCGGGCACCGCGGAGGTGGTCGACGCCACGCTCAAGGCGTTCGGCTTCGACATCGGATACCGCATCGCCCACCACGCCGATCTGACGTCGCCGCCGCCACTGCAGGTACACGAGTACACCGACGGTGAAGTGTGGAACAGCGACGGGGTGACGATCCGGGTCGCACCGACCGACCACCGACCCGTCGCACCGACGATCGGGTTCCGTGTCGAGCACGCCGATGCGTCGGTTGTCCTGGCCGGCGATACGGTGCCGTGCGAAAGCCTCGACGCGCTGGCCGCGGGCGCAGGCGCGTTGGTGCACACCGTCATCCGCAAAGACCTGATCGACAAGATGCCCATGCAGCGCATCCGCGACATCTGCGACTACCACTCCTCGGTCGAGGAGGCGGCGACGACCGCGGCGCGGGCCGGGGTCGGGATCCTCATCCTGACGCACTACGTGCCGGCCATCGAGGCCGGACAGGAAGACGATTGGCGCGCGCTGGCCGCGTCGGTGTTCGACCGGCAGATCGAAGTCGGTGACGACCTGCATCGCGTCGAGGTGCATCCCGGCGTCGGCGCGAAGCCGGCCCGGTGACGCCGAAGCCGCTGCGGTGAGGCCGACGGTCGGCCGGCTCGCTTTGGGCATTTGCCCGCTACGCTGGTAACCTGAACCGTCGCAGCCCGCACGCCGGGCGCCTACCAGACTTTGGGAAACTCCAACAGGATTTACGAAGGACTACACGCGTGGCCAACATCAAGTCGCAGGAAAAGCGGATCAAGACCAACGAGCGCCGCAGGCTGCGCAACAAGTCGGTCAAGTCGTCGCTTCACACGGCGGTCCGCGGATTCCGGCAGGCCGTCGAGGCCGGCGACAAGGACAAGGCTCGTGACCTGCTGGCGTCGACCAGCCGCCAGCTGGACAAGGCCGCCAGCAAGGGCGTCATCCACAAGAACCAGGCCGCGAACCGCAAATCGGCTCTGGCCTCGGCGTTCAACAAGCTCTGATCTTCCTCGCCGAGTACACGGCTGGTGTACGCGAATCGCGAGAATCCGTACGTGAGGCGTGCACTCCGCGCAATCAAGCCGCTCAGTCTGCTATGAGTTCGGCGACCCTCCTGACGGTTGCCTCCAACGCGTAGTCCGGGTCGGCCGCGGCGCCCTTGACATCCGCATTGAGCGCGGCCACCAATCGCATCGCCTCGGCGACCGAGGTGTTCGACCACCGCCGCGCCTGCTTCTGCGCCTTCTGCACCCGCCACGGCGGCATGCCCAACTCTGAGGCCAGCCGATAGGGATCACCCGACAACGGACGCACCCGGGCGATGGTGTGCACGGCTTCGGCCAGCGCGTCGGCCAGCACGACATGCGGTTCGCCGCGCAACATCGCCCACCGTAGCGCTTCGGCTGCTCCCGCGACGTCGCCGACGACGGCCTTGTCGGCGATGTCGAACCCCTTCACCTCGGCCTTGCCCGAGTGGTAGCGACGCACCGCCGCCGCGTCGACCGCGCCGCCGGTGTCGGTGACCAACTGCGAACACGCGGCGGCCAGTTCCCGGATGTCCGAGCCGATCGCGTCGAGCACTGCGGTGACCGTGTCGTCGCCGACCTTGACCTTCAGGGCGCGGAACTCACGCCGGACGAAGTCGGCCCGCTCGGCGGCCTTGGCGATACGCGCGCAGGGATGCACCTGCGCGCCCAGCTTCTTGAGTTGATCGGCGAGCGCCTTCGCGCGGCCGCCACCGGAGTGCGCGACGACCAGCACGGTGCCGGGCGGCAGATCGGCTGCGGCGTCGGCGATCAGCGCGACCGCGTCTTTGCCCGCCTCCGCCGCCGACTCCAGCACCACCACCCGCTCGTCGGCGAACAATGACGGGCTCAACAGTTCGGCGAGTTCGCTTGTGCTGACGTCGCCCGCGCGCAGCCGGTCGACCGGGATGTCGTGAGTGCCCGCCTGCTTGCGCGCGTCCCGCAGAACCGCCGCGACCGCGCGTTCGACCAGCAATTCCTCGTCTCCGAGGATCAGATGCAACCGCGACGCTTCGCTCACCCCACGATCGTGTCACGGCCGCCCGACAGCAGCCCCGCCACCGTCCATGCCAGCAGGCACACCGCGGCGGCGCCCGCCCCGACGCGCACCCAGCGCCAGCGCCAAGCCATCACCGCCCCGAAACCGGCGGCGGCGAGCAGCATGACCCCGGCCAGCCCCGACGGCACGGGCACCGTGGATCCGGGGACGCCGGCTGCCCAGCGGGCTACATGCAACAGCCACCACAGTTCCGGACCGGTGAAGCGGATCAGCAAATCGGCACCGGCGGGCCAGATGCGGCCCAGTGCGGCGGCGGCGGTGCCGACAACTGTGATCGGCGGAATCACCGGCGCGACCGCGACATTGGCCGCGACCGACACGATGCTGAACGTGCCCGCCATCCCCGCGACGAGCGGCGCCGTGACCAGTTGCGCGGCGGTGGCCACGCTGACCGCGTCGGCGGCCGGCTTGGGCCAGCCGCGGTCGGCGAGTCGCCGAGACCACATCGGAGCGAGTACGACGAGGGCCGCGGTCGCCGACACCGACAACGCGAACCCAGCGTCGACCGCCAACTCCGGGGATGCGATCAGCAACACCAACACGCTGGCCGACAACGCCGGAATCGCCTGTCGGCGCCGATGCGTCAGCACCGCCAACAAGGTGATCGCACCCATCACCGCGGCGCGCAACACACTCGCCGTCGGCTGCACGACCACGACGAATGCGAGCAGCGCGACCGCTGCGAGGCCGACTGCCGCCCGTGGGCCGACCAGTCCAGCCGTCAACAGGACTGCCCCGCACACGATCGTGACGTTGGCGCCCGAGACCGCGGTCAGATGCGTCAGGCCGGCGGCGCGGAATTCGGCCGTCGTGTGTTTCGGAACCCCCGACGTGTCGCCGAGCACCAGCGCGGGCAGCATCGCGGCCTGGTCCGCAGGCAGTGACCGCCGTGCAGCGTCGGCGAATCCGGCGCGGATTCCGTGGGCGGCCCGGTGGACCGCGGCCGCCTCGCCGTAGGTGGGCTCGCCGGTCGCCGAGAGCACCGCCACGCTGAGGTCGCGCCGGGTGGGTCGGCCGATCCGGGCTCGGAACGCCACGGGTGTGCCGGCCGTCAGGTCGGCAACGCCGGAGGTCGACGCGAATACCACCACCCTGCCCGACATTTCGCGCCCGTCGAACGTCAGCAGCGAGCCGCGGAACACCGTCCGGTTGCCGCCGAGCGCTCGGGGACTTTCCGTCGGTGTGACGACGACGGTGGCGGCCGTGCCGTAGCGCTGGGTAAGCGGGTGGGCGCGCAGCTGGTCGACCTGCAGGCCGATCGCGATCGCGAACGCGGTGGCCACCACCGCGACCGCGACCACACTCGCGCCGACGGCCGTTCGGTCGGCCTGCGCCCTCCGGCCACTACGTCCACCACCCCACCATCCCAGCGCCGCTGTTGTCGCCACTGCTACAACAGCGGCGCCGACCGCTCCGCCGAGGTGCCAGACGATTCCGGCGCCGGTCACCGCCCAGCTGGTCAGCGCCGCCGGGACCAGCCGAAGATCGAGCGGGGTCGCGCCGGCGTCCGCCACCGTCGTCACACATGAACGAGGCTGCGTAGCTTGTCGAGCCGCGCCGGTCCGATGCCGTCCACGTCACCGAGCTGATCGACGCTGGTGAACCGGCCATTCGCGTCGCGCCATGCCACGATCGCCGCGGCGGTCACCGGACCGATGCCGGGCAGCGTCTCGAGTTGCTCGACGGTCGCGGTGTTCAGGTTCACCTTCTCGCCCGACGGTTTGTCGCCTGTCCCGGTCGGCGGTGAGTCCGCCGATGTGGCCGTCGCACCGGGACTGACCGAGCTGCCCATGGCGGTCGGTTCACCTGGCGGCGCCGCGATACCGACGACGATCTGCTCGCCGTCGGTGAGCCGTCTGGCCATGTTGAGTCCCACCATGTCCGCGCCGTCCAGCGGACCGCCCGCCGCGGCGAGCGCGTCGGCGATCCGTGCGCCCGCCTCGAGCGTGACCAGTCCCGGCTTGTGCACCAGGCCCACGACGCTGACGACGACCGGCCCGCCCGACGCCGAGCTCGCCGCATCCGCCGTCGGGCTCGCCGACGAAACCATCTGCACCGGCGGAAGTTCGGCCGCTGCCACCGCGGGGGTATCGTCACGAACCAGCACGAACACCGTGATCAGCACCGCGATGACACCTACCCCGGCGAGCGCGAGGACGCCGGCGCGACCGGGGTCGGCGCGCACCGCAGCGACCCAACCCGCGGCACCGTCGCCGGTGGTTTCGGGCAGCCAGCGGGTCAGCGACGTGTCCGGTTGGCGCTCCTCGACGTCGGTGTCGGGCTCTACTTCGCCGCCCAGTCGGCGCTGCAGGCGCTCGGCGGCCAATTCGGTTCGCATGGTTGCCGAAGATAAGCGCGCACGCCGACCGCAAAGCGCGTCGTCGACAGTCGACGACGCGCCCTGTGGATGAAATGAGCGTTGGGGATAACGCCGGTGTCTACAGTGTTGCTGTGGATCGTCGAGTCCCGATGGTCGCGGCCATCGCGTTCGCGGTTCTGTATGCCGTTGCGTTGCTGATGGTTCCGGCGCTGCCGGGCATCGACAAGCCGGGCCTCGACATCGTCACCCACATCCAAGAGAACTCCGGTGCGATGCGCACTCAGGCGCTGTTGGTGGCGTTCGGCTCGCTGGCGCTGGTGGTGGTCCTCGCCCACGCCCGCGACCGGCTGGCGGGGCCGTATGCCTTCATGTTCACGATCGGCTCCGCCGTGGTCGTCGTGCAGATCAGCATCACCACCTGGTTCACCTCCGGACTGGCGCTGCATCCCGCCGAACTCGGTTCGGGGACCGCTCGGACGATCACGGACATCGTCACGATGTGGGGCCCCCTGCTCACCGTGTCCAACATCCTGGTTGCCGCACCAATCTTGTTGGCGGCCAACGAAGGTCGTTTTCCACGCTGGCTTGGTTACGCCGCCGCGGCCTTCGCGGTCGAGCAGCTCATCGAGACGATCACGATCATCGGACCGCCGGGAAGCTTCATCTCGCCGGGCGGCCCGATGAACTTCTACCTCGGCGCGCCGCTGTTCATCCTGTTTTTTCTGGCGCTCGGCGTGGCGCTGTCCCTACCCGACGAAACCGAGGCGCTCGCGTCAGGAACTGACGAATCGGCCGGGCCCGATGCGGTCGAGAACACCGAACCGGATCCGGAATAGTCGGATGAAGCCATTAGGCTTCCCCAGGTGACGACGTTGCAGCGATACACCGACCGTCGCGTGCTGATCACCGGGGCCGGGTCGGGCATCGGCCAGGCGACGGCCCTTCGGATCCTCGACGAGGGCGGGACGGTCGTCGCCGCCGATGTCAGCGAGACCGGGTTGGCCGATACCGAGGCCAAGGCGGACGGGACCGGTGACCGCCTCACCACCGTGGTGATCGACGTCGGCAGCGAGGAATCGGTCTCGGCCGGGGTGTCTCGCGCCGTCGCAGCGATGAACGGTTTGGACGCACTGGTGAACGCGGCGGGCATCCTTCGGTCGTCACACTTCGCCGACACCACCCTGGCCGACTTCGAGCATGTGCTGCGGATCAACCTCATCGGTACGTTTCTCGTCACTCGCGAGGCCCTACCCGCACTGCGCGACGGCACGGCACCCGCGGTCGTCAACTTCAGCTCCACCTCCGCGAACTTCGCGCACCCGTACATGTCGGCGTACGCCGCCTCCAAGGGCGGCATCCAGGCCATGACGCACACCTTGGCCCTGGAGTTCAGCAAGGCAGGCATCCGATTCAACTGCGTGCAGCCGGGATCGATCTCCTCCGGAATGACCGACGGCTCAGGACAATCTGGGCAGAGCATCGGGCCTGGACTGCCGGCAGATGCGGACTATACGTTGTTCGGCAAGATCATGCCGACGCTCCCCGTCGACGGCGACGGGATGTTCGCCAAGCCCGACGCGGTGGCGGCCGTGGTCGCCATGCTCGCGGCGCCGGAAGCCTACTTCGTCACCGGCACGGAAGTCCGCATCGACGGCGGCACCCACATGTAGTCCCTTTGGCACCGAGGAGATTTCGTTGACCACACCCGATCGGCCACTTCGCGTGATCCAGTGGACCACCGGCAACATCGGCCGGCGGTCGCTGCACGCGATCATCGGACGCGATGACATGGAGCTGGTCGGCGTCTACGCCCACGGCCCGGACAAAGTCGGCGTCGACGCGGCAGAGCTGGCCGGCTGGCCCGAACTCACCGGGGTGGCGGCCACCAATGACGTCGAGGCACTGCTGGCACAACGCCCCGACGCCTGCTGCTACAACCCGCTGTGGCCCGACATCGACGAGCTGACCCGACTGCTCGAGGCCGGCGTCAACGTCTGCTCGAGCGCGGCATGGATCACCGGCGGCAAGCAGTCACCCGCGGACCTCGACCGAATCCGAAAAGCCTGCGCGACAGGGAATTCGACGATCTTCGGAAGCGGCGCGCACCCCGGGATGAGCAACATGGTGGGGATGGTGTTGTCCGGCGCCTGTGAACGGGTCGACGAGATCCGCATCACCGAGTCGGTGGACTGTTCGACGTACGAGTCGGCGGGCACGCAGACCGCGATGGGGTTTTCACAAGATCCCGCCACTCCCGGGTTGGCCGAGAGTGTACGGCGGGAAAGCGAGGTGTTCGCCGAATCCGCTGCGATGATGGCGGACGCGATCGGCGCCGACCTCGACAGGATGACCTTCGACGTCACGTTCACCGCGGCGACAGGAGATTCCGATCTCGGGTTCATGCAGATCCCCGAAGGCACCGTCGCAGGCGTGCACGGATATCACCGCGGCTGGGTCGGCGAGAAGAACGTCGTCAGCGTCGGATTCAACTGGATCATGGGTGAACACGTCACGCCGCCGAAGCCGCTGGAACACGGCCATGTGATTCAGGTTTTCGGGCTGCCCAATATGCGTACTGTGCTGCACTGCCTGCCGCCGAAGGATTGGACCGAACCCGGTTTCATGGGCCTGGGCATGATCTACACCGCGCTGCCGGTGACCAACGCCGTGCCCGCGGTCGTCGCAGCCCCGCCGGGCATCGTCACGCTCAAGGACCTGCCGCCGGTCACCGGCCGCGTCGCGATTTGACCACCGCCGAGCGTGCGGGCCCCTGCGCCTAGAGTCGTTGGGCGAGAGTACTTTTCCCTGGCCCGTCGAGATCCGTGAGCGCCGCCGGGCGGCCCGTCATAACCATCATCAGCGCTTCACCCGGACCGGTCACCTCGGCACCGCGCCCGTGTGTCCAGTCGACGTCGGTGGCGCGCAGGGCAAGCCCTCGGATCCGCCGGCCCGCCCCCAGCCGTGGATTACCGGGGATCAACGGCAGGATGCGCGCCAGGCGATCGGCGGGGATGGTGCGCGGCCGGTTGAGCGCGCGGCGAATGTCCTGGTGGTGCACCGTGGCGTCGACAAAACCGATCATGCCGCCAAAGCCGGCGGTCAAGCCGCTCGGATACAGATGCCGATTCAGATACTCGAGCAGCTCAGCGGGCGACAGCCCGGCGAACTCGTCGACGCCGACCTGGTTCGCGTTGACCACCCGGCCCTTGGCGAACCGCTTCAGCAGTCCGCCGAAGCCGAGTTCCTCGTAGCTGATCACATGCGCGACAACGTCTTTGACGGTCCACCGGGTGCATAGACTCGAGTGATGCCACTGCTCGGGACTCAGCTCGGCCAGAAACGCCGCAAGGTCGGCCCGTTCGGCGCGGGCCAATTCCTTCAGTCCCGGTTCGCCGTCGACGGACATCACTCACGGTCCAACAGATCGCCGTAGCGGCGCAGATATAGGGGCCAGCCGCCATCACCGCCGACACCCGAGGCGACCGAATCCCAACCATCGCCATGCCTTTCGAGGTGGCGATGCTCGAGGGTCACGCGCGTTCGCCCGTCGCCCTGGGCGCTGAACACGACCTCGACTTCGCTGCATCGCGCGGGATCGGATTCGAGCTGCCAGGTCGGGCCGATGTCCCACGAGAAGACGATGCGGTTCGGTGGCTCGAAGACGAGCACCCGCGACCACGCGCACACACTGCCGTCCTCTCCGCGGTCGTAGATGCGGCCGCCGACGTGCGGCTCGAACACCGACTCGACGATCGGCGTGCCCAACAGGTTGTGCTCGCGTGGCTTGAAGTCGCCGAACCGTTCGGTGAACACCCGAAAAGCCCGTTCGAGCGGGGCGTCAACGGTGACGTCGTGGCGGACGACGGCCGATTGGGCAGAAGTCATCATTGCTCTCCTTCGCGCTGCACTATTTCCTTGAAGCCGGCCAGCGCCTGCCCCCAGAAGCGATCGAGGTCGGCGCGCATGGCGGCCAGGCCCGACGGGTCCAGCTGGTAGACGCGCCGGGTCCCGTCGGCGCGGTCGCAGACCAGCCCGGCGCGTTTGAGCACCTTGAGGTGCTGAGAAACCGCGGGTCTGCTGACCGGGAGGTCGCGGGCCAGCTCCCCGACCGCCATCGGCCGGTGCGCGAGACGTTCGACGATCGACCGCCGGGTGCGGTCCGCCATCGCCACCCACGCATCGGCGTCTTGGTAAGTCGGCACGAACCGTAAGTTATCACTTACCAAAGCCGCGCGCAATGACCGGATCAGTCGGCGAGCTGGACAACCACACCGATCGCGCCCGCCCCGACATGGATCGACAGCACCGCACCCATATCCCTCACGGTGAGCGCCTCGAGCTGAGGGAGCCGGTCCGTCAGTGCGGCACCGACCTCGTCGGCGCCGTCGTGGTTGTCGACGTGGTGTACCGCGATCGACGCCTGGCGGTCCCCGACAAGATCGGCGACCTGGTCGACCATCGTCGCGTGCGCCTTGCTGATCGTCCGGATCCGTTGGTCGAGCACGAGTCGGCCGTCGACGTCGAGACACAGCAGCGGCTTGACCGACAACGCGGTGCCCAACCAGGATGCCGCGGTCCCGATCCGCCCGCTTCGTCGCAGATTGTCCAGCCGGTGCACCACGATGAACGCGCGGGTGCGTTGCACCGCCGAACGAGCAACGGCTTCAACCGAATTCAGATCCGAGCCGCCGGCCGCGGCGCGCGCAGTGGTGAGTGCGGTGAACCCCACCCCCATCGCGGCCGACCGCGAATTGACGACCCGTACCGACGATCCGAACTCCCGGGCGGCCTGCACCGCCGAGCTGTACGAACTCGACAGCGCCGCCGAGAGGTGCACGGCCACAACGCCGTCGCCGCCGCTGTCCCGCAGCGCCTGTCGGTACATCTCCGCGAGGTCGGTGGGTGTCGCGCCCGCGGTGCTCGCGCGGGGCACCTCGTGCACGTCGTAGGGCACCTCGTCGACACCGTCCCGCAGGTCGATCAGATCGACGAGCACATGCAACGGCACCTGCCGGATGTCCCACTGCTTCAACTCATCAGGCGTCAGGCGCGACGACGAGTCGGTCACCACGACTACGGACACGGCACGCCGGCCTCGGCGAGCGCCTTGAGCATCGAGTCTGCCACGGCTTGATGAGCTTCGAAGTTCCAGTGGATGCCGTCGGGGTTGCCCTGGCCGTTCATGACGTACTCCCCGACCGCCGCCTTCAGGTCGACGAGCGGAATGGCATGCTGCTCAGCCCATCCGGTGAGCGCCCTGACGGTGCCGTCGCGGCCATGATGCGCCCTGCCGTACGTGTCGGCAATGTGCACCGAGGGCAGACACGCGACGACGGGTATGCCGGGCCGGTTGAAGTCGATGGCGCCGCGGGTCATCTCGAGATACTCCGCGGACAAATGCGGCGGCAGCGCAGCGCGCGCCACCGGTGAGAGCCGCGGTTGCACCCAGCAGTAGCCGTCGCGCACCCAGCGCCGCAGCCATGGCGGGCGCACGTAGCGGATCAGTTCACGCGCCGCGGTCGGCAGCGGCGACGGCAGGGAGTCCATGCCGCCCGTGGCGAACACCACCGCGCCGGCCCGCGGCAGCGCCGCCCACGTCCGCGGGTCCTGCGTCGCCGCCCACCACACGTCGCGACACGTCCAGCCGATCCGGCCGATCAGCTCGACATCCCAACCAAGCTGGGCGGCAACGATATTGGGCCAGATCCGCGGATCGTCGGCCGGTAGTCCACCGCTGGGACCGTAGTAGGACAGCGAGTCGCAGAAGACCAGAAGGGTGCGGCGATCCCCCGATTCACAAGACATCGTTGGCTACCTGCGCCGAAGCGTTCCACACGTCGAGCCGCCACCGGACGGCCTCGTGTGCCGCGTCGATGGCACTGTGACCGGACAGCTGCACCCAGCTGGCGTTGCCCATGCCGCCGAGGATCGGCCAGTTGTCGACCGGCAGCCTCAGCAGCGCCGCGGTCAGCGCCGCGATCAGCCCGCCGTGGGCCACCAGCACGACCGGCCGTTCCGGGTCACCGCCGGGCTGGTGCAAACCCCACTCCGGCTGCCCGGCGATCAGCTCGTCGACCAGTGGCATGCTGCGCGCGGCGACGTCGACGCGGCTCTCCCCACCCGGCGGCGCCCATCGCGAGTTGTCCCGCCACGCGAGCCGCGCACCGGGAGCCGCGGCGTCGACCTCGAGGTGGGTCAGCCCCTGCCACTCGCCGAGGTGTGTCTCCCGCAACCGCACGTCGGCCGTCACGGGCACCCCGGCGCGGTGGCCCAGGACGACCGCGGTGTCGAGCGCCCGCCGCAGATCCGAGGACACGATCGCCAACGGCTGCCGCTTGGCCAGCACCTCTGCCGCGGCGACCGACTGCTCCCGCCCCAGATCGCTCAGCTCCGTGTCCAGCTGACCCTGCATCCTGCTGCCCGCGTTGTACTCGGTCTGCCCGTGCCGCAGCATGACCAGGCGGCGGACGCGCCTCACGGCCGGCCGTCCAGATCGACCGGGATCGTCGGGCAGTCCCGCCACAACCGATCCAGGGCATAGAAGTTGCGCTCGTCCTCGTGCTGGATGTGCACCACGATGTCGACATAGTCGAGCAGGGTCCAGCGGCCCTCGCGGGCACCTTCGCGGCGGGCCGGTTTATAACCGGCGACGCGCATCTTCTCCTCGACCTCGTCGACGATCGCGTTGACCTGACGTTCGTTGGACGCCGAGGCGATCACGAAGCAGTCGGTGATGACGAGTTGGCCCGACACGTCGATCACCACGACGTCGTCGGCGACTTTGGCCGCGGCCGCCTGCGCGGCGACCGTCGCCATGCGAACGGCTTCGTCGGAGGCGCTCATCGATGCTTCCCCTGGGTTGCGAGTGGTTGCGCGGCATAGAGTTTGCGCTTGGCCACGTACTGCACGACGCCGTCGGGCACCAGATACCAGATCGGCCGGTTCTCCTGCGCGCGTTTACGACAGTCGGTCGACGAGATCGCCAGCGCGGGCACCTCGACGAGTTGCAGCGCATCGTCGGGCAGTTCCTTGATCGCCGCAGCGATGTGCTTACCGTCCAGCTCGTAACCCGGCCGGCTGACCCCGACGAAACTCGCGATGGCGAACATCTCCTCCCAGTTCTGCCACGACAGGATCGACGCCAGCGCGTCGGCACCGGTGATGAAGAACAGGTCGGCGTCGGGGTTGAGCGCCCGCAGATCGCGCAACGTGTCCTTGGTGTAGGTGGGGCCACCCCGATCGATGTCCACTCGACTCACGCTGAACCGTGGATTGGAGGCGGTGGCGATCACGGTCATCAGGTAACGGTCTTCCGCGGCGGTGACGTGGCGGTCCTTCTGCCACGGTTGCCCGGTCGGGACGAACACCACCTCGTCGAGTCCGAACAGTTCGGCGACCTCGCTGGCCGCGACGAGGTGCCCGTTGTGGATGGGGTCGAACGTCCCACCCATCACGCCGAGCCTGCGCCGAGGAGCCACGAATAGCCAGCTTACGGGAGTGGCCGAGCCGGTCAGACGGGTAGCAACCGGTCGATGACCGAGGCCAACTGCTTGGCTGACCGGCATTCGTGCATGGTGATGACGTCCGCATAGCGCGGCACCGCCGAGTCCCCGCTGCCCCACAGGTGCCGCGGTTCGGGGTTCAGCCAGTGCGCATGCCGGCTGGAGTTGACCATGTGCGCGAGCAGGTCGATCTCCGGGTTGCGGTAGTTGTTGCGGCCGTCGCCGAGAATCAGCAGCGCGCTGCGCGGCGAGAGCACATTGGGCCACCTGTCCATGAACGACGCGAACGCGTGGCCGTAGTCGGAGTGCCCGTCGCGGGTGTACACACCCGCTTCCCGGGTGATGCGCTGCACCGCCACCGCGAGGTCGGCGTCCGGCCCGAACAGCTCGGTGACCTCGTCGGTGGTGTCGATGAAGGCGAAGACGCGCACGCGGGAGAACTGCTGGCGCAGCGCATGCACGAGCAGCAGCGTGAAGTGGCTGAACCCGGCGACCGACCCCGACACGTCGCACAGCACGACCAGTTCGGGCCGGGCGGGATGCGGCTTCTTCAGCACCACGTCGATCGGCACCCCGCCGGTGGACATCGACTTGCGCAGCGTCTTGCGCAGGTCGATCTCGCCGGCGCGCGACCGCCGCCGCCGCGCGGCCAGCCGGGTCGCCAGCGTCCGGGCCAGCGGCGCCACCACCCGGCGCATCTGGCGCAACTGCTCACCCGAGGCACGCAGGAACTCCACGTTCTCGGCGAGCTGCGGCACACCGTACATCTGTACGTGGTCACGGCCGAGCTGTTCGGCGGTGCGGCGTTTGGTCTCCGCCTCGACCATCTTGCGCAACTGGTTGATGCGCTGCGCGGCAAGTGCTTTGGCGATCTGCTCCTGGGTCGGTGTGGGTTCTTCGCCGTACGGCGCCAGCAGGCCGGCGAGCAACCGGCCCTCGAGGTCGTCGAGGTTCATTGCCTTGAGTGCCTGATAAGACGAATACGACGGGCCTCGACTGGAGTTGTAGCGGCCGTACGCCTCGACGATCTGGGCGATCATGGCGGCCATCCGCTCATCGAGATTGGCCAGGTCCTCGTTGTCGGCCAGCATGTCCAGCAGCGCCGACCGCATCGCCTCGACGTCCTCGGGCGGTAGACCCGGGTCGCTGTCGTCCGCTTCGCCTTCGTCGTCCACCAGAACCGTCCTGGCACCCAGCGCGGCGGGGAACCACAGGTCGAACATCGCGTCGTAGGTGTCGCGGTGGTCGGGGCGGCGCAACACCGCGCACGCGATGCCCTCCCGCAGTGCCTCGCGATCGGTCAAGCCCAGCACGGCGATCACCTGCCCGGCGTCGACCGTCTCTGACGGTCCTACCGAAATTCCCTGCGCGCGTAGCGCTTCGACGAACCCGACGAGGTGGCCGGGCAGGCCGTGCGGCGCCAACGGCTGCGACGGTCGAGTCCGGCGGACGGCCATCTCAGTTCAGCCTCAGCTCGCCGGAGGCCTTGATCTGGTCGGACTGATGTTTGAGCACCACACCCAGGGTGGCTGCGATCGTCGCGTCGTCGATGGTGTCCAGGCCGAGCGCCAGAATGGTGCGACCCCAGTCGATGGTCTCAGCCACCGACGGCAGCTTTTTGAGCTGCATTCCGCGCAGCACGCCGATGATCTTGACCAGCTCGTCGGCGAGCCGCTCGGGCAACTCCGGCACGCGGGACAGCAGGATGCGCCGCTCGAGGTCGGGATCGGGAAAGTCGATGTGCAGGAACAGACACCGGCGCTTGAGCGCCTCGGACAGCTCGCGGGTGGCGTTGGAGGTCAGTACGACGAACGGCGCGCGCTCCGCACTGATCGTGCCCAGTTCCGGCACGGTCACCGCGAAGTCGGAGAGCACCTCCAGCAGCAGGCCTTCGATCTCGATGTCGGCCTTGTCGGTCTCGTCGATCAGCAGCACGGTCGGCTCGGTGCGCCGGATGGCGGTCAGCAGTGGCCGCGACAACAGGAACTCCTCGCTGAACACGTCGTCGCGGGTGGAGTCCCAGTCGCCGTGTCCGGCCTGGATCCGCAGGATCTGCTTGGCGTGGTTCCACTCGTAGAGCGCACGGGCCTCGTCGACGCCCTCGTAGCACTGAAGCCGCACCAGTCCCGATCCGGTCGACTGTGCGACGGCGCGGGCCAGTTCGGTTTTGCCGACACCCGCAGGTCCTTCCACCAGCAACGGCTTGCCCAGCCGGTCGGCCAGGAAAACCGCTGTCGCGGTTGCGGTATCGGGCAGGTAGCCGGTTTCGGCCAGCCGCCTGCCGACATCGTCGATGTCGGCGAACAGCGGCGCGGGGCGCGCGGGGAGGCTCACGGATAACTCTCCTAATATCAGGACGGGCGGGTGTGGCCGTCTCCCCACACAATCCACTTGGTTGACGTCAGTTCGGGCAGACCCATGGGTCCGCGGGCGTGCAGTTTCTGGGTGGAGATTCCGATCTCGGCGCCGAACCCGAACTGCTCACCGTCGGTGAAGGCCGTCGACGCGTTCACCATCACCGCAGCCGCATCGACCCGCTCGGTGAACCGTTGCGCCGCAGCGAGATCCGTGGCGACGATGGCTTCGGTGTGCCCGGTGCCGAATTCGTTGACGTGGGCGATGGCTGCGTCGACACCGTCGACCACCGCCAACGCGATGTCCATCGACAGGAACTCGGCACGCAACTCCTCTTCTGACGGGTTGTCGTGCACCGTCACACCGGCGTCCTGCAGCGCGCGGGTCAGCCGCGGCACCGCCCGATCGGCGATCGCGGCGTCGACCAGAACCGATTCGGCTGCGTTGCACACGCTGGGTCTGCGCGTCTTGGCGTTGAGCAGGATGCGTTCGGCGACATCCATATCGGCCGACTCGTGCACGTACACATGGCAATTGCCCACGCCGGTCTCGATCGTCGGCACCGTCGCATCCCGGACAACCGCGTCGATCAGCCCTGCGCCGCCGCGCGGGATGACGACGTCGACCAGCCCGCGGGCCTGGATCAGGTGGGTGACGCTGGCACGATCGGAGCTGGGCAGCAACTGCACGGCGTCGACGTCGAGCAGTTCGGTGGCCAGCGCGGCGCGCAGCGCGTTCACCAGCGCGGCGTTGGAGTTGGCCGCCGAGGAGCTGCCGCGAAGCAGCACCGCGTTGCCGGACTTCAGCGTCAACCCGAACGCGTCGACGGTGACGTTCGGCCTGCCTTCGTAGACGATGCCGACGACACCGAGCGGCACACGCAGTTGCCGCAGTTGCAGACCGTTGGGCAGTGTGCGGCCCTGCAGCACCTCACCCAGCGGGTCGGGGAGTCGCGACACCTGGCGCAGCCCATCGGCGATGCCGTCGATCCGGTCCGGGTTCAGCGCGAGCCGGTCGAGCATCGCATCAGGCGTGCCCGCGGCGCGGGCGGCGGCGAGGTCCTGCTCGTTGGCCTCCAGGATCTGCCGCGTCGACATCAACACGTGGTCGGCGGCGGTGTTCAGCGCGCGGTTCTTGGTCTCCGAGCTGAGGGTGGCCAGCGTGCGCGCCGCCACGCGGGCTCGGCGGGCGGCGTGGTGTACCTGACCTCGCAGATCGGCGGCATCAGCGGCCAGTGGGACCTGCACACTCATCAAACCAGCGTATCGAACGGGCTTCGGGCGTTCGACACGTGTCAGGTAGCCGTGCTGCATTAGCGTTGGGGGTCATGGTGGCGCGGGTCTGCAGCCGGGTATGTGTGGTCGGCAGTGTCAACGCCGACCACACGTTCACGGTGAGCGCCCTGCCCCGCCCCGGTCAGACCGTGCTGGCGTCCGGCCTGTCGACCTCACCGGGCGGTAAGGGCGGCAACCAGGCGGTGGCCGCGGCGAGGGCAGGCGCGGCGGTGCAACTGGTCGCCGCGCTCGGCAGTGACGGGGCCGCAGAGATGCTGCGGGCTCACCTCGCCGCCAACGGGATCGGTCTGGACGGCGTCGTCACGGTGCCCGGGCCGAGCGGATCGGCCGTGATCCTGGTGGACTCGTCGGCGGAGAACACGATCGTTGTCGCCGCGGGGGCGAACGCCGCGCTGAACGTCGACTCCGCAGACGTGCGGGCCGTCATCGCCGACTGCGACGTGTTGCTGCTGCAATTGGAGATCCCTCTTCCCACCGCCATCGCCGCCGCCCGGGTGGCACGCGCGGCTGGTGCGGTCGTCGTCGTCAACGCCTCACCGCCGGGTGCCCCGCCGCACGAGCTGCTTGCCCTGTCCGAGTCGGCCGACGTCGTCGTGGTCAACGAGACCGAGGCCGGCGAGTGGCACTGGCCGGTTCCGCATCTGGTCATCACCCGGGGTCCGCACGGTGCGAGTTATCTGGGCGACGGCGAGCGGTTCGTCGTCCCCGCCCCCGCCGTGCGCGCGGTGGACACCACCGGTGCGGGCGACGTGTTCGCCGGTGTGCTCGCCGCGCACTGGCTCGACGGCCACGAGACCGCGCTGCGCCGGGCGTGCGCGGCGGCGGCCTTGTCCACGCTCGTTCCGGGCGCCGGCGACTGTGCGCCGTACACCGAAGCCATCGACGACGCGGTATCCAACCGAGCGACAGAAAGGCAGTTATGACGAGCATCCAGCCGAGCACCACCGACAGCCCGCGACCACCCGAAGGCGACTGGCTCGGCACCCCGTACCTGAAGTTCACCCGCGAGGGCCCGTTCGGGGTGTGCCGGCTCGACCGACCGGAAGCGCGCAACGCGATGACGCCCGCGATGTACTTCGGGATCCGCTACGCGGTGCGCCACGTCGACGCCGATCCGGATCTGGCGGGGCTGCTGATCACCGGCACCGGCGACGTCTTCGCGCCCGGCGGTGACATGGGCGGAGGCGACGGCAGCGACAACTGGCTGACGTTCGGGTCGGCGCTCGGCATGGACGTGACACCGTTCGAGACCCTGCGGCAGTCGGTCAAGCCGGTGGTGTCGGCGGTCAACGGGTTGTGTCAGGGCGGCGGGCTGCAGATCGCGCTGTGCAGCGACATGACGGTCGTCAGTGACCGGGCCACGTTCCGGGTCCCCGAACTGCTGCGTGGTATCGCCGACACGTACTACAGCCAGATGCTGGCCCGCCTGATCGGCCCGGTCCGCACGCGGGACCTGATGTTCACCGGTCGGACCTTGACCGCGCAGGAGGCGCTGGAGTGGGGCATGGTGACGCGTGTGGTGCCGCACGACGATCTGCTCGACGCGGCGCGTGATGTGCTCGGCCAGTGCTGTCGGACCGCGCCCGGCGCCCGCGGCGTGGTCAAGTCGAGTCTGGACAACTATCTGGGGCTGTTCGACCGCATCGGGATGCAGGCCAGCTACTCCTCGGCGGAGGCGATGGAGGGCTTCCGGTCGTTCAAGGAGCGCCGTTCCCCGGCCTGGGTGCACCCCGACCTCCGCGTCGACGGCCGCCTCTGACGTGGCGATTTCGGCGCGCTACTGGTCGATGAGCGACATGTAGCGCACCGAACCCGCCACGCAATAGTTCAGGCTTGGCTGAATACAGCATTTGATGTACTGTCTGCGCCATGCAGACGATCACCCACAGCGATGCGCTGTCGCGGTTCGGTTGCGCGCTGTCGGACCCGACCCGCGCCGAGATCCTGTTGATGTTGCGTGACGGGCCCGGCTATCCCTCGGACCTCGCCGACAAGATCGGCGTCTCCCGCCAGATTCTGTCCAACCACCTGGCTTGTCTGCGCGGCTGCGGCCTGGTGATCGCGCAGCCGGAGGGCCGCCGCAGCCGCTACGAGCTCGCCGACGAGCGAATCTCACACGCGCTCGGCGACCTGGTCGGCCTGGTGCTCGACGTCGATCCGGCCTGCTGCCCGTCCGCGGTCGCCGACGACTGCTGCTGATGCCCGCCACCACCCGGCGCGAGGTGCTCGCCCGCCGCATCCGATGGCTGGTGACGGCCACCATCACCTACAACGTCATCGAGGCCGTCGTCGCGCTGGCCGAGGGCGCCCGGGTGTCGTCGTCAGCGCTGATCGGGTTCGGGCTGGATTCAGTCGTCGAAGTCGCCTCGGCGGCGGCCGTCGCCTGGCAGTTCTCGGCGCGTGACCCACAGACGCGGGAAAAGGCGGCGCTGCGCTTCATCGCGTTCTCGTTCTTCGCCCTCGCGGCATACGTCGCCGTCGACGCGGTGCTCGCGCTGACCGGCCGCGGCGAGGCTGCACCGTCGCTGGTCGGCATCGTCCTCGCCGCCCTGAGCCTGGCGATCATGCCCGTGCTGTCCCTGGCGCAGCGGCGCGCCGGCCGTGAGTTCGGGTCGACGTCGGCGGTCGCCGACTCCAAGCAGACGCTGTTGTGCACCTACCTGTCGGCGATCCTGCTGGGGGGGCTGCTGCTCAACAGCCTGCTCGGCTGGTCGTGGGCCGATCCGGTCGCGGCGCTGGGCATCGCGGTGATCGCGGTTCGCGAAGGTATCGAGGCCTGGCGCGGCGACCCGTGCTGCGCGTGAAGGTCTAGGGAAAGGGTCAGCATGCCGATCGTCTCACTCGTGCTCTTCGTGGTGTTCGCCGCGCTCGGATTCGGTTGGCGCAGTTGGCGACAGCGGCGCCGCACCGGATCGACGGGATTCCGCGGCATCAGTGGGCGACCGCTGTCGCCCGAGTGGTTCGCCGGGGTGGGATTCGTCGTCGCGATGGCCGCCGCCGTGTTCGCGCCGATCCTGCAGCTCGCCGGCATGGTCGCGCCGTTGGAGGTTCTCGACCGGCCGTGGCTGAATGTCATCGGCATCGTGCTCGCCGTGGTCGGCATCGGCGCGACGCTCTACGCGCAGTTCGACATGGGCGACTCGTGGCGGATCGGCGTCGACGCGAGCGAGACCACGACTCTGATCCGCAGCGGCGTGTTCGGCCGGGTGCGTAACCCGATCTTCACCGCGATGATGATCTTCGGCTTCGGAATCGCGTTGGTCACACCGAATCTCGTAGCGGTTGTCGGCTTCGCGCTTCTCGTCGCGACGATCGAGGCGCAGGTGCGTGTCGTCGAAGAGCCGTATCTGCTCGCGACGCACGGCGACAGTTACCGTGACTACCTCGCGGCCGTCGGCCGGTTCGTGCCGGGCGTAGGCCGGGAAATGTGATTTCGGTGTACGTGGTCGCGCCGAGCGCGACCAACTACACCGAAATCACAGTCAGTCCTCGGGGATTTCCCGTTCGATCTCGTCGAGCCAGGTGCGCGCGGACATGTCCGACGGCGCCCGCCAGTCACCGCGTGGCGAGAGCGATCCGCCGTGGGAGACCTTCGGCCCGTTGGGCAGCGCCGACCGCTTGAACTGGGCGAAGGAGTAGTAGCGCTGCGCGAACACCTGTAGCCAGTGCCGAATCTCCTTGAGGGAATACGCCGGCCGGTTGTCCTCGGGATAGCCGGTCGGCCAGTCGCCGCGCGCCGGATCGCTCCAGGCGTGCCAGGCCAGGAACGCGACCTTCGAGGGCCGAAACCCGAAGCGCAGCACCTGAAACAACGAGAAGTCCTGCAGCACGTAGGGTCCGACCTTGGATTCGCTGCTCTGGATCTCCTCGTCCTCACCGGCGGGTATCAGTTCCGGGGAGATCTCCGTGTCGAGCACCGACTGCAGTACCTCGTTGACGGTCTCGTCGAACTGGTTGGACGAGATCACCCAGCGAATCAGGTGCTGAATCAACGTTTTCGGCACGCCGCCGTTGACGTTGTAGTGCGACATCTGGTCGCCGACACCGTAGGTGGACCACCCGAGCGCGAGTTCGGACAGGTCGCCGGTGCCCAGCACGATCCCGCCGCGCTGATTGGCCAGCCGGAACAGGTAGTCGGTGCGAAGCCCGGCTTGCACGTTCTCGAACGTGACGTCGTAGACCTCCTCGCCGCGCCCGAACGGATGGTCCATGTTCTTGAGCATCAGTTCCGCGGTCGACTTGATGTCGAGTTCGTCGAATGTCACGCCCAACGCCTCGGCCAACCGCAGCGCATTGCCCTTGGTGCGGTCGCCCGTGGCGAACCCCGGCATGGTGAACGCGAGGATGTCGCTGCGCGGCCGTTGTTCGCGATCCATCGCCCGCGCCGCGACGATCAGCGCGTGGGTCGAGTCCAGGCCACCGGACAACCCGAGCACGACCTTGGGATAGTCGAGCGCACGCAACCGCTGCTCGAGCCCGGCCACCTGGATGTTGTACGCCTCGTAGCAATCCTGTTCCAGCCGTTGGGGATCCGACGGGACAAACGGGAAGCGTTCGACGTGCCGAAGCAGCCCGATGTCACCGGACGGCGGATCGAGCGCAAACTCCACCCGCCGGTAGGATTCCGTCGACGCGCCGTGGTGACGCCGGTTGTCGTCGAAGGTGCCCATCCGGATGCGTTCGGAGCGCAGCCGTTCAAGGTCGACGTCGGCGACCGAGCGTTGCTCGCTTTTCGGGAACCGCTCGGACTGTGCCAGGCACTCGCCGTTCTCCCAGATCATCGTCTGGCCGTCCCAGGCGAGGTCGGTGGTCGACTCCCCTGGCCCCGCCGCGGAATAGACGTACGCGGCCAGGCAGCGTGCCGACGCGGAGCGCGCCAGCAGGCAGCGGTCTTCGGATCGGCCGATGGTGATCGGGCTCCCCGACAGGTTCGCCAACACCGTTGCGCCGGCCAATGCCGCCGACGCGCTCGGCGGAATCGGCACGAACATGTCCTCGCAGATCTCGACATGCAACACGAAGCCCGGCATGTCGGTCGCGGTGAACAACAGGTCGGGGCCGAACGGCACGTCCGCCCAATGGTCTCCGCGTCCCATCCGGATCGCCCCGCGCACGTCGTCGCCGGGCGCCATCTGACGTCGCTCGTAGAACTCGCGGTAGGTCGGCAGGTAAGACTTCGGCGCCACGCCGAGCACGCGCCCGCGGTGGATCACCACGGCGGTGTTGTACACCCGGTGCCGGTAGCGCAGCGGAGCGCCGACCACCAACACGGGCATCAGATCGGCCGAGGCCACGACGATGTCGAGCACCGCGTCTTCGACCGCATCGAGCAGCGTGTCCTGCATGAGGATGTCTTCGATCGAATACCCCGACAGCGTCAGCTCCGGGAAGACCGCGAGCGCGACACTGTCGTCGTGACAGTCCCGCGCCATCCGCAGCACGGACTCGGCGTTGGCGCGCGGGTCGGCGAGCGCCGTGTGGTGCGTACAGGCGGCGACGCGGACGAAGCCGTGCCGGTACGCCGAGTAGAAATCCATGCCTCATTGTTGCCCGAAAACGGAACGGGGTATGCAAGTCCCCATGAGTCCGACCGCTGTGCTGGTCATCGACATGATGAACGCCTACCGCCATCCCGACGCCGAGAAGTTGGCTCCGCACGTCGCCGAAATCATCGACCCGCTGACCCGGCTCGTCGACGAGGCCCACGATCGCGACGACGTGGACCTCATCTACGTCAACGACAACTACGGCGATTTCAGCGCGGAGTTCGGCGATATCGTGCAGTCGGCGCTGCGCGGTGAGCACCCCGACCTGGTCGAGCCGATCGTCCCCCGCAAGGGTTGCCGGATGCTCACCAAAGTGCGCCACAGCGCCTTCTACGCCACCGCGCTGGCGTACTTACTGGGCCAACTGAAGCCCGAGCGGGTGATCCTCACCGGCCAGGTCACGGAGCAGTGCATCCTCTACACCGCGCTGGACGCCTACGTCCGGCATTTTCCGGTCGTCGTGCCCCCGGATGCGGTCGCCCACATCGACCCGGAACTCAGCGACGCGGCGCTGACCATGATGAAGAGCAATATGAGCGCCGACATCACTCCCGTCGCAGAGTGTTTGCGGTAGCGCGTTTGACGCAGCGGTTCCCGGGTAGCCCGACTTCACCCATGACCGACAACAAACGCGATCGGATCGCCGAACCGTGGGGCACGCGGACGCCTTACGGAAAGGGCGGACACTGGCCTGAACGCGTCGACATGCACCTGGTCAACGGGCTGGCCCCCGAAGCGGTCGACCGATGGGTGCAGTCGGCGTCGGTGCTGCATTCCAACGGTGACGGCCTCGACATCGCCGTGAAAGACGGCCGCATCGTCGGAATCCGCGGCCGGTCCGTTGATCGCGTCAACCGCGGCCGGGTCGATACCAAGGACCTCTTCGGGTGGCAGGCCAACGCCTCCACCGACCGGCTCACCACACCGCTGGTGCGCGAGAACGGCAAGCTGGTCGAAACCGACTGGGACACAGCGATGAACAGGATCGTAGGCCGCAGCAAGGAGCTGCTCGACACGGTGGGTCCGAGCGCATTCGGGTTCTATACCAGCGGCCAACTGTTCCTCGAGGAGTACTACACGCAGGGCGTGATCGCCCACGGTGCGATCGGCACCAACCACGTCGACGGCAACACCCGGCTGTGCACCGCGACCGCCGCCGAGGCGCTCAAGGAATCGTTCGGCTGCGACGGTCAGCCCGGGTCGTACACCGACGTCGACCACGCCGACGTGATCGCCCTTTTCGGGCACAACGTGGCCGAAACCCAAACCGTGTTGTGGATGCGAATGCTCGACCGACTGGCCGGTGATGACCCGCCCGCCATCGTATGCGTCGACCCGCGGCCGACTCCCGTCGCACAGCACGCCACAGTGCATCTCGCGCCAATGCCGGGGACCAACGTGGCGTTGATGAACGGACTGTTGCACGAGATCTTGCGCAACGACTGGGTGGACCACGACTACGTCGACGCCCATGCGGTCGGCTTCGACGAACTGCGAAAGCGGGTGGCCGAGTTCCCACCCGAGCGCGCCGCGAAGATCTGCGATGTGCCCGCCGAGGACATCCGGGAGGCGGCGCGGCTGCTCGGTACCGCGCATGCGCTGCTCTCGACAGTCTTGCAGGGCTTTTACCAGTCCCATCAGGCGACGGCGGCGGCGGTGCAGGTCAACAACATTCACATCGTCCGCGGAATGCTCGGCAGGCCGGGCTGCGGCATCCTGCAGATGAACGGCCAGCCCACGGCGGAGAACACCCGCGAGTGTGGCGCGGACGGTGACCTGGCGGGATTCCGTAACTGGTCCAACGACTCCCACATCGAAGAGCTCGCCCGACTGTGGAACATCGACGCACTGCAGATCCCCCACTACGCGCCGCCGACGCACGCGATGCAGATGTTCCGCTACGCCGAGCAGGGCACGCTTCGGCTGCTGTGGATCAGCGCCACGAACCCCGCCGTATCGCTTCCCGAGCTGCGGCGTATCCGAGGCATTCTGGGCCAGGACCGGCTCTTTGTGATCGTGCAGGACATCTTCTGCACCGAGACGACAGAACTCGCCGACGTGGTCCTCCCTGCCGCAGCGTGGGGTGAGAAGACCGGCACGTTCACCAACGCCGATCGCACCGTTCACCTCTCGGAGAAAGCCGTCGATCCGCCCGGTGCGGCTCGGCCAGACCTGGACATCTTCCTCGACTACGCGCGCCGGATGGACTTCCGCGACAACGACGGCGCCCCGCTGCCGTCGTGGACCGACGCCGAATCGGCGTTCGAAGCATGGAAACGCTGCAGCGCCGGCCGCCCGTGCGACTACACCGCCCTGAGCTACGACAAACTCCGCGGTTCCGGCGGCGTCCAATGGCCTTGCAACGCGGACAGTCCCGACGGCACGGAGCGGCTGTACGCCAACGGCCGGTTCTGGGCCTCACCCGAATACTGCGAGGCCTACGGCAAGGACCTGATCACCGGCGCACCGCTGGAGCCCACCGAGTACCGCGCAATGAATCCGGCAGGCAAGGCGATCATCAAAGCGGCCGAATACATTTCACCGCACGAGCCGCCGCGCCCAGAGTATCCGTTCGCGTTGACCACCGGTCGGACTCTCTACCAGTTCCACACCCGGACCAAAACAGGCCGTGTGCCACAACTGCAGGCCGCAGCACCGGAGGTGTGGGTGGAGGTGTCGCAGGCCGACGCCCAACGGCTGGCCATCGCAGAGGGCGACGTCGTCGAGGTCGGTACCCCGCGCGGCTCGGTCACCGCCAAGGCCCGCATCTGCGGGATCCGCACCGGCGTGCTGTTCCTACCGTTTCACTACGGCTACTGGGATGTCGACGCCGACGGCCATCACCGCGCCGCCAACGAGCTGACCATCACCGACTGGGACCCCGTGTCCAAACAGCCGCTCTACAAGACCGCGGCGGCGAAGCTGCATCGGATAAACGGTTCGACGTCGCCCGCGCCAGCGCCGACCACTGCCGCCTCGGCACCCGTTTCGGTCGACGTCGATGCGACAAGCGGTGGCGCGGTGGCCGAAGCGACTGAAGCCCTGACATCGTCGGAGACACCATGAAACTCGGCATGGCGCTGCGGGAGCTGCACCGGTCGGAACTGCGGCTGGCCCGCTCGCTGGACGCGACCGCCGCCCGGCACCACAACGACCAAGCCATCTACTACGTGGCGCTCGGCCTTGCCGGATGGTCACGCGAGCATGTGGAGCTGATTGCCGAAACCGGCCGGCGCTACGGCGTTCGACTGCGTGCCCACCCCCGCACCTCCGCGCTCACCGAGTCCGCCCAGCAGTGGATCAGCGACCGCGTCGGCCGCCGTCCCGAACCCGCGCTGCTGTTGCTCGCCGATCTGCGGCGGCTGCACCGCCTGGCGGCCGGGGTCTCCCTCGACTGGGAGCTGCTGGCGCAGGGCGCGCAGGCCGCCAAGGACGATCGGCTGCTGGAGCTGACTCAGCGGTGCCATCCGCAGGCGTTGCGCCAGATGCGCTGGGCCAATGCGATGCTCAAGGAGCTGTCGCCGCAGGCGCTGATGAACTGACACGGCCGCCTTGACCGCTCGACAAGCGCCTACTCTCGATCAGGTGGAAGCACCCGAACTCGTCACCCTGTTGCGTGGCCGCCGGGTCGCCGTGCTCACCGGGGCGGGCATCTCCACCGACTCGGGCATCCCTGACTACCGCGGCCCGGACTCGCCGCCGAGCAATCCGATGACCATCCGGCAGTTCACCGGCGACCCGGTGTTCCGCCAGCGCTACTGGGCACGCAACCACCTCGGCTGGCGCCACATGGATGCCACGCTGCCCAACGCTGGCCACCGAGCCATTGCCGCGCTCGAAACCGCGGGCGTGGTGTCCGGGGTGATCACCCAGAACGTCGACCTGCTGCACACCAAGGCGGGCAGCGGCAACGTCGTCAACCTGCACGGCACCTACGCGCAGGTGGTCTGCCTGGACTGCGGGAACACGATGCCGCGGGCGGTGCTCGCCGAAATGCTGGAGGCCGCCAATCCGGGTTTCGCCCGGCGCGCCGCTCAATCCGTCGGTGGCATCGCTGTCGCTCCGGACGCCGACGCCGTCGTCCGCGACACCGCGGTGTTCCGCATCGTGGACTGCCCAGGCTGTGGCGGGATGCTCAAACCCGACATCGTCTACTTCGGCGAAAGTGTGCCCAAAGGCCATGTCGCACAAGCATATTCTCTCCTCGACGCGGCGGACGCGCTGCTGGTCGCGGGATCGTCGCTGACGGTGTATTCGGGGTACCGGTTTGTGCGGCACGCCGCGGCGGCGAGCATGCCGATCGCGATCGTCAACCGCGGACCGACGCGCGGCGATCACCTGGCGACGGTGAAGATCGACAACGGGTGCTCCCCCATGCTGGCGTTGTTGGCCGACGAGCTGCCCGAGGTCGCCACTTCGGCTTGAATGACGGCGTGACGGAAACCACCGAGGACGCCTCGTGGCTAAGTGCGCTGCTGGAACGGCGGCGACCCGAACCGGGGCCGGTCATCGGCCGGTGGGCGCTGGGCGTCGGGGACATGGTCGCCGAGCACTCGCTGACACCGGCCAAGTTGCGCTGGCTGGTCCGCAAGCTCAACCACTTCGGCGGGGTGGCGATCAGCGAGGACTCGGTCGAATTCGACGGCGACGCCGTCGAGTGGGCGAAGGTGGAGCAGATCCGCACCCGCAGCCTGATCGAGTACCTGTTCACCGGGGGCGTCGACAAGCAGGTCGACAAGCTGCCGCTGCCGTGGTTCCCGTTTCGCCGCAAGGTGCTCGGCGCGATCTCCCGTGCCGCGCTGACGCTGCTACTGGCCGCAGCCAAGCAGCAGCTGGAAGGCGGTGCGCTGGAGATCCGGATCCCCGCCGAGGTGCGGTACGACGGCCTGTTGTGGACCCGCGAACTCGCTCCGGGGATGCTCGCCGCGGTGATCCTCGCCGATCCCGCCGTCCGCCAGTGCTTCGAAGCGACCGCACAGGCGCACGGCGTGACAGTGTGTGCGGCCGACGACGACGTGATGGCCGACGCCGACGAGCGCGCCGAGCAGATCAAGTCGATGCTCGATGGGATTTCGGCGCGCATTCGATCGCTCAGCGATCAGTAGCGCACCCAAACCGCAGGTCAGATGGCCACCAGGTCGTCGGCGTGCACCGCGGGACGGCGCAGCTCCGGCGGCAGGTCCGATGTCGAGCGGCCCAACATGGTGGCGAGTTCGCTGTGGTCGTAGGCCACCACGCCGCGGGCCACCATCTTCGCGTCCTGCGACCGCAACTCGACGACGTCGCCGCCGTAGAACCGGCCCGACACCGCGGTGATGCCAGCCGGCAGCAGCGACCGCCGCTGACGCACCACCGCCCGCACCGCACCGTCGTCGAGCGTCAGAGCGCCCGCGACCTCGGCGGCGTAGCGCACCCAGAACCGGCGCGCCGACATCCGTTCGGGCCGCGGCGCGAAGACCGTGCCCACCGACGCGTCGGTGAGCGCCGTGGCGGCGTCCGTGGCCCCGGCGAGCAGCACCGGCACGCCCGCGTCGGCCGCCAGCAGCGCGGACGACAGCTTCGACGCCATGCCACCGGTGCCCAGATGACTGCCGCGGCCGGCCACCACACCGTCCAGATCCTCCGGCCGCGTCACCTCGGAAATGAAGCGGGCGTCGCCTTTTCGCGGGTCCGAGTCGTAGAGCCCGTCGATGTCGGACAGCAGGATCAGGGCGTCGGCGCCGACCAGATGCGCGACCAGCGCCGAGAGCCGGTCATTGTCGCCGAACCGGATCTCGTTGGTGGCCACCGTGTCGTTCTCGTTGACGATCGCCACCGCGTGCAGCGCGCGCAGCCGGTCGAGCGTGCGCTGGGCGTTGGTGTGCTGCACCCGCATCGCGATATCGTGCGCGGTCAGCAACACCTGGCCGACGACGCGGTCATAACGGTCGAACGCCGCGCTCCAGGAGTTCACCAGCGCCACCTGCCCGACGCTGGCCGCGGCCTGCTTGGTGGCCAGATCCGTCGGTCGCCTGGACAGTTTGAGCGGTTCGATGCCCGCCGCGATGGCACCCGACGAGACGATCACCACATCCGAGCCCGCCTGCATGCGCTTTTCGATCGCATCGACCAACGTCGCCAGCCGGCGCCCGTCGAACACTCCCGACGGCGTGGTCAGTGCGGTCGTGCCGACCTTGACGACGACGCTGCGCGCGGTGCGGATCGCATCCCGAGTGCTCAGCGGTGCGCTCATCCGGGGTCCCCGCCCGGCCGTCGCCGCTCCCGCCGGGCCGCCTTGCGTTCGGCGGCGCCGACGCGGTCGGTCTGCTCCAGCCGCTGATCGGTGCCTCGACCCGACATCGGCACATCGACCCCCGCGGGGGTCTGCGGCTCCCAGTCGAATGTGACTTCTCCGATGGTGACGGCGCATCCGGGCCGTGCGCCGAGCTTGAATAGCTCCTCCTCGACGCCCAGGCGCGCCAGCCGGTCACCGAGATAACCGACCGCCTCGTCGTTGTCGAAATCGGTTTGGGCGACCCATCGTTCGGGACGGGTGCCGTGGACGACGAAGCCGCCGTGGCCGTCCGGCTCGACGGTGAACCCACTCTCGTCCACGGCGACGGGCCGGATGACTGGCCGACGCGGCACCACCGCGGGCTGCGATTCGCGGTAGGCCGACACCATCTCCCATAGCGCGAACGTCAACGGGCGCAACCCTTCCCGGGTCACCGTGGAGACCTCGAAGACCGGCCAACCGTACCGGCGCGCAACCTCGTCGCGGACGAAGTCGGCCAGCTCCCGCGCGTCGGGCACATCGATTTTGTTGAGGACCACCGCCCGCGGACGCTCCGCGAGGTCGCCCAGTGTCGCATCACCCTGCAGCGTCGGGGTGTAGGCCGCCAACTCGGCTTCCAGGGCGTCGATGTCGGAGACCGGGTCGCGTCCCGGCTCGAGCGTCGCGCAGTCCACCACGTGGACCAGCACCGCGCAGCGCTCGATGTGCCGCAGGAAGTCCAGGCCGAGCCCGCGGCCCTGCGAAGCACCGGGGATCAGACCGGGCACGTCGGCGACGGTGAACGTGTTCTCGCCGGCAGACACCACGCCGAGGTTGGGCGCCAGCGTGGTGAACGGGTAGTCCGCGATTTTCGGTTTGGCCGCCGAGATGACCGACACCAGCGACGACTTGCCCGCGGACGGAAACCCGACCAGTCCAACGTCGGCCACGGTCTTGAGTTCGAGCGTCAGGTCCCGGACCTGACCCTTTTCGCCGAGCAACGCGAAGCCGGGGGCCTTGCGGGCGCGTGACGCCAGCGCGGCGTTGCCCAGGCCACCGCGGCCGCCGGCGGCGGCCTCGAAGCGGGTGCCGGCACCGACCAGGTCGGCGAGCAGTCGACCGTCCTCGTCGAGCACGACGGTGCCGTCAGGAACCTTGACCTCGAGGTCCGCGCCTGCGGCCCCGTCCCGGTTGTCGCCCGCCCCTTGCTTGCCGGACGGCGCCACGACATGCGGGTGGAAATGGAAGTCGAGCAGCGTGTGCACTTGCGGATCGACGACCAGCATCACGCTGCCGCCACGACCGCCGTTCCCGCCGTCGGGGCCGCCGAGGGGTTTGAATTTCTCGCGGTGGACCGAGGCGCAGCCGTTACCGCCGTTGCCGGCCCGCGCGTGGATCACGACGCGGTCGACGAACCGAGGCATCGGTGATCACTCCTTCGAACGTAACGCCATGGCGGACCGTCAGCTCGCGAGACCGCCGCAGCGTTACCTTCGCGAGCTCACGCCTCTGGTCGGAGAACGCTGACCGTCTTGCGGCCGCGCTTGCTGCCGAATGTGACAGCGCCGGGAGCCGTGGCGAACAGGGTGTCGTCACCGCCGCGCCCGACGTTGGTGCCGGGATGGAAATGAGTACCCCGCTGGCGGACCAGGATCTCGCCGGCCTTGACGATCTGGCCGCCGAACCGCTTGACGCCGAGCCGCTGTGCGGCGGAGTCGCGACCGTTACGTGAGCTGGAAGCGCCCTTCTTGTGTGCCATGTCGTCGCTCCTACTTGATCCCGGTGACCTTGAGGACCGTCAGCTGCTGACGGTGTCCCTGCCGCTTGTGATAGCCGGTCTTGTTCTTGAACTTGTGGATGCGGATCTTCGGGCCCTTGGTGTGCTCGAGCACCTCGCCGGTGACGGCGACCTTCGCCAGCGCCTTGGCGTCCGCGGTGACCTTCGCCCCGTCGACGACCAGCGCGACGGGCAGCGAGACGTTGGCGCCGGGCTCGGAGTCGAGCTTCTCGACCTTCACCACGTCGCCGACGGCGACCTTGTACTGCTTGCCGCCGGTCTTGACGATTGCGTATGTCGCCATCGTGCTGTTACTCCTACGTCGTTCACTGGGCGCGCGCGACTTGCTGCTGCGCATGTCTGGGTTTCCGGATCTCGGAGTGTCGCCGACTCCACTTGATCCAGAGCCTGGCGACAACCGCTCAAGAGTACTTGAACGGCGCCGAGAGGGTCAAATCACCGCAGGTCACGCGTCGTGGACCGGGGACTGCCACCGATCAGCCTTCGTGGGCGGGCGGGCCCGCAGGCCGAGCGGCCGCGCGGCGCCGATGCCGCCCACCGGAGCCGGTCACCGCGGCCGGCGAAGCCCCGTTTGCGTCGTACTCCTGCGAGTCGTCGTCCGAATCGTCGTCATCCTCGTCGGAATCGTCGTCGGATTCGTCTTCGGAGTCGTCAGAGTCTTCGTCGATGACCTCGATGTCGTCGTCGATGTCGTCTTCATCGTCGTCGGAATCAAGGTCGATCTCGTCGTCCTCGGAGTCGTCGTCCTCGGAGTCGTCGTCCTCGTCGTCCTCGGAGTCCTCGTCGGAGTCCTCGTCCGAATCGTCGAAATCCTCGTCCTCGAGGTCCTCGTCGTCGGTCTCGGTGACCGCGGCACGGATGGCCTCCGAATCGGCCTCACCGACCTCCTCGGCGGGCTTCTGCTCGTCGGTCTCGTCCTCGTCGTCCTCGTCGTGACGGCCGTTGGCGGCCGCCATCGCCTTGAACATCGGGTGTTCGCCCGCGGGATGCGGCGGCACCTTGGCGACCGCGACGTCGTCCGACTTCCCGCTGCGCTTACCGCGCTTACCTCGCCGACCGCCGCCGCCCTCGGACTTGCGTCCGCTGCTCGACGTGGAGTCCACGGGGTCGCCGTGCAGCACGATCCCCCGCCCGCCGCAGTGGGTGCACGAGGTCGAGAACGCCTCCACCAGACCGGTGCCGAGCCGCTTGCGCGTCAACTGCACCAGGCCCAGCGATGTCACCTCGGAGACCTGGTGTCTGGTGCGGTCCCGCGCCAGCGCCTCGGTCAGTCTGCGCAGCACCAGGTCGCGGTTCGACTCGAGCACCATGTCGATGAAGTCGATGACGACGATGCCGCCGATGTCGCGCAACCGTAATTGGCGGACGATCTCCTCGGCCGCCTCGAGGTTGTTGCGAGTGACGGTCTGCTCGAGGTTGCCGCCGGAGCCGGTGAACTTGCCGGTGTTGACGTCGACGACCGTCATCGCCTCGGTGCGGTCGATGACCAGTGTGCCGCCCGACGGCAACCACACCTTGCGGTCCATCGCCTTGGTCAGCTGCTCGTCGATGCGGTGCACGGCGAACACGTCAGGGCCCGTCTGGCCTTCGGAAGACACCACCGGCTCGTACTTCGTCAGGCGCGGAAGCAGTTCGGGGGCAACGGAGTTCACATACTCGTTGATGGTGTTCCAGGCCTCGTCGCCGGACACCGTCAGGCCGGTGAAGTCCTCGTTGAACAGGTCGCGGATCACCTTGACCAGCACATCGGGCTCTTCATACAGCGCGACCGCCGCGCCGGCCTTCTTCGCGGTGATCTCCGCGGCCTTGGCCTCGATCTCCGCCCACCGCTTGGCGAGGCGTTCGACGTCGTTGCGGATGTCTTCTTCCTTCACGCCCTCCGACGCGGTGCGGATGATCACCCCGGCGTCGGGCGGCACGACCTCCCGCAGAATCTCTTTGAGCCGCTGACGCTCGGTGTCGGGCAGCTTGCGGCTGATGCCGGTCGACGAGGCTCCCGGCACGTAGACGAGGTAGCGGCCGGCGAGCGAAACCTGCGTCGTCAACCGGGCGCCCTTGTGGCCGACCGGGTCCTTGCTGACCTGCACGACGACGTAGTCGCCCGGCTTGAGGGCCTGCTCGATCTTGCGGTTCTGCCCGCCGAGGCCCGCGGCCTCCCAGTTCACCTCGCCGGCGTACAGCACACCGTTGCGGCCGCGGCCGATGTCGACGAATGCCGCCTCCATCGACGGCAGCACGTTCTGCACGATGCCCAGGTAGATGTTGCCCACCAGTGACGTCTGCGCCGCTGAGGTAACGAAGTGCTCCACCACGACGCCGTCCTCGAGCACGGCGATCTGGGTGTAGCGGGCGCCTTCGTGAGGTGGTTCGGTGCGGACCTTGTCGCGCACGACCATCATCCGCTCGACGGCCTCGCGCCTGGCCAGGAACTCGGCTTCGCTCAGGATCGGCGGGCGGCGCCTGCCGGCATCGCGGCCGTCGCGCCTGCGTTGCCGTTTGGCCTCCAGCCGGGTCGATCCACTGATGCCCTGGATCTCGCCGTCGCCACCTTGGCCTGACTTGTCGGCTTTCGAGGACTTCCGCGGCTCCCGCTCGTGGACGACGGTGTTGGGCGGGTCGTCGGGCGACGTGCCTCCGTCGTTGTCGTCGCTCGAGCCCGATTTGCGGCGACGACGACGGCGGCGGCGCCGGGTGGCACCGTCGGCGCCGGAGTTCTCGTCGTCACCGGAGTCGTCATCGGAGTCGTCCGAGTCGTCGCTGTCCTGCTCGCCGCCCTGGTCACTGTCGGAGTCGGCGTCGTCGCCGTTCTGCTCACCCCGGCCGCGGCCCCGTCCGCGCCGACCCCGGCGGCGACGCCGCCCGGATGGCCGTTCGGACTGGTCATCGTCGGTGTCGCTGTCCTGGCCGTCGTCGCTGTCGTCGTCGTCCTCTTCATCGTCAGCGTCGGCGTCGGCGTCATATTCAAACCGGACGGGTTGCGGCGCCACGAACAGCGGGAGGTAGTCGGCGTGCTCCTGGGTGCTCGCCGCGGACTCTTCCGGGATCAGTCGGGGTTCGGACTGGTCACCGTCGGGAGGAGGCCCGGCCGTATCGGCGGTTTCGGTCGCCGACTCCTCCGGCTGGGTGTCCTCCGCGTGTCGCGTGTCTTCTGAAAGGTCTTCGGTTGAGGCATCTTCGGCCACGTAGTCTCCTTAAGCCCCCGGGCGCGTCTCGTTCGACGCGGCCACGCGAGGGCTTCCGCTATTGACCCGGGTAACTTCGCCCGGGCTTGTTGTGGTCTCGCTCCGGGCAGTCCACTGGTGAACGAACCCGGTGCCGGTCTGAATGATGGCTGGACGGTCGGCGCCGCATCACGCGTGGCGATGGTCGCGCACGTCTAAGTCTTCATTCGGGTGTCCGGCCCCGGTTGATGGCCGGCTACCCGAGCCAAGTATCCCACATCACGCCAACCGGCCTGACCAGGCTGGGCGGATCCCGCTACCTGCCGGGGAACCAGAGTTCGATCTCGCGAGCCGCCGACTCCCCCGAATCCGAGCCGTGCACGAGGTTGTCCTGGGTGATCAGCGCCAGATCACCGCGGATCGTGCCCGGCGTGGCCTTCTCCACCGGGTCCGTTCCGCCGGCAATCTGCCGGAACGCCGCGATCGCGCGTGGCCCCTCGACGATCGCCGCCACGACCGGGCCGGAGGTAATGAATTCGAGCAGCGACCCGAAGAACGGCTTGCCCTCGTGCTCGGCGTAGTGCCGGCGGGCGAGGTCGTCGCTGACGGTCACGAGTTGCAGCGCCGCGATGGACAGGCCCTTGCGTTCGATTCGGCCGAGAATCTCGCCGACGAGGCGTCGCTTGACGCCGTCTGGCTTGATCAACACGAGGGTCCGCTCAGTCGGCTCAGTCACGGCCGACAGAATAGCCGCCGAAGGCTACTCGGGAGGGCGCTGCTGCTGTCCCGGCAGGAGGCCACGCTTCTGCCGGCGCAGCACCTCGGCGCGCAGATACGCGATCACGAGCCAGACCACCAGGAAGACGACGCCGATGAAGCCGATCGCGCCGTGCACAACAACACCGGCGATCAGCACCACCTGCATGAACAGGTTCACCCAGATGGCCCATGACTTGCCCTGCACGCCGGCCAGCAGCACCAGTACCACCGCCAGTCCGACCAGGTAGCCGCCGCTGACCGCGGTGAGGCCGCCGCCGACCCGTCCCACCACCGGCAGTGCCAGCAGCACCACGATGGCTTCCAGTATCAGCGTGCCGGCCATCACGCCACGGAAGCTCCGCCACGGGTCCGGAGCCGCGGAGCCGGCGACATTCGGGTCCGGAGCCGCGGAGCCGGCGACATTCGGATCAGGCTGCTGTTGCGGCGCAGGTTCGGTCACTGGGGGTCCTTTCCGAACAGCGTGCGCGCCGCCCCTGCGGTGACCACCGAGCCGGTGATCACCATCCCGGCGCCGCCGAACAGTTCCCCTTCGTCGCTGGACTCCTCGACGATCGCGGTTGCGGTCTCGATCGCGTCGGGCAGCGTGGCGGCGGTGATCACCCGTTCGGGCCCGAACCTCTCCTCGGCCCGCAACGCCAGCGCTTCGACGTCGAGAGCGCGCGGGGATCCATTGTGGGTGACGACGATCTGGTCGAACACCGGTTCCAGCGCGGCCAGGATGCCGTCGACGTCCTTGTCGCCCATCACCGAGACGACGCCGACCAGGAAGCGGAAGTCGAACTCCTCCTGCAGCGCCTGCGCCAGCGCCGAGGCGCCCGCCGGATTATGGGCGGCATCGATGAAAACCGTTGGTGCGCTGCGCATCCGCTCCAGCCGGCCCGGACTGGTCGCCGCGGCGAAGCCCGCCCGCACCGCCTCGACGTCGAGCTGGCGTTGTGCGCCCGCGCCGAAGAACGCCTCGACGGCCGCCAGCGCCAGGACGGCGTTGTGCGCCTGGTGTTCGCCGTGCAGCGGCAGGAAGATGTCGGAGTAGCGGCCGCCGAGTCCTTGCAGTTCGAGCAGCTGCCCGCCGACGGCGACCTGCCTGCCCAGCACCGCGAACTCGGAGTCCCCCCGCGCGACGGCCGCATCCGCGCGAACCGCCTGGGCCAGCAGCACCTCCATCGCCTCTGGCGCCTGACGACCGATCACGGCGACGGTGTCCGTCGGAACGAGGTCGTCGTCCTGCTTGGTGATGATTCCGGCCTTCTCCGCTGCGATCTCGGCGATGGTGTCGCCGAGGTATTCGGCATGGTCCACCCCGATCGGCGTGATGACCGCGACGGGTGCGTTGACGACGTTCGTGGCGTCCCAGCGCCCGCCGAGCCCGACCTCGACGACGGCGACGTCGATCGGCGCGTCGGCGAACGCGGCGAACGCCATTGCCGTCACCACTTCGAACTTGCTCAATGGCGGGCCCTCGTCCCCGAGCAGCCCCGCTTCAGACTGCTGGTCGACCAGTTGCACGAACGGCTCGACCTCGCGGTAGGTCTCCACATACAGCGCCGGGCTGATCGGCTTGCCGTCGATCGAGATCCGCTCGACCGCGGACTGCAGGTGCGGGCTGGTGGTCCGGCCGGTGCGGCGGTGCAGCGCGGTCAGCAGGGCGTCGACCATCCGAGCCACCGAGGTCTTGCCGTTGGTGCCCGCGATGTGGATGGACGGGTAGCCGCGCTGGGGTGCGCCGAGCAGTTCCAACAGCGCCGAGATGCGCGTCGTGCTGGGCTCGAGTTTCGTCTCGGGCCAGCGCTGGTCGAGCAGGTGCTCGACCTGGAGAAGCGCTGCAATCTCGTCCGGCGTCGGAACCGGCTCGGTCATGCGAAGTCGGCCAGCCGAGCCGTGATGCGGTCGACCTCTTCCTGCGCCAGCTGCTGACGCCCGCGAATCTTCTCGACGACGTCGGCGGGTGCCTTGGCCAGAAACGCCTCGTTGCCGAGTTTGCCTGTGGTGGCAGCCAGTTCCTTCTGCGCGGCCGCCAGGTCCTTCTCCAGCCGACGCCGCTCGGCGGCGACGTCCACGGTGCCCGACGTGTCCACCTCGACGGTCACGGTGCCGCGGGACAGCCGCACCTCGATCGCGGCGGTCGGGGCAAACGCGTCGCCGTCAGCGGTCAGCCAGGCAAGCGACCGAACCGCAGGCACCTGCGCCCGCAGGTCCGCGCCGGCGATGTCGGACAACCGCGCCGGCACCTTCTGCCGGTCGTTGAGACCCTGGTCGCTGCGGAATCGACGCACCACGGTGATCAGCTTCTGCATATCGGCGACCCGTTGCCCGGCAACCGAATCCAGCTCGTATCCAGAAGGCGCCGGCCAGTCGGCGATCACCAGCGACTCACCGCCGGTCAGGGTCTTCCACAACACCTCGGTGACGAACGGCATCACCGGATGCAACAGCTTGAGCAGGGTGTCGAGCACGGCCGCCAACACCGCAGTCGTGTGGTCCACGCCATCAGCCAGTTGCACCTTGGCCAGCTCCACGTACCAGTCACAGAACTCGTCCCAGGCGAAGTGGTAGAGCGACTCGCACGCGCGGTTGAACTCGTAGGCGTCGAATGCCGAATCCACTTCGGCGCGAACCTGTTCCATCCGGCCGAGGATCCACCGGTCGGCGTCGGTGAGTTCGCCGGCGGCCGGCAGCGGCGCGGGCGCGGCGCCGTTCATCAGCGCGAACCGGGTTGCGTTGAAGAGCTTGGTGGCGAAGTTCCGTGACGCGCGGGCGTGGTCCTCCCCGATGGACAGGTCACCGCCGGGGCTCGCCCCCCGCGCCAACGTGAACCGCAACGCGTCGGCGCCGAAGATCTCCACCCAGTCCAGGGGGTCGATCCCGTTACCGCGCGACTTGCTCATCTTGCGACCGTGCTCGTCGCGAATCAGGCCGTGCAGGAAGACGTTCTGGAACGGCACCTGGGGGCCGCGCTGACCGCCGAGGGTGATCGCGGGATCGTCGGAGACGAACGTGCCGAACATCATCATCCGCGCCACCCAGAAGAACAGGATGTCGTAGCCGGTCACCAGGACGGTGGTCGGATAGAACTTGGCGAGGTCGGCGGTGTGCTCGGGCCAACCCATCGTGGAGAAGGGCCACAGCGCGGAGCTGAACCAGGTGTCGAGCACGTCGGGGTCCTGCTCCCAGCCCTCGGGCGGAGTCTCGTCCGGACCGACGCACACCGTCTCGCCGCCGGGGCCGTGCCAGATCGGGATGCGGTGGCCCCACCACAACTGCCTGGAGATGCACCAGTCGTGCATGTTGTCCACCCATGCGAACCAGCGCGGTTCGAGGCTGGGCGGGTGAATCACGGTGTCGCCGTTACGAACGGCGTCACCCGCGGCCTTGGCCAACGCCTCGACCTTGAC
Source organism: Mycolicibacterium celeriflavum (assembly GCF_010731795.1). Taxonomy (NCBI): domain Bacteria; kingdom Bacillati; phylum Actinomycetota; class Actinomycetes; order Mycobacteriales; family Mycobacteriaceae; genus Mycobacterium; species Mycolicibacterium celeriflavum. The sequence continues at coordinate 185,969 of NZ_AP022591.1, read as the reverse complement.
CCACCACTGCAGCGACAGCCGCGGCTCGATCGGCTCACCGCTGCGCTCGGAGTGCCCGACGCTGTGCACATAGGGCCGTTTCTCGGCGACGATACGGCCCTCGCTGGCCAGCGCCTCGCGCACCTTGACGCGCGCCTCGAAGCGGTCCTGGCCGTCGAATTCCGTTCCGGTGCCGGTGATCCGCCCCTTGGTGTCCATGATCGACGGCATCGGCAGCGCATGCCGCAGGCCGATCTCGAAGTCGTTCGGGTCGTGCGCGGGGGTGACCTTGACGGCGCCGGTGCCGAACTCGGGGTCAACGTGCTCGTCGGCGACAATCATGATTTCGCGGTCGATGAACGGGTGCGGCAGCGTCTTGCCGACCAGGTCGCGGTAGCGATCGTCGTCGGGGTGCACGGCGATCGCGGTGTCGCCCAGCATCGTCTCGACACGGGTGGTGGCGACCACGATGTGCGGTTCGTCATCGTTGAGTGAGCCGTAGCGGAACGACACCAGCTCGCCCTCGATGTCTTCGTATTTGACCTCGAGGTCGGAGATCGCGGTCTGTAGCACCGGCGACCAGTTGACCAGTCGCTCAGCCTGGTAGATCAGCCCGGCGTCGTAGAGGCGCTTGAAGATGGTGCGCACCGCGCGCGACAGGCCGTCGTCCATGGTGAACCGCTCCCGGCTCCAGTCCACGCCGTCGCCGAGGCGGCGCATCTGCGCGCCGATGGTGCCGCCGGATTCCCGCTTCCAGTCCCAGACCTTTTCGACGAACAGTTCGCGGCCGAAATCCTCCTTGGTCTTGCCGTCGACGGCGAGTTGCTTCTCCACCACCGACTGGGTGGCGATGCCGGCATGGTCCATGCCGGGCAGCCACAGCACCTCGTAGCCCTGCATCCGCTTGCGCCGGGTCAGCGCGTCCATCAACGTGTGGTCCAGCGCGTGCCCCATGTGCAGGTTGCCCGTCACGTTCGGCGGAGGCAGAACGATGGAGTAACCGGGTTTACTGCTGGTCGCGTCGGCGGTGAAGTAGCCGGCCCTGACCCAGCCCTCGTAGATGTCGCTCTCCACCTCGCCCGGGTTCCAGGACTTGGGCAGGGCGGTCGCCGGCGAAGTGCCGGATTCGGAACGAGCGCTGGCGGTCACCCCGCAATTCTAGGGAGCCAGCGCCAGGTCGGGCTCATGCGGTACGACCTGCCTACCTCTTGCCGCCGAGCAATCCCCCGAGGATGTCGCCGAGTCCCCCACTCTGGCCGCCCCCACCGCCGAGCACGCTGCCCAGGATGCTGCCGAGCGGATTGTTCCCGCCGCCACCGGCGCCGCCGGCACCGCCGAGGATGCTGCCCAGCACGTCGGCCAGGCCACCACCGCCAGCGGATTGCGCCGCAGGCTCGGCCGGGGCCTGACCACTTCCACTGCCCTTCGTCAGTTGCTTGCCGATATACGCGAGCACGATCGGCGTGAGGATCGGCAGCAGCTTCTGGAGCAGATCGCCGTTTCCGGCGCCGCCGCCTGCGAGAGCCGACGCGACCGCGTTGCTGTCGTTGCCGCCGAAGATGCGCGAGACGAACTGGTCGCCCTGGTTCGGATCGACCTGGTCGACGCTGACGCCGCCGTCGAGCAGTCCACTGGCGCCCTGCTGGACCACGTCGGACTCGAGCTTGCTCGAGTCGATCGAGTCGGCCTGGACGTTCTCGGCCAAGCCGCCGACGAGCGCAGGCACCAGCGTGCGGATCGCGTTGTTCACCTCCGCTTCATCGGCGCCGACTTTGCTCGCGATGTCCTTGACGGGGATCTGCGAGATGAGTTCGTCGAGACCAGCCATGACCTGTCCACCTTCGTTGCTGGGATGTGACACAACCTCGGAGCCGACACTAGTCCACCTGATCTTGGCGCACAGGCGTTCGGAGGAGGCCCGACTAATTCAGTCGGGTGGTCTCCAATGTCACACTGGCAGCGGGAAATCGGGCCATCAGCGCGTCGCCCATCGCGGCCGCCGGGGTGAGCACACCGTGGAGATCCGACAGCTTGTCGCGGTCCAGCGCCAGCGCCAGTCCGGACTCGCCCAGCAACACCGACGTCGCCTTGTAGCCCGGATCGCCGTTCTGCGACATGGTCGCCCGGTAACGCGCGCCGGACGTGGTCGACGCGTACGTCTCGACGGTGTAGTGGCCGTTCTCCCGCACTTTTTCGCTCGGACCGGTGCCGGGTTTCGGCATCACACGGTCGACCAGCTTGCCCGGTATCCGGTGAAAGTAGCGACTGCCCAATGCCATCGTCGCCGCGTTGCCGGCCGCGGCCAGCGCTGAGGTGACCGGCGCGAGCACCGACTTACCCATGCTCATCTGCTCGCCGTACTCCAGCCGCCGACCGTAGGCGTAGTCGAGCAATGCGTTGCTGCGCCGCACGATTCGGGTGTTCACCGCCGCCATCACGAACGGCGCGACCCAGTAACCCTGAAGTTCGGGCGCGATCTCGCCGCCCCGGCGCCACCGCAGGTCCGGTTGGGCGCCGAGTTCGGGTTCGGCGGCGCGGTCCGGGGTGAGCGTGTACGGGTCGTTCATCACCCGTCGCGCCTCGGCGTCCGACGATGCCGCGTACATCACCTCGATCATCGACGCAGCCGTGCCGCCGGAGACGCCGCCTTTGAAGGTGCGCACCACCAGGTTGGCGTCGGTGAGTTCACCCGCGCCGTCCTCCTGCGCGCGGCGGTACAGCGCGAAAACGGTGAGATCCGAAGGGATGGAGTCGAACCCGCACGAGTGCACAATGCGCGCACCGGTGTCGGCGGCCTGCTTGTGATACAGCTCGATGCTCTCGCGGATGAACAACGATTCGCCGGTCAGATCCGCGTAGTCGGTGCCCGCCGACGCACAGGCCGCCACCAACGGCAGACCGTACTTCGCGTAGGGCCCCACGGTGGTCACCACGACCCGGGTCTGCGCGGCCATCGCGTTCAGTGTCGACGGCTGCGACGCGTCGGCGGTGATCAGTGGCCACGATTGCGCCTTGTCCCCCAGCGTGTCCCGGACGGCGAGCAGTTTTTCACGCGATCGGCCCGCCAACGCGATCCGGGCCTGCGAACCCGCCTTCGCCAGGTATTCGGCGGTCAATTTTCCGACGAAGCCGCTGGCCCCGTACAGGACGATGTCGAATTCCCGCTCCGATGTGGTCATGCCCGCGACGCTACCCGAGCGTCTCGGGCACCTCGACGTCCTCACCCAGCACGTGACGGGCCAGGAACCCTGTCACCACCTGGTACCAGATCTTGGCGTGCTGCGGGGTGAGCACCCAGTGATTCTCCGACGGGAAATAGAGAAACCGGTGGGGGGTGTCGCCGTCGTCGTCGGCCGGCAGCGCGGAGTGGGTCAGCAACTCGTACCACAGCCGCAGCGCTTCACCGATCGGGACGCGATAGTCCTTGTCGCCGTGGATCACCAGCATCGGTGTGCGGATCTGCGCGACATAGTGGTGCGGCGAGTTCTTCTGCGCCATCTCTCGGGTCATCTCACGCAGCCAGTAGTACGACGAGTCGGTGGTGGCGCCGAACTGATCCAGCGCCCAGAGGCTGGCGTGGGTGACGATCGCGTCGAACCTGTCGGTGTGGCCCGCAACCCAGTTGGCCATGTAACCGCCGAAGGATCCGCCCATCGCCGCCGTGCGGTCGGCGTCGATGCGGGGATGTGCGCACGCCGCGTCGGTTGCCACCATCAGGTCGTCGAACGGGGCGCCGCCCCATGCTCCCCAGCCGCGTTGGATGAACCGCTGGCCGTATCCGGTGGACAGCCCGGGATCCGGCAGCAGCACCGCGTATCCCCGCGCGGCCAGCAGCCACGGGTTCCATCGCCAGGACCAGGCGTTCCAGCTGCTCAGCGGGCCGCCGTGGATCCACAGCAGCAGCGGCGCCTTGTCGTCGCCGGGCGGTAGCACCAGCCACGAGCGCAGCCGGGTGCCGTCGTCGGCCGTCGCCTCGAGCTCGCTCAGCGCGCCCGGCAGCGGCGGCAACGCCACGCAGGGCAGTTCGGTGACCGCCCCGTCGGGACCGATGCGCACGGAATGCGGCGGCGCCGCGTAGGAGCTTCGCAACGCGAACAACACCCCGTCCGGTGCGGTCACCACGTCGGAGTAGCAATAGTCGTCGAACGTCACCTGCGTCACCGCGCCGTCGGCGGCATCGACGCGAAACACCGGCGAGCGGCCGTCCTGATCGGCGGTCACGATCACCGTCGAGCCGTCACGCGACCATGTCACCGACGCCGGCGACCGGTCCCAATCGGCTGCGAGCACGACGGGTTCCCCGCCGAAGCGCAGGCAGCTCAACGTGATTCGCGGCGCGGTCTCGGGTGTCGAGAATGATTCGCGGAGGTAGACGACCGTCGAACCGTCCGGTGACACCGCGGGCCGCCACACGTCCGCGTCCGGCTCGTCCACCAGCACGGTGCGCTCACCGCTGTCCAGGTCGATACGCACGAGCACCGAGTGCCGAGACGCTCCAGGCGCCGGCCGCTGCCAGGTGGTGACCAGGAAGCGCCCGTCGGAACTGACGTCGAAGTCCGAGTCGCGCAGCGCACCACCCGGGGCGGCGGTCAGGTCGCGCACGGCGTGATCACCGGGCGGGTCGCCGGCCAGATCGATGCCGAGCAGGTGCGGTTCCGATGGCCCGAGATCGGAGTCCCAGTGCCGGATCGGATAGCCGGTGTGCAGGATCGCGGTGATCTTGTTGTCCTTGCGCAGATTCCGCAACCGGCGGTCATCGTCGACGGTGCGCGCCGAGGGCATCGGCGGTGAGCGCACCACCGCGACGTCGGCCTCGCGGGCGGGACGCACGGCCTCGACACCACCGGGCAGCGACAGCGCCTCCACCGCCTCGCCGCCGGCTGCCGGTAGCCGCCACAGCGCGGCAGGGGGCTTGTCGTCGTCGGCGCTCGCGCGCACGGCGACGAACAGCAGATCGCCGTCGGCGGTGAAGGCCGGCGACGTCTCGCCCTTGGCGCCGCGCGTCAACCGGCGCGCCGGTTGCACACCCGCTGGGTCGATCTCCCATACGGCGCTGATGTATTCGGTTCTCTTGTCGTCGAGTTCCGCGACGGTGGTCACCAGCCGGGTCCCGTCGGGTGAGAGCGCCAGCCCCGACACCCGCGGCAGGGCGACGTACTCGTCGAGGTCGTCGAACGGGGTGGAGAACGGGGAGGCCGTGGCGCCAGGGGTCGTCGCGGTCACTCCCCGTTCGTAGCACACCGGCTTCCTCGAGCCGTCGCACCGGCCACGACCGCGGCACAGGCTACGTTCGACGAATGCCGAAGCGGATCGTGGTGATCGGCGCGGGCATCGCCGGGCTGGCGACCGCCGTCGCGCTGCAACAGCGCGGGCACGACATCACGTTGATCGAGGAGCGCACCGACACGTCGTCAGGCGCCGGGATCAGCATCTGGCCGAACGCGTTGGCCGCACTCGACGACCTCGGCCTGGGTGACCCGGTGCGCCAGGCCGGCGGCCGGGTGAGCGCGGGCGCAGCGCGCTGGCGCGACGGCACCTGGCTGCGACGGCCCGCACCGGCGCGCATCGTCACAGCCCTCGGCGAGCCGCTGGTCGTCATCCGGCGGTCGGCGCTGAACTCGATCCTCGCGGACGCACTCAGCGACGGCACGCTGCGCGCCGGAGTGGCCGCGGACGCGCTGGCGGTAGGCGCCGACGGGGTCCGGGTCACGCTGACGGACAACACGGTGCTGGAGGCCGACGCCGTCGTCGGCGCGGACGGCACCCATTCGATGGTGGCCCGCCACCTCAACGGTCCTCTGCACAACAGGTACGTCGGCTACACGGCGTGGCGCGGCGTGGCGCACTGCCGGATCGACCCGGACCTCGCGGGGGAGACACTCGGCCCCGCGGTCGAGTTCGGCCACGTGCCGCTCGGCGCGGAACACACCTACTGGTTCGCCACCGAACGTGTGACCGAAGGACAAACCGCGCCGCAAGGGGAGTTGGCTTATCTCCAGGAGCGATTCGCCGCCTGGGCGCAGCCGATCCCCGAGATTCTGGCGACCACGGAGCGCGTCGCCGTGTTGCGTAACGACCTGTATGACCGCGATGAGGCGCGACAGTGGGCGCGGGGTCCGGTCGTGGTGGTCGGCGACGCCGCGCATCCCATGCGGCCGCATCTCGGACAGGGCGGCTGCCAAGGGCTGGAGGACGCCGTGATCCTCGCGAGATTCCTCGAGGGCGACGACGTCACCGCGTCGGCATTCGCGCGGTTCGTGGCGTTCCGCCGCCCGCGGGTCCGGTCGCTGATGCGCGAGTCGCGATTCATCGGCCGCGTGATGAACCTTCCTCCGTTGCTCAGCGCGCTGCTTGCCCGCGCGACGGTGCTGGCACCCGAGGCGCTGGTGACCCGGCATCTGGCCGCCGTGGCGGCGCGGTCGGCATTCGCCCTGCCGACCGACCGCGATCTGGCTGGGGCGTGACCCGGTTCAGCGCGCGAGTGCGCCGATCGGGTTGAGCAGCGCCGAGCACATCTGACGCGGATTGACGAACCCGAACAGGCCGCTGGACGGCATCGCCGCGCAGCCGGTCGACGCGGCAGGCGCGGTCCGTGCGGTCGGCGCCGACGGGTTGGTGGTCCACACGGCGGGTGTCGCGCCGCGAGGGCCGCACTTGGGCCAGGCCTTGAGCCCCTGGGTCCGCAGGACGTTCTCCGCGACGCGGATCTGCTCGGCCCGCGACGCGGTCGCCGGGTTGCCGACGCCACCGTTGGCCGTCCACGTCGCCTGCTTGAACTGCAGGCCGCCGTAGTGACCGTTGCCGGTGTTGATCGCCCAGTTGCCGCCCGATTCGCACTGGGCGATCGCGTCCCAGTTCACCGAGTCGGCGCTGGCGGTGGCGATAGAAGCCTCTGACAGCGCCATCGGCACAAGCGCGAGGGCTCCCGAGATCGCGGTGGCCAACAGGCCCTTGATTACTGCGGTACGAATGTTCATCACTGCGGTCCTTCCCCGACCGTTTGACACAAGGACCGCATCTGAGAACCCCTCGATCTCCGCTGCGGTCATCAGGTCTGTCGGGTGATGAACGTCACGTGTTACGGAAGGGTCAAAAGTTTTAATCGTTACTTATCTGGTGTAAGAGCCCTCTGAGAAAGAAGAGGCGGTGCCGGGATGTCCCGGCACCGCCTGTTCTTGTCGACGATCGGCTGGTCAGCCGTTGCCGCCGCAGGACGGCCAAGCGCCGATCCCCTGCGACTGCAGCACGTTCTCGGCGACGCGGATCTGCTCCTCACGGCTTGCGTTGTGAGGAGAGCCGCTGCCGCCGTTGGCCCGCCAGGTCCCCATGGTGAACTGCAGGCCGCCGTAGTAGCCATTACCGGTGTTGATGGACCAATTGCCACCGGACTCGCACGCCGCGATGGCGTCCCAGTCCACACCGCTGTCCGCATTGGCAGTGCCGGTGGCCAGTGCCATCGGCGCCAACGCGAGCGCACCGGCAAAGGTCGCCAGGCCAAATGTCTTGCGGATGTTCTTCAACGTCGATCCTTTCGCCACGCGCGCACCAACACACCCGCGCAAAGCGCACGGGTGGACATGCCTGGCATCCAGGCAGGGAGTTGGGCCGCACCGTCTCGGTCAGGTGCGACAGCGGGAGGCCAGAAGTGCCTCGCCGGGCCTCAGCGCCGGCGGCCGCTGGAGGTCGCGACGCCTCCGACAGCCCCACTCACACGCAGGTTCGTGGTTTTGAAATTATTTGCTCCGGGTAGAGCCGTTTGGGACCGTACAAACCGGCCCGCCGAAAGTCATATTGGCGACGGACGTGTTGCGGCGAGATCACGGACTGATCACGGTGCCGGCGTCTTTTCGTTATCGCAGGTCATAACGGACATTGACGCAGCTGCATGACCGCAGTGGATCGCAGGTCCGCGTGAGCCATCTCACGGGTTAATTGTGAGCTGGACCACCTTCACGACGCCGCCGGTGTGGGTCGAAACGCTCAGTGCGAACGCGTAAATCGTGATGACGTGCTGTTGGATGGCGGTGTTGGTAGATCGGTTCGCTGACCGCCGACTGATGAGGTCATCGAAATGACCTGCAGCTCAGGTTATCTCGATGTCGTCCGGTTGCGGTAGGCTGCCGGCAAGTTGTTGTGCATCTGCCAGGATCGGCCTAATCAGCTTGTCCGACAATGTGTTTAGTAGAGACAAGCCCAGTTTAGGTGTTCGGCACGGTGCAGTTGTCGTCACGGCGGCGGTCGTGGCCGGTCGCCGATAGTCGCGCGCGGCTGCATCCGATGGCTTTTCTCACCCGTCAACGCGCCAGAATGGGCGCCAAGTCACTTGAATTGGTCACCAGATGGCGCATCGCACTCCGTGAGAGTGCTTCCCGGACATGGTCATTCGGAAGGCGCCGGTCTGCGATCGGCTGGAACCATTCGTCCCCGGCACCGATGCGCAACGAACGGAATATCACGGCCGTAACCCGAGTAATTCACTGTCAGGAATTCTGCCGGCGAAATTCGGAATTATGCGCATTTGATATCGCGAATTTGCTAGGCGATTTTTGGGCCGCGCATCGCGGCGAGGTCGGCGGCCGTGTTGACGTTGGTCAGGGCCGCTTGTTCGGTCATCACGATCCGCTGCGTGTCGACCCTCTGGACCAGTGCCCGCATGCTGCGCTCGCCCGCGGCCACCAACTCCGCGACACGGCCGGCCAGCGCAGTTCGGTAGACGCCGGCCAGATAGTGGTCGCGACCGTCCCACGGCAGCACCACGTCCGCGCCGAGACGCTCGGCCGGCCCGGCGAGCTCGTCGATCAACTCGACGGTCAGCAGCGGCATGTCGACCGCCGCGACGAATGCCAGGGCCGACCCGGCCTCCGCGGCGGCCCGCAGCCCTCGCCCGGTGGCCAGCAATGGCCCCACCCCACGCGCCTCGTCACGCAGAATCTCGGCGTCCAGCGCGGGCAGCGCCTGCCCGGGCGCCGCGATCACGAAGACCGGCGCACAGCGCGGCTTGAGAATGTCGACCATCCGCTGGACGAGCGTGGTTCCTTCATACGGCAGCGTGGCCTTGTCGCGGCCCATGCGGCGGGAAGCCCCGCCCGCCAGGATCACCGCGGCCAACGGAACGTCGGTCGTCATGACCGTGACGTTAGTCGACGGTCCAGGTGTCTTTGCCGCGAAGCAGTGACTGAAGCGCGGTCGTGTCGTGCGCCTTCTCGTTACGCGCTGCGACGACCTGCTGGCGTGCGGCGTCGTCGTAGGTCGGCTTGCTCACCTGGCGGAAGATGCCCATCACCATGTGCTCGAGGTTCTGCTCGCTCAACCGCGAAAGCGCGAACGCGTACGCCGAATCCTCGAGGTTGGCGTCGTGGATCACGATCTCCTCGGCCGACACATCGGCGGTCTTGGCGATCTCCAGGCCGTAACCCGACTTCACCACGCAGTACTCGCCATCGGCGCCGAAGGTGATCGGCTCGCCGTGGGTGAGGCCGATCAGTCGCTCCTCGGCGCCCTCCTTGCGCAATGCGTCGAAGGAGCCGTCGTTGAAGATCGGGCAGTCCTGCAGAATCTCGACCAGCGCGGCGCCGCGGTGCGCAGCGGCCGCGCGCAACACCTCGGACAGGCCCTTGCGGTCGGAGTCCAGCGCCCGGCCGACGAACGTCGCGTCGGCGCCCAGCGCCAGCGACACCGGGTTGAACGGGTAGTCCAGCGAGCCCATCGGGGTGGACTTGGTGACCTTGCCGACCTCCGAGGTCGGTGAGTACTGGCCCTTGGTCAGCCCGTAGATCCGGTTGTTGAACAGCAGGATCGTGATGTTGATATTGCGGCGCAGCGCGTGGATCAGATGGTTGCCGCCGATGGAGAGCGCGTCGCCGTCACCGGTGACCACCCACACCGACAGGTCCTCGCGCGCCAAGGCCAGACCGGTGGCGATCGTCGGGGCCCGGCCGTGGATGGAGTGAAACCCGTAGGTCTCCAGGTAGTAGGGGAACCGACTCGAGCACCCGATGCCGCTGACGAACGCGATGTTCTCGCGCCGCAACCCCAATTCGGGCAGGAAGTTGCGGATCGTGTTGAGGATGACGTAGTCGCCGCAACCGGGGCACCATCGGACCTCCTGGTCGCTGGTGAAGTCCTTGGACTTCTGCGGCTGGTCCGACGTGGGCACCCGGCTGGTGCCTGCCGTCAATCCGAGGTCACTACCGATCAGGTCAGTCATGCGCTTGCTCCCACACCAGCCGCACCGATCTCGACGGTCGCCGCCGCCAACCGCGCGAACTCGGCCTTGTCGCTTTCCTTCTCACCCAATGTCCCGTCCAACGCGGCGTCGATGATGCCCTCGACCTCGTCGGCCAGAAACGCCATACCTTCCACCTTGGTCACCGACTGCACGTCGACCAGGTACCGGCCGCGCAGCAGCAGCGCGAGCTGGCCGAGGTTCATCTCCGGGCACACAACATTCGGATAGCGCCGCAGCACCTCCCCCAGGTTCGCCGGGAACGGGTTGAGGTTGCGCAGATGCGCCTGGGCGACCTTGATGCCCTTGCGCCGCGCGCGTCGGCACGCCTCGCCGATCGGCCCGTAGCTACTGCCCCAACCGACCATCAGCAACTCCGCGTCACCGGTCGGGTCATCGACCTCGAGGTCAGGAACGGCGACGCCGTCGATCTTGGCTTGCCGCAGTCGGACCATCAGGTCGTGGTTCTTCGGCTCGTAGGAGATGTTGCCCGACCCGTTGGCCGCCTCGAGCCCGCCGATCCGGTGCTCCAGGCCGGGCGTGCCCGGGATGGCGAACTGCCGGGCGAGGGTTTCCGGGTCGCGGGCGTAGGGCTGGAAGGGTTCGTCCGCGCTGGCGAAATTGTGCTCGATGCGCTTGTACGTGCTGACGTCGGGGATGCGCCATGGCTCGGAGCCGTTGGCGATCGCGCCGTCGGACAGGATGACCACCGGCGTGTGGTAGTTCACCGCGATCCGGGCCGCCTCGACAGCCACGTCGAAGCAGTCCGAGGGTGAGCGGGGCGCAACCACCGCAACCGGCGACTCGCCGTTGCGGCCGTACATCACCTGAAGGAGGTCGGCCTGCTCGGTCTTGGTGGGCAGGCCCGTCGACGGGCCGCCGCGCTGGACGTCGATGATGATCAGCGGCAGTTCGGTCATCACGGCCAGGCCGATCGCCTCCGACTTCAGCGAGATACCGGGACCCGACGTGCTGGTCACGCCGAGTGCCCCGCCGTAGGAGGCGCCGATCGCCGCGCCGATGCCGGCGATCTCGTCTTCGGCCTGAAAGGTCAGCACGTTGAAGTTCTTGTGCTTGGACAGCTCGTGCAGGATGTCCGACGCGGGGGTGATCGGGTAGGTCCCGAGCACGACCTGCAGATCGGCGAGCTGCCCGGCGGTGACGATGCCGTAGGCCAGCGCGGTGTTGCCGGAGATCTGGCGGTACTCGCCGGTCTTGAGCTTGGCGGGCGCGACCTCGTAGGTGCTGGCGAACGCCTCGGTGGTTTCGCCGTAGTTCCAGCCGGCCTTGAGCGCCAGCACGTTGGCCTCGGCGATGTCAGGTTTGCGGGCGAACTTCTCTCGGATGAACGATTCGCTGTGCCGTAGCTCGCGGCCGTACATCCACGACAGCAGCCCGAGCGCGAACATGTTCTTCGCGCGCTGACCGTCCTTCTTCGAGGCGCCGATCGACTCGACCGCACCCAACGTCAACGTGGTCATCGGAACGGCCTGCACGACGTAGTCGGACAGCTCGTCACTCTCCAGCGGGTTGCCGTCGTAGCCGACCTTGGCCAGGTTGCGCTTGGTGAACTCGTCGGAGTTGGCGATGATCAGGCCGCCCCGGGGCAGATCCGAGACATTGGCCTTCAGCGCGGCGGGATTCATCGCGACGAGCACGTCGGGGCGGTCACCGGCGGTGAGGATGTCGTAGTCGGCGATCTGGATCTGGAACGACGACACACCGGGCAGCGTCCCCTGCGGCGCGCGGATCTCGGCCGGGTAGTTGGGCTGCGTGGCCAGGTCGTTGCCGAACAATGCGGCCTCGGAGGTGAACCGGTCACCGGTGAGCTGCATCCCGTCGCCCGAGTCGCCGGCGAAGCGGATGACGACCTTCTCGAGCTTCTGCCGGGGGCCCGCCGTCCCCGGGCTGACGGCGTTGTCCTTCGCTGCCACGAAGCCTGCCTCCCACGCTGTCTTGGTGATGCCTCCGAGTCGCAGTCGGGCCGACGCGCCGCCGGAAAACACCCACCAAAGTTTTTATGTCACTGCCAGTACCGATTATTGCACTTCTCTTAGGCAGCCCTTTACCGGACTCGCGGACGGCGCGTCGGTTCCGCGGCGATGAACACACAGCTCATGCGGTGTGTCGATGGCGCGGATGAGACATTACTGTGTTGTTCGTCACGTTCGCGAGACAGCGTTTTCTAAGGAAATGGTTACCGCTCAGTAGCTGTCAGCTAGCAGGGTCGACGCGTCAGCTATCGGCGTCGGCCGGCTGGGATTCCACGCGCCGCTCGCGCCAGCGCAGTCTCAACAGCAACAGATGCTGGTGCGCGCGGAATCCAGCCGACAGCGGGTCACGCCAGACCGGCGAATGGCGCTTCGGTTCGAGATCGTTGTGCACGTCCTACATTGTGCCGTCTCTGCGGCGGTACCGCCGCCCGGCGCGCGTGCCTGCGGGGTGAACGGCATTGGAACGCTCGCCCGCACCTGCAGGTCATAGGGTGGTCTCATGGGTCGGGTCACAGCCAGGCGACGGGCACAGCACATGACCGCTGACACCGCGGTTGCGCGGCCCGAAACCCTGGTGGTCGAGGAGCCCTTGGAGATCCGCGTCAACGGTGCGCCGATCACCGTGACGATGCGCACTCCCGGTTCGGATGTCGAACTCGCGCAGGGCTTCCTGCTGACCGAGGGGGTCATCGGCGACCGTGGGGACGTGCTCGCCGCGCGCTACTGCAAGGGCGCCGGCCCAGACAATCTCAACACGTACAACGTGCTCGACGTGCGGCTCGCGCAGAATGTTCCGGCGCCCGATGTCGATGTGACACGCAACTTCTACACCACCTCGTCCTGCGGGGTCTGCGGCAAGGCCTCGCTGGAGGCGGTGCAGTTGAGCAGCCGCCACGGTCCCGGTGACGATCCGACGACCGTGACCGCCGACACGCTTTCGGCGCTGCCGGCCCGACTGCACAAGGCGCAGAAGGTGTTTGCCAGCACCGGCGGCCTGCACGGCGCTGCCTTGTTCGACGCCGACGGCACCATGCTCGCCGTCCGCGAAGACGTCGGCAGGCACAACGCCGTCGACAAGGTCATCGGGTGGGCCGTGGAGCACGGTCGCATACCGCTGGCCGGCACCGTGCTGCTGGTGAGCGGACGAGCGTCGTTCGAATTGACCCAGAAGGCGGTGATGGCGGGCGTTCCGGTGCTGGCCGCGGTGTCGGCGCCGTCCTCACTCGCGGTGGATCTGGCCAGCCAGTCCGGGCTGACCCTTGTCGCATTCCTGCGCGGCGAGTCGATGAACGTCTACACCCGGCCCGACCGCATCACCCGCTGACTCCGGTCCAGCCTCGAAACCGACGTAATGGTCGGGATTCGGCTCGCGATGCAGCCATACCGTCGATCTCGACGCGCAATACTCCCGGAAACTAGGCGGACTTGTCGCGGCGCTCGGGGCGCGACGGCTTACGCGGCACGATGGTCGGCAGCACGTTGTCCTGGACCGTCTCCTTGGTGACGACCACCTTGGCGACGTCGTCGCGGCTGGGGATGTCATACATCACCGGCAGCAGGACTTCTTCCATGATGGCGCGCAGGCCGCGAGCGCCGGTGCCGCGGTGGATGGCCTGATCGGCGATGGCTTCCAGCGCCTCGTCGGTGAACTCCAACTCGACGCCGTCCATGTCGAACAGCCGCGTGTACTGCTTCACCAACGCGTTCTTCGGCTTGGACAGGATCTGCACGAGCGAGTCCTTGTCGAGGTTCGTCACCGACGCGACGATCGGCAGCCGGCCGATGAACTCCGGAATCAACCCGAATTTGATCAGATCTTCGGGCATGACCTCGGCGAAATGGTCCTGGGTGTCGATCTCCGCCTTCGAGTGCACCTCGGCGCCGAAGCCCAACCCGCGCTTGCCGACGCGGTCGGAGACGATCCTCTCCAAACCCGCGAAAGCGCCTGCGACGATGAACAACACGTTGGTGGTGTCGATCTGGATGAACTCCTGGTGCGGATGCTTGCGCCCGCCCTGCGGAGGCACCGACGCCTGGGTGCCTTCGAGGATCTTCAGCAGCGCCTGCTGGACGCCCTCGCCGGACACGTCGCGGGTGATCGACGGGTTCTCGCTCTTGCGGGCGATCTTGTCGACCTCGTCGATGTAGATGATCCCGGTCTCGGCACGCTTGACGTCATAGTCGGCGGCCTGGATCAGCTTGAGCAGAATGTTCTCGACATCCTCGCCGACGTAGCCCGCTTCGGTCAGCGCGGTGGCGTCGGCGATCGCGAACGGAACGTTGAGCATCTTGGCCAGCGTTTGCGCGAGATAGGTCTTGCCGCAGCCGGTCGGGCCCAGCATCAAGATGTTGGACTTGGTGAGTTCGACGGGTTCGGTGCGCGAATCGCGGGTCTTCTCCCCCGCCTGAATTCGCTTGTAGTGGTTGTAGACGGCGACCGCCAGCGTGCGCTTCGCGGTGTCCTGTCCGATGACATAGCCCTCGAGGAAGTCGCGGATCTCTGCCGGCTTGGGCAGCTCGTCGAGCTTGACGTCGTCGGCGTCCGCCAGTTCCTCTTCGATGATCTCGTTGCAGAGGTCGATGCACTCGTCACAGATGTATACGCCGGGTCCGGCGATGAGTTTCTTGACCTGCTTCTGACTCTTTCCGCAGAATGAGCACTTCAGCAGGTCACCGCCGTCTCCAATGCGCGCCATGGTGGTGGTGTCCCTACTTCCTGTTCGTCATCCGTCGGGGTCCGTGTCGAACGTCTGCTTCGACGCTACCCGTTCGGTTGGCTGGGGGGCGACCGATAAACCCGAATCGCGTCGGTGGTATTTAACTGTGTTCGCAGAACATATCGCCTGAATCCGCCGTAGGGCCTTCCAAACCGCGACCGTGTCCTTGGCGTGTCGCCGACGTTACTCGACCGAGAGCGCGGCGTCCTCGACGCCGGGCGCGACGCTCGCGGCGAATGTGACGGTCAGCCCGAAGGTCAGGCGGTCTGCGCCGAAAGCTTGCGGTACTCCAGAACGGTGTCGATGACGCCGTATTCCTTGGCCTCTTCCGCGGTGAGAATCTTGTCGCGGTCGGTGTCCTTGCGGATCTGCTCGGGGGACTTGCCCGTGTGGTTGGCCAGCGTCACCTCCATCAGCGTGCGCATCCGCTCGATCTCGGCGGCCTGGATCTCCAGGTCGGAGAACTGCCCCTGGATGACACCGGCCAGCGCGGGTTGATGAATGAGCACGCGGGCGTTCGGCAGCGCCATGCGCTTACCGGGAGTGCCGGCCGCGAGCAGCACCGCGGCGGCCGAGGCGGCCTGGCCAAGACACACTGTCTGAATGTCGGCGCGCACGTACTGCATGGTGTCGTAGATGGCCATCAGCGAGGTGAACGAGCCGCCCGGCGAGTTGATGTACATCGTGATGTCACGGTCCGGATCCAGCGACTCCAGCACCAGCAGCTGCGCCATGATGTCGTTCGCCGACGCGTCGTCCACCTGCACGCCGAGGAAGATGATGCGCTCCTCGAACAGCTTGTTGTACGGGTTGGACTCCTTGACGCCGAAGCTCGAGTGCTCGATGAACGACGGCAGGATGTAGCGCGCCTGCGGCGCCAGACGCGGATCAGTGTGGTCGGTCATTTGTCTAGTCCTGCTCCTGGTCCCGAGCCGTTGATGCTCGCGCTGGTGATGATGTGGTCGACGAAGCCGTACTCGAGGGCTTCCTGCGCGGTGAACCAGCGGTCGCGGTCGGAGTCCGCCTCGATCCGCTCGATGGGTTGCCCGGTGAACTCGGCGTTCAACCGGAACATCTCCTTCTTGATCACGGCGAACTGCTCGGCCTGGATCGCGATGTCGGCCGCGCCGCCGGTGATGCCGCCCAGCGGCTGGTGCATCAGGATCCGCGCGTGCGGCAATGCGTAACGCTTACCCTTCGTGCCCGCGGCGAGCAGGAACTCGCCCATCGAGGCCGCCATGCCCATCGCATAGGTGGCGACGTCGCACGGCGCCAAGACCATGGTGTCGTAAACGGCCATGCCGGCGCTGATCGAGCCGCCGGGCGAGTTGATGTAGAGATGGATGTCCTTGGTGGGGTCTTCGGCGGACAGCAGCAGAATCTGCGCGCACAGCTTGTTCGCGATGTCGTCATCGACCTGTGAGCCCAGGAAGATGATCCGCTCCGCCAGCAACCGCTCATAGACCGAGTCGACAAGGTTTAGGCCTTGCGAGGCGCCACGCATGTGGGTCACGACTGGATACCTGCTTTCTTCAAGAGCTTGATACTCACCGACACTAACCAACCCGCGAGCGCACGCACTCCCGAGACGGGCTGCGTTCGCTCACAGCGTCACTTCGTGTCGGCCGATTCCTCGTCGGCTGCGGCTTCGGTCGTCTCTTCGGCGGTCCCCGAAGCCTGTTCGGCCTCGTCCTCGGTCTGCGCGCGCCCGAAGAACTCCGAGGTGTCGATCGCGGTGCCGTCGGAGTCGGTGACGGTCGCGGCCTCGACGATGGCGGCGAGCGTCAGCCCACGGCGCACGTCGGCGAACAGGGCCGTCATCTGGTTGTTCTGCTGCAGTGCCTGTACCAGCTGCTGCGGCTGCAGGCCGTACTGCTGCGACATCAGCATCAGGCGCTCGGTGATGTCGTTCTGGGTGACCTGGACGTCGAGCTTGTCGGCGATCGCGTCGACCAGCAGCTGGGTCTTGACGGCCTTCTCCGCGTTGCTGCGGGTGTCGGCGTCGAACTGCTCACGGCTGCTGCCCTGGGACTCCAGCAGCTCGCCGAAGCGGGCCTCGTCGTGATCGAGGCTGTGGATCGCGTTGTGCAGCGTGTCGTCGATCTGCGCCTGCACCACGTTCTCCGGCAGCGGCACGTCGACCTGCTCGAGCAATGTCTCGAGCACCTTGTCGCGGATCTGCTCGGCCTGGTGCGCGCGCTTGGTCCCACGCACCTGCTCGGTGAGCGAGTTCTTCAGCTCCTCCATGGTGTCGAATTCGCTTGCCAGTTGCGCGAACTCGTCGTCGGGCTCGGGCAGCTCACGCTCCTTGACCGACTTGACGGTGAGGGTTACCTGCGCTTCCTCGCCGGCGTTTTCACCCGCGGCCAGCGTGGTGGTGAAGACGCGGGTCTCGCCCTCCTTGAGGCCGACGATCGCTTCGTCGAGGCCCTCCACCAACTGGCCCGAGCCGACCTCATGGGATAGACCTTCGGTGGTGGCGTCGGGCAGCTCCTTGCCGTCGACCGTGGCGGACAGGTCGATGGAGACGAAGTCGCCGGTCTCGGCGGCACGATCCACTCCCGTGAGCGTGCCGAAGCGGGCGCGCAGCGTCTGCAGTTCGGCATCGACCTCGTCGTCGCTCACCTCGATGGGGTCGACGGTGACCTTCAGCTCGGACAGCTCGGGGATCTCGATCTCCGGCCGGATGTCGACCTCGGCGGTGAACGTCAGGTCCTCGCCGTACTCCTTCTTGGTGATCTCGATCTCGGGTTGCCCGAGCGGCTGCACCTCGGAGGTGGTCACCGCTTCGCTGTAGCGGCCGGGTAGGGCGTCGCTGACGACCTGGTCGAGCATCGCCTCGCGGCCGACGCGGGCCTCGAGCAGTTTGCGGGGCGCCTTGCCGGGACGGAAACCGGGCAGCCGGACCTGTTTGGCCAACTGTGCGAACGCGCGGTCGAAGTCGGGCTCGAGCTCTGTGAAGGGCACCTCCACGTTGATGCGAACCCGGGTGGGGCTCAACTTCTCGACGGTGCTCTTCACGATCTGCTCCTTGTTGGTCTGGCGCTGGTTCGGTGTCGCAGTCGGGGTGACAGGATTTGAACCTGCGGCCTTCCGCTCCCAAAGCGGATGCGCTACCAAGCTGCGCTACACCCCGTCGTCTTGCGGCCTTCCCGAAAACACGGAACGACCACGCGAGATACTACGGGCTGGACACGCGAAGCCTTCAATTGGATTTGATTCGGGTGCCGCCGGTACGATCTGCTCTTGCTGCACACGCGGGCGTAGCTCAATGGTAGAGCCCTAGTCTTCCAAACTAGCTACGCGGGTTCGATTCCCGTCGCCCGCTCCAAAGCCGGGTCACCGTATGACGCGGTGCACGTCAGGCTTCTCGGCGCCGCCTTCCTGAGCGATCCACGGCCCGTCGATCGACGGGTCCAAAATCCCCTCCTCGAGCCACGTGAAACGGTCGTCGAGCACGCCGCGAGCAAGTGCCCGGTCGGAGTCGTCGCAGTTGTGCCAGAGCTGGTCGAACAGCTGCTCGGTCCGCACCCGCGCCTGTTCGCAGAACGCGCCGGCGAGCTCGACCGCGCTGCCGCCCTCCGGGTCACGTTGTGCCCGCACACATACGGCGGTCATCGCGAACAGCTCCGCGCCGATATCCACGATCCGGGCCAGGAACCGCTGCTTGTGCTCCAGCTTGCCCTGCCACCGCGACATTCCGTAGAAGATGCTGCGCGCCAGCCGGCGGCTTGCCCGCTCGACGTAACGCAGATGGGTCGCCAGCGGCCCGAATTCACCGAACGACGTGGGCACCTGGCCCTTGCCGGTGACCAAGGTCGGCAGCCACCGGGCGTAGAACTTGCCGGCGTTGGCCGCGGCTCGCGCTTTGCGCGACAGATCGGCCTCAGGGTCGATCACGTCGCCGGCCACCGACAGGTGCGCATCCACCGCCTCGCGGGCGATCAGCAGGTGCATGACCTCGGTGGAGCCTTCGAAGATCCGGTTGATGCGCATGTCCCGCAGCATCTGCTCGGCGGGCACTCCGCGCTCGCCGCGGGCGGCCAACGACTCGGCGGTCTCGAAGCCGCGCCCGCCGCGAATCTGCACCAGCTCGTCCGCGATCTGCCAAGCCATCTCTGAGCCGTAGAGCTTGGCCAGCGCGGCCTCGATCCGAATGTCGTTCTGCTTGGCGTCGGCCAATTCACTGGCCAGTTCGAGCATTGCCTCCAGGCCGTAAGCGGTGGCCGCGATGAACGCGACCTTGCCGGCCACTGCTTCGTGCTCGCCGACCGGCCTGCCCCACTGCACCCGCTCCCGAGACCACTCTTTCGCGATCTTCAGACACCACTTCGCAGACCCGGCACAAATGGCCGGTAACGACAGCCGCCCCACGTTGAGCGTAGAAAGCGCGACCTTCAGCCCTTCGCCTTCGCGGGCGATCCGGTTTGCCGCGGGCACCCGCACGTCGGTCAGCCGGGTGAGGCCGTTCTCGATGCCGCGTAACCCCATGAAAGCGTTGCGGTTCTCCACGACGATGCCGGGTGTGTCCGCCTCCATGACGAACGCGCTGATCCCACCGCGGTGGCCCTCACTCTTGGGTACTTGAGCCATCACCACGAGCAGGTCGGCGACGACGCCGTTGGTGGTCCACAGCTTGGTCCCGTTCAGTATGTAGTCGTCGCCCTCCGGGGTGGCGGTGGCATGGAGCCGGGCCGGGTCGCTGCCGACGTCCGGTTCGGTGAGCAGGAACGCGCTTATCTCCTCGGTGCACCGCGGTAGCCAGGTTCGCTTCTGCTCGTCGGTCCCGAACATCGAGATCGGCTGCGGGACCCCGATCGACTGGTGGGCAGACAGCAGGGCACCCAGCGACGGATGCACGGAGCCCACCAGCATGAGCGCCTTGTTGTAGTACACCTGGGACAGGCCTAGGCCGCCGTACTCGGTGCTGATCTTCATGCCGAACGCCCCGAGTTCCTTCAGGCCGGCGACCACTTTGTCCGGGATCTGCGCGTCGCGCTCGATCACCGCGGCGTCGATCTGCGACTCGCAGAACTCCCGCAGCCTGGCCAGGAACGCCTCACCCTGTTCCGTGGATTCCGCGGAGCCGCTGGGATGGGGATGGACGAGATCCAACCGCAATCTGCCGAGGAACAATTCCTTACCGAAACTGGGCTGGCGCCACTGCGCCTCCCGCGCCTGTTCGGCGAACTCCCTGGCCTGTCGCTCGCTGACTTCCTTTGTAACGGTCATCGCAGACCTCCTAGAAGATGGCCCTACTCGACAGTAACCGCGGCTACGGCTTCCAAACGCGCGGTTTGCTCACTCGAGATCGACGCTGGCGCGAAGAAAAGCGAGTAGCGACCACGTTCACGTCGATCTCGCGGACCATCCGGGTACCGTGCGCTCCGCTGTGGGCGTAATCCCGGTCGAGGTCGGCAGCCGTTTTTCGGCCGGTGTGCTCGGTACGCTTGACGCCATGAACAGCGTTCTGCTGGTCCTCGTCGTTTTGGTCATCGCCGCTCTCGGCGTCGTTGCCTACGCGGCGATGAAGGCCTCGGACCGGCGCAAGACCGCCACGCTCGATGATGCGAAGGCCGACGCCCGTCGCGTCATCGAACGCCTCGGCGGTCAGGTCATCAACCTCACCGGCACTGACGACGCGTCCAAACAGGCCCTCGCCGACGCGTCCGAGCGCTACACCGCCGCCGGTTCGCAGATCGAGCAGGCCAATACCGCCAAGCAGGCGCTGCTCGCAAAAGAGAGCGCTCTCGAAGGCCTCTACTACGTGCGCGCCGCACGCATTGCGATGGGCATGGACCCCGGACCGGAGCTGGAGACGCTGGCCGGACAGCGGTCCGCCGGCACCGTGACCGAAGATCGCAAGGTCGACTTCGAGGGTCGCCAGATCGAAGCGTCGCCGTCACCGTCCGAACGCACCCCCAACTACTACCCCGGCGGCCGCGTCGCCGGTCGTCCCGTACCGGCAGGTTGGTACTCCGAGCCGTGGTGGAAGCCCGCGCTGGTCGCCGGCGCCTGGGGACTGGGCTCGGTGCTGCTGTTCGACGCGCTGTTCTCGGGCATGCACGGAACCGGCTACGAGCAGGGTTTCGCTCAGGGCTACGACCAAGGGTTCGATCAGGGCCAGGACCCCGGCGGTGATCACGGCGGCGACTGGGGCGGCGGCGACATCGGCGGGGGCTTCGGGGATTTCGGCGGCTTCTGAGAGCCGACGCCTAACTTTGGTCGGTCGGACACCAGAACAGGTTGCGGCCCTCCATCACCTCGGTGCGGATCTCGGTGCCACAAACCCGGCACGGCTCACCGGCGCGCCGGTACACATAGGTGCGCGGTCGGCCGGGAGCGTACGGCGGCAGCCCGTGGTCATCCTCGCTGCGGATGGTGTGAATCTTGCCGCGCCGCAGTCCGATTCGCATCAGCGCGACGAGGTCGTCCCACATCGCTTCGAACTCTTCCTCCTCGATGCGCACGCCTGGCCGGTGCGGGTCGACGCCGTGCCGGTAGAGCAGCTCGTTGCGGTACACGTTGCCGACTCCGGCGATCACGGACTGGTCCATCAGGAGCGCTCCGATCGGCCTGCGCGACTTACGGATTCGCGCCCACGCCAGTGACGGGTCGGCATCGCGACGCAGCGGATCGGGGCCTAGCCGAGCAATCACGTCGGCAGTCTCCGGTTCGGCCAGCACCTCGCACACCGTCGGCCCGCGCAGATCCGTCCCGTATTCGGCGCCGATCATCCGCATCCGCACCTGCCCGACCGGCAGCGGCATCGGGAGCGGCACCTCGGTGAACGTGCCGTACAGACCGAGGTGGACATGCACCACCCGGCCGCCTTCGTAGTGGTGGAACAGATGCTTACCCCACGCGGTGGCCTTCCTGAGCGCTCGGCCGTTGACCGCTGCGGCGCCGTCGACGAACCTGCCCTGCGGACTGGACACCATCACCGGCGCGCGACCGAAGCGGCGCTGGTGCAACCGGGCCAACCGGTGCAGCGTGTGGCCCTCGGGCATCCCTAAGCGCCGGGCACGGGAGGCGCTACATGGGTGCGCTCGTACTCGGCGAGCATGTCGATACGGCGTTGGTGCCGTTGGGCTTCCGACCACACGGCGCTCAGGAAGGCGTCGACGATGGCCAACGCCTCATCCACCGTGTGCATCCGCCCGCCGATGCCGATCAGCTGGGCGTTGTTGTGTTCGCGAGCCAGTTGCGCCGTCTCGACGCTCCACGCCAACGCACACCGCGCACCGGGCACCTTGTTGGCCGCGATCTGCTCGCCGTTGCCCGAACCGCCGAGCACGATGCCGAGGCTGCCCGGGTCGGCCACCGTTCTCTCGGCCGCGGCGATGCAGAACGCCGGATAGTCGTCGTCGGGGTCATTGACGAAGGCTCCGCAGTCGATCGCTTCATGGCCGGTGCCGCGCAGGTGCTCGATGATGGCCTGCTTGAGGTCGAAGCCGGCGTGGTCGGCTCCCAGGTAGACGCGCATGGCGGCCATTGTGGCAGACGCAACCGCTGCCGCCGCCGCGCGCGATCAGTCGAACTGCGGCGGCTCGGTGCGGGTGCGCTTCAGTTCCCAGAAGTGCGGGTACGACGCGAACGTCACCGAGGCGTCCCACAGCTTGCCGGCCTCCTCGCCGCGCGGGACCTTCGACAGCACCGGTCCGAAGAACGCCACGCCGTTGACGTGGATGGTCGGCGTCCCGACATCGTCGCCGACGGCATCCATGCCCTCGTGGTGGCTTTTGCGCAGCGCCTCGTCGTACTTGTCGGTCGCGGCGGCATCGGCGAGTTCGGCGGGCAACCCGACCTCGGCCAGCGACTCCGTGATGACGCGACTGAAGTCGGGGTCGGATTCGCCATATCCGCGGTTGTGGATCCGGGTTCCCATCGCGGTGTACAGCGGTCCGAGGACTTCGCGACCCTTGGCCTGTTCGGCCGCGATGGCCACGCGCACCGGCCCCCACGCCTTCTTCATCGCCTCCTGGTACTGCTCCGGCAGATCACGACCCTCGTTGAGCACCGCGAGGCTCATCACCCGGAAGTTGACCTCGATGTCGCGGACCTTCTCGACCTCGAGGATCCAGCGCGACGTGATCCAGCACCACGGGCACAGCGGGTCGAACCAGAAATCGGCGACTGACTTCTCGGGCATGGGAGTCCTCTCGAGCGCATGGGTTTCAGACGTCAGTTGTGACAACTGCGGGCACCCGGTCGGTGTTCCCGCCTGTGCGCCGGCCGTAACGACGCTGCGGCGACGGGCGGCTTTCGGCCGTCATTCCTGTGGGGTCGGGGCAGAATCGGCGCATGAAGTATGTGCTGCTGATCTGCGACGACGAGACCGACGCACCGACCAACGAGGAGTTGGCCGCAGACCCTGCGCATCACGCCTGGGAGGCGGACCTGAAGCGGCGGGGCGCCGAACTGGCCGGTGAGCGACTGCGGCCGGTGGAGACGGCGACCACTGTCCGGGTGCGCGATGGCGAGACCCTGGTGTCGGACGGCCCGTTCGCCGAGACCAAGGACTTCGTCGGCGGCGTCGTGATCCTGGAGTGCGCGAACCTGGACGAGGCGATCGAAATCGCGGCCGGCCACGTCTACGCGCGCCGGGGCTGCATCGAGATCCGCCCCGTCTGGGAATGGGGATGACCGCACCCGACGACATCCGAACAGCCGTCGACACCGCGTACCGCGACGAGTGGGGCCAGGTGGTCGCGACCCTGATCGGGCTCACCGGGGATTGGGACCTCGCCGAGGACTGCGCGCAGGACGCGTTCGCCACCGCGCTGACAACCTGGCCCCGCGACGGCGTGCCGCAGCGGCCGGGCGCCTGGCTCACGACGACGGCCCGCAATCGGGCCACCGACCGCTTACGCCGCGATGCCGCGGGCGCCGCCAAGCTCCGCCAGTTGGTCGTGACCCAGGAACCAGAGGCGCCGCCCCCCGACGAGATCCCCGATGAGCGCCTACGGCTGATCTTCACGTGCTGCCACCCGGCGCTGCCGTTCGAAGCCCGGGTCGCGCTCACGCTGCGCACGCTGGCCGGTCTGAGCACCGCCGAGATCGCCCGCGCATTCCTGACCGCCGAACCGGCGATGGCCAAACGCCTGACCCGCGCCAAGCGCAAGATCAAAGAGGCCGGAATCCCGTACCGGGTGCCGCCGGCCGAATTGCTGCCGCAGCGACTCGCCGCCGTGCTCGCGGTGCTGTACCTGATCTTCAACGCGGGTTACGACGAGCAGGGTGTGGGCCGGGCGCTGAGCGCCGAGTCCATCCGGCTGACCCGCGTGCTGGTCGGGCTGATGCCGCAGGAGCACGAGCCGCGCGGACTGCTGGCGCTGATGTTGTTGCACGAAGCCCGGCGGGCGACGCGGACGCACGACGGGGTGCTGGTCACGCTGGAACACCAGGACCGGTCCCGCTGGGACCGGGCGCTGATTGTCGAGGGCACTGAGACGCTGGATCAGGCGCTGCTAATGCGACGTGCCGGGCCGTACCAACTGCAGGCCGCGATCGCCGCCTGCCACACGAGCGTGCCCGACGTGGCGAGCACGGACTGGCGGCAGATCGCCGCGCTGTACACCGAGCTGGCCCGGCTCGCGCCGTCTCCGATCGTGGACCTCAACCGGGCCGTCGCGGTCGCGATGGCCGACGGCATCGGAGCTGGCTTGGCGCTCGTTGACGACATCGCGGCGTCCGGCCGGCTCGACGGATACCACCTGCTGCCCGCCACCCGGGCCGACCTGCTGCGCCGACTAGGTCGCACCGCAGAGGCCAGGGCGGCCTACGAGGAAGCCCGCAAGCTCGCGCCGACCGAGGCCGAGCGCCGCTACTTATCCGATCGCATTCACAACCTCTGACGAGTTTTTTTCCGGCCGATGTCCATCTCGGCCGTCCTCCTTCGTCGGTAGGGCAAAACCACCGAAGAGAAGGGAAGCAGGAAAATGAGTGACAACAGTTTGACGATCGACATCGTCGTGCCGAACACCCCCGAGGAGGTCTTCGAGGGTGTCACGAACGTCGACAAATGGTGGAGCGAGGGCATCGAAGGCGAAACCGCCTCCGTCGGCGGCGAATTCACCTTCACCGACTTCACCGACCTCTGGTGCCGGTTTCGCCTCACCGAAGTGACACCGCCGCAACGGATCGTGTGGCAGGTCGTGGACAGCCGGCTCGATTTCGTCGAGGACCACACCGAATGGACCGGCACGCAGGTGATCTTCGACATCACCACCACCCCCGGCGGAACAAGTCTGCGGTTCACTCACGAGGGTCTGCGGCCAACCGTCGAGTGCTACGAGGCCTGCTCGCGAGGCTGGGACTTCTATATCAACCGGAGCCTGCCGAACCTCCTCACGGCCGGCACCGCCGATCCGATCCGCAAGCCATAGGAGCGGCACCCGAACGGCGGCCAACGCTCCAGGTGGGCCCCCGTTTGCGGGGCGCTCCGATAGTCGATGCGCGGCAGCGGACGCGAATAAGAAACGCCTAAGTGTGCGAACAGTGACCGAACCGTGTTGCCCCTGTGACAAATGTGAAGAATCGTTACCGAAGTGAACAAACACTTTGATCTTCACGCACGCGCTATGGCGGTTGCGGTCGGTCTGGCGGCGGTCGCAACGACGGTCGCCGCGCCGGCCCAGGCCGAACCAATCGACGACTCGTTCCTCGCCGCACTGAGAGGCGCGGGGGTGGCCGTCGACAACCCGACGGACACCGTGGCGCTCGGCAGGTCGGTGTGCCCGATGCTCGTCGAACCGGGCAAGAACGTCGCACGGGTGTATTCCCAGGTGGCCGACAACGGCGTCCCGCCCGAGATAACCGCCTTCTTCACCGGAATCGCGATCTCGATGTACTGCCCGCAGGCAATCTCGTCGATCGGAAACGGCACGGTGCTGGACTGGCTACCGGCCACGCGGGCCATACCGGGCTTCTAACCCCGCCGGGCGATAAGTTGGTCGCGTGGTACTTCCCAACCTGACCCGCGACCAAGCCGTTGAACGCGCCGCCCTCGTCACCGTCGACAGCTACCGCATCGTTCTCGACGTCACCGACGGCAGCGGCAAGCCCGGCGATCGCACGTTCCGGTCGACGACGACCGTCGAGTTCGACGCGCTCGCCGGCGCCGACACCTACATCGACATCGCGGCCGAAACCATTCACAGCGCCACGCTCAACGGGCGCGACATCGACGTCTCCGGCTACGACGAATCCACCGGTATCCCACTGACGGGCCTTTCCGGGCACAACGTCGTGGTCGTCGAGGCCGACTGCCGCTACTCCAACACCGGTGAGGGCCTGCACCGGTTCGTCGACCCCGTCGACGGCGAGGTGTACCTGTACTCGCAGTTCGAAACCGCCGACGCCAAGCGGATGTTCGCGTGCTTCGACCAGCCGGACCTCAAGGCGGCCTTCGACGTCACGGTGACTGCGCCGTCGCACTGGGAGGTGGTGTCCAACGGCGCCACCGTCGACGTGGCCGACGACGGACCGGCCCGCCGGCACACGTTCGCCGCCACCCCCAGGATGAGTACCTATCTGGTGGCGCTGATCGCCGGTCCGTACGCGCGCTGGGACGACGTCTACAGCGACGATCACGGCGACATCCCGCTGGGGCTGTTCTGCCGTAGGTCACTGGCCGAGCACATGGACGCCGACCGGTTGTTCGCCGAGACCAAACAGGGATTCGGCTTCTACCACAGCAACTTCGGTGTCCCCTACGCGTTCGGCAAGTACGACCAGTTGTTCGTTCCGGAGTTCAACGCCGGAGCGATGGAGAACGCCGGCGCGGTGACGTTCCTCGAGGACTACGTGTTCCGCAGCAAGGTCACGCGCGCCTCCTACGAGCGCCGCGCCGAAACCGTGCTGCACGAGATGGCACACATGTGGTTCGGCGACCTGGTCACCATGGCTTGGTGGGATGACCTGTGGCTCAACGAGTCTTTCGCGACGTTCGCCTCGGTGCTGTGCCAGGCCGAAGCCACCGAGTACACCCAAGCGTGGACGACGTTCGCCAACGTGGAGAAGTCGTGGGCATATCGGCAGGACCAACTGCCCTCGACACATCCGGTGGCCGCCGACATCCCGGACCTGGCCGCCGTCGAAGTGAACTTCGACGGAATCACCTACGCCAAGGGCGCTTCGGTGCTCAAGCAACTGGTCGCGTATGTCGGGCTCGAGGAGTTCCTGTCGGGACTGCGCGACTACTTCCGCGACCACGCCTTCGCCAACGCCACGTTCGGTGATCTGCTCGGCGCGCTGGAGAAGGCGTCGGGGCGCGACCTGTCGGGCTGGGGCAGGCAGTGGCTCAAGACGACCGGTCTCAACACGCTGCGGCCCGACTTCGATCTCGATGCCGACGGGCGGTTCACCCGCTTCGCGATCACCCAGAGCGGCGCCGCGCCCGGCGCCGGGGAGACCAGGGTGCACCGGTTGGCGGTCGGAGTGTACGACGACGACGGTTCCGGCAAGCTGACGCGTGTGCACCGAGAGGAACTCGATGTCGAAGGTTCGAGCACCGATGTTCCTGCGCTGCAAGGTGTTCGGCGCGGCAAGCTGATCCTGGTCAACGACGACGATCTGACGTACTGCTCGCTGCGGCTGGACCAGGACTCGCTGCAGACCGTGCTGACCCGAATCGCCGACATCGCCGACCCGCTCCCCCGCACGCTGGCGTGGTCGGCGGCCTGGGAGATGACGCGCGAGGCGGAGTTGAAGGCCCGCGACTTCGTGTCGCTGGTGTGCGGCGGCGTTCACGCCGAAACCGAAGTCGGGGTATTGCAACGCCTGCTGCTGCAGGCGCAGACCGCGCTGAGCGCGTACGCCGATCCGCAGTGGGCCGACGAGCAGGGCTGGCCCGAATTCGCCGACCGGCTCCTGGAATCGGGGCGCGAGGCCGAACCCGGCTCGGATCACCAACTGGCCTACGTCAACGCGTTGTGCGGTTCGGTGCTCAGCGGGCGTCACATCGAGGTGCTGACCGAACTGCTGGAGGTGGACCCCGCGGTCAAGGGTCTGCCGGGGCTGGTCGTCGACACCGATCTGCGGTGGCGCATCGTCACCGCGCTGGCGGCGGCCGGCGCCGTCGACGCCGAGAGTCAGGAGACGCCGTTCATCGACGCCGAGGCGAAACGGGACCCGACGGCCGCGGGCCAGCGCCACGCCGCCGCGGCATCGGCGGCCCGGCCCCAGGCACCCGTGAAAGAGGCGGCGTGGCAGCAGGTGATCGAGGACGACACGCTGCCGAACATCACCGCGCGTTCGATCATCGGCGGCTTCGTGCGCCCGGGCCAGCAGGAAATGCTGAAACCGTTCAGCGACAAGTACTTCGGGGCCATCTCCGGGGTGTGGCAACGGCGGTCCAGTGAGGTCGCCCAGACCGTCGTCATCGGGTTGTATCCGTCGTGGGACGTCAGCGAGGCCGGCTTGGCCGCCGCCGACAAGTTCCTCGCAGACCCCGATGTGCCGCCTCCGCTGCGTCGGCTGGTCATCGAGGGCCGCGCCGGGATCGAGCGAGCGCTGCGCGCCCGCACCTTCGACGCGTCCTGACTTGCTGCTTTTTGCGCCCGCGTGCATGTCTGCACACGACACGCCGCTCCGGAGCAGCAGTTTGCGCACGCTCGCGCTGCATGCTGACGGCATGGCGGTGAACAGAAGTCGTCGCGCGAGGGCCGCCCGCAAACGGAAGCGCCGCCTCGACGCCGTCGACCATGACCTGACCGCAGCTCAGTGGGGGGCCATCAAAGCCGTGTGGAACGGCTGCGCGTACTGCGGCGTGACCGACCGGCCGCTGCAGCGCGACTGCGTCATGCCGATCAGCAGGGGTGGCCGCTACACGATCGACAACGTCGTGCCCGCCTGCGCCTCCTGCAACACCAGCAAGTGCAACGACGAGGTGACCGGCTGGCTGCGTCGCAAGCGCCTCGACGAACGCCGGTTCCTCGAGCGCTATGTCCAGATTCGCGCCGCGTTGACAGTCAGCGCACCCTGACACCCGCACGAGCGTGCGCAAAACGTTCCACTGAGGCCGCGTGTCGCGCAGCAGACACGCACTCTCGCGCGGGAGAGGGGACCCTCGCGGAAACGAGGGCGTGCGCTATGGCGGGGTGACGCCGGCGCTCATCACGCGCACCGCGCTGATCAGCCCGTCCATCAGGTTGCCGTCCTTGAACGACGCGGCAGCGGCGGAAACACCCAGCGGAGCGGACTCCTCGATCCCGCGGCCCTTGACGTCGGCGCCGTAGACCACCTCGATCGCGTGCTGGTCCGGCGAGACCGCAAGCAGCACAGCGTTGTCGGGCGTGGGCACCTGCGCCAGGATCGCGCGCGCGGCGGCCGCGGTGTCGGCCCCGAGGTCACCGATGTAGACAGCGAAGCGCGCCTTGGCCGCACGCGAGCCGTACTTGAGCGCGTCGTCGAGAACGACCAGATCTTTGACCGGGAACGGGTAGTCGACCGACAGCGCCCCCGGTTGGGTGACGCCGGAGATTCTGCCGCTGGAGGTGACAACCCATCCCAGCGGGAGATCCGAACGCTCGACCGCGCCCCGATGGCCGGTTACCGCAACATCACCACTTGCCACTGGCGCCGCCTCCAATCGTGACCCCATGCGTGTCGTGTTCACCGACGTTTCCGCCGTGAGCCGCGGAGTCGGCCTCAATGCTCCGCCCGGTGGCGTGCCCGTGGTCGGCCGGCTCGTCGGACGCCCACAGTATCGGCGCGTGCTTCCAGGGCTCGGACATCTTGTAGGTCGCCGGGTGCGGGCCCTTGTGGCGCCAGATCAGTGCGGCAAGCACGGCCGTCAGCCCGAGCGGCACCAGGATCAATAGCGCATGTGTCAGTGCGGTGCTCACGTCGCAAACCGTATACCAGCCGCGATTACGCCGCGCCTTCGCCCAGATATCGCACCCACACCGGGTCGAGTTCCTTCAGGCTCGACAGCAGCCGCCAGTGCTGTCCCTTCGGCGGAATCGGCACCGTGCGCAGCGTCCATCCCAGCTCGGCGAGCAGCCGGTCGGCTTTGCGGTGGTTGCACAGCGAACAGGCCGCCACGCAGTTCTCCCAGGAGTGGGCTCCACCACGGCTGCGCGGCACCACATGGTCGACGGTGTCGGCCTTGCCGCCGCAGTATGCGCAGCGAAACCGGTCACGGTGCATGAGCGCCGCGCGGGTCATCGGGATGCGCGCGCGGTACGGCACCCGCACATACGACCGCAGCCGGATCACCGACGGCACCACAATCGAGCGGGTCGCTGAGTGGATCACCGGGCCGCTGGGGTCGTCGTGCACCACGTCGGCTTTACCGCACATCAGCATGATGACCGCCCGCCGCATGGGCAGAGCGGTCAACGGTTCGTAGGTGGAGTTCAACAGCAGGACACGGCGGCGGCCCCAGATCGAGGCCTCGGTGGTACTTGGCGGATGGATGTCGACGCTGCGCAGGACGCGCGCCTGCGCGCCCGGTACCACCGACCCGGCTAGGGCGGTCGCGGCACCGTGACTCCGCTGGCCGGCCCTTCTGGACGGGCCTTTCTTGCGATGCGCCATACGTCCTCCGTCCGACAGTTCACCACGGATCTCGGACAATCGCACGAAATTTCTTGGCGTGTTCGCAGGTCAGTCCGGTGAACACCGAGTGACCCGACCGGGCTGACCTGGTCAATCCAGCGACAGGGAACAATGGTGGCGTGACACAGCCCCTGCAGTCGTTCTACGACGAAGTCGGTGGCCACGAGACGTTCCGCGCGATCGTGGGGCGGTTCTACGAGCTTGTCCGCGAGGACGAGATTCTGCGTCCGCTGTATCCCGAGGAGGACCTGGAAGGCGCCGAGGTGCGGCTGCGGATGTTCCTGGAGCAGTACTGGGGCGGGCCACGGACGTATTCCGACCAGCGTGGGCACCCGCGGCTGCGGATGCGCCACGCCCCGTTCCGCATCGGCTATCTCGAACGCGACGCGTGGCTGCGCTGCATGCACAACGCGATCGCCGAGATCGATTCTCAGACGCTCGACGACGAGCATCGCAAAGAGCTGCTGAGCTACTTGGAGATGGCCGCCGATTCGATGGTGAACTCCCCGTTTTGATGACGCCCTGGTGGTCGCACGCGCTGTTTTACCAGGTCTACCCGCGGTCGTTTCAGGACAGCAACGGCGACGGCGTCGGCGATCTCGACGGTGTGACGGCCCGGCTGGACTACCTCGACGCGCTCGGGGTCGATGCGATCTGGCTCAACCCGGTGATGGTCTCGCCGATGGCCGACAACGGCTACGACGTGGCCGACCCGCGCGCCGTCGACCCGCTGTTCGGCGGTATGGCGGCACTGGACCGTCTCATTGCCGCAGCCCACGGCCTGGGCATGAAGGTGACGATGGACCTGGTGCCCAACCACACCAGTTCTGCCCATCCGTGGTTTCAGGCGGCGCTCGCCGCGAGCCCCGGCAGCGACCAGCGCGAGCGGTACATCTTCCGCGACGGCGGCGGACCGCACGGCGAGCACCCGCCGAACAACTGGTTGTCCATCTTCGGCGGGCCGGCCTGGACACGGGTGGTCGAAGCCGACGGCCACCCCGGCCAGTGGTACCTGCATTTGTTCGACGCGTCACAGCCCGACCTGAACTGGGAGAACCCGGAGGTGTTCGACGACCTCGAGCGGACCTTGCGGTTCTGGCTCGACCGCGGCGTCGACGGATTCCGCATCGACGTCGCGCACGGCATGGCCAAACCGCCCGGGCTTCCGGACATGGCGGTGCTCAAGGGCGAGATGCTGCTGTCCGAGTCGGACGACGACCCCCGCTTCAACAATGACGGCGTGCATGAGATCCACCGCCGGATCCGTCGGGTGTTCGACGACTATCCGAAAGCCGTTGCGATCGGCGAAGTCTGGGTTTACGACAACGAACAGTTCGCCCGCTATGTGCGTCCCGACGAATTGCACCTCGGTTTCAACTTCCGTCTGCTACGTGCGGCGTTCGACGCGACCGACATTCGGCATGCAATCGAAAACTCGCTGACGGCAGCAGAATTGGTGGATGCCGTTCCCACCTGGACACTGGCCAATCACGACGTCGACCGCGTCCCGACACGTTACGGCGGTGGACAGGTCGGACTGGCGCGCGCACGAGCGATGGCGCTGGTGATGCTCGCACTGCCAGGGGCGGTGTTCGTCTACAACGGCGAAGAACTCGGGTTGCCGAATGTCGACCTGCCCGACGAAGCGCTGCGAGATCCCGTGTGGGAGCGGTCCGGACACACCCGGCGCGGGCGCGACGGCAGCCGGATCCCGATGCCGTGGGAGGGCGAGGCTCCCCCGTTCGGGTTCTCCGACAACCCCGAGACATGGCTGCCTATTCCACCGGAATGGGCGCGGTTGACGGTGGCGCGGCAACTCGAGGATCCGGAGTCGACGCTGTCGTTCTTTCGCCGAGCCTTCCAATTGCGGCGTAGCCGTGACGAATTCGCCGGGCAGACGGTCGAATGGCTCGACTCCCCTGCCGACAGCCTGGTGTTCCACCGCAGCGGCGGGTTGGTGTGCGTACTCAACGCGGGCACCCGCTCGGTCCCGCTGCCCGAGGGCGAGATCTTGTTCGCCAGCGGTCCGTTGGTCGACGACGGACTACCGCCGGATACCGCCGCCTGGCTGGTGTAGCCCTTCTTCCTTCTCGCCAGCGTGCGTGTTTGCACACGACACGCCGGCATTTGTCGGCGGTTTGTGCACGCTCGCCATGACGCGAACGTGCGCACAGTGTTGCAATCCCGCGGCGTGTTGTGTGCAAACACGCACGCTCGCGCCAAGAAGGTGACGCGCCCACGCGCAAGAAAGGAACGTCACCGCAGGACGACGGCCGGGTCCCCGCGGCGGCGATACACCGAGCCGAACCTCGCGTCGATGCGCAGCCACGTCGGGAGAACCCGCACCCGCACGATCTCGTCGGCAGACACCGCCGAACCGGATTGCGGCAGAAAACCCATTGCCGTCAAAGCGAATACGCACCGCATCGGGATGCCGACGCTGTCCGCGCCGGAACTCACCGCGACCACCTCCTGGTCCAGCAGCGACACGGGCGGGCCGTGGTTGCTGGAGTGCTGTTTGGCCAGCGCCCCACCACGCTCGGCGAGATCGAGCATGACGCGCGCGGGCACATCGTCGAGGTGGACGAAGCCCGACTCCGGCGGTAGCGCGCCGTACCAGGCGGAATCGAGAGCGAAACCGGGTTCGACATATCCGCTGCGGTCCATCGCGCGCAGGCCGGCGGCCAGCGTGTCGGCACCGGCGGTGAGGTCGCCAGGATTGACCCGGCCGCTGACCACCCGGCTGGCCAGCACGTCGAATCCCGTTGCCACCCAGGCGGCAACGAGTCCGTCCGGCCGTTGACGCAACCTGATCACCGCCGCGTCGTCGAGGCGCAGTGCGCGCTCGGCGAAGGCGGCCAGGTCGTCACGCTGGGGAGCATCCGTCAGCCACAGACCGCGCTCTGATCCAGTCATCGGGTCCAGCGCTGCAGGTATACCCGTTGCTGCTCTGATAGTCGCTGCAGCCGCTGCTCTTTGATGTGCACGACGGCCAACTGGGTGTCGGCGATCACCGCGGGCTTCGCGTCGGAGGGCGCGCCGACAGGGCGCACCTCGTAGCCGATGGTGAAGTCGACTGCCCGCACCCGCTTGGACCACATGGTCACCTGTAGCGGTGAGTCCACCAGTCGCAGTTGGGCTTTGTACGAGATGTTGACCTCGGCGATGAGCAACCCGATGGTTTCGATCTGCGGGCCGAACGGCTCCCGCAGAAACGGAATCCGGGCTTCCTCGAGGATTGTCACCATGGTGGCGTGGTTGATGTGCTGGTACATGTCGATGTCCGACCACCGGACATGCACCGGCGCGACGAATCCGTGGGTCACCGAGAAGTCCCCGTTCCACTGGTCCGGGTCATACTGCGGATCTGGCGAGCGGCCACCGACAGCGTCGCGAGATCGTGCTCGCCACTCTCGTAGATTTCGGTGAGCGTGCGGCGCGCGCGGTTCACCCGCGAGCCGTTCGTCGTCTCCCACTCGGCGATCTTCTCTTCACCGGTCTCCTCCGGTTCTCCGACGGCAAGCACATCGATGCACAGCGCCCGCAGCGAGCCGTAGATGTCGTCACGAATCGCCAACCGCGCCAAGGAATGCCACCGGTCCTCTCGCTGCAGCCGCGATACCGCGGTGAGCAGCGTGTCGGTGTTGAGGTTGTCCATCAACGCGAAGTAGGTGTCGGCCACTTCCTCCGGTTCCCGGTCGACGATGTCGGCGATGTCGATGACGTCGAGCAGGCTGAACTGGTAGAGCCCCGTCGCGATGAGGTACGCCAGGTCCTCCGGCACCCCGTGGGAGGCGAAGTCGGCGGCTTCCTTGGTGACGATGGCCTCGTCGTCGCCGCGCAGCCATTCCGACATCCGCGGCGTCAACGCGGCGACCTTCGCGGCGAACCGGTTCGTTTCGGCACCCACCGCCAGTGGCTGCGGACGATAGTTGAGCAGCCAGCGGCCGGCCCGGTCGACGAGCCGTCGTAGCTGCAGCGTCATCCGGTCCGACACCGCCACCGGCACCCCCGTCGCGCTCGCGGCGCGGATCTGGCGCCAGATGTCGTTGATCCGGAATATCGCGTTGGCGGCGGCATAGCTGCGGACCGCATCGACCGGGCCCACCCCCACGTCCTCGGTGATGCGGTAGGCATACGTGATGCCGCTGGTGTCGACCAGGTCGTTGACGAGCATGGTGGTGACGATCTCCCGGCGCAGTTGGTGCGCGCGGATCTCACTGCTGAACTGCTCACGCAGCTTCGCGGGGAAGTACCAGGGCAGCCGCGCGGCGAACGCCTCCTGGTCGGGAAGCTCGCTGCTCAGCACGTCGGCTTTGAGTGCCAGTTTCACATGTGCCATCAGCGTCGCGAGTTCCGGTGAGGTGAGCCCGATTCCGATGTCGGTGCGGCGCCGGATCTCCTTTTCCGACGGCAACGCCTCGAGCTCACGGTTGAGCCCGCGGTCGGCGACGAACTCTTTGATCATCCGCGCGTGCACGGGCAGCAGGCTGGCCGCGTTGGCCCGGCTGGTGCCCATCAAGTCGTTCTGGTCCTCGTTGTCCTCGAGCACCAGCCTGCCGACCTCGTCGGTCATCGACAACAGCAGATCGGTGCGGTCCTCGGAGCTGACCTTGCCGGCAGTGACCAGCGAGTCGATCAGGATCTTGATGTTGACCTCATGGTCGGAGCAGTCGACACCCGCGGAGTTGTCCAGCGCGTCGGTGTTGATGCGCCCACCGTTGAGGTCGAACTCGATGCGCCCTAACGAGGTGACACCGAGATTGCCGCCTTCGCCGATCACTTTGGCGCGCACCTGGTTTCCGTTCACCCGGACCGGATCGTTGGCGCGGTCACCGACGTCGGCGTCGGCCTCGGCTTCCGCCTTGATGTAGGTGCCGATGCCGCCGTTGAACAGCAGGTCGGCCGGGGCCTTCAGGATCGCCTTGATCAGGTTGGGCGGCGTCAGTTCCTCAACTCCGCCATCGATCCCGAGCGCGTCGCGGGCCTGTGGACTGATCCGAACGGACTTGTGCTGTCGGCTGTAAACGCCACCGCCCTCGCTGATCAACGACGTGTCGTAGTCCTCCCAACTGGACCGGGGCAGCTCGAACAGGCGCTTGCGTTCCTCCCACGACCGTGCCGCGTCCGGGTCGGGATCGATGAAGATGTGCCGATGGTCGAACGCGGCCAGCAGCCGAATGTGCTTGGACAGCAACATCCCGTTGCCGAAGACGTCGCCGCTCATGTCGCCGACGCCGACGACGGTGAAGTCCTCGGTCTGGGTATCCACGCCCATCTCACGGAAATGGCGCTTGACCGATTCCCACGCCCCCTTGGCGGTGATGCCCATCGCCTTGTGGTCATAGCCCACCGAACCACCGGAGGCGAACGCGTCGCCGAGCCAGTAGCCGTAGGACTTCGCGACCTCGTTGGCGATGTCGGAGAAGGTCGCGGTGCCCTTGTCGGCGGCGACGACGAGATAGGCATCGTCACTGTCGCGGCGCACCACATCGGGCGGCGGCACCACGTCACCGGTGGCCATGTGTACGTTGTCGGTCACGTCGAGCAGGCCGGAGATGAACAGCTTGTAGCAGGCGATGCCCGCGTTGCGCTGGGCC
This sequence comes from Mycolicibacterium celeriflavum, assembly GCF_010731795.1. Taxonomy (NCBI): domain Bacteria; kingdom Bacillati; phylum Actinomycetota; class Actinomycetes; order Mycobacteriales; family Mycobacteriaceae; genus Mycobacterium; species Mycolicibacterium celeriflavum. Next base: position 149,890 of record NZ_AP022591.1, on the reverse strand, counting down.
TCGCGATCGGCGGCGGGGTCGCCGGTGGGTGTCGGTGGTTGTTTGACGACGAATCCGCCCTTGGCGCCGACGGGCACGATCACCGCGTTCTTGACGGCTTGTGCCTTGACCAGGCCGAGGATTTCGGTGCGGAAGTCTTCGCGTCGGTCCGACCAACGCAGGCCGCCTCGTGCGACGTATCCGAACCGCAGATGGACACCCTCCACCCGCGGCGAGTACACGAAGATCTCGAATTTGGGTCGGGGCAAAGGCAATTCGTCGATCAATTCGGGATTCAGCTTGAACGAGAGCACGTCCTGCCCGCGTGCGGACTCCGGGTTGGTGACGAAGTAGTTGGTGCGCAGCGTGGCTTGGATCATCGACGCGAACGCGCGCAGCACCCGGTCGGTGTCCAGGCTGACGAGCGCGTCGATGTCGGCCGACACCGCTGCCGCGGCGGCCTGGGCGTCGCGGCGTTTCGGCGTGCTCTCATCGGGTTCGGCCGCGGGGAAGAACAGCGCCTCGAACAACTCCACCAACGACCGCGCGGTCTTGGCGTTGTCGTTGATGACCGACTCGATATGGGACTGACTGTAGGGAAAACCGGCCTGCCGCAAATACTTTGCGTAGCTGCGCAGCACGCTCACCTGCTGCCAGTTCAGGCCGGCGCGCATCACCAGTTCGTTGAACCGGTCGATCTCCACGCGGCCCTGCCAGATCGCGGTCACCGCTTCGGCGAACCGCGCCGCAGTCTCGTCGCGCTCGCCGGACGCGATGCGGGGGATGGATTTGTGCGGCGAGATCTTGAACTGGTAGATCCACACCGGCAAGTCGTCGGGCCGCACGACGGTGAAGGGCCGCTCTTCGAGCACCACCACCCCCATCGACTGCAGCATCGGCAGCAGATCCGAAAGCGACGCGGAGTGGCCGCCGAGGTAGAGGGTGAGTTGTGCGGTGCCTTCGTCTTCGGTGTCGACGAGCACCGGTTTGATCGAACCGTTCTGCAGCTCTTCGATGATCGCGATGTCGTCGATCGCGTCGAGCGGTGAGACCGATTGTTTGTAGGACTCTGCGAACGCCGTCGAATAGTGTTCCGCTTTGCGTTGGTCGATCGAGCCGGTCTTGACCGCGCCGATCAGCCGATCGCCCCACGTTCTGGCGGCCTCGGTGAGCAGGTTCTGGATCCGTGTCTCGTTGTCGGCGGACGTGTCGATGTCGCGGGCGTTGGTCGAGTCCGGCATGCGAACCGAGAAATGCACTACCGCCCAGGGTGATTCGCTGACCCGCGCGGTGTATTCGATGCTGACACCGCCGAGTTCGCGAACCAGGATGTCCTGCATCTCCAGGCGAACCGCGGTGGTGTAGCGGTCACGCGGCAGATACACCAGGCAGGACACGAAGTGGGCGAGCGAGTCGGCGCGCAGGAAGAGAAGGGTGCGTCGACGCGAGCCCAGGTCGACGACGGCCTTCACCATGTCCAGCAGGTTCTGGGCGGGCAGCGCGAACAGCTCGGATCGCGGAATGGTTTGCATGATGTCGAGCAGCAACTGTCCCGGATGGCTCGGATCGCGCCGAGCAAGTGACAGCGCCTCGTTCACCCGACGCGAGACCAGCGGTATCTCCAAGACGTTGGCGTTCATCGCCGCGACCGTGAACAACCCGACGAAACGGTGCTCGATCGCCGCGGTGCCCTGGTTCTCGCGGACGACGACGATGTACGGGTAGGCGCCGTAGCGCAGGTAGCTGGGGATGGTGGCCTGCGCCAGCACCAGCAGCTCGTCGGTGTTCGTCAGCTGCGGTAGCACGTCCTGGCGCAGCCGCAGCACCCCCAGCCGGCTGGCCGGGTCGACCGACGACCGCCCGTCGCGCACCTGACAGCGCTGATAGCCCAGCACCACGAAATGTCCGTCGACCAGCCAGCGCAAAAGGGCCGCCACATCGCCGCGATCCGAACCAGTGAACCGATTACCGGAATCGGCGTCGAGTTCATGAGCCAGCCAGCGCATCGTGGACGACAGCGCATCCGAGTCGCGCGCGACCTGGCGGGCGTCGGCCAACACGCTGGGCAGAAGTTGCGCGACCCGGGCGACGGCGGATTTATCCACCGTCGGCGCCAGCTTGACGTGTATCCACACCTCGTCGCCGCCGGCGTCGCGGCGGGCCTCGCTGATCGGTGCCACCTCGATCAGCTCTCCGTCCGGTCCGCGACGTACCCGGAACACCGGGTTCATGATCGCTGTGTAGGCGACGCCGAAGCGGTGCAGCAGCACCGTGACCGAGTCGAGGACCATCGCGGTGTATTCGGTGACGATCTGCAGCGCGGGCCCGAATCCGGCGGGGTCGTCGGCGGCGTAGACCGCGACGCGGGTGTCGCCGGCCCGCCTGCTTCGAGCCAGCCGGTGATGCGCAGTGACCAGGCCGGGCGGCACCATGTCGTGCACCGACACGGTCACCGGCATCGTCACCGCGGCATCCGCCGAAGGTGCGTCGGCGTGCGGGCCGCGGTACGTCTCGAGATAGGCACGCGAGAGCCGCGCCAAGGTCTGGTCGTCCAATGCCGGTGAGCTACCCGGCCCGGCCACGCCGGCCCTGACACCGGCTGGTCTTCCGTCGGCTCCCGGAGTCACCGACATGACCTTAGTCGCGCGTCAGCTTCCGGTGGGTCACCCTGTGCGGACGCGCAGCTTCGATGCCGAGTCGTTCCACCTTGTTCTCCTCGTAGGCGCCGAAGTTGCCCTCGAACCAGAACCACTTGGCTTCGTTGTCCTCGTCGCCCTCCCACGCCAGGATGTGCGTGCACGTGCGGTCGAGGAACCAGCGGTCGTGGGAGATCACGACCGCGCAGCCGGGGAAGCTTTCGAGCGCGTTCTCCAGCGATGACAGCGTCTCCACGTCGAGGTCGTTGGTCGGCTCGTCGAGCAGGATCAGGTTGCCGCCCTCTTTGAGCGTCAGCGCCAGATTGAGCCGGTTGCGTTCACCGCCCGAGAGCACCCCGGCCGGCTTCTGCTGATCGGGGCCCTTGAAACCGAACGCCGACACGTAGGCGCGAGACGGGATCTCGTTCTGCCCGACCTCGATGTAGTCCAGCCCGTCGGAGACGACCTCCCACACGTTCTTCTTCGGGTCGATGCCTGCACGAGACTGGTCGACGTAGCTCAGCTTGACCGTCTCGCCGACCTTCACCGTGCCGCTGTCGGGTTGCTCGAGGCCGACGATCGTCTTGAACAAGGTGGTCTTGCCGACGCCGTTGGGCCCGATGACGCCGACGATGCCGTTGCGCGGCAGCGTGAACGACAGGTCCTTGATCAGGGTGCGGCCGCCGAACCCCTTGTCGAGGTGCTCGACCTCGACGACCACGTTGCCAAGTCGCGGTGGCGTCGGTATCTGGATCTCCTCGAAGTCGAGTTTGCGACTCTTCTCCGCCTCCGCGGCCATCTCCTCGTAGCGCTGCAGCCGGGCCTTGCTCTTGGCCTGACGCGCCTTGGCGCCCGAGCGCACCCACGCCAGCTCGTCCTGGAGCCGCTTCTGCAGCTTGGCGTCCTTGCGGCCCTGCACCGCGACGCGTTCGGCCTTCTTCTCCAGATACGTCGAGTAGTTGCCCTCGTACGGGTAGGCGCGCCCACGGTCGAGTTCGAGGATCCACTCGGCGACGTTGTCCAGGAAGTACCGGTCGTGGGTGACCGCCAGGATCGCGCCCTTGTACTCCGCGAGGTGCTGTTCGAGCCACTGCACGCTCTCGGCATCCAGGTGGTTGGTCGGCTCGTCGAGCAGCAGCAGGTCGGGTTTGGACAGCAGCAGCTTGCACAGCGCCACCCGGCGGCGCTCACCGCCGGACAGGTGGGTGACCGGTTCGTCGGGCGGCGGACAGCGCAGCGCGTCCATCGCCTGCTCGAGCTGGGAGTCGATGTCCCACGCGTCGGCCGCGTCAAGTTCCTCCTGCAGCCGCCCCATCTCCTCCATCAGCTCATCGGAGTAGTCGGTGGCCATCAGCTCGGCGACCTCGTTGTAGCGGTTGAGCTTCTCCTTGATCGCCACGCCCTCTTCGACGTTCTCGCGAACGGTCTTCTCCTCGTTGAGCGGCGGCTCCTGCTGCAGGATGCCCACTGTCGCGCCGGGTTGCAGTAGCGCGTCGCCGTTGTTGGGCTGGTCCAGCCCGGCCATGATCCGCAACACGCTCGACTTGCCTGCCCCGTTGGGGCCGACGACGCCGATCTTCGCGCCCGGAAGAAAGTTCAGGCTGACGTCGTCCAAGATCACCTTGTCGCCGTGTGCCTTGCGGACCTTCCGCATCGAATAGATGAATTCGGCCATGCCGTGATGTGCCTTTCGAAAATCGCGAATCTCGGGTGATGCTCGCGGACCATCGTAGGCGTGGCCGCCTCGGCGCAGCCGGGTGAGCTACCCAGGAGGCTGCGCCGGGCGGACGCCCGCTACGCGGTCAGGGGCAGCGCCGTGTCGGGCTGCTCCACGTCGTCGTCATCATCCGGATTCACCGGGTGGTCGTCTGTTTCGGTGGACCGCTGGTCGGTCTGCTGTCTGGTCCGGTCGATACGTGCCGTGCAACGTGCCAGGTCGGGGCCGACGGACGTCGCGCGCACTTCGACCGATGAGCGTCGGTTGCCGTCGCGGTCGTCGTACTCGCTGGTGTAGACGTGGCCGACGACGATGACGGGATCGCCCTTGACCAGAGCGGCGCTGGTACCGGCGACCACCCGCCCCCAGCAGTTCACCGTGACGAACAACGAATTGCCCGGCTCCCATGTTCCCTCGGCATTGCGGCGGCGCGAGTTGCTCGCAACGCGGAACCGGACCATCTCCTGGTCGCCGACGCGCCGGTGGATCGGGTCGGTGACGATGTTGCCGACGATGGTGAACGGTGTCTCGAACATGATGATCTCCCTCGACTTGTTTGATTGCCGACGGCCTGGTGGCGCGTCGGTGACACCGTTATTGAGCGCCGCGGCCCCGACACCGGAACGCGGCGAGCTCAGTCGTCGGGCGGACGCTGTGGATGAATCGGGCATTGGGGATAGTTCCCAGAGTCCGCCGAGGAGTTGACGCCGCGACAGTGTCGGGCATTGCGCATTGACGGGCTACGTGAGTATCCCGGTGACGATGCGCGCCTCGGCGAACGCGGAGAACATGTCGTTGTCGGGGAGTGCAAAGCCGTGGGCGGCGTACGCCTCTTCGAGCGTCTGCGACGACATTTCCCAGCCGCGGGCCGTCAGAAACTCGAGCACGTCGCTGCGGCGGCCGGCGTAGACCAGGTCGGACAGCTCGGTGTCCAGGCCGGACCTTCGGTAGCCCGCCAAGACCCGTTCCGATCGGTTGTCGGAGAACACGGCGGCGTCGGGGACATACTCGGTGGCGACGTGGCTGCCCGGTGCGCTGAGGCGGGTGATGTTGTCGAACAGTTGGTCCTGCGCCTCCGGCGGCAGGTAGATCGTCAGCCCTTCCGCGATCCATGCTGCCGGTCTTGATCTGTCAAAGCCATTGGCCAACAGTGCTTTCGGCCAGTCCTCGCGGAGATCGATGCCGATGGCGCGGCGCTGCGCAGTCGGGTGCGCGCCCAGATTCCCCAAGGTCTCGGTCTTGAACTCGATCACCGCCGGCTGATCGAGTTCGTAGACGATCGTCCCAGTCGGCCACCGCAATCGGTAGGCGCGGGTGTCGAGCCCGGACGCCAGGATCACCGCCTGCCGCACGCCTGCCGCCGCCGCCCTCGTGAACAACTCGTCGTAGAAGCGCGTGCGTACCGCCATCGCTTCGGCCGCCTGCTGCACCGTGAAGGCCCCATCTTCTTGGTGCGTGCCACCGTCGAGTAAACGCGTAACCGCATCGGCATTGACTGCTCGCACCAGCGGCTCGGCGTACGGATCGTCGATCAACGAATTCCGCGCCGCGATTGCGCGTTGAGCGGCGACCACCGTCGCCGTCGCGCCGACGCTCGTCGCCAAATCCCAACTGTCGTTGTCACTTCGAGCCATCGTCATCTCCTCCGTAGGTGAGCGTCCGGAATTCCCCGGCGAGCCGCTCGTACAGCGCACCGACCTTGTCGGCAGCGGCCTGGACCCGCTTGGTCCCCGGCGGGCGTATCGGTTCGAAAGCCCGGCGCAACATGTTCGCCAACTGATCGGCTTTCTCATCCAGGTTCATGCGCAGTTCGTCGGGCAGCATCGGCTCGGCAGCGAAGAAGCCGAAAACGCTTGCGGTGAGCGGATAGTGAACGTCCTCCGGCCGCAGGCCCTCGCCCAGCAAGCCGTGCTCATGAAGAATCGACAAGTACTCGCGCCAGCCGACGAAGTTCGCGCCGATCGAACGTTGGGAGCTGTCGGCGACCAGCGCGTCCATCGTGTCCACATCTTGGGTGTAGATCGCCCGCAGCACAGGCCGTTGCATCGCCTCCAGGAAGATTCGACGCATCAGTCGGTGCGGCATGACCTGTTGCGGATCGGCTCGTATCGCGGCCGCGACGGCATCGATCATCTCCGCGGTCTCGCGCGTGCCGACCGCGGACAACATCTGCTCGCGAGTGCGCCAGTGCAGGTACACGGTGCCCTTGCCGACGCCGGACCGCTTGGCGACCTCGTCGATCCGGATACGGCGATAGCCCCAGCGCAGCAACAAGTCCTTGGCGGTGTCGAGAATCCGATCTGCACGCACCCGTCGCGCGTTCATTAGTCCATAGTTGACCAGAATTCGATTTTGGTCAACAGTCACCTTCGCTGAGCCGGACGTTTTGGCTGATTGCGCGCGCGGAAATCGACCATTGCGTCGGTTTCGAGCGAGGTACTCATTTGGCTGGGCGCCAGCCCCGCGATAGCAGAGCAGTGCGCGCCTGCTCGACGATGTCAGCCGCCCGGTCCTCCTTGATGACGTGGACCACGTGCCAGTCGAGCCGCTGCAGCGCGCGGTTGACCTGAACGTCGAGGACGTATTGTCGCCGGCTGTTGAGGTGTTGCTCCCCGTCGTACTCGGCGCCGACTTTGAAGTCCTCCCAACACATGTCAATGCGCCGGACGTAGCGGCCAAACTCGTCATAAACCACGAATTGCGTCGTCGGGCGCGGCAGCCCGGCATCGATGAAGAGCAGCCGCAGCCAGGTTTCCCTCGGCGACTCGGCGCCACCGTCGACAAGCGGCAACGCCACCCGTAACTGCCGCAGACCACGCACACCGCGATGACGTTTCGCCAGTAGCTGCACATCTTCGGAAGAGAACGGACGGGCGTTCATCAACGCGTCCAATCGTTCGACGGCCTTGTCGCGTGGGAGGTGGCGGGCAAGGTCGAACGCGGTCCGGGCCGGGGTGGTCACACGAATGCCCGCGACCGTGGTGACCTCACCCTCGTCCAGGGTCTCGTCGCGGACGATCAGCCCACGCTGGCGTCGAATCGCTTTGACCAGTTCGATCGGAACGTCATCATCGATCCACTTCGCCCCGTGTATCGAGGATGCGGCCACGCCGGCGATCACCGCGTCAGGCGCGGCGAGGGTCACACCGACGATCCGCTCGCGCAGCGACACGTTGTAGCGTCGCGGCACGTAGACGCCGCGGTACAGCGGCCGATACTGGCTGCGCAGGTGGGCTCTCGTGAGGTGGCCGGCGGCTATGGCGTCACTGCCGATGAAGGGAATCTCCACACTGCTTGGACGCATGCGGTCGCCAGTCCGGCTCCCAACATTCCCGAAACCGACGCAATGGTCGATTCGGCGGCCCGAAACCAGCCATAGCGTCGGTCTGGGCGCCAGAGGGTCTCGGCGCCAGACGGGACGGTCTCGGCGCCCGTTAGCGCGAGGAACCGTCGCGCCTGGCGAGTTCGGCGAGCATCGCGTTATACGCGGCCAGGTCGGCGTCGTCGTCACGGTCGGCGGCCCGATCTATTCGCTGGGCGGTGCGCCGATCGCTGCGTGACCACTGGATCAGCAACGCAAACATCACCAGCACGAGCGGGAGCTCGCCCGCCGCCCACGCGATGCCGCCGCCGGTGCGTTGATCGGAAAGCAGATCGGTGTGCCAGCTCAGTTGCAGCGACCGGTAGAACGGCTCCCCCAGCACCGTCTTCATGCCCATCAGGACCACCCCGAAGAACGCATGCAGCGGCAGCGACGCGAACACCATCGCCACCTTGCCCAGCTGGGGAATCTGCCGCGGCGCCGGGTCGATGCCGATCACCACCCAGTAGAAGAGGTACCCGCTGAGCAGAAAGTGCAGGTTCATCAGCACGTGGGCGCCGTGCTTGTCGACCGCGGCGTCGAACAGGCCGCCGAAGTACAACCCGTAGAAACCCGCGACGAACAACACCGTCGCCACGACCGGATTGGTGAAGAACCGCGACACCCGCGAATGCAGCGCCGCCAGCAGCCACTCCCTGGCGCCGGGCGGATCCCCGCGCCCCGCGGCCGGCAGCGCCCGCAGCGCCAGCGTCATCGGCGCGCCGAGCACCAGCAGGACAGGCACCAGCATCGACAGCACCATGTGCGCGATCATGTGCATCGAGAACATCGCGGGCATGTACCGGCCCAGGCCCGACGACGTCGCGAACAGCAACGCCGCGCACCCGCACAGCCAACCCAGCGTCCGGCCCACCGGCCAGGCGTCGCCCCGGCGGTGAAGCCGGCGCACCGCTAGCAAATAAACCACTGCGAACACGATCGCAGCGGTGCCGAAAATCAGATCGAAGCGCCAGTCGACAAGTATCCGCGCGAAGGTGGGCGGTCCGGCGAGGTCGTATCCGATCGCGACCTCGACGGGACTCGGCTGTGCGGCCAGCGGCGGTGGAGGCGTGCGCCCGAGCCCGACCGCGATTCCGAAGGTCGCCCCGAACAGCACCCCCTCGAGCAGCGCCAGCCGGATCAACGTGCCCCGCGACTCCGGGTCGGCCGCCAACGCGGCCAACCCCGTGCGCCGCTGCCGCCAGCCGAGCAGGCCGAGCAGGATCAACGCCGCCGCTTTACCGACGATCAGCCAGCCGTACTCGGTGCGCAGCAGGTCGGCCGGTTCGATGCGCACCAGCGCGTTGACCACGCCGCTGATCGCCATCACCACGAAGCACCACAGCGCAAGGGCCGAGAAGCGGCGCGCAGCCAGGCCGGCGTGCCGGCCACCGCGCATCACGTGTACCAGCAAGGCGAGCAACCCGCCCGCCCACAGCGCCCCGGCGCCGAGGTGTAACAGCAGGCTGTTGGTCGCCAGGTCGTGGGCGCCGCCGGTCGAGGAGTGCCCGGTCAGGCCGAGCGGAATGAGCGTCGTCAATGAACCGGCCAGCAGCAACGGCGTCCAGGACCAGCGCAGCACCGGGAGGCTGGCCACGGTGACGGCCGCGGCGAGGAACGCGCTCCACCGCCATGCGCTTGCGGTCTCGACGAGGCTGGCGGCCGACCAGACCGCCAGCGGGTCGAGGTTCTGGCGCAGCGGTTGGCCGGAGACGTCGGACACCGTCAGCGGAACCATCAGCGCAGCGCACACCGTCCACACCGCCGACGCGCCGGTGCCCAGGCGTAACGCCCGGTAACCGCCGGCGTCGAGCACACCGTTGGGTTGCGGCGGGGTGAGGAACGCGGCGAACAGGAACGATCCGACGGCGATCACCGCCGCGATCTCGCCGGCGGCCCGCACGAACGGCAGCCCGTAGGTGGTGACCGGGCCGGGATCCGGCAACCCGGTGGCGCTCAGCGCATCAGCCAGCGACAGCGCGCCGATGCTCGCGGCGACCGCACCGGCCAACGCCGCGACCCCGATGAGCACCGGCCATACCGCGCTACTGCGCACACCCGATGCCACCGTGGTCATATCACCAGCGTATGGCCAGCTCGTCCGAGCGGCTCAGGTCGACCCGCGGCGCGCGGCTCGACGCCCGAGCTCGCGCACGTAGAACTGCTCGCGGGCGATCTGCTCGACCTTGTCCATGTCGTGCAGGACCGCGCGGAGCTCGTCGCGAAACGCGGTGCGCCGCTCGACCAGATCTGCGGCGGGCTCCAGTAGATGCTGGTCGGCGGCGACCTGGCGGGCGGTCGCGAACAGCAGCGCCGAAACCGCCTCGTTGCTGCGCACCCTGCTCTGAGCCACGTACTGGTTGCCCAGTCCGAGTGCCCTTTTGGTCAGGTCTTTCTCGTTGATCTCGGCTGGGGCATCGCGCAACACGTCGGCGACGATCTCGTAGGCCTCGAAGAACGGTCGCAGCATGGCGGCGGCCAACAGCGGTTGTTTGGTGCGCAGTAGCGCGTCGACCTGTTCCTCGCCCGCCGAGACCTGCTCTTCCCAGCCGCTATGCCAGGACAACTCTTCGGCGACGTGGTCGCGGAACGCCGCCGAGTCGGCGAAGTAGAAGTCGAACTTCAGCAGATCGCGCAGTCGCATCACCTGGGACCAGAAGGCTTCCAGCCGGTCGGATTCCGCTCGTCCGGCGTGTACCAGCGCCAGTTCGACGAGCGAGGTCTCCAGGAACGCGTCGATGAGCGTGTTGCGGTAGAACGCCGCTTCGTGTTCGTCTTCGGGTGCGATCCGCCAGACGAGCTCGCGACCTCCTTCGACACACGTCACGGGGTGCCGGTTGGACAGCGCGTCGAGCGCCGCCCGCACACCTTCGGGCGTACGTAACCGCAACGCGCTGTTGGTCATCGGGGTCTGCTTGCGCTCGAGGTAGTCCAGCGATGGCTGCAGCGTGTGGTGGATCTGGTCGAGTGTCAGCGCGACCCCGCGGGTGCTGAGCAACAGCGCGGAGACCAGCGCGGAGGCGTTAACCGGCGTAGCGCTCAGAATCCGCCACGATACTTCGAACGCCATCTTCTGCAGCGCAAGGCGTTTGGCGTCGGCGTCAGTGGTCATCGGCCCGTGGGGCGCGCCGAGGTATTCGCGCATGGAGACGGCTTCCGGGAAGCGGACGTAGATCTTGCCGTAGTTGCGCTCGCCCTGCGCCTTGATGAAGTTGTACATCCACGACAGGCTTTCGGGCGTTTTCTCGCCGCCGCGGGCGTAGGCGGCGTATTCGGCGGTCTCGTGCAACTGGTCGAAGCTGATCGACACCGGCTGCAACAGGATGTCCTCGCTTCGGCCGTCGAGGTAGGCGTCGGCCACATAGGCGAGCAGTCCGAGCTTGGGCGGCAACATCTTTCCCGTGCGCGACCGGGTGCCCTCGATCGACCAGCTCAGGTTGAACCGCTTCTCCACGATGTAGCCGACGAACTGCCGCAGCACGTACTTGTAGAGCGGATCGTCGAGTTTGCGGCGCAAAAAGATCACGCCGGAATGACGCATCAACGGCCCCATGAAGCCGAAGGAGAGGTTGATTCCGGCGAACGTGTGCACCGGCGGTAATCGGTTCTCCTGCATCGCAACCGGCACGATCACGCCGTCGAGGTAGGACCGGTGCGAGAACAGCAGCACGGCCGGATGGTTCTCCAGATTGCGGCGCATCACCTCGACTTCGGCGCGGTCGTAGTCGATGTTCGGATCGAAGCCGCGGCTGAATATCGCGCGCCCGAGGGACGGGATCAGGTCGACCGAGAACCGACTCCACCCGGTGGACAGTTCGTCGAGCATCTCCCCCGCGGTCTCCAGGTCTGCGCCCGGGATTCGCTCCAGGCCCTCACGAAAGCGCGCTGACGCCAACAACTCCGGTTTGATGAGCCGGGGCGACTTGTATTCCGGGCCCAACAGCCGCAGTTCGACGCGTTCGATGGCAAGGATCGCCCGCCGGATGACGAAACGTGCGAACTCGCGGGGGTTTTCGGCGACCGTGGTGTCGGCCCACTGCTGGCGCAGCTCGGAGACCTTTGCGGGTTCACCGGCGACGACGCGGGCCCGCGACGGATCGCGGCGCAGAATGCGCCGCTGCAGGATCTCGGGCGGCCGGTAGGTGTCCCGGCCGGAGATCAGCGCCACCACCTTCGAGCGGGTCGGCAGTCCGCCGGGCACCCAGAACACGCGTGCCGGTACGACGGAGCGGTCCTCGCCGGCTTCGAGTTCACCTACGAGTTGGGCGAGCACGCCGGGCGGTGGATCGTCGTCGGGCAACAGCAGCACGTCGATCTTGGAGCCGGGGTTTGCGTGCCGCTGCCGCTCAAGCCAGTCGTTGAGCAGATCCCGTTCGGCTGCAGAGGAAGCCGACGCCAGCACCAGCGCGTCACCGGTGGGCGTGAAGGGTGCGTACTGGTCGGCGGAGGGCTTCACGGACGGCCCTTCCCCGCGGACTTTTCGGCCGCCGTCTTCTTGGCCGCCGTCTCCTTTGCCGCAGACTTGGCCGCCGTCTTCTTGGCCGCCGTTTTCTTGGCGGCCTTCTTCGGCGCGGCTTTCTTCGGCGCGGCTTTTTTCGGCGCGGGCTTCTTGGCGGCCGCTTTCTTCGTCGCCGACGCCCTGCGGGTGTAGAGCTCCGGAGTGGGCAACTCGTCGTGCGGCCAGTCCCGCAGCGTGTCGAGGTAGAGCTGGCGGACCTCTTCAATGCGTTCGCCAAGGTTGTCGTGTGTCCAGTCGTCGACGGGTATCGGCGGGTAGACCACCACGTCTACTGTGCCGGGGTTGAACGTGCTCGAATCACGGGCGGCAATCACCTCGGCGTTGCGAATCACCATGGGCACGATCGGGATTCCGGCCGACATCGCGATCCGGAACGGACCCTTCTTGAACGGGCCGACCTCGGTGGTGTCCAGCCGCGTGCCTTCCGGGGCGATCAGGATGGACAGTCCCTTGCGGGCCAACTCCTCGACTTTCTTCAGCCCCTCGACCGCCTTCTGTGGATCCTCGCGGTCGATGAATGCGGCGTCCATGATCCTGCCGAGGGTGCCGACAATCGGATCCTTCTCCAGTTCCTTCTTTCCGACCGACGTGAAATTGGTGTCGACCAGGTGGCCCGCGATCAACGGGTCGGCCTGGTTGCGGTGATTGAACAGGAACACCGCGGGCCGCTGTTTGGTCAGGTTCTCCTTGCCGAGCACGTTGACGTTGATGCCGATCGTGCTCATCAGCGTCCGCCCGAAGGTCGCGGTGAAGAAGTTGACGCCGGTGCGCTTGTTGCGGGTCAGCAGGCCCAGGCCGAGTGCACCGGCCGCGATCGGGCCCATCGCCGCGATGCCCGCAGCCGTCCGCAGTTGCGAAATGGGGCTCGCGCCACTGCGACTGGTGAAGCGCAGCACCGGCCATCCTCGCTTGGCCGCGACCGCGGCGAGCTTGCCCTCCGGGTTGGTCGGGCGAGGGTGGCCGACGAGGTACATCAGCGCGACGTCCTCGTCGCCGTCGGCGTAGAAGTAGCTCTTGGACAGGTCGACGCCGTGTTCGGCGGCGAATTTCTGTACCGCCCTGGCCTTTCCCGGCCCCCAGATGATCGGTCGCTTCACCTCGCCGGTGAGCAACCCGTTCTCGTCGATCTCGAACTTGTTGCTCAGCACATTCCCGATGCCCAGAAACCGCGCGACGGGCTCCACCTGTACCGTCAGCGCCGACGAACTGAGCACGACGGTGTGGCCTCGAGACATGTGCGCGCGCACCAACTCCCGCATTTCCGGATAGATGCGGCTGACGATCTTCTGGACGAACAGCCGCTCGGCGAGTTCGTCGACATCGTCGAGCGAGTTGCCGCGCAGCATGCGCGCACCCTTGCCGATCAGGTCCTCGAACTCCGAGCGACCCAGTCGGTGATTGAGGCCCGCTTGCACCATCCCGATGAACTCGCCCATCGACATCTGACGGCGGCGGAATCGGTCCTGCGTCATCACGACACCGGTGAAGCCGGCGACCAGGGTGCCGTCGAGATCGAAGAACGCCCCCACCTCGGGCCCTTGCGGGCTGGCCTGGATCTCGGCGACCGACCCCGGCAGTCGCATGGTGCGCCGCGAGGGCTGACCATTTGGCGAAGTCATTGCGCTGCGCTCCCATTGGGTGACGAGGGAATGGCGGACGCTGCGTCGACGCTGAACGAGGCCGGTTCGGCTCGACCGTCGCCACCGAGGGCGAGCACCTCATCGAAGCCCGACAGCAGGCACCGCGCCCACAACTCTTGATCGGTGACCGCTGCGCGGTCGTAGCGACTGGTGATCGTGCAGTAGCCGGAGCGCGAGATCAGCACCACCATCATCGCCACGCCCGGCAGCGGACCGAGCCCGTACTGCCGTAGAACTTTCGCGCCGGCGATGAACGTGTCCCCGGCGTACACCGGGACATTGCTGGCCTGGACATCGGAATTGACGAAAGACCCGGCCATCGACTCGAGCACCGAGTCGGGCAGTAGACCCACCAACGGAGCGATGGCGCCGACCATGTCGATGGCCCGTTCCTCGCGCTTGGTGGTCATCTGCGAGCGGATGTGCCGGATGCGAACTTCGGGATCGCTCAAACTGATCGGCGCGGCGAGATTGATGCCCGCGAACCGGTTTCCGCCGGCCGGATCGGCGTCGGACCGAAGGTTGACCGGCACTGCCATCGGCAGCGTGTCGATCGGCACGCCCTTGGCTTCGTGGTACATCCGCAAGGCGCCACACACACCGGCCAGATACGCGTCGTTGATCGAGCCGCCCGCCGCCTTGGCCGCCCGGTGCAAGATTCCGAACTCGATGTCGATCGCCTCGCTGCGCGATGACAGGCTGCGGCGCCGCAGTACCGGCGACGGATCCGCGACGGGACCGACCACTCGCGCGCCCGACATCGCGTACTCGACGACGCTGCCCAACCGCGAGATCGGATCGCGGATCACCTCACCCGCGACGTGTGCGGCGCCGAACAGCGCTCCCCGCATCCGGCCCGCGATGGTGCCGGGCAGCCGGTTGATCCCTTGGCGCATCAGGTCGTTGGGCGACAGGTCCTGCGGAATGGGAAGCGGCGGGGCGGGCTGCGGCGGCGGGTCACGCTCGAGGTCGTAGAGATTGGCGAACATCTCGACACCGCCGACACCGTCGGTGACCGCATGGCTGAGATGGACGACGAGGGCGGCGCGGTCGCCGGACAGTCCCTCGACGAGCGTGGCCGTCCACAGCGGCCGGGAGATGTCGAGCGGCGACTGAGCAGCGACCTCGGCGATGTCGAGCACCTGGCGGAACGTGCCCGGTTCCGGGGCGCGCACGCGCCGCAGGTGAAAGTCGAGGTTGAAGTCGGGGTCGACGACCCACCTCGGCGCCACGGTCGGCAGCGTCGGCATCACGACCTTCTGCCGCAGCCGTAACACCTTGCGGGAGGCGTTGTCGAACTTGGCGCGGAACGTATCCCAGTCCGGAGCGCAGTCGAGGATCTCGACGGTCATGATCCCCGAGCGGGTGCGCGGATTGGCCTCACCGCGGTGCAGGATCTGGTCCAGCGGGCTGAGTTCCTCGGGCAGTCCCGCCGCATCGAGTTCCGGCACGTCGCTCATGGGCCGTCGCAACCTCCTCACCATGACTGCTGTGGCCACCACGCTAGTCGGCCGTCGGTCCACGCGAGAGCCCTTTACTAGCTGTCTTGGCAGCAGGTATACGGGTTCAGGCGGTCCGTCGGTTTGCGGCATTTCCGTTAGGGTGAGTGCGCTGCCCCCGTAGCTCAGCGGATAGAGCAACCGCCTTCTAAGCGGTCGGTCGCAGGTTCGAGTCCTGCCGGGGGCACTTGATGAGATGTATTACGTCGGCTGAGGCTTGACGTTTTTACTTCGGTTGATGGCTGACAGTGTTTCGGCTGATGCTTTACACCTACTTCGGTTGATCCTTGACACTCCCTAGATGAGGGAGTTGAGCGTGGTTGAGCAGCGGTATCAGGCTGTGTTGGCGGTGATCAGCGATGGGTTGTCGATCTCGCAGGTTGCCCACAAGGTTGGTGTGTCGCGCCAGACGTTGCACGCGTGGTTGGCCCGGTATGAGGCCGAGGGTCTGGAAGGGTTGGCGGATCGGTCGCATCGGCCGGTGTCGTGTCCGCATCAGATGCCGGCCGAGGTGGAGGCCCGTCTGCTGGAACTGCGCCGCTCACGTCCGTACTGGGGGCCGCGGCGGTTGGTGTTCGAGCTGGCCAAACGAGGTGTGAGGCCCGTGCCGTCGGAATCGGCGGCCTATCGCGCATTGGTTCGGGCGCAGATGATCGATCCGCACCTGCGGGACCGTCGCTCACGCAAGTGGAAGCGCTGGGAACGGGCCGCGGCGATGGAGTTGTGGCAGATGGATGTGGTCGGTGGGTTCGCCCTGGCTGATGGCACATCGGCCAAGGTGTTGACCGGGATAGACGATCACTCGCGAATGTGTGTATGCGCAGCGGTGATGGCGCGTGAACGGACACGGGCCGTCTGCGATGGGTTGCGTGCCGCGCTAGCGGCGTTCGGGGCACCAGCGCAGATCCTGACCGACAACGGCAAGGTGTTCACCGGGCGGTTCAACCATCCGCCGGTCGAGGTGCTCGGGCGTGTCATTCCATCTGTGTAAGTCCGGGGTGGTCCATCATCGGACCGCCGTTTGGGCGGACAGAAGGAGTGTTTTGTGATCAAGACCACGCAGGTGCCGGCTGAGGACAAGTCGGCGGCGCGGCAGCTGGCCGAGACGTTCTCGGCGGAGACGTTGGATTCGTTGATCAAGGATGCGGTGAAGTCGGGTACCCCGATCGATGGCGCGGATGGTTTGCTCAACGAGTTGACCAAGGCGGTGCTGGAGCGGGCGCTGAATTCGGAGTTGACCCATCATCTGGGCTATGAGTCCGGTGATCCGGCTGGGCGCGGCTCGGGCAATTCCCGCAACGGCACCACGTCCAAGACGGTGACCACGGTCAACGGCCCGGTGCAAATCGACGCGCCGCGCGACCGCAACGGCTCCTTTGAGCCGGCGATCGTGCCGAAGAAGGCCCGTCGGCTCAACAACATCAATTCCGTTGTGCTGTCGCTGTATTCGCGCGGTATGACCACCCGCGACATCGAGGCCCACCTGGCGGAGGTGTACGGGGCTGCGGTGTCGCGGGAGTTGATCTCCAATGTCACAGACGTCGTCGTCGATGAGATCAAGGCCTGGCAGTCCCGCCCGCTCGACGAGGTCTATCCGATCCTGTATATCGACGGGCTGCGGCTGCGGATCAAGGACAACGGTGTGGTCACCACCAAGGTGGCCTATCTGGCCATTGGGGTGGATCTGGAGGGCCGCAAACATGCCCTGGGGGTGTGGATCCAAGACTCCGAGGGCGCCAAATTCTGGCAGAAAGTCGTCATCGATCTGCGCAACCGCGGGGTCCGTGACATCCTGATCGCCTGCTGCGACGGGCTGACCGGGCTGCCCGATGCGATCCGCTCGTGCTACCCCGACACCGTGGTGCAGACCTGCGTGGTGCACGTGATCCGCAACGCGATGCGGTTCGTGTCCTACAAGGACCGCAAGAAGGTCGCGACGTCGATGCGGGCGATCTACGGCGCGGCGACCGTGGAGTCGCCGAACTCGCGCTCAAGGACTTCGACACCGCATTCGGCGCCCAGTATCCCGGCGCGATTGATGTGTGGCGCAACGCCTGGCCTGAGTTCGTGCCGTTCCTGGACTTCCCGGTGGAGCTGCGCAAGATCGTCTACACCACCAACGCGATCGAGTCGATCAACTTCCAGCTGCGCAAGATCACCAAAAATCGCGGTCACTTTCCCGACAAGGACGCCGCGATGAAGTTGCTGTATCTGGGATTGCGCAACATCTCCAGCGAGAGAGGAGGCTTCTCAGGCACCGGCACTTACAACTGGACTGTGGCATTGAACACACTGGCTAGGCTGTTCCCCGGTCGAATCCCGTTGTGCTAGAGTACAACTCGTAGTCAAATCACCTCTGACTTACACAAAATTCGTGACAGGCTCAGGTGCTCTTCGATGCGATCTGCCGCCAGCACGGGATCGATCACATATTGACCCAGCCGCGCAGCCCGACCACGACCGGCAAAATCGAACGGTTCCACCGCACCCTTCGCCTCGAGTTCCTCAGCGGGCATGCGCCTTTCGCGGATCTAAAGTCAGCCCAGCAGGCGCTCGAGGAGTGGGTGGCGTTCTACAACACGGCCCGCCCACATCAGGCGCTACAGATGGCCACACCGGCCTCGCGGTTCAGCGCCGACCCGGCAGCGGCCGCTGCGACCGCACCGATGCCACCAGTCGAGGGATGCAGCCAGGAACGCACCGGCTCGCATTGGGTAAGCAGGCGAGTAACCACCAACGGCGTGGTGTGCGTGTCCTGGCAACAGGTCAGCCTGGGACGCCACTACAGCGGCTCACGCTGCGACGTCCATGTCGACGGCCAGCTGCTGCGCTTCTACATCGGCGACGTTCTGGTCAAGACCGCCGCCCGCAATAGCACCGGCGAGGTAAGAAACAAAAGGGCTCTGCGCACCAGCACCGAGCCCTGAACACAACAACGAGTGTCAAGAATCAACCGGAACCGATCCGACAAGCATCAACCGAAGCCCAACAGGGGCACTTGATGAGATGTCCGGCCTGCTACACATGAGCCGATGCCAACCAACGACGTCGAGCGCCGGCTGAGTCCGCTACCGCAGACCGGTTACGTCTACCGCACTGCATGGCCGGTCGCGACCGGCGACATCGACGGCAACCTGCATCTGCGTCTGGACGGCGTTGCGCGCTACATCCAGGAGGTCGGCGCGCAGAACCTCGTCGATGCCGGCGAGGCCGACGACCACCCGCACTGGCTTGTCCAGCGCACCGTCATCGACGTCATCGAGCCGATCGAGTTTCCCAACGAGATCTCGTTCAGTCGGTGGTGCTCGGCGCTGTCGACCCGATGGTGCACGATGCGCGTCGACCTGGTCGGCAGCGACGGTGGCCGGATCGAGACCGAGGGCTTCTGGATTGCCATCAACAGCAAGACGCTGACGCCGCAGCGCGCCTCGGACAGCCTGATCGCGCGGTTCGCGACGACCACCGACGAGCTGCGCCTCAAGTGGCGGCCCTGGCTGACGAACCTGGACGGCGCCAGCGAGGTCACGCCATTTCCGTTGCGTCGCACCGACATCGACATCTTCGAGCACGTCACCAACACCGCCTACTGGCACGCCGTCCACGAAGTGATGCCGTTGACCCCAGAGGTGTGCCGTGCCCCGTATCGCGCGGTCGTCGAGTACCGGAGGCCGATCCGCTACGGCGAGGATGTCAGCATCCGGTGGGCGCAGCGCGACGGCGCGGTGCACGTCGCATTGACCGTCGGCGACGACGTCCGCGCGGCCGCGCTGATCGCCAAACTCTGACGATCGGCCTCGCGTACCATTTCCGGCAGACTCGCGCGTTTGCTGCGTGGGGGCGGAAAGGACGACGGGATG
Source organism: Mycolicibacterium celeriflavum (assembly GCF_010731795.1). Lineage (NCBI taxonomy): Bacteria > Bacillati > Actinomycetota > Actinomycetes > Mycobacteriales > Mycobacteriaceae > Mycobacterium > Mycolicibacterium celeriflavum. The sequence continues at coordinate 130,682 of NZ_AP022591.1, read as the reverse complement.
ACCGGATCCGGGGGAAAGCGGGCGACGAGGTTTGCGATGACCGTCGCCGCCGCCGGCGTGGCGACCAGTGTCGTCGGGCTCGCCGTTACCCACCCGGCCTCGATCTCGGCGACTCTCGTCGACCTGTCCGCGCTGATCGTCGTCGGCAGTTCGACCAATCCGACCGGCGAGGGCGTGGCCGACTTCTTCGGCGGGAAGTTCAACGATCCCATCTACACGAAGTACGACGGCGGCAACGACATCGTCTACGTCGACTTCCGCACCGGACCCGTCGGCATCCAGCAGGCGCTCGATGACAACGCCGGCGAGCGCAACGCGGTGCTGGCCTCCGGCTGGGGCGCGGCCAACGCCAGTTTGCTGCTCCTGAGAGACCGACCCGACCTCGACAAGACGGTCTTCATCCTCGACAACGACGTCGCGCGCCCGGACGGCGGTTTCGGCACCAGGTATCCGTGGTTCGCGCTGATCGGTGTCAACCCGATCCCGACGCCGAGCGACGTGCCCGCCCTGCGCGCGGTCAACATCGGCTACGAATACGACTACAACTCCAACGCCCCGGCCGACTTGCTCAACCCGGTGGCCGCGGTGAACTCGTTGGTGGGCTACCTCTACACACGCCTCAACCAGTCCGAACGCGACCTGCCGGTCGACGCCGAGGGCAGGCCGACGGTGTCCTGCGGCGCGAACACCTGCGCGATCACGGTCTCCGGCGCCGTTCTCGACTGCCCCGACGCGCGCTGCAGCTCTCCCGCCGACAGGATCACGACCTACGTCACCACCAGGAACAACACGACATACGTCACGTACACCGCCGAAGAGCTGCCGCTGACCCGGCTGATCCGCGACGTCTTCGGTGACCAGATCGCCGATCTGACCGGACCACTGCTGAAGGTCGTCGTCGACTCGGCGTACTACGGCGGCAATCCGATACCCAGCGACCCCAGCGCCTACCGTCCGGCCCGGCTCTTCCCCTCGCCCGCCGAGCTGGTGGCCACCGCGGCAAAGGTGCCGACCGCGATCCAGCAGGGTCTTACACCGGATTCGTCGCCCGCGCAGTCGCAGGAGCCGGCAACCGCCGAACAACGGTCCACGGCGCTGACGTCGGAAGAGTCCGAGCCGGAAACCACGTCGTCAGCGGTGAAGCGCAAGCCGCAGATCAACGTCGTGCGGGACAGCAAGAAGGCCGAGCCCGGCATGCTCGGCGTGGACGACACCGAAGAAGATTCGGAAGACGTTGCGGCCGAGGAAGAGTCGATCACCACCGCTCCGTCGGAGCAGCTCGACACCGACCCGGTCGATGCCGACCCGGTTGACACCGACACCGACACCGACACCAACACCGACGGCAATGACTCCGAGGACTCGGGCGCCGGAAACGCCGACGCGGCAGCCTGATGCGCAGACGCTCGATACACTCGTCGATGTGAACACCGGGCGCGGCCTTGCGGCCCTGGCAGCCAGTGCAGTGCTGATGGGAGCGCTCGCGGCGCCCGCACACGCCGGCCCGCCGAGCTACGGCAGCAACGGCGTCTTCAACGTCATCACGAATCCTCGGCCGGGGTGGGCGACGGCAACGATCGAACCGGGCCGCTACCGCGTCGACCAGGCACCGAGCATGCCGCCGTACCAGAGCGCACAGGGCTTCTGGTACCGCTGCCACAACTTCCCGTGCAGCCCGAGTTATCCCGCGAATGTGATCGCCTCGGCGCCGGCCGACCGCAACGCCCCGACCTTCGTCGACATCCTGCCGACCGACGTCGCCGTGGCATTGCACAACGTCACGCTCACGGTCGCCAACTGAAGGCTGCCCGACATCGGTCATTAGGCTGAGCGGGTGTCTGATCCGGTACTGGTCCACGTCGAGGACCGCATCGCCGTCCTGACCGTCAACGATCCCGAGCGCCGCAACGCGGTCACCTTCGAGATTTCGGCCGCATTGCGCGAAGCCGTCGACGCCGCCGAAGCCGATACCGATGTGCACGCGCTCATCGTCACCGGTGCGGGCAAAGCGTTCTGCGCAGGCGCCGATCTGAGCGCGCTGGGCGAGGCGACCGAGGACGGATTGCGCAAGATCTACGACGGTTTCCTGGCGGTCGCCGACTGCGCGCTGCCGACGATCGCGGCGGTCAACGGCGCAGCGGTCGGGGCGGGGCTGAACCTGGCGCTGGCCGCCGACGTGCGCATCGCGGGGCCGGCGGCGCTTTTCGACCCGCGCTTCCAGAAGCTGGGCATCCACCCGGGCGGTGGTGCTACCTGGATGCTTCAGCGCGCCGTGGGGCCGCAGGTGGCGCGCGCCTCGCTGCTGTTCGGCATGCGTTTCGACGCGGAATCGGCCGTGCGGCACGGGTTGGCGCTCGCGGTCGCCGACGATCCGGTGGCCGCCGCCCGCGAGTTGGCCGCAGGCCCGGCCGGCGCGCCGCGCGAGGTGGTGCTGTCCACCAAGGCGTCGATGCGGGCGACGGCCAACCCGGGCGTCGTGGACACCGACCAACACGGCGTCGCGGTCGGCATCGAACTGGGTCCGCAGGCCACCTCGATCCAGTCGCCGGAGTTTGCGCAGCGGCTCGCGGCCGCCCGCCGCAAATAATCGCTCCTACCCGGTCACCACTTGCGCCCGGCGAGTCACAGCTGACGACGTTGTGTGCACGCGTTCTCGCCCTTTCGCTGCGAAGAGTCGATCGATGTGGCTCGTGGGTTTGGCGGTGAACGCCATCGGCAGACACCGAAGTCACTCGCCGTCGAGGTAGAGCCAGCGCCCTGACCGGCGCTCGAACCGACTGCGCTCGCGCAAGGCGCCGGACTGCCCGGCCCTGACGAAGCGGGCCGTGAACTCGACCTCACCGCGTTCGTCGTCGGCACCGGTCGACACCACGTCGTGGATGTCGAGTCCGGTCCATGTCACCTCGGCGTCCACCGTGACGCGTGGTGGCCGCGTCCGCGGATGCCATGTTCGGAACAGATAGTCCGCGACGCCCTTCTCGTAGGCGGAGTACCGCGAACGCATCAACTCCTCGGCGGTGGCCGCGACGCGCACACCGTCGTGCAGGGGCTCGCAGCACGCGGTGTATGTGGCACCGCTACCGCAGGGACATCCGCTGCCGCGCCTGCCGCCGAAGCCCATGCTCTAAAGGTCGACCAGCGCCGTGTCCGGCGCCTCGATGAGGTCGCGCAGTTCGCCCAGGAAGGCTGCCGCTTGCGCACCGTCGGCGATGCGATGGTCGAAGGCGCAGGTGAGGGTCATCGTGGGCCGCGCGACGACTGCGCCGTCGACGACGACCGCACGCGGCTTGAGCGAGCCGACGCCGAGGATCGCGGCCTCGGGGTAGTTGATCACGGGCACACCCTCGTCGAGGCCGAGCGCACCGAAGTTCGACACCGTGAACGTCGAGCCCTGCAGTTCGGTCGGTTTGACGGTGCCCGCCCGGGCATCTCGGATCAGTCGGGCCACCGTCGCCGCCAGTTCCCGGGTCGTCTTGAGGTGTGCATCGCTGACGACCGGCACCAACAGGCCGCGCGGCGCTGCGACCCCGAACCCGAGGTGCACGGCCGAATGCAGGTGGATCTGCGCGCCGTCGGTGGTGTCGACCCAGGTGGCGTTCAGGTTCGGGTGATGCCGCAGCGCGATCGTCAACAGCCGCAGCGTCAGCACGAACGGCGTGATCGGCGCGTCCTCGTCGGCTCGCTCGCCCAGCCGGTCGCGCAGCCGAAGCAGGTCCGTGCCGTCGACCTGGACAGAGGCGTGGGCATCCGGAATCTCTCTGCGCGACAAGCTCATTCGATGGGCCATCTCGGCCTGTACACCGCGGACCGCCACCATGTCCGGGGTCGGCGCGGACCGGCCCGCTGCTGCGAGCACGTCTTCGCGGGTGATCACACCGCCGGGCCCGGAGCCGGTCAGCGTGCCCAGATCCACGTTGAGCTCGGCGGCCAGTTTCCGGACCGGCGGCTTGGCGCGACCGCGGTGTGGCGGCGGCGCGCTCGACCGCCTGCTGTCGTCCATGGCGTCGTCGGTGCCGTACCCGACCAGCACGGGTTTGCGCTTCTCGGCGGGTGGTTCGGCGTCGGTCGCGATGCGCACCAGCGTGGCGCCGACGGGTAACGTGTCGCCTTCGCGTCCGCCGAGTTCGACGACGCGACCCGCGTAGGGACTCGGGATCTCGACCTCGGCCTTGTTGGTTTCGACGGTGCACAGCGTCTGGTTCAGCTCGACGTCGTCGCCGACCGAGACGCTCCACGCCGTGATCGTCGCGTCTTCGAGGCCCTCGCCGAGATCGGGAACCCGGAAATCCATCACGCTCACGGCTGCTCCAACGTTCGTTCGACACAGTCGAGCAACCGGTCCACCCCGGGCAGCCACAGTTTCTCCAGCCGGGCAGGCGGATACGGCGTGTCGAACCCGGTCGCCCGCAACACGGGAGCCTCCAGGTCGTAGAACAACTCCTCCTGGATGCGGGCGGCCAGTTCGGCGCCGAAGCCCAAGGTGCGCGGGCCTTCGTGCATCACCACGACGCGGCCGGTGCGTCGCACCGATTCGGCGACCGCCTCGAAGTCCAACGGGTTCAACGTGCGCAGGTCGAGCACCTCGATGCTCCAGTCATGATGCTCTGAAGCGATTTCCGCTGCGCTCAGCGCGGTGGCGACCAGCGGACCGTAGGTCACCACGGTGACGTCCGCGCCGGCGCGCCGGATCGCCGCCCGTCCGAGCGGCAGCCCCGGCGTGCTCGTGTCGACCGGTTCGCGTGCCCAGTACCGGCGCTTGGGCTCCAGGTAGATGACGGGGTCGCGGCTGGTGATCGACTGGCGCAGCAGCCAATACGCATCCGACGGTGTCGACGGGACCGCCACCTTCAAACCAGCGGTGTGCAGCCAGTAGGTTTCGGTGGACTCCGAATGGTGTTCTACGGCACCGATACCGCCGAAGGACGGGATGCGGATGGTCACCGGCATGTCGAGGTCACCGCGGGTACGCATCCGGTACTTCGCCAGATGGCTGACGATCTGATCGAATGCCGGGGCGGCGAACCCGTCGAACTGGATCTCCGGAACGGGCATGAGCCCGCGGATCGCCATTCCGATTGCGATGCCGACGATCGCCGACTCCGCCAGCGGGGTGTCGAAACACCGCTGCTCGCCGAAGGTTTCGGCAAGGCCCTCGGTGACGCGGAAGACGCCGCCGAGCGTGGCCACGTCCTCGCCGAACACCAGCACCCGATCGTCGAAGGCCATCGCGTCGTGTAAGGCGCGGTTGATGGCCTGCGCCATGGTCAGCGTCGGCAGAACAGACTCCGCCGGCATCGGCGTCAGCAGCGGTCCGCGCGGCTCTGGTGTGTCGTCGCCGTGCATCGGGGGCCGTTCGATGATCTGGGTCATGTCACACCTCCTTCGCCAGTTCGGCGGTCAGTTGTCCGCGTTGGGCCGCCAGGTCGGGCGTGATGTCGTGATAGACGGTGTCGAAGATCTCGGTGACGTCGAAGTCCTCGGAACCGACGACCGCGTCGCGCAATTCGGCGCGCAGCCGTTTCGATCTGGCCCGCACCCGTTCCTCGAGACGGTCGCTGAAGACCCCGACCGACTGCAGATACGTGCGGTAGCGGCTGATCGGATCGCGGGCCGCCCACGCGTCGACCTCCTCCTGCGATCGGTAGCGGTTGGGGTCGTCGGAGGTGGTGTGCGGTCCCATGCGGTAGGTGACGGCCTCGATCAGCGTCGGGCCACCGCCGTCGCGGGCCCGTTGCGCGGCTTGAGCGGTCACCGCGAAACACGCCAGCACGTCGTTGCCGTCGACTCGGACGCCGGGCATGCCGTAGCCCAGGGCACGATGCGCGATCGACGGCGCGGCCAATTGATTGCTGACCGGCACCGAGATGGCCCACTGGTTGTTCTGCACGAAGAACACGCACGGCGCCCGGTACACCGCGGCGAAGTTGAACGCTTCGTGGGCGTCGCCCTCGCTGGTGGCGCCGTCGCCGAGGAACGCCACCGTCACCGAATCCTCGCCGAGGCGTTGCGCGGCCATCGCGGCGCCGACCGCGTGCAGTCCGTGGGTGCCGATCGGGATCGCGATCGGCGCGACGCATTTCTCGGTGAATCCGAGCCCGCCGTGCCACTTGCCGCGCCACACGGCGCCCATCTGGGCGGGCGTGATGCCGCGCAGCAGAAACGCGCCGATCTCCCGGTACTGCGGGAACAGCCAGTCGGTTTTGCGTAGGCAGGCGGCGGCGCCGATCTGCGCGGCCTCCTGGCCGCGGCAGGAGGCGAACAGCGCCAACTCGCCCTGTCGCTGCAGGTTGACGAACTCGGTGTCGAGGTCGCGCGTGACGACCATCGACTCGTAGAGCCACGACAGCGTCTCGGGCGGGAGGTCTCGGCGGTACCCAGAGGCGGCGTTCGAGGTGGTCGGCGTCCCGTCCGGGGCGACCAGTTGAACCGGCTCCAACTCGACATCGAGGGATGCCTGAACAGACCCTGCCATACCGCCTCCTAGGGTCACTGACGGCGGATCGCGCCGTCAGGCGACTGAGGTGCTCAGCACGGAGACGTTCAGAGCAAACCCCCCGGTGTGGGGGTGTCGGCTAGTCGCCGGGGTGTGGCGCTAACGCGACGATGCGCTCTGCCCGCCGCAGTACTGGGGCATCCACCATTATGCCTTCGAATTGGAAGACACCCTTGGCATCGCGGGCGGCGGCCAGCACGTGTCGCGCCCATTCGACCTGTTCGGAGGTGGGCGCATAGCCCTCACGGATCACCGCGACCTGGGAGGGATGGATCGCGACCTTGACGTCGAAACCCACCGCCACCGCGTCGTCGACCTCGACGCGCAGCCCGTCGAGATCCTTGATGTCGAGGAACACCGAGTCGAGCGCCAACCGCCCGTACGCCTTGGCCGCCAGCAGCGTCTGCGACCGCACATGCCGGGCGACCTCGCGGTAACTGCCGTCGGGATAGCGGTTGGCCGTGCCACCGGTGACCGCGAACAGGTCCTCGGCGCCCCACATCAGCGCGACCGCGTTGTCCATGCGCGCCAGATCGGTCACCGCGAGCGCACCCAGTGGCGTCTCGATCAGCACCACGACGTCCAGCGGTGCGAGGTCGCGAACCTGTTGCGGGTCCTCGGTCTTGGCGAGCATGACCGTGGTGTAGGAGGTTTTCGACAGCGCCTCGAGGTCCAGTTGGTGATCGGCGGTGGCGCTCGGATTGACCCGCACCACCGTGCGGGCCGGGTCCAGCGGATTGTCGATGAGCGCGGCGCGGGCATTTTCCCGGTCCTTGGCCGCGACCCCGTCCTCGAGGTCGAGGATCACGACATCGGCGGCAGCGGCGGCCTTTTCGAATCGTTCGGGGCGGTCGGCAGGGCAGAACAACCAGGCCGGTCCCGTCGCCAGTCCCGTCGGCTGGGACATCAGCTCTCCTCCGCAGGCTTCTTGCGCACCATGGTCTTGCGCGACGCCGTCGCCACGATATCGCCGTGCTGATTACGACCGGTGTGCGCGAACGTCACGATGCCCTCACCCGGCCGGCTCTTCGACTCGCGCTTCTCGAGCACCTCGGTCTCCGCGTACAACGTGTCCCCATGGAAAAGCGGCTTGGGGAACGCGACCTCACCGAAGCCGAGATTGCCGACGATCGTGCCCTGGGTCAGCTGCGCCACCGACAGCCCGACCAGCGTGGACAGCGTGAACATCGAGTTGACCAGTCGCTGGTTGAACGGCGGTAACGCGTCTGAGAACGCGGCGTCCAGATGCAGCGCCTGGGTGTTCATCGTCAACGTCGTGAACAAGACGTTGTCCGCCTCGGTGATGGTGCGCCCCGGCCGGTGCTGATAGAGCACGCCGGTCTCGAACTCCTCGTACCACAGGCCACGCTGGACGACGACTTTCTTCTCACTCACAGGCCCAGCTCCCGCCCGATCAGCATCAGCTGCACTTCGGTTGTGCCCTCGCCGATTTCGAGGATCTTGCTGTCGCGGTAGTGCCGCGCGACGGAATACTCGTTCATGAAGCCGTAGCCCCCGAAGATCTGGGTCGCATCACGGGCGTTGTCCATCGCGGCCTCACTGGCAACCATCTTGGCGATCGAAGCCGCCTTCTTGAACGGCTTACCGGCCAGCATCAGCGCGGCGGCGTCGTAATAGGCCGTGCGGGCGATATGCGCGCGGGCCTCCATCCGTGCGATCTTGAACGCGATGGCTTGGTAGGTGCCGATCGCGGCGCCGAACGCCTCGCGTTCCTTGGCGTAGCGGACGCATTCGTCGACGCAGCCCTGCGCGGATCCGACCGAAAGCGCGGCGATCGCGATGCGGCCCTCGTCGAGGATGCGCAGGAAGTTCGCGTAGCCCCGCCCGCGTTCGCCGAGCAGGTTCTCCTCGGGCACCCGCACGTCGTCGAAGCTCAGCGGGTGGGTGTCCGACGCGTTCCAGCCCACCTTGTTGTACGCCGGTTCGGCGGTGAAGCCCGCCGTCGGAACGGGCACCAGGATCGCCGAGATCTCTTTCCTGCCACCACTTTCGCCTGTGACGGCCGTGACCGTGACGAGCTTGGTGATGTCGGTACCCGAGTTGGTGATGAACTGCTTGGACCCGTTGATCACCCAATGCCCATCGTCGAGCTTGGCGGTCGTCTTCGTGGCACCGGCGTCGCTACCGCCGCCGGCTTCGGTGAGCCCGAACGCACCAAGCGCCTTGCCGCTGGCCAGCAGTGGCAGCCACTCCTGCTTCTGCTTCTCGTTCCCGAACCGGTACACCGGCATCGCGCCCAGTGACACACCGGCCTCGAGCGTGATCGCGACGCTCTGGTCGACCTTGCCGAGTTCCTCCAGCGCCAGGCACAACGCGAAGTAGTCGCCGCCCATGCCGCCGTACTCCTCAGGGAACGGCAGGCCGAACAAGCCCATGTCGGCCATCCCCGCGACCACCTCGTACGGGAACGAGTGTTCTTCGTCGTGTTTGGCCGCGACGGGCGCCACCACGCTCTGGGCGAAGTCGCTCACCGTCTTGGCCAGCTGTTCGTAGTGGTCCGGCAGCATGCCGGTGGCCAGAAATTCACTCATAGCTCTTCCTTCTCCGCTGTGGGGGCATCCGCGGCGACTCGTGCCAGCGGCTGGCCCACCTTCACCTGATCGCCCTCGGCGACAAGGAGTTCCACCACGCCGCCGACCGGGGCGGCCAGCGCGTGCTCCATCTTCATGGCCTCGACGGTCACCACGACGGCGCCCGCCTCGACCCGTTCTCCGTCGGTCACCCCGACGGCCACAACGGAACCCGGCATCGGGCTGGTCAGCTCGGCGTCGCCGCTGTGCGCGTCGTCGGGCCGCACCGGGGCTTCGCGGACTTCCTCGACCGCGACGGTGTGGCCGGCGCCGGCCAGCCAGATCTGTCCGTCGTCGGCTGCGACGACGTAGTCGCTGCGCACGCCGTCGAACGTGACCGCCAGCCGGTCACCGGCCAAAGAGGCCGACAGGGAACGTGGTTGGCCGTCCTCGATCACCGCAGTCGCCGCCGTCGGCGTGCCGGTCAGGTGGACGTGGTCGGTGCGCTCACCCGACCGCAACCGGTATGTGGTCGGCGCGTGCGGACCCATCCGCCAGCCCGATGGAACTGCCCACAGGTCGCCGACGGGTTGCGGCCACGCGCGCAGCCACTTGTACGCCGCGGCCGCGACCAGGTCGGCGTCCTGCGCGGTCGCCGAACGGAAGTCCGGGCTTCGACGGTCGAGCAGACCGGTGTCGAGACGGCCCGCCACGACGTCGGGATCGGCGAGCAGGAAACGCAGGAACTCGATGTTGGTGGTGACACCGAGGACCGCGGTCTGCGCCAGCGCCCGGTCCAAAGCCCGCAGGGCAGTGGCCCGGTCGCCGGCGTGGGCGATGATCTTCGACAGCATCGGGTCATAGTCACTGCCGATCACCGAGCCCCGCGACAGGCCGGAATCCACCCGGATGCCGGGCCCCTGGGGTTCGGCCAGGTCGAGCACCCGGCCGCCGGTCGGCAGGAAACCGCGCCCGGGATCCTCGGCGTAGACACGGGCCTCGATCGCGTGCCCGGACATGGTGATGTCGGCTTGCGCGATGGACAGCTTCTCCCCCGCTGCGATGCGCACCTGCTGCTCGACGAGGTCGATGCCGGTGACCATCTCGGTGACCGGGTGCTCGACCTGCAGGCGCGTGTTCATCTCCATGAAGAAGAATTCGTCTGGCCGGTCGGCGGACACGATGAACTCGACGGTGCCGGCACCGGTGTAGTCGACGCTGCGCGCGGTGTCGCACGCGGCCGCGCCGATCCGCGCCCGCGTCGCCTCGTCCAACAGCGGGGACGGCGCCTCCTCGACGACCTTCTGGTGGCGCCGCTGCAGACTGCACTCGCGTTCGCCGAGATGCACCACGGCGCCGTAGCCGTCGGCGAGCACCTGCACCTCGATGTGACGCGGATTCAGCACGAACCGTTCGAGAAACAGCGTGTCGTCGCCGAACGCGGCGGCGGCCTCGCGGCGCGCCGAGACGAGGGCGGCCGGCAACTCCGCGGATTCGGTCACGACGCGCATACCCTTGCCGCCGCCGCCGGCCGACGGCTTGACCAGGACGGGGAAACCGACCTCTTCAGCGCCGGCGACGAGATCGTCGTCGGACAGGCCCGGGCGGGACACGCCGGGCACCACGGGCACCCCGAAGGCCGACACCGCTGCCTTCGCCGCGATCTTGTCGCCCATGGTCTGGATCGCACCGACCGGTGGGCCGATGAAAACGATTCCGGCCGACTGTAGCGCGGCGGCGAATTGGGCGTTCTCCGAGAGGAATCCGTAGCCGGGGTGCACGGCCTGCGCGCCGGTCCGTCGGGCCGCCGCGACCACGGCTTCGATGTCGAGGTAGCTCTCCCGCGCGGCCGCCGGCCCGATGCGCACCGCGACGTCGGCTTCGGCGACATGGCGTGCGCCGTCATCGGCATCGCTGAACACCGCGACCGAGCGGATACCCATCGCCCGCAGCGTACGGATGACCCGCACGGCGATCTCGCCGCGGTTGGCCACCAGAACAGTGTCGAAGGTCACGAGCAAAGGTCCTTCCTGAGCATCGCTGGGCCCACGCCCGAAGGGCAGGGGACGAGTACCGCAGCGCAGCGAGGAGCGGAGGGAAGGGCCGGAGCGAGAAATGAGTCCACGCCATCACATCCGGAACACGCCGTAGGAAACCGATTCGAGCGGGGCCTGACCGACGACCGAGAGTGCCAGCCCCAGAACGGTTCTGGTGTCGGCGGGGTCGATCACCCCGTCGTCCCAGAGCCGTGCGGTCGAGTAGTACGGGTTGCCTTGGTGTTCGTACTGGGCGCGGATGGGCGCCTTGAAGGTTTCTTCCTCCTCGGCCCTCATCTCGCCGCGCACCGTCGCCAGCACTGCCGCCGCCTGTTCGCCGCCCATCACGGAGATCCTGGCGTTGGGCCACATCCACAGGAAGCGCGGGGAATACGCGCGTCCGCACATCGAGTAGTTGCCCGCCCCGTAGGAGCCGCCGATGACGACGGTGAGCTTGGGCACCCGCGCGCAAGCCACCGCGGTGACCATCTTCGCGCCATGCTTGGCGATACCGCCCGCCTCGTAGTCTCGGCCGACCATGAAGCCGGAGATGTTCTGCAGGAAGACCAGCGGCGTGCTCCGTTTGTCGCACAGCTCGATGAAATGTGCGCCCTTGAGCGCTGATTCGCTGAACAGCACGCCGTTGTTGGCGATGATGCCGACCGGATGGCCGTGGATGCGGGCGAAGCCGGTGACCAGCGTGCTGCCGTACTCGGCCTTGAATTCGGCGAACTCGCCGCCATCGACGATGCGGGTGACGACCTCGTGTACGTCGTAGGGAACCCGTGAGTCGACCGGCACCACGTCGTAGAGCTCACTCTGGTCGGCCACCGGCTCCTCGACCGGCCAGACGTCCCACGGCAGCGGCTCGCGGGGCCCGAGCGTGGCGACGATGCGCCGCACGATTCGCAGCGCGTCGCGGTCGTCATGGGCCAAATGGTCTGTCACCCCGGAGGTTTTGGAGTGCAGATCGCCGCCACCGAGGTCTTCGGCCGTCACCTCCTCACCCGTCGCCGCCTTCACCAGCGGTGGCCCGCCCAAAAAGATGGTGCCCTGATTGCGCACGATCACGGCCTCGTCGCTCATCGCGGGTACGTACGCGCCGCCCGCGGTGCACGATCCCAGCACGGCCGCGATCTGCGGGATGCCCTCGGCCGACAGATTGGCCTGGTTGTAGAAGATTCGACCGAAATGATCCCGGTCCGGGAACACCTCGTCCTGCCGGGGCAGGAAGGCTCCGCCCGAGTCGACGAGGTAGATGCACGGCAGCCGGTTCTGTCCGGCGACCTCCTGGGCGCGCAGATGTTTCTTGACCGTGATCGGGTAGTACGTGCCGCCCTTGACCGTCGCGTCGTTGGCGACGATCACGCACTCCCGGCCCGAGACCCGGCCGATACCGGTGATGATGCCCGCGCCCGGACACTCGTCGTCGTACATGCCGTCGGCGGCGAGCGGGGTGAGTTCGAGGAACGGGCTGCCGGGATCGAGCAGGCCGTCCACCCGGTCGCGGGGCAGCAACTTGCCGCGGCTGACGTGCCGCTCGCGGGCGCGCTCGGAACCGCCGAGCGCCGCAGCAGCGAGTTTCGAACGCAGTTCGTCGACCAACGCGAGGTGCCCCTCGCGGTGTGAAGCCCGCGGTGTCATCGATGAACCCGTTCCAGTTGAGTTAATTACGATTAACCCGTGGTATGTTAGTCACGATTAACCGAAATGTCTACCGGCTGGCGGGAGGAGGCGCGTTGTCCCCTACTCCGGCCCCTCAGCTGCCCTCGACGAGCCGCAGCAAGGCGAAATCCGACCGCCGGTCGCAGTTGATCGCCGCGGCCGAACGACTGGTCGCCGAGCGGGGATATTTGGCGGTGCGGCTGGAGGACATCGGCGCCGCCGCGGGGGTCAGCGGACCGGCGATCTACCGGCACTTCCCCAACAAGGAGGCGTTGCTGGTCGAGCTGCTGGTCGGGATCAGCACCCGGCTGCTGGCCGGCGCGAGGGAGGTCGTCGCTGCCGCCGGGGATCCGGCCTCGGCACTGGACGGTCTGATCGACTTCCATCTGGAGTTCACGCTCGGCGAGCCCGACCTCATCCGGATCCAGGACCGCGACCTCGGCAATCTGCCCCCCTCGGCCAAGCGCCAGGTGCGCAAGGCGCAGCGGCAGTACGTCGAGATCTGGGTGGATGTGCTCAGACAGCGCAACGACTCACTGGCCGAGGCCGACGCCCGGTTGATGGCACACGCGACGTTCGGGTTGTTGAACTCCACCCCGCATGTCCTGAAACCCGGAGCGACCAAAACGGCCGAGGCCAACCCGCGAGCCGTCTTGAAGGCGATGACGCTCGCAGCGCTGACCTCGGCCGGTCGGAGCGGCTAGGCGCTAGTACCAGACTTTTCGCCCGCCGACCGGGCGTCCGACGGACCCGAGGATCCAGAAGACCGCACCGATGACGAGCAGCACCACACCGATATAGGTCAGGATCGAGATCCCGAACACCAGACCGAGGATGAGCAGAATTGCTCCGAGGACAATCATCGTGACTCCATTTCTTTTGAGTTGTTCACTGCCAGTTGGTCACTGGCTGGGCTCGGGCAGGTCGCAATTCGTGACCTTCGGGTTGACGCCCGCGTAGTTCAACGGCCCAACGACAACGGTGAGGGCGATGCTGCCCGCTGTCGCACAATTGGTTTCGCTGTTGCTGAAGTAACCCCGCTGATACGCGGCAACCACACCGATCAGCAACCAGATGAGAACTACAACGCCGAGAATTCCGCCACCTCGCATGCTGCGCCTCCTTCGACAGCGCCGGTCGGCGCGTGCCCAGCGTGTTTACCCCGCAGATAATTTCGGTAAACCTGGCTACGGCCACAATCGCGTTACGAGCTCCGGTGAGCGCTGAACGACGCAATCAGCCACTCGCGCATGGCTTTGACCAGCACGGCGCGGTTCTCGCGCTTGTCGATCTCGTGGCCGTCGTCGTCGAACATCAACAGTTCGACCTTTCGGTTAAGCGATTGCAGCGCATCGCACATTTGCTGGGATTCGGTGGGCGGGACGTTGGTGTCGTTGGCGCCGTGTACAAGTAGCAATGGCGCCGTCATCGCCTCGACGCGCTGCAGCGGGGACAGCTCCTCGAGCAGTTCGCGGTCACTGATCGGATGGCCGTACTTGGGGTATGCGGCGGCTGCGATCCACGGTTCGGTGGTGCGGTACCAGGTGTTCAGATCGCTCATGCCGCAGATGCTGATTCCGGCGGCGAACCGGTCGGGGTGGAAGGTCAGCGCCGCCTGGGTCAGGTAGCCGCCGTAGGACCATCCGCAACACGCGATGCGGTCGGCGGGCGCGACGCCTTGCTCGACGAGATACGCGACCGCGTCGGCGACATCGTCGATCGCGGCGAACCGCCGCTCTCGATCATCGGCGTGCATGAATGACCGGCCGAACCCACCCGAACCCCGCACGTTCGGGAGGAACACACTGATGCCCTCCTCGAGCAGTGCCGGGAAGAACTCGTTGTAGCCGGGCCTGCCCTGCCCCTCGGGCCCGCCGTGCAGGAACAGCATCGCGCCGATCGTCGGAGTGCCCTCGGGTGGACGGAACAGCCAGCCGGTGAATCGCAGGCCGTCCCGAGCCATCACGGTCTCCAGGGTCGGATCGGCGCTGAGCGGTCCGGAGCTGGGTTCGCGGTCGACCGTCTCCCACACCCCTGTGCGGGGATCGACGAGTTCGACGGTCGGTGGGGTCGAGGGGCCCTCGACCGTCACCGCCAGCATCGACCCGCCGGCGCTGATGCTCAACTGGCTGGCGACCATGCCGGGCAGCGGGATCGGCTCGTGCAGGAAGTTGTCGCCGAGCTCGAGGATCTGTAACTCGCTGGCCCCGTGGATATTCCACAGCATCGCCACGGTGGACAGGTCGTCGCTGACGGTGAACTCGTCGAGCTCGTAGTCCGGGCGCTCGGCGAGGACCTGGTAAGCCACGCCGTCGGCCGTGGTGGTGACCTCCAGTAACCGCGCGTACTCCGCGCCGTTCTCGCTGCGGATCAGTGCCCGCACGAAGCCTTCGGTGTTGTTGTCGTAGGTCTTCGCCGGGTAGTAGAGGTTGGTGATCTCGCCTTCCAGTCCGGCGCGTAGCCGGCGGGGGTGATGGTCGTCGAGAATGATACCGGTATCGGTGGTGGAGCCTGGATCGTATGGCAGCAGCGCGGTTTCGGTTCGTCCCCGCAGCATGATCAGGTCTCGGTAGCCACGGGGCCCGACCCGCACCAGCGCCGCGCCGGCCCACGAATCGACCAGTCGACCGGCCGAGCGGCGGTCCAGGACGACGGTGTCGCCGGTCGCGGGATCGATCAGACACGAACTGCCGACGCCGTCCTCGCCGGTCAGGATCGCGGCGACCTGGGTGCCGTCCCAGCTGATCAGCTCGGCAGCCCCTTCCAGCATGTCCGATGGCCAGGTGTCGATACGACGCGCGTCGCGGTCGTCGGGATCGGTTGTGACAACCCAGATCTGGGTACGGGTGCCGCCGTCGGGCGCAACCTCGCAGGCGAGCCAGTGGCCGTCGGCGGAATGCAACACGCGGGTGACGGCGCCTTCGACGGGCAGCTCGACGTCGCGTGACGAACTCGCGCGCCAACCGCTCAGAAACCGCTGCACGGCGCGGGGGAAGCCACCGTCGTCGACCAAGTGTGCGAAAGCGGTCGCGTCGGGCGACATCGACGCGCCGTAGATCCGGCGAACCTGTTCTCCCACCGGACCAATTCTGCATACCCTGGCAAGCCGTGCCCCGAGGCGCGGTCCGTTGAGCGGTCGCACAGGTACTCTCGCACCCATGAGGTGGGTATGACCGACACACCACGGCCCGGCCGCGATGAGCAACCGCAGGGCTACCCCTATCCGGAATACAGCGATCCGGCATACGCCAGCCAGGCCTACGGCCCCACCTATCAGGCACCCCCTGGACCTGCACCGACGGAGCAGCTGCCGCCGTCCGGCTACGGGTACGACCCCTACGGCACCGGCCAGCACGGCGCGCCGTACCCGCCAGGCGAGCCGCCCCAGCCGCCGCCCCCGGAGCCACCGAAGTCGCCGCGCTGGCTCTGGCTCGCCGCAGGCATCGCGGTGCTCATCGTGCTCGGCCTGGTCATTGCGCTGGTCATCGTCAATACCGCGCAGCAGCAGACGGTTGTGGCGCCCCCACCGGTGCAGGAGCCGGACTTTCCGTCACGGCTCCCGACGACGACGCCACGTACGCCCACCAGCCCGGGCCTGCCGCTGCCGACGCTGCCCGATGTGCCCACTGTGCCGTCCTCGCCCGACCGAAGCACTCCCGGCAGCACTCAGACCGTCGTCTACGTCGTCAACGGCACCGGGCGCGCGATCAACATCACCTACGTCGACACCGGCGGTCTGCTTCAGACCGAGTTCAACGTGATGCTGCCCTGGAGCAAGGAAGTGGAGTTGTCCGAGTCGGCCGCGACGTCGGCGAGCGTCAGCATCATCAACGTCGGCCGCGAGGTGAACTGTTCGATCACCGTCGACGGCGCCGTGGTGCAACAGCGCACCGGCACGGGCCTGACGATCTGCACGGCCAGCGGTTAGCCCGTCGGCCGCGGCGGTACGCGCACCGCAAGCATGGCCAACAATCCGGCGGCGAGCACCACGACCAGCCCGCCCATCCCCGCACGGTCGGTCCCGAAGACCGCGATGAACACCGAGAACAGCATGGGCGCAAGGTACGAAACGGCACGGCCGGTGGTGGTGTAGAGGCCGAACGCCACACCCTCCTTGCCCTCGGCCGACATGCGCATCATCAGCGTGCGCGCACACGACAGAGTCGGGCCGATGAACAGGCACAGCGACAGCCCGCAGATCCAGAACGCGAGCGCCCCGTCGAGCGTCATCAGCGTGAGGCCGACGGCGATCATCGCGGTCAGCGCGGCGACGATCACGGGCTTGGCGCCGAACCGGTCGTCGAGCAGACCGCCAAGGACGGCGCCGACGGCGGCGATGGTGCTGGCACTCACCCCGAACAGCAGCACGTCGGCCTCGGAGACGCCGTAGACGCGCACGCCGAGCACTGCGCCGAACGCGAAGATCCCGGTGAGGCCGTCGCGGAAGACCGCGCTGGCGATCAGGTAATAGACGACGTTGTGGTCGCGCCGCCATTCGCTGCGGATGTCCGCCCACAACTTGCGGTATCCACCGATGAAACCGACGGTTTCGCGGCTGTCCATCGGCCCGGGCTTCACGCTGGGCACGGCGACGAGCACCGGCACGGCGAAGATCCCGAACCAGACGGCCGTGAAAACCATGGCGGCCCTGACGTTTTGGCCGTCATCGACGGGCAGATTCAACATCCCGCCGTCGCCCGAGATGAACCCGAGGTAGACCACCAACAGCAGCGTGACACTACCGAAATAGCCCAGGCCCAAACCGAATCCGGAGATCTGCCCGGATGTCTGCGGTGTCGACAGCTGGCGCAGCATCGCGTTGTACGGCACGGTGGCGAGTTCGTTGCACGCCGAGGCGCAACCCATGAGCAGCAGGCCCAGAGCCAGGTAGCGGTAGTCGTCGCGGACAAAGCTCGTCGACGCGATCAGCACGACAGCTGTCGCGCTGAGCACGGCCAGCACGCGGCGCCGCCGCCACGGTGCGTCGACCCACACTCCCGTCACCGGGGCCAGCAGCGCGACCACCAGGCCGGCCAGACCCAGCGCCCAGCCCAGCCAGCTCGTCGCGCTGATATCGCCCGGCAGGTCGTCACCGACGGAATTGGTCAGGTAAATCGAGAACACGAAGGTCACCACCACCGCGTTCAGCCCGGTCGCGCCGAAGTCCCACAGCGCCCACGAGACGACCTGCCGCCGGCTGGCGGCCCGCGCGGGCAACAGGTCTGAATCGGGTGGGTCGGTCATGGTCCGCCCACGATATAGTCCCGCGCATGTCAGTACCCGCTCCCAGCGCCGATGCCCGTGCAGTGGTCACCGGCGCATCACAGAACATCGGCGAAGCGCTGGCCGCCGAGCTCGCCGCCCGTGGACACCACCTGATCATCACCGCCCGCCGCGAGGATGTCCTGCGAGCGCTTGCGGACCGGCTCAGCGAGCAGTACGGCGTGACGGTCGAGGTGCGACCCGTCGACCTGGCCGACCCGACCGAACGCACCAAGCTGTGTGACGAGCTGGCCACCCGCAACATCTCGATCCTGTGCGCGAACGCCGGAACCGCGACGTTCGGCCCCGTGGCATCGCTGGACCCGGCGGACGAGAAGGCGCAGGTTCAGCTGAACGTGCTGGGCGTGCACGATCTGGTCCTCGCCGTACTGCCCGGGATGGTAGAGCGCAAGGCCGGCGGCATCCTGATTTCGGGCTCGGCGGCCGGAAATTCGCCGATTCCCAACAATGCGACCTATGCGGCGACGAAGGCGTTCGTCAACACCTTCAGCGAGTCGCTGCGCGGTGAGCTCAAGCGTGCCGGCGTGCACGTGACCGTGCTCGCCCCGGGCCCCGTTCGCGAGACGCTGCCTTCCGACGAGGAGCAGTCGCTGGTGGAGAAGCTGATTCCCGACTTCTTGTGGATCTCGACGCAGTACACCGCCAAACAGTCGCTGGATGCGTTGGAGCGCAACAAGATGCGCGTCGTACCCGGCGTGACGTCCAAGGCGATGTCGGTGGCAGCGGGGTACACACCTCGGGCGATCGTGACGCCGATCGTCGGCGCCGTCTACAAGAAACTCGGCGGCGGATAACCCGACCCTTCGCTGCGTCAGCGGCGACGGCGGCTGCGCCGGCGGCCGGTGCCGAAGATACTGCGAGTGATCTCACGACCGATCACCGTGCCCGCCGAGCGCATTGCGCTCTTGAACGCGGGACTGCTCAACATCTTCTCCAGCATCCCGGGTTCGGCGGTGTCGCGCGAGCGCACCTCACCCGAGGCGGTCGCCCCGCCGACATCCGGTGGCAACGGCGGCGGTAACGCGTCGTCGGCGGGCGGTTCCGGGGCTGCCAGCTTGGCGTTGAGTCGTTCGTAGGCGGACTCGCGGTCGATGGTCTGGCCGTATTCCGCTTGCAGCGGACTGGCTTTCGCCGCCGCGGTGATCGCCTCCGGTCCGATGGTGTCCATCAGCGACCGCGGGGCACGCATCCGCGTCCACGCCACCGGCGTCGGAGCGCCCTTCTCCGAGAGCACCGTGACGATGGCCTCGCCGATTCCGAGCGAAGTCAGTGCCGACTTCAGCTCGTACACATCGGTTTTGGGGTACGTGCGCACGGTTTTGGACAGCGCCTTCTCGTCGTCCGGCGTGAACGCCCGCAGCGCGTGCTGAACTCGTGCACCCAACTGGGAGAGCACATCGTTGGGCACGTCGGTCGGCAACTGGGTGCAGAAGAACACGCCGACGCCCTTCGACCGGATGAGCTTCACTGTCCGCTCGACCTGCTCGAGGAACGCCTTGGAGGCGTCGGCGAAAAGCAGATGAGCTTCGTCGAAGAAGAACACCAGCTTGGGTTTGTCGAGGTCGCCGACCTCGGGCAGCGTCGAGAACAGATCGGCGAGCACCCACATCAGGAACGTCGAAAACATCACGGGTCGCGCGCCCTGACTGCCGAGCTCGAGCAGCGAGATGATGCCGCGCCCTTGATCGTCGACCCGCAACAGATCGTCGGGTTCCAGCTCGGGCTCTCCGAAGAACGTGTCGCCGCCCTCGGCCTCCAGGTTCACCAGCGCTCGCAGGATCACGCCCGCCGTCGTTTTGGACACCGCGCCGAGCGCCTTCAGCTCCGGTTTGCCCTCGTCGCTGGTGAGGTACTGGATGACGGCGCGCAGGTCCTTGAGGTCCAGCAGCGAGAGCCCCTTCTGATCTGCCCAGTGAAAGATCAGGCCCAGCGTCGCCTCCTGGGTCGCGTTGAGCTCGAGCACCTTCGACAGCAGGATCGGCCCGAAGCTGGAGATCGTCGCGCGCACCGGGACACCGATCCCCGTCGTGCCCAGCGACAGGAACTCGACCGGATAGGTCGTCGGCGTCCAAGCGTCACCGGTGTCTTTGGCCCTCGACTCGATGTTCTCGTCGGCCTCACCGGGCCGCGACAGCCCCGACAGGTCACCCTTCACGTCGGCCATCACGCACGGCACGCCCGCGGCTGAGAGCTGTTCGGCGAGTACCTGCAGCGACTTGGTCTTGCCGGTGCCCGTGGCACCCGCGATCAGCCCGTGACGGTTGACGGTGGCCAACGGAATGCGGACCTGCGCGGCCGGGTCACAGGTGCCGTCGACGACGACGCCGCCGAGCTCCAGCGCCGCGCCTTCGCCGGCATAACCTGCGGCGATCTGCTGTGCGGGAGTGGCGGTCGGCTCAGTGGTCATGCCTGGCACCCTAACTCGCGCGGCACACCGTTCGGGCGGGTGCAGCGGGCCACGCGGCGCCGTAAGGCTTACTGTGAGCGTCGTGCGCGACGAACTGGTGTGGATCGACTGCGAGATGACCGGGCTCGACCTGAAGTCCGACTTGCTCATCGAGATTGCGGTGTTGGTGACAGACGCTGACCTCAACATCCTGGGCGAGGGCCTCGACGTCGTCATTCACGTAGATGATGAGGCGTTGTCGTCGATGATTCCGGTGGTCACCGAGATGCACACGCGATCGGGGCTCATCGAGGAGGTACGAGCGTCGACCGTGACGCTGCCCGAGGCCGAGGAACTGGTGCTCGATTACATCCGCACCCATGTCAAACAGGCCAAGACGGCGCCGTTGGCGGGCAACTCGATCGCGACCGACCGTGGCTTCATCGCCCGCGACATGCCGAAGCTCGATGACTATCTGCACTATCGGATGATCGACGTGAGTTCCATCAAGGAGCTGTGCAGACGCTGGTATCCCCGGATTTACTTCGGCCAACCCGAGAAGGGGCTCGCGCACCGGGCGCTGGCCGACATCCATGAGTCGATCCGCGAACTGCAGTACTACCGCCGCACCGCGTTCGTGCCCGCCCCCGGGCCGTCGACCAGCGATATCGCCGCCATTGCCGAGGAATTGGGCACCCCGAACGGGAGCTCGAAGGATATCGATTCGGTCGCTGAGCGTCCGAGCGGCTAGTATCGACGTCGCCGTAATGCCCGCTCGGGCGCGCGGCGATGGTGGCTGTAGTTCAGTTGGTAGAGCACCAGGTTGTGATCCTGGATGTCGCGGGTTCGAGTCCCGTCAGCCACCCCGCAGGTCAGGGAGCTTTTCGTCTCCCTGACCGTTCTTCTAATCGGACCTCTTGCACCCTTGTTGCAACCTTAAGGCTCGCGCCAGCTCGGCTTATGGGATGCGCGGATCTCGACCGCGCGGGACTACGCGGGAGCTGTTGACTCACTTGTCCAAGGCGTCAGTCCTTTGGTTCTACACTCATCGCTGTTCGTTCAGTATTGGTCGCCCTCCGCCGAGGATGCGTTGTCGTTTCCTCGATCCAAGAGAGGGTTACCTCGCTGGCCCACAGGCTGCGGAGCAGCTCTGCGTCAATGTTCGACCCATCGAGGGTGATCCGCTTATCGCGTTTGGCCCCGTAAGTGAAACCGATAGTCCCATCAGTTGAAATGTGTGCGAGAACGCCAGTCTCAGTCTTGGGGACTCGCTCGGTCTGCTCGTAGTCGAGAAGTGCACGAAAACCGTGGGCGGTCGAGCGCGTGAAATCAGCCTGTCGGCGCGTACCTCGGGGGCGTGTCCACACCAGGCCCAGGTCTACGCCGAATTCGATCAGCTCATTGGACAACGTGAACAACTTGCTCCCTAGGCGTGAACTGACTTCCAGCTCGGAATCACCAACCGTGCCAAGTGATTTCATGTTTACCGTGTCGAGGAGCGCGAACACGTGCGATAGCGCGATGTCCGTTGGTCCGTCGTCAATTTCGGTGTCAAGTTTTTCTTGATCTGGTTGCGGCATCGGCGGGCCGAACAATTCCAGCACTGTTGATCCCGGAGAAACTACCGGCGAAAGGAACAACTGCGCGGAATCCTTCGGGACCTTCACCTCTTGTGCGGCGGCCTCGACCACCTCTGTCACCCCACCGATAACTGCACCGGCAATGACACTGTTTAGGTCGTGTCCGACAACAGCGTCGCCGGAAAACCGCAACTTCACCGAGGTTCGGAAAACCGGCTGCGCGAATCCGAAGTGTCGAGCCGCTCGGGCTTGCTCGGCGCGCTCCAATTCCTCGGCAGAAAACACATGAGGATCTGGAAGCTGGGCAAGTCTGGCCTCAAACCGGGCAAGGCGGTCGTCGCGCGACTCAGCGGTAGCCATCGAGGACCACCTCCAAGTAGCCGCGGACCGGCATTGCGTGTGACCTCTGCGGCGGATTCCGGTCGGCTTTGGCGACCTTGCGCTGCCAGAAGTCGTCCCACGTTCCGCGCTGTCCAATGTAGTTTGGCTCGCGACCAACCTGGGTGCCGTCAGGATGCCACTGAATCAAAAAGGCGTCGACCTTTAGGCCTAGGTCAACCTTCGGGTTCGCCACGATCTTCTCAACCTCCGAGAACGTGTCCGGTCTTGTGATCCGACTCATGTCAATGAACAGTGCAGCATCCACGTCCGACGGGTCCGTCTTGTCCGTCACAAAGCTGCCGCCGACGAATGCGGCCGGAACACGTACCCGTAGCCTCCGGATCAATTCGACTAGGTCGATGAAGTCGGACCATATCTGTTCGCGAGTCGTTGACTCCTCGTATGCCGAGTCAGCGACGAACCGCTTTTCGATGTCCTCTACCGATGCACAGAACCGGCCGCGAGGTAGGTCGCCGTCATCGGTGAGCTTCGGAATCAATGTCGCGCGCCCCCCTTGTTACCCCGGTCGGTGGTTGGACTAAATCTAAATGCTGACGCACATGCCGCCCCGCACGCGGTTGATTCGGCACCTAACGCCATCACATGTTGATCTCACCGGCCGGGTTGTGGGGGACCGCCAACTCTTTGGGGCCCCCGCCAGCCAGATACCCACGCCGCGAAGTTCCTCCGGTACGGGATAGGAGCCGTAGACACCGGCAACGTCACCGTTCAGCACTTGAGCGTGCTCGCGATCGGCGTGCTCGATCAGGTAAGCGGCTCTCTCGGCGTCGTCGGCGCGCCGTTCCTCGCTCACTGCATCCCATAAGGCGAGCAGCCTCACAACCACGACTAGGGCGACCGCTGCCAGCAGGTAGGGCCACATTTCGAGGATCGCGCTGAGCACGATCATTAGGACCAGCGCCTGGCCGAGCGAGCGCATAACCAAGCGTAGGCGCATGCCCGTCTTATGGGTTCAGGATTTCGCGACCTCGCGCATGGTGGCGACGGTGAACATGCCCCGGTAGATCGGTAGGGCGTATCCGTTCGGGGGCTCGTCGGTGATCAGGATTGCGCGGGCGCGGTACAGAGTCGAGCAGATCCCGGCGATGCTGCCCCCCAACGTGCCATCAACGAGCCGCCCCTCAGCGGTGCCGAAGGTCAACGCACACGCATACGGTCGCTCGGCCGTGGCGACGTACCGCAGCATCGACCCTGGGGACGGGCAGGAGTAAACCCCACAGCTGCAACCTTCGCGCGGTGGCAGATGACCCGCGATCGGACATACTGCCCGCATCAGGCCAGTGGTGGGCAGGACCGCAAGCCTTCCCAGGATGCGGAACGCCCGCAGCGACACCAGCGCGCCGTCCGCGATCCGCCACAGCTTCCAGGTATTCACGTCGCGCGGTACTTCGCCCGTCGTCGGTGTCGCCGCATCCTAAGGCGGGCGATGACCCAGCCGCGTGGTGCGGCGGCTCTGCGTGCGTCCCAAAACTGGCTGTATGCCTCGCGTTCAGTGGCTGCGGGCCAATCGTCTGGATTGAACTCGCGGAGCGGACCGGGGGGATAGTCCATTTCTCTCCACCAATCCCACCCGCTGCGTTCCTCACGTAGCCGTGCCACGGCTACGCCTCTCTCAGGTCGTAGCGGGCAGCGGTCTTCTGCTGGGGGCTACGGCGCCGGCCGATCTGTTCACCCGGGAGTGGTAGGGCCAGCTCGGCGACGAGGCGGACCACGGCCTTCCGTTCCTCTCGCAGTTCCATCAACAACGGGTGTGCTCTTGGGAGCTGACCACGGTTGCCGGTGACCAGTAGGCCATCCTCGGCAAGGATGCGGTCCAATTCCTCGATGCGGTCGACCACCTTGCACAACTCCCGAAGCAGTTGGATTTCGCCCACATCGAGGGCATAAACAGTCGTTATTTCGCGCCAAAGTCCGCTTCCACGGGCCTTCAGCCCCGTTGGCGCGCGGGGTGGTTTCGATATGGTCATGGTCCCTCTGATTCGCGAATTAGCTTGCAGTACAGCATGTTTCGATGGTTTAATGATGTTGCGGCGCAACGGATTCGACACGTTGCCGTGATGGCAGAAATCCCCCTACCTGCGGAAACGCCTTTTTGACCCTTCGCCATCTCGGGGACGGAAAAGTTCCTGACGTAGGTGCTGCGACCTCTGGGCTTCAACTTTCGAGTACGCCCCCCCAAAGCCCAAAGCTATTGCGAGCGAGCGTGTTTCAAAAGATCGAGTCGGCCCGCCTCGATGGTAAGCCTGTCACCAGTGACAGCGAACCACCGGCACTCGAATGGCATCCTTCATCAATGTTGATGTTATGTTGAACTCTGCCCGAGAACCCCGATGTCGTGGGCGACAGGTGTATGTGTCCGCGCCGGTGGGAGACTCTTGGGTCCCCCCGTGGTGCGCAACATGTTTGGGGTGCGCCGGGCGCCGCTGGAATCAGCGACACCCCGGCGCGACGGGTCACGGCGTTGTGACCGCTCCCGTGACTATTGCCGGTTCGACCAACAGCTCACCGAACCCGATCGGCAGTGAACGCAACGCGCCACGCCGAACCAAGTCCATGACCTGCTTGACGCTGAGCCCCATACGCTCGGCGCAATCCTCAACATCGAGGAAATCGCCGTGACGCTCAGGATCGTAGTCGAACATCAGGCAGTGAGATCCACGACGTAGAACGCCTCGGGACGGAGCACGGCGAACCCGACTCGCATCTCAGCGCGGACCACGGTCTGGTTCGTGCTGAAGTGGGTGAACGGGTCCAGGTCGATCCGGACATCTTCGCGAACGTAGGTGCGTGCCTTGGACCAGTCGGCCAGCAACGCCGTACCAACCGGCACGCTCGGACTCACCACACGCGCAATGTCGGGACCGCCCAACACGTTAGCGCTGCGGGTGTTGGTGTTCGTATAGCCGTCGAGCAGATAGCCCGATCCCGATGTTTCGAGCAACAGGTCGAGGTCGGCTACGTCGGCCGGATTCAGGACCCAGCCGTTCACCATGGTGCCCGCGGTCTGAGCAGTTGCGAGGGCACCGCGCAGTGTGACCGGGACGGAGGTGTCGAACGGGACGGCCGTCGTGCCAGCGACGGTGAGAATGCCGCTCATGTCCTCGCCCGTGCCTGAGCCCGAGACGACCTGCGCCTCAAGGGCATCAAGCAGACCTTCGCGCAATTCGCTGTCCAACCAAGTGCGTAGCTCTTGGTGGTCAAAGAACAACCTGTTAGCGACGGGCTGACTTAGGTGCGCTACGACTCTGACGCGATCCTCGATCGGTGTCACGGTGAACACGGACACCGGTTTCTCGGCGGCGTCGGCCACAACGTCCGCGTTGTTCGTCCGCGTCGTCTGACGCCAGAACTCGTAAGCGTTGGACTGCACCGTCTGCCGGTCGACCAACAGGTCGATGATTCGGCCCGGTCGATCCATCGGGACCACATTCGGCTGTACGAGCGTCGGAATGTCGATCGAACTCGCAGTGATGGCGCGCTTTTCGCCGTCGAACCGATTTGCCTTATGGATGGCATCGGCCGCCCGGTGTGCCCACCCGTGGCCGGTGCGGCTGTCGTCCACGCGAGCGACCGCCTGCGCGATCGCGATGACGTCGGGATTGTCATGGCCGGCGCGGGTGGCGTCATCGCGGAGTTGCTCGATCTGATCCTCGATGTCGCGGACGCTCTTGGTGAGCGACGTGAACGCCGCGGCTTCATTCTCGCTGAGGTCGGCGCGCTGTTCACGCTCAACCCGATCAGTGATGGCGCGGCGCTTGGCCGTGGCCTCGTTGCGCAGCTTTTGCAGCCGTGCGATCTTGTCGTTGTAGGACACGTTTCTCCTAATGAGAGAGATGTTGAATAGATTGCTCCCGGTGCCGGAGAGTCTCGTCAGTTCCCAACAGAGCGACGTGCCATCGGTGTTGGCGGGCAACGAGATAAAGCCCGAACCGTCCGTGCCGGACGGGAAGTAAATGGGGTTTGGTAGTCGGTCGGGGGCTACCCGTCAGGGGCAGACACGTCGGGCATGGGCTCGGGCGGCAAGTCGGACCACTTGGGGAGCGTTGACGGATCGGGCGACGGCAGCGGCTCGGGCTGGTTCTCGGCGGCGATCATTGCGTCGAACACGGCCATTTCGCCATGCCACTTCCACTCACGACGCGCCTTCTCAGCGTCTACGGTCGTGAAAAGCGCGCGGCCGATGGCGCGGATTCCGTTGTATCCGCTGGCCCTCCACAGTTCGGCGACCGTCATCATGTAGGTCAGTTCGCCATCCGTCGCCTTCTCGATGTTGAAGTCACCCCGGGCGATCCGGCGGTTATGGCATTCCTCCAAGTTGAATTTCGATCTGTCGTACTTCACGAGTGCGCCTCTAGAGGTTGTTCAATGCCTCCGACGTAGCGCCGCAGGCGGGCTTTCGGCGGACTGACGGCTTGCGGCCCGCAGCGCACGATTGTCGCGTACACGATGTGCCGCAGGCCGTCGAGTTCGACAACGCCGTGGTGGCCTGTCGGATCTGAGATCATCTCGACGGGGGTGCCGTCCACTATGACGGCGATGTGGTGGTCACTCATCGCCGCTCCCGAACGGCCGTAGGCCAGTCCGGTGCGCCGGTCGCTGATCGGGCCGACCATCAGCCAGCCAGTCGATCAGTGCGGCTAGTTGGCCGGCGGACAAGTACAGCGATGCGCCACGTACGTTGACCCACGCGCCGCCGTTCGGCGCCGGCGCGAAGAATGTTCGGTCCAGGGTTCGGCTCATGCTTCGGCATCCTCGGGTTCGAGACGGCCGCGCTTCTCTAGCTCGCGTTCAAGTAGATCCGAGGGTAGGCCGCGCGTGGCGCGATCGGCGTGCAGGCGTTGGCGGCGGTCCAGCTCCATCTCAAGCTCACGCTGCGGCGCGCGGCGAAGGGTCGAGCGATCCCATTGGTTCTCAAGCTTCGGCGTCGTGGCGCGCTCACCGCTGGCGACGAATTCATTCAGCCGAAGAATCTCGTCGTAGGACACGTGCAGGGAGAAGGTCCAACCCATCAACTTGACGCCGTCCTTGGTGCGCAGAAATTCGAGCCGCTTCTTGTTGGTGGTCATTAGTGGTGGTTCCCCTCAAGGATGATGTTGACCAGTTCGTCGGTTTCGGCTTTGTGTTCGGTTGATGCCAACCTTTGAATGTCCCCTTCGGTGAAAATCGCCGCGTTGATGAGGCGGCCCTATTAGAAATACCTTTTAGAAATAGCGTTCAAGATTGAAGTTTGCAGAATGGGAATTGTTTAACCGGCACATGCCAACCCCACCACTGCCTTACCCCAGCCAGCCACGCTGCCCAACGGGACATAACGCCCCCCAAAAGGGGAACCACCCACCCGCGCAGCGGCTACGGTCGCGTGCGCTCCCTTCGCGCCTGCGCTCACCACACCGGCGATACCGCGACCCGCAGTGCTCGCTAACGCTCGCGGCGTACCAAGAGGTAGGCAGGGGAACGGGTTGGTTGGCTAGGTGTGAGTTCCGTAAGTGGTCCGGTTGTTGTTGAACCGTCTACCGATAAGCCCGATGCCCCTGGTCCGCAATCGTCGAAAAGTAACAGGCCGGGGGTATAGGTGTGAGGCATCGAATACCTATATAGGGGGGTACCCCGTACCCAGTCCCCATGCAGGTCACAGGCGCTTTTTTCCGGGTACTTGAGGTAGGGAAGCGTATCCAAGAAACGTGCTGGTCAGAGCGATTTAGCGGGTACACGGACTTAGCGCCCAGCCGTCACCGTTTTTGCGGATGCCGGCGCGGTTGATTCGCTGCTTGGCCGTGTTCTCCGTGATGCCCTCGCCCGCTGCAAGCTTGGCCGCGGCCTCCCGTAGCGTCATGCCGTTACAGTTGGCGCTCATCCAATCCAGCAATTCAGCGCCAGCGTCGAGCCGCGACTTGGTGCGCTGCTGCTTCGGCTTATCAGTCTCGTCGGATCGGGCCACCCTCCGGTCGATCACGTCGAACCGGGCACCAGCCCCGTGCAGCAGGGTTAGCTCGTAGGGCTCAGCGTGGTTTCCCATGAACTTGAGGGTCATGTTCCCCTTGCGCGACCGCTTGGCGAATATTCGCCAGCGCACCGCCTGAGAGATGTAGGACGACCCCAGCGGCAGTTCCGACTTGTGACCGTTGGCGTTGAACTTGTCCGACGAATGCGCCACCACGACGACCGGAATGCCCGCACGCACGAACAGCCGTACGCCGTCGAAGAACTCGCGCATCACGTCATCGTTGTTTACAGAGCCGTTGACCGCCTGGGAAAGGTTGTCGATCACCACAAAGTTGTGGCCATCGCTCATCACCCGCTCGTAGAGCGCCTGCCACATCTGTTGCGTTCGCATAATCGGCAGCCGATAGAATCCGGCCTCTGGTTGATCGTCCATGACGGTTAGAATTCGGTCGCGGTACTCGATGGCACCCATGTCGTCCGACCAGCAGATAGCAAACGAAAATGCTCGGTCCTGCGGGACTGGTGCGCCGAGGAAGTCATCGCCGGTCGCCAGCGCTTTGATCAGGGCCGACACTAGGAATGACTTCCCGCACTTGGCCTCACCGTAAAGCAGGGTTGTGGTCGCGCCAATGACGTTCTCGATAACCCAGTTCTCGGCTTCCCCCAACTTCATGGATTGCGCGAACGTCATGGTTTCGAACTCGTAGGTCATAAAGATAGATCCCCCATTGTCCGCTTATTCCATTACACGCAGTTCTTTTGGTTGAGTTCAACGGATTTCGCGATCCACGGCGCGGGCCATGTCAAGCACGACTAGCAGTCGGTGGCCTTCGGCGATCCGGTCGGGATCAAGCGGGACACGGCGATCCTGTAGTGCTTGGGCCAGCTTCCGGCCTTCGGCGTTGCGGTGACGCTGCGCGGTCTGCCGCTCTTTCGCGCACTGCGAGCACGGCCGGCCAGCCACCTTGATCAGGTGCCGCCCACGGTTGCACATCATGTCGAATTCCTTGTGAGTCACGAGATTTGGACAGCCGTATCCGGCTCTCAGTTGAAGTCGTCGGCCACCGTGGGCGGCACAAACGTGATCCAGAGGTCGCCGCCGTACTCCCCGAACAGAATCCTCGGCGGGACGTCGAGCACGCGGAGGCGGGCATCACCGGTGCCGCCGGTATCGGATGTGCGGTGACGCGCATGGACTGCCGCTCTGCCCCGAACCGCGTGCGGACGTTCGTGTTTCGTGTATTCGAGGCATTTCGCTTGATGCATCCGCGCGGCAAACAACGAACCATGCCAGCGTCGGCCGCAGCACCGCAGGTACCACGGTCGCGAGGACGGAGCCGTCTGCTCACCGCGCAGTTCATCGAGTAGGAATGGGTCGGTCACAGGGTGCCGGTTTGAGGTCTTGCGGACCCTGCCGTCCGGATGAAGCTGAAAGTCGGGATGCCCGGCGATGGGCTGCCACTTCGACGTCGGTCCGCGCTTTCCCGTCTTTTTAAGACTATCAATTGGGTCTTGTGCAGCCGGAGCAGGTTTCACGCCGCGCCACCGTCGAGATTCACTGCGATCCCGCTCAGAACCTCGACCCTCACCGCGCACCCATCGGCCGCGCGACGGCCAGCAGGCTGTCCCGGTCAATGCGTATCGTTCGCTTACCGAGGCGGCAGCCTTTAATCCGGCCCTCAGCGAGCCAGCGCCGGATAGTCTTCGCCGACAACCCGAACACGTCTGCGGATTGTTGAATACTCAGCAGGGCCGGAAGCGACTTCTGTACCCCGACCTGTCCTTTTGTGCTCATACTGTCGGCTGCCAGCTAGAAGGGACCAGCTCGGCGCCGGTTTTGCCATGAGTATGGGACCGCCTGCTTGCCACTGATGGGACCACCGGGCTGGCTGCTTTGCCAGTTATGGGACCACCCCGGCGTGGCTTCGGGGCTTCCGGTCGTTCGGCCGCTGTATTGGCCGAATGAGCTACCGGGAGGTGTCGGTGATCGAAATCAAGGAGATGCTGCGGCTGTGGCTGCAGGGTCGAGGACTGCGTGAGGTGGCCCGGCTATCGGGCACCGACCGCAAGACCGTGCGCCGTTATGTGGATCGGGCACGCGCGTGCGGGCTGGACCGTGACGGCGATGTCTGCCAGCTGACCGATGAGCTGTTGGCGGCGGTGATCGCCGGGGTGCGGCCGAGTCGGCCCAACGGCAAGAGCGAGGCGTGGAGACCATCGCCGCTCAGGGCGAGCAGATCAAGGCGTGGCTGGATCAGGACCTGACGCTGACCAAGGTGCACACACTGCTGGGCCGCCGTGGTGTGGTGGTGTCGTATCGAACGTTGCACCGCTATGCGGTAACGGAATTGGGGTTCGGGCAGCGGCAGACCACGGTTCGGGTGGCCGACGGTGAGCCGGGCGCCGAAGTGCAGGTCGACTTCGGCCGGCTGGGCATGCTCACCGACGCAGCCGACGGGCGCCGCCGGGTGGTGCACGGGTTGATCTTCACCGCGGTGTATTCGCGGCATATGTTCGTCTGGCCGACCTACCGCCAAACACTCAATGATGTGATCGGCGGGTTCGAGGCTGCCTGGGCGTTCTTCGGCGGGGTGTTCGCGGTGGTGATCCCCGACAATATGAAGGCCATCGTCGATAAGGCCGATGCGACCGACCCCAAGCTCAACGACGCGTTTCGCGAGTACGCCCAGGCTCGTGGGTTCGCCGTGGACCCCGCCCGGGTACGCAGCCCGCGCGACAAGCCGCGGGTCGAGCGCAGTGTGCCGTATGTGAGGTCGAATTTCTTCGCCGGAGAACAGTTCCGCGACATCGACGACTGCCGGGCGCGAGCCCAGCAGTGGTGTGCGCAGGTGGCCGGGATGCGGGTGCACGGCACCACCCGATGCCGGCCCGCCGAGGTGTTCGCCACCGACGAGGCACCCAAGCTCAAGGCGGCACCCGATGACGTGTTCGACATCCCGACCTGGACCCATCCCAAGGTCGCCCCGGATCGGCACGTGCAGATCGCCAAGGCCCTCTACAGCGTCCCCGGGGAGCTGGTGGGTCGGCGGCTGGATGCCCGGGCCGATGCGCGCACGGTCAAACTGTATTGGCGCGGTGAGCTGATCAAGGTCCACCCCGTCGTCGCGCCGGGCGCCGCCAGACCGATCCCGCCGATCTGCCGGCCGAGGCGTCGGTCTATGCGATGCGGGATCTGAACACCCTGCAGCGCAAGGCATCAGCGCACGGTGACCATGTCGGCGCGTATGCCGCGGCGGTGCTGGAGCATCCGCTGCCGTGGACCAAGATGCGCCAGGTCTACCGGCTGCTCGGGCTGGTGCGTCGCCACGGCGCGGGCGCGGCCGATGACGCCTGCCGCCGCGCGCTGGACGCCGAAGTCATCGACGTCGGGCTGATCGAGCGCATGCTGTCCCGGGGTGCGGGCGAGCAGCTGCCGCTGATGGCGAAACCGCCAGCGACGGCGTCGCGGTTCGTCCGCTCTGCCACCGACTTCACGGTGCGGAGGCCCTCATGAGCCCCGCCCGACCGACACCACCCCGGCGGTCAAGCCGATCGAGGTCTCCAGCGACCTCAAAGCGCTGATGCGCCGCCTCAAGCTCGGCCAGCTGCTCGACACCCTGCCCGAGCGGCTGGCGCTGGCCCGGTCTAATCGGCTGCCGCACCACGACTTCCTGGAGATGCTGCTGGCTGACGAGGTCACCCGCCGCGACCGCCAATCCGCAGCACGGCGCGCCAAAGCCGCTCACCTGGACCCGCAGATGCAGCTACACGCCTGGGACGACACCGCAGCGATCACCTACGACCAACAACTGTGGGCAGAGCTGACCTCGCTGCGATTCCTCGCCGACGCCTACAACGTGCTCATCATGGGGCCGGTCGGAGTCGGAAAACGTTCCTGGCCAACGCATTAGGGCACGTCGCCGTCCGGCGTCACCACAGCGTGCACACCGAACGCGCCGACAAACTGTTCAAACGCCTACGCGGTGCCCGCCTGGACGCCACCTACGAAGACGAGATGCGCAAACTACACCGCGTCGAGCTACTCATCATCGACGACCTCGCGCTGCACCGGCTCGAAGCCACCGAAACCAGCGACTTCTACGAGCTCATCGTCGAGCGCCACCGCACCGCGTCGACCATCATCACCAGCAACCGTGAACCACCAGAGATCCTGACCATGATGGCCGACCCACTCCTTGCCCAATCCGCGATGGACCGGCTGCAATCCGCGGCCTACGAACTCGTCGTCGAAGGCGAGTCCTACCGGCAGCGCCAGAAACCCCGCCCCGCAAATCCGGCCCACACCAATCCGTCGGATTGACCGGCGGCACCATCATCGGTCACCATCACCACACGGCCCGCGACCGGAAACAACCGGTCCCATCCTCATGGCAAAACGGTGGTCCCATCACCCTGGCAGGCGACACTCATACGTCAACGATAGAAGTACACGCAGGCATGTACTTGCAGTCTAAACCACTTGCTACACAAGGCCATAAGCCCTTTTGTGGGAGGCTCTGCTACAAAACACTAGCGCAAGTTGTGACTGACTTCACACCGGCCTGTACCGATGGTTAGCGCCCTGACGTGATAGACGGCGCTTCGGCGAGCCGAGAGAGGGCGTCGGCGATTGCCGCATCACGCTCAGCGGCGGCATGCTGATAGCGCATGCTCATCGCGGGCGTGGTGTGCCCTAGCCGCTTCATCAGTTCTTTGGTGGTCGCACCTGCCTGCGCGGCGAGCGTGGCCCCGACATGGCGAAGATCATGGACCCGCATGTCTGGCTTCCCCACGTTGGTGAAACCCCGTTTCACGGATTTCGTGAACGCTGTAGTAGAGAGCCGCTGGCCGCGCGTCGTCGTGAACAGGAAGGCCTCGGGACCGCTGCCCGTGTATCTCGACATGTGGGCCTTCAGCATCGCTGCGACATGCGGCGGCACGGTCACGTCACGGATGCCCGCGTCGGTCTTGGGCACGCCCACCACTAGCTCGTTGTCCACGCGGGTTGCCGCCCTGCGGATTTTGAGCACCATGCGATCCCCCGACGTGTGGACGTCTTTCCTGCGAAGTTCGATCAGCTCGCCGAATCGCAGGCCACACCACGCGGCCAGCGGCACTGCGACCCGGTAGCGCTCCGGTGCGGATTGGGCCACCGTGACCAGTTCGGCCGGTGTCAGCACGTCAACATCGCGGGCCTTGGGTGGCTTCCCCGCCGCCTTGATCTGACACGGGTTCTCGGTCGCCGCCTTGTCCTGCACGGCGGTGTTGAACATGGCCTTGAGGAGTTGGTAGGCGTGCGTGTTGCGGGTGGGCGTAGCTTTCCCCAGCCCGACCCACCATCCGCGCACCATCGCCGGCGTAACAGCGCGGAGAAACTCATCGCCCAGTACGGGCAGGATGCGGGAGTCGAGTAGGGACCGGTACAGCGACCGGGTCTTAGGGGTAAGGTCGCGATGCAATAGCCATTGCTCGGCATACTCGCGGAGAGTGACACCGGCGAGCAGCTTCGCCTTGGCACGGGCTTCGGGCGGTGACCACTCCCCCAGCGCGATCAGTTTACGCTCGTTGGCTAGCCAACCCTCGGCGTCGATCTTGGCGTCGAACGTGTGGGTTGCGTAGTAGCGGTGACCGTCCTCGTGGACGTAGGACGCCTGTATCCGGCCGTTGCGCATGGTGCGCAAGGTGCCCCATGAGCGCCGTCTAGCTGTAACGCCCTGACCGTCTTTCTTGGCCGTCCTCATGGCGCTACCGTAGCACTTAAGGTTGCAACCTTATAGCAACTCTCAGCTGGGATTTTGTGTCTATCAACAGGCACTTTAGTCCACAATAAGGTTGCAAAATCGCCCTCAAGAAATAAGCTCTGACCTGCGTATATATGCGCTTTTTGCAACCAGGTTGTGATCCTGGATGTCGCGGGTTCGAGTCCCGTCAGCCACCCCGCAGACACGAACGCGGCCCTCGCAGGGATGCTGAGGGCCGCGTTCGGCGTTTTCAGGGTCAGACGCCGGCGTTGCCCGCTTTCCACTGCTCCCACGGGATGTTCCAGTCACCCAGACCGTCGGTGCCGGGGAGTGTGGATCCCACGGTGTTGACGATCTCGACGATGTCCCCGCGCTTGGAGTTGTCGTGGAACCATCGCCCGTTGCTCGTGCTGACGTTGATGCAGCCGTGGCTGACGTTGCTGTAGCCTTGGCTGCCCACCGACCACGGCGCGGCGTGCACATAGATGCCGCTGTAGGAGATCTGGGTGGCCCAGTCCACCTCAGTGCGATACCCGTTGGGCGAGTTGACCGGAACGCCGTAGGTGGACGAATCCATCACCATGTGCGAGAGGCGGTCGCCGACGATGTAGGTGCCGTTGTTGGTCGGCGTGCTGTTCTTGCCCATCGACACCGGCATGGTCTTGATCACCTCGCCGTTGCGTTTGACGGTCAGCGTCTTGGTGCTGTCGTCGATGGTGGTGATCACCTCGTCGCCGATGGTGAAGCGCGTGCTCACGTTGTCCTGGCCGAACAGGCCGTCGCCGAGGTCGACGCCGTAGGTGTTGACCGCGACCTCGACCTTGGTGCCCGGCTTCCAGTACTTCGCAGGCCGCCACCGCACCTCGCGGTTGCTCAGCCAGTAGAACGCGCCCTCGACCGGCGGGTCGGTCTTGATCTTGATGGCTCTCTGAGCGGCCAGCCGATTGGGGATGTTCTCGTCGAACCGGATTGCGACCGGCTGCCCGACGCCGACAACCTCACCCTCGTTGGGAATCACGTAGGGCATCGTCAGGTTTTCCGGCGAATGGGTCTCGAACGTCATCTCCCTGGTGGTGGCCCCGCCGAGCCCTAGCGATTCCGCCGTCAGCGTGTAGCTCTTGTTGAAGCCGAGCGGTTCGGTGGTGGACCAGGACAGCCCGTCGGGACTGAACTTGCCGGCAACGGACTTGCCGGACTCGTTCACCATGGTGACCGCGCCGAGCACGCCATCCCCCGCGCTGACGGTCACCGGAGTATCCACGCTCACCCCGACTGCGCCGTCCGTCACCGAGGCCGTGAGCTTCGGAATCAGCAGGTCACCAAACGGGGTGCCCTTGTGTTCGATCACCTGCGGCGGTGGCGGCGCCGAGTTGCCACCGCATGCGGACAGCCCCAGCGCCACGGCGGGAACCAGCGCAAGAGCCACCAACCATGCGCGTCGACGCGGACGGGCCACTGAACGGACTCGCCACATTGCTCACTCCACCTCGCAAACAGGGCTGACAAATCGATGATTCTTGGCAACAGTCTAAGGGCAATCTCGGACACGAGGCGCCACGCCGGCGTCGTCGACCACCCGGGTCGGTAGGAATTTCACCCTGCGCGGCGGGGCCTGTTATTGTCGCACCCGCGCGCCGTTAGCTCAGTTGGTAGAGCAGCTGACTCTTAATCAGCGGGTCCGGGGTTCGAAACCCTGACGGCGCACTTCACAGTCGGTTTTCTGGCTTGACTCAGTCGCAATGCGACGCTTATGCGTCGCTTATTGCGTCATCCAGCACGTTCGCGACCTCTGGGTGAATTTTGCCGCGTGCCATGTAGACGTCCTGCGTCATGCTCGCCCTTCGGTGCCCAAGATGATCGGCGCCGATTCGGGCCGACAGCCCCTTGTCGTCGATCAGCGTGGCGACGGACTTCCGGAAGCTGTGCGTTGTGACGTCGGGCACGCAAAGCTCCTCACGGACTCTGCGCCATTCCCTGCCGAAGTTGCTTGGGTCGCGCCAGGTGCCCGCTGTGGACGGGAAGAGGATCTCAGGGTGCTCACCGAGATAGGGCAACGAACGCCGCTGCTTCAGTGCGTCGACAGCGAAGCGAGGCAGGGCTAGCGTGCGGCGGCCGGCTGCCGTCTTCGTCTCAGCCTCCCAGCGCAAGCCCTCACCTTTGACCCTGCTGACCTTGCCGGCAATGGTCAGGGTTCCCGCTGTCTCATCGAAATCATTCCACCGCAAGCCGAGTAGTTCGCTTCGCCTCAAGCCGGTTGCGATGAACAGAGTGAACGGGTCCGCAAGGTCATGCTGACGGCAGTAGTCCGACGCTCGGAGTGCTGCGAGAAGGTCGCGGAGTTGATCGGCTGTCAGCGGCGGGGCACCCTTGGGTGGCCGCTTGGACTTGATTGGATCGACGTCCCGAACAGGGTTCGTGCCAATCACATTCGCCATGACGGCAAGCTGCATTCCACCGCGCAGGATCACTTTCGAATGGCGCGCCATGCCAGCGCCATGAGTCTTGCTCATGGATCCAGCGCCGCGTCAATCCGGGCTGCGGTGGCCTCCCCCACCCGAACGCCGCCCAGTTTGGTCCGCAGCTTCGCGGCAACGATGCGGTATGTGTCGAGTGTGGTGGCCTTGCGCCCCTCCTCCTCCAAGCGCAGAAGGTGGGTGTCCACCAGCGCATAACCGGCGTGTCGATTCCTACCTCGCCTGCGGCTGTGGGTGGGCGCCGCTGCGCTAGCGCCTCAATCAGCGCATCCTCAGCAAGCTTGCCATGGCGATCATGTTCGTCCGCAGGGCCGAAGCGCCGCACCCGGCGGGTAACTCCGTCTGCGTCCCGGTAGCGGCACTGGGCCTCCCATATTCCCCCGCCGACGTACTTACGGCTGATCTTGCCGTGCTGCCCGATTCGCAGCGGGGGCCTGCCTGCCATCCTGACTCCTTGTAGCTCGTCGAGTCGGTCGCAACGTCACCGACTCATGCGACTCGCGCCCATCGCACGACAGGCGTCCTCACGCGACGGCACTCAGCATGGCCACTTGACTGATCGAGGACCAGGCCTGCTGTGGTCGTTCTCAGCGAACCGGTAGCTTTCCCAGTCGATTACGTCCGTGGCTTTTACAGCCCGTGACCTACCGCGTGTGTTGAATGACACCACTGTAATCCGTGTATGGTCGTCGATTTGCACTATTTCGACGGACCGCCCGAGCAGTTGACTGGAGCTTGCCAACAACGACTTGCCTGCTATCAACGGATTACCGAACGCCCTCCCGTACACGCGCCGAGTTGTTCTC
Organism: Mycolicibacterium celeriflavum; assembly: GCF_010731795.1. NCBI lineage: Bacteria > Bacillati > Actinomycetota > Actinomycetes > Mycobacteriales > Mycobacteriaceae > Mycobacterium > Mycolicibacterium celeriflavum. The sequence goes on along the minus strand of NZ_AP022591.1, from coordinate 93,342 downwards.
GAAAATGCTTGTCACACAATGGATAAGGGCATTTCTTCCGTTTCGGGAGAGCTGACCGATTCCGGTCGAATCCAGGTCATTCCCGCCGAATAAACGGCAACTCCGATCGCGCGAAACCGAAGCTGGTTTCCGAAGCGGGCCCTGGCGGCGACCGGCGTTCTCCTACACCCTGCGTCAGTGGCGGGCCCGAGCCCGTTGCGTTGTCGGGTGCCGCTCCTAGACTCCGGCTCATGGGCAAGTACCGAGGCGGGCCGAAGCCGTGGGAGAAGGACGACCCGAAAGGGCGGCGACTCGACCCTGGCCAATATCCAGAGCTAAACGCCGTGTTCTATACAGCCGACCCTGCGGAGTTCATCAAGATGCGGATAGAGTCGCTATCGCTGATGGCGTGCAATGACGATCAACTCGCGCCGCTGTATGGAACTGACCGATCGGTCGGTGCGGCGTTCCTCGGCGCAATGCCGCCGCCGGCGTCTGAGGCCCGGCAGCGGTATATCCGCATGGAGGCCGTGATGACTGCCAACCACGCCTCCGAGGCGCTGCTCCGGCTGTTCTTCGCGCACGTGGAGCACCCCGAGTGTCCTTGGCTGGGCATGTCGGCCTCGACGGACTTCCGCGAGTACAAGGCCAAGCTGGACGCCGCCCTCGCCGACGGCTTCGACCGCGAGCTGATCGCCACCGTGTTCCTGGGTGGCGTCAGCCGCGTCGATTCCTGCATCCAGCTCACTCACGCCGAGTTTGAAGACGCCATCGACGGCTTGGCTATGTTGCTAATCGACTGCGCAAACCGAGTTCTCGGTGACGCCTTCGTCTACAACGCCGTCAAGCACGGTGTGAGTGCCGTCGCCGTCGATGACGACGACGCGAAGGTGGCCTGGCAGCCGATGAACGGGGAGCGCGTCACGCTGCACGAAGGGCCCATCCACGTCTACCTCCACAAGAAGGGTCACCCTGACGCCGACAAGGGTGAAGCGCACTGGTGGCTCACGCTGGAGGACGCGAATCCTGGACGGGAGCTATCGATTTCGGTGCTCATCACCAAGGCGCTCGACTCCCTATGGGATGTGGCCCGCCGCCGCTACCTTGGTGAGAGCGGGACCATCAACTACATCAACAAGGCGACCGTCGAGATGGCGGTGTGGGGCACCACGATGCAGGCCGGGAACCACCTCAAGCGCGCGACCCACGAGCTGATCAAGGTGAAGCCCGACGGTACCGTCGACGGCACCGATCACCGCGTGGTCGGCTATCACATCCCTCGGCAGTGGTGGTTACAAGGCGCGGCCGAAGGGATGGAGATTCGTTCGGTTGTGCTGCCTTCGCGCGAGCGTGATCGCCAGCTCTACTCGACCGGGCAGCGGTCCTACCTGCCGATCACTCCGCGCGGGTTCCAGCGGGCATGACGACGACGGCGATCACCGATCAAGGACCAACCGGCCGGACGGGGGCGGTGCCGATCTTCTCCCACCTCTGCTGGCGCGCGTCGGTGAACTGCAGCGCCATCCGCGCAAGGTCAGATGCGTCCGCGTGGACGGCATCGGTGCCGGTAGGCCGGAACATCAATCGAGATTGCTGATTTGCGCCGACCGTGGGCTCGACATACTCGGGCCGCTGCTCTGGTCCCGAGCCCAGGTAAACGACAATCTGCTCACCCCCCACGCCGCTAACCACGACGTTCGCGATGGGCTGGCCGCTGTCGTTGTGGACCTTCCAGCCGCTGAAGCCGCGCTGCACCTCAGACAGCGCGATCGTGACGCTGGACGCCTGAGCCGACTCGGCAGCGCTCTGACGCGACTCCTGCACCGTCGCGATGCGCCCAATGCCCGACGCGGCGGTCTTCGCCGCCTCGACAGCCTCGTCCCGCTTCTCCTCGGCCACCTTCTTGGCCGCCCGGGACCGCCGCGCCGCCACGAAGGACGCGATGGCCGAGACAACCGCAACACCTGCACTGACTCCGGCGAATGTCGCGCTCCACGTTGCGGCGTTCACGGGCTGGGAGCCTACTTCTCGGGCGTCGTAGACGCTTCGTTTCGGGATTTCATGTACTTGGCGTGCCTCGTCGGTGGGATGAGGTAGGGCGAGAACACTGATTGCCCTCGGAACACCCGCGGCATCGCCGCGTTCAGCCAGGCCAGCGTCAACACCAGGGGTGCATCCGTTTTGACAAAGGCCCAGCCCGACAGGTCTTCTCGGACGGTTTTCGACCCGTCTGGTTTCTCAAAGCCGACCCGGATTCCCAGCGGGTTATTGGGTCGCACGTAGAGCCACACGCCTTTCCCCAGGATGCAGATGACGTCGAGCGGAGGTTGAGGGGTGTTCGCCCAGTCCTGCTCGCCCATCGACTTGCCCGCCGGGGGTTCGATCAGCCCAGCCTTTTCGAGCCGTTCGCCCATCGTGTCGGGAGCGACCTTGTTGTCGAAGGCGACAACAAAGTACGGCGGCACCATGCCGATCTGCTTCATGTACGCCTGTTCTGTGGCGGTCACCACTCGATCGGACTCATTGACTGTCATCCGTACCTGTTTGAAGGCTGTGCCCTTCGTGATGGCGTCGTCGCGTTTGGGTATGTCCAGGCAGGACTTGACCTCTCCGGCGGCAGCAACACCGTCCACGACGTAGGTTCCGGACTTCCCGTCAGGGAATGACAGCGGGTGATCAGAGTTAGTGATCACCACGTCGGACTGACGTGAGCCGTCGCCAAACGCGTCGTACACGATGCCCTTGCCCACTCCGTATCCCGATGGCAAATAGCTGCGCAACATGTTGCGCACGGCATCCTCGGCCCCATCCCCGATCGTGGTGCCATGCTCCGACTCCAAGCGCGCCTTGGCCAACGCCGTCTGAAGCTCCTGCTCGACGGTCGCGAGGATCTTGTGGAACCGCAGATCAATGCTGTAGCCGTGCTCTTGGGTCTGGTCATCGGCCATGACGGCGAGTATGCCCCTCCGCACCGAGATGGCCTTGGCGTTGCTACCCGCCGACGTGCCGCCGCGATTTCCGCGGTTACTCATCGTCGGTTGGACAGGGTCGTTGCGGCTCTGGCGGCTTGACGCTCGCCCGGCGTGGCGAGTGTGTCGGGGACGGGAAGTTGTCGTGCCTGTTGCGAGAATGCGGGTGACGGTCGTGCGGCGTCTGGATGGTGTTGCGGATTGCGCCGCGGCGGCAGTCCGGTGACTGTGATGTCCGTCACAGTGTTGTCGTTTTCTCCGTTTGAGGCGGCCTGGGTGTAGAGGCCCCGTATGGAGGGGCCGATGCGATGAGGAGGCGTCTCGTGGAAATGGAGCACACTGCCGACGAGGAGCCCGACGGCGAGTCGGCGAGCGATCCGGAGGACTCGGTTCCGCGGCGACGGCTGCCAGCTGTAGGTTCGGCAGCCGATCGGCTGACGGCGGGTCGGGCGTGGGTGACTAATGACGCCGGGAGTGGGATCGCTGAGCACCTTAGGATTGACCACTATCTGGCGGCTTCGCCTTCGACGCGGTCGGCCTTCGACGCGCTTACAGTTGGGCCAAAACCGATCGATCTGGCGCCCGCGTTGCCGGTCTGGCACCAGCTGCAGTCCGGTCCGAGGCTGACTGATCTGACGCCAACGATCCCCGCCTGGCGAGAGCTCGACGCTGGGCCGAAGCTCACAGAGATCGTGGCCGAGGCGACGGCCCGCACCAGTGAGACGTGGCAAGAGCTGCTGTCCGGCCCGAAGCTCAAGCATCTGATGCCCGCGGTCCCGATCTGGGAGAAGCTCAACGTTGGGCCCAGTCTGGCGCAGATGGCAGCCGAGGCTGCGGCCCGGACCAGGGACGCCTTGGGCATCGGTCCGGGATCACGGACGCACGGAGTGTTCGGCAGGAGCGGCGTCGGCACGACGTGGGAGGGGCTGCAGTCGCGGGTATCGGATCTGACGAGTTCGTTCGCGCCGCGGTCCGACTCGGTGCTAACGGGCTTATCGGACGTGACGTCGGGGTTCGCCGCGAAGATGCTGGCCGGTCCAGAACTGAGCGCGGCGCGACTGTTTTCGACTGACCACCTGGCCGGGGTCTCGTCGTGGATTGGTGCGGCGGGGCACCGGTCATGGATGGATGGCGTTTCGCGGGCGCCGGGTGAATCCATCGCCAAGATGCTGCAGTCATTTTCGACGCTGGCTGACCGGGGGGTGACTTGGGGCTGGCGCGCGCTCATGGCCACGCTGCGCGCCCAGCGTGCTGTGCTGCGCGGGGATATCGAGGCGATCGTGCGGTTCATGCGTGAGTGGCTGGGGTTCAAGAGCACGCCGCACACGCTGGTCGATGCGGCCTCTGCGGTGCTGCTGGAGGAAGCGGTGTGGCTGCCGGCCGGACTGGAGGCCGACGACAAAGTGTGTCCACTGATTAGGAAGTTGACTGTTGATGAGCACCGGAATTTCAGACTCATCGGTGATACGCAGATCGGCGGCCAACGGGTGGACGCGTTGGACCGGCCGGTGAGTGTGCGCGGTGAACCGGGCGCGACTGCGCCGCTGGTAGAGACTGTGGCCGCCCCTTCTCCCGGGGCAACCATGGATGACATCAGCGATCCGCGGCTTCTGTGGATCATCGGCAAGCTCGACGACCGTGAGCGCATGATTTTCCGGATGAAGGGCCAGGAGGAACGCACGTGGGCTGATGCCGCGGTCTCGTGTGGCCTGGCGCCCGCCGCAGGCCAAAAACTAGGCCGCAAGGTCACCAGGCTGGGCAACAAGGCATATGTCGAGCTGGCCGCGACGGCGGCCCAGGCGGCGGGGTGATGACGAGGTCTTCTCGGCGGCCATCCAACCCGGTGCTGGAGAAGGCCTACACCAACACGACAGGAGCGGTGGCGTATCTCGACGAGACGTTTGAGCACGGCGAACACGGTCTCGGCCGGTTCTATGTGTTCACCGCCGTGCTGGTGGAGCGCACCGAGATGGATGTGTTACGAGATGAGCTGCGCGGGGTGGCCGGGGGCACCTTCTGGCACACGACGGACGAGCTGCTGACCGAGGATGGCCGCAAGAAGGCTTCGGCGATGCTGGAGTTCCTTGGCAAGGGCGAGGAGATCTGCGTGATCTCTCATCACACCCACGTCGCAGATGACGACCTGGATCTGGAGGCGGCGCGACGCGAATGCATGCGAGGCCTATTGGCGGCGCTGTCTGCCGGGGCTGCCCCTCTACGCGGCCGGATCGATTTGCTGGTGCTTGAAGAACGCAACCCGCGGAACCTGAGCAACTTGGACCGGAAGAACATAGCGGCGATGCGCGGCGAGGGTCTGATACACCGGTCCATGCAGGCGGTGTTGTCGTCGCCGAAGTTTGAACACCTTCTTTGGTTACCGGACCTCGTGTCCTCGGCCTACCGGCGCACGGTGACGCATCACGATGACTCGCTGTTCTCGCTGATCCGTCCAACAGTGCACTTCGTCGACCCGGTGCCTTGACGAGCGGCAGGACCTGCTGCCCCAGATACAGAGCAACCCCTGGGTGCCGTAGCTGTCACCAGGGGCCAGACCAGCTGTCAGGATAAACCCGAGGGCCGGTTCCTTGCTCGTAGACAGACTAACACCTATTGAGGCTGGAATCATCCCCGTTCACAGGGTTGTCGCCGCTGTGAACCTAATGCCCGGGCTGTCTCGCGTGACAGACCGCGGCTACCTGCAACAATGTGTTGGAATGTCATGACCGCACGGGCTGCTCGCGGCCCAGCGGACGAAGTACGCACTTTTTCAAAGAGTCCATCAATATGGCGATTCGCTTCAGCTGCAGGCGACATAGACGGCACCGGTCAGCACTTGCCGCAAATGCAGCTCACCGAACTAGTCTGAAATTCGTTGAGGCACTTTGGACGATGAGTTGCTCTGCGCTTTGCATAGCCAGGCGACAGCTATATTTCAGGACGTCTACCCACAGTTCTAGGCTCCATGACACCCCTTGCGCCATGTAACGGGACTCAGCTGCCCGGTGGCGGTCGCATTGCCTCCAGAATTTGGTCAGTCAGAAGCGGGATAGGTCCAAGTCCGCCGGCGTAGCGTCCGGATTGGTCCGCCTGTTTGATTTCGATAGCTTTGACTGCCTCCAGACGCTGGTCCAATTGAAGTCGATCTGCGATTGCCTGTAGCGTCTGCAGAGCTTGTATCTCTTCGAACGCGCTCTGAGAAGATCGATATATACCGACTATGTCTGCAAATTGGTCCGTAAGCAGTGCACCCTGCACGAGCGCCATTCCAACGATGCGGTCACCTTGTCCATTTGATCGAAGAAATGTCTCCGCGTAAGCTGCCGCTGAAGCCGCGGCAGCGGCGGCGATAACTCGCACCCTATTCACAATAGAGTACATTTGCCTCGTACGCTCGTCCCCTGGAGCTGGAAATTCCCGGCGCAATGCCTCGTATTTCCGACCCTCAGCCCGAAGAATATGGTCTGACAAATCATTCTCTAGCGGGGGTGGTATTTCCGTTTCCACGGTTAGATCGCCTGTGTGCGAGGCGCCCCTACTATTCGAAACAAAGGTGTGCACAAATGCGTAAGGGTTTTCTTTCTCGGGCTTTCTCACCAGGTGCTCCGATTGCCGCTCAAAACCAGCTTCCTTTAGAGCATCTGCCAGAATATCGGGGAATACGGCCCGCGGCATCAGGTCGAAGTCGCCCTCCTCCGAAAGCGAAAAACTGTACCTGGGATGTGTGGCTGTGTAGAGCGGGTGTATATCAGCGATCACTATCGCACTCACTTCAGGAACAGCAGCTAAAAGCCTGGTGAGGACGTTGTCGTCAGGCAGACTCGTTAGCACGAAGGAAAGCAGGGCCACGAGTGACCTGTCCTCGTCCAAGTTCGGCAACTGCGCAAACTCCGTCGTCAATAGGTCATCTTTAACCAGGACCCAGTCGGCAGGCGACTTCGCGCCAATTCTCGTATTGGAATCGAAAAGTTGCAGCATTTCGCTGGATCCATCTACCGCGACCCATCTGACGCCATGATGGGCAAAATGTGCTGCTATCATTTTCCCTGTACCGCAACCTAGGTCAAGAACCCCCGTCACGACTCCCGAGTCGAGTAGCCTGTGTAGTTCACTAATAATGAAATTGTGCGCAAGATGCACATAACGGCTGTTCCTCTCGTCGTAGTGGCCAGCGATTCTAGAGTAGAAATCAAGTGCGTTATCAACAGAATACTCAACAACCGATCGGCTCTGCGACGAAATGATAGAGGGAAGTGGAGCCGGGAATAGCAGGCGGGACAGCGTGTGAAGAGAAGAACCTTCGAATAGAGGTTCAGCAGCCTTCTGCCTTAACTCGGTGATCTTCGTAGTTAGGTGTTCCATGGCATCTTGACCAACTATCAAATCCAGAAATGGATTTATCTTGAAATTCTCTTTATTGGTCAAATTGATAAAATCGGTACGGTCCTGATGACCTTTTTCAGGTTTTGTTTCAAGCCGACTTACCAAAGACAGTAACTTTAACAGAGCTAACGCCTCCAGTGACGGAACCATTATGTTTTCGAGCTCCACGTCATTTGTAGATTTGTATGGCGTAGCGTCCAACAGCATCTGTTTGTAGTCTACGTACGGGTACGGATCCCGCTCGGTTATCTTCGGTCCGAGATAGACTATCCTACTGCCGCCCCGCTCCTCGATGACATAAGAAGGTCGTTCCGGGTCATTGTTTAAGTCTCGGTAATTCCATTGGAGAGAACTGTAGAGATGCTCGACTAGCTGAGATGCAGTTTCAGCTGAGCACACTAAGTCAATGTCGGCTGAAGTCCGCGTCGGATGATATTGCTGGACCGCTAGCCCCCCGATAAGAAGGTGGGGTGAAGTCAGATGTTCGTTGATCCGCTTCAGCTCAGCTCTTGCAGCTACGACGGGTACAAAGGCCACATGAAAAGGCTAAAGGGCGCCGGCGATCCGTGGATCGGTTTCGGGTTCAGGCGTGGCAACGGTTGAACCCGAAAGGGTGGGCAACAGGTGTTGCCGGTCGCGCCGGTGCCAGTGACGATGGACGGACCGCAACCGCAAAGCTGACCTTGACCAGCATTCAGGTATACGTAGACCACCTCGCCACCCGCCCAGGTGCCGCACGGCGGTCGACAGCGCCGTACTATGAGCGACAACGTTTAGGTGTGTGTGGCCAGCACAGCGTGCGTTTCGCGGCCATCCTCTTCTTCTTCATCCCGACCGTCTCCCTCAACGAGCGACACAGCAAGGCACTCGATGGATCGCGGTCGGCCTATGAACCTTCTACATCTCTAGCCCGTAGTCGGCGGATAGGTCGGTGCCGAGGATGCGACTGCGCGCCTCCCGCGCCGCGGAATCGACTTCGGCAGATTCGGGCCGCCATCGCTGGTATTCGCTGTGGCGGCGGCGCAATGCGGTTGCCTTTTGGTCGATCATGCTGTGGATGCTCGCGGGCAACGTTTCGTGTGCGTTCGCGGTCGCGACGCCGAGCGCGGTCATTGGCTGCTCGTCGTGGGCGACGATCGCCCGTAGCAGCCGCGCCGCGTGCTGTCTGGTTCCGCGATGCGGGATATGGGCTGCATCGCCGGGCCGCAACACATATTCGTGCTCGGCGGCGCGCTGGTACAAATATGCCGTGCTGCTGTGGCGGCCGCGAGTCATCGCGACGTACGCCAATGCGCGGGTGGTTTTCTCGCCCAGCACGGCATGGGTGGTATCGGCGGTGACGCCTTGCGCGGAATGGACGGTGACCGCGTAGCCGTGCGTGATGTGCTCGCGGATATAGTCGCCGTCAAATACCGCCAGGGTGTTGTCCTCGAGGCGACGGGCGGCCAGACGGTTGTTGTCGGGATTGATCTGGGTGACGCACCAACGGTTTCCATTGCGCACCGGGGTGTTCTCGTTCTCCGGCTCGTCGATGTTGCGCAGCGGAATCGACCCGTCGTTCTGCCGAGTGAGGATGAGATCTCCGACGCCGATCCGGTGTCCACGGGCCCCAGTGATGGTTTGCGCGTCCTTGCTGATGGTGTCGTGGTGCAAACGTTGATTGAGGGCGTCGGCCATTTCGGTGGTGTCACACAACAACAGCGTGTCCTTGCCGGCGGCGGTGTCAGCTTGATAGGCGGCCAGCGCGTCGGCGGCCATGGTGATCTGGCCACCGCAGTGCAGCCGTTCATGCGTTCGGTACCAGGCGATCGCTCTGCGTACCGAGGCCGGCCCCCCGTTGCGCAGAGCGACTGAGGCGCTGCGTTCCTCGGCATTGCGCATCCGCCAGACTTCCGAGAGGTGCTGGGTCCAAGGCAGATCGGCACAGAGTTGGGCGAACATGCCGCCGCGGGCCTTGACCGGGGCCAGCTGATGTTGGTCACCAAGCAGGACTGTCTTGACCCCCGCCGCGGTGGTGGTAGTGAGCAGTTCGCGTAGATCGGTGGTGCCGACCATCGCGGCCTCATCGACGACGACGAGTGTGCTCGGTTTCAGCTTAAACGTGTTCGCGTGCAGGAGTTGTAGGGCTTTGGCGATGGTGTAGCCGTCATCGCCGGCACCTTCACGCAGTGCGACGTCGACGGCTTTACCGGTCGGGGCCAGCACCAGGGTGCGCCCGTAGCAGCGCTGCCGGGCGGCGCGCAGCGCGCGCATCGAGGTGGTCCTGCCCGCGCCCGCCGGCGCGGTTAAGGGTTGGACGAGCCACGGTGAGCGCGCAATGGTCTCCACGGCGCGCGCCTGATCGGCCGACAAGTGCGCGGTGTGCTCCGCGGTGGCCCACAGCTGGGCGCGCACATCGCGCGCATCCACAAGCGAAAGCACCGCGGCTTCGTCGTGCAGGATGGCGTCGAGGGTGAAGCGCTCATGGCCTTCGCGCTGATGCGCGGCCCGCGGCGCGCTCAGGCGCACACTGATCTGGTCGACGGCGGCTTCGACCAGCTCACGGGCGTGCGCTCACTGTCGACGGGGACCTGCGCACCGACGATCTCGACCAAATCGGCACGGGTGAACGCCGCCTTGTCAATCCGTTCGGCCGCGGCCAGGATGCGCGCCCGGTCGAAGGGAGTGCGCGCTGCTGCGCGCCGCGCCGCGCGGGCGCGGTCGAAGAATGCGCGGTCCAGCTGAAGGCCGCGCTCATCGCCGCGCCACTGCGCAACCAGCTGCGCCCAGGCGAGCTCTTCGGGTTTGGCCGGGCGCGACGCTTTTTGCGCGGCGGCGAGCTGCGCGGCCGTCAACGGCATGTCGATCACGTTCAGATGGTGGGCGGCCCACTCGCGGAGTTGGGTGGAGCGCCGCGACCACGCGGTGATGGAGTCTCTACCCACGCCGGCGATCTCGGCCATCCCGGTCGACGGATCCACCGGCGCCCACTCCATGCCGAGCGATCGGTGTAGTTCGCGGCGCAGGGTGGCCTGATAGAGGCCACCGGCGGCTTTGGCTTCGTGATACAGCGACGTGCCGTCGATGGACACCATGGCGCCGTCGGCACGCGCTTGGCGGTTGGGCACGATGACATGGGTGTGCAGGTGCGGATCCCCGCAGCGGGAGGTTTCGTGCTGGTAGGCGATCGCCGCCAACCCGGGCAGGCGCACTAGATCCTTCTCCCCGGTGTTCGGGTTATGCACCCGGGTGTAGCCGGCATGGGCTGCCAGGTATTCCATCGCCTCTGATAGTGCGGTGGTGTGGGCGTCGGTGATCGCTTTGCCGTCAACATCATCGGCACGTAAGGCCCGCACCAGCGAGACGCTCTTGGGGGCGGCGAACATCAAATCAAACCCGTGCACCCCGCGCTGCCCGAACGTCCGGGCCTGCGCCCCATTGGGTGCCACACCGTCGTCAAGCCAGCGGGCCACCACCTTCGGGTCGGCTTCTCCCCCGGCGCGCCGAACATCGCTCAGGCCGACCAGTGTCGCGACACTGCGCGTGTCGCCGGCCAAGAGCCATGTCGGGGTGCGGGTTTCGTGTTCGGAGTAGTACTCCCCCAACCCGCCACCTGCCTGCACGAGGTCGCGGGTGGCCTTTTCTGTAGTCTGGGCGGTGTCGATGTAGTAGTTGATCGACCACCGCTTGAGCTTGGAGATCGTCAACAACGTCGCGCCTGCCCAGGGTGACTGCGGCGCACCGGATCCGGCGGCCATGGTTTGTGGCACTTGCTGTGCCACAACCATTCTCGCACCCTTGTGCAAATGTGCCGTGCAGAAATTGTGGTGGCGGACGTGTTGGGAGGTTGGCGTAATAATAAGGGAATGAGGAGATTTGGCGAGAAGTGACGGGAAGGAGGCAATGGCAAGAATGAGGTGAGTTGTGTGGAGTGCGGATATGGGTGTTCGGACGGGAACCGTCAACAGCGGCTGGAGCCAAGAGTGGGTCTCGCCGTCTCCCAAAAACCGGTCAGCGGTATCACCACGCCGACTTACGGTTTATCTACTCCGTCCACACTGGGGCGGACCGAAGGAAAGTAACCGCCATGGAGGAATACACCGACGACAAGTGGATCACACGCCAAGAACTTGCCGATCGCTACGGGGTGCCCGTAAAGACACCCGCCGAGTGGGCATCGAAAGGCACTGGGCCGTGACCGCGCTCGTCGAAAGTCCCCAGGTGTGCTTGCTGAAATTCCCCACCTGTGAGCAGCGGTCAGTGTAGTGGTTGGCGGGTGCCGGTAGTGGTTCTGCGTAGGGTTTCGGCGGCGGCGTGGTGATCGCGTAGTCGGTAGGACTCGCCGTCGAGGTTGATCACGACTGAGCGGTGTAGGAGTCGGTCGAGCATGGCGGCGGCGACGGTGGTGTCACCGAGGATGTCGCCCCAGGCGCCGACGCCGCGGTTGGTGGTGATGACGATGCTAGTTTTCAAATAGCGTTGCGAGACAACCTGAAACAAGGCTGATGCGGCTTCTGCTGGTAAGGGCAGATATCCGAGTTCGTCGATCACCAACAGCGTGGGTCCGGCGTAGAAACGCATGGTGGTGGCCCAGCGTCCCTCGATGGCCGCGCGGTGACAGCGGGCGGCCAGGTCGGCTGCGGTGGTGAAGTACGTGCGATAGCCGGCGTGTGCGGCTGCTCGGGCCAGCCCGACCGATAAGTGCGTTTTTCCTGTTCCCGGCGGGCCGACGAGCAGGATGTTGGTTGCGGATTCGAGGTAGCGGCAGGTGCCCAGTTCATCGATGAGATTGCGGTCGATGCCGGAGGCGGCGTCGACGTCGAAATCGGCCAGGGTGGCCGGGGTGGGCAGGCAGGCGAAGCGCAACCGGCCGGCCAATCGCCGGGCCGCGGTGGCGTCGACCTCCACTGCCAACAACCGCTCCAGCGCGACGGTCAGGGACAGGTTCTCGGCGCTGGCTTGGTCGAGCACGGCGGGCAAGGCTTCGGCGGCAGCATGCAGTTTGAGTCCGGCCAGATGCGAACGCAGCTGCTGGTACCGGGAAGCCGCCGCCGACGGAGACTCGGCAGTGGTGGTGGTCTTGGGGGTGCGTGGGGTCGGAGTCATTGGAGGGTCCTGTTCTGGGCGGCCCGCTCATAGGCGGATAAGTCGACGACAGTGGAATCGGTGGACTGGTCGGAGGGTTCGGCGGCAACTGTTGTGCTGTCGCGCAGCTGGAGTAGTTGTGCTGCAGCGGCTTTGGCCGCTGGTCCGGGTGGGATGCGTTCCTTGCGCCGATGCGGGCGTCCCGTGGCTGCCGTGGTCATCGCGGCGGCGTCGAGGGCGATGACATGGCCACTGTCACGAACCATGACCCCGAGTCCGTCCGCGGCCATCCGATGACGTGCGACGACGATTCCGCTGGTCGTGGCGATGTCGCAGAATTGGCCACCGACCGGATGTGAGACGACCACCGTGGCGGCAGCCAGCTCCGGTGGCACTGAGTAGCGGTTGCCGCGGTAAGACACCAACGCCTGCCGAGACGCTGTGCGGGTCTCGGAGACGATCACCGGATACGGCGCGATCGGTAATGGCTGCAGCGGTTCGGTTTTGGCGACAGTGGCCACCGATGAGCGGCCGTCGGCGGTGGCGCGGATGCGGGTGTCGCCGCGTACCCGGGCGAAGCGGTCCACGCTGGCTTGGGCCGCCTCGACGGTCAGGTCGTCGGCCAGGGTGCGCCACCAGCGCTGGGCGGCGGTGTGGTTAACCTTCTCCACCACGCCTTTGCGGTTGCCACGCCGGGCTGGGCAGATCGCCACCGCGACCCCGTAGTGCTTGGCCACCCCGGCGAACGAGGCGGTCACCCGGCCGCTGCCGGGGTCGCAGACCGTGGCCATCCGGTCGAACCGCCACACCCGAGTCAGCCCGCCGAGTCCGCGGGTCACGCGGTCAAGACCGGCGACCAGGTGCGGCTGATCTTGTGACGGCGACAACGCCGCTCGCCACTTGCCCGAATGGGCCAACGAACCGACCAGCAGGTGCGCGGTCTTGCCCCAGCCCCAAATTTCAGGTGGATTCGGCAATTCCAGCCAGTCCCACTGGGTTTCCTCCCCGGCAGGATGTGCGATAACGGCGTTGGGTCGTTCGGTCGCGGTTCGGCAGGCCTCACAGACCGGGCGCAGATTGCGGGTGCGGATATTGCGGGTCAGGCTCTGATACGACAGCCCAAAGCCCAGCTCTTCGAGTTCGTCGTACAGGGTTCGGGCCCACAGGTGCGGGTCCTCGGCCAACCGTGCGGTGACGTAGTCGACGAACGGGTCGAAGGGATCAGGACCGGGGCGGACCCGCACTCCGGGCTCGCCGTCGCCGTTGAGGTACTTGCGGACCGTCTTGCGGTCGAACCCGGTGTGGCGGGCGATCGCCGAGATCGACCAACCACGGCGGCGCAGGGCATGTACTTCCACATCGTCCTCCCATGTGAGCATGAGAAAGCGGGCCTCCTTCGACACGGCTGCAGGCGTCAGACACCAGCAGCTTCCAAGGAGGCCCGCCCTTCTCGGCGGAGCCACACGGGTGGGGAATTTCGATGAGCGTCAGTGGGGAATTTCAGTGAGCGCGGTCAGCCGCGCTACGCCAAGTTTGGTCGGCACGTTCGCTACCGGCTAAGCGACGTGATCGATTGGGAACGAAAGCAATTCGCACAAAACAAGCGCGACACCGCCTGACTATCACGGTGCAATATCTGAGACCCACGTTTTGAGGCAACTCTTGTGAGATGACGACTTGGGCCTTCTGCTGCAGCAGACACTCTCACTCCGCCTGTCTCACAAGTAAAGAATTGAGACAGGCCGAGGGGCTCACACTGGGCAAACTCCTATTTCGCTTGCCAAACCCAGCCGGGAAGCTGCTGAAGCCGCCGTTTCCGGTCAGGAGTGAGCGTGCCGTTGCGATAAGCGGCGCGTTGGATGCCCACCCAGGAACCTAGCCGGAAACCGTTCACGCTGTAGGCATCCGGAACACGGGCGTGGCCATGTTCCAGCGAATACTTCTCAACTAACTGGTACGCCCCACTTCTCGGCGTGAGGGTTCCACGTCCATCCCGGCACCTCATCAAGACGGCGTTGCCGTTCCAAATCGAGGCTGCCCCTAGCGTAGTCACGTCGCTGGCGGGCGACCCAGGTGCCGAGTGGGTAACCGTCGAACGGGACACGTTGAGGAACGAAACAGTGCCCCTGGCTTTTTACGAATTGAAGGAGTTTCTCCATGCCCTCCTCCCAGTTCGCTGCACGGTGATCCCACACCCAGCCGGGAAGGCGCTCGAGCCTGCGGACTCGTTCTGCGGTGAGCTTCCCCTTCCTCTGCGCCCCTCGTTGGATACCGACCCATGCGCCCAGTCCGAAGTTGTCAACCCTGTACGAGTCGGGGGGTCGTGCGTTGCCGTGTTCGGCGGCGTACTGCTCAAGCAGCCCGAACGCCCTTTCCCAACTGTCCGTGTGAGGGTTCCATGACCAGCCCGGAACTTCCTCCAGACGGCGCTTCCGCTCCGGGTCAATGGTTCCGTCGGCGAACGCAACGCGTTGAGTCAGAACCCAGCCTCCGAGCCGATAACTTCCGACCTTGTGTGCGCCGGGCACTAATGCGTGCCCGCGTTCAGCGACGAATGTCAGCAACTCCGAAAACCCCCGCTCCCATTGGTCAGCCTTAGGGTTCCACTGCCATCCCTTGACTGCCTCCAGGCGTCGCACGCGGCCGGTGCTGAGATCGCCTTTGGCGTATGCGCGCCGCTGGCGCTCTACCCAGTCCCCGAGCTTATAACCCGCAAAAACACAGCCGCCCGGAACGTCTGGATTTCCCTCTGCTTTGGCGTACCGCTGGAGCAGCGCAAAAGCTGCCTCCCACTGCTCTCCTTTGACATCCCACATCCATCCGGGCAGCGCCTCCAGCCGCCGCTTGCGGTCTTCGGAGAGTTCTCCAGCCGCATTCTTACTTCTTTGAGCACTCACCCAACCGCCCAGGGCGAACCCGTCCAGCTGGCAGGACTGCGGCACAAACGGGGTGCCCTCGCATTCAACATATTTCAACAGTTTGGCAAAGCCGTCCTCCCAGCGGGCGTCAAACGTGTCCCACACCCAGCCTGGAAGAGCGTCGAGTCGGCGGTATCGGGCGGGATCCAGCCGCCCGGCAGCGGCGGCGCTGCGTTGGACAGCCGCCCAACTACCTAGAGCGACGCCCCTAAACACATACGCGCTCGGCACGTTCACGTTCCCGTGCTCTGAGGCATATTCCATCAGGAGGGAGAACTTCTCATCCCAGGCATCGTTCTTCATGTGCCAAGACCAGCCGGGCAGTGCTTCAAGACGCTTCACACGGGCGGGATCGAGATCGCCTCTATTTCCGAGCTGCCGCTGAGAGTTTGTCCAAGCCCCCAGCGCGAATCCGGATTCGTCGATGTACTTGACCGGCATCCGCGCGGTTCCGGTTCGCTCGCCAAACTCGACGAGGTGCGCGAACCCGTCCTCCCATTGCTCGTCCTTGACATCCCACATCCATCCCGGAAGTTGCGAAAGGCGCTCTTGGCGTTCTCGTTCCAGCTTCCCGGTCGTGTAGGCGCGCCTCTGTGTCGTCACCCAGATGCCAAGTTTGAATCCCTTATAGACGCACTGGTACTGCACTCGGGCGTCGCCGAACTCATCGACGTAGCGGCGTAGTGCGGCATACCCGTCTTCCCATAATTGGAGCCGTGTGTTCCAACTCCACCCTTTGAGTTGTTCCAGCCGTTCACGCCGGTCATCGGTCAACGTGCCTGCGGCATAGGCGTTTCGTTGAACGTTGATCCACTGACCGAGACGCAGGCCATCCGGACTTCGGTAGCTGAAGGGCACCCGCGCGCTTCCACGTTCGGCGACGTAGGCGAGGAGGTGGTTGAACCCTTCCTCCCAACGCGCCGCGATGTCGTCCCAGGCCCAACCGGACAGGCTCTCCAGCCGCGCGGTGCGATCGGTGCTCAGCTCACCCTTACTGTGCGCGACACGTTGTCGGCTAACCCAGCGGCCGAGCGGGAATCCTTCATAAGTTCCACCGCTTGGAACTCGTGCGTTCCCGTGGACGCCGACGTAGTCCGCCAGATGGGCGAATCCCTCCTCCCATTGCTCCACGAAGGGATCCCAACTCCAACCAGCGATAGCTTCCAGTCGGCGTCGTCTGTCGCCGTCAAGCGATCCCTTGCCGAACTTCTGACGCTGCGTCGAAACCCACCAGCCCAAATTGAAATCATCAACCCTGTAGGAGCGCGGCACTCGGGCATTCCGATGGGCCCGAACGTATTTCACGAGGAGTGCAAACCCCGTCTCCCACTGATAGTCATGGGGATCCCACGTCCAGCCGGCGAGGGATTCCAGTCGCCGCTGTCGATCGCTTTCAAGCGTTCCCTTGGCGAACTTCTGCCGCTGGGCTTGGACCCACGCGCCAAGTTGATCGTGCGACCGCGACACCCGAGCATGTCCGTTGGCTGCTACGAACTCCCGAAGACTTCTGAATGTCTGTTCCCACTGTTCGTCGTGGGGATCCCACGCCCAACCCGGCAGCTGCTCCAGACGCTGCTGACGTTCCTCGGAAAGAACTCCTCGGCGTCTGAAGGCGCGCTGATTGGTGACCCAGTTATCAAGTTTGTAGCCGTCGGACGAGTATCCCCGCGGTACTCGTGCATGGCCGTGCTCATTGGTGAACTGCTCCAACAGCCCGTACCAGAACTCCCAGGGGGCGCTGGTTTCTTCGACCAGGCGGGCGTCAAATGCGTTGGAGAAGTCGCGCCCTATCGCGTTGGGGAGATCGACGTGAATCTTGTCCGGCAGCCGCGGCCTTCCGCCCTTGCGCCCGAGTTCGCGGCGTAGCTCATCAAGCTGGCGGCCCAACTCGTCGTCGTGCGCGCGGAGGGCCCGCACCACGTCCCACACCGGCTTGAAGACCGAACTGTCCAGGGCCACTTCGGGGTCGGCCTCGGTATCGACGAAGACCGGGATAACGATGGTGCCGACCTTTTTTTCGTCGGACTTGCGGATTGCGCGCCCCACCGCCTGCACGATGTCCACCTCGGAACGGCGGGGGTCGATGAAGGCCACCCCGTCGAGCGTCGGCACGTCCACTCCCTCGGCCAGGCAGCGGGCGTTGGTGAGCAGCCCGTACTCTCCGTCGCCGATGGCTCCGAGTTGCTGGATGAGCCGCCCCCGCACGCCAGCATTCATCTCGCCCGACGTGTACGCGCACCACGGCTTACCCTTGGGGCGCTGCCCGGCGGGCATCCACTCCACCACCTCTGGGAGCGTGGCCGCGAACTCCTTCGCCCGCTTCACCCGTGAATGGAACGAGATGGTGCGCCGTAAGCCATATTTCCGCATCGCCTTGGCTAGGCCGATCTGCCCGGCCAGGGTAGCGGCGTCGGTAACCTTGCTCTCATCAATGCGGACGAGAGTGCCCCTCTCTGCCCACTCCCGGTAGGTCGCGTCGTCCACGCCGACGATGGACACCTGGTAGTCGGTCAGGAGGCGGCGTTCGATGGCTGCACCGAAACCAAGCTTGTGCAACACAGGACCGAAGGTGGCCTCGTCATCCATAGATGCGTACTCGTACTCCGCTTCCTGGGCGGCCTTGAGCACCCGGCCCGTGAAGTAGCGCGGCGTAGCCGTCATGAACAGCCGCCGCCGGGCCTTGATTCGGGAGCCGTCGAGCACCGTGGCGAAGTCTGACGACACAGGCCCCGCGCACCGGTGCGCCTCGTCGGCCAACACCAGATCAATCGTGGGCACCCCGCCCATGGCGAAGGCGGCGGCCACCTGCGGCGAGGACTGGTAGGTTCCAAACACCACGCGGGGACCGCGTCGACGGAGAAACCGGGCGATGTCCTCTGGGTCGGTGGTGACGGGCACCCCGAGGTCGGATGTATGCGCCACGATGGCGTCCTCGTCGCGGGACACGGTGACATCCGAGCAGACAGGCAAGATGTCGAAGTCGGTGCGGCGGTTGACCATCCACACACGCAGCGTCTGCTTCAGGAGTGACAGCGAAGGTACCAGGACCAAGACTCGCTCGGCCCCGAGCTTCTCCCTGATGAACAGGGAGGTGAGCGTCTTTCCGGTGCCGCAGGCCATGATGAGTTGGCCGCGCTCGGAGATCTTGAAGCCCTTCACCACGTCCCGGATAGCATCGCGCTGGTAGTCATGCGGCGCGGCAGGTTTCGGCGGCCGCGACGGGCGCAGCTTGTCCGGGGACTCCGGCCAGTCCAGGTACCCGTCGGATGCTCGCAGGTCTGTCAGATCCAACGCGGTGACCGGTTTCTCCTGTGCGTCCACAGCGCGCTGTGCGAGTTCGTGTAGGCCGCCCGTGGTCGTTGAGATCAGCAGCCGCTGAGAGAACTGCTTGGTGTTGGACTCCGATAGGAACTTGTTCAACTCAGCTTTGGGGATGGGCTTGTCTTCTGCGTAAGCCTTCGCCTGCACTGCCCACAGGTGTCCATCGGCATCCTCGGCCACCAAGTCGATACCCGCCTCGATGTCCCCTGGACGGTCGGGCCACTCCTTCCACAACCACACACGCCGCAGTCGTTGCTTGTAGAGCGGGTCGTTCGTCAGGAACCATTTGCAGACGTGCTCGAACTGCTTACCCCGAATCCTCGGGTCGGGATCCAAGCGGTCGAACAGGGCATCGAAAGTCGACACGGCGCGGATGTTAGTTGAGGGCTGCGACAGCTAAGACGATTTCGGCAAACGCTTGATTGCGCTTGGTGTTGACATCTAAGCGGATGCAATACCAGCGCCACCACTAGGGTCGGCAAACATGGATCCGGCGAATTTGACTCCTGAACAGTCGCGACGCCGCACCTACTACCACGAGTCGGCCACGCGATTGTTATTGGACTCCGACCAGCCAAGCGTCGACGACAAGAGACCTAGCCGGGGGCATACAGCGCCGACCACTTCGTGATCGTTGGCTCAAGGCTGTGGGGATAGTGCTGTCGCCGACTGGTGGGCACGCCTCGCCGCTGGGCTTGCGCCTCGTACAGCACCACCGCGCATTCGGCCATCCCGACCGCCGCCGCGAAGCCGTCCGCAGCCATGCGGAAAGTTTCCATTTCACCTGTCTGGAGGTAATCCATCGCCCACTGCAGGCCATGGACGAAGCCAGCCGGTGCAGAGGTCAACCCGCACGATGGCCAGTTCAGGTGTATCCACGTTTGTCCAGCGTAGACGCAGCCAGCAAATTCGCTGGTCCGGATAAGGGCAGGTGACGCTTATGCGACGCAAATGGCAACGACACAACCGGAAGCGACCGGAGCCGTCCCCCGCCAATCAGGACCTTAAACCGGAGCCCACCAGCGGAGTGTCCTCCCGACAGGATTCATCCGGAATGGACCAGACCCGCTGACGGAGAATCAGCGGGTCCGGGGTTCGAAACCCTGACGGCGCACTCAGTTTCATCTCGACGCGACCGTGGCCTCGTCTCGGTCGCGCTTCGTTCTCCGAGTCCGTATCGCCATCCTGCACCCGACCGGCTGGTTGCCGATGACCCGCGCGTAAATTATTTGCGCTACTGACGCCCTAGCCGCCGACAAGTGTGCTGAGATCGACATTCGTCCGTTGACGGAGAGGCGGACCTGGGCGTGCTGGCGTTGCGGAACAGCTCACTTTCCCCTGTAATTCGCCGTTCAAACTGCATGAAGGCAGATACCTCTGTTACAGTCGAGTTAGCTGATCGGCCAGACGCCCCCCGACGGGCGGAGATCGGAAGGAAACGGGTACTTAGCTGATGTCCCAGCTAGGCGGTTCTTTCGGAATCGGTGCCGCGGATGCGGATGCGCCCGACGAATTAACTGCGCAAGTCCCGGTCGCGGTGTATACGTGCAACCGACTCGGCCGGGTCGCCAATCCCCCCGGTTTTTCCGTCGTCGACTGGTTCCGCTCGGCGCGACGTCGCTGATGCTGTTGCGCTCAGCGCTGCCGGATCCGACGCACCACAAGCACGACCGCGAGTGCTCCTACGCCAGTGAGCGAGATCGCCACCGCCGGTTTAGTGACGAACCGCACCACCGCGGACTTGACGTCGTCGGCCAACCGGCTGGGGTTGGCCCGCTCGGCGAGCGTGTCCACAGTTGTCGCGAGCTGCTCCCGAGCCTGATCGATATCCCGCTTGATGGTCTCGGGATCGCGGTCCGCCACGTGCGCCTCCAAGCCGTCCAAGTCGCAGCTTCTGAGATGAAGCCTGCCGATCTACCCTAGAGCAGCCCGCGCTCGCTGCAGCGCACCGGTCGACAGAAGGGATGCCCGCGCGTGCCACAGACTCCGCGACTCGAGGTAGGCGACAAAGCCTCTGCGTTCAGCCTGCCCGACGCCGACGGCAACACCGTGAAGCTCTCCGACTACACGGGTCGCAAGGTCATCGTGTACTTCTACCCGGCGGCGTCGACCCCCGGCTGTACGAAGCAGGCGTGTGATTTCCGGGACAACCTTCGTGAGCTCAACGACGCCGGGCTCGACGTCATCGGCATCTCCCCCGACAAGCCGGAGAAGCTGGCCAAGTTCCGCGACAAGGAGCAGCTGACGTTCCCGCTGCTGTCGGACCCGGATCGCGAGGTGCTCACCGCTTGGGGCGCGTTCGGCGAGAAGACGATGTACGGCAAGACCGTTCAGGGCGTCATCCGGTCGACGTTCGTCGTCGACGAGACGGGCAGGATCGCCGAGGCGCAGTACAACGTGCGCGCCACCGGGCACGTCGCCAAGCTACGTCGCAATCTGTCCGTCTGAGCTGTGTTCTCTCAGTCGGGCCAGCAGTAGGGCCTCCGAGACGGCAGCACGCTCCAGCACTCCCAGGTGCAAGCTCTCGTTGACGCTATGTGCCTGTGTCGCAGGGTCTTCCACGCCGGTCACCAGTATCTTCGCCGACGGGAACGCGGCGGCGAACTCGGCGATGAACGGGATCGAACCGCCGATTCCGGTGTCCACCGGTTCGGCGCCCCACGCCTGGCGGAAGGCGGCCCGGGCCGCGTCGTAAACCGGCCCGCTGGCGTCGACCGCGTACGGCTGCCCGAGGTCACCGGGCGTGACGGTCACCTGCGCACCCCACGGCGCGTGCTGCTCGAGGTGTCGCGTCAACGCCGCCAGGTGCTCTGCGGCATCGCCGCCGGGCGCGACGCGCATGCTGACCTTGGCCCGCGCCCTCGGAATCAATGTGTTCGACGACTTGTCGACAGGCGTGGCGTCGATGCCGATGACCGTGATCGCCGGTTTGGCCCACAACCGTTGCGGCACTGAGCCCGAACCGATTTCGGATACGCCCTCGAGGAGTCCGGTTTCCTGGCGTACACGTTCCGGCGGATAGTCGAGGCCGGCAGCGGCGGCTTCGTGTAGCCCCGCCACTGCGACATTGCCGTCGTCGTCGTGCAGGCTGGCCAACATCCGCACCAGCACGCTCAACGCGTCGGGCACGACGCCGCCCCACAGCCCCGAGTGCAGTCCGTGATCCAGCGTGGCGACCTCGACGGTGCAGTCGGCCAGTCCCCGCAGCGACACCGTCAGCGACGGCACCTCCGTGCTCCAGTTGTCCGAGTCGGCGAGGACGATCACATCGCAGGCCAGGGCCTCGCGATGCGCCGCCAGCAGGCGCGGCAACGACGGCGAGCCCGACTCCTCCTCGCCCTCGACGAACACCGTGACACCGACCGGCGGATCGCCGCCGTGCGCCCGGAAGGCCGCCAGATGTATTGCGATGCCGGCCTTGTCGTCGGCAGTGCCCCGACCGTAGAGGCGTCCGTCGCGCTCGGTGGGCTCGAACGGCGCCGAGTCCCACTGCGCCCGATCGCCTTCGGGTTGCACGTCGTGGTGGGCGTACAGCAGCACCGTCGGCGCGCCCGGCGGCGCGGGATGGCGGGCGATGACGGCGGGGGCACCGCCCTCGCTGACGATCTGTACCTCGCCGAACCCGGCGTCGGCCAACAGCTGCGCCACCGCGGCGGCGCTGCGCTGCACCTCGCCGCGCCGCGCCGGGTCCGCCCACACCGACTCGACGCGCACCAGGTCTTCCAGGTCCCGCCGCACCGACGGCAGCACGTCGCGCGTCCGCTGCACCAGATCGCTCATGACGGCGACAGTAGCGGCATCAATTGCGCACCGCCGAGGAGCCGTGAGCGTGCATGAACTGCCGGAAAACCTCGGCGTGTCGTCGACAGACACGCACCCTCGCGGAGCAAAGGGTCAGCGCTCTTCGAGGATGGCGACCGCCGCGGCGGTGCCGGCCTCATGCGTCAGCGACAGGTGGATCGTCACGTCAGCCAGATGCTCGGCGATCGCCCCGGACAGCCGCACCTTCGGACGGCCCCACATGTCGGTGATCACCTCGATGTCGCGGTGGATCGCCTCGGGCAGCACGGGCCGCTTGGCGAACCGCGAACCCGACCACGCCTTGATCACGGCCTCCTTCGCCGCCCACCGGGCCGCCAGGTGTCGCGCCGCCGACGAGCTCTTGTCCGCGGCGTCCCGCCGCTCGCCGGGCGTGAACGTCTCGGCGAAAACGGTCCCCGGCTGGTCGACCTGCTCGGCGAACTCGGGTATGGAGACCAGGTCGATCCCCACCCCGACTATCGCCATGGGCGAAACGCTATCTCACGCTTGTGCGGGCACATACACGTCGTCGTCGCCGAGCCGCGACGCCGGATCGAGCAGCATCTCGGCTTCCTGCCGCTTCTCCGGGGCGTCGTGGCCGAACCGGCGGTCGGCCGGCTTCTCGTACAGCGGCTTGCCGCCCGCGATCGCCGACGCGAGCCGATGCTGACCGGCCAGCACCCGGGCGTCCGCGCGCTGCTTGTACTGCGCGCGTTCCTCCGGGCTCAGCGCGGCGAGGAACGCCTGCGGATGCACCAGCGCGATCAGACCGGACACGTGGCCGAAGCCGAGGCTGGTGATCAGCCCCGCCTTCAACGGGAACTTGTCGCCGAAGTGCAGGGTGTCACGCAGCCAGACCAGGTGCGCAGCACCGGCGAGTTCGTCGTCGACACAATCCAGGCTGCGGTTCGGCGGGATGATGCCGTCGCGCAGGATCTGGCACAGCCCCATCATCTGGAACGCCGCCGCGCCGCCCTTCGAATGACCGGTCAGGCTCTTCTGCGACACCACGAACAGTGGTGCCCCTTCCGACCTGCCCAGCGAGTCGGCGAGCCGCTCGTGCAGCTCGGTCTCGTTGGGATCGTTGGCCAGTGTCGAGGTGTCGTGCTTGGACACCACCGCGATGTCGTCGGGTCCGACGCCGAGCGCGGCCAGCGAGCGCGCCAACTGCGAGTCGCGACCGCCACGGCCGGCCGCCAGCGCACCCAGGCCCGGTGCCGGGATCGAGGTGTGCACCCCGTCGCCGAACGACGACACGTAGCCGATGACCGCTTGCACCGGCAGCCCCATCTTGAGCGCGAGATCACCGCGGGCCAGCAGGATGGTCCCACCACCCTGGCCCTCGACGAACCCGAGCCGGCGACGGTCGTTGGCGCGGGAGAACTTCGAGTCGCTGATGCCCTTGGCCCGCATCATCTCGGTGTCCGCGGTCGCGGCCATGTCGCCGAACCCGATGATGGCCTCGAGCGTCAGGTCGTCGTATCCGCCGGCGACGACGAACTCCGCCTTGCCGAGCTTGATCTTGTCGACGCCCTCCTCGACCGACACCGCCGCGGTGGCGCAAGCCCCGACCGGATGGATCATCGCGCCGTAACTGCCCACATAGGACTGCACGACGTGGCCCGCGTACACGTTCGGCAGGACTTCCTGCAGGATGTCGTTCGGCTTGTTCCGGCCCAGCAGGTTGCCGTGGTACATGGTCTGCATCGACGTCATGCCGCCCATGCCGGTGCCCTGGGTGCTGGCCACCAGGCTGGGATGCACCCAGCGCATCAGTTCCGCGGGCGTGAAGCCGGCGGACAGGAACGCGTCGACCGTGGTGACGAGGTTCCAGATCGCCAGCCGGTCAATGGAGTTCATCATCTCCTGGCTGACGCCGTAGACCATCGGATCGAATCCGGTGGGAATCTGCGCGCCGACGGTGCGGGACAGTTTCGTCTTGCGCGGCACCCGGATCTCGGTGCCGGCCTTGCGGGTGACCTGCCAGTCGCCGCTGTCCGGTACGGGTGCGATGACGGTGTGCTCCGGATCGGCGCGGACGAACGCCCTGGCTTCCTCCTCGTTGGACACCACGAAGGTGAAGTCCTTGTCGAGGAACACCGAAACCAGAAGCGGCGCAGTGTGGTCGGCGTCGATCGCGCCATCGCCGACGAACTCGCGGATGCCGACCCGCTCGATCACGGCGTCGTGGTAACGCTCCACCAGCTCGCCCTCGTCGACCAGCTCACCGGTTTCGGTGTCGTACCAGCCCGGTGTCGGATCGTCTTCCCACTTGACCAGTCCGGTCGTCCACGCCAGCTCGAGCACGCCGGCCGCGGACAGCTCGTTGTCGACCTCCATCTCGAAGCGGGTGCGCGAGGAGCCGTAGGGTCCCAGCTCGGCGCCACCGACGATGACCACCATGTCGGCCGGGTCGATGTCGAGGTCGGCCCACTCCGGCGGCGGCGCGGACTTGTAGCCCCGCGGCGGCGACGGCAGCGCGCGCACAGTGCCCTCGTCATCGGTTTCCTCGGTTCGGCTTTCGGTCACCATCTCGTCGCGAGCCTTGGCGGCCAGTTCGGCCATGTCGATGTCGACGTCGGCCAGTCCACCCGTGAAGTCGGCCTGCAGCGGCTTGTGCGCCGCGGCCACCTTGGATTCGATGTCACACAACCCGAGCAGCATGCGCGCCATCTCGTCGGTCGTGTACGTACGCACGCCGGCCTCTTCGACCGCGCCGACGATGGCGTCGTTGTGACCCATCAGGCCCGTGCCCTTGGTCCACCCGATCAGCGCGTGGGCCAACGAAACCCGCTGCGCCCACGATGTTTCGGCCTTCCAGCGGGTCACCAACGCGTCGAGCGCGGACTTCGCCTCGCCGTAGGCGCCGTCACCGCCGAACATGCCGCGGTTCGGTGAGCCCGGCAGCACGACGTGCAGTCGCGCGGCGATGTCGCGTTCGGCTCCGATGTGTGACAGGCCGCCGATCAGCCGCTGCACTGCCCACAGCAGCACCTTCATCTCCATCTCGGCGCGCGATCCGGCCTCGGACAGGTCGCCGGCGACCCGCGGTGCGGCGAACGGGAACAGCAGTGTCGGCGTCTGGGCGTCTTTGAGGTGGATCGACTGCGGCCCAAGGCTTTCGGTCTGCTCTGTGCCGACCCACTGAACCAGCGCATCGATGTCGGTGTAGGACGCCATGTTGGCAGGCACCACCCACAACTTGGCGTCCCAGCGGGCGTTGTCGCGGTAGAGCGCGCGGTAGAACGCCAACCGGTCGTCGTCGAGCTTGGACGTCGTCGCGATGACCGTCGCCCCGCCGTCGAGCAATTGCGCCACGACGGACGCGGCGATCGACCCCTTCGAGGCTCCGGTGACGACGGCGACCTCGTCGCTGTAGCGGCCGGCGTCGGGGTTCTCCGCACCCGCCGCGGCGCGCCCGTACAGCGAGGCGTGGATGTTGCGACCCGACGCGAGCGCCTTGCCCTGCCACCAGGTGGCCTGCGTGCCGACGACGTGACCCGCGCCCTCGAAACGCTGCGAGAGCCGCTGCCAGTCCGCGTCGATCTCGCCCTCGTCGAGCAGCCACAGCTTGGCCAGATCCTCGCGGGCGCTGGCCCAGCGGTCGTCGAAGAGCACCGCCTTGCGACCGTCGAACACGGGCGCCACCAAACGTGGCCAGTCCGAACCCAGTTCGGCGGTGACCAGGTCGATGAGCTCGGCATCGGTGGCCTCCGGGGCGGGGACCGCGGTGTCGAGACCCAGCTGACCCAGGATCGTGCGGGCCACCGAGGCCAGCACGCCGTCGCGGCCGGTGACCTGCTCGGCGAACTCGGAGAGCGCGGCGGAGTCCACCACGCCCCCGCCGGCGCCCGCGGCGGACGGCAGCGACACCGCAACGCCGCGCCTTGCCGCGACCGCGGAGACCGCGGCGTCGATCACCTTGTCGACGGTCGCCCCGTCGGCCAGCGCGCCGTCGTGCAGGCCGCCCAGGTCCCCACCACGGACGCTGGACCCCTCGCGGGTGCCGAGCGCCACCTCGACGGTGACGTGCTTGACCCATCCCGGGCCCAGCTCCCACGTCTTGGTGACCCGCTCGGCGATGTAGGCGGGCCGCTTGCCGGACGGGCCGAACACGGTGCGCAGCTGGTCGTTGACTGCGTCGGACAGCACCGGGCCGAACGGCTTGTAGGTCCTGGCGAGCTTGGTGACCTGGCCCTTGAGCCCGGCCAGATCCGCTTCCGCCGCACCGTCGATGGCGCCGAGGTCGAGCTCCGAGCCGAGGTCGACCAGCAGTTGGTTGCGTCGCGACGACGCGCCGTCGGTGATCGATTCGATGGAGTCCAGCGGCTCGATCTGGTCGATGCGCATCTTCGCCGACAGCGCGATCAGTGCCATGGTGGCGTCGGCGGCGTCGAACGTGAGGTCGTCCGGCCTGGGGCCGCCCGCCGGCGCAGCGGGCGCTGGAGCCGGGGCGGCTGGTGCGGCCGCCTCGACGGGCGCGGCCGCCTCGGGCGCGGGAGCGGAGGTCAGCTCGTCGCCGAGTTCGGGCTCGGGGTCGGTGTCGGTGGCGAACAGCACCGCCGCGTCGCGCTCGGAGTTCAGCACTTCCGTTGTGCTGTGCGAGTATTCGGGCAGCTTCAGGGTGTTGGCCGCCAAGCCCGCGACCGTCGGCGCGGATTTCACGCCGATCTCGACGAAACGCTCGATGCCCAGACCGCCCGCGGCTTCCTCGATGAACAGCAGGTCCTGGGTTTCGATCCAGCGCACCGGGCTGGCGAATTGCCATGCCAGCAGCTCGATCACGACCTTGCGGCACAGCTCGGCCGGCTTCTCGGTGCGCCAGGTGTCGTAGTCGGCGAGGATCTCGTCGAGCGGCTCGGCCGGCACCAAATCGCGGATCTCCTGGATGAAGTCGCGGTCGAGCGTGAACGGCCGCGGCACCAGGTTGGGGATGTACTTGCCGATGATCAGGTCGGGATCCTGGCCGCGCGGCATCACGCGCTCCAGCGAGCGGCGGAAGTCGGCCACGCCAACGCGCAGCACCGAAGAGTGGAACGGCACGTCGATGCCGGGAACCAGGATGAACGACCGCTTGCCGCCGGTGATCTCGCGGCGCCGCTCGACTTCCTCCTCCAGCGCTTCCAGCCCACGCACGGTGCCCGCGATCGCGTACTGCGAGCCGCGCAGGTTGAAGTTGACGATTTCCAAGAACTCACCGGTGCGCTCGGAGATCTCGGCGACGAACGCCTTGACGTCGGCGTCGTCGAGGTCGATCTGCGACGGTCGGATCGCGGCCAGCCGGTAGTTCGACCGGCCGAGGTGGTCACGCGGCACGATGTCGTGCATCTTGCTGCCGCGGTGGAACACCACCTCCAGCAACGCTTCCAGCTCGTAGACACCGCTGACGCACGCCAGCGCGGTGTACTCGCCGACGGAGTGACCGCAGGCGATCGCTCCTTCGACGAACGCGCCCTGCTCGCGCATCTCGGCCACCTGGGCGGCGGCCACCGTCGCCATCGCCACCTGGGTGAACTGGGTCAAGAACAGCACACCGTCGGGGTGGTGGTAGTGCACGCCACTGGCGATCAGGCTGGTCGGGTTGTCGCGCACCACATGCAGCACCGAGAAGCCCAGCGTGTCGCGGGTGAACTTGTCCGCGGTGTCCCACACCTTGCGGGCCGCCTTGGAGCGGGCGCGCACCTCCATACCCATGCCCTTGTGCTGGATGCCCTGGCCCGGGAACGCGTAGACGGTCTTGGGCGCGGCGAGCTGGGCCGTCGCGGACATGACGAGGTCGCCCGCGACCTTGGCGGTGACCTCGACGATCTCTGCGCCGCGGTCGATTCCGACGCGGTCGACGCGGAAGTCGACCTCGTCACCGGGCAGCACCATGCCGAGGAACCGCGACGTCCAGCCGACGACGCGCGCCGGCGGGGCGGGCTTGCCGTCGGTGGCGGCGACGACGTGCTGTGCGGCCGCCGACAGCCACATGCCGTGCACGATGGGCGATTTGAGCCCTGCCAGCAGCGCGGCGGCACGGTCGGTGTGGATCGGGTTGTGATCACCGGAGACGACCGCGAAAGCGCTCATGTCGGTCGGTGCGGTGACGGTCACGTCGCGGCGCCGGCGTCGCGGGGTGTCGGTCGCGTTGTCGGTGATCGCCCCACCCGCGCGCGGCGGATCGGCGAGATCGGCCGCGCCGGTGCGACCGCGGATCGCGAAGCGCTCTTCGAGAGTGGCCAGCAGGTCGCCGTCGGCGTCGCGAATCTGCACCGTCACCGGTACGACGCGTCCGTATTCGGAATCGGTGGCGGTCGAAACCGTTGCCGTGATCGCCAGTTCGGCCCGGGTTTTCGGCATCTCGCCCAGCAGGTGCGCGGCGTGGTCGAGATGTACCAGGCTCAGCAGGCCTTCGACGACGGGGAAGCCGTCCTCGGTGAGCGCGGACCCGATCGCCGCGAAAACCGCGGGCCAGCAGTGCCCGACGAGCGCGTCCGGTACGAGCGTGAGACCGGGCGCCAGCGGGGCGCCGAACGTCGCGGTGACACCGGTGTGGTCGGCGACCCGTTCGGGCTCCCAGTCGACGGTCACGGTCGAGACGTTGTCGCGCACCGGGGGTAAGTCGTCGGGTCCGTCGACACCGGCCGCGATCGCCAGCACGGCACGCATCGCGGTCGACGCATCCTCGACCGTGACGACGGGCATGCCGCCGTCGACCGTGCACGCCGGCAGTGTGAACGGGATGTCGACCCAGATGTCGGACAGCGGCACGCTCAGCGTCACCCGGTCACCACTGAGCTCGAGCCGAGCCCCGGTGGAAGGATGTGTGGCATTGCGGTTTTCGTTGGCCTGCCACTCGCTCGGGGCACCGATGCGGTGCACCGGGTTGATCGCGACGCGGCCCGCCCACAACACGTCGGGTGAGTCGAGTACCACCGCGAGCGGCCCGGTGACGTCGGCGCGGGCCTGGCGTCGCGAAACCACCGGCACAGGGTTGCCGTCAGCGGCGAGTGCCTCATCGATCGCGGTCTGCTCGAAGCGGTCGAGCAGCTCACCGACCGGCTCGTCGACGCGGGTGATGCCCGCAACCGCCTGCGTGCCGGGGATGATGCAGACCTGGTCGGCGGTGTAGCGCGCGTCGTGGGCCTGCCACAGCGAGTCGCTGCGCCACCACCGCCGCACATCCTTGTCGATGACCGGCACGAAATTGACCGGCTTGCCCGGGGTCTTGCACAGCGTGATGAACCACGGCACGTCGGCCGGGTGCAACCGCAGCGTCTCCGATTCCGGATAGCGCGCCACCAGCGTGGCGATCGCCCGGTCCGGATCATCAAGCAGCGCAGCGTCACCGAAGAGCGTGGCGATCGGTCCGGAGTCCTGCGGGTGCAGGCGCGCCTCGGCGCGGTGCAGCATTTCGGCGAACCGGTCGCGCCAGGTGTCGGCCAGCCACGGGGTGCCGGGCAGCTTGGTGTCGGCGGTGCTGTCGTCGTCGCCGATCGCCAATTCGACGTAGCGCGCCAGCCACTGGCGGTAGGTCATCTCGCCGACGTCGCCGAAGTACGGCTTGCAGGTGGTGGCCATCGCGGCGATGATCTCGTCGCGGCGGGCCGCCACGGCTTCGGCGTCACCGGCGACCTCGTCGAGCAGCCGGCCGCAACGCGATGCGGCGTTGTCGATCTCGTGGATGTCGGCACCGAGTTGGCTGCGGCTGGAAGCCATGCCGCCCTGGGCTTTTCCGGCGCTGATCCAGTGGTCGGTGCCGCCGGTCTCGACCAGCATCTGCTTGACGGCGGGCGAGGTGGTGGCCTCCAATGTCGCCATCGCCGCGGTACCCACCAAGATGCCGTCCACCGGCATCGCCGGGAAACCGTATTCGGTGGCCCACCGCCCGGACAGATACTCGGCCGCGCGCTCCGGGGTGCCGATTCCGCCGCCGACGCAGACCGTGATGTTGGGCAGTTTGCGCAACTCCCCGTAGGTGTTCAGCAGCAGGTCGTCGAGGTCTTCCCAGGAGTGGTGCCCGCCGGCGCGGCCACCCTCGATGTGGACGATGACGTCCTTGCCCGGCACCTCGGCGGCGATTTTGATGACGGACTTGATCTGGTCGACCGTGCCGGGTTTGAACACCACGTGGCTGATGCCGACGGAGTTGAGCTCGTCGATCAGTTCGACGGCGTCCTCGAGCTCCGGGATGCCTGCGCTGACGATGAGGCCGTCGATCGGCGCACCGGACTGACGGGCCTTCTGCACCAACCGTTTTCCACCGACTTGCAGCTTCCACAGATACGGATCGAGGAACAGCGAGTTGAACTGCACGGCACGGCCGGGCTCGAGCAGCGTGGTCAGCTCGGCGATGCGGTCGGTGAAGATCTCCTCGGTGACCTGCCCACCACCAGCGAGTTCGGCCCAGTGACCGGCGTTGGCGGCGGCCGCGACGATCTTGGCGTCGACGGTCGTCGGTGTCATCCCCGCCAGCAGGATCGGCGAGCGTCCGGTGAGCCGGGTGAACTTCGTCGACAGCTTGACCGAGCCGTCGGGCAGCTGCACGGTGGTCGGCGCATAGCTCGACCACGCCGGCGGCACCTCGGGTTCTGCACCGACGGTGAACAGATTGCGCTGCCCGACCCGCGTTGCGGCGGGGACGATGCCCACCCCCAGGCCGCGGATGATCGGGGCAGTCAACCGCGTCACGGTGTCGCTCGGACCGAGATCGACGATCCACTTCGCGCCGGCCTCGTGCAGCCGCTCGACCTCGGCGACCCAGTCGATCGGACGCACGAAGATGTGCTCGGTCATCTCGTGCGCGAGCTTGGCGTCGATACCGCACTTTTCGGCCCACCGGTCAACCAGCTCGACCCCGTCCGCCAGCCGCGGGGTGTGGAATCCGACCTCGACCTGAATCTGGCTGAAGGCGGGGTTGAATACACTGCCGCCGCGGACCTTGTTCTTGCGCTCGGCCTCTTCCTTCTCGGTGATCTTGGCGCAGTACAGCTCGAAGCGTCCCAGTTGCTCGGGAGTTCCGGTGATGACGACCGAACGCCGGCCGTTGCGGATCGACAGCACCGGCGGCAGCACCGTGCGCACGTCGGTGGAGAACTCCTCGAGCAGCTCGGCGATGCGGTCCGGATCGACGTTGGTCACCGAGACCATCGGCGACTTGTCCCCGCGGCCGACCATGCCTCGCCGCCGCGAGACCAGTGATCCGGCCGCGCCGATCAGTTGCAGCAGCGCCAGCAGTTCGGCGTCCTTGGCGCCCCGAGTGCGCAGCGACTCGCAGGCGATGACGCCCTGCGAATGTCCCGCCATCGCGACCGGCGGGGCGTCGTACAGATCGAGTCCCTGGCGGACGGCGGCGCGGATCGCAGCCATCTGTGCGAGCAGGATGCCCGGTCCGGAGATCGCCGCGGTGATGAGCTGCTTGGTCGGGGGCAGCGGTTCGTCGGCGGCCAACGCCCGTACCCATTGCAGCGGCTCGAAGCCGATCGGCCGCACCACCACCAGTTCACGGGCCACCGGCTCGAGCAACAGCGCGGCCTCCCCGGCCACCTCGCTGAGCTCCGACTCGATGCCGGCCGAGCTGACCAATTCCTCGAGGTTCTCCAGCCATGAGCCGCCCTGTCCGCCGAAGGCTACCGCATAGGGTTCACCGGCGTTCAGCCGATCGACGAGCGCGTGGGTACCGGCGTGCGCGGGTCCCGCGGTGCGGTCAGTGGACACCCGGTGCTGCTCGTTTATCGTCACGTCTGGTTATCTCCCTCTGTCCCGCGTCATGCTCGTCGTCGACTGTGTCTGAAGGCGCTCCGCGCGCTGCCGTGTCCTTGCCGCGGCGCCACGCGATTCGGCATTGAATCCCGACTGGTCCGGGCGGGCGGTCTCGCGGTGCCTCGCGCACCGCCTTCCGTGCACTCCAGCCGTACTAAGAGTGTCATAAGAGGAGACGCTTTTTGGCCTCCAAAATGGTTACTGATCAGTTCTACGCTCGGGTAACCCGCCATGGGATAACGCGCAGTTCCATACCGGCGGAAGCCATTCGGGACAAACGTCCTGCATGCAGGTGGTTACGGTCGAGTAGGCAGAACTGCGCTGATCAAGGCAGTATTGTTATCTAATCGTTATGTAAAAATTTCCGGCCCGTCCGACCAGCAGCATCGCCGCGCCAAAAGGAGACATTCGGGCGTGATCTGTCTTCTCGAGACCGTCGGCCACTGAAATTTGTTTGCTGGCGCGACTTACTGATCGGTAAGGTTTAGTCCCACTGCCCGTAGCGCGGCTTCAAGATGTGATTGAGGTCCGCACAGCTGTATCAAAATCTCAACTGTGGGGCGGGTTGCCGAGCTACGCGGACACGCGGGGCGCCAATGAACCACTGTCCGATGACACACGTTCTTAGGATTGGTTATGCCCTCGGATGCGGTCGGCGCACCGGCGGCGATGCGACTGCTGGAGGAGTAGCAGATGCCGCTCATGCCGGGCGCCGCGCGAACCGGTTCGATCGTCATCGTCTGCGCCGCCGTCGTGCTGGCACTGACGACCGCGTGTTCGGGCGAGCGGAGTTCGGCGACCGGCCAGACGCTTCCCGAACTCGAACCGCTCGCCGCGGTCGGCGCCGGCGAAGGACGGCTCAACTTGGTCGCCTGGGCGGGCTACGCCGAAGACGGCTCCAACAACCGCGACGCCGACTGGGTGACGCCATTCGAACAACAGACCGGCTGTCAGACGGAGGTGACGCTCGGAAACACCTCCGACGAGATGGTCCGGTTGATGCGCAGCGGGAACTACGACGGCGTCTCGGCATCCGGCGATGCAACGCTACGCCTCATCTACGCCGGCGATGTGGCACCCGTCAACACCTCGCTGGTGCCGAACTACGAAGACATTTCGTCGTTCCTCAAGGACAAATCGTGGAATTCGGTCGACGGCCAGATGTACGGCATTCCGCACGGCTGGGGCGCCAACCTGCTGATGTACAACATCGAGGTCGTCCGCGACGCGCCCAACTCGTGGGCCGCGGTGTTCGACGACGCCGACAGGTACAAGGGCAAGGTCACCGCATACGACTCCCCCATCTACATCGCCGACGCGGCGTTGTACCTGTCCAAGACGAAACCCGCACTGGGAATTGAGGATCCGTACTCCTTGACCGGTGAACAACTCGACGCCGCGGTCGAACTGCTCGAGAAGCAACGCATGAACATCGGCGAGTACTGGTCGGACTACACCAAGGAGGTGCAGGCCTTCGAGTCCGGCGCCTCGGTCATCGGCACCACCTGGCAGGTGATCGCCAACACGATCGGCGCGCGCAACAAGGTTCAGGTCAACACGGTGCTGCCCAAGGAGGGCTCCACCGGTTGGTCGGACACCTGGATGATCTCGTCGACGGCCGCTCACCCCAACTGCATGTACAAGTGGATGGACTGGATCTCCTCGCCGGAGGTCAACGCCCAAGCCGCCGAGTTCTTCGGTGAGGCGCCCGCGAACGTGAAGGCCTGTGAGCACACCACCGAGCCCGACTTCTGCGACATCTACCACGCCACCGACGCCGGCTTCGCCGCCAAGATCCACTACTGGACCACGCCCCAGAAGGACTGCGTCGACGGCACCGGCGACGACTGCACGACGTACGACGAGTGGACCGCCAGGTGGCAGCAGATCAAGGGGTGAAGTTCAGGACTCGCGGCGGCCGCTGAGCACGACGCCTTCGGCGTACCTGGAGCCGGCGCCCGCCGTGTGCTCTTGCAACGCCTTGTCCAGGCGAAGCGACACCACGCTCGTCCACAGGTCGCGGTAGTCGCGCACCAACCGGCCCAGCTCTTCGGCCTCCTCGGGCCGGGGCCCCCGGCCCTCACCGAACCGCGCGGCCACGCATTCGTCGAGCACGTGTAAGAACCCCTCCGCCAGCCCGTCGATCGCCCGGCCAGAGGCCTCGAAGATCTGCAGCAGCGCACTGACGTAGCCGTGCTGGTCCGCCGCGCGCGCCACGACTTGCGCCATCGCGGGATCGGTCAACCTCATGACACCGTCGGCCAGTTGTGCCAGGCCGTACTCGACCAGCCGGCGCCCCTCGTCGCTGTCGGGGTCGATGTCGAGCGCTTCCACCGCGGTGTCGGCCGCCGTGGGCCCGGCGTCACCGGATTCGGTTCTCGGGCCCAGGACGGCCCGTTGAATTCCGAGAATGTCGGCGAGATCGGCGCCTCGCCGGAGGCTGGCGAAGAACTCGGCGATGTGGGCCGAGCTGAAACCACGGCGGTGCAACTGGTTGATGGTGCGCAGCTGCGACAGGTGATAGTCGTCGTAGAACGCCGAGCGGCCGACTCGCCGCGGCGGATCGAGCAGGCCACGTTCGCGGTAGGCGCGGATGTTGCGGGCGCTGACACCGGAGATCTGCGCCAGTTCATCGAGGCGGTACTCAGCCAACGCCGCGACGCTCCATGGGATCACTGTAACCGCGTGTCGGCGTTTGCGAGCGAAGGTCGACGTGGTCTCATCGGAGTTTGCCAGCAAGCCCACGCGGCTGTCCCTATCAGCGCTGTTATCAACAACGGCTAGGCGGCTGGCGCACGGAAGGTGCACTCTCAGCCAACTTCACCTGAGTTTCGGGGGCTAGGTGAGCGAACTCACCGCAAGAGGATTGGCCACCAGGACCCTCGTACGGAACGATTGAAAAGTCAGACTTATCAATCATCGGAAAGGTTCGGTGTGCGTCCCTGGATCGTCTGGGCCACCGGACTGTTCGCATACATCGTTGCAGTTCTCGACCGCACCACGTTGGGCGTCTCCGGCCTCGATGCGGCAGAACGGTTCCAAGCCAGTCCCAGCCTGCTGTCGACGTTCGTCGTCCTGCAGGTCATCGTCTACGCCGGCGCGCAGGTGCCCGCGGGTTTGCTGCTGGACCGCTTCGGCTCCAAGAATTTGATCCTCGTCGGCGCCACGCTGATGGCGACCGGCCAACTCGCGCTCGCGTTCACCGAATCGCTGCCGACCGCCATCGGCGCGCGAGCGCTGCTGGGCTTGGGCGACGCAGTCACGTTCATCTCGGTGCTGCGGCTGGTGCCGCACTGGTTCAGTCACCGACAGGTTCCTCTGGTCACCCAGCTGACCGGAATCTGCGGGCAGCTCGGTCAGATCCTTTCGGCGGTCCCGTTCTTCGCCGTTCTCAACGCTTGGGGCTGGTCCACGGCATACGCGTCGGTGGCCGCTCTGGGCGTGCTGTCGATGGTCCTGACCGTGGCGCTGGTGAAGAACACTCCGAACGGCAACGCGGTCGAGGTAGAGACGATCTCCGTGCGCGAGACGCTGACCAGCGTCAAGACTGTCTGGCTGCGGCCTGGCACCCGGCTTGGGTTCTTCACCCACATGGGCACCCAGTTCTCGGTGACCGTGTTCGCGCTGATGTGGGGTGTCCCGTATCTGACCAGTGCTCAGAGCCTTTCGGCCGGGTTGGCAGGCACGTTGTTGACGGTTTCGGTGCTGGCCGCCATCACGGCGGGCGTGCTGATCGGCATCTTCACCGGACGGCGCCCACACCGGCGCTCCCGGCTTGTCCTGGCGATCATCGCCAGCAACGCGTTGATGTGGACCGTGGTGTTGGCGTTGCCGGGGCCGGCGCCGCTCTGGCTGCTGGTGGTGCTGATCGTGGTGATCTCGGTGGGCGGTCCCGGGTCGATGGTCGGCTTCGACTTCGCGCGGACCTTCAATCCGAGCGCCACGCTGGGCACCGCTTCCGGCCTGGTCAACATGGGCGGCTTCATCGCCTCGCTGTTGGTGATGCAGGCGATGGGGGTCATCCTCGACACCGCCGGGGAGATCTCGTTCGACTCGTTCCGGGCGGCCTGGATCGTGCAGTACGCGATCTGGGCGCTGGCGGTGGTCGGCATCGTCATCACCCGGCGCAAGACTCGCAGGCTGATGATGGTCGAGCAGGAGAGAATGCTGCTGGAAGGGCTGGATACCCGGCCCGCCTAGGGCCTTGACGAAATCCGAACTAGCGGCTGCGGGCAGTCGCGCGGCGGTTCGCCTTCTTGATCGCCGATACCAGTTCGTCCTTCGACATCGTCGACCGTCCCGAAACATCCAGCCGCCGAGCGACTTCCATCAGATGTTTCTTGGAAGAGTTCGCATTGACGCCCTCCGCGGTGTCCCCCTTGGCATTAGGGCCACCGCTACGTGCTCGACGGTCTGACGGACCCTTCTTGGACTTGGGCTCCCAGTGGTCGCCGACCTTCTCGTAGCTGTGCTTGAGCGCGCTGTAGGCGACTCGGTGCGCGCGTTGACCTTCGCCGTACTCCTTGGCCGCGGCGTCATGCGCCTTGGCGAAGGTCCGCTGGGCCTTGGCGTCCGACTTCTTCAGCGTGCTCGGCAGTTCGCTCTTTCGGGCACTACCACCCTTCGTTGTCTTCGGCATGCAAGACGCGTACCCGGGGCATCAGGTCCGCAAACCGGTCCGCGAGCGGCGGTTTCCTCCGATGATTTCGTGGCCGACGACGGTCGCGATCGGCGCCAACGTGACGACCAGCAGGCAGTTGGCCATCGAGATCCCCGCCGCCGCAAGCCACACCGCCAAGCCGAGCACCGCGACGGTGAGCCCGATCAGCAGCACATGCACGGCCGCCACCGAGCGCACCATGAGCGCGTGGAGCGCGTACACCGACACCACGAAGATGCCCACGGGCACGGCGACCGTCAGCACGGTTCCGACCGAGCCGAGTTCGGAATGGTGCTCGATGTAGTAGGCGGCCGCATGCAGACCGGCACCGGTCGCGACGATGGCGCCCAGCATCACCATCGGGAAGTACCCGAACCAGAAGGACCGGTCGCGCCGGGTGTGCAGTCGCTCGGCCTGCGGCATCAGGAAGTACATCCACCACATCGCGAACGTGAGCCCGATGCCGGCCACGACGACGAACGCGGCATCGAACGTCCAGCCCTGTGAGTTGACCACCGCCGTCAACGACGCGACCGTGCCGACCACCCCCTCGCCGAGCGCGATGATCGTCAGCAGCCCGTAGCGTTCGGCGATGTGGTGGGCGTGCCACGGCGTGCCGCCACGACGGGTCTCCGCGAGCAGTGGGCCCAGCGTCTCGATTCCGATCAGCACGACGACGATCACCAATGTCACCGGTCCCGACGTGTCCAGGAAGATGCTGACGATCCACAGCGCCTGAGCGAAGGTGACGGCGGCTACGTACGTCAGGCATGCGGAGCGGTGCTGGGGGTCCTGCGCGGCGGCCCGTAACCACTGCCCCACCAAGGCGATACGCATCACGACGTACCCGGCGACCATGACCCGGTTGTCGACGTGTCCACCATGGTCGATGGACGCGAACATCGGCGGGAACCCGAGCGCCATGACGATGACGCCGACCATCTGCAGCATGGTCATCAGCCGGTAGATCCAGTCGTCGGTGTCGTAGGCCGACGCGAACCAACTGAAGTTGATCCACGCCCAGCACACCGCGAAGGTCGCGAACGCGAAACCGAGCAGCCCCGGGCCGACGTGGTTCTCGGCGAGCAGGTGGGCGAACTCGTTGGCCGCGATGCCGAACGCGACCACGAACGTCAGATCGAAGAGCAGTTCCAGCGGCGTGGCCACGCGGTGCTGCTCGTCGGGATCGCGACCGGACATCCTGCGCACCCGGTGCGGTATGGCCGGCGGTGGGTGCTCTGTCTCGCTCATCGTCGCCGTCCTCCTCCGCTACATTCCCACCGCAGTGCATGGCAGCGATCCAGGCAGGGCCGTCCGCCTGTGCGGGCGGCGAGCGCGGTCAGTGCCAAGATACGGGGATGAGCATCCGGGAACCCCACGCCGTGGCCGTGGTGCTGGCCGCGGGCATGGGGGCCAGGGTCGGTGCCGCCGGCAACAAGGCCTACCTTCCGCTGGCGGGTCGGCCGATGGTGGCGTGGTCGCTGGAGACTCTCAGCCGAGTGTCCGACGTCGAGCGCATCGTGTTGGTCTACCGGCGCGGCGAGCTCGACCTGGCTCGCGACGTGGTGGCGCGCGAATTGCCAATGGCCCGGGTGGAGTTCGTCGAGGGCGGTGACAGCCGGCACAGTTCGGAGCTCAACGTGCTGCGCCATCTCACCGCCGCGATCGAGTCCGGGTCGATCGACGTGGTGCTGATTCACGACGCCGCGCGGCCGGTGGCCGGCCCGGAGATGTTCGCCCGCGCGCTCGCGGTCGCGCGCGAGTTCGGCGGTGCCATACCCGCGTTGCCGCTGACCGATGTGGTGACCACCGAGCTACAGCAACCGGCTGGAGCGCCAACGCTGGTTCGGGTGCAGACGCCGCAGGCCTTCCGGGCCGTCCCGCTGCTCGAGGCGTACCGCAGCGCGGAGCGTCACCGCTTCGAGGGCACCGATACGTCGTCGTGCATCGAGGCGTTCACCGATGTTGCGGTGCATACGTTTCCGGGCGAACTGCGCAACATCAAGGTCACTTTCGCGCGCGACATCGCGATCGCCGAGCATCTCTTGGCCGGCGTCAGCACGAATGGTGACTCGCCATGAGCGCCTCGAGGAACGAGGCGTCGCGCGGCAGTTCGGCGATGACGGCCTGCGTGTCGCCGACGACGGTGGTGATCGGCGTGGCCGAACGAATCGCCGCGACGGCCTCGTCGAACTCACCGGCCGACTCGGTGAGCAACCGAGCGAGGTGATCGGCGGCGAATCCGCGCGGGAACTGCACGGCCTGAAGGGTCGAGCGATCCACCGACGTGATGACCGCCCCGCGCTCGTCGACGACTTTCACGCTGTCGGTGACCGGCAGCACGGGCAGCACCACGGGAGCTCCGTCCACCAGGCGCTCGATCACCCGGTCCGCCAATCCCGACGGGGTCAGCGGTTGCCGGACGTCGTACACGAGCACGAACAGCGTTGAAACAGGCTGGCGCACAACGTATTCGAGCGCGGCTGTCAAACATTGTTCCCGGGTGGCGGACCCGTCGGTCACTGCCACCGCAACCGCGGGCATTCCTTCGCGGGTGAGTAGCTCGCGGACCTCCCCGGCAAGGTGTTCGGCGACCGCCACGACGACACGGGCTGGATCGGCGACCGCGTCCAGGCAATGCCGCACGACGCGCGCCAGGGGCGCGTGACCCGCAAGTGGGTGGAACACCGCCGCAGTGTGTTCTGCTGACGGCAACGGCACGATCGCCGAGAGACGTTGGTCAGGAGACGCCGTCACGGCGGCGACGCTACACGGGGTCGAAGGCGTTGATCAGCCAGCGGCCGTCGGACTTGGTCATGCCGACCTTGACCGCGCTCGCAGCGAACGCCCCGTCCGGGTTCTCCTTGCTGGTCGTCGTCTGGTTGACGAAGACCAGTACCACCGCGGAGTCGGGATGTATTTCGGCCACGCCGGCCTGTACGACGGCCGCGTTGGTCTTGACCTGCTTCTCCTTGACCGCCGGGGTCACGATCTGCTCGGTGAACTGGGTGTAGTAGTCCAGGAAGTCACCGGTCAGATGCGACTTCGCGGTCGCGAAATCCTTTTCCATGGATTCCGGGGCATACGACAGCAGCGCCACCGTGCCGGTTTTCGCCGCCTCCAACGCGACCTGTTGAGAGTCCGCGTCGGTCTGCTGGTCCACCCGGAACTGGAAGAAGTACAGCCACGCCGCGACACCCGCCGACACGACGAGCAGGAGCGTGAGCATGATGGCGCCGAGGTGTTTCCCGATGCCCGCCAACCTTTTCGGCCTTCTTTTGGCGGTCGGTTGCGAGGCCGCTTCCTCGACCGCCGTGGACTCCGGCTCGGCTGCCGCGGAGTCCGGTTCGTCGGTGACCGCGGTGTCCACGTCGACCTCTTCGGTGTTGGTTTCGGAACTCACGGTACGAACTCGACTTTCGACATCTTGATCTGGTCACCCTCCCGGACCAGGTCCACCATCAGGCGCCAGGAGCGCGGCTCCTGATTGGCGCCCGCGGAGTTGGTGACCCGCGAGGTGGCCGACACCAGCGCGGTGGCGCTGTTGTCGGTCATCGACTTGACCGCGGCGACGTTGACGGTGACCTCGGTGACCACCTTGGAATCTTTGGCGACCCTGGCGAAGTCCTCGGCCTGCGCCTCGAAGTCCTCCTTGAACTGCCCCGTCGAGTTGTCGATGATGCGTTTGACGTTTTCCTGGGCTTTGTTGAAGTCCAGCGACATCAGGGTCACGACACTCTGTCGCGCCGCCGCGGCGAACTCCGCGGTGCGCTCTTGTTCCTCGACGGCCTGCCGGTGATGCCACACCATGAAACCGCTGGCGACGGCGAATGCCAGGGTGAGGATGATTGCCAGCACTGCGGCGACGATCTTCCACCTGATCCGCGGCATCCGGAGCCGACGGGACCGCTTCGGCGGTGCCTGCGCTTCGTCGGTACCGACGGCGGCGTCCTCAGCCGTCTCGTCGGCGGGCTCGCTCGGTGCAGCCTCGGGTCCGGCCTCCGTTGCGTCGGCGGTTTCCTCGAGCGGTTCGTCGAGCTTCGCGTCGGTCTCCTCGACCGGCGCCGAAACCACCTCGGTCGTCTTCGCCTCGGCCGCCTGCCTGCGTAACCGGATGGCCTTGGCCCGGGCGCGAGCGGCTGCGGCGATCGCCTCGGCCTCCGCCGCTTCAGCCTCGGCCTCCTCGGCGAGGGCGAGCACCTCTTCCGAATCCGCTGGCCGCTGCTCAGGGTCGTCCTGCGGCGGCTGTGCGACGCGATCAGCGTCGATCACCGACGCGCGGCGCCTGAAAGACGGCACAGCGACCTCCTCTGCTTCATGCATCAATCATGAGAATGTCATTATCCAATTTTGAGTATCGCCGCGACGATACCCGCGTCCGCACCGCCCGGCAAACGCCGCTTTCCTGCGGAAATGTTATTTACAGGCTGTGCGCACGCTCAGCCGTGATTGTCCTGAAGGCGGTCCTTCATCACCTTGCCGGTGGCATTCAACGGCAACCTGTCGAGGAACTCTACAGAGCGCGGCACTTTGAAGCCCGCCATTCGCTCCCGGCTCCACGAAATGAGATCCTCTGCCGTGACGCCGTCGTGACCCGGATTGCGCACGATGAACGCCTTGCCGACCTGGCCCATCCGGTCATCGGGCACGCCGATCACCGCGGCCTGGGCGACCGCCGGATGTTCGAGCAGGAAACCCTCGATTTCCGCGGGATAGGCGTTGAAGCCGCCGACGATGAACATGTCCTTCTTGCGGCCCACGATCCGCAACCGTCCCGACTCGGTGAACTCACCGAGATCGCCGGTGTGCAGGAAACCGTCGGAGTCGATGGCCTCGGCCGTCGCGGCGGGGTCGTCGAGGTAGCCCTGCATGACGTTGTAACCGCGCACCAGCACCTCGCCGTCGCCGGCGATGCGGACGTCCACGTCCTCGCACGGCAAGCCGGCCGTGGTCGCGACCTCCTCGGGGGTGTCCCCGGGCCGCGACAGCGTCACGTTGCCCGCCTCGGTGAGCCCGTAGCCGGTCATCAGGGACTGGAAGGGCAACTCGTGGCGGATGCGACGGATCAGTTCCACCGGGATGTCGGCCGCGCCGGTCACCCCCGCCCGCAGGGTCGCGAGCCGGTCCTTGTCGGCGACGGTCAGCAGCGAGTGGTACAGCGTGGGCGGGCCGGGCAGCATCGTGATGCGTTCCTGCTCGACGAGATCGACGACCCGGTCGACGTCGAATGCGGCCACCGGAAGCATCGTCGCGCCGCGCAGGAAGGACGCAACGAGCCCGGCTTTGAGCCCGAACGTATGGAAGTACGGATTGATCATCAGATAGCGGTCGCCTTCGCGGAGATCCGCGAGGGTCGCCCACTCCTCGTAGGCCCGCAGCGTCTGCCGGTGGTTCATCATCGCGCCCTTGGGCCTACCGGTGGTGCCAGACGTGAAGATGACGTCGGCGATGTCGGTGCCCCTCAGGTCGCCGACTCGATCGGACGCCACCCCCGACGCCAGGAAGCCCGAAACCAGGTCGATCACCGGCACACCCGTCGGACCCGAATAGTCCAGCCCGAGAAAATCCTTCTGCACCAGCACGGCCTTGGCGCCGCTGCGGCAGATGATGTCGGCCGCCTCGTCCGGCTTGAACCGGGTGTTGACGGGAACGAGCACACCGCCGGCACTCAACAGGCCGAAGGCCGCGACGATCCAGTTCGCCGAGTTGGGCGCCCAGATCGCGACCCGATCGCCCTTGTCGATGCCGAGTTCGGTGAAAGCTCCTGCGGCGCAACGAATTCGCTGCACCAACTCGGTGAAGGACAAGCGCAGCGGACCGTCGACGACAGCTTCCGCATCGCCGAACCGGTCCGCTGCGCTCAAGACCATCTCGGGGATGGTCTCCCAGGTGTTGATGGCGCTACTCCTCATCGGGCGCGGGGCGCCCTTGATCGTCGTAGCGCGGTGTTTCGGTACGTCACACGGTGACGAGGCGGCCGAGGTTGCCGCCCATGATCTTCGCCTGATCCTCAACCGAGAGGTGCTCGAGCGCGGTCACGTAGTGGGTCGGCTCCGCGAGACCCTCCGGGTGCGGCCAGTCCGAGCCGTAGAGCACCTGCTCCACGCCGATCAGGTTGATCAGGTCGTCGATGCCCTCCTCGTAGAACGGGCTGACGTAGATGCGGTTCTTGATCTCCTCGACCGGGTTGCCCAAGAAGGCCTCTGGGGCCTTCTTGTACACCTCGGCCATCGAGTCCAGCAGCGGGAACATCCACTTCGAACCGGCCTCGACGATGCCGACCTTGAGCTTGGGATGCCGGAACAGCGCCCCGTGAATCACCCAGGAGCCCACGGCATCCTGGATCGGGCGCCACTCGTTGAGGATCGACATCGCGTTGGTCTGGAACGGCAGCATCTCCTGCGCAGCGCCGTCCCACTCCGAGGTGTAGCGGGAGTAACCGCTGTCGGAGGAGTGCATGCCGACGAAGATGTCGTGGTGGACGA
Source organism: Mycolicibacterium celeriflavum (assembly GCF_010731795.1). Taxonomy (NCBI): domain Bacteria; kingdom Bacillati; phylum Actinomycetota; class Actinomycetes; order Mycobacteriales; family Mycobacteriaceae; genus Mycobacterium; species Mycolicibacterium celeriflavum. The sequence goes on along the minus strand of NZ_AP022591.1, from coordinate 50,021 downwards.
CCCGCTCCCAGAACGGATCGAACTCGGGCAGCGCGAACGACCGCGGACCGCGGAAGCCGGGCACCGGCGCCGGCCGGATGAGGATGGCGCGGGCGCCGCGCTTGACCGCCCACTCCAACTCCTCGATCGCCTTCTCGACGATCGGCAGCGTGATCACCGGGGTGGTGAAGATGCGGTTCTGGTAGTTGAAACCCCAGACCTCGTCGAGCCACTGGTTCAGCGAGTGGATGATGACGTGGATCGCCACCGGGTCATCGCGCAACCGCTCCTCGATGAGGCTCGCCAGCGTCGGGAACATCAGCGAGCGGTCGACGCCGAGCTCGTTCATCAGCTCCAGCCGCGGCCCGGGTTCGAAGAACGCCGGGATGGACCGCATCGGCTCACCGAAGAGTTCGCGCTTGCTCTTCCCGTCGGGGTTACCGAACTTGAAGTACTCCTCCCAGGCGCCGGGCTTGGCGACGTGGGAGAACGTCGGGTTCGGGATGTAGTTGCTGATCTGTCCCTTGATCGCGATCTTGGTGCGGCCGTTGATCTCGACGTACTGGACGATGTCCTTGTACTCCTTCGGGAGGTACTTGGTCATCGCCTCCGGCGGCTCATAGAGGTGGTTGTCCGCATCGAACAGCGGAAACGGTATATCCACCCGGTGTGAAAGTTGTCCCATGGAACACTCCTTTTCCTCTCGGGAGAATCCTATTCTCATTCACGCCGGAATCGCAACGCCGCGCGCTGTGTCACCGCGCACGCCGCACCTCGTCACGGACGCGGAACTTCTGCACCTTGCCGCTGGCCGTGCGCGGATAGTCCTGCCCCTCCGGGATCCGGTGCAGCTCCTCCGGCCACTTCTGGATCGCGACGCCCGCGGCCTTGAAGTGCGCGCGCACCTCGTCCAGCGTCGGCATGTCATGGCCGTCGCGGATGCGCAGCACCGCGGCCGCCCGCTCCCCCAGCCGGTCGTCGGGTGCGGCCACCACGACTGCCTCTGCGACGCTCGGCATGCTCAACAGCACCTCTTCGACCTCGAGGGCGGAGATGTTCTCCCCGCCGCGGATGATGACGTCGGCCTTGCGGTCGGTGATGGTGAGATAACCGTCGTCGTCCAGCACGCCGATGTCGCCGGTGTGGTACCAGCCCTCGTCGTCGAACGCCCGCGCGGTCAGCGCCTCGTCGGTGTAGCCGAGGCACAGATCCGGTCCGCGCGAAAGGATTTCGCCGTCCTCGGTGAGCTTGATCTCCACGCCGGGACGCGGATCGCCGTCGGTGTAGAGCCGCTTGTCCTCCGGCGCCGTCGGCCTGGATCCCGTGATCGACGGATGCTCGGTGCTGCCGTAGGACCGGAACACGAAGAAGCCCATGTCGGCAAGCCGGCGGGTCACCGCAGCCGGAACGGTGGATCCGCCGAGGCCGACGGTGGTGAACCGGGAGCGATGCGCGTCTGTGCAGTTCGGATGGTCGAGCAGGCTGGTGACGAAGTACGGCGGCCCGCCGCCGATCGAAATGCCCTCAGCCTCCATGAGTTCGAGCACCTTGCCGGGATCCCACACGTCGCACAGGTCGATCGACGCACCCTCGAGCACCGGGATGAGAAACGCGCCGACCATGCCGATGAAGTGCCCCACCGGCGTCGCGGTCAACTGCCTGCCGCGGTCCTTGGGGTAGTTCTCCAGCAGCTGCCGGGTTTCGAAACCCAGCGTCTGATGGCTGTGCACAACGCCTTTCGGGTTGTTCGTGGTCCCCGAGGTGAACGCGATCAACGCAGGGCCCGCCGGATCGGCCGACAGCGTCCCTGTCATCGGCTCGTCGTCGAGAAGCTCGTCGAAGCTGAGCTCTCCCACCAGGCCGACGATCGGCACGGCCGCGGCCAGGTCCGGCTGGAACGCCATCCGACCGAACTCCCGTGCAGTGATGAAGACCTTCGGCCGCGACGTCGACAGGATGTGGCCGAGTTCCTTGCGGCCGTAGAAGTGCACGATCGGCACCACGACCGCGCCCAGGAACGTGGACGCCCAGAACGCGACCGCAGCCTCCATCCAGTTGGGCAGCTGCAGCGCGACCACATCGCCCGGTCCCACCCCCCGCTTGCGCAGGCCCGCAGCCAGGCGTCGGGCCCGCAACTCGACGTCGGCGAAGGTGCCGGCGAACGGACGCACATCGGAGTGCACCCAAAACCCGATGTCCGGATGTGCGGCCAGATTGCGGGCCAACAACTCACCGAGCGTTTCGGGGGTCCACCAGCCTTCTTCCTCGTAGCGTTTGGTCAGCTCGACCGGAATGTTGCGCATGGACTCCCCACACTTGGGCGGCAGCTCCGACTCGAGGCGATGTTATTCTCTGATTTCGAGAATGCCAATACCGCAAATGGAGAACGTTTGATGGTCGACCTCGAGTTGGACGACGGTTTGGCGGTCATCACCATCGATCGCCCGCAGGCACGCAATGCGATCGCACCGGAGACCATGGAGCAGCTGCATACCGCGCTCGACGGAGCACAGGGCGCCACGGCACTGGTGGTCAAAGGCGCCGGCGATCGCGCTTTCGTGTCGGGCGGCGATCTCAAACTCCTGGCCGCGCTGCGCACCGAGGCCGATGCGGCCGCCATGGCACGGCGCATGCGTTCGGTGTGCGACCGCATCGCAACCTTCCCCGGCGTCACCGTCGCCGTCCTCAACGGGCACGCGCTCGGCGGCGGCGCGGAGTTCGCCGTCGCGGCCGACATTCGCCTGGCCGCATCCGACATCAAGATCGGCTTCAACCAGGTGGCGCTCGAGATCATGCCGGCATGGGGCGGAGCCGAGCGGTTGGTGCCGCTCGTCGGCTACAGCAAGGCGCTGCTGCTCGCCGGTACCGGCACCATCCTTTCGGCCGCCGAGGCCGAGCGGATCGGCTTGATCGACCGGGTGCTGGCGCGCGAGTCGTTCGACGACGAGTGGCGCGCGATCGCCCGCCAACTCGCGCACCGTGCGGCGGGCGAGATCAAGCGTGTGATGAAGGGCGCCTCCACCGACGAGGCCGTCGACGCGTTCGCGCGGCTGTGGGTGTCCGACGAGCATTGGGCGGCCGCCGACAAGGCGATGAACCGCGCCAAATAGCTCTCAGTCGTTTCCGCGAGCGTGCATGTCTGCACATGACACACCGCAGATTTTCATCACTTTGCGCACGCTCGCGCGCGGGTCACCCGCCCAGCACCCGGATCGGCTCGCTGCCATCCCAGTTCTCGGCGGCACCGCGGACGAACTGCGCCATGCCGCTGTTAACCTCGTTGAGCTCCATGATCTCGATGACCTGTGCGGGGCTGGAGGGTGGTTCGACGTAGGCGAAGCGGGTGCCGACGTCCTCGCCGCCCGACCATACGACTGGCCAGCCGGCCCGGGCCACGGCCTGCATGGTTTCATCGAAATCAGTTGCCCAGTAAGCAAACTGGTGAAAGCCCTCACCGCTGGCGTCGAGGAACTCGGTGAAGATGCTCGGCGCCTCGCTGTGCTGCTGAATCAGCTCGAGCTGCATGTCGCCGCTGTTGCTCAGCGCCAGCGACTGGGTGATCTCACACGGCTCGCCCCGGTATCGGGCGGCCAGCGTCAGGTTCCGCATGACGAACCAGGGGCCGACACCGAGCTCCAGCCAGCTCTCGATCGCCCGGTCGATATCGGTGACGACATAACCGATCTGACGGATCGGCCCGGGCAGGATCGTCATGACGCCCCGTGGTGCACAACGAGGGCGAGTCGGCCGTCGGCCTCGCCGGGGCCGGGTTCCGGATCGGCCGTCTCACGGACGTCGAGCTTGCCGTCGCGTAGCACCACCGCGCGCATGTCAACCCTTCCTCTTGGCGGCGAAATCCGTTGACGCCGCGCTGATCATCTCGACGAGTGTGCGCCGGTCGACCGTCCACACCTGCTGGGCCATCGCCCGGTTGTTCTCGCCCACCACGAAGGTCGGCCCGTTGCCGATGTTTTCGATGATTTCGCGGGCGACGTCCTCGGAGCGCATCTGCGTCTGCGGGTCGTGCTCGACACCCATCCGCGCCAACGCCGGGGTGTAGGTCATGCCGAGCGGTGTGCAACACACATCGACATTGTGCGGGCGCAACTCGGCCCACAGTCCTTCGGCGAAGGTGTGCTGGAACGCCTTGACCGCGGAGTACACCGCGAGAGTGGCCGAGCCGGCCAGGCAGGCCAGCGACGCGACGATCACGATGCCGCCGCGGCCGCGCGCCCGCATCGCCGAGCCGAAGTGATGGGCCAAACCCATCGGCCCGACGCAGTCCAGCGCCACCTGTTTGAGCGAGTAGTCGATCTCGTTGTCCAGGAACGTGTTCGTGCGGTCGGAGGCGCCGGCGTTGTAGACCAGCAGCCCGATCTCGAGGTCGTCGGTGGCCGCGGCCAGCTGCGTCACCACGTCGGGCGAGGTCAGGTCCTGGACGACGACACGGGTCTGGACGCCGTGTCGATCGCGGAGCCGGGCGGCGACCTCCTCGAGCAGGGGGCCGTTGCGGGCGATCAGCACGACATCGAGTCCGCGTTCGGCCAACTGGTCGGCCAGCGCGGCACCGATACCCTCCGACGCTCCGGCGATCACGGCCCACGGCCCGTACCGCGCGGCGAACTCGGACGTCACTGCGCCGCGCTCATCACCCGCGCGATGTTGGTGGTGCGCTTGACGATGCGCCATCCCTCGGCGGTGCGGGCGAGTTCGTCGTCGTAGTGGCCGAGCGCGTCGATCCAGCTCGCCGAATCCCCGGGGACCGCCTGCAGTATCGCGTGCACGTAGGACCGCGCCGTCGCGCTGTTCCCGTCGACGTGCACCACCGCGTTGGAGATGCGGTGATACGTCTGCCCCATGCCGCCGTGGATCTGCTCCATCAGCGTGGTGAAGTCGTCGGGATCGTTGTGCCGACCGAGGTCGCCGTAGTCGATGTCGACGTCGTCGGCCCAGCATGTGCGAAACAGCGCCCAGTCCTTAGAGTCGATTCCGGTCGCGTAGCGGATGAGCACCTCGGTGATCTGCGCTTTGTCATCGTCCACACCGCGCAGGCTAACAGCCGGCGCGCTCGGGTGACGATTAGGTTCTCTCTAGACGAGAACGTCATTTCCGGTTATCGTCGGCGCGTGCCGACACAGCAAGTGGCGCTCGCGCCCGAAATCTCGACCTGGCCCGATGACAACCCGCAGCTGATCGGAAGCCGGTGCGGCGCATGCGGCGCCACCGCGTTCCCGGTCCAGCAGCGCTGCCCGCGGTGCAGCGCCGGGGAGATGTCCGAACTCAAGCTGCCCCGACGCGGCACGCTGGTGGCGTGGACGACGCAGGGATTTCCGCCGGGCGCGCCCTACAAGGGCCCGACCGGCAACGACTTCGTGCCTTTCGGCGTCGGGCTGGTCCAGCTCGAGGACGTCATCCGCGTGGAGGGCCGGCTCACCGAGAACGACCCTGCCAAGCTGGAGTTCGGTATGGACGTTGAGCTGACGATGGTGCCGTTCACCACCGACGACGACGGCCACGAGGTCGTCACCTTCGCCTTCAAGCCCGTCTAGACCCAGGAGTACCGAGATGACAAACGACGTGGCGATCATCGGCGTGGGGTTGCACCCGTTCGGTCGATTCCCGAAGACGGCGATGGAGATGGGCGCCGAGGCCATCCAGACCGCGCTCACCGACGCCGGCGTGGACTGGAAGGACATCCAGTTCGGTTTCGGGGGCAGCTATGAGGTTTCCAATCCCGACGCGGTGACTCGCCTGGTCGGCCTGACCGGCATCACGTTCACCAACGTGTTCAACGCATGTGCCACCGCCGCGAGCGCGATTCAGCAGACCGCCGACACCATCCGGCTCGGCAAGTACGACATCGGCATTGCGATCGGCCTGGACAAGCATCCGCGCGGGGCGTTCACCGACGACCCGGCCAAACTGGCACTGCCCCAGTGGTACGCCGAGAACGGCCAGTTCGTCACCACCAAGTTCTTCGGGATGAAGGCCAACCACTACCTTCACAAGCACGGCATCTCGCAGGGCACGCTGGCCAAGGTGGCGGCCAAGAACTTCCGCAACGGTGCATTGAACCCGAACGCGTTTCGCCGCAAGCCAATTCCGGAAGAGGAGATCCTCAACTCCACGGTGCTGAACTATCCGCTGACGCAGTACATGTTCTGCGCGCCCGACGAGGGCGCCGCGGCGGTCATCATGTGCCGCGGTGACATCGCGCACCGCTTCACCGACAAGCCGGTGTACGTGCGGGCCACCGAGATTCGCACCCGCCGCTTCGGCGCCTACGAAGTCCACGCCACGTCAGCGCCGCTGGACGAGGACGCCTCCCCGACCGTGTACGCCGCCAAGGCGGCCTATGAGGCCGCGGGCCTGGGCCCCGAGGACGTCGACGTCGCCCAGCTGCAGGACACGGATGCGGGCGCCGAGGTCATCCACATGGCTGAGACCGGCCTGTGCGCCGACGGCGAGCAGGAGAAGCTGCTCGCCGACGGCGCCACCGAGATCCACGGCTCGCTGCCGATCAACACCGACGGCGGGTTGATCGCCAACGGTGAGCCGATCGGGGCCTCGGGGCTGCGGCAGGTGCACGAACTCGTCCGGCAGTTGCGCGGCGAGGCCGGCGACCGCCAGGTGCCCGGCGAGCCCAAGGTGGGATTGGCCCAGGTGTACGGCGCGCCCGGCACCGCGTCGGCGACGATCCTCGCGCGCTGATGCGGTTCTCGATTCGGGGCCTGACCCGCGAACATCGTTCTAAGATCCGGAAATGATCTTCGCGCGCAGCCCCCGTCGCCCGGCCCGGCCCGCTTTGCTCGCTGTCGTGGCAGCAACCGCGCTGACGGCCGGCGGCGTGCTGTCGGTCAACGCGCCGGCCGTGGCGCAGGGTCCTCCGCCACCGCCACCGTTGCACAACGTCAAGTACTCCGTCTTCGCCGAGCAACCGTTCTACGTCGACATCTACTACCGCGACGTCGACCCGCCGAACTGGGCCGCGTACAGCCACAATCCCTACGAGTTCAGCCCGAAGGTCCAGGCCCAGGTCGGCCCCGATCAGCAGTGGAACCTGGACGTGCAACTGGCCGACCCGAATCGATGGGCGATGGTCACGGCGACCAGCGGGCCCGGCGAGGCGACGCCGAACATCCACTGCGTGCTCGCGGTGGACGGGGTGGTCGTCGCCACCCATCAGGGTCCGAAGGGCGCGCTCTGCTCGATCCGGAACTGGTGACCAGCCGGCGGACTCGTGCGATCGGCCGGAAGCGGTTCACCCTCCAGCTGACGAATCCACTTCTCGCAGAACGCGAATGTCTCGGCGTGGCCGGTCGTCATGCCGAGCGCCCGTTCCACCACCAGCGCCTGCGACACGCTGGTCGCGAACACCGTCCACACCACCGGCGGCACTTCGCTGGTCTGTGCGCCGTACCGCTGGAGCGCGGCGGCGATCGCCTTGTTCTGCTCTTCGCGGAACCGTTCGGCGTAGTAGATGATCTCGGCCCGTAGCGCCTTGCGGTGATTGGCCAGGCCCATGAACTCCATCGTCAGCCGGGTGGCTTCCGGCTGGGTGCTGAACCGCCACAGCGCCCACAGCGGCTGCGGCGACGCGAGCGCCTCGGTGAGCATTTCGAGGCCCGCCTCCGCCATCCGGCGAAAGACCGCCAGGAACAAATCTTCCATGGTGCGGAAGTAGTAGTGCACGAGTTGCGGTTTGAGGCCCGCCTTGTCCGCCACCCGTCGCGACGTGACCGCCGCGTAGCCCTCCTCGAGGAGCAACTGTTCGGCGGCGTCGAGCAGCACGCCGCGGTTCTTCGCGTCCGGCGCTCCGATCCTTCGCGCCGGCCCAGAAGCCGTTGTCATTTGATCATTTCTCTTTCCCGCCCCATCCGACACGCCGATCGTAGTGGCGGGCCCGTCGTGTGACCTTGACCCCGACCTTAACCCCATGCTAAGCAAGTGCTCAGCATATTCAGTCAAGTAATTCAGTGAGCGGCGACGTCCGCTCATCACCACGCGGGTAAGCGTTGACCCTGGAGGGCTTACAGACCATGACCACAGATTTCGATTCGGTTGACTACTTCACCGATCCCTCCCTCGTTCCCGACCCGCACCCCTATTACGACCACATCCGGTCGAAGGACCCGGTCTGTTGTCCGATCGACAACGGCGTGCTCGCGGTGACCGGTTGGGACGCCGCCAACAGCGTCTACAAGGACAGCGAGAACTACTCGTCCTGTGTTGCGGTGATGGGTCCGTTCACGCCGATGCCGTTCACGCCCGAGGGTGACGACATCTGCGAGCAACTGGAGAAACACCGCACCGAGATCCCGATGTTCGAGCACATGGTCACGATGGACCCGCCGCAGCACACCGACGCGCGGTCCATCCTGGCCCGATTGCTGACGCCCAAGCGCCTCAAGGAGAACGAGGACTTCATGTGGCGGTTGGCCGACCGCCACATCGATGAGTTCATCGCCGACGGCCGCTGCGAGTTCCTCGCCGCGTACGCGAAACCGTTCTCGCTGTTGGTCGTTGCTGACCTGCTCGGTGTTCCCGAGGAGGACCACGAGGCGTTCCGCGACTCGTTCGGCGCGCAGCGCCCGGGATCGAACATCGGCGGCCTCGATCACGAGGTGATCGCGACCAACCCGCTCGAGTGGGCCGACGAGAAGTTCGCGCGCTACATCGAGGAGCGCCGGGAGAACCCCCGCGACGACGTGCTCACCTCGATCGCCACCGCGAAGTACCCGGACGGATCGACGCCCGAAGTGGTCGACGTGGTCCGCACCGCGACGTTCCTGTTCGCAGCCGGCCAGGAGACCACCGCCAAACTGCTCGGCGCCGCCATGCGGGTGCTCAGTGACCGGCCCGACATCCAGCAGCAGTTGCGCGACGACCGCAGCCTCATCCCGGTCTTCGTCGAGGAGTGCCTGCGGATGGACAGCCCCGTCAAGAGCGTGTTCCGGATGGCCCGTAAGACAACGACTCTCGGAGACACCCCGGTGCCCGCGGGAACCACGGTGATGGTCAGCCCCGGCGCGGCCAACCGCGACCCCAAGCGGTTCGACAACCCGCACGAGTTCTCACTCGACCGCAAGAACGTACGCGAGCACATTGCGTTCAGCCGCGGCATCCACTCCTGCCCCGGCGCACCGCTCGCGCGTGTCGAGGGCCGGGTCTCGATCGAGCGCATCCTCGACCGGATGGCCGACATCACGGTCAGTGAGGAGAAGCACGGGCCGATCGACGCCCGTCGGTACCTCTACGAACCGACGTTCATTCTGCGTGGGCTGACGGAGATCAACATCGAGTTCAAGCCGATCGGCTGAACCGCGCCCGGCGCCGAAACTGCGGGGAGATAGTACTTTTCGCGGTTTCGGTGGTCTGTGCGCAGTCTCGGCGTTCAGGTAGAACGGCTCAGAGGTCCCCGCGCTCCCAGTACGTTCGGCCGTCCTTCGCCACGCAGGTAAGGAAGAGACCGTCGGGCGCCTGGGCGACCTCGCCGTCCATCCCGGGACACAGATCGTTCTCCAGTTTGACGCCGTGCATCTCCGGTGATCGGAACCAGCGCGGCTCGTAGCGGCGCGGAGATCCGCAGAACACCAAGCGTCCCCACGACGTCACCCCGAACACGTAGTAGGTGGTGTTGTTGCAGTAGGAACCCAGCACGACGCCCGGCCGGATGCCCGGCGTGCAGTTGGGGCTCCTGCATTCGGCGCCCGGCGGCGGCAGCGGCGGCAGCGCGGGTTGTGCGCCCGCGGGGGGCGCACCGGAAAGCAACGCGGGAGTCACCAAGGCAGCCAACACTGCGACGACGGATCGCACTGCGCCATTGTCACATACGCGGGGAACGAAATTCTCCCTTTCGGAGAGGATATGCACTGGCCACGATAGGCTTTCGGCATGCGTGCAGTAGGTCTGGCCGCGGGCGCCGCGGCAATCGCTCTGGTCGGAAGTCTAAGCGCCACGACGCCGGCGCACGCCGACGATTTCCAAGTTGCGCTCAACGGCACCTATCGGGTGATGTCCGACGGGGAATGGGCGAAGCGGGGCATGGCGCCCGGTGGCGCCGACGTCTTCTTCGACCAGAAGACCGTTGTTCAGACCTGGACGATCAGCACCGACTGTGTCAGCCCGATCGAGTGCACGGGCGTCGTGCACAGCGATCTCGGCTGGACTGCGACCATTCGGCTCGACGACTTCTGGTATATCGATCACGACATCCCCGACTGGCTTCGGTGCCCCGACGGCAGCACCTCCCCCGGCCACCAGAAGTTCATTTTGTTGGGCTGGAATCCCACCATCAATCAGCGAATGACCAAGAACACCGACTTCCTCATCGGCCGCGATCAGACCAAGGGGCCCAGCGGGGCGTGTGGCACCAATCACCCCGTCGTGATCGAAATGCCGGTCAAGGTACAGAAAATCTGACCGAACCGGCGTGCGATCACGTCGGTAGTAGGTCCTTCCACGATTTCGGTTCGTTCGTCGCCAGATTCGTCTGCTGCTGCAGCAGGCCGTCGGGCGTCATGTACTCACCCGTTTGCGGATCGTAGTGCGCGACGGCGACCGATGGCCCGCCGGAAGCGTTGCTGCTGTGGGCGCTCGGCGCCACCGCCGTTGCCCCGCCCGACGCTGGCGCCGCTGGCGGCGGCGGAATCGGCGTCCCGTTGATGGAGTTACCGGGTGGTGGCGGCGGTGCGACCGGCGCCTGGGCTGCTGCCGGCGCGGGCGGTGCAGATGCCGCGCCGTGTACGGGTGCACCGGCGACGGGGGGCGGCGGGGGCGGCATGCCGGGCGGCGTTCCCGACGGCGCAGCACCCGGCGGCAGCGGAGTGCCCTCCACCGGTGCATAGAGCCGCTCGGAGAAGTCCACCCGGTCGTCGGGCGGGATACCTTGCGAAATGAGGTTCGGATCGATGGGATAGGCGCCCAGCGTGTGCTGACGCATGGCCAACGGCTGATATCCCTTGGGGTCATTGCAGATTTCGACGGTCGGCGCCCGCTTGCCTGGATGAGCCATGCAGGGGTAGTTTCGGGCACCGCGCACCGCGATCGGCGAATCCTGCGGCAGCTTACAGTACAGCCCGTCCGGGGTGTCGATGGAGGTCGTGTCCTCGGGCGACCGCCAGCTCGACGGCGGCAGGAAGCCGACCGTGCACGGCGGCGGGTCGTTGATGGTGAGCGCGAAGTCGCCCGTGGGCAGGCCGGTCGGGTTGTTCTGCGGAAGCCCGAACGACTGCTGCGCAGCGATGATGCCCGGGAAGATCACCAGGAGCTGCTCCAACGACGGGTTGTAGGTGAGCAGGATCTGACCCACGGTGGTGAGATTGGCCAGCAGGATCGGCAGCGTCGGCTTGACTTGGTTCAGCAGCGTCGAAACCTCCTGCGCGAAGCCGGGTCCCTGCTGCAGCAGCGTCCGGATCTCCGGATCGTTCTGCTGGAGTTGACCGGTCACGCCCGCAAGGCTTTTCGCCCAAGTGCGGATCGACTCGGCAGTCTCGGCCTGCGAATCAAGTAGTGGCCCACTGTCGTCGATCAACCCACGGGTCTGGTCGGAGACGGTGTTGGCCTCGGCACTCACCTTGGCCGCCGAGTCCAGCAGCGACTGGAAATCGGGGCCCGCCCCGTTGAACGCCTTGAACGACTCGTCGAGCAGATCGGAGATTCGGTCGCCAGGAATACTGCCGACCAGCTTGTTGATTCCCTCCAGCACCGGACCGATCTCCTGTGGAATTGTGGTGTCGGAGACCGAGATTCGCGACCCGTCCTGCAGATACGGCCCGGAGTCGATGCGCGGGCGCAGATCCACGTACTGCTCGCCGACGGCCGAAACACTGCGCACCTCGGCCTGCAGGTCCGCGGGGACCTTCGGCGACGTGTCGAGCGACAACGTCGCCTCGGCCCCGTTCTCGGTCAGCTTCACCTCCGTGACCTTGCCGATCTGCACGCCACGGTAGGTGACGTTGCCGAAGCGATAGAGGCCGCCCGCGGCGGGCAACTCCATGGTCACCGTCAGTCGACCGATGCCGAGCAGGGTCGGCACCCGCATGTAGACGAACAACATCACCGTCACACCGACGATCGAGGCAATGGTGAAGATGATCAACTGATTTCGTACAAAGCGGGTCAGCATCAGCCACCACCTCCCGGAGTCGGTTGGGGCTCAGCCGGAGCAGGTGCTGGGGGCGCTTCGGCCCCATACGGACCCGCAAAGATCTGCGCCGACGTGCTGATCGTCGCTTGCGGCAGCCAAGGCGCGGCCGGCGGCGGCGGCGCGACCGGCAGCAGCGGTCCGGTCGCCGGTGGTATCGGCGGCGCGGCCGCGGGGGCGGCCGGGGGGCCACCCTCGGGCGGCGGCGCAGAATACGGCGGCGGGGCAACCCCGAGCGACATCGGGCTGTAGGAGTAGTTCAGGTAGTACGGGTCGCCGGGCGCCGGAATGAGTTTGGCGTCCTCGTCGCCCCACCGGGTGCCGAGCAGAAGCGTCTTCTTCAGCCGCGGGTAGGTGAGGTCGAAGATGGCGTAGAGGTTGATGTAATCACCGCGGGTGATCCGGTCGGCGAAGGTCGGCCCGTAGGGGAACGCCGTGGTCCACAGGAGTGCGAGATTGAGGTCGGGTCCGATGTCGGCTAGCGCGCCGAGCACCGGACCGAGATTCTCGAGATCCTTCACCAGGGCGTCGCCGGCATCGTTGGCCAGGCCGGCGGCGGTGTCACCGAACTGGCCGAGCTTCTCCAGCGCGGTGGTCAGCTTCGGCCGTTCCTTGATCAGCACATCCAACGCCGGGGGGATCTCCTTGAGCGCGCGGTCGATCGTGTCGCGCTGATTGGCGAATGTGCCTGCGACGCGGTTGAGTTGCTGGATCGAGGCGATGATGTTGTCACGCTGACTGTCGAGCACTCCGACGAAGTTGTCCAGCCGGGTGAGCAGCTCGCGAATTTGCGGCTCCCGCCCGTTCAGCGCGGTGTTGAAGTTGTGGATGACGTCGCCGATTTGGCCGAGTCCGCCGCCGTTGACCACGGTGGCCAACGAGGACAGCGTCCGCTCGGTGGACGGATAGGTCGATGTGTCGCTCAGCGGGATCGTGGCGCCGGGCGCGAGTCGACCCTGCGGCTTTTCGCCCAGCGGCGGGTTGAGCGCGAGGTGCATCGAGCCGAGCAGGCTCGTCTGTCCCACCGTCGCCACCGCATTGGCGGGCACCGCCACGCCGGGTTTGACCGAGATCTCGACGTCGGCGTGCCAGTCGTCGACCGTCATCTTGCGGACGCTGCCGACGACCACGTCGTCTATCATCACCGGCGAGTTCGCTTCCAGCGTCGCCACATTGGCGACCTCGATGTGGTAGGTAGCGGCGTCGGGACCACGACCCACGGCGCCGGGCAGTGGCAGTGAGTTCACCCCCTGAAAGGAGCAGCCGGTCAGCATCAGCGCCAGGGCGGATCCGGCGACCGTCCATCGCTTCACATGTCCGCGGATCATGCTGGAGGCGTCCCTTCCGCAGGCAACAGGGGTGTGTTCGGCGCTACCGGTGGCGGAGCGGCCGGCGCCGCGGACGGCGGGAGCAGCATGCCTTCGATGCTCTGCGGCTGTGCGGGCACGTCGCTCACCACGTTGGGCGGACCGGGAATCGGCGCGCCGGGGAACAGTGCCGGCGACGGAGTTGCGGGCGCATCATCGTCGGTTGTGTACAGTCCTGGCGGCCCGGGAGGCTTCGGTCCCCAGCCCGGCGGCGGCGGCACATCACCCGCGCCGGTGTACGCGGACACCGTCGGCGGCGGTTCGGGCGGGTCCTCCGGCCCTGAACCGCCCGGCGCGAGCTTGGGATCCGTGTAGATGATCCGATCCGGGCTCACCGCCGGTCGCAGATACGCGTTGATCGGCAACGGGACGTTGTTGACGTTCAGCAGTCGCAGCGCCGGGCCCAGGTACTGCGCGCACAACTTCGCGGTCTCCGGCGCGGTGGTGTTGGCGACCGCGCCGACCATGCCGCAGATCATCTGCACCGGGTTGGTGAAGTTGACCAGCGAGAATGCGCCGGTCACCGAACCACCGTTCGGGTAGTAGATGTTCTGGAAGTTCGCGATCGCATTCGGCGTGATGTGCAGCACGTTCTCGAAATCCAGGCGGTGATCGACCAGGATCTGGGTGAGGTTGGCCAGCCGCTGGACCTGCTCGGTGGTCTGCTCCCGACTGCCGGCGACGAAGCGCTGCACCTCCCCGATCGCCACGGACAGGTTCGACAGCGCGGCGTCCAGAGACGACCTGCTCTCGTCGAGGACGCTGGTCAAGGTCGCCAGCCGATTCTCGAACATCACGATCTGCTGCTTGCTGTCGCGCAGCGCGGAAACGAATATCTGCAGGTTCTTGATGATGTCGACGATGTTTCCGCTGCCTTCGGCGAAAATCCGTGCGGCACCGGACAGTTGGGCCAGCGTCTGGCGGAGTTTGTCGCCGTTGCCACCCATCGCGTTGGCTGCGCTGTCGATGAACCGGGACACCGACGTGTCCGAAACTCCGGTCTGCGGACCCAATTCCGTCGACAGTCGCATCAACTGGGTCTTGACCTCGTCCCACTCCACCGGAACGGCGGTCCGGTCGCTGGGAATGACCGCGCCGTCCGGCATGGTCGGCCCATCCCCCTTGCGGTAGGCCGGGGTGAGTTGCACGTAGCGGGCCGCGACGAGGTTTTGCGCGACGATCACCGCTTTGGCGTCGGCCGGAATGGGCACGCCCCGATCGACTTTGAGGGTCATCTTCGTCTCGGTGCCCTCGGGTGTGATGGATTCGATCGTGCCGACCTGCACGCCGGACACCCGTACTTCGTCGCCCGGGTAGATCGCCGTCGCCGTGGGGAAGTATGCGGTGATGGTGATCGGCCCGAAGAACGCCTGGCGCACCAGGAACGCCGCGCCGGCGACCAGACCGATGGCCAGCAGGATCGCTGTGCTGGCCACCAGCCGCTTACGGGTTGCCATCATCGGGAAGGTCTCCTGGCTGAGGAATTCCGTTGCGGGGGAAGGGCAGTTCGGCCCGCGGGCCCGCCTGGTCCGGCGGTTGGCCGGCGTCCATGCCGCGTCGGAACCCGAACGCGTAGTCCATGAACGGCTGCAGGATCTGGCCGAACACCAGGTTGGGCACCAGCGCGTTGTAGTAGGCGCCGTTGGCCACGATCTCGCCCTGCGTGATGTAGTACTTGGCCGCGCCGGGCAACATCTTGGCGAGGTTGTCGCGGTTCTTCTCCAGCATCGCGACGACCGTGTTCAGGTGCTCCAACGCCGGCGCCAACTCTTTCTCGTTGTCGGCGACTATGCCGGTCAACTCCTGAGACACCGCCGAAGTGGCGTTGAGCAGGCTGGTGATCGCATAACGGCGCTCGTTGAGCACCGCGAGCAGATCGTTGGAATTGAGAATCAGCTCGTTGACCTGCTTGCTGCGCTCCGCGAAGATCCCGGTGACATCCCCGGCGGTCCGCAGCAGCTCGGCGAGGCTTTCGTTGCGGTTGTTGAGCGACTGGGACAATCGCGAGAGCCCGTCGAATGTCGGACCCAGTTGCGGTGCAATCTGATCGAGGCTGGCCGCCAGGGTGTCCAGTGACTGATTGAGCGTGTCGGTGTCTGTCGCGGCGGTGTTGGCGGTCAGGTCGCTAACCGCGTCGGTCAGCGAGTACGGCGACGTCGTTCGCGACGTCGGAATCGGTCGGCTCCGATCCAACGTCCCGCTACCGTCGGACTCCAGTGCCAGCACCCGCTCGCCGAGCAGCGTGCCGGTTCGGATATCCGCGGTGGTGTCGGAGCCGAGCGCGTACTTGCCGTCGATGGTGAAGCCGACCAGCGCATCGCCGTTGACGAGCTCGACCGACGAGACCGAGCCGACCTTGATACCCGACACGGTCACATCGTTACCGCTCACGAGACCGCCCGCCTCGGTGAACAGCGCCTCATACCGAAGCGAGGTCGCCCAGGTAATCAGCCGTTCGGGTTGCAGGCCGACAGTGATGACCAAAATGATCAGGACCACGCCGATGAAGCCCGCCCTCATCAGCTGTGCTCCGCGGTAATTGAGCATTACTCGTCCACGCACCTTCCCGTTTCTTGCCGGATCCACGGGAACACCACGGTGCGGCCCTCGAGATCGCTGGCCCGGAACGTGACGCCGCAGATGTAGTACGGGAAAAACGCCCCGTAGGAGCCGACGCGCGCGAGCTTGCGGTAGATCTCGGGCAGGCGCTGGATCGTCGCGTCGAGGCGTTCCAAGTCGGTGTTGACCAACGGGGCCAGTCGGGCCAGCTGATCAACGGTGTTGTTCAGCGGTGACCGTGCCCGGCCGAGCAGATCGGCGAGCGACGTCGTCCCGTTGTCCAGGGACTCGATCGCGGTACCGATCGGATCGCGGTCGGCCGAGAGGCCCTCGATGAGCCGGCTGAGCCTGTCGATAGCGCCCGAGAAGTCGTCGCCGTCTTTGGACAAGGTGTCGAGTGTGGTGCGCAGACTGTCGATCAACTGCTCGATGACCTGATTGTTGTCCGCGAGGGAGTTGGTGAACGACGACGATTTCGACAGCAACGATTCCAGGGTGCCGCCCTGACCCTGCAGGATCTGGATCAGCGAAGAGGTGAGACCGTTGACATCTTCGGGATTCAGCCCCTGGATAACGGGTTTCAGGCCGCCGAGCAGCAGGTCGAGGTCGAGTGCGGGGGCGGTGCGACTCTCCGGAATCTGAGCGCCGGCTGGCAGGATCTTCGCGGAGTCCGGGGTGTCGATGAGCTCCAGGTAGCGGTCGCCGACCAGGTTGAGATAGCGGATGGCGGCCTTGGTGCCGGTGGTCAGCTTGGTGCTGCGGTCGGCGTCGAACTTGACCAGCACCTTCCGATCAGCCTGCAGCGAAACGTCCTGCACGGTCCCGACGCGGATGCCGGCGATCCGCACGCTGTCGCCCGCCTCGAGCCGCGACGCATCGTTGAAGACGGCCGAATAGCTCTCCGTCGAACCGGTTCTCGACTCACTGAACACGACGAACAGGAAGGCGGTCAGCACCGTCATCACCAATGCGAAGATGCTGAATTTGATCAGCGTGCCCGTTGAACGCGTCATCCCGGCATCCCAATCTGCGAGGTGTTACGGGGTGGGCCGTCGAGTGGCCCGAACAGCCAGTTTTTGAGGCCCTCGGAGTTCAGCAGGATGCCGGCGTTTCCGTAGCGGTTCGGGTCGTTGCCGACGTCACCGACGATCATCGGCGGTACGAACTCCGGTGGCAGTTCCGGAAGGCCCAATTCCTGGCAGTAGTCCTTACCACCGCTCGTTGCCGCGACCTTGGGCAGGTCGCCGGGATAGCGATAGCGTTCCACGCCGAGTGTCAGGCCGGCATTGACGATGATGCCCGAGTACTGGGGCCCAGACTTCGAGAACGGGATCAGGCCACCGATGCCGCACCACAGCGACTCCCGATACCTGCTGAGCAGTTCCACGGTCGGCAGGAGCACGTGGGTCACGTCGGTGAGCGCCTGCCGGTTCCCGCCGATCACTTCGTTGCCGATGTCCGCCAAACCGATTGCGCTGACCAGGAACTCGTCGAGGTTTTGCTGCTGATCGACGATCGAGTTGCTGATCTGCGTGGTGCTCTCAATCGTCGACATCAGATCCGGCGCAGCATCGCCGTAGGCGCTGAGCGTCGGCACCGCGGCCTCGATGTCATGGGCGAGGTTCGGCAGGCTCGGTTCGATCTTCGCCAGCAACGCGTTGAAGTCGACGAGTGTCTGGCCGAACTTCTCGCCGCGGCCGTTGAACGCGCTCGCGATCGCTCCGAGCGTCTGGTTGAGCTTGGCGGGATCGATCTTGTCGAGCACCTGAACCAGTTTCTGGAAGACGGTGTTGATCTCGACCGTGACGTGCTTGCTCTGGATGACCTGCCCGGGACGCAGCGTCTGAGACGACGGATCCTGCGGTGCGTTCATCTGGACGAACTTCGCACCGAAGACGGTCGTCGACGTGATGTCGACGTCCACGTTGCCCGGAATGAGGTGCAGCGCAGAGCGATCCATCGCCAGGGTAAGCGCAGCCGTGCCGTCGGGACGTCTTTCGATCTTGTCGACCTGGCCCACCTGGACGCCGCGCATCTTGACCTTGGCCTCGGGGTTCATCACCAGCCCGGCACGATCCGAGATCACCGTCACCGGAACGGTATCGGCCCAATCGCCCCGGAACAGGCTGACGGCCAGGGCGATGATGAGGCCGATGGCCACGATCATGCCCAGGCCCGTCAGTGGGCGAACGACACTGCTCTTCATCGGCGCGACCTTATCCCGAGAGGTTGAAGTTGCCGTTGGAACCGTAGATGGACAGGGAGACCAGCAGGGTGACCGAGACGACGACGACCAGGCTGGTGCGTACCGCGTTGCCGACCGCGACGCCGACGCCGGAGGGGCCGCCGGAGGCGAAGTAGCCGAAGTAGGTGTGGATCAACAGGATGGTGATCGCCATCAGCACCGCCTGCAGGAACGACCACAACAGGTCGATCGGGTTCAAGAAGGTGTCGAAGTAGTGGTCATAGAGGCCGCCGGACTGGCCGAACAACACTACCGTGGTGAACTGCGACGCGACGAAGGACAGGATCACCGCGATCGAATACAGCGGCGTGATCGCCACCATCCCGGCCACGATGCGGGTGCTGACCAGGTATTCCACCGGCCGGATCGCCATCGATTCCAGCGCGTCGATCTCCTCGTTGATGCGCATCGCGCCCAACTGCGCGGTCACCCCAGCCCCGAACGTGGCCGCCAACCCGATCCCGGCCACCACCGGCGCAGCGATACGCACATTGATGAACGCCGCCAAAAACCCCGTCAGCGCCTCGATCCCGATATCGCCCAACGACGAATACCCCTGCACCGCCAGCGTGCCGCCGGCGGCCAACGTCAAAAACCCCACGATCGCAACGGTGCCGCCGATCATCGCCAACGTGCCCGCACCCATGGAGATCTCGGCGATCAACCGCACGATCTCCTTACGGAAATGCACCGCCGCATGCGGCACCCCGGCCAACGCCCGCAGATAAAACAACATGTGATCGCCGATGCGACCCAAAAACTCCACCGGCCGCCGCGCCCCGCGCGTCAACCGCGGATAAGTGCTACGGATCACCGCCACTGTGCCCATCGACAACCCGCCCTAGCCCGTCGTCATCTGGATACCGATCGCGGTGACGACCACGTTGATCACGAACAGGGCCATGAACGCATACACCACCGTCTCGTTGACCGCATTGCCCACCGCCTTGGCCCCACCACCGGTGATCGTCAACCCCCGAAAACACGCCACCAGACCCGCGATCAACCCGAACAACGCCGCCTTGACACACGAGATGATCACCTCGGGCACCCCGGTCAACAACGTGATCCCCGCCGCGAACGCGCCCGGGTTGACGTCCTGGATGAACACCGAAAACGTGTAACCACCAATGATCCCGATGATCACCACCAAACTGTTGAGCAACAACGCTACCAACCCCGAAGCCAACATCCGCGGCGTGACCAACCGCTGCACCGGATTGATGCCCAACACCTCCATCGCATCAATCTCCTCACGGATCGTGCGCGAACCCAGATCAGCACACATCGCCGTGGCCCCCGCACCGGCCACAATCAACACCGTCACGATCGGACCCACCTGCGTCACCGCGCCGAACGCCGCACCCGCCCCACTCAGATCAGCCGCACCCAACTCCCGCAACAAAATATTGAGCGTGAAACTGACCAACACCGTGAACGGAATCGCCACCAACAACGTCGGCGCCAACGACACCCGCGCAATGAACCAACACTGCTCCAAAAACTCCCGCCACTGAAACGGCCGCCGAAACACAAACCGCACCGCATCAGCCGACATCGCAAACAACGCACCAACCGCCTGCATCGGCCCCGCAAGGTTCCGCAACGGCGGCAACCCAGCAGACCAGCGCTCCGGCCCACTACCCTGCGCCATTGCCGTCTCCTTCCAGGATGGTCACCGCCGCGACCGCGGTTGGCCCGCCAATGTTATGGGCAAGGCCGATCCGGGCACCGTCCACCTGGTTCACGGCTTCACCGCGAAGTTGTGCGAACAGCTCGACGCATTGCGCGACACCTGTCGCGCCGGGCGGATGCCCCTTGGCCTTCAGTCCTCCGCTCGGGTTCACGGGCAACCCCCCGCCGATAGTCGTCACTTCTGCTTCGACGAGTTTGTGTCCCCCGAACCTCTCGGCGAATCCCAGATCTTCATAGCTGATCAGCTCGATGCCCGTGAAGAAATCGTGAACTTCAGCAACATGAACATCGCCAGGAACAAGACTGGCCATCTCAAAAGCCTGCTTGGCGGCCCGCACCGTCGCGGGCATCGTCGTCATGTCCGCTTTGTGTTGGTGCATCACGGAGTCCAGGCCAAGGCCGACGCCCCGAATCCACACCGGGCGGTTGGTGAATCGGTCGACGACGTCTTCCGCCGCGAGCACGAGGGCGGCCGCGCCGTCGCTCTGGGGCGCGCAGTCGTAGAGCCGAAACGGGGTGACGACGATCGGCGCTTCCATCGCCTGTTTCATCGTGATCTCGAACCGCAGCCGCGCCTTGGGGTTGTTCGCGCCGTGCCGGTGGTTCTTCACGGCAACCATGGCAAGGTGCTCAGGTGTTGCATGTGACTCGTGCAGGTAGCGGCGGACGTGCAATGCGAAGCCGGCGGGCGAGACCACGCCGAGCGGGTAGTCCCAGGCCATGTCGCGGGCCATCGCCTCCCACTCCCACAACATGTCTCGTGACGTGGTGTCGCGCAGCTTGTCGGCGCCCATCACCAGCGCGACGTCGAAGGCACCCGATGCGACGCCGAACAGGGCATTGCGAATTGCGTCGTTACCAGTGGCGCAGGAGTTTTCGACGCGAGTGACCGGCAGATCGGGCAGCCCGAGCGTATCGGCCAGAATGCCGGCCGGAAACCCGTCGGCGGTACCCATTGCGCCGAACCAGGCGGCCTGCAGGTCCGATTTCTTCAAGCCCTTGTCGACGCTGGCCGCGCATTCGGCGAACGCCATCGGCAGAAGATCCTTGAGTCCGAGCGCGAAATGTTCACCGAACGCGGTCATTCCGGCGCCCACAACCGCTACGCGCCTCATGCCGCCACCGCGTCCGGCTCGAACATGTAGCCGTAATCGGGCACTCCGGACCGCACGGCGACGCGGCGCAGCGCCAGTCGGCCGCGGGTGCCGATGTCAACCGACCCCGGCTCGGCTCCGGTCACCTTCACCAGCGCCCGCACGCCGACGCCGTCGAGCTCGACGATCACCAGTGAGTAGGGCGAGCGCAGACCGGGCACCGGGATGTGCACTGTCGTCTCGGTGTACACGGTTCCGGTGCGCGGCAACGGAATCAGCTCATAGCCGGTCGACAGCGTGCCGTTGTCGGCCAACCGGTAGCGGGGCGGGAACTCCAGCTCCTCAGAATCGGGGTGACGACCGGCTTCCCAGCGCACCTTGGCTTCGAAGGCCCGCTCATAGGCGGCCAGCGAGATCGGGATTTCCGCGTCCCCGACGACCGTTCCCTCGGGTTGGGGACGCGCCGTCGGCTCGCGCCGATGCAACTCGGCGACACCGCCGGTGACAGTGATGCCCGAGAGACTGGCCTGTTCGACGGCGACGAGGGGGCCGGTCGAATTCCGTTCGGACATCCCGGCCATCGCGAACAGGCTGGCACTCGCGCCGGTGGTAGGCAACTCGGGCGGATCACCGAGCGTCAGCTCGGCCGCCCACGCATGGTCGACGCCCGCGACCGCGGCCGGGGTGTCGAGCCATGCCGCTTCCAACGAGGCGATGAGACCTCGTTCATGCAGGAGCCGGGGGTCGCCGTAGTCGTGCACGTCGCCGGTCGACTTGCGCGTGCGCACCGGAAGGCTGCGCGCCACGCGGGCCGCGGTGCGTACCTGCAGCCCGCGCTCTGCGGTCAGGATCGCGGCCGCACCCGCCGGGTCCAGGTCGGTGCCGATGATCAATGTCCGCGGCCGCGCGGAGCTGACCGCGTCCAGCGTCGCGGGCGCACCGCCGAGCCGCTCGTCGACCTCCAGTTCCGGGTCGAGCCCGAGCCCGGCGAGCAGCACCGCCGCGTTGCTGCTGTCGAGCAACGGCAGATCGCGGCTGACCAACACCACCCGCTCGACGGCTCCGCTGGCGGTCAACGCCGCCCGGCCAGCCTCGACGGCCAGGGTGATCGCGTCCTCGTCGTCGCCGGGCACGCGGCGTTGGGGCGTACCCCAACACGGCAGGTACGTGCCGATCGACGCGACAAAGGGCATTGGAGACTCTTCCTCGAACCTAGGTGACCGCGCCGGCCGTCTTGAGCTCGATGATGCGGTCCCAATCCAACCCGAGTTCCAGCAAAATTTCGTCGGTTTGCTCGGCGAAGCTGGGCGCGGGACCGGATTGCGGAGCGGTGACATCGAACTGCACGGGGTTTGCGACCAGTTCGAGTTCGCCCGCCTGCACCATGTATTCGTTCGCCCGGATCTGCGCGTCCTCGGCGGCCTGCAGGGTGTCCTGCACCGGTGCCCACGGTCCGAGCAGCGTCGCGAACCGCTCGCTCCACTCGGCCAGCGGCCGCTTGGACATCGCCTCCTTCAGGATCTCGGCGGCCGTCTCGGTGTTCTCGGCGATCGACTCGACGGTCGCGAAGCGCGGATCGTCGGCGAGCTCGTCGAGGTCCATGTGCTTGCAGACGTCAGCCCAGAACTTGGTCGGCTGCATCATCACAAACGAGATGTAGCGGTCGTCGGCGGTCGGGTAGAGCCCGACGAGCGGGTTGATCGGCGAGCCGTGCACGCCCGGCGGGAAGGCCTCCATGCGCTGGCCGAGATGCTTGGTCAGCGCGACAGTGTGCCCGAGCGACCACAGCCCACTGCCCAGCAGCGAGACGTCGACCACCGACGGCTCGCCGGTGCGCTCGCGTTTCAGTAGCGCCGCGGCGATCCCGCCGGCCAGGTTCGTGCCGGAGATGGTGTCGCCGTAAGCCGGACCGGGAGGGCCGACCATGCCCGGCGTGCCGGGCGGCGTGATGGTGGCCGCGGTGCCGGCCCGGCACCAGAACGCGGTCATGTCGTACCCGCCCTTGACCGACTCCTCGCCGCGTGGGCCCAGCGCGCTGCCGCGGGCGTAGATGATGTCGGGTTTCACGGCGCGGATGTCGTCGACGTCGATGCCGAACTTCTGCCGATGCCCGGGCAGGAAGCTGGTCAAGAAGACGTCGGCGCGGCGGGCGAGTTCCAGCAGCACCTCTTTGCCCTCGGGCACCGACATGTCGAGCCCGATGCTGCGTTTGCCCCGGTTGGCGTGCTCGATGTTGGGGTTCGGATCGCCTTCGACGCGCAGCAGGCCGGTCTGCCGCAGCCCGCGTTGCGGGTCACCCGTCACCGCATGTTCGACCTTGACGACGTCGGCGCCCCACTCGCGCAGCACCGCGCCTGCGGATGGAACAAACCCGTACATCGCGACTTCCAAGACGCGAATGCCTTCAAGCGGTCTACTCATGTGCTCAACTCACCACCGTTGCAAAGGTCTTCGATTCCAGGAACTCTTCGAGTCCCGCGGTGCCCATCTCGCGGCCGATGCCGGACTGTTTGTATCCGCCGAACGGACTGTCGGGGCTGAAGTAGTTGCCGCCGTTGATCGAGAAGGTACCGGTGCGGATCCGGCGCGCGACCGCCAGCGCCCTGTCCTGGCTGCCGAACACCGCGCCCGACAGTCCGTAGATCGAGTTGTTCGCGATCCGCACCGCATCGTCATCGTCGTCGTAAGCGATGACGGCGAGCACGGGACCGAAGACTTCTTCCTGCGCGATCTCGCTGTCTGGATCGACGTCGGTGAGCAGCGTCGGCGTATAGAAGTAGCCGGGGTCGACCTTCTCGCCGCCGGTCACCACCGTCGCGCCGGCCGCCACGGCCCGCATGACCATGCCATCGACCTTGTCCCGCTGCTTCCCGCTGATAAGTGGCCCCATGTACGTCTGGGGATCGGCCGGGTCGCCGTAACGCACGAGGCCGAAGTTGTTCTTGACCAGCTCCACGATCTCGTCGTGGTGCGAACGCGGCACCAGCAGCCGCGACGTCAACGCGCAGCCCTGGCCGGCATGGGTCACCATGCTGAACGCACTGAACAGCGCGGCCGTGTTGAAGTCGGCGTCGTCGAGGACGATCGCGGCCGACTTGCCGCCCAGTTCAAGGAAGACCTTCTTCAGCGTCTCGCTGGCGGCCGCCATGATCCGGCGGCCGGTCGGCGTCGACCCGGTGAACGTCACCATGTCCACGTCCGGGCTGGTGGTCAGCGCTGCGCCCACGTCGGGGTCGGCCCCGCTGAGCACGTTGACGACGCCGGCGGGGATGTCGGTGTGCTCGGCGATCAGCTCACCGAGCGCCAGGGTGATCAGCGGGGTGTCGGGCGCGGACTTCAGGATCACCGTGCACCCGGCGGCCAGCGCCGGCGCCAGCTTCGCGAGCGCCAACTGGTTCGGATAGTTGTAGGCGATGATCGCCGCCACCACGCCTGCGGCTTCCTTCTCCACCCAGCGGTGGTGCTGCATGCCGCGGCTCTCGATGTTGCCGAGATCCTCCGTCAGCGGATAGCTCTTCACCAGCTCGGCGTAGTAGCGCACGATCTCGATGGGTTGGTCCAGCTGTGCGCCCTGACAAAGCGTCTCCGTGGCGCCGACTTCAGCGATCGTCAGAGCGGCGAGCTCGTCGCGGTGCTCGACCAGTGCGCGGTGGAATTGTTCGAGGCAACGGATGCGCAGTTCGGTGTTCGTCGACCAGTCGGTCCCGTCGAACGCGCGCCGCGCCGCCGCCACCGCGGCTTCGGCGTCGGCGACCGTGGCGTCGGGCGCATGCCCGAGCACCTCACCGGTGGCGGGGTTGATGGAAGGAAACGCCCGGGAGGTCTCGAGCAGCTTTCCGCCGATCAGCAGGCGCCGGTCGACGGCGGCATCGGGAGCCGCTTCGTCACCCGAGATGGTCGTCGCTTCCTGCATCATCCTCCTCAGCAGCCAATGCCAGCGTGGTTAATGGGGTTGTGGTGTGATGGAAACTTCATTCTCATCACCGGCGAATCATACATTCGCCTGGAGAGAACTCAAGGGAATGACGGGAATCGCCGCTGCCTGCGGATAACGGTGCGACAATCGGCCCTCGAACGTCTCACCAGTGCGAATCACAGCCGCATCGTGTCTTGCGGAGGTACGAGACGCGAGAGTACGGTTCTCATAATCGAAAGGACGATTCTTGATGGGCGGAGGCCAGGCGGAGTCATGAAGAACGCCGTCGTGACCGGAGGTGGTTCGGGCATCGGACAGGCCGTGGCGCACCGCTTGCGCGCCGACGGCATGCATGTTGCCGTCATCGACATCAACCCGTCGGACGAAGAGTTCGCCTTCACCGCGGACGTGACCGACCGCGCCCAGGTGGACGAGGCGCTCGACGCGGTGCGCGCCCAACTCGGGCCGGTGACGGTTCTGGTGAACGCCGCGGGCATGGAGAAGTTCAAACGTTTCACCGATCTGAGTTTCGCCGATTGGCAACGCGTGATCGACGTCAACCTCAACGGGGTGTTCCACTGCATCCAGTCGGTGCTGCCCGACATGGTCGAGGCGGGCTGGGGCCGGATCGTCAACATCTCCTCGTCGAGCACCCATTCCGGGCAGCCCTACATGTCGTCGTATGTGGCGGCCAAGTCGGCGGTCAACGGGCTGACGAAGTCGCTTGCGCTGGAGTATGGACCCAGCGGCATCACGGTCAACGCGGTGCCTCCGGGATTCATCGACACCCCGATGCTGCGCAAGTCCGAGGAGCGCGGCTACCTGGTGGTGCAGCAGAACATCGACACCACCCCGGTGCGCCGGATCGGCAGGCCCGAGGACATCGCGGCCGCATGCGCGTTCCTGGTCTCCGAGGAGGCCGGCTACATCACCGGGCAGATCTTGGGCGTCAACGGCGGCCGAAACACGTAGCGAGCTAGGCAACCGAGCTAGGCAAGGGAAAGGATCTCGAGTGGGACGCGTACAGGGAAAGGTCGCATTCGTCACCGGTGCGGCGCGTGGGCAGGGGCGTAGCCATGCGGTACGGCTGGCCGAGGAAGGCGCCGACATCATCGCGGTCGACCTCTGCGAGAACATCGACACCATCGGCTACCCGATGGCCACCCCGGAGGATCTCGAGGAGACCGCGGCCTTCATCGAGAAGACCGGTCAGCGCGTGGTCACCGCCAAGGCCGACGTGCGCGAGGCCTCGCAGCTGAAAGCCGCGCTCGAGGACGGTATCTCCCAGCTCGGCGGACTGGACATCGTCGTCGCGCAGGCCGGTGTCGCGGGGATGAAAGGCCAACCGCCGCTGCAGGCGTGGATCGACGTCATCAACACGAACCTGATCGGCACCATCAACGCGATCCAGGTGTCGCTGCTGCACCTCAAGGAGGGCGCGTCGATCATCGCGACCGGATCCACCGCGGCACTGATGGACACCCACCAGAAGAACGACCCGGGTAATGACCCCGGCGGCATGGCCTACGTGCATTCCAAGCGGGCGCTGTCGGCCTACGTGCACGATCTGGCGACCGAGCTCGCGCCGCGCGGCATCCGAGCCAATGTCGTGCATCCCACCAACTGCAACACCAACATGCTGCAGAGCGAGCCGATGTACCGCTCCTTCCGGCCCGACCTCGAGAAGCCCGAGCTCAAGGATGCCGAGCCGGTGTTCTACGTCCAGCAGGCCATGAAGGTGCCGTGGATCGAGCCGGAGGACATCAGCAATGCGGTGCTGTGGTTGGCCTCCGACGAAGCGCGCTTCGTCACCGGTGCACAGTTGCGCGTCGACGCCGGCGGTTACCTGAAGTGGTACGACTACCACAACTAGGCGGAAAGGAGTTGCGATAGTGAAGGTTTCGGTTGACGGAACACGCTGCCAGGGGCACACCCTGTGCGCGATGATCTCACCCGATTCGTTCGAACTCGACGATGTCGACGGCCATGCATCGCCGGTGAACGAAGTGGTGCCCGCCGATCAGGAGGACCTCGTGAGGGAGGCGGCGCAGTCATGTCCGGAACAGGCCATCGTCATCGAATGATGCCGGTACTGCCGGCCGCCGAGCGAGCAATAGGAGACGCGCCGTGACCATCGAGGATGTCGCGACCGACGACGACCGCAAAAAGCACAGGTACCACTTCGACCGGCACACACCGGAATACCGGCTGCAGTTCGAGAAGATCACCGAGGAGATGCAGTCCCGGTGCCCGATGGCCTGGACGGACACCTACAACGGGCACTGGGTCGCCGCCGACAGCAAGCATGTCTTCGAACTGGCCCGCTGCCCTGCAGTGTCCAATCACCACGACATCACCAATGAGACACCGTTTCAGGGCATCACGATCCCGAAGGCCAGTCGTGCCACGGTGGTTCGCGGCGGCATCCTCGAGATGGACGAGCCCGAGCACAGTGTCTACCGCGGTGCGCTCAACCCGTACCTGTCCCCCGCCGCGATCAAACGCTGGGAACCGTTCGTCGACGAGATCACCCGCGCGGCCCTCGATGAGCACATCGAATCGGGCCGCATCGACTTCGTCGAGCACCTCGCCAACGTGGTACCCGCGGTCTTCACGTTGGCGATGATGGGTATCGACCTCAAGAAGTGGAACGTCTACAGCGAGCCGACCCACGCCTCGGTGTACACCCGAACACTCCGTTGAGCGCGAGAAGATCAACGAGCAGCACCGCGAGATGGGGATCGACCTCATCAACAACATGATGGAGGTCCGCGAGAATCCGCGGCCCGGGCTGGTGAACGCGCTGATGCAGTTGCGCATCGACGGCGAACCCCCACCCGACATGGAGATCCTCGGCAACCTCGGACTCATCATCGGCGGAGGTTTCGACACCACGACCGCACTGACCGCGCACGCGTTGGAATGGCTCGGCGAGCACCCCGATCAACGGGAACGGCTCAGCCGCGAGCGGGACAGGCTGCTGCACCCGGCCACCGAGGAGTTCCTGCGCTTCTTCACCCCGGCGCCCGGCGACGGCCGGACCTTCTCCGAAGACGTCGAGGTCGAGGGCCAGCAGTTCAAGCAGTACGAGCGGCTCTGGCTGTCGTGGGCCATGGCCAACCGCGATCCGTCTGTGTTCGAGAAACCGAACGAGGTCATTCTCGATCGGAAGGGCAACCGGCACTTCAGCTTCGGCATCGGCGTGCACCGGTGCGTCGGCTCCAACGTGGCGCGCACGGTCTTCAAGTCGATGCTGACGGCTGTGTTGGACCGGATGCCCGACTACGTGTGCGACCCCGCGGGCACCGTGCACTACGACACGATCGGGGTGATCCAAGGCATGCGCAATCTGCCCGCGACCTTCACGCCGGGCAAGCCGCTCGGCCCGGGTCTCGACGAAACGTTGGAGAAGCTGCAGCGCGTCTGCGACGAACAGGAACTGGCGCGGCCGATCACCGAACGCAAGGAAGGCGCCGTCATCGCCTGATCGGCGACGATGCGCCGAGGGACGAGGCGATGAGGAGTCGGTCGATCAAACAACAGATCGGCACGTGGTATTCGCGGAGAGATGATTTGATGAGCAGCGGGGCGGGGTACTGGGAGGACCGACGTTGAAGCGCTTCAAAATCCTTGTCGTGGCGGCCGCGCTCCTCATGGCCACCGGCCTCGTCGCGCCTCCGCCGGCGCAGGCCATGATGACGCTGGGCAACTACGATCTGCTCACCAACAGGTACGACCGGGCATCGTGGGTCTGGTATATCACCACCTGCCTCCCGGACAAACCACTCGACTGCGTATATGTCCGCGCGCGTCCGCGGCTGAAGTTCTACGCGTACTACGAAGGGGCCGCAAAGCTGGTCGACGGGCGTTACACCATGACCGTCGACGTGCCCGACGGCTTGCGCTGCCCCGGCCAGGTGCTCCCCACCCGTGAGACCTACTCGTGGGACGAGGTTTCTCTCGTGGGAACCATCGAGTCCCATTACAACGTCGGCTGTTTCAACGGTCCCCGGCATGCAGTTCTGGACGTTCAAGCTGCAACGGCTGTAAGCGAGGTCTCGCTACCACCCGTAGCGCTGCCGAACACTGCGGAAGCGTTCCCACATCTGAGCGGTGCGCTGCGCCTGCGTCACCGTCGCGGTGTCCGGTGGAAGCGCGTCGGCGAGATTCGCGCGCTTGACCAGCCGCGTGGTCAATGTTGCGGGCTCGCCATCAAGCATGTGCCGGTAGGTCAGGTTCCCCCGCTCGAATCCCTGTGTGTCCAACCAGTTGTGATAGCCCGGGTCGTCGTGACAGAGGATGATTCGCACCCGGTCGTCGTCGTCGACTGCGGTGCGACTGGGCGTGTAGCTCACCGGGCGGTACAGGTAGTCCATGCTGGTGAAAAAGGCACCCATGTTGGTCAGCATCCACAGCCCGTCGTGCGCGTCGAACTCGATGATCACCGCCTCGTCGGGCTTGAGGCGCCAGTGCATGTTCACCGCGGCGCGGCCTCGCTTCGCGTCCGCGCCCGTCGACGCGATCTCGGGGAACGCGTTGGGCCGGTCGGCGTCGACTCCCCCATAGACGAAAGGGTATTCGGGCCAGTCGGCCATCATTCCGGTCAGGAAGTCGCCCGCCCAGTCGATCGCCGCCACCATGTCTGCAGGATTCGGCAGCGGTCGGGACGAATCCATGTCGACGCGCTCGATGTGCATCTGGGCCGGTCGCTCATCCCAGCGGTCGAAACCCTGGCGGATGAACAGCTTTCGCGTCCCCAGCGTGGTGGGCAGCCAGTTCCCGTCGCGCTGCGGCCCGCCGATGTAGATCTCGAAATCTCCGCCGGGTGACGTGTGCAATTGCGCGCCGGTCAGATTTGCCTCGGGCACATCGCCGAACGGTTCGTGCAATACCCGGCCCCTCGCGGCGTGGCCCTGCACGGTGATGTTGAGAAAGCTGGCCGTGCCGCGTTCGCCGGTGATGCGGTAGGTCGACCTCCCGTCGATCCATGCCTGCTGGTAGAGGAAGTCCGCACAGTCGCCGCCGAGTTTGCGTCCGGCATGGCAGAACGTGTGGATCATCGGGTATCGCGTGTCCCGGGTCTCCAGTGCGAGGTCGAAGGCCTGACCCAGATTCTGTGTCAGGAAACGGAATCCGTCGACACGATGGACGCCGGACGCCGGGTTGTGGTCCTTGAAGACCCGATCCCCCGCCGCTTTCAACCGGTCGCAGAAGGATTCCCACGCCGACTTAAGCGCCGCATCATCCGGGCCGTCTCCGAACGCCATCGCCGTCTCCTAGCCGTCGCGTTCTTCCAGCATCGCCGATACCACCGCGCAGGCGCGCCGGGAGGCCTCCAGGCGGCCCTCCCGCTCGATGCGCGGCCCGATCAGTTCGAGGTCGAAGTGATGTGGATATCCCGCCCCGAGCACCGTGGCGACGAAGCGCTCGATGGGAATGGTGCCGTCGCCGGGCACGGCGCGCGCAGGCAGGGCGCGGTCGCCGAGTACGTAGTCGCTCAACTGGATCGCCTGCGTTCGCGGTAACGCCCGCTCGAGCAGCGCCGGCAGTTCCGCCTCGGCCCAGCAGTGAAACAGGTCGATGCAGATTCCCAGCCCGGTCATCTCTGCCAGTGTGATCGTGTCGCGCAGGCTGTGGGCGATGTGGATGTCGGCGTAGAGACTGGACGCGTTCTCGATCGCCAATGCCACCCCCGCCTGCTCGGCGGCCGCCACGCAGGGCGTGACGGCATCGCGGAAACGCTCGGCGGCGTCCGCCCAATCAAGCCTGCCACGCCCGCCGGTCAGCATGTAGACCGCCCTCGCGCCGACGTCGGCCGCCCCCTCGATGACCCGCAGCAGCGAATCCCGCGTTGCGAACAGGTGACACACCGTTTCGACCGAATACCCGCTCGCGACCATCGTTGCCAGATCCGGCTCGGCCAACTGCGAGTCGATCAGGCTGAGCCGCCGGACGCCGAGCGCCCGCCAGTGCGACTCCATCTCGCGCAGCGATGCGCCCATGAACGTCACGCTGTGCACCGACAGCCGTTCGTCGGTCACCTCAGCCCCGCTTCTCGATTTCGACGCCGAAACGCTCCCGGAAGGGCCGGAACTCGTCGTGCAACGCGTCGAGATCTTCGCCGATGTCGGTCAGCAGCGAAGTGGAGTACCGAAACTTGCCGTGCCGATCGCCGGGATTGGCTGCCAGGTAGGCGCGCATCGCGGCCCCGGCATCCGCGCTCAGCCCCCGGTCCGCGAATGCGTAGTAGCGACGTACCGTGCCGACCTGATCGGCGACGAAGTCGGTGTAGCGCACGTGCAGAATCCGCGGATCGTCGACCAGTGGATTGGTCATCGTGTTGGCGATGCTCTCGCGGGTCAACTGTAGGTGCATCTTCGCGGCGGCCTGCAGATCGACGGGGCCGACGATGCCTTCGAGGATGTCGGCCATCATCATCGTGCGCGACGCCGCGACCTGTACCGGGTCCCGATGCAACCAGAGCAGCGTCGCGTCGGGGTAAGCGTCGAAGAACTCGGCGAGCCGGAATCCGTGGAATCCCTTGAGTACCCATCGCTTACGCGGCCGGTGAAACTGGAAGTTCTGCAGCATCGCCTTGTGGATCCGGTACTGCGCCGTCGGGT
The DNA here is from genome assembly GCF_010731795.1 of Mycolicibacterium celeriflavum. Taxonomy (NCBI): domain Bacteria; kingdom Bacillati; phylum Actinomycetota; class Actinomycetes; order Mycobacteriales; family Mycobacteriaceae; genus Mycobacterium; species Mycolicibacterium celeriflavum. The sequence continues at coordinate 18,398 of NZ_AP022591.1, read as the reverse complement.
CGGCGGGCAGCCCGCCGACGACGGTCTGCATCGGCACCCGCCACCACGCGGTGGGTGTGAGCACCCGGAAGTCGAACGCCCAGGTCCGTTCGTCCTCGGGCAGGCCGTCGCCCAGCATGTCGTTGTAGGGGTGGCTGTGCAGCCACTTCGGCAGTTTGGCGTTGATCTCGCGCCAGTCGGCGTCCGCGCGTGCGCGCCGCGGATCGGCGGCCTCGACAGTGCCCGGCGGCGGTGACGGGTACATGACCTCCCAGAACCGAAGCGCGCGGGACTCCGGATCCACCGACATCAGCGCGTGCATCAGCGTGGTGCCCGAGCGCGGTTCGCCGGTGACGAACATCGGCCGCTCGATGACCTCCTCGGTGAGCGGATAGCGGCGACGGTCGGCGAAGAATTCCAGCCGTGAGGTCAGCAGCCAGTGGCACACCTCGGCGGCCCGCCGCGCACCGCCGGCGTCCATGCCGACCGAATTCAGGTGCTCCACGACCAACGAAAAGCGCTCGGGCAGTCTCGGATCGCCGTAGTCGTGCAACCCGGTTGCCGCCTCGGCGCGCGCGAGCATCTCTCCCGCGTCGAGGTGAGTCATTGCACGTCTTCGCACAGGTTCATCAGCTCGTCCTCCACCTCGCGCACATTCTGCGCCGACTGGGCGGTGTACCGCAGGCCCGCCACGGCGCCGTAATCCATGATCTTCGGCACCCGCAAGCCCGCGTCGACGTACTCCTTGATGACGCGTGCGAGCTGTTTCGGTGTGCCGTGCGGCACCATCGCGAGGACCATCTCCGGTTGGACCCGGTCGAGGAAGTCGACGATGCGCTCGCGGGTGAGCACCGCGGGGTCGATGTCCTGGTATCCGCGCCAATCCTCGCCCATCGGATGCTCGAACCCTGCCTTGCGCAGCACCTCGGCGGACACCTGCAGCAGGAAGGACTTCACCAGCGGTGCGTCGAGGATCTCGGCGATTGCGGCGTCGTCACGACCCACCAGGCATACCTGAATGAAGCAAGGCGTGATCGCCGCCGGGTCGCGGCCTGCCCTCTCGGCGGACAGCCGCACCGCGGCAAGCTTTTCCGCGTAGTCCTCCGGCGTCCATGCCCCCGTGGGCCACCATCCGTCCGCGTAGCGCCCGACGATGTCGAGCGTGCGAGGCCCGCTGCCGCCGATCCAGATCCGCGGCAGCCGACCGTCGAACGGTTCGCTGTCCAGACGCGCGTGCCGCAGTCGGTAGAACCGTCCGTCGAAGTCGACGGGACCCTCGCTCTCCCACAGCAGCCGGATGACGTGCAGCGCCTCCTCAAACCTGCCGACCGGTTGGGCGAAGTCGAAGCCGTACGGCACCGTGTTCTCGGTCTCCCGCTACCCAGACCCAGGATGAAGCGCCCCTTGGCGAGGTGGTCGATGGTCAGCGCGCTCTGCGCAAGCAGCGACGGGTGGCGCCGGACGGTGTCGACGACGCTGGTCGCCAAAGGGACGTTACGGGTCAACACCGCGGCGGCTGCCGCGACCGCCATCCCGTCGAGGTGTCGGTGCGGCGACGGTGAAACCGTTGCCAGGTCGGTGAATTCGGGTGTCCAGATGGAGTCCGGCCAGAAGCTGACCATATGGTCGGGTAGCCAGATCGAGTGGTAGCGGCCGCTGTCCAGGGTCTCCAGCACCGAAAGATCCAGCGGCAGTGTGGTGCGCAGGTACGCCGCAGGCTGAACCCTCATAGCCGGCCGATCTCCTTCAGGAATGCCTGGGTGTGGGCGATGCTGCCGGTCAGCGTCTTCGGGTCGCCCGTGCACAACCGGAACGCGGTTTCGGTGATCAGCAAGATGTCTTCGGTATCGCTCTTGGCCAGGTCGAGGAGCCCGCGCCCTCGGTGGCGACCGGATTGGTCGGCGCGGCGGCGTTGACCGCGATGCCGTCGTCATACAGCTCGGCGGCAAGGCTTTTCGTCAGCCGGTTCAGTGCCGCCTTGACCGTCCCATAGACGCCGAAACCGGCGGTGCGGTCGAACTCGGAGAACGGCGGACCGGTGGGCAGGTCGCCGCCGACCGACGTCACGTTGAGCACCCAGCCGCGGCCGCGGGCACGCATGGCGGGAACGGCCAACTGCGTGAGGTGCAGCGGAGCCATCAGGTGCATCTCGATCATCAGGCGGACCCGCCGCTCGGGGAACTCATCCAGCGGTCGCAAGAAGGTGACCGCCGCGTTGTTGACGAGAATGTCGGGGGCTCCGACCTTTTCGTCCACCTCGGCGAACAGCCGCTCACGCTCGTCGCTCTGGGACAGGTCGGCGGCCACCGCGACCGCTGTCCCGCCCTGGCTCTCGATCTCCGCGAGTGTCTCGTGCAGAGAGCCCTGGTATTTCGGGTCCGGCTCGAGTGTGCGGGCGGTCAACGCGACGGTCGCGCCCTCGGCGGCGAGCCGCTTCGCGATGGCCCTGCCCAGCCCTCGGCTGGTGCCGGTCACCAGTGCGACCTTTCCGTCACAGGACATCGAGCGCCCTCCCAGTCAGTTCCGCGGGATACCCGCGAGCTTGTCGGCGAACTTGGCTTCGGCGGCTGCCCGCAGTCGAAGCAGGTGTTCGGACGGAAACGCGTCTGGCGCCGGCGTGACGTCTTTGAGCAGCAGCCGGGCCAGCGTCACCTTGTGGACCTCGGTCGGCCCGTCGGCAAGACCCAACACGAACGACTCCGTCAGGTACTGCACGAACGGCATCTCGTGCGAGGTGCCCAGCGAGCCGTGCAGCTGCAGGGCCCGTGCCGACACGTCGTGTAACACCTTCTGCATCATGGCCTTGACGGCGGAGATGTCCCCGCGCACGGCCTTGTAGTCGTTGTATTTGTCGATCTTCCACGCGGTCTGCAGGGTCAGCAGCCGAAACGCCTCGATCTCCATCCACGAGTCGGCGATCATCTCCTGCACCATCTGCTTGTCGGCCAGCACCGAACCTTGGGTGTAGCGCGACACCGCCCGCTCAGTAAGCATGTCGAAGATCCGCCGAACCAGACCGACGGTTCGCATGGCGTGGTGGATGCGTCCGCCGCCGAGCCTGGTCTGCGCGACGACGAAGGCGCCGCCGCGCGGTCCCAGCATGTGATCGTCGGGTACGCGGACGTTCTCGTAGCGGACATACCCTTCTCGCCCGCCACCGCCGATTGGCTGATAGCCGAGCCCGACATCGCGCAGCACGTTGACGCCGGCAGTGCCGCCCGGCACCACGAACATCGAATACCGTTGATAAGGCGGGGCATCGGGGTCCGTCATGGCCATGACGATGATGAACGACGCCATCGAGGCGAACGACGAATACCACTTCTCGCCGTTGATGACCCACTGGTCACCGTCGCGGGTGGCCGTGGTGGTGAACACCTTCGGGTCGGCGCCGCCGTGGGGTTCGGTCATCGAGAAGCACGACACGATCCGGTTGTCGAGCAGCGGTTCGAGATACCGTTGCTTGAGTTCCGGTGTTCCGTAGTGGGCAAGGATCTCGCTGTTGCCCGAATCCGGTGCCTGAGAGCCGAACACGATCGGCGCGCACTCGGATCGGCCGAGGATTTCGTTGAGCAGCGCCAGTTTGACCTGACCGAAACCGGGCCCGCCGAGGTGCGGGCCCAGGTGGGTGGCCCACAGCCCCCGCTCTTTGACGATCTCCTGCAGCGGCGGGATCAGCGCCTGGCGCACCGGGTCATTGAGGTCATGCGACTCCTTGACGATGTAGTCGATCGGTTCGCACTCCTCGCGCACGAACTGCTCGACCCACGCCAGTTGCTCCGCCCACTCCGGGTCCGTCGAGAAGTCCCACGCCACAGGTCGTCCTTTCGTGCCTCAGGTGTCCGACCACTTGCGCCGCCGCTGCGCCGCCTCGTCGGTCGCATGGCTGAGCACCTGGTTGCGGTTCTCCAGTTCGAGCGCGGCGTCCAGCGGTGCGTCGGTGTTGGCCTGCAGGGCCCGCTTGGTCAACTGCACGCCCAGCGCCGAGAGGCCCGCAATCGTCGTGGCCAACTCGACCGCCCGCTCGATCAGCCGGTCCGGTTCGACGAGCGCGCTGACCAGGCCGCGGCGGTCGGCTTCCTCGGCGGACACGGTGCGGCCGGTCAACATCCAGTCGGCCGCGACGCTGGTCCCGACGATCCTGGGCAGGTGATAACTCATGCCCATTTCGGCGCCGGACAGGCCGAGCAGGATCGCGGCGTTGCCGAATGTCGCTGCGGTCGAACAGATGCGGATATCGGCGGCCAGGCACAACGCCAGCCCCGCGCCGACACACGGGCCGTTCACCGCCGCGACGACCGGCTGCGGCAGCGCCCGGATCGCCTGCGGCAGCGCGGCCATGGCCTCCTGAAAGCGCATCCGCTCGATCGCGGGCGCCGACGCATCCGGCGCCGTGGGGCCGAAACTCCGCACGTCGATACCGGAGCAGAACCCGCGCCCGGCACCGGTCAGCACCACCGAATGCACTGACGTGTCCGCGGCGATCTGGTCGAGCGTCCACACGAGCTCGTCGCGCATGGCCTCGTTGATCGCGTTGAGCTGGTTGGGCCGATTCAGTTGCACGACAACGACGCCGGGTTTCGACCGGTCGATATCGAGCGTCTCGGTCACCGTCGTCAGCGCCGTGGCAACCCGAGCACCTGGGTGGCGATGATGTTGCGCTGGATCTCCGACGTACCGCCGGCGATGGTGCCGCCGAAACTGCGGGCGTAGCGCTCGAACCAGCTCGCGAAGTAGTGGTCGAGGTTCATGTGCTCGTAGGGCCCGGAGGTCGACGGGTGCACCAGCCCGTCGGCGCCCGCGGCCGCCAATGCGTTCTCCATGGCCTGACGTTCGGCTTCGGAGCCGAACAGTTTCAGCACCGACACCGAGGCGGTGTCCATCTCGCCGCGCGCGGCGCGCGCCAGCGCCGCCGAGCCCATCGCCCGCAACGCCTGATAGTCCATGATCGTGGTGGCGTATTGGTCGCGCTGCAGTTCGGTGCGCGGCCGGAAGTCGGCGATCATGTTGTCGATCCGGTCGGCGAACCCGAGCCACATCATCGTGCGTTCGTGGCCGAGCGAACCGTTGGCGACACCCCAACCGCCGTTGAGCGGTCCGACCAGATTCTCGGCGGGGACGCGGGCGTCGGTGAAGAACACCTCGTTGAAGTCGAGGTTGTCCTGTCCCGTCATGTCGGCGAACGGACGGCACACCACACCCGGTGTGTCCGTACCGATGATGAGCGCGCTGATGCCTTTGTGTTTGGGCGCATCGGGGTCGGTGCGCACGAAGGTCAACAGGAAGTCGGCGTCGTGCGCGCCCGAGGTCCACACCTTCTGGCCGTTGACGACGAAGTGGTCACCATCCAGGACCGCTCGGGTGCGTAACGAGGCCAGGTCGGAGCCTGCGCTCGGTTCGCTCATCCCCAGCGACGCGGTGATCTCGGCCTTGAGCACCGGCACCGCCCAACGGTGCTTCTGCTCCTCCGAACCGAACGAAATCAACGATGCCGCAATGATGTTGACGCCTTGCGGGTTGAAGCTGTGATAGATGCGCCGACGGCACAGTTCGTCGAGATGGACGAACTGCTGCACGACGGTCGCGTTGCGCCCGCCGAACTCCGGGGGCTGCGCGGGCAGCAGCCAGCCGTTGTCGAACAGCAGGCGCTGCCAGTCGCGTGCCCACTGCGGCATGTGCGAAACCGACCGCGGCCGCTCCAACGTCTGCGCCTCGGACGGCAGGTGCTCGTCGAGAAAGGCCGCGAACTCGGCGCGGAACTCCTCGACGTCGGAATCAAAGGTCAGCTGCACCGTTACTCCTGTACTCCTCCGCGATCACCGCGCGATGCTCCGCGGCGCCGCCGAGCAACAGCTCGCCGGCCTTGGCTCGCTTCAGCGCGAACTGAAGGTCGTTCTCCCACGTGAAACCCATGGCGCCGAACAGCTGAAGGCCGTGCCGGAACACCAGCGCCTGCGCCTCCCCCGCCGACGCCTTGGCCATCGCCGCCGCCAGCCGGCGACGCGGATCGTCGGCCGCGATCGTCAGCGCCGCGAAGTACGACAGTGCCCGCGCACGTTCGGTCGCGACGTGCATGTCGACCGCCTTGTGTTGGACCGCCTGAAACGAACCGATCGCGACGCCGAATTGCTGGCGCTGCTTGGCGTGTTCGAGCACCAGGTCAAGGATGCGTTGGCACGCGCCGACCGTGGTGATGGCCATCCCGGTCAGCGCGACGTGGCGGGCCCGTTCGGCGTCCACCCGCACCCGGTCCGTGTCGGGCACCCGGGCGTCGACGAACGACGCCTCGGCGATGTGCAACACCGGATCGAAGACGGGCTGCGGCGTGAGGTGGCCTTGTCGGCGTCGACGACGAACACGCCGGCCTCGGTCACGACGGCGAACCGCTCGGCGCGGTCGCCGTCGAGGACGTGCCGGGCCGTGCCGTTGAGCACCCAGCCGTCTTCGACCCGGTGCGCGGCCACGCCGTCGTACACCGCCGTGCCTGCCTGTTGGGGATCAAAACGGTCACCGGCCAGCGGCGCGAACTGCGTCAGGGTCGCCAGGAACGGTGTCGGGTCGGTGGCCCGGCCCAGCTCCTCGAGCACGATCGCCAGTTCGACCGCGTTCTCCGGATCGGCCAACTCGGTCCAGCCGGCGTCGACGTAGGTCTTCCAGAGCGGTGTCGGGTCGACCCCGTTCTCGGCGATACCGCGCACCAGCGAGGCCGGGCACTGCTTGGTGACCGCGTCGCGCACGGTCTCCTGCCAGAGTCGCTGATCGGCGTCGAACTCCAGTAACACCAAGCCTCCCGGGGACCTCAGAGATGTGCAGCGCGTCCCGGCGAGAATAACATTCTCCTGTGACGTCGTAATCGTTCTCCCGATTTGACTACCCGTTTCGGAGGTAGTGTGTCGTGCACTTGACCAGCGCGCACCCTGACCTGCGCAAAAGTAAGCGATTCGTTGAGAACTGGATTCTTGCGATTGAAGAACAACGCTTTACACTGGAGGTGTTCGGTGTTTCGCGCGGCGCCCTCCGGCGCCGCCGACCGCCGGATGACATCGGAGGACAGCCTTGGTGATGCAACACCCGGACGGGAGTTCGACGCCCGTCGACACGCCGCTCATCGACGCCAGCGTGCACATCTTCAGCAAGTCGAACAAAGACCTGCGCAGCTTCATGCGCGAGCCGTTCAAGAGCCGCGGCTTCCCCGACTACGAGATGGACTGGTACGGCGCGCCCGGTGGCGAGTACGCACCCGAAACCGAGCGCGACCGCATGTATCCGGGGTCGGACCCGGACTTCGTCGGTCGGCAGCTGTTCTCCGAACGTGGCGTCGATGTCGCTGTCCTGCACCCGATGACGCGCGGCGTCATGCCGGATCGCCATCTCGGCACCGCGATCGCGGCGGCACACAACGAGCTGATGGTCACGCGTTGGCTCGACGACAATCCGTACGCCGACCGGTTCCGCGGCACCATCCGCGTCAACCCCGACGACATCACCGGCGCCCTGCAGATCGCCAAGTACGCCGATCATCCGCGGGTGGTGCAGATCGCTGTCCCGCTGCAGTCCCGCGAGCTGTACGGCAAGCCGCAGTACTGGCCGCTGTGGGAGGCCGCAGTGGAAGCGAACCTGCCCGTTGCGGTGCACATCGAGGTGGGGGCCGGCGTCCAGTACGCACCGACACCGTCCGGAGTGCCGAGGACCTACGAGAACTACGTCAGCTTCATGGCGCTGAATTACCTGTACCACCTGATGAATCTCATCGTCGAAGGGGTATTCGAAAGGATGCCGACATTGAAGTTCGTCTGGGCCGACGGGGCGGCCGACATGATGACGCCGTTCATGTGGCGGATGGACTGCTTCGGCCGACCGCACCTCGAGCAGACGCCGTGGGCGCCGCGGATGCCAAGCGATTATCTGCCGGGCCACACGTATTTCGTGCAGGGTGCGATGGACGGCCCCGGCGACGTGGACTATGCCGGGGAATGGCTGAGTTTCACCGGCAAGGACGACATGGTGATGTACGGGTCGAGCTATCCCCACTGGCAGCTCAACGACCTGAAGGTGCCCGCCGCGTACTCCGACGAACAGCGCGAGAAGCTCTGCTGGCGCAACGCCGCGGAGCTGTACGGCATAGACGTCGGCGCGTCGATGAGCGCACAGTGATAGGGCTTGGGAAGCAGTTGGAAGGCAGGGAGCCACGATGACCGTGACAGTGACAGAGCGGAAGCCGGCGGCCGAGCGCGTCGCGGTGCGCTGCGTCGATTCCGATGTGCACCCGACGCCGAGAGCGGGCGAGTTGACGCCGTACATCCCGGAGCCATGGCGCAGCAAGTACTTCCTGACGCGCAAGGTCGGCGATCAGATCTACTACGACGCGCCGGATTACGCGCATGCCTATGCGATGCGCGTCGACACGTTCCCGTCGGACGGCAACTTCGCCGGCAGCGACCCGGCCCTTGCGTTCAAGCAGCTGATCATGGAGGCCGGGGCCGACATCGCGATCCTCGAACCCGCCGCCTATCCGGCGCGGTTCCCGGAGGTCAACCACGCGATGAGCGTCGCGCTCAACGACTGGCAGGCCAACCACTGGCTGGACAGCCACAACAACTGGCATGAGCGCTGGCGGGGATCGGTCTGTGTGGCGATCGAGGCGCCCGAGGACTCGGCACGCGAGATCGAGCGCTGGGCCGGGCATCCGTACATGGGCCAGGTGCTGATCAAAGCCGAACCCCGCCCGGCATGGGGTGATCCGAAGTACAACCCGATCTGGGAGGCCGCCACCAAGCACGACATCACGGTGAGCTGTCACCTGTCGCGCAGCCATCACGAAGAGCTGCCGATCCCGCCGGTCGGATTCCCCAGCTACAACCACGATTTCATGGTCACCTACTCGCTGCTGGCCGCGAACCAGGTGATGAGCATGGTGTTCGACGGTCTGTTCGACCGGTTCCCGACACTGCGAATCGTGTTGGTGGAGCACGCCTTCTCGTGGATTCTGCCGCTGATGTGGCGGATGGACGCGATTTACGAGGCCCGCAAATCGTGGCTGGACATCAAGCGCAAGCCCTCGGAGTACGTCAAGGACCACATCAAGTTCACCACCCAACCGCTGGACTACCCCGAGGACAAGACCGAGTTGTCGCGTGCGTTCGAGTGGATGGAGTGCGAGAAGATCCTGCTCTACAGCAGCGACTATCCGCATTGGACGTTCGACGATCCCCGCTGGCTGGTCAAGCACCTGCCCGAGCACGCCCGCGAGGCCGTGATGTTCCGCAACGGCATCGCCACGTATCACCTTCCCGAGACGGTTCCGGCCCTCGAGGGCCAGGTTCGGGTGTTCTGAGTTGGACGAGCAGCAGAAGACGCCCCGGCTGGCCCAGGGGCGTGAGCACGTCGTCGCCACCGTCGACGAAATCCCGCCAGGCAAGCACAAATTGGTGCCGATCGGACGCCACGGCGTCGGTGTGTACAACGTCAACGGCACGTTCTACGCGATCGCGAACTACTGCCCGCACGAAGGCGGTCCGCTGTGTTCTGGCCGCGCCCGGGGGCGCACCGTCGTCGACGACAGCGTGCCCGGCGACGCGGTGATGGTCCGCGACCTGAGTACATCTACTGCCCGTGGCACCAATGGGGTTTCGAACTGGCCACCGGCACCACCGCGGTCAAGCCCGAGTGGAGCGTCCGCACCTACCCGGTCCGGGTGGTCGGCAACGAGGTGCTGGTGCAGGCATGAGCAGGCGCCCCATCATCAGCGCGACCGTGCGTGTTTGCACACGACACGCCGCCAAAAATCGTCAGTTTGCGCACCGTCGCGGAGGCGGATCATGACCACGACCGAGTCCGCCGGCCCCAAGCTCAAACGCGGCGAGAAGACGATCGAGATCAACGGCGGCAACGTCGTCTACGAGATCCTCGGCAAGAAGGCGATTTCATCGCGCTTACCCCGGGCGGTCGATTCAGCAAGGACATCGAGAGGGGCTGGCCGTTGGCGCAAGAGCTGGTCAAGGGCGGCTACCGCGTGCTGCTGTGGGACCGGCCCAACTGCGGCAAGTCCGACGTTCAGTTCTACGGGCAGAGCGAATCGCACATGCGCGCCGACACGCTGCACGCGTTGATCACCCGCCTCGACATCGGCCCGTGCGTCATCGCCGGCGGGTCGGGCGGCGCCCGCGACTCGATGCTGACCGCGATGCTGCATCCCGAGATCGTCCGGAAGCTCGTGGTGTGGAACATCGTCGGCGGCGTGTACGGCTCATTCGTGCTGGGTTCGTACTACATCGTGCCGAGCATCCTCGCGGTGCGTGGCGCCGGCATGAAGGCGGTTGCCGCCGTTGACGAATGGAAACAACGCATCGCCGAGAATCCGGCCAACCGGGACCGTATCCTCGCACAGGATCCCGACGAGTTCCTCAAGCTGATGCTGCGGTGGCTCAACGCGTTCGTACCCAAACCCGGCCAGACGATCCCCGGCGTCGAGGACGAAATGTTCGACAACATCAAGGTTCCCACGCTGATCATCCGCGGCGGTGAGAACGACCTCGACCATCCGAAGCGGACCTCGCTCGAGGTGAGCTGCCTGATCAAGGGCTCCGAGCTCATTGACCCGCCGTGGCCCGAGGACGCTTGGGAGCGCGCAGGTGAGGCTCGCGCCTCCGGAAAGGTCAAGCGATTCAACATGTTCGACACGTGGGTGCAGGCAGCGCCCGCGATCCTGAAGTTCCTGGACAGCTAGATGAGCGGGCGAACGTTCCCCCCGCTGGCGTGGGCCCACACGCCGGTTCAGACCGTGCGGATGCGAACCTCGCAATTCAGTGACGCCTCGAGCGCGGTGTGGACGCGGCTCTCGGGCACGCGCTCGAGGTCGGCCTTGCGCAGCGTCACGTGTACGACGTCCCAGCCGTCGTCGCCCGGCACCCGTTCGATGTCACCGGCCAGTCCCAATCCGGCGAGCACGCCTTGCGCATCGGCGTCGGTGCCGCGACTGATGAACGTCACCACGCCGGGTACCGGTGTGGTGCCGAACGCGCCAAAGGCTCGAGCGCACAGGTCGAGCGCGGTACGCGTGAGCGTGTCGGGATCGTCGCCTTCGATCAGCAGTTCGACCTCGCGGCGTTGGGCGGGCAGACCGGACAGCTTGTTCTCGACCAGTTCGATGCCTGCCGCACCGGCCAGCTCACGCAGGCGGGCCGCACCCTCGTCGAGCTGCGCAGAATCGAGTTCGCCGGCACGGTCGACGCCGACGCGCACCACCGCAGTCCTCATGGCCGTCAGCCTATCCGCGGATCACAAGGACGCTTCATGACCTCCACCGCCACCGAACTCACCGTCACCGCGTGGCCGGACTGCACGCCGCGTCTGCTGCGCCCAGCGGGCTCGGGCCCCGAGGACTACGCCGACTACGCGCAGGCCGGTGGCTACCAGCCGCTGTCCGACGCCGAGGCGCTGGCCGAGCAAGTGGACCTGTCCGGACTGCTGGTCGCGGCGGCGCGGCTTTTCCCATCGGCACCAAACTGCGCTCCGTGCGCGACGCACACCAACGCGGCTCGGACACGGTCGTCGTCGCGAACGGCGAAGAGGGCGAGCCGGCGTCGATCAAAGACCGCTGGCTGCTGCGCCACCGCCCGTACCTGGTTCTCGACGGGCTACGCCTGGCCGCGGCCGTCGCCGGAGCCGGCGCGCCTACGTGTACGTCTCCGACGCCCTCGCGGCGCGCGTGAGCACCGCGCTGAGCCAACTTCCACCGGACACGTTCGGCGGCACCGAAGTCAACGTCGTGACGGTCGAACCGGGATATGTCGCCGGTGAGGAGACCGCGGCGGTGCGGCGCATCAACGGCGGGCAGGCCAAGCCCACCGACAAGCCGCCGCGGCCCTTCGAGGGGTGTCCGGGCTGCCGACGATGGTCAGCAACGTCGAGACGTTGGCCAACCTGCCGTTCATCCACGAGCACGGCGCGCAGGCGTTCCGGTCGGTGGGCACGCCGATGTCGCCCGGAACGTTCCTCGCCACCATCACCGGTGGTGCTCGACCGGCCACGCTCTACGAGATCCCGCACGGCGCAGCATTTTCCGAGCTGCTGCAGCTGCACGGACTCGACAAAGAGGTCGTCACCGGCGCGTTGATACGGCCTGCTCAACACCGACATCCTCGACGCGACGCTCGACCACGAAGCGATGCGCCGCCTGGGCAGTGGCCTCGGATGCGGGGCCATTTCCATCCTGACCGACGACTGCCCGGTGGCCGTCGCCGCGTCGGTGATGGCCTACTTCGACCGCGAGAACGCCGGCCAGTGCGGAAGCTGCTTCAACGGCACCGCCGCCATGAGCGCGGTCGCCTCCGCACTACGCGACGGGTGGCGACCGACGACGACGTCGCGCGCCTTCAACGGTGGTCGGTGGTGTTGCGCGGTCGCGGCGCCTGCGGCACTCGACGGCGCCACCAACATCGCCGCCAGCCTGCTGCACCAGTTCCCGCAGGCAATCGCCCGCCATCTGGCCAACGACTGCCAGACCTGCCGCGCCGGCGCCTTCGAAGCAGTCCGACCCTACGAAGTGGAGGCGGTGGCCCAATCATGAGTGATGGCTTGCGGATTCGGCTCGACCGGACGCTGTGCGACGGCTTCGGGATCTGCGCCAAGCACGCGCCGGAGTACTTCTCGCTCGACGACTGGGGTTACGCGTCGCTGATCGGCGACGGAACGGTGCCGGAGAATGACCGCGACGCGGTGATGCGGGCCCTGTTCGACTGTCCCGTCCACGCGATCATCTACATGGGTGAACACCGGCCGTCAGACGACAACAAAGTGCGCGAAGAACCGCGCGAGTCCTCCGAGCCCGATCCGACGGCCGGCGACAGCAACGAAGCGATCTCGGGATTCGTTCGGTGACTCGACCGCTACCGGAACTCACGGTTCTCAACGAGTTCTTCTGGACCGCAGGTGCTGACAACGTGCTGCGCATCCAGGAGTGCCGCGACTGTGCGGCGCTGATCCACCCCGCAGCCGGTGTGCCGGTACTGCCGCAGTCACAACATGGGTGTGCGCGACGTGTCCGGCAAGGCCACCCTGTCGGTCAACCACCGGTTCGGCTTCCCGACCTCCCGCCGCCGTATGTGGTGGCTCAGGTCGCCGTCATCGAGGATCCGCGAGTTCGGTTGACCACCAACATCGTCGACTGCGATCCCGACGATCTCGAACTCGGCCAACTCGTCGAGGTTCAGTTCGAGAAGCTCGAAGATGTCTTCCTGCCGGTGTTTCGGCCGAGCGCGGACAAGCAGACCGGCCCGCCCGAGGACGAGATCGCACCGCAGGATTTCGCCAAGCACGTCAGCACCCCGCTGACCACGCACCGGTTCGAGGAACACTCCGCGGTCGGCATCGGCGCCTCCCGGATCGGCCGCCGACTGATGGTGCCGCCGTTGTCGCTGACGATGCGAGGCGTCGCGGACGCGGGCTGTCCTTCGACGACATCGACGGACTCTCCACCTATCCGGGCCTGGACATCGCGGGCATGGGCGAGGGCGGCGTCTCCGCGCTCGAGGGCGCGCTGGGAATCCGTCCGGCGTGGATCAACGGTGGCATGGACACGTTCGGTCCGGGCGGGTCGGTGATCGCCGCGATGATGGCGATCGCCACCGGCATGGCCCGTCACGTGCTGTGCTTTCGGATGGGAAGCCACTTTCCAGCAGCTGATGAAAGAAGGCAAGGCCGCACCACCCGGTGGTGCCCGCACGTCGAGCTGGCAGATGCCGTTCGGCGCGATGTCGGCGGCGCACACGCTCGCCCTGAACGCGCAGCGGCACTTCGACCGGTACGGCACCACGCGGGAGACTCTCGGCTGGATCGCGTTGAACCAGCGCGCGAATGCAGCGCTGAACCCGACTGCCATCTACCGCGATCCGATGGGCATGGATGACTACCTGGGCGCTCGGATGATCACCACGCCGTTCGGGCTCTACGACTGCGACGTGCCATGCGACGGCGCGGTCGCGGTGATCGTTTCGGCCGTCGATGCCGCCAGGACATGCCGCGTGAACCCGTGCTCTTCGAAGCCGTCGGCACGCAGATCGTCGAGCGCACGGACTGGGACCAGAGCACGCTCACCCACGAGCCCCAGGTGCTCGGCCAGGCGGCGCACCTGTGGACGCGAACCTCCCTGCGGCCCAGCGACGTCGACGTCGCCGAGCTGTACGATGGCTTCTCATTCAACTGCCTGTCCTGGTTGGAAGCACTCGGCTTCTGCGGCATCGGCGAGGCCAAGGACTTCCTCGACGGTGGTCAGGCGATCGCCCGCGACGGCGTGATCCCGTTGAACACCCACGGCGGTCAGCTGTCCCACGGCCGCACCCACGGCATGGGCCTGATCCACGAGGCGGTCACACAGTTGCGCGGCGACGCCGGCGACCGACAGGTCGAGGATGCGCGCGTCGCCGTGGTCAGCAGCGGCGGACTGACACCAGCGGGCGATCCTGATGCGGACCGACTCGTGAGTGTGAGTCCGCGGCCTGATGTCGCCGCCGGTGCGGCTCCCCGGCCTGATGTCGCCGCCGGTGCGGCTCCCCGGTTCGATGTCGCCGTCGGTGCGGCTCCCCGGCCTGATGTCGCCGCCGGTGCGGCTCCCCGGCCTCGCGTCGTCCTCGTCGACGGTGTACCGATGTCGGGGCTTGTCGCCGCCGTCGACGAACCGAGGGCCGTCATCGTCGCCTTCCACGGCGGGGCCAGCACCGCAGCGTATTTCGACTGCCCTGGCCATCCGCGGCTGTCGCTGCTACGCGTCGGCGCCGCACTCGGATTCACCGTGGTCGCGCTGGACCGACCGGGCTACGGCAGTTCGGCGCCGTATCCGGACGCGATGCAAGAACCGGACCAACGCGTCGCGCTGGCGTACGGCGCCGTCGAGAAAGTCCTCGCCGACGGTTCGCGCGGCGCCGGGCTGTTCCTGCTCGGCCACTCGGCCGGCTGCGAGCTGGCGGTCCGGATGGCCGCAGATGAAAACGCCGTCGACGCAGGCATTCTCGGCTCAGCCTGGCCGGCACCGGCCTGCGGTACGGCGATCAGGCCGCCGAGATGATGAAGACCGCGACGGCCACCCGGCGACCGGTCGGGTTACGGGAACTGCTGTGGCAGCCCGCGCAATTCTATCCGCCCGAGGTGCTCTCCGGCATGACCAACTCCTCCGGTGGCGCGCAGTACGAAGCGGAGATGACAAAAACCTGGCCGCGACACGACTTCCCCGCGCTCGCGGCGCAGGTGGAAGTCCCGGTGCAGTTCATCGTCGCCGAGCACGAACGGGTGTGGCGCACCGATCCCGACGCGCTGGCCGACATCGCCGCGATCTTCACGGCCGCACCGGCGTTCGTTCTCGACGAACAACGCAACGCCGGACACAACACGTCGCTGTCGGTCAGCGCTGCGGCATATCACCTGAAGGTCTTGTCGTTCGTCGAGGAATGTGTAGTCGCGCACTTGAGCGCAGAAACGAAGTTGGAGGCGGGTTGATGCGCGTCGGATTCATCGGGCTGGGCAGTCAGGGCGGTCCCATGGCACGCCGAATCGCCGAAGGCGGTTTCGAGACGACACTGTGGGCCCGCCGAGAGGCCAGCTTGGAACCCTACAAAGACACCCCCGCGAAGACGGCGAGTTCACCCGCCGAACTCGGCGCCGCCAGCGATCTGGTCTGCCTGTGCGTGGTCGGGGACGACGACGTCCGCGAGGTCCTCAACGGCGAGTCCGTGTGCTCGCCGGTCTACCCCGGCGGCATCGTCGCCATTCACAGCACCGTACATCCCGACACCTGCCGGGAGATCTCGAAGGCCGCTGCCGAACAGGGGGTTTCGGTCATCGATGCGCCGGTCAGTGGCGGCGCGCCCGCCGTAGAGGAGGGCAAGCTGCTGGTCATGGTCGGTGGGGAGGATGAGGTCGTCGAACGCTGCCGTCCGGTGTTCGCCACCTATGCCGACCCGATCGTTCACCTCGGTCCGCTGGGCAGCGGACAGGTCACCAAGATCCTCAACAACCTGTTGTTCACGGCGAACCTCGGTGCCGCATTGAGCACTTTGGATCTGGGTGAGTCGCTGGGCATCCCGCGGATGCGCCTCGCCGAGGTCCTCAATGGCGGATCGGCCACCAGCAAAGCGCTCGGCAGCATCTCCATGTTCGGCGGCACCGTGGAGGGTCTCGCCCCGATCGCAGGAGCGCTGCTGCAGAAGGACGTTCGGCACGCGGCCAACATCGCCGCGAGCGCCTCGGCGCCGGAGGGTTCGGTGTTCACCGTGGCCGACACCGCCCTGGAGTCGATGGATCACCCGCGATGACACGCGTCGGGTTCGTCGGGGCGGGTCGGATGGGCGCCCCGATGGTGCGCCGCCTCGTCGCATCCGGTCATGAGGTCGTAGCCGTCGGCAGGACCGACGACAAGCGCGCTGCGGTGCGCGATCTCGGCGCGCGGTCCGGTCGGCACCGTGACCGATGCCGCGGACGCCGACGTGGTGATCGTGTGCGTCTTCACCGACGAGCAGGTGCAGCAGATCTGCCTGCGCGACGGGTTGGTGGCGGCGATGAAACCGCGGGCCTCGCTCGTCATCCACACGACCGGAAACCCCGCCACCGCACGGACCATCGCCGAGCAGTTCGGAGATGTCGAGGTCGTCGACGCGCCGGTCAGCGGCGGGCCACAACATCGCCGCCGGCGAGGTGACCCTGTTCGTCGGCGGCTCCGACGAGGCGGTCGCGCGGGTGCAACCCGTGGTGAGCCTACGGCGACCCGATCCTGCATGTCGACCCGCTCGGCGCAGGCCAGGCGGTCAAGCTGATCAACAACGCCTTGTTCGCCGCACAGATCGGTTTGCTCACCGAAGCGGTGTCGCTGGGCGCCTCCCTCGGCGTGGACGAGGCCAAGCTGCTGGCATCGGTGTCCCATGGCAGCGGGGCAAGCCGCGTCGGGGAGTTCATCTCCGCTCGCGGATCGGTCGCCGGGTTCGTCGCCGATGTCGGCGAGTTCATCGGCAAGGACGTCGACGTCGTCCGCAAAACGGCGGCTGAGCTGGGCAGCGAGCTGGGCCTGCTCGATGACGTCATCAATGCCGGAATTCGACTATGAACACAGCGATTCGCTCTACTCAAACCCTTCCCGTGGGGCATACTATTGACGTTACACAATTGCGCCCTCGCGTAACGGAAAGCGGTCACCAGCCCGCCGCGAAAGAGGAGATCACCAAGCCGAAACTGGTGTTCGACCCGTATTCGCAGGAGTACTTCGACGACCCGTATGAGATCTACCGGCGGATGCGCGACGAGACGCCGATCTACTACGACGAGGAGCAGGACTTCTACGCGCTGACCCGGCATGCGGACGTGGCGGCGGCACTCAAGGACCACGAGTCGTTCTCTTCCACCCGCGGGTGCCACCTGAACATGATCAAGTCCGGCAAGGGGTTCCAGAAATCCATCATCTTCATGGATCCGCCCGAACACCGCTTCATGCGCAGCCTGCTCAACAAGGCGTTCACCCCTCGGGCGATCCAGTCGCAACGCGACACGGTCGTCGAACTCGTCGAGCACTACCTGTCCAAGGTGGATCCGGACAACTTCGATGTGGTGCAGGATTTCTCCGGCCCGTTTCGTCGAGGTGATCACCCGGATGGCAGGGTGCCCGAGGAGTTCCGCCAGCAGGTGCGGCACTGGATCGAAGGCCTGGAGGTCAAACCCGGACAGGTCGACCTTTCTGAAGAGAACATGCAGGCCAACATGGACGCGGGGGTCTACTACTTCGGCCTGGTGCAGGAGCGCCGGCACGACCCCCAGGACGACATGATCAGCCGCCTGATCGCCGCCGAGATCCCGGGCGAGAACGGCGAAATGCGCAAGCTCGACGACATCGAGATCACCGGCTTCGTCGCGCTACTGGGCGCGCGGGCGCCGAGACCGTCACCAAGTTGGTCGGCAGTGCCGTGGTCGAGTTCGCGCGGCATCCCGAGCAGTGGCAGATGTTGCTCGACGACCGCAGCCTGCTACCCGCCGCCGTCGAGGAGTTGCTGCGCTATGTGGGTCCGGTGCAGTACAACGTGCGCTACACGTTGAAGGAAGCCGAAGTGCCGGGCGGCACGATTCCCGCCAACAAGCCGGTGTTCCTGATGAAAGCGGCGGCCAACCGTGACCCCCGCGCCTTCGACGACGGCGAGACGTTCGACATCACCCGCGACCGCACGCAAGCGCAGAACCTGGGCCTGGGCTACGGCATCCACAGTTGCCTCGGCGCAGCGCTGGCCCGGTTGGAGACCAGCATCGCGCTCGAGCACCTGCTCGATTTCATGCCGCGCTTCGAGGTCGATTTCGACGGTCGCAACGCGTGCATATGCAGAACGTCGCCGGATACCACCACGTCCCGGTGAAAGTGTTGAAGTGATCGCTTGGGTGAGGAGGGCGCTTCT